>NZ_JAFCTZ010000001.1:0-1234427 GCF_049896285.1 Pseudomonas sp. DWP3-1-2 | reverse complement strand
TCTTGACGACCATAGAGCATTGGAACCACCTGATCCCATCCCGAACTCAGCAGTGAAACGATGCATCGCCGATGGTAGTGTGGGGTTTCCCCATGTGAGAGTAGGTCATCGTCAAGATTCAATTCCAGAACCCCTGATCGCTTACGCGTTCAGGGGTTTTGTTTGTCCGCTCGTTTTATGGACTCTCAAACTGCAGCCATAAAAAAAGCCACCTCTTCAAACTCAGGTGGCTTGTGGTAATCCAGGTATCAGTCGCCGCGATACTCGCACCCGCTGGTGCAGGTCTCATGGATACGAATAGCCGACAGCTCGGGCAGCAATGGTTTCAATTCTTTCCAGATCCACTTCGCCAGGTTCTCGCTGGTGGGGTTATCGAGACCTGGAATGTCATTCAAATAATTGTGATCCAGACGCTCGTACAGAGGCTTGAAGATCGCTTTTATCTCGGAAAAATCCCGTATCCATCCAGTGTACGGGTCGACATCGCCAGCCAGATAGATCGCTACCCGGAACGAGTGCCCATGCAGACGGCCGCACTTATGGCCCTCAGGCACGTGGGGGAGACGATGGGCTGACTCGAAGGTAAACTCTTTAAATATTTCCAAAATCATTCAACTCTTAAATGGGCGATCGCCTTGGCGATTCGTGCAGGCGGTGAGTTTATCAGCAATGGTTTAGCTGATGCGGTTAAAACCGCTCCGAGTTCCTGCCCGCTGACGACGTTCCGATAGCTTGCGAATAGCGATCAACGGATTTTGAACGCTGCGCTGATGGCTTCTGGCCAGATAGATTCAGCTTCAATTAAGTTGACGACGGTATTCTCTGAGCCTGTAAACGGATGCCTCAGTGAGGAATGCTAATGAAGTTCGCGATAACTCTCGTTATGGCCGCAATGCTAGCCTGCGTTGCGGGCTTGGCATCCGCCAGGGATATTGGCCATGAGGAGGCCGCCAGGCTGCGCGCCGCCGGCATTGTTCAATCAATGGAAAGGTTGGAGGCTGCAGCGATGGCGGCCCATCCTGGCGCTGTCATCACCGATAGCGAGTTGGATGAGGCGTACGGCAAACATGTTTATCAGGTCGACTTGCGTGATGCACAAGGTATTGAGTGGGACGTGGAGATAGATGCCAACAGCGGCGCCATACTCAAGGATCATCAGGACAAGTAAATGAAACTTGAAAAGCGTCTCGCAATTGCTTGTGGCCTGATGCTGGTGTGCGCAGCGGTGTATGCCCGAGACCTTGATCAGGATGAGGCACTGGTCTTGCGGCAGACGGGTATCATCCTGCCGCTTGAGCAATTGGTCGATCTGGTTCTGGGACGTTATCCCGGTGGCAGGTTGCTTGAGGCCGAGCTTGAAGAGAAACAGGGTGTGTATGTCTATGAGTTTGAGGTGCTGACCACGGAAGGCGTTGTTCGCGAATTGAAGTTTGATGCGCGTGACAGCCGACTGTTGAAAGACGAGGAAGATGACTGATGCGGTTGTTATTGGTGGAAGATCATGTTCAGTTGGCCGATGAACTGCTCGCTGGTTTGGGTAAGCAGGGGTATGCCGTGGATTGGCTCGCCGATGGACGAGATGCCGTGCATCAAGGGTTGAGCGAGCCCTATGATCTGATTGTTCTGGATTTGGGTCTTCCTGGGCTCCCGGGCTTGCAAGTCCTGGAACAGTGGCGTGCCAAGGGATTGGCAACCCCGGTGTTGGTTCTGACCGCCAGAGGCGCTTGGTCTGAACGTATCGAAGGGCTCAAGGCGGGCGCGGATGATTATCTGACCAAGCCGTTTCATCCTGAAGAGTTGCAGTTGCGTATTCAGGCCTTGTTACGCCGCTCCCATGGGCTTGCCAATCAACCGCGTCTGGAGTCTGCGGGTTTGCACCTCGACGAGGGGCGGCAAAGTGTCAGCAGTGACGGCGTAGACATTCAACTGACTTCTGCTGAATTTCGACTACTGCGCTATTTCATGCTTCATCCCGAACAGATCCTGTCCAAGACTCATCTGGCGGAGCACTTGTACGATGGCGAAAACGAACGGGATTCCAATGTGATTGAAGTGCATGTCAATCATTTGCGCCGAAAGCTCGGCAAGGCAGTCATCGAGACCCGCCGCGGTCAGGGCTATCGGTTTGGTGGGGCGCCTGCTTGAAGTCCATTCAGGGGCGTCTGAGTCTAGGCCTGATCAGCGTCATGGTGGTTGTATGCGTGGTTTTGGCGCAAACCAGCCTTTGGCTGTTTGAAGTCGGCCTGCAGCGATATCTGGAAGCGGGTCTGCGTAACGAGAGCGAAAACCTGCTGGTCGCACTCGTGCGCGGCCCAAGTGGTTTACAACTGGATGAGCATCGCCTGTCTGCGGCGTATCAGCGACCTTATTCGGGGCATTACTTCCGTGTGGACTTCGAACAAGGACACTGGCGATCCAGATCGCTATGGGACCTTGAATTGCCAGCGCTTGAACACGTCGGGCTGCATGCAAATCTTGAGCTAGGCACGACTGGCCAATCGCTGTTGCTTCTGAAGACGGACTACCGCAAGTTCGGTCAGGCCATAGAGATTACCGTCGCTCAGGACTACACGCCGGTCAAGGCGAGCTTTCAACGGGTCCAGCAGTTTGGCCTTGGTTTGGGCCTTGCGGCGTTGCTGGTGATTCTTGTTCTGCAACGCGTGACCGTTCGGCGAGCGTTGAGACCGTTGGAGAACGTCCGCAAGCAGATATACCAGTTGCAACAGGGACAACGCTCGCAACTTGATAGCGAGGTTCCGCTGGAACTGGAACCGTTGGTTGCACAGGTCAATCATCTGCTTGCACACACCGAGGACAGCCTCAAACGATCCCGTAACGCCTTGGGCAACCTGGGCCATGCCATGAAGACGCCATTGGCCGTTCTTGTCAGCCTGACGTCGAACCCCCAACTTGACGCTTACCCGGCTTTGCGTAACACCTTGCGCGAGCAACTGGCGCACATTGAACAGCGGCTGGTTCGGGAGCTTAACCGGGCACGCTTGTCCGGTGATGCATTACCCGGCGCTCGTTTTGACTGTGATACTGAACTCGGTGGCCTGCTGGCCACGTTGCGCATGATTCACGGCGATCATCTGCTATTGACCAGCCATGTCCCCAGCGGCTTGAGTCTGCCGTGGGACCGTGAGGATATTCTTGAGCTGCTGGGCAACCTGTTGGACAACGCCTGCAAGTGGGCGGACAGCGAAGTGCGGTTGACGGTCGACGAGCTGGAGCAGGGCTTTTATTTACTGGTTGAGGATGACGGGCCGGGTATCCCTGAGTCCCGGCGTGAACAGGTATTCAGCCGAGGTGCACGCCTGGATGAGCAAATCACCGGTCACGGCTTGGGTTTAGGCATCGTGCGGGATATTGTCGAGGCGTGGGGCGGCAACCTGCAACTGCAGGCAAGCCATCTCGGTGGCCTGCAAGTGCGTATCGATCTACCCAAAGCCTCAGGTCTGCACTGACGTCATTCCGACAGTTCCTACATTTTTTGAGGTGTTGCCTCACGCAAAATCGAGAAAATTCTCAACTTTTCGGCCAAACGGCCGTTAAACAGGCTAGCTGCGTCTTCTCTAACAATAACAAACTGATTTCCTGGAGCGCCCTATGCGTATTAGCTTGAAAGCCAAAGTACTTTCGCTGGCAGTGCTGCCAGTGCTGATATTCGCGCTGGTGATCAGCGTAGCCACCGTCGTCATGCTCCACGAACAGGCGGATCGAGAGGTCAGCGAGACGCGTGAGCGCTTGCTGGCCGAGGCCAAGGCGACATTGAAGAGCTATGTGTCTGTCGCGATGACCGCCATCAAGCCGATCTATGACGCTTCCGCGCCGGGTGATGTTGCCGCGCGCGCCGAAGTGATCAAGTTGCTTTCCAATATTACTTACGGCAAGGAGGGGTACTTTTTCGGGTACGACTCGCAGTCGGTTCGTCTGTTCAAAGCCAACAGTCCGGATGGTGTAGGCAAAAGCTTCAAGGATGCTCGCGATCCCAATGGCGTGTTCGTCAATAACGAACTGGTTGCAGTTGCCAAGGCCGGAACCCATTACCTCCTCTATTCCTCACCACTGCCGGGGAAGACCGAGCTGCTTCCCAAGTTGGGATATACCGAATATTTACCTAAATGGGACATGGCTTTTGGCTCGTCGGTAAACCTGGATGGCATCGATGCACAGGTTGCGGCGGTTGAGCAGAGTGTCAACGCACGCCTGCGGGACATGCTGCTCAGTATCGTGGGTATCGCGGCGCTGGTCCTGGTCATCATCAGTGTGATCGGGGTTGTTCTGGCTGGCACATTGCTTCGTCCGCTTCGGTTGATGAAAGCGAACCTCGATGATATCGCTGCGGGGGAGGGTGATCTGACCCGTCGTCTAGCGATCACCAGTCAGGATGAACTGGGCGACTTGGCAGGCTCCTTCAATCGATTCGTTGACAAGATCCATGGCCTGGTGCAGCAGATCGCCGGTATGACCACTCAATTAACGAGTCTTGTCGGGGAAGTGTCGAGCCAGGCGCAGCGTTCCGAGCAGGCCATGGAGCGGCAGCGCCATGAGACGGATCAAGTGGCCACGGCGATCAATGAAATGTCGGCAGCGGCTCAGGAAGTGGCCAAAAGCGCACAGGGCGCCTCGGTAGCCGCTCAGCAGACCGATGAGCAAGGCCAGTCCGCCAAACGGGTCGTGGATGGCAGCATCAGACAAATCCATGCGTTGGTAGAGGACATCCGCAATAGCGGCACGTCCCTGGACAGTCTGCAGCAAGACGTCTCTTCGATTGTCAGCGTACTCGGCGTGATCCGCTCCATCGCCGAGCAGACCAACTTGCTTGCCCTCAATGCCGCCATTGAGGCAGCACGAGCAGGGGAAGCTGGCCGGGGCTTCGCAGTGGTGGCTGATGAAGTGAGGGCCTTGGCCAGCCGCACTCAGCAAAGCACCCAGGAAATCCAGGGCATGATTGATCGGCTGCAAAAGGGCACCCAGACGGCCGTGGATGCAATGCGTCGCTCCAGTGAAGCGGGTGACGGCACTTCCGAGCAAGCTAACCAGGCCGGCACGTCACTGGATGCAATCGGCCACCTGATAGGCACCATCAACTCGATGAACGCGCAGATCGCCAGCGCTGCCGAGGAGCAAACCGCGGTGGCTGAAGAGATCAATCGCAGTGTGCATCAGATCGCGTCGGCAGTGGACAGCGTTGCAGACGAGACCCGCCATAGTGCCGAAACCTCGCGCAATCTGGATGATCTGGGCCGCCGTCTGAGCGCGCTGGTCAGCCAGTTCCGCGTCTGACTCCTTCAATCAGGCGCCTTGGCAAAGGTGCCTGTCTTGCTTCATCCCTCTCTACGCTTATTCAGCCATCTTCATGCAATCAATCCACTGATTGCATGAAGATTGCACTTGCCCGTTGATTGATGGACTAAGCACTAGGTCAAGCGAGTCGCAGACCTCTGACATGGAAAGGACATGAACGAAAACACGCTGCAATACAAAACTTTGCTGATGTTGCTGGTGCTGGTCACCATCGCATTCGGGTGGATCCTGCTGCCTTTTTACGGCGCTGTATTCTGGGCGGTGATTCTGGGGATTATCTTTGCGCCACTGCAACGTCGCCTGTTGATACGTTTTGGCTGGCAGCGCAACCTGACGTCCTTGTGCACGCTGTTGATCTGTCTGGTGATCGCGATCCTGCCGGTGATCGTCATCAGTGCTTTACTGGTTCAGGAAGGCGCCACGCTGTACAAAAACGTTGAAAGCGGACAACTGGATATCGCCAGCTATCTGGCGCAGTTCAAGAGATTGCTGCCGTCTTCCTTGCAGCATTGGCTTGATCGCCTGGGAATGGGCGACTTCAATGGTCTGCGCGACAAGATTGCCAAGGGAGCGATGCAAGGCAGTCAGTACCTTGCGACTCAAGCCTTCAGCTTTGGGCAGGGAACGTTCGATTTCGTGGTGAGCTTTTTCATCATGCTCTACCTGCTGTTTTTCTTCCTCCGAGACGGCCAGGAGCTGGTGCGCAAGATTCGGATCGCCGTGCCTCTGGCTGAACCGCAGAAGCGTCGTCTGCAACTCAAGTTCACCCGCGTGGTTCGCGCGACGGTCAAGGGCAATGTGGTCGTCGCTGTCACTCAGGGCGCTCTGGGCGGGTTCATCTTCTGGTGTCTCGACATACCGAGCGCACTGCTGTGGGCTGTGATCATGGCGTTTTTGTCACTGTTGCCAGCGGTAGGCGCGGGGATCGTCTGGGCGCCGGTGGCGGCGTACTTCCTGCTAAGCGGGATGATCTGGCAGGGCGTCGTGCTGTCGCTGTTTGGAATCTTCGTAATTGGCCTGGTGGACAACGTTCTTCGCCCCATTCTGGTCGGCAAAGACACTAAAATGCCGGACTACCTGATCCTGATCTCAACCCTGGGCGGTATGGCGGTGTTCGGTTTGAACGGATTCGTCATAGGACCATTGATCGCGGCGCTCTTTATCTCGAGCTGGGGGTTATTCGTCGGGGCCAAAAAAACGGTAAGTTTGCCTGGCTGACTGTAAGCGTACAGAAAGCCGTTGACCAAAAAAAACCTGCTCATGTGAGCAGGTTTTTTTATGCCTTATGGATCAACTCGCGACTTGCAGACCTGCATGAAGAACCAGGTCCAGCAGCGGCTGCGGATAAACCCCGAGGAAGAACGCGAGGATGGCGATGGCCAGCAACATTACGCCGCCAGTGCGCTGTGCCCAGTTGAACTGCGCGTCGTGACGCGGCAGCTTGGAGTCAACCAGATACAACGTCACCATCACGCGCAGGTAATAGAACACGCCGATAGCACTGCCGATGATCAGCGAGCCGGTCAGCCACCACAGGTGCGCTTCTACGCCCGTGGCAATGATGTAGAACTTGCCGATAAAACCTGCAGTCAGCGGAATGCCCGCCAGCGACAGCATCATCAAGGTCATCACGGCGGTCAGGTACGGGCGACGCCAGAACAGGCCGCGGTACTCGAACATCGCGTCGGCATCACGACCACTGTAAGGCGAAGACATCATGGTGATGACGCCGAAGCTGCCCAGGGTAGTGATCACGTAAGTGACGAGGTAAACACCGATCGCTTCAACCGCCATGCCTTTGCTGGCGACCAGCGCGATCATCAGGTAACCGAAGTGCGCGATGGACGAGTAACCCAGCAGACGCTTGAGGTTGGTCTGGGTCAGCGCCAGCAGGTTGCCGATGATGATCGACGCAACAGCGATAACGGCCAGCACGTCATGCAGTACACCACTGCTGGCTGCCGGGGAAATCTGGAACAAACGCACCAGCACGGCAAACACGGCGACTTTACTGGCGGTCGCCAGGAAGGCCGCGACCGGGGCAGGGGCACCTTCGTAAACGTCCGGCGTCCACAGGTGAAAAGGCACCAGCGACAGCTTGAAGGCCAGGCCAACCAGCATCATGCCCAGACCCAGACTCGCCATCAGGCTTGGCAGGCCGGTTGCAGCCAGAGCCTTGCCAATGCCGTCAAAACTCAGGGAGCCTGCATCGGCGTACAGCAATGCCATACCGAACAACAGGAAAGCAGAGCCTGCCGCCGACAGCACCATGTACTTGATGCCACCTTCCAGCGAGCGCTTGTTGAAGAAGGCATAAGCCACCAGCCCATAGACCGGCACCGACAACAGCTCCAGGCCGATGAACAAGCCTGCCAGATGCTGAGCGCTGACCAGAACCATGCCGCCAGCCGCCGCCATCAGGATCAGCAGGTAAAGCTCTTCTCGGTTGCCAGGGTAGCCGACCTTGCCGTCACCCAGGTAGGCGTGGGCCATGGTGACACAGGCCAGCGTCGAGGCCAGGATCAGCGCCATGTACAGGCACGCGAAGCTGTCGATGTGCAGCAGCGGCGTGACGACCAGCGGGGCGACTTTCAGTGCCGGATAAATCGACAGTAATGCCAGGTTGAGGCCTGCAACGGACAGCAGGAATGTTTGCGAGTGATTGCGGCGCCACGCGATTGCCAGCATCACCACGATAATCGTGGCACTGGTAATCAACAGCGGCGCAAGCGCAATAAAGTGTTGAATCGTCAGGTCCATAGCGCTCTTACCGGGCCGAAGCGAGTTGAGTGAAGGCGGTGTCGAGCCATTGCTGCACGCCATGCATGGTAGCTGCCGAGGTATCGAGGAATGGCTGCGGGTAAACCCCGAGCACGACCAGCAATACAGCAAGTCCCAGCACCATGATCAGTTCCCGTGCGTCCATGCCCTTGAGGACCGCGTCCGAAGTGGACGGTCCGAAGTAGGCACGGTGGATCATGATCAGCGAGTAGACGGAGCCAAACACCAGACCGGAAGTCGCGATGGCGGTGATCCATGGCGAACTGACAAAGTTGCCCAGCAGGATCAGGAATTCACCGACGAAGTTGCCCGTGCCCGGTAGCCCCAGTGATGCGGCGGCGAAAAACAGGCTGATTGCCGGCAGATAGGCAATGCGCGACCACAAGCCTCCCATTTCACGCATGTCCCGTGTGTGCATGCGTTCGTACAACTGACCGCTGAGAATAAACAGTGCAGCTGCCGACAGGCCGTGGGCAATCATCTGCACCACAACGCCTTGCAGAGCCTGTTGGCTGCCGGAGTAGATGCCGATCAGGACGAAGCCCATGTGCGAAACGCTGGAATAGGCAATCAGACGCTTGATGTCCGTCTGGGCAAACGCCAGGAAAGCACCGTAGAAAATGCCGATCAGGCCCAGCACCATCGCAATCGGGGCAAACTCGGCCGATGCGTTGGGGAACAGGGGCAGGGCGAAGCGCAATAGACCGTAAGCGGCGGTTTTCAACAGGATACCGGCCAGATCCACCGAGCCCGCTGTAGGCGCCTGAGCGTGAGCATCCGGCAGCCAGGAGTGGAAGGGCACGACCGGCAGCTTCACCGCGAAAGCGATGAAGAAACCCAGCATCAGAATGTACTCGGTACCCGGTGCCAGTTGGGTCTTCAGCAGGGTGGCGTAATCGAAGGTGATCACACCGGTCTGATTGAAGTTGACCAGCACCAGACCCAGGATCGCCACCAACATGATCAGGCCGCTGGCCTGAGTGAAGATGAAGAACTTGGTGGCGGCGTAGATTCGAGTCTTCTTGCCGTCCGAGGAACTGTGACCCCAGAGCGCGATGAGGAAATACATCGGCACCAGCATCATTTCCCAGAAGAAGAAGAACATGAACAGGTCGATGGCGAGGAATACGCCAATGACACCGCCCAGAATCCACATCAGGTTCAGGTGGAAGAACCCGACCTTGCGCTGGATTTCGTTCCACGAGCACAAGACCGACAGGATGCCGAGCAGGCCGGTCAGCAGAATCATCAGCAACGACAATCCGTCCAGCGCCAGGTGCACGCTGATACCGAAGCGCGCGATCCACAGGTGCTTGAATTCAAGTGCCCAGGTAGGGTCGGCGCCGGGAGCCGGTGCGTAACTGAAGTTGCCAGTACTCCACAACCAGAGGCCCAGGGCCAGTTCGAGGGACATGGTCAGCAGCGCAATCCAGCGCGGGAGGGTGGAGCTGTATTGCTCACCCAGCCAGCACAGCAGGCCGCCGATAAAGGGGATCAGGATTAGCCAAGGCAGAATCATGACGGGCTCAATTCCTTTCGCAAATTCGCAAGGTTCATGTCAGACCGCAACCACAACGACGGCGCCCAGTACCAGTACGGCACCTACGGCGATCGAAGCAGCGTACCAACGCAGTTGGCCGGTTTCGGTGCGGCTCATGACGTCATGACCCCCCTTGACCAGACGTGGGATCAAACCAATGGTGCGGTCCAGCGGATCGCCACGCAGTAAATGGCAAATTGCCAGATAAGGTTTGACGAACAGTTTGTCGTAGACCCAATCAAAGCCCCATGCCGCAAACCACCAGGCCGAGAGGAAACGGCCGGGTCCGCTGTTGGCGATGGCCGTGACCAGACGGCGTTTGCCCAGGAACAGCAACGCTGCCAACAGGATGCCTGCCAGAGCAATGGCACCTGAGGCGATTTCCAGGCTGTGCTTGGCGTCGCCGCCTGCATGACCAACGCTTTGCGGTAGCACATCTGCCAATGGTGGAGTGATCATTGCGCCAATGAACGTCGACAAAATGATCAACACTGACAGTGGCAGCCAATGAGCGATGCCGTGACCCGCGTGGGCTTCGGTCTTGGCTTCACCATGGAAGGCGATGAAGATCAGGCGGAAGGTGTACAGCGACGTCATGAACGCGCCGACCAGACCTGCATACAACAGCGCATGATTACCGCTGGCGAAGGCTTCCCAAAGAATTTCATCCTTGGAGTAGAAGCCTGCGGTCAGCAGTGGCAGGGCAGACAATGCCGCACCGCCGACGATGAAGCTGGTGTAGGCCAGAGGCAGTTTCTTCCACAGGCCGCCCATCTTGAAGATGTTCTGCTCGTGGTGGCAGGCAACGATCACCGCACCGGACGCCAGGAACAACAGCGCCTTGAAGAACGCGTGAGTCATCAGGTGGAAGATCGCGCCTTCCCACGCACCGACGCCCAGCGCCAGGAACATGTAGCCGATCTGGCTCATGGTCGAGTAGGCGAGGATGCGTTTGATGTCGGTTTGCACCAGGGCCGCGAAACCCGCCAGCACCAGTGTCACGCCGCCCACGATGCCCACCAGATGGAGGATATCCGGAGCCAGCGCGAACAGGCCGTGGGTACGGGCGATCAAGTAAACGCCTGCAGTCACCATGGTTGCGGCGTGAATCAGTGCCGAAACCGGGGTAGGGCCCGCCATCGCATCGGCCAGCCAGGTTTGTAGCGGCAGTTGCGCGGACTTGCCAACGGCACCACCGAGCAACATCAGTGTGGCCAGAACAATCCAGAAGTCGCCGACCTTGAAGTGCTCCGGCGCACGGACCAGCAGCTCTTGCACGTTCAACGTACCCAACTGCTGGAACAGAATGAACAGGCCGATGGCCATGAACACGTCGCCGATACGGGTCACGATGAAGGCTTTGAGTGCCGCGTTACCGTTGTTGCGGTTGCTGTAGTAGAAACCGATCAACAGGTAGCTGCACAGGCCCACACCTTCCCAGCCGAAGTACAGGAACAACAGATTATCGCCCAGGATCAGGAACAGCATGCTGGCGATGAACAGGTTGGTGTACGCGAAGAAGCGCGAATAACCCGCTTCACCACGCATGTACCAGGACGCGAACAGGTGGATCAGGAAGCCGACGCCGACCACGACGCCGAGCATCGTGACGGAAAGTCCGTCCAGATACAGCGCGAAGTTGGGTTCGAAGCCGTCCACAGTCATCCAGCGCCACAGCACCTGGGTGTAGTGACCACCTTCAGGAGGCGCAACGTTGAACTGGAAGATGACCCAGGCGGTGACGATGGCCGACAACCCGATGGACCCGACGCCGATCAGCGCCGCAAGGTTTTCCGAAATGCGGCCGCGAGAGAACGACAGCAGCAGAAAACCGATCAGGGGGAATACGAAAGTCAGAAAGAGAAGGTTCATCCGCGCATCTCGCTGGCAACGTCGATATCGAGAGTGTGGAAGCGGCGATACAGCTGCATCAGAATCGCCAGGCCAATACTGGCCTCGGCCGCGGCCAGGCTGATCACCAGGATGAACATGACCTGTCCATCCGGCTGCGCCCAGCGGCTACCGGCAACGACGAACGCCAGAGCCGATGCGTTCATCATGATCTCCAGGCTCATCAGCACGAAGAGTATGTTGCGGCGCACCATCAGGCCGACCAGACCGAGACAGAACAGAACACCGGCGACAGCCAGGCCATGTTCGAGAGGGATTGCATTCATTGGCTTGGCTCCTTCGCCTCGTTACGGCCCAGATGGAATGCCGTGACGGCTGCAGCAAGCAGCAGCATCGAGGCAAGTTCCACCACCAGCAGATACGGTCCAAACAGACTGATACCGACCGCTTTGGCGTCGACAGTGGTGTGGCCGATGCTGGCACCGGTGGGGTTGCTGAACAGCACGTAAAGCAATTCCGCCAGCAGCAGCGCGCCAAGAATGACCGGGCCGATCCAGATGCCGGGTTTAAGCCAGGTGCGTTCCTGCTGGACCGAAGCCGGACCCAGGTTGAGCATCATCACCACGAAGACGAACAGCACCATGATCGCGCCTGCATAAGCGATGACTTCCAGCACGCCGGCGAAGGGTGCGCCGAGGCTGAAAAACGTCATCGCCACGGCGATCAGCGAAATGATGAGGTAGAGCAGGGCGTGCACCGGATTAGTGTTGGTGATCACTCGAAGAGTGGACACCACAGCAATACCCGATGCGAAATAGAAAGCGAATTCCATCTTTCTTCCTTAAGGCAGCAAGCTCTTGACGTTGATGGGTTCGGCTTCATTCTGCGCAGAGCCTTTAGGCTTGCCAGCGATGGCCATGCCGGCAACGCGATAGAAGTTGTAGTCGGGGTTCTTGCCTGGGCCGGAGATCAGCAGATCTTCCTTCTCGTAGACCAGATCCTGACGCTTGAACTCGGCCATTTCGAAATCCGGTGTCAGCTGGATCGCCGTGGTCGGACAGGCTTCTTCGCAAAGGCCGCAGAAAATGCAACGCGAGAAGTTGATGCGAAAGAATTCCGGATACCAGCGACCGTCATCGGTCTCGGCCTTTTGCAGCGAGATACAGCCGACCGGGCAGGCTACCGCGCACAGGTTGCACGCCACGCAACGTTCTTCGCCGTCAGGATCACGGGTCAGAACGATGCGACCACGATAGCGCGGCGGCAGGTAAACCGGTTCCTCCGGATACTGCAACGTGTCGCGCTTGCGGAATGCATGTGAGAACACCATCACCAGGCTGCGAAGCTGGGTGTAGGTGCCATGCACGATATTGAACAAATACTTGAGCATGGTTTATATCCTCACTGAGCCACGCCGGCGGGCGTGTTCAGCAACACGACAGCGGCGGTCACCAGCAGATTGATCAGGGTCAGCGGCAGGCAGAATTTCCAGCTGAAATCCATCACCTGGTCATAACGTGGGCGCGGAATCGAGGCGCGCAACAGGATGAACAGCATGATGAAAAACGCGGTCTTCAGGGCGAACCAGACAAAAGACAGTGAAGGCAGGATGTTGAACGGGCCATGCCAGCCACCGAAGAACAGGGTCACCAGCAACGCCGAGATCAACACGATCCCGATGTATTCGCCAACGAAGAACATCCCCCACTTCATCCCGGCGTATTCAATGTGGTAACCGTCTGCCAGTTCCTGTTCCGCTTCCGGCTGGTCGAACGGGTGACGGTGAGTCACTGCGACGCCAGCGATGAAGAACGTACAGAAGCCGAAGAACTGCGGAATGATAAACCACAGGTTCTGAGCCTGATATTCAACGATGTCGCGCATGTTGAACGAGCCAACCTGAACCACGATCCCCATCAGGGACAAACCCATGAACACTTCATAGGACACGGTCTGGGCCGAAGCCCGCAGGCTGCCGAGCAGGGCAAACTTGTTGTTGCTCGACCAGCCGGCGAACAGCACCGCGTACACGGACAAACCGGCCATGGCGAAGAAGAACAGCAGGCCGATGTTCAGGTCTGCCACGCCCCAGGTCGGGGTAATCGGGATAATCGCAAAGGCGATCAGCAAGGCGCTCATGGCCACGACCGGCGCCAGGGTGAAAATCACCTTGTCGGCGAAGGGCGGCGTCCAGTCTTCCTTGAAGAACATCTTGATCATGTCGGCGGCAATCTGGAAGGCGCCGAAAGGGCCGACCCGGTTAGGACCGTAACGATCCTGCCAGAGGGCGAGCAAACGGCGCTCCACCCAGCTGAGCAGCGCGCCGCAGATCACCACGGCCAGCAGGATGACGATCGCCTTGACTACCGAGATGATCGCGTCGACCACTTCAGGTGTGAACCAGGTCATAGCGCTGCCTCCTGCAGACCATCAACGGTTTTGCCGAACACGGCGGGCGGAATGCCGGCCAGACCGACTGGCAATGCTACAAGTCCGGCACCCAGCTCTTCGTTGATGCGCAGCGGCAGACGCAAGGTCTGACCCGCAACGCTCAGGCTCAGCAGGGCACCTTCATTGACGCCCAGGCGATCCGCTTCGGCTTTGGCCAGTGCAACGTAGGCGTGTGGAATGCGTTCCTGAACCGGTGCGGCAAGGGACGACGTTTCGTCGCTGCCGAACAGGTGATAGAACGGCACCACTTGCCAGGTGCCACGGGCCGGCGAAAACGCGCCGGGTACATGAGTGAACCATGACAGCGAATCGCCAGTGCTTTCGATCAGGCGGGTGCCTGGATCGCCTGCACGCAAGTGACCGCCGACTTCGTCCTGGAACTTGTTCCACGCTTGCGGCGAGTTCCAGCCCGGAGACCAGGCGAAAGGAACCTGCTGACGAGGCTCGACCGAACCCGAGTAGCCTTCCATTGAGAAAGAGAACGCGGTGTCCTGGTCCTGTGGCGTCCGTGGCTCATGCACGCTGATGTCGGCGCGCATGGCGGTCCGGCCGCTGTAACGCAACGGTTCGCGGGCCAGTTTCAAGCCTTTGATGCGGAACGACGCTGACGGGGCGGCGTTGACGATCCCGGCCAGTTGCGGCGTGCTTGCGGCACACGCGGCGGTGACGTGATCGAGTTGGGTCCAGTCCACGGGCTTGTTCAGCAGGGTCGAGCGCAGGGCATGCAGCCAGCGCCAGCCTTCGTGAACCAGAATGCTGGCATCCAGATAAGTCGGATCGAATACCTGGAAGAAGCGCTGTGCGCGGCCTTCCTGGCTGATCAGGGTGCCGTCGCCTTCAGCGAAGCTCGCTGCGGGCAGAACCAGATGAGCACGGTCGCTGGTCGGGGTTTTCTGGTGGTCCGCAACGATCACCACTTTGGCGGCGTTCAAGGCGGCATCCACTGTAGCCGCGTCAACGCGGCGGTACAGATCGTTTTCCAGAACCACGATGGCGTCGGCTTTGCCGGAGATCACGGCTTGCAGCGCCGCATCAACGGAATCACCGCCGAACATGGCCAGACCCATGCTGTTGGCTTCCGGCACGATCAGGCTGATGGAGCCTTGCTTGTCGCGCAGCTTCAGTGCCTTGGCGATGTTGGCGGCCGCTTCGATCAAAGCGGTCGAGCCCAGGGAACTGCCGGAAATGATCAGTGGACGCTTGGCAGCCAACAGCGCGTCGGCGATGCGTTGTGCCAGCGCGAGCGCTTCGCTGTCCAGACCTTCCACCGCCGGGGCGCTGGCATCCAGCGCGTGAGCGACGGCGAAACCAATGCGAGCCAGGTCATCCGGCGCGGCGTGGACGCATTCCTCGGCGACGTCATCCAGCCTGGTTTCCGCCAGGCTGGCGATGAACAGCGGGTTCAGTTCGTGCTGACCGATGTTTTTTACTGCGGCGTCGAGCCAGGGCTGGACTTTCATCGCCGCGGCCATGTCTTCAGCCTTGCCTTTTACTGCCTGACGCAAGCCCAGGGCCATGCGCGCAGCCGTCTGGGTCAGGTCTTCGCCAAGAACAAAAATCGCATCGTGGTCTTCGATATCCCGCAGGGTCGGAATCGGCAACGGGCTGTCGTTCAGTACCTTGAGGATCAGGCGCAGACGCTCCAGTTCACCGGCTTCGATACCCGAATAGAAATGCTCGGCACCTACCAGCTCCAGCAGGGCGAAGTTGCTTTCCAGGCTGGCGCGAGGTGAACCAATACCGACGATATTGCGACCGCGCAGCAGCTCGGCAGCCTTGTCCAGCGCGCCATCCAGGCTCAGCTTGACCTGGCCGTCAGCCAGCAGCGGCTGACGCGGGCGGTCTTCGCGGTTCACATAGCCATAGCCGAAACGACCACGGTCACACAGGAAGTACTGGTTAACCGAGCCATTGAAGCGGTTTTCGATGCGACGGATCTCGCCGTAACGCTCGCCGGGGCTGATGTTGCAGCCACTCGAGCAGCCATGGCAGATGCTCGGGGAAAACTGCATGTCCCACTTGCGGTTGTAGCGCTCGGAGTGGGTTTTGTCCGTGAACACGCCGGTCGGGCAGACCTCGGTGAGGTTGCCGGAGAACTCGCTTTCCAGAGTGCCGTCTTCAACACGACCGAAGTACACGTTGTCGTGAGCGCCGTATACGCCCAGGTCGGTGCCGCCCGCGTAGTCTTTATAGAAGCGCACGCAACGGTAGCAGGCGATACAGCGGTTCATCTCGTGAGCGATGAACGGGCCGAGTTCCTGATTCTGGTGGGTACGTTTGCTGAAGCGATAACGACGCTCGTTGTGACCGGTCATCACGGTCATGTCTTGCAGGTGGCAGTGACCGCCTTCTTCGCAGACCGGGCAGTCGTGCGGGTGGTTGGTCATCAGCCATTCAACGACACTGGCGCGAAACGCCTTGGACTCTTCATCTTCAATGGAGATCCAGGTGTTGTCGGTGGCGGGTGTCATGCAGGACATGACGATACGACCGCGGGTGTCGTTCTCGTCGGTGTACTGCTTGACCGCACACTGGCGACAGGCGCCAACGCTGCCAAGGGCGGGGTGCCAGCAGAAATACGGGATGTCGAGGCCCAGGGACAGACAAGCCTGTAACAGGTTGTCTGCACCGTCGACTTCGAGCGCTTTGCCGTCTACGTGGATAGTGGCCATGGTTCAAAGTTCTTCGTTGGCCCGGTGTCAGCGGGCGTGGCTAATGGAATCTCGGTGCTACCCGACTCAAACAGCCTGTCATGGCGCAGTCGGATAAGGACGGCAGCCTTGTGGGCCGCCGACCGGTCTGTCTTGTTATGCGCCGACCATAGTCGGGCTGATGACCTGGGTCAGGCTGCCGGATGTTGCCGGCGCTATGCCCGCCTCGAACTCAGGCCTGAAGTACTTGATCGCGCTGCCCAGCGGTTCTATCGCGCCCGGTGCGTGGGCGCAGAAGGTCTTGCCAGGGCCGAGGAAGTTCACCAGACCCAGCAGGGTCTCGATATCCCCCGGCTGGCCCTGGCCTTTCTCGATGGCGCGCAGAATCTTCACGCTCCAGGGCAAGCCATCGCGGCATGGCGTGCAGAACCCGCACGACTCCTGGGCGAAGAACTCTTCCATGTTGCGCAACAGCGAAACCATGTTGACCTTGTCATCGACAGCCATGGCCAGACCGGTACCCATCCGCGTACCGACCTTGGCGATGCCACCTGCATACATTTGTGCGTCCAGATGTTCCGGCAATAGAAAGCCGGTACCTGCGCCGCCCGGCTGCCAGCACTTGAGCTTGAAGCCGTCGCGCATGCCGCCCGCGTAGTCTTCGAACAACTCGCGTGCCTGCACGCCGAAAGGCAGCTCCCACAGGCCAGGGTTTTTCACCTTGCCGGAGAAACCCATCAGCTTGGTGCCGTGGTCTTCGCTACCTTCCCGGGCCAGGGATTTGTACCAGTCGTTACCGTTGCCCACGATGGCGGGCACGTTGCACAGGGTTTCGACGTTGTTCACGCACGTCGGCTTGCCCCACACGCCGACGGCGGCGGGGAAGGGCGGCTTGGAGCGCGGATTGGCGCGACGGCCTTCCAGGGAGTTGATCAATGCGGTTTCTTCACCGCAGATGTAGCGCCCGGCGCCGGTGTGCACGAACAGCTCGAAGTCGAAACCTGTGCCGAGAATGTTCTTGCCGAGCAACCCCGCGGCCTTGGCTTCCGCCACGGCGCGGTTCAGATGCTTGGCCGCAGTAACGTACTCACCACGGAGGAATATATAGCCGCGATAGGCTTTCAAGGCCCGCGCACTGATCAGCATGCCTTCCACCAACAGGTGCGGCAGCTGCTCCATCAACATCCGGTCTTTCCAGGTGTTGGGCTCCATTTCATCCGCATTGCACAGCAGGTAGCGGATGTTCATGGATTCATCTTTAGGCATCAGCCCCCACTTCACACCTGTGGGGAAGCCCGCGCCGCCGCGACCCTTGAGGCCGGAGTCCTTCACGGACTGCACGATCTCGTCAGGTGATTGCTCGGCAAACACCTTGCGGGCGGCTGCATAGCCGTCTTTGGCCTGATATTCCTCGAGCCATACAGGCTCGCCGTCATCGCGCAGACGCCAGGTCAGTGGATGGGTTTCTGCCGTACGCGCAATGCGGTTGGCAGGGCCGAAGGAAGTAATGGTCATGGGTAACCCTCCAGCATCTTGGCAACGCCCGAAGGCTGGATGTCGCCGAACGTATCATCGTCGACCATCACGGCCGGTGCCTTGTCGCAGTTACCCAGGCAGCAAACCGGCAACAGGGTGAAACGCCCGTCCGCGGTGGTCTGGCCGGGTGCAATGCCCAGCGAGTTCTGGATTTCTTCGACGACCGACTCATGGCCGGCAATGAAGCAGACCATGCTGTTGCAGACGCGAATGATGTGGCGGCCAACGGGCTGGCGGAAGATCTGGCTGTAGAACGTGGCCACACCTTCGACGTCGCTGGCGGGGATGCCAATGATTTCGCCAATGGCATAGATAGCGCCATCAGGCACCCAGCCACGTTCCTTCTGGACGATTTTCAGGGCTTCGATAGACGCCGCGCGGGGGTCTTCATAGTGATGCAATTCGTGCTCGATAGCCGAGCGCTCGGTTTCACTGAGAACGAAACGGTCTGTCTGGATCAGCGGGCTATTCATGCTTAACGGTCCACGTCGGCCATAACGAAGTCGATACTACCCAGGTACGCAATCAAGTCCGCGACCATGCTGCCCTTGATCACCGAAGGGATCTGTTGCAGGTGCGGGAAGCTTGGTGTGCGAATCCGGGTACGGTAGCTCATGGTGCCGCCGTCGCTCGTCAGGTAATAACTGTTGATGCCCTTGGTCGCTTCAATCATCTGGAAGGATTCGTTGGCCGGCATGACCGGGCCCCACGAAACCTGCAGAAAGTGCGTGATCAGGGTCTCGATGTGTTGCAGCGTGCGTTCTTTGGGCGGCGGCGTGGTCAGCGGGTGATCCGCCTTGTACGGGCCTTCCGGCATGTTGCGCATGCATTGATCGATGATCTTGATGCTCTGACGCATCTCTTCGACACGCACGATGCAGCGGTCATAGGCATCGCCGTTAACGGCCAGCGGTACTTCGAACTCGAAGTTCTCGTAACCCGAATAAGGGCGAGCCTTGCGAATGTCGAAATCGCAACCGGTTGAACGCAGGCCGGCACCCGTGACGCCCCACTCCAGTGCTTCCTTGGTGTTGTACGCCGCGACGCCGATGGTCCGGCCACGCAGGATGCTGTTGTCCAGCGCTGCTTTCTGATATTCGTCCAGACGCTTGGGCATCCACTCGACGAAATCCTTGACCAGTTTTTCCCAGCCGCGTGGCAGATCGTGGGCGACACCACCGATGCGGTACCAGGCCGGATGCAGGCGGAAGCCGGTAATGGCTTCGATCACGGTGTAGGCTTTTTGCCGGTCGGTGAAGGTGAAGAACACCGGTGTCATTGCGCCCACGTCCTGAATGTAAGTACCCAGGAACAGCAGGTGGCTGGTGATGCGGAAGAACTCGGCCATCATGATGCGGATGACGTCGACTTTCTCTGGCACCTTGATACCGGCCAGTTTCTCTACCGAAAGCACATACGGCAGGTTGTTCATCACGCCGCCGAGGTAGTCGATCCGGTCGGTGTACGGAATGTAGCTGTGCCAGGACTGACGCTCGCCCATCTTCTCGGCACCACGGTGGTGGTAACCGATATCAGGGACGCAATCGACGATTTCTTCACCGTCCAGTTGCAGGATGATGCGGAACGCACCGTGGGCCGAAGGGTGGTTCGGGCCCAGGTTGAGGAACATGTAGTCTTCGTTCGCGCCGGAACGCTTCATGCCCCAGTCTTCCGGACGGAAACGCGCGGCTTCCTCTTCCAGTTGCTGTTTGGCAAGGGTCAGGCTGAACGGATCGAATTCGGTGGCCCGTGCCGGGAAGTCCTTGCGCAGCGGGTGACCTTCCCAGGTGGGCGGCATCATGATTCGGGTCAGGTGCGGGTGACCGGGGAAGTCGATACCGAACATGTCCCAGACTTCGCGTTCGTACCAGTTGGCGTTTGGCCAGATGCCGGTCACGGTAGGGACGCTGAGGTCGCCTTCGGACAAGGCCACCTTGATCATCACGTCGCTGTTCCGCTCGATGGACAGCAAGTGGTAGAAGACGCTGAAGTCGGCGCCAGGCAAACCCTGGCGTTTAGTGCGCAGACGCTCGTCCATGCCATGCAGGTCGTACAGCATGACGTAGGGTTTGGGCAGCTGACGCAGGAACGTCAGCATTTCGATCAACCGTGCGCGCTCGACCCATAGCACGGGCATGCCAGTGCGGGTCGGCTGGGCGCTGAACGCTTCGGCGCCAAAACGGTTGTTCAGTTCAACGACGACATCTTGGTCGTCAGCCTTGTAAGGCGGGATGTACAGAGCACTGCCTGTAGTCATGATTTTTTTATCGCTTTCGGTCAACGTAAAGAATGAAGCCAGGTTCTCGTCTCTTTAACAGCAGCAGAACTGGATCAGACTTCGTCGGGGCTGCGCAGATTGGTCACTGCGATTCGCTGTTCGCGGCGCTGTTCCTTTTGCGACGGCATCTCGGCGCGATAGACGCCTTGTTCACCGACGACCCAGGACAGAGGGCGACGCTCCTGGCCGATGGATTCCTGCAGCAGCATCAAGCCTTGCAGAAATGCTTCGGGGCGGGGCGGGCAGCCAGGCACATAGACATCCACGGGCAGGAACTTGTCCACGCCTTGAACCACGGAATAGATGTCGTACATACCACCGGAGTTGGCGCACGAACCCATGGAGATGACCCACTTGGGTTCGAGCATTTGCTCGTAGAGACGCTGAATGATCGGCGCCATCTTGATAAAGCAGGTCCCGGCAATAACCATGAAATCCGCCTGACGCGGCGATGCCCGGATAACCTCGGCGCCGAAGCGGGCGATGTCGTGGGGCGCCGTGAAGGCGGTCGTCATTTCTACATAGCAGCACGACAGGCCGAAGTTGTAAGGCCACAGGGAGTTTTTACGCCCCCAGTTGACCGCACCGTTCAGCACGTCTTCCAGCTTGCCCATGTAGATGTTTTTGTGGACCTGGTCTTCTAGCGGGTCGGAAACAGTTTCCCGTTTGCCGATTGGATACTCTTCATTGGGAGCATCCGGGTCGATCCTGGTGAGATTGTATTGCATCGCCAAAGCCTCATTGTTTTAGCTTCGCTTGCCGAATACGGCGACCTTCGGGAGCCCAATCGAGCGCCCCTACCCGCCATAGGTAGACAAGACCTGCCAACAGAATTGCTATGAAAACGAGTGCTTCGACGAATCCGGTCCAGCCGCTTTCGCGGACGGACACAGACCAGGCAAAGAGAAAGAGGGCTTCAATGTCGAAAATCACGAAAAGCATCGCGACCAGGTAGAATTTTGCCGAAAAGCGAAGGCGGGCACTGCCGGTGGGAAGCATGCCGGACTCAAAGGGTTCATTTTTGCTGCGCCCCCAGGCTTTGCTACCCAGAAGGCTGGAGAGACCGAGCATGAAGGCGCAAAGGCCGACCACACCCAAAAGGAAAATGGCGAAGCCCCAGTTGTGGGCAATCAATCCTGTCGGTTCGTGCATGCTGGCTTTCCTTGACAGAGATCAGAGGTCTCTGGGCTTGAATAGAGTATAGGCAGTGACTATATGTCGCAGCGACATCAATCGCGGTGATTTTATGGGTAAACAGTTAGCAAGTAAATTTTCTACATCAAATTAATTTGCCGGATTAATCACCTGCACACTCCCGACAGGGCGCAGGGGCAGACGATACGGGCATTGGCAGGGTTTTGGTTAATTATGTTTCTTGTAAATTGTAAGGGACAAGGATTGATTGCCAAATGATAATAAGTATCATTTGATGTAAGTGGTGATAGTTTCGTTACATTTGTAAGGGGATAAGCGCGTTTATCACGGGCCTAAGTTGCAACTGTTGGGCGGGTTGGTGGGTGGTGAGGGTCAACGCAGCGTCTGCAGGCAAAGAAAAACCGCCCCGGAGGGCGGTTTCTTCAGTGCGGTGCGGCTAATCAGTGAAACTGTTCTTCTTCAGTCGAGCCGGTCAGCGCTGTTACCGATGAAGTGCCACCCTGAATCACGGTGGTCATGTCATCAAAGTAGCCGGTGCCCACTTCCTGCTGGTGCGCAACAAAGGTATAGCCTTTGGCCGCATCCGCGAACTCTTGCTCCTGCAGTTTGACGTAAGCGGTCATGTCGTTGCGGGCGTAGTCGTGCGCGAGGTTAAACATGCTGTGCCACATGTTGTGGATGCCAGCCAGGGTAATGAACTGGTGCTTGTAACCCATTGCCGACAGCTCACGCTGGAATTTCGCGATGGTCGCGTCGTCCAGGTTTTTCTTCCAGTTGAAGGAAGGCGAGCAGTTGTACGACAGCAGTTGGTCCGGGTATTCCTTCTTGATGGCTTCGGCGAAGCGACGAGCTTCGTCCAGATCCGGCTTGGCGGTTTCACACCAGATCAGATCGGCGTACGGCGCGTAGGCCAGGCCGCGGGAAATCGCCTGGTCTAGGCCTGCGCGGACTTTATAGAAACCCTCTTGCGTGCGAGTGCCGGTAACAAACTGTTGATCGTATGGATCGCAGTCCGAAGTCAGCAGATCGGCGGCGTTGGCGTCGGTGCGGGCCAGAATGATGGTCGGCACACCGGCGACGTCTGCGGCCAGACGGGCAGCGGTCAGCTTTTGCACGGCTTCCTGGGTCGGTACCAGTACCTTGCCACCCATGTGGCCGCATTTCTTGACGGACGCCAGTTGGTCTTCGAAGTGAACGCCTGCGGCGCCGGCTTCGATCATGCTTTTCATCAATTCATAAGCGTTCAGCACGCCGCCAAAACCGGCTTCGGCGTCGGCAACGATGGGTGCGAAGTAGTCGATGTAGCCTTCGTCGCCCGGGTTTTTACCGGCTTTCCACTGGATCTGGTCGGCGCGACGGAATGAGTTGTTGATGCGCTTGACCACGGTAGGAACCGAATCCACCGGGTACAGCGACTGATCGGGGTACATCGATTCGGCCGAGTTGTTGTCGGCGGCAACTTGCCAGCCCGACAGGTAAATCGCCTGGATACCGGCCTTGACCTGTTGTACGGCCTGGCCGCCGGTCAGGGCGCCCATGCAGTTGACGAAGTCTTTGTCAGGGCGGAAGGAAGGCTTGGCACCTTGGGTAACCAGGTTCCAGAGTTTTTCTGCGCCCAGTTTGGCGAAGGTGTGTTCAGGTTGAACCGAGCCACGCAGGCGGACGACATCAGCGGCTGAATAAGTACGGGTCACGTTTTTCCAGCGTGGATTTTCAGCCCAGTCTTTTTCGAGAGCGGCTATTTGTTGTTCGCGTGTCAGTGCCATGGAGATAAACCTCGTCGCAAAAGTATCGCATCGGTTTTGGTTGGAAGATTCCTTGCTCCGCCAAAACGCCCCGGGTATCGAAGGCACGTGGATGGCTGCTCGCTGATCATAGGTGTGGCTGACTGAGCCTGGTTTGCGAGGTGGCAACGTAGAACGATGAGCTCAAGGTGGAAGAGCGGGTCGTCGGCCTGGCCCCTGTCTGCAGTTCGGCTCGTGGATGCCTTGATGCAGTCAGTTAGCGGGTTGAGCAATCGACCGTATTACGCTTCCGTCCCTCGGGACAACTTCGTTCCAGTCGCAACCTCGTCAAACTGCCTTGTGGGCGGTACAGACACGAATCGGCTCAGGCGGGTAGGTTAGAGCAGCGATCCGAAGGCTCTGTGCAGGGCCTCTGATTAGCGGGAGCGGGGCAATCATGCCTCGCCGTTTTTAGTCCGTCAAACGTTTTGTAGTGGTTTTTTGATGCCACTACATCTTTGGTCTAATACGACTAATCAGTCAGTTTCGGGCTCTTGGGTGTTGATTCTTCCGGGGCTGCGATCGGGCGTTGCGGTCAGTCGAGCGTTTCAACCTTGACGCGCAGGGTCATGTCATCCCGACCTTGAGTCGAATAGCGGTTCGCCAGACCCTGCTGATCGGCAACCGACTGGCTGCTGGACCCGGCGAGGGTGAGCCATTCTCCCAGGCGCCCGGTGACCTGGCTGTCGGTGCTTTGCACGTTGATGACATCCGGTCGTTCCTGGCTCACGCGATCACGATTGGTGCTGATACTCAGGTGAACCGTGTCGCCCGTAACGCTGGCGGTTACGTAGAAGCCTTGGGTGACGTTGCGATACTCGGTGTTGCTCTGGGCGTAGCCGTAGGAATCGGACTGGGTCGTGGTCAGTGGAACGCTCTGCCCGATCTGGATCAGCGCAGGCGTGCCTTCGGTGGTCTGGACTTGCTGCACACCACCGTCACGGCTGGCCGTGCCGTAACTGATGATCCGCGTCGGATTGTTCCCCTGCGTATTGCGCGCCGCGTTGTCGCTGGTGTCGACGCTGATCAACAGCCGTTTGGGTGCGGTATCCAGTTGCGTGATCAATGCGCGAAGTTCCTCGATCTTTCCCGGTTCGGCGTTGACGATCAGTTGGTTGTTATAAGCGCTCACCTTGCCATCCTTGCCCAGAAAGGATTGCGCCACCGGCAGCAGCTCATCGCTGGTGCGGAAATTGAGTGGGACGACTTCAGTAGCGGCCATGGCATACACGCTACATGTGATCAGGAATGAAGTAACCAAGGTGCGCAGGAACATGTCCATATCTCCACTGATACGAATGTAGAAAACCGAGTTTGCCACTTTGTCGGCTTGAGAGGGGGCAAGTTGAATCCTGGACGGCAAAACGCCCCGCGACCCTGTTCCAACCTGAAGGGCTGGACTGGGGAAGCGGGGCGTTTTTAGCTGGACCTGAACGTCAGTCCGTATTGCGAACCATGTCTACGTGAGGCAAACCGGCCTCCAGAAACTCTTCGCTGACAATGGTGAAGCCATGACGCTCGTAAAACGCAGAGGCGTGCACCTGGGCGCTGAGCTTCTGCGGCTTGAGGTTGCGACGTTCGGCTTCGTCGATGACGGCATTGAGCAACGCATCGCCGACGTTCAGGCCCCGCCAGTCCCTGAGCACAGACAGCCTGCCGATTTCACCGTCAGGCAGCAGGCGTGCGGTACCCACGGGGTAGTCGCCTTCGAAAGCCAGGAAATGGATAGCCTCGGCATCTTCGGCATCCCATTCCAGCTCCGCAGGTACGGACTGTTCAGCGATGAACACCGCTTCGCGAATCCTGCGTATATCGGTATTGTCCTTTTGCCAGTCGGCAACGCGGACGTGGATTTTATTCATCGGCAAACCCCAGGCTTCCTTGTTTGACCAGCTCGCAGAGCAGGTTTCGTCCTTGTTCATCATTCAGCCACAGCGCGAGATTTTCGCTGTGCAGTGCATCAGCGGCGCAGATCAGCTTCAGCAGTTCGCGCAGGTGACCGGGAAGCAGGCGGCTTTGGCCGCTGGCGAACAGTAACAGGTCTTCATCAACTTCGGACCACGCCAGGCGTGCGCTTGGGTTGCGGATGAGAACTGCGCCCTGTTCCAGACTGGCCAGCAAGTCTTCTTCTTCCAGTTCCGGGCCAACCACCAGCTCCGGGTAGCGCGGCTCGGTCATGAACTGCCCGAACCAGGTCAGCAACAGACGCTCGTCGCCCATATGTTCGGCCAGCAAGGCTTTCAAACGGTCCAGCGCGTCATGCTGAATCTGGTGCGGGTCGCTGACCGGTTGTGCGTCGGCGTCGGTGTAGCGCTCTTCATCCGAGATGAACTGGCTGAGGAAGTCAGTAAAGTGGGTGAGCACTTCGGCGGCGCCTGGCGCGCGAAAGCCTACCGAATAGGTCAGGCAGTCATCGACGGCAACGCCGCAATGGGCCAGACGCGGCGGCAGGTAGAGCATGTCGCCGGGTTCCAGCGTCCATTCTTCGGTGCTCTGGAAATCGGCCAGGATGCGCAGGTCCGCATGTTGCAGCAGGGCGCTGTCGGCGTCGCACATTTGACCGATCTGCCAGTGCCGTTTGCCATGGCCCTGCAGCAGGAACACATCGTAATTGTCGTAATGCGGGCCGACGCTGCCACCCGGTGCGGCATAGCTGATCATCACGTCGTCAATGCGCCAGCTCGGCAGAAACCGGAAGTGCTCAAGCAGTTCACTGACTTCCGGCACGAATTGATCCACTGCCTGTACCAGCAGGGTCCAGTCACGCTCGGGGAGCTTGCTGAATTCGTCTTCGGCGAAAGGGCCGCGACGCAGTTCCCACGGACGCTCGCCGTTTTCGATGACCAGTCGCGACTCGACTTCTTCTTCCAATGCGAGGCCGGCCAGCTCGTCAGGGTCGATCGGGCTTTCGAAGCCCGGTATCGCCTGGCGGATCAAGAGGGGCTTTTTCTGCCAGTAGTCACGCAGGAAAACGCGAGCGCTGATGCCGCCCAACAATTGAAGAGGAATATCAGGATTCATGTGTAACCTATTGAGAAAACGTTTTTTACAGGAATAAAAACGCCCGGCACTGCCGGGCGTGTGCAATGTTTACCGCAGGTCAGATGCGCTTGGCTTGAGCCACGGCATTGCCGATGTAGCTGGCCGGGGTGAGCTTTTTCAGCTCGGCCTTGGCCTCGGCTGGCATGTCCAGGCCGTCGATGAAAGTCTGAAGTACTTCCGGGCTGATACCCTTGCCGCGTGTCAGCTCTTTCAGCTTTTCGTACGGGTTTTCGATGTCGTAGCGGCGCATGACCGTCTGGATCGGTTCGGCCAGGACTTCCCAGCAAGCGTCCAGGTCGGCGGCGATCTTCTGTTCGTTGAGCTCCAGCTTGCTGATGCCCTTGAGGCTCGCTTCGTAGGCAATGACGCTGTGAGCAAAGCCCACGCCCAGATTGCGCAGAACTGTGGAGTCCGTCAGGTCGCGCTGCCAGCGGGAGATTGGCAGTTTGCTGGCCAGGTGCTGAAACAGCGCGTTGGCGATGCCCAGGTTGCCTTCGGAGTTCTCGAAGTCGATCGGGTTGACCTTGTGCGGCATGGTCGAGGAGCCGATTTCGCCAGCGATGGTGCGCTGCTTGAAATAACCCAGGGAAATGTAGCCCCAGATATCACGATCGAAGTCGATCAGGATCGTATTGAAGCGGGCAATCGCGTCGAACAGTTCGGCAATGTAGTCATGGGGCTCGATCTGGGTGGTGTAGGGGTTGAAGCCCAGACCCAGTTCGTCCTCGATGAATGCGCGTGCATTGGCTTCCCAGTCGACGGCCGGGTAGGCCGAGAGGTGAGCATTGTAATTGCCGACCGCGCCATTGATTTTGCCCAGCAGTGGCACCGCTGCGACCTGGGCGATTTGACGCTCCAGGCGGTAGACAACGTTCGCCAGCTCTTTACCCAGGGTCGTTGGCGAAGCCGGTTGGCCGTGGGTGCGGGACAGCATGGGAACGTCAGCGAAACGGATAGCCAGTTCCCGAATGGATTCGGCGATCTGGCGCATCAGTGGCAGCATGACGTTGTCACGGCCTTCGCGCAGCATCAGGGCGTGGGACAGGTTGTTGATGTCTTCGCTGGTGCAGGCGAAGTGGATGAACTCGCTGACCTTGTCCAGCTCAGGCAGCTGGGCGGCCTGCTCCTTGAGCAGATACTCCACGGCCTTGACGTCGTGGTTGGTGGTGCGCTCGATTTCTTTCACGCGCTCGGCGTGGGTGATCGAGAAGTCTTCAGCCAGCGTGTTGAGAATTGCGTTGGCTTCGGCCGAAAAAGCCGGGACTTCGGTGATTTCCGGGTGAGCGGCCAGGCGCTGGAGCCAGCGCACTTCAACCATGACGCGAAAACGGATCAGGCCGTATTCGCTGAAAATTGGGCGCAGGGCCTGAGTTTTGCCGGCGTAGCGGCCGTCTACAGGGGAAACCGCAGTGAGCGAAGAAAGCTGCATAGGGTGTTCTCGGAGAGTCGGGCAACGAAATGAGGGCGCATATCATACATGAAAAACGGGGCAGATCCTTGCGGTCTGACCGGCGTATGGCGCCCGGTGTTTGTACGTATCAATCACGCAAGCCGGCGAATCAGCCGTGCATCAATGGATACAGTTCTTTCAATAACTTGCGTCGGCTGACGACCAGTTGCCAGCGATGGCCGCCAACTTGTCGCCACAAGCGGGCCGAACGGATACCGGCCAGCAGAAGAGCGCGGATTTTCGACGCGTTGTTCGGTTGTTGCAGGTTACGCATGTCGCCGTGAACCTGAATGCGCTGGCGCAACGTACTTAACGTGTCCTGGTACAGCGCGCCGCAGGCGGAGATCACGTTTTCATGGACAACGCCAAAGTGCTCGACCTGGGATTGAATCTGCGGCATGCGTTTGCCGATGGTTTCGAGCATGTCGTCACGCTTGGCCAACTGGCGTTCCAGGCCCAGCATTGACAGGGCGTAGCGCAGCGGCTCGCGCTGCAACGTCGCCGGATCGCGCTCCAGCGCGCTGGCCAGTGCCCGGTAGCCTTCGCGCAGGTTCAGGTCGTCACCGCCGTAGACGTCCAGCGTGTCCTTGGGGTCCAGTACCAGCAGGCTGCCGAGCATGCAGCCCATTGCAGCTTCGCTGGATTGCCCGGTCTTGGCGATGCGGTCAACCAGCACGGCGGCTTGAAAGACGCCACTCAGGGCGATGAGTTGTTCCTGAATCGGGGTCATCAACGCTTGTCCTTGCTGTGCCACGGTTCGGCGATTTCGATCACGCCGCCCCCCAGGCAGATTTCGCCGTCATAGAACACCACGGACTGGCCGGGTGTGACGGCGCGTTGAGGCTCGTCAAACGTCGCCCGGTAGCCATCAGCGGTCTGTTCAAGCGTGCATGGCTGGTCATTCTGGCGGTAGCGCACCTTGGCCGTCAGCCGGCGTGGTGTGCTCATGTCGATCGGATTCACCCAGTAAATCTGTGAGGCGATCAGCGCCCGGGAGAACAGCCATGGGTGATCGTTGCCTTGGCCGACGATCAGCTCGTTGTGCTCCAGGTCCTTGACCAGCACGTACCATGGGTCGTCGCTGGCGTCCTTGAGGCCGCCGATGCCCAGTCCCTGGCGCTGGCCGATGGTGTGATACATCAAGCCACTGTGGCGTCCGATGACTTCGCCTTCGGTGGTCTTGATTTCGCCGGGTTGGGCGGGTAGGTATTGACGCAAAAAGTCCGTGAAGCGACGTTCACCGATGAAACAGATGCCGGTGGAGTCCTTTTTCTTGGCGGTGGCCAGGCCGTGTTTCTCGGCAATGGCGCGCACGGCAGGCTTCTCCAGTTCGCCGACCGGGAACAGGGTCTTGGCAATCTGTTCACCGCCCACGGCATGCAGGAAGTAGCTCTGGTCCTTGTTCGGGTCCAGGCCCTTGAGCAGTTCGGTGCGGCCATCGACGTCGCGTCGGCGCACATAGTGGCCGGTGGCAATAAGGTCGGCGCCTAGCGTCAGGGCGTAGTCGAGGAACGCCTTGAATTTGATTTCGCGGTTGCAAAGGATGTCCGGGTTGGGCGTGCGCCCGGCTTTGTATTCGGCCAGGAAGTGCTCGAACACGTTGTCCCAGTATTCTGCGGCGAAGTTGGCGGTGTGCAGCTTGATGCCGATCTTGTCGCACACGGCCTGGGCGTCGGCCAGGTCTTCGCGAGCGGTGCAGTAGTCCGTTCCATCGTCTTCTTCCCAGTTCTTCATGAACAAGCCTTCCACCTGATAGCCCTGCTCCATGAGCAGAACGGCGGAAACGGAAGAATCTACGCCGCCGGACATGCCGACGATGACGCGCTTCGTTGCTGTATCGGAAAGGGCTGGATCACGCATAGGGATTCAATGGGTAGCTTCGAAAAGGACGCGATTCTAACAGGCTGAGGTCGCGGAGTCTCACACGCCGTCGCGCAGCAGGTTCAGACTGAAATGCTCGCCACTCAGATAATCGTCTATACAGCGCATCACCAGCTCGCTGCGCCAGCGGTCCTGTTCAGCCTGAAGTTGTTCCCGGGTCAGCCATAGAGGGCCGATGATGCCGTCATCCAACGGATAGTCGGGGTGGTGGCGAAGTGGTTTGGCGGCGAAACAGATGCGCTGATAGGTCACGCCGTTGCTGGGGGCGGTGTAGAGGTAAATCCCGATGACACTGGTGAGTTCGACGTCCCAGCCGGTTTCTTCCAGGGTTTCGCGTACCGCGGCGTTTTGCAGGGTCTCGTCAGGGTCCAGATGGCCGGCTGGTTGGTTGAGCACGGCTTTCCCGCCCTTGAGTTCTTCGACGATCAGAAAGCGGCCGTGATCTTCAACAATTGTGGCGACGGTGACATGGGCTTGCCATTGCATGGTGAGTGACCCTTGTGCATGAAAGTTGGGCGCGACAGCGCCGAGCGTTGACTGTCGCAGAAACAGAAACCCCGGCGCGAGGCCGGGGTTCCGTTGGACATGGCGTTTTTCAGGCGCCTGACCGCTGCAGCCTTACACCAGCGAAGCGATCGCCGCGTTGAAGGTTGCGCTTGGGCGCATGACCTTGCTGGTCAGCTCGGCGTTCGGGTAGTAGTAACCGCCGATGTCCGCAGGTTTGCCTTGAACGGCATTGAGCTCGGCAACGATTTTTTCTTCGTTGTCGGCCAGGGTTTTCGCCAGCGGCGTGAACTGCGCTTTCAGCGCTGCGTCGTCGTTCTGTGCTGCCAGCGCCTGAGCCCAGAAAAGCGCCAGGTAGAAGTGGCTGCCGCGGTTGTCGATGTTGCCGACTTTACGCGAAGGCGACTTGTTGCGGTCCAGGAACTCACCGGTCGCCTGATCCAGCGTCTTCGACAGGACCAGTGCTTTCGGGTTGTTGTAGGTGCTGCCCAAGTGCTCAAGGGACGCCGCCAGCGCCAGGAACTCACCCAGGGAATCCCAGCGCAGGAAGTTTTCCTCGACCAGTTGCTGAACGTGTTTCGGGGCCGAACCACCGGCACCGGTCTCGAACAGGCCGCCACCGCTCATCAGTGGCACGATCGACAGCATCTTGGCGCTGGTGCCCAGCTCCATGATCGGGAACAGGTCGGTCAGGTAGTCGCGCAGCACGTTACCGGTCACCGAAATGGTGTCCTTGCCGGCGCGAGTGCGCTCCAGGGTAAAGTTCATCGCGTCGACAGGCGACATGATGCGGATATCCAGACCCGAAGTGTCGTGGTCACGCAGGTAGGTCTGGACCTTCTCGATCATCACGCCATCGTGAGCGCGGGCCGGATCAAGCCAGAACACCGCAGGGGTGTTGCTGGCGCGAGCGCGGTTCACGGCCAGTTTGACCCAGTCCTGGATAGGTGCGTCTTTGGCCTGGCACATGCGCCAGATATCACCGGCTTCAACCTTCTGCTCCATCAGCAACTTGCCGTCGCTGTCGGTCACGCGAACCACGCCGTCGGCTTGAATGTGGAAGGTCTTGTCGTGGGAACCGTACTCTTCGGCTTTCTGCGCCATCAGGCCAACGTTTGGCACGCTGCCCATGGTGGTCGGGTCGAAGGCGCCGTGTTTCTTGCAGTCTTCAATGGTGGCCTGGTAGATGGTCGCGTAGCAACGGTCCGGGATCACCGCTTTGGTGTCGTGCAGTTCGCCGTCGGCGCCCCACATTTTGCCGGAGTCACGGATCATGGCGGGCATCGATGCGTCGACGATTACGTCGCTAGGCACGTGCAGGTTGGTGATGCCCTTGTCGGAGTTGACCATCGCCAGCGGTGCGCGCACAGCGTAGACGGCTTCAATGTCCGCCTTGATTTCGGCTTGTTTCTCGGCAGGCAGCACGGTGATGCGGTCGTACAGGTCGCCGATGCCGTTGTTCAGGCTGAAGCCGACTTGCTTGAGGATGTCGGCGTGCTTGGTCAGCGCGTCCTTGTAGTACTCGGCGACGATCTGGCCGAACATGATCGGGTCCGAGACCTTCATCATGGTCGCTTTCAAGTGCACAGAGAACAGCACGCCCTTGGCTTTGGCGTCCTCGATTTCTTTGGCGATGAAGGTGCGCAGGGCTTTTTTGCTCAGGGTGGAGCAATCGATGATCTCGCCTGCCTTGACTGCCGTTTTTTCTTTCAGGACGGTGGTTGTGCCGTCTTGAGCGATCAGTTCGATCTTGACGCTGCCAGGGGTTTCAATCAGGGCGGCTTTTTCGCTGCCGTAGAAGTCGCCTTCGCTCATGTAGGCAACGTGGGACTTGGAGTCGGGGCTCCAGGCGCCCATTTTGTGCGGGTGCTTGCGGGCGTAATTCTTGACTGACAGCGGGGCGCGACGATCAGAGTTGCCTTCACGCAGGACCGGGTTCACGGCGCTGCCTTTGGTTTTGTCGTAGCGGGCGCGAACGTCTTTTTCAGCGTCAGTGCTCGGTGCTTCCGGGTAGTCGGGGATAGCAAAGCCCTGGTCTTGCAGTTCTTTGATAGTCGCCTTGAGTTGCGGGACCGAGGCACTGATGTTGGGGAGTTTGATGATGTTGGCTTCTGGCGTGGTCGCCAGTTTGCCCAGTTCGGCAAGATGATCCGCTACTTGCTGATCAGCGCGGAGCGACTCCGGGAAGCTGGAAAGAATGCGGGCTGCCAGGGAAATGTCTCGCGTTTCAACGTCGATATCGGAAGAGGCGGTAAAAGCTTCGATGATAGGGAGCAGCGAGTAGGTGGCGAGGGCAGGGGCTTCGTCGGTGAAGGTGTAGATGATCTTCGAGCGGTTGGACATTTCGTATGAACTCTCTTTTGCTGAGCATGCACAAAATCTCGATGCGCGCAGGGTATGCACTCTTGCTCACAGTCCCTTCATGAGCCTAAGTCGAGGTTTATTCGCGATTGATGATGGTGGGTGCATCAGTCGAGCGTCGCGCGATGAACTGCCAGGGCAGCCCAACGCCTATAAAGGCTGAAAGTCACGTATCAGACTGGTCAACCCCTATGACCCGGTAGTCACGCCGGGAGTATATCAAACCATTGGTCTTAAGCATTAATGCTATGCGTGCTAACGAATGAGCGATATAGGCCGTTGGTCGAGGGTCTTGGTCAAAACCGGCTCTGTATCCTTGCGCGTCGCGGCCGCATGAGGCTTTATCGTGTCGCGTCGGCTCTGCCATGAGTTGCCAGTAGCGCTGCGGCTGACTACGCTCAATCGCATTCAGGATTTCTCAACAGACCACACCGGAGTAGAACAATAATGGGATACCAGAAGATTCAGGTTCCAGCCGTTGGCGAAAAGATCACGGTCAACGCCGATCATTCTCTGAACGTGCCTGATAACCCGATCATTCCGTTCATTGAGGGTGACGGGATTGGAGTGGATATCAGTCCGGTCATGATCAAGGTGGTGGATGCCGCCGTCGACAAGGCCTACGGCGGCCAGCGCAAGATTTCCTGGATGGAAGTCTACGCCGGCGAGAAAGCGACTCAGGTTTACGACCAGGACACGTGGCTGCCCCAGGAAACGCTGGATGCCGTGAAGGATTACGTGGTTTCGATCAAGGGGCCGCTGACCACCCCGGTAGGTGGCGGGATCCGCTCCTTAAACGTCGCGCTGCGTCAGCAACTGGACTTGTATGTCTGTTTGCGTCCGGTGCGCTGGTTCGAAGGCGTGCCAAGCCCGGTCAAAAAACCCGGCGATGTGGATATGACGATTTTTCGGGAAAACTCCGAAGACATCTACGCCGGGATTGAATGGAAAGCAGGTTCGCCTGAGGCGATCAAGGTCATCAAGTTCCTCAAGGAGGAAATGGGCGTTACCAAAATCCGCTTCGACCAGGATTGCGGCATCGGCATCAAGCCGGTTTCCAAGGAAGGCACTCAGCGCCTCGCGCGCAAGGCGTTGCAGTATGTGGTGGACAATGATCGGGACTCACTGACCATCGTGCACAAAGGCAACATCATGAAGTTCACCGAAGGTGCCTTCAAGGAATGGGCGTACGAGATTGCGGCTCAGGAATTCGGGGCGACGCTGCTCGACGGTGGGCCGTGGATGCAGTTCAAGAACCCCAGAACCGGCAAGAATGTCATCGTCAAAGATGCCATCGCCGATGCGATGCTCCAGCAAATTCTGCTCCGGCCCGCTGAATACGACGTTATCGCGACGCTCAACCTCAACGGCGACTATCTGTCTGATGCATTGGCGGCGGAAGTGGGCGGGATCGGTATTGCGCCGGGGGCCAACCTGTCGGACACGGTGGCCATGTTCGAGGCGACACACGGCACGGCACCTAAATACGCAGGCAAAGACCAGGTCAATCCGGGGTCGTTGATTCTGTCCGCCGAAATGATGTTGCGCCACATGGGGTGGATCGAAGCGGCAGACCTGATCATCAAGGGAACAAACGGTGCGATTTCCGCGAAAACTGTTACTTATGATTTCGAGCGGTTAATGGATGGTGCGACGCTGCTGTCTTCATCAGCCTTTGGTGATGCGCTGATTTCTCATATGTGAGATTGAAGCGGCATTGCAAGCAGAATCGGCCGGTTCAGGTGTCTGAACCGGCCGATTTGCATGTGGTGCAGGAGTGGGTCGCGCTTGCCGGGTCAGGCAGTCACTGTATCGGACTTGCTGGTGTGACTTGGAGATTCGGCGGGTGACGCAGCATTATCGCTTATCGCCGCTGCCTGGATATCCACTGCATGCAAGCCCTTGGGCCCCTGGATGATCTCAAAATTGACCGGCTGGCCAGCTTTGAGGGTTTTATACCCGTCCATCTTGATGGCCGAGTAATGGGCGAACAAATCTTCATCTCTACCATCGGCAAGGATGAAACCATAACCTTTTGCATTATTGAACCACTTGACCTTACCGCTGAGCATAGTCACATCCCTCTGCAAAGGACTCCGTTGGGAGTATCATCCACCTCATCCGCCGGACCTAAAAAAATTTTGGTTGACTGCGCGGACCCTTTTTACCCAATGTGGGTTCTATTGTTTGTAACACCGTTTAGCCGATAGTCAAGGTCATGCGGCGGTCTGTTTGAAAACCGGTCAGACCAGGGCTAATTATTTTCTATCCGCCATCTACGAACTCTTCTTTCCATGCATGCAATCAGCAAGATTCGACTAACATTCAATCAGGACAGTCCGGGTTCCCGTGAGGATGACGCGGCAGGCATTGCAGTTCAGGACGCAAAGCCGACGCTACAGGCGCCGCCGATGTACAAGGTGGTTTTATTTAACGACGACTACACCCCAATGGACTTTGTTGTTGAAGTGCTTGAGGTGTTTTTTAACCTGAATCGTGAGCTGGCGACCAAGGTCATGCTGGCTGTCCATACAGAGGGACGGGCAGTATGTGGATTGTTTACCCGCGACATCGCCGAGACCAAGGCAACGCAGGTGAACCAATACGCCAGGGAAAGCCAGCATCCGCTACTCTGTGAGATCGAGAAGGACGGTTAAACGCCGACCACTTGGGTATGAGGTGAAGCTATGTTAAACCGTGAGCTCGAAGTCACCCTCAATCTGGCCTTCAAGGAGGCACGCTCCAAGCGTCATGAATTCATGACCGTGGAGCACCTGCTGCTGGCTCTATTGGATAACGAGGCTGCCGCCACTGTTCTGCGTGCCTGCGGCGCAAACCTCGATAAACTCAAGCATGATCTGCAGGAGTTTATCGACTCCACTACGCCACTTATTCCTGTCCACGATGAAGACCGTGAAACCCAGCCAACCCTGGGCTTTCAGCGCGTTCTGCAGCGTGCGGTGTTCCACGTACAGAGCTCCGGCAAGCGTGAAGTGACTGGCGCAAACGTGCTGGTTGCGATTTTCAGTGAGCAGGAAAGCCAGGCTGTATTTCTGCTCAAGCAGCAAAGCGTTGCGCGCATCGATGTCGTCAACTACATCGCTCACGGCATTTCCAAAGTGCCCGGGCATGGCGATCACTCTGAAGGTGAGCAAGATATGCAGGACGACGAGGGCGGTGAGTCTTCTTCTTCAGGCAATCCTCTGGATGCCTATGCCAGTAACCTTAACGAACTGGCTCGCCAGGGTCGCATCGATCCGCTGGTCGGCCGTGAGATGGAAGTCGAGCGCGTGGCGCAGATCCTGGCCAGGCGTCGGAAGAACAACCCGCTGCTGGTAGGCGAGGCGGGTGTTGGCAAGACGGCTATCGCGGAAGGTCTGGCCAAGCGCATCGTCGACAACCAGGTCCCTGATCTGCTTGCCAACAGTGTCGTGTATTCCCTCGATCTCGGCGCATTGCTGGCCGGGACCAAGTACCGGGGCGATTTCGAGAAGCGCTTCAAGGCCCTGCTCAATGAGCTGAAAAAACGTCCTCACGCGATTCTCTTCATCGATGAAATTCACACCATCATCGGTGCGGGCGCTGCGTCGGGCGGCGTGATGGATGCTTCGAACCTGCTCAAGCCGCTGCTGTCTTCGGGTGATATCCGGTGTATCGGCTCGACGACTTTCCAGGAATTCCGCGGCATCTTCGAAAAGGATCGTGCCTTGGCACGACGTTTCCAGAAGGTCGACGTCTCGGAGCCGTCGGTGGAGGACACCATCGGTATCCTCAGGGGGCTCAAGGGCCGTTTCGAGCTGCATCACAATATCGAGTACAGCGACGAAGCCCTGCGCGCCGCTGCCGAACTGGCGTCGCGCTACATCAATGACCGGCATATGCCGGACAAGGCCATCGATGTGATCGACGAGGCGGGCGCCTATCAGCGTCTGCAGCCGGTCGAGAAGCGCGTGAAACGTATTGATGTGGCGCAAGTTGAAGATATCGTCGCGAAAATCGCGCGTATCCCCCCAAAACACGTCAACAGTTCCGACAAAGAGCTGCTGCGTAATCTTGAGCGTGATCTCAAGCTGACGGTGTTTGGTCAGGATGCAGCTATCGATTCGTTGTCCACGGCCATCAAGCTGTCCCGTGCTGGTTTGAAATCGCCGGACAAACCGGTCGGTTCTTTCCTGTTCGCCGGTCCTACCGGTGTTGGCAAGACCGAAGCCGCCCGGCAGTTGGCCAAGGCGCTGGGGATCGAGCTGGTGCGTTTCGACATGTCTGAATACATGGAGCGCCACACCGTATCGCGGTTGATCGGTGCACCTCCAGGCTATGTGGGCTTCGATCAGGGCGGCCTTCTGACTGAAGCCATTACCAAGCAGCCTCATTGCGTATTGCTCCTCGATGAAATCGAAAAAGCGCACCCGGAAGTCTTTAACCTGCTGCTGCAGGTCATGGATCACGGGACCTTGACCGACAACAACGGGCGCAAGGCCGATTTCCGCAACGTGATCGTGATCATGACCACCAACGCCGGCGCCGAAACCGCAGCGCGTGCGTCCATCGGTTTCACTCATCAGGACCATTCGTCCGATGCGATGGAGGTGATCAAGAAAAGCTTCACGCCGGAGTTCCGCAACCGTCTGGACACCATCATTCAATTTGGTCGCCTCAGTCATGAGGTCATCAAAAGCGTGGTGGACAAGTTCCTTACCGAGCTTCAGGCGCAGTTGGAGGACAAACGGGTCTTGCTCGAAGTCTCCGATGCGGCAAGAAGCTGGCTGGCGGCGGGTGGTTACGACGCGCAGATGGGCGCTCGACCTATGGCTCGATTGATTCAGGACAAGATCAAGCGTCCCCTGGCTGAGGAGATCCTGTTTGGCGAGTTGGCTGAGCACGGAGGTGTTGTGCACATCGACGTCAAGGATGGCGAGATGACCTTCGACTTCGAGACCACGGCAGAAATGGCGTAGTCCGTTGGCTTAGTCTGAGGCAAGCAAAAGCCCCGCATCTCGCAAGAGCTGCGGGGTTTTTTGTTGGGTAAGGCGTTACATTTTTGCGAGGCCATTTTGAGCTGCACCCCACGGTGGCGCGTGTCAACACAAAATCCAGGCGAACAAAAACGCCCGGCAGGTGCCGGGCGTTTTTGTTAAGACCTGCTTATCGGGCGCGGTAAGTAATGCGCCCTTTGCTCAGGTCGTAGGGCGTCAGCTCAACACGCACCTTGTCACCGGTAAGAATACGGATGTAGTTCTTGCGCATCTTGCCGGAGATATGCGCGGTTACGACGTGCCCGTTTTCCAACTCCACACGAAACATGGTGTTGGGCAGGGTGTCGACGACAGTGCCTTCCATTTCGAAGCTGTCTTCTTTCGACATGCAGTAAAGCCCTCGGTATCCAATGAGTGGCCCGGTGCAAGTGGCGCCAGGCAAAAGCGGCGTGCATTGTGCCCGAAAAAGGATGGTTAAGCCAAGGGCTTCAGTAAAGAGTGACCCATCTCTGGTTTGTCAGCAGCTCGATAGGCCGATATTGGGTCTTGTAATTCATCTTTTGGCAGTTCTTTATCCAGTACCCCAGATAGACCGCATGAAGCTTGAGCCGCGATGCTTCAGCGATCTGCCACAAAATGGCGTAGCGCCCCAGACTGCGGCGCTCTTCGGTGGGTTCGTAGAAGGTGTAAACCGCTGAGAGGCCGTTGGGTAGCAGGTCGGTAACGGCGACTGCGAGCAAGCGTTTTTCAAGGCGAAATTCATAGAACCTGCAAAAGGGCAGGTCGCGAACTAAAAAAGTTGAAAACTGGTCGCGGCTGGGTGGAAACATATCGCCGTCGGCATGCCTTTGTTCGATATAGCGCTGATAAAGATCGAAATACTCTTCGGTGAAGTGAGGTTTTGTGGCGGTCACCTGAATATCTGCATTGCGCTTGAAAATGCGCTTCTGCTGGCGATTCGGCACGAACAGGTCAACCGGGATTCTGGCGGGAACGCACGCACTGCAATTCTGGCAGTGAGGGCGGTACAGGTGGTCGCCACTGCGACGGAAGCCCATGTCCGAGAGGTCGGCATAGACTTTGACGTCCATTGGCTGGCTGGGGTCCAGGAATAGCGTGGTCGCTTGTTCCTCAGGCAAGTAGCTGCAGGAATGGGGTTGCGTGGCATAGAACTTAAGCCGGGCCAGCTCTGTCATGATCGCCCCCCTGAGAAAAACCTTTAGTTAGAGTGTATGTCAGCCTGTTGAACTCGCCTAGGCAACCAGTCAGCGTTATTCGGCTGGTCCAGATGTTGGCGAAGATAATCGGCGAACTCCAGGCGGGGGATCGGGCGGGCGCCAAAACTGTGCAGGTGATCAGTGGGCATCTGGCAGTCGATCAGCACAAAGCCCCAGTGGGCCAAACGCTCTACCAGGGTGGCGAAACCCACTTTAGAGGCGTTATCAGCATGGCTGAACATCGACTCCCCGAAGAAAAGCTGCCCCAGCGCCAAACCGTACAAACCTCCGACCAGCTCCCCGTCGCTCCAGACTTCGACGCTGTGCGCATGACCCCGCTTATGGAGTTCCAGATAAGCGGCTTGCATCGTGCCGGTGATCCAGGTGCCGTCGGCGTAGCTGCGCGGTCCTGCGCAGGCGCGTATCACGGCGGCAAAGTCTTGATCGAACGTCACCTGGTAGCGGCCCTGTCGAATGACCTTGCCCAGGCTGCGGGACACGTGCAGCTCTTGAGGGAATAGCACCGTGCGTGGATCCGGTGACCACCACAGAATGGGCTGGCCTTCCTGGAACCAAGGGAAGCAGCCGTGACGATAGGCCTGAATCAGTCGGTCTGCAGACAGATCGCCACCCGCCGCGAGCAGGCCATTGGGCTCCTGCAGGGCTTTTTTCAACGGCGGAAATGCCAGGCTATTGCGCTGCAGCCAGGTCAGCATGGGGTCGACACAGCGTGAGAGGGGAGGGCGGTCAGCATCGTGCTGCAACTCTTGTCGGAATGCGTAGTCATAAGCGGTCGTCCTTTTTGGCGGCGGATCTTCTGTCCGTGTGATGGCCTTTTGGGCGCTAACCTGGCCCGGAATCTTTCAGCCAGAACGTTTTGCGAAGCTGTACAAGGAATATCGCATAAGTCTTTGTCAGCAAAGGCAATGCGTGCTCAAATTGAGCGTTTCTGGCCGGTCTTGAAGATATGCTACACCCAAGCCAGACTAGCGTGGCATCAGCGGCGCAAACCCGTACAATGCCCACGACGTGCGTTGTGCTTCAAGACATTGCCCGTTCAGCGCATTGCCAATGCGTCGTCTACACCCATTTTCAGGATTGACGACCCTTATTTCGTGAATACAGTTCGTTCTACGTTAACCATCAGATGTTCGCGCTCCAGCGCAGGAAAAAAAGCGTTTTGAAGAAATCCACCGCAGCACCCAGCCCCGTTCCGCTTTGGCGGCAGCATTTGCACTACCGACTCAAGGAAGGTGCGCTGATCGCTTTCGGCGCCCTGTGCCTGTATTTGATGATGGCACTGCTGACCTACGACCAGAATGATCCTGGCTGGAGCCATACCAGCAGTTCTGCGCAAGTCCAGAATGCCGCGGGGCGTGCAGGCGCTTTCAGCGCTGACATCCTGTTCATGGTCCTGGGCTACTTTGCCTACATCTTCCCGTTGCTGCTGGCGATCAAGACTTACCAGATCTTCCGTCATCGCCATGAGCCCTGGCAGTGGAGCGGCTGGCTGTTTTCCTGGCGCTTGATCGGTCTGGTTTTCCTGGTGCTTGCCGGTGCAGCGCTGGCGCACATCCACTTCCATTTCGCAGCAGGTTTCCCCGGTTCTGCCGGTGGTGTGCTGGGCGAAATTCTGGGGGACATGGCCAAGAAAGCCCTGAATATCCAGGGCAGTACGTTGTTGTTCATTGCTCTGTTTCTTTGCGGCCTGACGGTGTTTACCGACCTGTCCTGGTTCAAGGTGATGGACGTGACGGGCAAGATCACCCTGGATCTGCTGGAGCTGTTCCAGGGGGCCGCCAGCCGCTGGTGGGCGGCACGCAACGAGCGCAAACAGATGGTCGCGAAACTGCGTGAAGCCGATACCCGGGACTACGACACCGCGCCCATCGCTGCCGATCGTCGTGATCCGGCCAAGGCCAAGGAGCGCCCGGTTGACCGCGAGCCGATCGCCCGCGATCCGGTCAGGCGTGATCCCGTCATGCAAGAGCCGATTGCGCGTGAACAAGTCTTTACCAAGCCTGCGGTCGAGCGCGAAAAGCATGCGGCACCGGTCATCCCTCCGGCACCTGCCAGGGCCCCCGAACCAAGCAAGCGTGTGGAGAAAGAAAAGCAGGCGCCCTTGTTCGTTGACAGCGCCGTGGAAGGCACCTTGCCGCCTATTTCGATTCTCGATCCGGCGGAAAAAAAGCAGCTCAACTACTCGCCAGAGTCTCTGGCCGCTGTCGGCAACCTGCTGGAAATCAAGCTCAAGGAGTTTGGTGTCGAGGTTACGGTGGATTCGATCCATCCCGGCCCGGTCATCACTCGTTACGAAATTCAACCGGCGCCGGGCGTGAAGGTCAGCCGTATTTCCAACCTGGCCAAGGACCTGGCGCGTTCGCTTGCCGTTCTCAGCGTACGGGTTGTGGAAGTCATTCCGGGTAAAACCACGGTCGGCATCGAGATTCCCAACGATGATCGGCAGATTGTGCGGTTCTCGGAGGTGTTGTCGACCCCTGAATACGACGATGCCAAATCACCCGTTACCTTGGCCCTGGGACATGACATTGGCGGCAAGCCGGTTATTACCGATCTGGCGAAAATGCCGCACTTGCTGGTCGCGGGTACAACCGGCTCCGGTAAGTCCGTGGGCGTTAACGCGATGATTCTCTCGATCCTGTTCAAGTCCGGCCCGGAAGACGCCAAATTGATCATGATCGACCCCAAAATGCTTGAGCTGTCGATCTACGAAGGCATTCCGCATCTGCTCTGCCCGGTCGTCACCGACATGAAGGACGCTGCCAACGCCTTGCGCTGGAGCGTCGCCGAGATGGAGCGTCGCTACAAGCTGATGGCGAAGATGGGCGTGCGTAACCTGTCGGGGTTCAACCAGAAAGTCAGGGAAGCGCAGGAAGCCGGCACTCCCTTGGTCGATCCACTGTACAAGCGCGAAAGCATTCACGACGAAGCGCCGCTGTTGACCAAGTTACCGACCATCGTGGTGGTTGTGGACGAGTTTGCCGACATGATGATGATTGTCGGCAAGAAGGTTGAAGAGCTGATCGCACGTATTGCCCAAAAGGCTCGTGCCGCCGGTATTCACCTGATCCTCGCGACCCAGCGGCCTTCGGTGGACGTGATCACCGGCTTGATCAAGGCCAACATTCCGACGCGGATGGCGTTTCAGGTGTCGAGCAAGATTGACTCCAGAACCATCATCGACCAAGGCGGCGCCGAGCAACTGTTGGGTCACGGCGACATGCTCTACATGCCGCCGGGCACCAGTCTGCCGATCCGGGTCCATGGTGCCTTTGTTTCCGACGATGAGGTCCATCGCGTCGTCGAAGCATGGAAACTGCGCGGTACGCCGGACTACAACGAAGATATTCTGGCTGGCGTCGAAGAACCCGGCAGCGGGTTTGATGGCGGCAGCGGCGAAGGTTCCGATGACAGCGAAAGCGATGCCCTTTACGACGAAGCGGTCAAGTTCGTGCTGGAAAGCCGTCGCGCCTCGATCTCTGCGGTCCAGCGCAAGCTGAAGATCGGTTACAACCGGGCGGCGCGTATGATCGAAGCCATGGAAATGGCTGGCGTCGTGACGTCCATGAACACCAATGGCTCCCGTGAAGTCATCGCGCCAGCCCCGATGCGCGACTGACAGCGAGACTGTCGAACACCTGTCCGCTGACGCATTGGATGCGTCGGCGGAATTTCACCGAACTCAATGAGGATTCCCATGCGTCTTATCCGCATGTTGTTGGTAACTGCACTGACCTTTTCCGCTATCCCGGCCCATGCCGACAGCAAGGACGTCGCGCGTCTGACCCAGTTGCTGGAAAAATCGCAAACCCTCACGGCGCGCTTTTCCCAGTTGACCCTGGACGGTAGCGGTACTCAATTGCAGGAAACAACGGGCGAAATGGCCTTGCAGCGTCCCGGCCTGTTCAATTGGCACACCGATGCGCCTCAGGAACAGCTGATGGTTTCTGACGGCAAGAAGGTTTCCCTGTGGGACCCGGATCTTGAGCAAGTCACCATCAAGACGCTGGATCAGCGTCTGACTCAAACGCCTGCACTGCTGTTGTCCGGTGATGTGTCGAAAATCAGCGAAAGCTTTGATATCTCTGCCAAGGAAGCGGGCGGCGTCATCGACTTCGTGTTGAAGCCCAAGACCAAGGACACGCTGTTCGATAGCCTGCGCCTGTCGTTTCGCAATGGCATCATCAACGACATGCAGTTGATCGACAGCGTGGGCCAGCGCACCAATATCCTGTTCACCGGCGTGAAGGCTAACGAGCCGATTGCCGCGAGCAAGTTCCAGTTCCAGATTCCTAAAGGCGCGGATGTCATTCAGGAATAAGAGGTTTTAAACGGCGCCCATGGACCTGTTTCGAAGCGATCCGATAGCTCAACCGCTGGCCGCACGGCTGCGTGCGACCAACCTGGACGAATATGTCGGTCAGGAGCATTTGCTTGCCCACGGCAAGCCGCTGCGTGAAGCATTGGAGCAAGGCGCGCTGCACTCAATGATCTTCTGGGGGCCGCCGGGCGTTGGCAAAACCACGTTGGCGAGGCTATTGGCCAAGGTTTCCGATGCGCATTTCGAAACCGTCTCGGCGGTGCTGGCGGGCGTAAAAGAGATTCGCCAGGCCGTTGAGGTCGCCAAACAGCAGGCCGGGCAGTACGGTCGGCGCACCATCCTGTTTGTCGATGAAGTGCATCGTTTCAACAAGTCCCAGCAGGATGCATTTCTACCTTATGTGGAAGATGGCACGCTGATCTTCATTGGCGCCACCACTGAAAACCCGTCCTTCGAACTCAATAACGCCCTGTTGTCCCGCGCCCGGGTCTATGTGCTCAAAAGCCTCGACGAGGCTGCGCTGCGCAAGCTGGTACAGCGTGCGCTCACCGAGGAGCGAGGGCTGGGTCAGCATGGGTTGAGCCTGAGCGACGAAGGCTTTGCGATGCTGATGGCGGCGGCCGATGGTGACGGTCGGCGCATGCTCAATCTGTTGGAGAACGCGTCCGATCTGGCTGAGGACGGGTCGGAAATCGGCCTTGATTTGCTGCAAAGCTTGCTGGGTGACAGCCGTCGCCGCTTCGACAAAGGCGGGGAAGCGTTCTATGACCAGATTTCAGCGCTGCACAAGTCCATTCGCGGTTCCAATCCCGATGCGGCGCTGTACTGGTTCGCCCGCATGATCGATGGCGGCTGCGATCCGCTGTATCTGGCGCGTCGGGTTGTGCGTATGGCCAGCGAAGACATTGGCAATGCCGACCCGCGGGCGCTGCCCCTGTGCATGTCCGCCTGGGACGTGCAGGAGCGTCTGGGAAGCCCGGAAGGTGAACTGGCGGTCGCGCAGGCCATTGTCTATCTGGCCTGCGCCCCGAAAAGCAACGCGGTGTACATGGCATTCAAGGCGGCGATGCGCGAAGCGACCGAGCATGGCTCTCTTGAAGTTCCGCTGCACTTGCGCAACGCACCCACCAAACTCATGAAGCAGCTGGGTTACGGCGAAGAATACCGTTATGCCCATGATGAGCCTGACGCCTACGCGGCTGGCGAAGATTACTTTCCGCAAGAGCTGGAGCCACGCCAGTATTACCAGCCAGTGCCGCGCGGTCTGGAGCTCAAGATCGGGGAAAAACTGCGGCACCTGGCTGCGCTGGACGCCGCAAGCCCTCTGCAGCGGAGAAAGTAGTTGTGATTAGAACGATTCTTGCGGTGTCGGTTGCCGGTATCGCTGGTACATTATTGCGCTTCGCTGCTGGCACTTGGGTCAGCGCGAACTGGCCGCGTCATTTTTATACGGCGACGCTGGCGGTGAACATCGTCGGTTGCCTGATCATTGGTGTGCTTTACGGGCTGTTTCTCTTGCGCCCGGAAGTACCGATCGAGATTCGCGCCGGCCTGATTGTCGGCTTTGTAGGGGGTCTTACGACCTTTTCATCCTTTTCACTGGATACGGTGCGCCTGCTGGAAAGCGGGCAAATGCCCCTGGCCCTTGGCTATGCAGGCATCAGCGTGTTCGGCGGGCTAATCGCGACGTGGGTTGGCCTGTCCCTGACCAGACTTTGATAGACGAGAGAACGATATGCTCGATTCCAAACTGTTACGTACTCAACTTCAGGACGTAGCGGATCGCCTGGCTTCCCGTGGCTTTACACTGGATGTAGCCCGCATTGAATCGCTGGAAACCCAGCGCAAGACGGTACAGACCCGCACTGAGCAATTGCAGGCCGAGCGTAACGCCCGTTCCAAATCCATCGGTCAGGCCAAGCAGCGCGGCGAAGACATCGCGCCCTTGATGGCTGATGTCGAGCGCATGGCCCAGGAACTGAGCAGCGGCAAAGTGGAACTGGACGCGATTCAGGCTGAGCTGGACGCCATGCTGCTGAGCATGCCGAACCTGCCCCACGAATCCGTGCCGGTGGGCAAGGATGAAGACGACAACGTCGAAGTCCGTACCTGGGGCACCCCGACGGCGTTTGATTTCGCCGTTCAGGATCATGTGGCGTTGGGCGAGAAATTCGGCTGGCTCGATTTTGAAACCGCCGCCAAGCTGTCCGGCGCTCGTTTTGCACTGCTGCGCGGCCCTATTGCGCGTCTGCATCGGGCGCTGGCGCAGTTCATGATCAATCTGCACGTTCATGAGCATGGTTACGAAGAAGCCTATACGCCGTATCTGGTTCAGGCACCCGCGCTGCAGGGCACGGGTCAGTTGCCGAAGTTCGAAGAAGATTTGTTCAAGATCACTCGCGAAGGCGAGGCGGATCTTTATCTTATCCCCACGGCGGAAGTGTCGCTTACCAATATCGTCGCCGGCGAGATCCTCGACGCCAAACAGCTGCCGATGAAGTTCGTTGCGCATACGCCATGCTTTCGCAGTGAGGCGGGCGCTTCGGGACGTGACACGCGGGGCATGATTCGTCAGCACCAGTTCGACAAGGTCGAGATGGTCCAGATCGTTGCGCCGGATCAGTCCCAGGCGGCTCTTGAGTCGTTGACGGGCAATGCCGAGCGCGTACTGCAACTGCTCGAGCTGCCTTATCGCGTACTGGCCTTGTGCACCGGTGACATGGGCTTCAGTGCAGTGAAGACCTACGATCTGGAAGTCTGGATTCCGAGCCAGGACAAGTTCCGCGAAATCTCTTCGTGCTCCAACTGCGGTGACTTCCAGGCGCGCCGCATGCAGGCACGCTGGCGCAACCCGGAAACCGGCAAGCCGGAACTGGTTCATACCCTGAACGGTTCGGGTCTGGCTGTGGGTCGCACGCTGGTCGCTGTGTTGGAGAACTACCAGCAGGCCGATGGTTCGATTCGCGTGCCAGAGGTCCTCAAGCCTTACATGGGCGGTATCGAGGTCATCGGTTAAATGGAGTTTTTGCCGCTGTTCCATAACCTGCGTGGCAGCCATGTGCTGGTCGTGGGCGGTGGCGAGATTGCATTGCGCAAATCCCGCCTGATTGCCGATGCGGGTGCGTTGTTGCGAGTGGTCGCGCCCGAAATCGAGCCGCAGCTGTTGGAATTGGTTGAGCGCAGTGGCGGTCAGTCGATTCTGCGAGGCTATTGCGAGAGCGATCTCGACGGTTGTGTGCTGATCATTGCGGCCACCGATGACGAGCCGCTTAACGCTCAGGTTTCCCAGGATGCCAAGCGTCGGTGCGTGCCGGTCAACGTCGTCGATGCGCCTGCGCTGTGCAGCGTGATTTTTCCGGCCATCGTTGACCGGTCGCCGTTGGTCATCGCAGTCTCCAGTGGCGGTGATGCACCCGTACTGGCGCGGCTGATTCGCGCCAAGCTGGAAACCTGGATTCCGTCGACTTACGGCCAGTTGGCCGGTCTGGCGGCGCGTTTTCGCAGTCAGGTGAAGAATCTTTACCCGGATGTCACGCAGCGTCGTGCTTTCTGGGAAGAGGTCTTCCAAGGACCCATTGCCGACCGGCAACTGGCCGGGCAGGGCGCCGAGGCTGAAAAACTGCTGGTGGCCAAAGTTGCCGGTGAGCCCCCCCACGCACCGGGCGAGGTCTATCTGGTGGGCGCTGGGCCGGGTGATCCGGATTTGCTGACGTTTCGTGCCCTGCGCCTCATGCAGCAGGCCGATGTGGTGCTTTATGACCGACTGGTGGCGCCTGCGATTCTCGATCTTTGCCGTCGCGATGCCGAACGGGTCTACGTCGGCAAACAGCGCGCCGATCACGCGCTGCCTCAGGATCAGATCAACAGGAAGTTGGTGGATCTGGCGAAACAAGGCAAACGGGTATTGCGGTTGAAGGGCGGCGATCCGTTCATCTTCGGCCGTGGCGGCGAGGAGATTGAAGAGTTGGCCGCGCATGGCATTCCGTTTCAGGTTGTGCCGGGTATCACCGCCGCCAGCGGCTGTGCCGCTTACGCGGGTATTCCGTTGACGCATCGGGATCATGCGCAATCGGTGCGTTTCGTGACCGGTCACCTCAAAGACGGCACCACGGATCTGCCCTGGACTGACCTTGTGTCTCCCGGCCAGACGTTGGTGCTGTATATGGGGTTGATTGGCCTGCCGGTGATCTGTGAGGAATTGATCAAGCATGGCCGCTCCGCCGACACCCCGGCTGCCCTGATCCAGCAAGGCACCACGGTTAACCAGCGGGTATTTACCGGTACGTTGGCCAATCTGCCACAACTGGTGGCCGAGCATGACGTTCATGCCCCGACACTGGTGATTGTGGGCGAGGTGGTCAAGCTGCGGGAAAAACTGGCCTGGTTCGAGGGCGCTCAGGCTACCGTCTGATCGTTCGGTTCTGAAACGCTGGACCGCTTGAAGCCGCTGATACGCGCTCTCAAGCGGTCCGGCGTTTTTTATTGCCCGGTTTTATGCCAGATACCACGCCCGACCCGATGTTCCCTTTCATGGGGTGCGCTCAGATCCTGCTGAGGGCCCTTGGGTACAATGGCGGTCGGATTGATCGTGTTGTGACTGGCGTAATAGTGGTGTTTGATGTGTTCGAAATTGACCGTTTCGGCCACACCTGGCCACTGATACAACTCAAGCAACCAACCGCTCAGATTCGGGTAATCCGCGATGCGGCGCAGGTTGCATTTGAAATGACCGTGATACACCGGGTCGAACCGCACGATGGTGGTGAACAAACGGATATCGGCCTCGGTCAGGTATTCGCCTGTCAGATAACGCCTTTCGCCCAGCAGCGTTTCAATGGCGTCCAGCTCAGCGAACACGTCGTCGAACGCTTCTTCATAAGCGCCTTGGGACGTTGCAAAGCCCGCACGGTAAACACCATTGTTTACAGCCGGATAGATCCGCTCGTTCAGCTCATCGATCGGCAACTGCAAAGCGTCCGGGTACAGATCCAGACGATTGCCCGTCAGTTCGTCAAACGCTGAGTTGAACATGCGGATGATTTCGGCCGACTCATTGCTGACGATACGTTGCAGTTTTTTGTCCCACAGCAGGGGTACCGTAACGCGCCCGGTGTAGTCCGCGTTGTCGGCCAGATAACGCTGGTACAGAAATCGGTGGTGGTCGAGGGGATCACCGCTGGAGCCTGTTTCGGCGTCGAAGGTCCAGCCGTTTTCGCGCATCAGCCAACTGACCACCGAAACGTCGATCAGGCTTTCCAGCCCTTTGAGCTTGCGGTAGATCAGCGTGCGATGGGCCCAAGGGCACGCCAGCGAAACATAGAGGTGATACCGGCCGGCCTCAGCCTTGAAGCCGCCTTCGCCAGTGGGGCCGGGGCTGCCGTCCGCGGTGATCCAGTTACGGCGTTGTGCCTGCTCACGCTGAAACGCCCCGTCTTTACTGCTTTCGTACCACTGGTCGTGCCAGCGTCCCTCTACGAGAAGGCCCATATCTGACTCCAAAGTTGGCAATGACATGCTTTGGAGGCCAGTCTAAGCAGAATCGTTCGAACAAAAAGCGCAAAGGGTGGGGTGTAACGATCAGTTAAATCGATGTATTGCGATTTTCCCAAAAATATTCCGCACGCTCGAACGCTTTTCCCCGTGGTAGACCGAGTCCGCGCAAGGCCAGCGCGATGGTGGAAATCAGTGCCAGTTGCGGGTAGCTGTCCTGCAGTTCACCTTTCCACAAGGCAACGAGTTGCTGAGGATCAAGGGATGCGGGTTTCACATGGCGGCGGTCCGAGAGCGCAGGCCATTCCTCGTCCCAGGGCTGTCCATTCGTGGTTCCGTAAAGATGGCTGATGGTGTCGGGATTGATTTCAACCTCGCCGCCGTCCCCTTTGACGACGATGGCGTGATCGCCCAGCAAGCCACTGGCGTCGCGATGGACACTTTGGTAGCCCGGGTGAAAAATACTCTGCAAGCCGCAACGTGCCCCTAAGGGATTGAGGATTCGTGCGAGGGAGTGAATCGGCGAGCGCAAACCGAGGGTGTTGCGCAAGTCGATCATGCGCTGCAACTGGGGCGCCCAATCACCCAGCGGGATAAATGCCAGATTCTGCTGTTCCAGCGCGCGTTCCACCGCCTGCCAGTTACGAGCCAAGGGGATGCCAAGCAGGTCCAGCAGCTGTTCGCTGTATAGGCGCCCCGACGTATGCGCGCCACCGCCATGCATCAGCACCTTGATACCGTTTTGAGACAGGCATTTCGCCGCCAGCAGGTACCACGGCAGATGACGCTTTTTGCCGGCGTATGTTGGCCAGTCGATGTCTACTTGAATCGGCGGTGCATTCAAGCGTTCGCGCACGGCCTCGGTGAAACCCGCGAGCTCTTCTGCGCTTTCTTCCTTGTGGCGCAGCAACATCAGAAAAGCACCGAGTTGGGTGTCTTCGACTTTCTCGTCGAGCACCATGCCCATGGCCTCGCGCGCTTCTTCGCGAGTCATGTTCCGTGCGCCGCGTTTGCCCTTGCCAAGAATGCGGACGAAGGGCGCGAACGGATGCTCGGCCGGGGTCTGGAGCGTAAGCGGGGCGTACTCAGTCATATGCAATTGGTCGGCTTTGGCAGGCCCGCCAGCTTGGCGGCGAGTTTGGCAGGAGTGCCGTTGAACAGTCGATTGAGGTGCATGCTGTTGCCTTTATCGGGTCCCAGCTTCAACGCGGTGTACTTAATGAGCGGGCGTGTGGCGGGGGATAACTGGAATTCGCCATAGAACGCTCGCAGGGTTTGCAGGATTTCGACATGCTCAGGCGTCAGTTCGATGCCTTCTTCCATGGATAAGGCATGGGCGACTGCTAACGACCAGTCATTCAGGTCGGCGAGAAATCCGTCCTTGTCCAAGGTAATGGCACGTCCTTCAACCGTTAACTGCTTCATAGCCACGTATTGACCCTGTCGAACCGGATCGAAAGCTCGACGAACCCGGCATAGTCCACGCGCCTGACCCAGTCCGGAAGGGTGATAGCACGCGCGCTCACATCTTCTTCAAGGGCGTACAGCTCGAAAGTGTTGATGTGGGCTTCCAGGGCCGAGCGCGGCGGGGTTGCCTGGGTTAGCGCGTAAGTGGCGTCGCCGCACAACAGTAGCGCATCCTGGCTACCCAACAGGCGTAGACAGCTCGTCAGACGGGTGTCGGCAAAGGGGGAGTGAGATAACACGTGTAGAGTCGCCATCAGATAGTGATCACATGGTCGTAGCGGTCGATGAGGTCCGAGATATCCTGCTCTTGGGGGAGCTGCTGAATCGCAATGTTCAGGTTTCCCGGAAACATGCCTCGCTCGGCAAGGCTTTTACCGCAGGCAAAAACCTCTTCAATGCCGAACATCTCCAACGCCTTGAGGTTCGCCGTGAGATCCTTCTGTTGAAGAGATGCCGCGCGTTGGTCCTGGCGCAGTTGGAGAACCCCGTCATCCAGGAACAGCAGTCCAATGGGCAGGTCGTAGGCGCCGCCTGCCAGTACGATGTCCAGCGCTTCACGTGCACTTAGCCCGGACCAAGGGGCCTGTCGACTGATCACTAACAGTGACTTGCTCATTTCAAGGCCCTCCGAAGCAGATAAGTCGGTCTGCTGACTGTGCGGCGTCATGCAACTGACCCAGCCCGGAAAGCTCCCAAGGGGCCGAGAGGTTGGCGGCCGGACGTTGATAGCGCTGCGCTTCCTCTGCATTCAACACGCCCCGGCGCAACGCGGCTGCAATGCACACCACTCCATCCAACTGGTGCGTATCGACAAAATCCCGCCATTGCGCGGCGATGTCCTGTTCGTCCTGAGGTGCGACGACATTGGCTGATGCGCTATTAACCCCATCCTGGTAAAAAAACAGCCGCACGATTTCATGCCCGCCCGCGAGTACCGCCTGGGCAAACAGCAGTGCCCGGCGAGAAGAGGGCGCGTGCGCGGGGGAAAAGAGGGCAATGGCGAACTTCATGGGATGCTCGATCAGAGAAACTCCGGCAATGATAAAGAATTCACCCGCACTAGACAGCAAAAAGCCCGCAATGCGGGCTTTTTGTTGACGCTTGGTGTGCTATCAGTCGTCGCTGCTCATGATGCCGAAGATTTGCAGGAGGCTGATGAACAGGTTGTAGATCGATACATACAGGCTGATGGTCGCCATGATGTAGTTACGCTCGCCACCGTGGATGATCGCGCTGGTCTGGAACAGAATGCAGACCGAGGAGAACAGCACGAAGCCTGCGCTGATTGCCAGTTGCAGCCCGCTGACCTGGAAGAAGAAGCTCGCCAGCGTGGCGCCCAGCAGAACAAAGAAGCCAGCGGTGATGAAGCCACCCAGGAAGCTCATGTCCTTGCGGGTAATCAGCACGTAGGCCGACAAGCCACCAAACACCAGCGCCGTCATCGCGAAGGCTGAGCTGACAACTTCAGCGCCGCCGGCCATGCCCAGGTAACGATTGAGGATTGGGCCGAGCAGGAACCCCATGAAGCCGGTCAGAGCGAAGGTCGAAACCAGGCCCCATGCCGAATCGCGAAGCTTGGCGGTGAGGAAGAACAAGCCGTAAAAGCCGATCAGCACCACAAAAATGTTGGGATAGCCCACACGCATCTGCTGGGCGACGAACGCCATCACGCCACTGAATGCAAGGGTAAGCGCCAGAAGGCCGTATGTATTGCGCAGGACACGGCTAACCTCTAGCTGCTCGGCCTGCACGCCGTTATTAACTGCGTAATCCTGTTCGCGCATGGCGAAACTCCTAGTGGTAGAAATGTTGAGTTGCAAAGATCATAACAGAGAGTCTGCGAACGGCCACCCGGAGAGTTTGACAGCGTGTTTCATTCGGGTATTATGGCGCCCGCAATGCAAGTGGAGGTATGGCCGAGTGGTTTAAGGCAGCAGTCTTGAAAACTGCCGACTGTAACAGGTCCTAGAGTTCGAATCTCTATGCCTCCGCCATATTAGATACGCTAAAGCCCTGAGATTTCAGGGCTTTTTCGTTTGTGGGGTTTGGTGGTTTTCCCGGCGGAAATCAGGACTTTTTCCGCATCTCCTGGATGTGTTTCCGTCACTCTGGGTAAAAAAGGTTTCATCAGGTGGGACTCACGATCTCCCCCACACGACAGTAAACCGTCTCCCTAAGCGGCTAGTCGCCGTACTTCCAGCAGCCGTCTAGGGTCCCCAACCTCGTCGATTCCGTTTGCCGTGCCTTTGGCCAGCTCATTATCTCGATCCGCCCTTGCTTGTTCAGCAGCTTGCAGTCACACCAAGAACGGAAAGCTGAGTTGTCTGAAAGGCTGTCAGGTCGGAGCCATTCCGACCTGACAGGGTGACCGCTCACAATTTGGCGATCGACACCTCTGTGGATTTGACGAACGCGATCACTTCACTGCCAACACCGAGTTCCAGCTCTTTTACCGAGCGGGTGGTGATCACCGAGGTCACGATGCCTGAGGCGGTCTGAACGTCGATTTCCGAGAGTACTTCGCCCAGGACGATCTCCTTGATGGTGCCCTTGAACTGGTTGCGTACGTTGATGGCTTTAATGGTCATGGTGTAACCCCCTGCTTTTGAGATGTTGAGTCGGTTTAAAGTGCCCAGCGCAGTTGCGTGGGCAAGGGTGAAACGGGTTCTGGTTCTGGCGGCGACCCCGGCAGGGACAGGACGCGGTTGAGCACGTGTTCCTCGTAGGCTGCCAGTCGGACGGACGCGCGCTGACGTGGGCGGGGCAGGTCGATGGTGATATCCAGGCCGACCTGGCCGTCCTCAATGAGGATGACCCGGTCAGCAATGGCTACCGCTTCACTGACATCGTGGGTAACCAACAGCACGGTGAAACCATGCTGTTGCCACAGGCGTTCGATCAGTTGCTGCATTTCGATACGGGTCAGTGCATCCAGTGCGCCGAGCGGTTCGTCGAGCAGGAGCAGGCGCGGTTGGTGGATCAGCGCGCGGGCCAGGGCCACACGCTGTTTCTGTCCGCCAGACAAGGCAGCGGGCCATTCGTTGGCGCGATCGGCCAGTCCGACGGCTTCCAGTGACTGCTGCGCCCGGGGCCTCCAGTCGCCGGAAAGTCCTAAACCCACGTTGTCGATTACCCGCTTCCAAGGTAGCAAGCGGGCGTCCTGGAACATCAGACGGATATCGTCACGGGCCGCGCTGAGTGGGCCATTTCCGGCCTGCAGTTCGCCGGAGCCTGGTTTATCCAGGCCCGCCAGCAGGCGCAGCAACGTGCTTTTGCCGCAGCCACTGCGCCCGACCACGGCGACAAATTGCCCGGCCGGGATATGCAGGTTGATATCGCGAAGAACCTCGCGCTCCCCGAAGGATTTGCGAATGCTTTTGACAGCCAGCGGTATGCCCTGGCGAATAGTCTGAAGAGCGGTCATTGCGCGCCTGCCTTGGCCTGATAGGCCGGATGCCAACGTAGCCACACACGCTCCAGACCAAGGGCGGCCAGATCAGCCAGCTTGCCGAGCACGGCGTATAGCAGGATCGCCAGTACCACCACGTCGGTTTGCAGAAACTCTCGGGCGTTCATTGCCAGGTAGCCGATGCCGGCGCTGGCTGAAATGGTTTCCGCGACGATCAAGGTCAACCACATGAAACCAAGGGCAAAGCGTACGCCGACCAGGATCGACGGCAGTGCGCCAGGCAGGATCACCTGCCAGAACAGGCCGAATCCCGACAGGCCATAGCTGCGCGCCATCTCTACCAGTGCAGGGTCGACGTTACGGATGCCGTGGTAGGTGTTGAGGTAGATCGGGAACAGCGTGCCGAGGGCGACCAGGAAAATCTTCGCGCTCTCGTCGATACCGAACCACAGGATCACCAGCGGGATAAGCGCCAGATGCGGCACGTTGCGGATCATCTGTAAGGAGCTGTCGAGGAAACGCTCGCCCCATTTCGACAGGCCAGTGATAAAGCCCAGCAGCAGGCCCAGGCCGCCACCGATGGCAAAGCCTATACCGGCGCGCCAGCCACTGATGGCCAGGTGAGTCCAGAGCTCGCCGCTTTCCAGCAGTGCCCAGCCCGCTTCGATCACCGCGCTGGGTGCCGGCAAAATCCGCGTGGACAGCAGGCCGCTGACCACTGCCAGTTGCCAGGCCGTCAGCAGCGCGACCGGCAAAGCCCAGGGGGCCAGACGCAGCGCCAGGTTATTCAGGTGTGTGTTGCGCATTCCAAAACCTCGTCAGTCTCTGTGCCGGAACGGGCGGCGCCCGCGAGTTATCTGTGTTTCGTGGGCACGGCCCGCGGCTACGCCAGCGCTCAACTGGCCGAAGCGGCCTTGGGCAGAATGTCGCTGGAGATCATCTCCCCGAACGGGCTGACGTAGCTGCGGCTCTCCGGGCGCTCCGGCTGAGCAACGTCCAGGTGCGGGAACAGCAACTCGGCGACGCGGTAGGATTCTTCCAGGTGCGGGTAGCCTGAGAAGACGAAGGTGTCGATGCCCAAGTCCGCGTATTCCTTGACCCGTGCGGCCACGGTCGGACCGTCACCGACCAACGCGGTACCGGCACCGCCACGCACCAGGCCGACGCCGGCCCAGAGATTGGGGCTGACCTCCAGGTTGTCCCTGCTGCCGCCATGCAGGGCGGCCATACGCTGTTGGCCCACCGAGTCGAAGCGCGCCAGGGAAGCCTGTGCACGGGCGATGGTGTCGTCGTCGACATGGCTAATCAGCTTGTCAGCGGCGGCCCAGGCTTCGGCGTTGGTGTCGCGCACGATAACGTGCAGGCGGATACCGAAGCGCACTTCACGGCCTTGGGCGGCGGCTTTTTCCCGCACCTGAGCGATTTTCTCGGCCACTGCTGCCGGCGGTTCGCCCCAGGTCAGGTACAGCTCGACCTGCTCGGCGGCGAGGTCCTGCGCAGCCTCGGAGGAACCGCCAAAATATAGCGGTGGACGGGGTTGCTGTATGGGGGGGTAGAGCAGTTTGGCGCCTTTGACTTGAATGTGTTTGCCGTCGTAGTCGACCACTTCGCCTTCCAGCACACGTCGCCAGATGCGGGTGAATTCCACCGAGGCCTCGTAGCGTTCGGCGTGGGACAGGTTAAGGCCATCGCCAGCCAACTCGTCCGGGTCACCGCCGGTGACCAGGTTGAACAGCGCCCGGCCGTTGGACAGCCGATCCAGGGTCGCTGCCTGACGGGCGGCTACGGTCGGCGAGATGATGCCGGGCCGTAAGGCAACCAGGAATTTCAGTCGCTGGGTGACGGGAATCAAGGATGCTGCCACCAGCCAGGAGTCCTCGCAGGACCGACCGGTGGGAATCAGCACGCCGCCATAACCAAGCCGATCGGCTGCCTGAGCAATTTGTTGCAGGTAACCGTAATCGACAGCACGCGCGCCTTCGGCGGTGCCCAGGTACTTGCCGTCGCCATGGGTGGGCAGGAACCAGAAAATATTCAAGCTCATGGAGTGGTCTCCTCTTACGAAATAGGGCGCAGCCAAGAGGACATTCGGGCTGCGGTGTGGCCAAGTGGCGAGCGTTATTGAGCTTTGGCGACTTTGGTCGAGGGCGACTGGGTTGGTGGCGTCCAGATCACGTCCTTGACCACCAGCCGCCTGGGGATCAGCTTCAGGTCGGTAAAGGTGTCCGCGATCTTCTGCTGCGCCTGCACCACTTCCGGGGTCATCAGCTGCGCGCCGTAGCTCTGGCGCTCTACTGCAACACGGGTGATCTCTGCCGACAGGCCGAGCAGCGGGGCGACCTGGGCGGTGGTTTCGGCACGGTTGTGTTTGGTCCATTGACCCGTGGCGCGTATTTCCTCAATCAGGATTTCAACCACTTCCGGGTGTTTCTCGGCGTAGGGTTTGGTCGCCAGGTAAAACTGGTGGTTGCTCACCAGACCTTGGCCATCACGGAGGGTGCGAGCTTGCAGCTGATTTTCGGCAGCGGCCTGGAAGGGGTCCCAGATCACCCAGGCGTCAACGCTGCCACGCTCGAAAGCGGCACGAGCATCGGCGGGTGGCAGGTACACCGGTTGAATGTCGCTGTATTTCAGGCCGGCATCTTCCAGGGCGCGCACGAGCAGGTAGTGCACATTGGAGCCTTTGTTCAGGGCGATTTTCTTGCCCTTGAGATCGGCGACTGATTTCAGTGGCGAGTCTTTGGGCACCAGAATGGCTTCGCTGGTCGGCGCGGGTGGCTCATGGGCGACATACAGCAAATCCGCGCCGGCGGCCTGGGCAAATACGGGCGGGGTTTCGCCGGTCGTGCCGAAGTCCACGGAGCCGACGTTCAGTCCTTCCAGCAACTGCGGGCCGCCGGGGAACTCTGTCCATTTGACGTCGATGCCCTTGTCGGCCAGGCGTTTTTCCAGCGTGCCCTTGGCTTTGAGCAGCACCAGGGTTCCGTATTTCTGATAGCCGATTCGCAGCTCTTCGGCCTGAGCCTGGGTGATGGCGCCAAAAGCGCTGGCCGCGACAAGCAGTGCGACCAGACTCCGACGCAAAGTAACAGGGCGCATGGCGCTCTCCTTTGCAATGGGGTTATTGGGTTGCGACCTGCTTGCCCGTTAGCGGGCGAGTAAGGTGGGGTGCAGTGTGTAGCGGTGTGTCAGATACTCCACCGGGCGTTGATCAGGCGATCATTCAACACCCCCGGTTCAATCGGGGCTGGCCGGCGGGCCAGGGCCTGCTGGAACTGTTGCAATGCATCATCCAGGCGCTGCTTCAGTGCCGGTGCCAGTTGCGCCGGAGCGCCGTTTTCGCCGTAGGCAATCTGGCTGTCGTCCGCAAAGATTGCGTGCAGCATTTCCTGTGCTTTCAGTGCCGCCAGTACCGGCTTGAGTGCGTAGTCGATCGCAAGCATATGGGCGCTGCTGCCACCGGTAGCCAAGGGCAAAACCACCTTGTGCTCCAGGGCGCGTTCGGGCAGTACGTCGAGCAGGGTCTTCAGCGCACCGGAAAACGATGCCTTGTACACCGGGGTGGCGATGATCACGCCGTCAGCCCGCCCCACTTGTTCAATCAGTTGCTGTATAGCGGGACTGCTGAAATCGGCAAACAGTAGCTCTTCGGCCTTGAAATCACGCACTTGATAGCTGATCACTTCAACGCCACGCGATTGCAACCAGTGCTTCGCGCTGTCGAGCAGAATAGTGCTACGTGATTTCAGACTCGGGCTGCCGCCCAGGGATACAACTAGCATGTGGGCTCCTTAAGGGTTAAGTCCCTGCGTGACGCTCACTATGCTCAGGTCCGGACTGATTTAAAAGGAATAAATAATGATTTGCTTAGCACTAAAAAGAATATTAGGGGCAATAGGAACGCTTGGTCCCCGCAACCGAGGCTGTTGGCCATAGGAGTGGACCCGGCCCACGAAACCCTACTGGTGCCCGCGCAAGCTGATCGGAATCGGAGAGATCCGTTGCCCAATGGTTGCCCCCTCGCAGGTTGTCGTGCAAACAGTGTGCATATTTCTAAAAAGAATATAAATGTTCTTAAATATTCTTTTTAAGAATATTTGATGCTCTCTATTATCGACGCCATGCCCACTGACTGCGCACAATTTCCGCCAGTCGCAGGGAGTTATTTCAAGGAGCACTACCATGACCGCTACCCTCCGTCATTTTGAAGGTCAGGACGACGCCAGCATACTGCGCGAGATCCAGGCCGCGCTGCGCGGGCTGAAGTTCGGCTCGGTGGAAATCACCGTGCACAACGGTCAGGTCGTACAGATCGAGCGCAAGGAAAAATTCCGCTTGCAGGCCCCGTCAGGCAAGAACGCCTGATCCGTTATGCCGTTACCAAGCTTCAATATCCCGACCGGGCCACCGGAGGGTGTGAGCATGAATCGAGCAAAAACAGTGAGTGCGCAGCGGTGTTGCAGCTGTCAGCCGAGAATGCGGTGTTGACCTCCAGCCCGTAAAAGAGAACTCCGCAAGCATTCGCGTACTTTACGTACCGCACTTCCTCCTTGCGCGGACTCGCGTCAGTTGCGGTCGATCGCCGTAGAAGGCCGGGTCAACGTGCCCTACGCCCGATCCGTGAGACGCACAGTGATCCTCCAATGCTGCCTTCCGCGAGCCCCGCGACCTCAGGGCAATGCAGCCTTTACCATCCTGCATCCCCGGTGGTTCCCGCAATCCAATGTCTGCGCGTTGGCGACGACGCCGAGCTGTCGCTAGCGCTGAGTCCTGAAGTCGGCGCAGCAGGGCCGATTTGTCCCTGCCGCTCACCAACTTTCCCGTCGTTTACGCTTGCTTTGATCCGCCGCCAATCTGCCAGACATAGGGCGGTTCGGTGCCGTTGATTTCCCAGTCGCCGATGATGCGTTCTTTATAGATCAGCGGGTTGTGGGAGGCGGCGGTGCGAGCATTGCGCCAGTGGCGGTCGAGGGCTTTGCTGGTGCTGGTGGCCGAGGCGCTGAGGGCGTTGAACAGGTCGCTGGTGGCACGCAGTACCAGGTCGGAGATCACCACCTGGGCCTGGGCGGATTGCAGTTCGGCAGCGATGTTGGCACCGCGTTCATCTTCGGCGCTGTGACCGAAGTGGCTTTCGTAAGCCAGCTGCGAAGCAGCGGCAGCGCTCAGGGCCGTGGCTTCGGCGGCGTAGACCTGGGCCGAGGCCCTGCCGACCACCTGCTGCACCTGAGCATCCTGACTGGCCTGGCTGGCGTTGCCCGTGCTGAAGATGCGCGTGCGTTTGCGTACTTCCTCGGCAATGTCGCGCACTGCGGCACGTCCAGCGCCGACCAGTACGGCCAAAAGCACCAATTGATAGAAAGCGGTCTGGTATTTGAAACGGGTGGAGAAGTCGAGCAGGTTCTCGTCCTCGACCACGGCGTTGACGAACACCGAAGTGCCGCTGCCAGTGGTGCGCTGACCAAAACCATCCCAATCGTCGCTTTGCTGAATGCCCGGCTGATCCACGCGCACCGCAGCAATCACGTCGCTGCCATTGTCATCGCGCTGGGCATAGAGGTCAATCCAGTCGGCGAAGATGCTGCCGGTGCTGTAGTACTTGGTGCCATTGACCACCCACTGGTCACCCTGGCGCGAGACGCGGGTGCCGACCTGACCAATCTTGATGCTGCCGACTTCGGTCCAGGCATTGCCTACCAGCTCACCGTCGACAAAACGTTTGAACCAGATGTCCTGCGCAGCACTGACGTGGGCGTTTAGACGGTCTTCGACAAACGCAAAGTGGCCGCGCAAGGCCTGGGGCACGTTGGAGTCGGCTTCGGCCAGCTCGATCAGCAATTGCAGCAGTTGGGGCAGGGACGCGCCGGAGCCACCGTATTGCACGGGTACGCGTACTGCGCCAAAACCGGCTTCCTTCAACCATTTAACCGGTTCAAATGGCAGGCGACGGGTTTGTTCGCGTTCCAACGCACCGGCGGCGATGCGCGCAAAGATCGGTCGAAAGCGCTCGGCCAAGGCTGGGTAGTCAGTGCCGGTGGCGAGTGTGTGCGGCAGGTGCTGTTGCTGGGCGGTCATGGTGGTGCTCCTTCTGTTAGCAATAGAACGAGCAGACCGTGTGGCCTGCTGGTTACGGCTGTCAGTGCACAGGTCATGCCTGGCAGTACACGCCTCGCTAAATCAGGGCTGCAGCGTTTTTAACGATCTTTGGGATTGTCGCCGGGCGGGCAGCTTGTTGAAGCGCTGACTGCTCAGCAACAGCGCTTTGCTGCGTTCCAGCGCTCGCCATCAAGGAGCAGGTGTTGATGACGCAACACTTGATCAACAGCCTGTCTGCCGATGGACACTGTGTTATCACGTTTAATATTAATAACTCTTTGATTTATATATAAATATAGGTATGGCACGGTTGCTGCTCTAGTTCTTGTACAGATGCCACAGTGGCCTCTGCGGCGATGAGGACTGGCAATGAGCAAGAAACTGAAAGTGGTCGCAGTGTCCGGGAGCGTGCAGCAACCATCACGCACCTTGGTGCTGCTCAAGGCACTGGTTGCTGGCCTGGCCCAGCAGTTGCCCATTGAGTTGCATTTGATTGAGTTGTCCGCAGTCGGCCCGCAGTTTGCGGGTGTGCTGCGCCGTGAAGACTTGCCCGCCGCTGTGCAGGCTGATCTACAGGCGATTGAGACGGCTGACCTGTTGATTGCCGCCAGTCCCGTGTATCGCGCCTCGTACACTGGCCTGTTCAAGCACCTGTTCGACTTCGTCCATCACGATGCCCTGAAAAACGTGCCGGTATTGCTGGCCGCCACTGGTGGCTCGGACCGTCATGCTCTGGTCATCGATCACCAGTTGCGTCCGCTGTTCGGTTTCTTCCAGGCCCTTAGCCTGCCGATTGGCGTATACGCCGCCGAAGCTGACTTCGCCCACTACCAGATTGCCAACCCGCAGTTGCTCGAACGCATCGAGCGGGCGGTGGAGGCGGCGGTGCTGAGCGTCAACCCGCATGTTCAGCCCACAGCCAGCGCTGCCTGACATCCCGGATCAACCCCAATTTCAATGACTGAGTGGAGTGCATGCAATGAGTCAAGACAACATCAAATTTGCCTACTGGGTGCCTAACGTCAGCGGCGGCCTGGTGGTCAGCAAGATCGAACAGCGCACCAGCTGGGACATCGACTACAACCGCAAGCTGGCACAGATCGCTGAAAAAGCCGGCTTCGAATATGCCTTGTCGCAGATCCGCTTTACCGCCGGTTACGGTGCCGAAAACCAGCATGAGTCGGTCACCATCAGCCATGCGCTGCTGGCCGCCACGGAGAAGCTCAAGGTCATCGCAGCCATCCTGCCAGGGCCATGGAGCCCGGTGCTGGCGGCCAAGCAACTGGCGACCATTGACCAGTTCACCAATGGCCGTATTGCCGTGAACATCGTCTCGGGCTGGTTCAAGGGCGAGTTCCGCGCCATTGGCGAGCCATGGCTGGATCACGATGAGCGTTATCGTCGCTCGGAAGAATTTATCCAGGCGTTGAAAGGTATCTGGACCCAGGACAACTTCAGCTTTCACGGCGATTTCTACCGCTTCCATGACTACACCCTCAAGCCCAAGCCACTGCAGCAGCCGCACCCGGAGATCTTCCAGGGTGGCAGCTCGCGCGCGGCACGGGACATGGCGTCTCGGGTTTCCGATTGGTACTTCACCAATGGCAACACGGTGGAAGGCATCAAGGCCCAGGTCGACGACATCCGTGCCAAGGCGGCCCTCAATGGCCACTCGGTAAAAATCGGCGTCAATGCGTTCGTCATCGCCCGTGACACCGAGGCCGAAGCCCGTGCGGTGCTGGACGAGATTATCGCCAAGGCCGACCCTGAGGCCGTTAACGGTTTCGGCAGCGAAGTGAAGAACGCCGGTGCTTCCAGCCCTGAGGGCGAAGGCAACTGGGCCAAGTCCTCGTTCGAAGACCTGGTGCAGTACAACGATGGCTTCAAGACCAACCTGATCGGTACGCCGCAGCAGATTGCCGAACGCATCGTCGCGCTCAAGGCAGTAGGTGTAGACCTGGTACTGGGTGGCTTCCTGCACTTCCAGGAAGAAGTGGAGTTCTTCGGCCGCAAGGTACTGCCACTGGTGCGTGAACTGGAACAGCAGAACGTCGCGGCCAAGGCTCCGGCGCTGGCGTAAAGGGCAGGCACGGACATGCTGACACTCACCGATAACCCGCACGATGCGCCCGTTACGCTGCCGCTGTGGTTGCAACGGCAGGCACGCATGCAAGCGTCCAGCATCGCCCTGCGCCACAAGCGTCTTGGTGTCTGGCAAGTACGCACCTGGAGCCAGTTGGCCGATGAGGTCCAAAGCCTGGCAGCGGCGTTGCAGGCGCATGGCTTTGCTGCGGACACGACGCTGGTGATTGTCAGTCGCCCCCGTCCGGAGGCCTTGATGGCCGCTCTGGCGGCGCAGTGGCTGGGCGGCGTGGCCGCGTTGTTTGATCCGCTGGATACGGCCGCTGAGCAGGTGCAATTGCTGCGCGAACTACGCAGCGAATTTGTCTTCGCCGAGGGGCATGAGGAGATTCAGCGCCTGCGTGCCAGCGGCGTGGCCAGCAAATTGCTGATGTATGCCGATGGTCGTGGGCTGGCGGGTTTGACCCCGCTTGACAACGCCTTCGAGTTTGCGCGGCTGGTGCAGCACGGCGGTGATCGAATGGCCAGGCCGCAGGCGCGGCCGGAGCGTACGGCATTTGCCTTCTACCGTTTGGGCACTGGCCAGTGCAGCGAGCAGCAGCGGATCAGCCATGCCGAGTTGCTCCAGGAAGGCCAGCAGTTAGTGCACAGCGAGCAGCTTGGACAGCAGGAAGAAGCCCTGGCCACGCGTGCGTTTGCCGCCGGTGGTCAGGCCCGTTACCTGCTGGCACCGTGGCTGATTGCCGGTTTTCGCCTGAATTTTCCCGAGAACCTGGCGACCCGCGATCAGGACCGGCGTGAGCTGGGCCCGACCTTGGTGGTCGGCACCCGGGAGACCTATGGGCGATTGCATGCCCAGGTGCTGGCGCGTTTACCGGAGTCGGGCAGTTGGCGTCGACGTCTGGTGGATTGGGCGCTGGAGGCACAGCCCGGAGTATTGCAACGCCACCTCGGCTACTGGCTGATTCGCCGGCCGCTACGCGACGTCCTCGGTTTTTCCCGCACCCGCACGCCGTTGTTGGTCGGCGAGGCACTGGCGCCGCAAACCCAGGCATTTTTTCAGGCATTGGCCATTGAGGTTCGCACCTGGCCGGACCCGGCGCAGTGGTACAGCCCGCCGCCCTGGTCCGCGCCGCAGGCCAATGGCTGGATCGACGGCGGCTCGCAACTGGCCTGACAGGACATTACTCATGACACAGACACACAGGGCAAAGGCGGAATGTCTGCTGGAGCTGGAAAATATTTCCCTGTCGTTCAAGGGCGTAAAAGCCGTTACCGACATCAGTTTCGCGGTGGCCGCTGGCGAGATTTGCGCCTTGATCGGCCCCAACGGTGCGGGCAAAAGCTCGTTGCTGAACGTGATCAATGGCGTGTACCAGGCCCAGGAAGGACGTATCCGTTTTGCCGGTGAGGAACGTCGGCGCATGCGCCCGCATGATGCGGCAGCGCGCGGGATTGCCCGGACCTTTCAGAACATTGCCTTGTTCAAGGGAATGAGCGTGCTCGACAACGTACTCACTGGCCGCAATCTCAAGCGCCGCAGCAGTTGGGTCGAACAGGCGCTGCGTATGGGGCGTGCGGCGGGCGAGGATGACCGCCAGCGTGAGGCCGCTGAGCGGGTCATTGATTTTTTGCATATCCAGCCTTGGCGCGACGCGGTCGTCGGCAAGCTGCCTTATGGCCTGCAAAAACGCGTCGAGCTGGCCCGGGCTCTTGCCGCCGAACCATGCCTGCTGTTGCTGGATGAGCCGATGGCCGGGATGAACGCCGAAGAGAAGCAGGAGATGAGCGGCTTTATCGTCGACATCAACCGCGAGTTCGGCACCACCGTCGTACTGATCGAGCACGACATCGGCGTGGTCATGGGTATTTGCGATCATGTGGTGGTGCTCGATTACGGCCGCAAGATCGGTGACGGCCCGCCGGAACAGGTGCGGCAGAACCCCGAGGTGATCGCCGCCTACCTCGGCACTCGCCACTAACCCCTGCGTTTTATCGCTGCCTGAACTCAGGTGGCCAGAGTTGCTTCGCCCGTAAAACAGGAACAGACATGGAATTTTTCTTCGAGGTCTTAATTGGGGGGCTGCTGGCCGGTGTGATGTATGCGCTGGTGGCCATCGGTTTTGTGCTGATCTACAAGGCCTCCGGCGTCTTCAACTTCGCCCAGGGCGCGATGGTGCTGTTCTCCGCGCTGACGTTTGTCAGTCTGCTGGAACGCGGCGTGCCGTTCTGGCTGGCGTTTGTCATCAGTCTGGCGGCCATGGTGCTGCTGGCGGTGGCGGTGGAGCGCGTGGTGTTGCGCCCTCTGGTCAATCGTTCGCCAATCACCCTGTTTATGGCCACCCTTGGCTTGTCCTACGTTATTGAAGGCTTTTCCCAGGCGCTGTGGGGTGCCCAGGTGCATGGCCTGGAACTGGGCATCAGCGACGAGCCGCTGGAACTGGGTGGCATGCTGTTGTCGCAGTTCGACATCTTTGCTGCCGTGACCGCCATGCTGCTGGTGCTGGTGTTGTCGCTGCTGTTCAACAAGACCCGTATCGGTTTGTCGCTGCGTGCGGTAGCCGATGATCCATTGGCGGCCCTGGCGGTAGGCATTCGGCTGCAGCGGGTGTGGGTGCTGGTGTGGGCGGTGGCCGGCTTTGTCGGCCTGGTCGCCGGCCTGCTTTGGGGCGCGCGACTGGGGGTGCAGTTTTCGCTGTCGCTGGTGGTTCTCAAGGCTTTGCCGGTGCTGATCATCGGCGGATTTACCTCTATTGCCGGGGCGATTGTCGGCGGCCTGATCATCGGTGCCTCGGAGAAGCTCGCCGAAGTGTATCTCGGCCCTTTTATCGGTGGCGGCATTGAGAACTGGTTTCCCTATGTACTGGCCTTGTTGTTCCTGCTGGTGCGGCCGTCAGGGCTGTTTGGCGAACACGCGATCGAGCGCGTTTAAGGAGTCTCATCATGTTCTATCAGGAAGCCGGGCAGTTCAGCACCCGCTATGCCCAGGATCGCCGTGTGTTTCGCCTGCGCCAAGACCGTTACGGCCTGATCGCACTGCTGCTGTTGGCCTTTGTCGGCGTGCCCTATCTGGGTAACGACTACTGGTTCAGCGCCATTCTGATTCCGTTTCTGGTGCTGTCGTTGGCCGGGCTGGGGCTGAACCTGCTCACCGGCTATGCCGGGCAATTGTCGCTGGGCTCGGCGGCGTTTATGGCGGTGGGAGCTTTTGCCACTTACAACGTCGAGTTGCGCCTCGGCCTGCCGTTGCTCCTGAGCATGGTTTGTGGCGGGGGGATGGCTGCGCTCGTGGCGGTGCTGTTTGGTTTGCCCAGCCTACGGATCAAGGGCTTCTATCTACTGGTGTCGACCCTGGCGGCGCAGTTCTTTGTGACCTGGGTGCTGACCAAGTTCAGCTGGTTCTCCAACAACAGCGCCTCGGGTGTAATCAGTGCCCCGCGTCTGGAGATTTTCGGTGTGGACTTCAATTCGCCGGTCGGCCGTTATCTGCTGACCCTGGGCGTGGTGGTGGCGTTGTTCTGGTTGGGCAAAAACCTGGTGCGCAGCGAACTGGGGCGCAACTGGATGGCGGTGCGCGACATGGATACCGCAGCGGCGGTGATTGGCATTCCCTTGCTAAAAACCAAGCTGCTCGCGTTTGCCATCAGCGGTTTTTTTCTCGGCATTGCCGGTGCGCTTTGGGCTTTCACCTACCTGGGCACGGTGGAGCCCCACGGCTTCGACCTCAATCGTTCCTTCCAGATCCTCTTCATCATCATTATCGGCGGCCTGGGTAGCATCCTCGGCAACTTCCTCGGCGCGGCCTTTATCGTGCTGTTTCCGGTGCTGCTGTCGAACCTGGCAGCTTTGTTGCCGGCCGGGCTGATTGATGCCGGGCAAATTGAGAACCTGCAGAAGATGGCGTTCGGAGCGCTGATCATTGTGTTTCTGATTAAGGAGCCAGAGGGCTTGGCGCGCCTGTGGCAGAAATTTCGCCAGCGCGCACGGCTATGGCCGCTGCGTTACTGAGAGAAGCATGCAAAACCGGACTGCGGTCCCGTCCCCCTCGCTGCACCTTTGACTTGATAATTGAACAAGGAAAACTCCGATGTTGAAGCGAACTCTTCTCAGCCGCCTGGCGCTGGCCGTCAGCCTGAGTGCCACTGCCTTTACCGCGCACGCAGACAACGAACAGTACTTCCCGTTGCAGAGTTACCGGGTGGGTCCCTACGCGGCTGGCGGCACCGGTTTCTTCGGTGGTTTTATCGACTACCTCAAATACGTCAACGCCAACGGCGGGGTCAACGGGGTCAAGCTGACCTGGAGCGAGTGCGAAACCGAATACGTGGTCGAGAAGGGGGTGGAGTGCTACGAGCGCTTGAAGAAGGGCCTCAACGGTGCTCCCGCAGCCGCCACCAACCCGCTGTCGGTGGGTATCGCCTACGCCACCCTGGAACGCTCGACGGCTGACAAGCTGCCGCTGATCACCATCAACCACGGCCGCACCGATTCCACCGACGGCAGTGTGTTTCCCTATGCCTTCCCGTTACAGCTGAACCCGTACTCCGAGGTGTCGGCGATCATCAACTACATCGGGCAGCAGGCCGGAGGCATGGACCAACTCAAGGGCCAGAAAATCGTCACCCTGTATCACGGTTCGCCCTATGGCAAGGAAACCAACGAGGTACTGCAGACCCTGGCCGACAAATATCAGTTCAAGCTGACCCTGCTGGAAGTTCCCCATCCGGGTAACGAGCAGCAGTCGCAGTGGCTGAATATCCGCCGGGAAAAACCGGACTGGGTGATTCTGCGCGGCTGGGGCGTGATGAACCCGGTGGCCTTGAAAACCGCGCAAAAGGTCGGTTACCCGGCGGATCACATCATCGGCAATATCTGGAGCAACTCCGAGGATGACGCAGCACCGGCCGGTGCTGCGGCCAAGGGGTTTATCTCCATCACCACACACCCGTCGGGTACCCGCTTCCCGGTGCTGCAAGGCATTGAGCAGCAGGTGGTGGCCAAGGGGAATGGCGATCTGGCCGATCCGAAGCGTTTCGGCACCGTGTACTACAACCTGGGGGTGGTCAACGGCATCCTCAACGTCGAGGCTCTACGTATCGCCCAAGCCAGATTCGGCCAGCACCCACTGACCGGCGAGCAAGTGCGCTGGGGCTTCGAGAACCTCAAGCTCGATGATGCCCGCCTGAAAGAGCTGGGCGCGCTGGGCCTGGTGCAGCCGTTGCAACTTTCCTGCTCGGACCACGAAGGTGGCGGCGCGGTGCGTTTCCAGCAGTGGGACGGCAGCCAGTGGAAGTTGATCAGTGACTGGGTACAGGCCGACCGCGCCTTGCTGCGGCCGATCATCGAAGCCTCGTCGCACCAGTACGCCAAGGAGAAAGGCATTATTCCGCGCGATTGCAGCAAGGAATCCTGAGGCATGCCTGAGCCGGGGGCTTCAGGCGTCCCGGCTTTTTCATTGTGTGGAGGGCAGCATGAGCAACGTACCCATCTTGCAGATCGACGCCATAGAAGTCCTGTATGAACAGGCCATCCTGGCTGTGCGCGGCGTATCGCTGGCGGTGCCACAAGGACAGATCGTTGTGTTGCTGGGGGCCAATGGCGCGGGCAAAAGCACGACCTTGAAAGCCGCTTCCAACCTGGTACGGGCCGAGCGAGGCGAGGTGGTGCAGGGCCGGATTCTCTACCGAGGCCAGGATGTCACCCAGAGCGCGCCGCACAATCTGGTGGCCAACGGTCTGGTGCAGGTGCTGGAAGGTCGCCATTGCTTTGCCCAGCTCACGGTGGAGGAAAACCTGCGGACCGGTGCCTTTGCCCGTAAGGTGTCCCGTGGGCAACTGAAGGCCGATCTGGAACAGGTCTATGAGCAGTTCCCGCGTTTGAAGCTGCGCCGCAAAAGCCTGGCGGGTTACATCTCCGGCGGTGAACAGCAGATGGTGGCGATCGGTCGTGCCCTGATGGCCAAGCCGCAGTTAGTGCTGCTGGATGAACCCTCCATGGGGCTGGCACCGCAGATCGTCGAGGAGATCTTCGAGATCATCCATCAGCTCAACCAGTGCGAGGGCGTCAGCTTCCTGATTGCCGAGCAGAACATCAACCTCGCCCTGCGTTATGCGCAATACGGCTATGTGCTGGAAAGTGGCCGGGTAGTCAGTGAAGGCACGGCCGGGCAGTTGGCGGCACGCAGCGATATTCAGGACTTCTACCTGGGCGGCGGTGCGCGCGGGCAGGGTGCCGCTGCTTGAGGGCGCTGGTTAAGGGGCCTGTGCCTTGGCCAATGACTTGAGCCGAAGCACAGGGGCATTGTGCATCAGATCGAGATGTTGACCACTTTGCCGCCTTGGGTGCTTTGTGCCGGCCGGCGTTTGTTAACAGCCAGTTCACCGACCTTGATCAGCATGGCGCGGGTGATGTTGCGACTGAGCCCCAGCAGGCTGGCGGTGTGCACCTGGTTGTAATGGGAGAAGCGGTAGGCGGCCCGCAGGAGCGCTTCTTCGACCTTTTCGTGCAAGGCTCCGCTTTCCTCCTCGAACAGTTTCTGGAAGGCCCGCTGCAGCAGTGCATCGGCGCTTTCGTCCTGTTCGTGGTGCGGGCTCTCCTGGCGCTCGATACGCAGGTTGGACAAGTGCAGATCCTGCAGGCGAATCAGCTTGTCGCGGCAGATGAGCAGGGTGTGGTGAATGACGTTTTCCAGCTCGCGAATATTGCCCGGCCAGGAGTAGCTGACCAGTTTTTGCTGAGCCTCGGCATCCAGCACCACCTCGCCATAACCCAGGCGGCGGCTGTATTCAGCGATAAAATGACGGATCAGCGGCAGGATGTCGCCCGGCCGCTCCCGCAGTGGGCTGAGCTCCAGGCTGACCACGTTCAGCCGGTAGTAGAGGTCCTCCCGAAAATGTCCGGCGTTGATGGCTTTTTCCAGCTGAACGTTGGTGGCGGCCAGCACGCGCACATCAATCGCAATGCTTTTGCGTGAGCCCAGACGCACCACCTCACGCTCTTGCAGCACCCGCAGCAGCTTGACCTGGACAGGCATCGGCAAGTCGCCGATTTCATCGAGAAACAGCGTGCCGCCGTTGGCTTCTTCGAACCAGCCGGCCTTGGCACTCAGGGCGCCCGTGAAGGCACCTTTCTCGTGGCCGAAGAGTTCAGCTTCAACCAGGTTTTCAGAGAATGCCCCGCAATTGACCGCAACAAACGGCTTGTTGCGGCGGGCGCTGAGGTTGTGCAGATGGCGCGCCACCAGCTCCTTGCCGGTGCCGGTTTCGCCGATGATCAACACGCTGGCATCACTGGGGGCGACCTGTTGCAGGTGCGTCAGCAGCGCCTGCGATTTCGGGTCTTCGAACACCTGCGCGGTGGCGCGGATCGAGGTGGCCAGGGCTGGGGAGGGCGGCAGCGTGAGTAGGTGCATGGTCAGGCCTATGAATAAAATGACGGAGTGGGTAGCGCGGTGTTGAGCGCCCAGTCACCCAGTTCATGGAGCTTGTAATCCACCGGGTCGTGCAGGGTCTGGGTACGCAGGTTGCGCCAGTGGCGATCCAGACGCAGGGCCGCATGGGTGGCGCGGGCGCCGGTCACTTCAAACAGACGGCTGGTCAGGTCCAGCCCGGCGCGTGTGGCGGCCACTTTGGCGGTGGCAATGGCGACGGCCAACTGGCCACGCTCCTCACTGCCGAGCTGATGTTCCTTGCTCCAGGCTTCGTCGAGCAGACGGTTGGCGCGTTCGGCGAGCAGGCGCACGCTTTCCAGCGCGACCCAGAATTCGCCGTAATGGCGCAGGACATAGGGGTCTTCATGGGCATGGCTGACCTTGGCCTTGAACCAGGGGTGTGCTTCTTTCAAGGTGTAGGAGCGCGCCTCCTCGAACGCTCCCTCGGCAATGCCGAGGAACAGATTGACGAAGGTCAGTTGGGCAATCAGCGGACGCAGGCAGGCAAAGGGCGTGCTCAGCGGCCCCGGATCAAGCAGCAGTTCATTTTCTTCCACGCGCACCCGTTCGAAGGTGGCGCTGCCGCTGTCGGTCTGTCGTTGGCCGATATTGTCCCAGTCGCCATTCAGGGTGATGCCGGTGCGGTGGGTGGGGATGGCCGCGATCAACAGCTTGCCGCTGGTGTTCTCATCCAGCGCCGAGGCAATCAGCATCTCCGAATCGGCGGAGCCGGAGCAAAAGCTCTTGCGCCCGGAAAATTCGCGCCAGCCGGTGAGTTTTTTCGATACGGTGCGGGTGTCCAGCGGGTTCAGGGCGTTGCCCCAGAACCAGTTGTTGCGTGCAGTCAGCTCGAACCATGGTTGCCATTGTTCCGGTCGGGAGAACAGCCGCACGGTGGCCAGCATCAGGTGCTGGAAACCATAGACATGGGCAATCGAGCTGTCGACCTTGGCGAACTCGCGTACCACCTCCAGGGTGTCGCTCCAGTTGGCACCAAGGCCGCCGTATTGCCGCGGAATACTCAGGGCCAGCAGACCGCTGGCGCGCAAGGCGTCGCGCTCGGCTTTCGGGGTGCCGCCACGCTGGTCGCGTTCCGCCGCCGTTTGGGCGAACTCGCTGGCGAGCGCTCGGGCGATTTGCAGCGCAGTCTCAGGTTTGGGTTGATGAATGGCTGTCACACGCTGTCCTCACGCTAATTAGGGATGCCGCTGCGCCGGCAAAGCCTGGCGCTGCAATGCCTCAGGCAATCTTCCGCAGTTCGGCGGTGTTGGCGGTGAAGAGCGGGGCGGCTCGTTCGACGGCCAGGCGGATGCGCGTCTTCAGTGACTCGCTTCTGACTTGGTAGTCGGTGTTGCTCGCTCCCTCAACCGTTAAACGACTGTTGCTCTGGCAACAACCGGGGCTGTTGTTTATTGCGCAACATCGCCGCCCGGCCGCACGGCCTTCAGTGTGTTAGCCAACGACCAGTAGTGCGCGTGGGTTGAATATAATTGATATAAAAAACAGCTAATAAATACTTTTTGGTTATTAGCTTAGGGCATTGCCATGACTGCCGCTGCCTGACGAGCCATTCGGTCGCTGTACCGCCAGGTTTTGGGCAGCCGGCGATGCGCTCATACAGTCAGGATCACGCTTCCCGTCGTCTTGCCAGATTCCAGGTCAGCGTGAGCCTTTGCAGCTTCTATGAGCGGATAGCGCGCGCCGATTAGCGTAGTCATGCCATCCACCAGCATGTCCAATAGCTCGTCGGTCCCGGATGTATAGAGTTGTGGATCATTGGCATAGAGAAGGGAGCTTGGTCGCATAAGCGAGATCGAACGGGTGAAGCCCAGGTCTTCGACCGCTATCGGTGGAATCGGCCCTGCGGGTTGACCCATGCTTGCGACGACCCCAAAAGGGCGAACAACGCTCAGCGATTGGCTCACCATATTTCCCCCGATGCCATCGATAGCAAGGTGCACGCCTTTTCCATCTGACAAGCGTACTGCCTCTTCTGCCCAGCGCTCATCGGTATGCAATAAGACAACATCGGCGCCTGCCGTGTGCGCCAACGCAACTTTTTCAGCCGAGCCCACCGTGGCAATGACGTTGGCGCCAAGCCGTTTTGCCCAGCGAACGACAATCTGCCCCAGTCCGCCGGCTGCCGCATGCACAAGAATCCAGTCGCCGCGTTTCGTTGCATGGACTTTGCGCAAGAGCATGTGTGCGGTGAGCCCGCGCAGCATTGAACTGCCGACCGCCTCCAGCGACAGTGCCTCAGGGATCTTGACGAGTCGGCTCTGCGGGAGCAAACGCGACTCGGCGTATGCCCCGAGCGGTCCACCGGTGTAGGCAACCCGGTCGCCGGGCCTCAGATGGCTGACTTCCTTGCCAACCTCGACAACGACGCCGGCCCCTTCGAAGCCGAGAACGGATGGAAGCGTAGTGACCGGATAAAGGCCGCTTCGAAAGTAGGTGTCGACGAAATTGACGCCAATCACCGCCTGGTTGATTAGCACCTCACTCGGTCCGGGATGCCCGACGTTGAGGTCGATCGGTTGCAATACGTCCGCGTTACCGGTCCGCATCATTGCCATGGCAAGACTCATAGGATTCTCCGCCTCTGTGTAGGCTTATTCAGATGTTGTTTGCATCAGGCAGGAGACTATCCTCGGCTCGCTTATCGTGTAAATTCCACATATGCACAACGCTACTGTGAGAATTTGCACCGATGTTTGATTGGGAAAACATGCGTTACCTTTTAGCGGTGGCCAAGGTTGGAACGCTTTCCGGTGCGGCACGCGAGCTGGGAGTAGACCATGCCACAGTCGGTCGACGGATCGCGGCGCTCGAAGCTGAATTGCAAACGCCTTTAGTCGAGCGTCTGCCACGATCCTGCCGTCTGACGGCCGCGGGCCTACTGGTTGTGGAACAGGCAGGGCGCATGGAGAGTGCCGCGTTCGATGTCACTCGGCAGGTTAAATCGCAGCGGACATCCTTGAGTGGACGCGTTACGTTGAGTGCGTCCCCTGTATTGGCAACGCATTTCATCGCGCCACGCTTGTTTGAGTTTCGTCAGAAGTATCCCGGGATTCAGTTATCAATCAGCGCGCAGGCCCATCAAATCTCCTTGAGTCGCGGTGAGGCGGATATTGCTGTTCGGCACGTGCGGCCAAGTGAATCGAGCAACGTTGCGCGCCGGGTTGGAAGGATGATGTTCGGTCTATACGCAAGCCGTACCTACCCGGATCTTGCCACGCCGGAACATTGGGCGTTCATTGCCTATGAAAGAGAGTTTGCCGATATGCCCCAGCAACGGTGGCTGCTTGAGATCGCAGATAAGCGCGCCGTTGCTTGCGAACTCAGCGACATCAGCGGCCATCTGGTTGCCGCCCGGTCCGGCGTAGCGGTGGCGGGTCTCCCTTGCTTTTTAGGCGATGCAGACCCCGGGCTCATCAAGCTGGAACACGGCGGGGTGCCTTTTTCACGTGACATCTGGTTAGTCACTCACCCCGACATCAAGCGGTCAGTAATTGTACGTACCGTTATGGATTATTTTGCCGAGTCCTTTACGAGGCACAGGGAACTCGGGCTGTGAACTTCGGGGTTCGCTGCCTCGCTTGATCATGAATAAGGATGGGGTTAAAGCCTGATGTCCTGAGGACCTCTGATGTAGGCTTCAATTCGGGTGCCCGTCAGTCGCTCTTCATTTGAAAAGCCATCATAGTTGGCCAAATCCCCGAATTGTATTCCCGTGAGACTCTCTATCCGGGCCACGCTGCGTTGATAAGTACCCACCGCACCGAACATGAACTCCAGCCTTTCAAGTTCATGACGTTGATCGATCATGTAGGCACTGGCTGAAGGTTTTCCGTCATCGCCCAGAAACGCGACGACTTTCCAGTAGGCGGTGGGGATTTGCACGCCTCGGTATTTCTTGTCGTCGTCACGCAGCAGTGGCCCGGTAAAAATCGTTACCCTCTCTTTCCAGCGACGTGTGTTGTCGAGAATGTAATCTTCCAATTCAAGCCATGTCTTTTGATTGAACGCGGCCATCTGCGGTGAGCAATTGGTGAAGTGGAATGTATCGTCATTAGCGGTCTGCGCCTCTGCACCCCAGTTGGGATCCTGGCGTCGTACCAAGTGACCGCGATCAAGCTCGTTATCCCGATAGAGATCCTCTCCCAGTTGAGCTTCCACAGGAAGGCGCCCGTCATAAGCCCAGGTATCATTGCGTCGTTCCAGTTCGACGCCGCTCGTGCCGTCAATGTTAACGCCCACGTAAAGCGCCATGCGCCGGCTACGAGACATCGTGACGGAAAAATGCATGTAGTCCAGTCGGTTCCCGTTATCGTCAATGGGATAAACATCTACCGCGAGTGCCGACTCCGCCGTCGGCCAGGGCACGACGAAGTCACCGAGAAATTGACTGTCATAGCCTGGCCGGTCTTTTAGTTGCGCCGCCGGAGTGACCCTTTTTTTCACCGAGCGCTCCAGGGCGGTCGGGCGAAATGTCGGGGAAATGATCAAAGGTTGAAGATCAGCAAGACGTGGTCGGAAGGCAAGATCGGCTTGCAAGGTGTTTGCGGACATAGGGCCACCACTCAACATTAAAAAACCACTCGAAAGCGAGTGAAAATATTCCATGGGAAGTGATCATGCGTCTGGAGTCATGACTGTCGCGTGACGACTTTCAACGGGCTGCCGGAAGGCCCATGGCTTTTGCTCAAGGTGGCACAACTTTAGCGCTCAGGGGAGGGGATTAGTGCTCACTGCCCACTTCGCTGAGTGTGCTCGTAATGGGTGATAAATAAAAAATGCGTTGTAATATCAGTTTAACATCACCCTGGTAGAGTGCTGTCTTTAGTCTGGCGCGATGATATGAGCATGCAGGCAGATCACTTTACATATATGCGCCCCAGGCTGCCCAGGGACCATCGCTGTGCGGATGATTTGTGCCATGAGGTGCCCGGCATCGACCCGGACAGCACCAACATGGATGTCATGGATATCTTCACGGCCCGGCGTGAAATTGTGTGCCTGGCTGTGGTCGAGGGCGACCGCCCCATTGGGCTTATCAACCGAAATATCTTTATGTCGCAGATGAGCAAGCCATTTCATCGTGAGCTTTACGACAGGAAGAGTTGCATCGCGTTCATGGACAAAGAGCCCTTGGTGGTTGATGCCGGGATGAGCATCGAGGAACTGACCTTCAAAACCGTCGAGTTCGGCGAAAAAGCGCTGGCCGATGGGTTTGTCGTCACGCGTGACGGCCGGTTCGCAGGTTTAGGTAATGGCTTGCAGTTGATGGCCGTTGTGGCTGCCATGCAAGCGGAAAAAAATCGTCAGATGATGCAAAGCATAGAGTACGCAAGCGTGATTCAGCGCGCGATGCTCAGGGCTTCTCGCGATGCCTTGTCCTTAACGCTGGATGATGCTGCGCTTCTGTGGGAACCACGGGATGTGGTGGGTGGCGATTTTTATCATTTCTGCGCGTATCCAGACGGCTGGTTTGGGGCCATTGCCGATTGCACGGGCCATGGGGTGCCGGGAGCCTTCATGACGTTGATTGCGTCCTCGTCCCTTACGCAGGCATTGAGTCAAATCGGGCCTCGTAATCCGGCCGATCTGTTGTCTGCTGTAAACCGTGCAGTGAAGGAGCTTTTAGGACAGGTCGACGGGCTTGACGGTACGCCGGAATCAGATGATGGATTGGATGCGGCTTTTTTTTGGTTCGATAACGCAACCCGCGTGCTCAGTTTCGCGGGTGCACGCCTGTCGCTGCACGTGCTGCACCCTGATTCGGAGCAGCTCCAGACCCTCGTCGGCCAGCGAATGGGCGTCGGCTATGTGGACAGCGATTATGACTTCGAGTGGGCACCGAGCACCGTCACTATGTTGCCCGGCAGCCTTATCTTCATCGCCACCGATGGGCTGACTGATCAAATCGGTGGCCCTAAAGGCATTGCGTTTGGCAAGCGCAAGGCATTCGACACCGTACTGGAACATCGTGCCAGCCCATCAGCAGCCATTTGTGACGCGTTGAAAAATACGCTACTCAACTGGCAGGGAGAGCAAACCCGTCGAGACGACTTGACTCTATTTTGTGCTCGCCTCAGGACCGATCATGCCTAACTCTCAGACCTTTCAACAGGACGGCACATTTTTCGAATTGGCCAGCCAGCGCAACGTGATTTTCTATCACAAGGGTTATTTCTCTCACCATGTGATTTCGGCAATGGCAGAGGTCGTCAAACTGCAGCTGGAAATATCCGGGGTCAGTGGTCCGACAAGGCGTAAGTTATTTTCGTCGTTCGTCGAGCTTTCGCAGAACATCATCCATTATTCCTCCGACTCTATCGGGGCGGCGCTTTCTGAAAATTCGATTCTGCGCCAGGGTGCTGTCTGCATCAGTACCGAGGGTGAGCACCACCTGATGCTGTGCGCTAACCCTATTGCGACAATGGGGGTTGAGCGCCTGCGAGAAAAGCTTGAGCCTTTGCGGACCATGTCTCTCGAAGAAATAAAAACGGCTTACAAGGTAACGTTACGCTCGGAAACTCCTGCAGATAGCAAGGGGGCTGGGCTGGGCTTTCTGACAATGGCGCGAGACGCGAGCGCACCTTTGGAGTTTAGCTTCCACCCAAGGACAGATGATCCCGAAACCACACTGTTCTGCCTCAAAGCCATTATTTGAAACGAGTGACACGTCGACCATGGATAATTTTTATATAGAAGCAACCGCCACTTCGCCGGAAATTGATTTCCGTTACGATCAAGACATTCTGTCGATGAAGGGCGAATCGTATCCTGAAAATGCGGCTGCTTTTTATGCCCCTATCGTGCACCAACTGCGCACGTTTCTGGCTGAGCGAGACGGCGCGGCCATTACCGTTAACATTGCGTTGGCGTATTTCAACAGTTCCAGCACCAAGATGCTGTTCAGTATTTTTGATGCGCTGGATCAATCTGCCCAGGCTGGAAACCGCATCGACGTGAACTGGTATCACGACGAGGAGGACGAAACTATTTTCGAGTTTGGCGAGGAGTTGAAAGCGGATTTCACGTTTATCAGATTCAACGACCATCCAATCACCATCTGATGAGGATGACGGCCATGTCAGCTTCAGTCACATCCCTTTGCGCTTCGAGTGACGCGGTTCCGGATTTGTTTAAAAGCGAGGCTGACGCGCTCGACCATGCCCGCTCAATCCTGGCGGTGACTGATGCTGAGGCGTCGATCTATAGACGATCACTGTCTGATCTGGCTTCTCATTACGAACGACTGATGCGCGAAACGCGTCGCTTGATCGGGCGAAGCGACCGTGCCGAGCGAGAAATGAACTTGCTGAACGCACAGTTGCAAACACTGGCTCATCAACTTGAATACCGTGCCACCCATGATGCCTTGACGGGTGTACTGAACCGGGGCGCGATCATCGATCTGACTGTTAAGGCCCTGCAGGAAAGCGGGGCGGTAATGGTTGTGCTGGACATCGATCACTTCAAGCACGTCAATGACGAGTTTGGTCATCCGGCCGGTGATGCCGTCATCCAGGGCATCGTCGGTTGCCTGCGCCAGGTAGTCGAGGATATCGGGATGATAGGGCGGGTCGGGGGCGAGGAGTTCACCGTTCTCATCACAGGTGAAAAATTGGCGCGCGGGTTAGAGCTGGCAGAAGCCATGCGTGACGCTATTGCCACTCATCAATTCGCGGACCCAGTCAATCGTCAGATCACCGCGAGCTTCGGGGTCAGTGCGAGCCCGTCGGGGACAACCTTTGAGTGTGCCTATGGTTCAGCGGACGCAGCGCTGTATCGCGCCAAGCGCTCGGGTCGAAATCGCGTTGAGATAGCCGGAAACTAGTCTGTTTTCGGCTGTCACTGGTGTTTAACCAAGGGTGATCGCAGCCAGTACAAGATAGCGCGAGCCTTTGGCCAGGGTGACGATGGCCAGAAAGCTCCAGAACGGCTCTCGCATGACCCCGGCGATCATCGTGATCGGATCGCCAATGATGGGTACCCAACTGAAAAAGAGCGCCCAGCGCCCATAGCGTCCATAGGTTTGCTGGGCTTTGTTCAGATGGCGGTCGCTGATGGGGAACCAGCGCCGGTGGCGAAAGTGCTCGATGTAGCGACCCAGGTACCAGTTCACCAGGGATCCGAGAACATTCCCCGCCGTGGCTGTCAGCAAGAGCAAACCTGTCGCGTAGCGCTCCGATAGCAGCATCCCGACCAGCACCGCTTCGGATTGCAGCGGCAACAAAGTCGCGGCGCCAAACGCCACGAAAAAAAGCCCCAAATAACTCGTCAGTTCGAACAAACGATCATCCTGTAGAGTTCTGTCCTGTCGCTCGGCTGCGGCATGTGTTGATTCACTCAAGCAATGGTTGATTGAGCCGGCATCTCGGTCTCAGGGTTAATGGGCCCGGCGATCCCCCTCATGTCGCTGCCCGACATTAAGCCGAAGAGGGTGGGTATCAAGTCGTCCATGACGCTAAATGGCCCAAACCTTTGCCTGGCTGAGCGTGTTAGCGCGTTTAGAAGTCAGTCATTTTCTGATTCCAGGGTTCGACGCAGGGTAAACGCTCCGCGCAATTCACCCAAGTCAAAACCGCGGGCCTTGTCCTGTGGATAGCGTTGATCGATGACCGTCAACAGCTCTGGTTTGATCTTTTTCCCGTGGCATCCCAGGCATGCTTCGCCGGTGGGGATCGCTTTCATCATTCGAAACTCGCCCGCGACGATTTCCGAGTGGGTCAACGCCGAGACGGCTTCACCTGCGCCTGTGCGCTGGGCAAATTGCTCAAGCACTTGCTTTTCCCAGGCGTCTGGCGCGTTATCCGGATTTCGCACCTTTAAGGCTGTCCGTCCCACAACCCACGGAGTCTGGCTGTGTTGCTCGACAATGCTCGGTGCGAGCAACTGGCACGCCTCAACGGCTTTGACGGGGCCGCCTGTTTGCATCGCTGATTTCACCGTGCTCATGAGCTGCTGCTGGAAGGGGGGAATAAGAGCGGCCCCTTGCGCCGTCATTGTTTCAAGGTCGTCGGCATGGGCGCCAACGCTCAATGCTGTGCACAAAAAAACGGTGAGCCGTTAACGCCGTAACGACCTCTGCTTCCCATACTCCATCCTGTACGTGGGCATGCACGTCACGGTCTGATGCACCCGAGCACTTTTGTTCAGCAGCGTTTACACGTTCTGATGCCGAGCACCGTATAAACAGGGCAAAAGCGGAAAACGCCGGTGGCCAGCGGTACCAGACCGATCCAGCCCCATAAACCGATCACGCCAGACAGGCTGAGGGCAATGAGCAACAGGCCGACGACAATGCGCAGGCTACGGTCGATTGTTCCAATATTCGCTTTCATGGCGATCTCCCGATCAGTGGCTGCGCCGGGCCTCCAACGCAGTAAACAACACCATGCCGCCCACCATGGCCAGCATGAATACGATGGCTTGCCAGTGTCCTGTCAGCAGGATGGCAACGGCAGGCCCGGGGCAGATGCCCGCAATTCCCCAGCCGATGCCAAACAACAGGCTGCCGCCGATCAGGCGCGGGTCCAGTTCACGTTTGGTCGGTAATTGCATCGCACTTCCCAATAGGGAGGTGGGTCGCCGGCGTGCCCAGGTGATCGGGCCGATGGCGGTGGCAATGGCTGCAACCATGACCAAGGCCAGGGAAGGGTCCCACGCGCCAGTCAGGTCCAGGAAAGCCAGCACTTTTCGTGGATTGGCCATGCCCGCCAGGAGCAGGCCCAGGCCGAACAATAGCCCTGCAATGAATGCCGTTATTTTGATCATGACCAACTCCCTAGCAGATGGCGCAGGGCCAACACCGTAGCGAAGCCGCTGAGCATGAAACACACCGTGGCGACCATTGAACGCGGTGAAAGCCGCGAGATGCCGCAAACCCCATGGCCGCTTGTACAGCCCGAGCCGTAGCGGGTGCCAATGCCCACCACGACGCCGGCGACGATGAGTCCGAACCAGCCATTCTGGAACTCGATCTGCGGCAGGACGGCAAACAAGCCCCAGACAAGCGGTGCGACCAGCAGGCCCAGTAGAAACAGTGCCTTCTCACTCGTGCCTTCGCTGCCGCGTTGTAGAAGACTGCCAATCAGGCCGCTGATGCCAGCGATGCGTCCGTTAAAGACCACGAACAGACTGGCCGCCAGACCAATCAAGGCTCCACCTGCAAGGGATGACCATGGGGTGAAGTTGAGCCAGTCGATATTCATCACGTCTCTCCTGCGCAAAAGTGTGGGTACAGCGTCTGAATGACCGACAGTGCATCAGCACGCTGTTGATGGCCATCATGACGGCTTGTAGACCGGTCCATAATTTTCCGCTGCTTGATCATCTAAACAGCCTTTATCAGCAGTGCCACGGCGACCATCGCAGACACAAGGGCGAACCCTTTTTGCAAGTGTGGGCCCGACAATCTGGCAGCGACGAGGCGTCCGCAGACCATGCCGACCAATGCTCCGATGGAAAACGGTAGGGCAATGGCCCACTGCAAGTGCCCGGCGGCCGAACTCGCCACAACACCGGAGATTGAAACCAGTGCAATCACGGCCAGAGACGTTGCCAGTACGGATTGCGCTGTCAGGTTGGTGTATCGCTGGAGCGCTGGCACCATGACAAAGCCACCGCCAACGCCGAGCAGGCCGGAAAGCCCGCCCGCGACAATGCCGGAAAGTGTCAGCGCCCACGCGCAAGGCCCCGTCCAGTTCAGCTTGCCCCGGTTTGCGTCCAATAGACACGGCGGGGGCTTGGTTGCCACCGATGGCGTTGAGTCGGCATGGGAAGCCAATGATTTTTTATAAACGCGCCACGCCACGTACATCAGCACAACAGCAAAAATGATGGTCAGCGGGCGGTTCGGCGTCCGCTGCGCCAACCACAGGCCCAGTGGTGAGCAGATGATCCCCGCGCCTGCAATGAGCAGCGCTGCCTTATAGCGGACGGTGCCGTTTTTGAGCCCTATGACGGCACCCAGGGTCGCCGCTAAACCGACAGCCAACAAGCCGATGGGTCCGGCTTCGGCCATGCTCAGTCCCGCCCCGAACACCAGCAGCGGAACAGCGAGTATCCCTCCGCCCGCGCCGGTCAGGGCCAGGATGATGCCCACGGTAAACCCGAGCAGTAGGACTATGAGCATTGGAGTCTCCTTGCGGCCACGTCCGGTTTCATAGGTCCGCCAACTCGGGTTTCGCCATCCACTCGCGGCCCTTGAGCATGCCTTTCCAGTACAAGGGGGGAAGAATCCGTTCTTTGAGCAGCCATGCCAGCCTTGATGGCCGGGTACCGTCAATCAGCCAGGACGGGAAGCTGGGGGCGACCTTGCCGCCGTACGTGAACTCCGCTAGGACGATTTTGCCGCGTTCGACCGTCAGCGGGCAGGAGCCGTAGCCGTCGTAATGGGCGCTGCCCTTGGCCTTGCCCATGGCCGCCAGCACGTTATGGGCGACAACGGGGGCCTGCTTGCGTGCGGCCGCCGCTGTTTTGGCGTTACTGGAGTTGGCCACGTCTCCCAGCGCGTAAATATTGGCCCAGGCTTTGTGACGCAAGGTGGCCGGGTCGACATCAACCCAGCCGGCTGCATCCGCGAGAGGGCTGACCCGGATGAAGTCCGGCGCAACCTGAGGGGGTACCACGTGAAGGAGATCGAATTCGCGAGTCACGCTCCTGGAACTGCCATCCGGATGGGCACAGCTGAATGTTGCCATTTGTCCCGGACCATCCACGTGGGTGAGTGTGTGGCCGAAATCCAGGTCGATACCATAAGCCGTGACGTATTCCATCAAGGCGGGCACGTAATCGGGAACGCCAAACAGCACCGCTCCGGCACTGCAAAACTCGATTTCCATGTTGTCCAGTACCCCGGCGCGTTTCCAGTGATCGGCCGATAAGTACATCGCTTTCTGGGGCGCCCCGGCACATTTGATCGGCATGGGCGGCTGCGTGAAGATGGCTCGGCCGCCTTGCAGTTGTTGCACCATCTGCCACGTGTAGGGCGCCAGGTGATACAGGTAGTTTGAAGTCACGCCATTGCGTCCCAGGGTGTCCGACAAACCCTCGATGGCATGCCAGTTGAGCTTGAGGCCAGGACACACCACGAGCTGTTGGTATTTGACCACTCTGCACCCGTCGAGAATGACCGCGTTTCTTTCCGGTTCGAAAGCGGCGACTGCCGACTTGATCCAGTGAACGCCACGGGGGATGGTCGTGCCCATGGTGTGGGCGGTTTGCGGTGCATCGAAGACACCGCAGCCCACCAGCGTCCAGCCGGGCTGGTAATAGTGCACATCCGCCGGGTCAATAATCGCGATGTCGAGTCCAGGGTCGCGTGCCAGCAGGCTTGAGGCTGTGGCGATACCGGCTGCACCGCCGCCGATGATGACCACCGTATGCTCAGCCTCGGCCACTTCAACAGGCGTACGCCCCTGATTGGCGATTCGGCGGATGACGCCTTTCATATCGAAGCCGGCTTTTTTCGCGGTATCGACGATCTGAGGCAGGGGTTGCACGCCCGCTTGTGACAGTGCCCACATCGTTGTTGAGCGCATGCCGGAACGGCAGTACGCCAGCACCGGTTTCGGAAGCGACTCAAGTAATTCACCAAAGGCAATGGCTTGCTCGTCGGTGACTTTTCCTGATTGCGCGGGAAGGTAGTGCGCCTCAATGCCCATCGCCTGGGCGGCATGTTTGATTTCGGCAAACAAGGGTTGGTCACTGCCTTCGCCGTCTGGACGATTGCAAATGATGGCGCGAAAACCGGTGTCTTTCAGTTCAGCCAGTTGATGGGGAAAAATCTGCTCTGATACCGACAGGCCGGACGCAAGGTGGCGGATGTCCATGAGTGTCTCCGTTAGGGTTATTTTTTTATGATTTTTTGGGGGAGGGCAACGTCAAGCGACGTTGAGGGGGATTTTCAGATAGCGCGTCCCGTTTGCCTCGGGCTCAGGCAAATGCCCGGCGCGCATGTTGACCTGTACCGAAGGCAGGATCAGCGTTGGCATTTCCATCGATGCATCACGCTTGGTGCGCATCGCCACAAACTCCTCCTCACTGATGCCATTGCGCACGTGAACGTTATGCGCGCGTTGTTCGGCAACGGTGCTGACGAATTGCACCTCGCGGCCATCCGGTTGGTAGTCGTGGCACATGTACAGCAACGTATCCGCTGGCAGGCTCAGCACCTTATTGATGGACTGAAACAGCGTGCGCGCATTCCCACCGGGGAAATCGCAACGTGCCGTGCCGTAGTCGGGCATAAACAGGGTGTCGCCGACGAATGCCGCCGTTTCCTTGCCATTGCTGATCACATAGGTCATGCAGGCGGGCGTGTGACCGGGCGTATGCAGCGCGTGGCATTGCAGGGTACCGATCACGAACGGCTCGTCGTTGACGAACAGGTGATCGAACTGACTGCCGTCGCGGGCCATCTCGGGGCCGGTGTTAAACAACGTGCCGAACACTTCTTGCACGGTCGCAATCTGGCTGCCGATACCGATTTTCCCGCCGAGTTTTTCTTTCAGGTAGGGCGCGGCCGTCAAATGGTCTGCGTGAACGTGGGTTTCCAGAATCCAGTCGACCTTCGCGTTCAGTTCGATCACCCGGGCAATCAGCTTGTCGGCAGACGTCGTGGCGGTGTGGCCCGATTTAGGGTCGTAATCCAGCACGCTGTCGATCAAGGCGCAGTGGCGGGTGTTTTCGTCCAACACAAGATAGCTGACGGTATTGGTAGCAGGATCGAAGAAGCCTTCGACGTGAAGTTGTACGGCCATGATGTGTCTCCTTAGGGGGCTTTACCGAGCCGCTCACATTAGGAACTGACACAGCAATAAGCCTGCCAAGGAATGGCCTCTGGAGTAAATGCGTTTATCTTATTGATTTAATTGGTTTTAATTTTTTATTCGGCTTTTCAGTGTTTCCTCAGCTACCCCCATTCACTGCCATTGGCAGTGCCTATTGACAGAGATGGCAGTGCCGCAAGAGGATGGACGCAACCTTAGGAGCCATGATGACGAACATCCTGCCCACCCCGGAAAATCCACTCCCGCAACGGGATCAAGTTCAGTCGCTTGTTTCGTTTCTCGAGCACGAAGCCCAGCCGATGATTGTGCTTGACCCGGATTACAACATCCTGGCTGCCAACACGGCCTATCAGCGGCAGTTTGGCAGTGCGGACAAACCCTTTATCGGCCACAAGTGCTATCAGATATCCCACCATTACGACGTCCCTTGTGATCAGGCGGGTGAGAATTGCCCGATGAAAAAGGCCCAGGAAGTACGAGGGCCGGATCGGGTGTTGCACATTCATCACACGCCCCGCGGTCCTGAGCATGTCGAGGTCGAACTGCGGCCGATCCTGGACGAACACGGCATGATTACCGCCTATGTTGAGCGTCTGACACTGGTGCGCAGCGCATCCGCACGCCCCAGTAACGAGGGGCTGGTCGGCTGCTCTCCAGCCTTTAACGTCGCTCTGTCGGAGCTGCAAAGGGTGGCACCGTCCATGTTGCCGGTCCTGCTGCTGGGGGAGTCCGGCACGGGCAAGGAGCTGTTCGCCCGCGCTGTTCATGAAACGAGCGAGCGGGCCACGGGGCCTTTCGTCGTTGTGGATTGTTCAGGTCTGACCGAAACACTGTTCGAGAGCGAACTGTTTGGCCATGAAAAGGGCGCGTTCACCGGTGCCACCACGCGCAAACCAGGTCTGGTTGAAACAGCTCAAGGTGGCACCTTGTTTCTCGATGAAATCGGTGATGTGCCACTGGCCATGCAGGTAAAACTGTTGCGCCTGATTGAATCGGGCACCTATCGCCGTGTCGGCAGTGTCGAGACCCTTCACGCCAATTTCAGGTTAATTGCCGCGACGCATAAACCGCTGGAAAGAATGATGGAGAAGGGTGAGTTCAGGCAGGACCTTTACTACCGCATCAGCGCCTTTCCTATTCGGTTACCGCCCCTGCGCGATCGGGTGGAAGATATCGCGTTGCTTGTTAATTCATTTCTGCAACGCACCCGAATAGGCAAGCGGCGACTGACGATAGACGCCGATGCACTGTTGCAGCTGCAGCGGTTTTCCTGGCCGGGCAATATCCGTGAATTACGTAATGTTCTGGAAAGAGCCAGTCTGTTTGCCGACGACGGTGTGATTCATTCCGTGCACCTGCCCCAGGTACCGACCGCTACAACCCCTCAATCCTTGCCTTCAACTCATTCCAATAACGGCACGCTGGCGCAGATGCTGGCGACTTTTAAAGGCACCCGCAGTGAGCTGGCCAGGCATCTGGGCATCAGCGAGCGTACGTTGTACAGGCGACTGAAAGAACAAGGTCTGGCCTGATCCTGTCTCGGTAAATCCGTGGCTGCCATTGACTGCCACCCCTGGCAGAGTGGCAGTCCTGTCAGTTGTCAGCGTATTCCGTATTTCCCGTGGGTAGCTTGTAAGTAGCTGTTATATAACAATAAAAAATAATATTCCCCCTTGGCATGCCCCATGCTAAGTGCATAGGCATGACTACTTCCGATAAACGACTGCGACGCCATTTGCTCACAGCAGTACTGATCAAGTTAGTGGTATTGACAGTGCTGTGGTGGCTGTTCATCCGGGATTCGTATGTCAGCGTTGACTCGAACACCCTCGGCGACAAGTTTGGCGTTCCCACCTCGACTCAAGGGGCAAGCAAGTGATTTCAGAACAACTGGTGGATTTGTCACGGCTGCAGTTTGCAGCCACTGCGCTTTACCACTTTCTTTTTGTACCGCTCACGGTTGGCATGGTGTGGCTGTTGGTCATCATGGAAAGCGTCTATGTGATGACGGGGAATGTCATCTGGAAAGACATGACGCGCTTCTGGGGCAAGTTGTTCGGCATCAACTTCGCGTTAGGGGTGACTACGGGAATCACGCTGGAATTTCAATTCGGTACCAACTGGGCCTATTACTCACATTACGTCGGCGATATTTTCGGAGCCCCGCTGGCGATTGAGGGGCTGATGGCGTTCTTCCTTGAATCAACCATGATCGGTTTGTTCTTCTTTGGTTGGGATCGTCTGAAGCGACAACATCACTTGCTGGTCACGCTGTTGATGGCGATCGGCACCAACTTGTCCGCGCTGTGGATCCTGATCGCCAACGGGTGGATGCAGAACCCGGTGGGATCGGAGTTCAGTTACATCACCATGCGTATGGAAATGGTCGATTTCTGGACGGTGGTGTTCAACCCGGTGGCGCAAGCCAAGTTTGTGCACACCGTTTCGGCGGGTTATGTCACCGGCTCCATGTTTGTGCTGTCGATTTCCAGTTGGTATTTGCTTAAGAACCGCGATGTGGAGTTTGCCAAACGCAGCTTCCGGGTGGCGGCGGCCTTTGGTCTTGCATCCGTACTGAGCGTGATCGTGCTGGGTGATGAATCCGGTTACACAGTGGGTGAGGCGCAGCAAACCAAGCTGGCAGCCATGGAAGCCATGTGGGAAACAAAGCCTGCTCCAGCCGGGCTGACATTGTTCGCCAGTATTAACGAAGCCGAATCAAAGAATAACTGGGAAGTTGATGTGCCTTGGCTGATGGGCTTGATTGGTACGCGATCAGTCAGCAAGGAAATTCCAGGCATTCTTGATATCAAGGAAAAAAACCGGGCTCGAATTATCCGTGGGATAACGGCCGTCAATGCGCTTGAAACCATAAGAGCCAATCGCACGGATCAGGCAGCACTGCAAACATTTGAAGAATACAAGTCTGATCTTGGCTTCGGTCTGCTGCTTAAAAAGTATGTTGTGGATGTTAACCAGGCGACGCCCGAGATTATCGACAGGGCCGTCAACGACACCGTACCGCGTGTGACACCGATGTTCTGGGGCTTCCGCATCATGGTAGGTCTTGGTTTTGCCATGCTCATGCTCTTCGGCCTGGCCTTCTGGTCGACGTTGAAGTCGACCTGCACACGCAATCGCTGGTTGCTGCGCTGGGCACTGTTCATGCTGCCAGCGCCCTGGATTGCCTGTGAACTGGGCTGGTTTGTCGCTGAATACGGCCGTCAGCCCTGGACCATCTACGGCGTGCTGCCGACCCACATGAGCGTGTCCACGCTGAGCGTCAACAACCTGTATGGCTCGCTGGCGGGATTCGTCATTTTCTACACCGTGCTGCTGGTGGTTGAAATGTTCCTGATGGTCAAGTTCGCCCGTCAGGGGCCCGGCAGTCTCGGTACAGGCCGTTATGTTCACGACGCCCACTTAAAGGCACTGCAACATAAGGAATTGCAACATGTTTGATTACTTCACGCTGAAAATTATCTGGTGGGCGCTCGTCGGCGTACTGCTGATCGGCTTTGCCATCATGGACGGCCACGACATGGGCGTTGGCACGCTGCTGCCCTTTGTCGGGCGCAGTGACGTGGAGCGACGTGTCGTCATAAACACGGTAGGCCCTCACTGGGACGGCAATCAGGTCTGGTTCATTACGGCCGGTGGCGCGTTGTTCGCGGCCTGGCCTGTGGTCTATGCCACGGCCTTCAGCGGATTCTACTGGGCGATGATCCTGGTCCTCTGGGCGCTGTTCTTCCGCCCGGTAGGCTTTGACTATCGCAGCAAGATCCACAATGCCACCTGGCGCAGCACGTGGGACTGGGGGCTGTTTGTGGGCGGTGCTGTGCCTCCCCTGGTCTTCGGGATCGCGTTTGGCAACCTGCTGCAAGGTGTGCCGTTTCACTTCGACGCTTATCTGGTCTCCACCTATACCGGCAGCTTCTGGCAACTGCTGAACCCATTCGCGTTATTGGCCGGCGTTGTCAGCAGCGCAATGATTACCTTGCAGGGTGGCACCTATCTGGCACATCGCACGGAAGGCGCTATCCAGGGCAGGGCGATCAAAGGCGCGGTGGTGGCTGCCATCGTGCTGGTGTGTTCATTTATCGCGGCGGGTATCTGGTTGCAATGGATCGAGGGTTATCGCATCGCCTCGTTCGTGGACACCGCCGGGCTGCCTGACATCCTCAGCAAGACCGTGGTGCGCGAACCCGGTGCATGGATGGCGAACTACGGTCATTACCCTGTGCTTTGGCTGTTGCCTGCCCTTGGGTTGTCGGGCGCCGCGGGTGCCGCAATATTGCTGATGGCGCGCCATACACTGTCGGCGTTTGTGGCTTCCTCGCTGGCGGTCATCGGTGTCATCAGCACCGCGGGTGTCTCCATGTTCCCTTTCATCATGCCGTCATCGACGATGCCTGCGGCAAGCCTGACCGTCTGGGACAGTGTCTCCAGTCATTTAAGCCTGGCGATCATGTTCTGGGCGACCGTGGTCTTCATGCCCTTGATTGTGATTTATACCTCGTGGGCCTATCGGGTCATGCGAGGCAAGGTCACCGTCGCGCATATCAAAGCCAACGAGCATTCAGCCTACTAACGTCGGCAAAGGAGTAAGAAAACATGTGGTATTTCGCCTGGATGCTGGGAGTCGGGTTTGCCTTGCTGCTGGCAATATTGAATGCGATGTGGGGCGAGAACGAAGCGGGTCGAGCGGTGAGTGACAGTGAAGAGGATCAGCCATGATGCCGCGTACCGCCGACGTTCCCGAATCCTCGCGCCTTCACCTACCGAGTCTGGCGATCGCGGTGGTGATCATGCTGGCCTGCACGCTTTACCCCCCAATGATGGCAACACCGGGTGGGAAAGCTGACCATGCCCTGGCGACAGCCTTGTTCGCTGCAATGAGTGTGGCCTTTGTGAAAGGGGTGGGTTTTGTTCCCCGCCGGCTTGTCTGGCGCGGGTTGTTTTCAGGCTGGACCTGTTGCGCGGCGCTGGCGATTGCCGCTTGGGCAAAGTTACTGCATTGAGGACTGACGACGTGACTGAGCGTTCAAGCTTTCTGGATTGGCGGGGGAGGTCGGCCTCTGTTTTTCCGACCGCATCATCCAACGCAGGCTCATAGATAGACCCGGTCGGCCGATAACTAGCTATCCAACTCGTTATCTCACGTCATACCGCCTGGGAAATCATGCCGAAATACGACGCTCCAATGGCTGCCCATCCGGTGCCTGACCGCTCCAGCGTGGCACTGGCCCGTGCTTCGCTGTTCAAGTTTGCGGGGTTGTTGGCCGGGGTGTTCTTGCTCGTCAGCGTTTTACTCACGTACGTTGCGCACGACCTGGATCGCACCGAAGAGGCGCAAAGCGCCTTTTATACAAAGAAGGCCGTGCAATCGCTGGAGAAATCCTTGCGCTCAATCGTCAAGGATTACGCATTCTGGGGAGATGCTTACCAACACTTGCACGTCGAAATGGACACTGACTGGGCATTCGTGCGTCAGAACATAGGCTCGACGTTGTACGCGGATTTTGGTTTTCGGGGGCTGTTCGTCGTGAATGGCAGCGGGCGTACCGTGTACTCGGTCATCAAAGGCGAACTGCGGACGATTGAAGCTTCACAATGGATCGGGCACCCCATTGACGGGATTCTTGATCAAGCCCGGGCAGGGGCGCTGACCGAAACGCCGATGACGACCTTCATCAACATTGGCGGCGTGCCTGCCCTGATCGCGGCCGCAGCGATCACGCCGGGTACTGATCCGGCCGTGGGGCCGGACGACGGCCCGTCGTCCGTGTTGATTTTCGTGGATATCCTCGACAGCGCCAAGCTCGAGGTGATAGGCAAGGATTACGGGGTTCGAGGGCTGCATGTTTCGACGCCCGACGAAATGCATCAGGCCCTTGTGTTTCCGTTGGGGGAGAACGGTTCAGCGGGTGCGTTGCACTGGGAACCGCCCACACCGGGGCGACAATTACTGGGCCTTGTCATGCCGTTGATCGGTTTTGCGGCGTTGTTGGTGTGGCTCATGACCTGGGCCATCTTGCGTCGCACAACGGTAGCGGCAAGGGCGCTTGATTCCAGTTACGCTTCGCTGCATTCGAGTCAACGTGCGCTGGCCACCAGTGAGGCGCGTTTTCGCGATGTGGTTGAAGCCAGTTCTGACTGGATATGGGAAATCGACGCCAACGGGCGCTTTACTTATCTGTCTGAGCGCTTTGAGACCGTGACGGGGCTTTCCCGGGAGCGCTGGATCGGCGCGGCGATTGATGGTCTGTTGCAGACCGAGCATGGTGCTTTGTCCCATTATCTTGGTAGCCCCTATCGGCGGCTCAACATCACCGTCCAGTGCAACTACGTCGACATCAAAGGGCATGCGCGGATCACCCGCGTGTCTGCACGGGCGATGGCGGGCGATGGTTTTCGCGGCACTGCGACGGATGTTACGGAGGAGGTCGAAGCGCGTCGGAAAATCGAATTTCTTTCACAACATGATGCACTGACCGGATTGCCCAACAGGACGCGCCTGCAGGCGTTTCTGGACGGCAAGCTCAAGGCCGTACCGACCCGCGAACAGCCGGTGGTCATGCTCAGCCTGGACCTGGACCGATTCAAGCCCGTGAATGACCTGCTTGGCCATGCCGCGGGTGATCGGGTGCTTAACGAAGTGTCCCGACGCCTGGCTGACTGCGTGCGCAACGGTGATCTGGTCGCCCGGGTTGGCGGGGATGAGTTTGTATTGATCCTCATCGATATCAGTTCCCAGGATGAGGTCGAAGTGTTGTGCCGTCGGTTGATCGACGCCATTGAGCAGCCGATCAAGATGGAGGAGCAGGAGGTTTTCATCAGCGCCAGCATTGGCATTGCCATGACGCCCAACGACGCCTCCCTGACTGCTGAACTGTTGCGATACGCGGACATGGCCTTATATGAAGCCAAGGCGGGCGGGCGCAGCACCTGGCGTTTTTATGCCGGCGAAATGAACACCCGGATCATCGAGCGCCGTCGGCTGGAAAATGATCTGCGCTACGCCATTGGCAATGGCGAGCTTCGTCTGCATTTTCAGCCGCGTTTTCGCGTCATCGATGGCCAGATGGTGGGCGCCGAAGCGCTGGTTCGCTGGCAGCATCCCGAGCGGGGGCTGATACCACCGGACACGTTCATCCCCATCGCGGAAGACACCGGGCTGATCCTGCCGTTGAGCAACTGGGTATTGAGCACCGCTTGCCAGTGCGCTTCCGGTTGGCCTGATGACCTGTTTGTGTCGATTAATCTGTCGCCGAGCGAGTTTCAGCGGGGCGGTCTGGTCGGGCGTGTTCAGAACACCCTTGCCCTTACCGGGATTGATCCTGCCCGTGTGGAGCTGGAGGTCACTGAAAGCGTCATGCTTGAAGACGCCGAAGGTGCCCTTGAGGTGATGGTCGCCCTCAAGCGCCTCGGGGTGCGCCTGGCCATGGACGATTTCGGCACCGGCTATTCGTCGCTGAGTTACTTGCGCTCGTTTCCCTTTGACGGCCTGAAAATCGATCGCAGTTTCGTCAATCGTCTGGGTGAAAGCGAAGACGACCAGTCGATTATCCGCGCTATCGTCGGCCTGGGGCGGGCGCTGTCTCTTACGGTCACCGCAGAAGGTATCGAAACAGCCGAGCACCTTGAACTACTCAAAACTGTTTGCTGTGATGAAGCCCAGGGCTATTTTCTGAGCGTGCCGCTGGACACCGACACCTTTAATACCTTGATCGAGAAAGCGGACCGGGAAAGAGCAGGGGACGCCGTTTGATTACGGGGTGTCCGCCTGTGTGCCCAGGCTTTCACAGTGAAAACTGCCCGGCAGGCAGTCGATGACCCGTTAACAGAGTCAGGCTATCAATAATTAATGTTCCGTCTATTAGAAACCTTTGAGCGAGGCGACTAGGCTTGGTCTACCGTCGGCGCATGCCAGCGGTTGACCTGATAAAGGAGAGAGGCATGAGCCATGCGCCTGCTCTGCCCGCCGTGGACCGCCGTGCCGGCAAGTTGATTGCCAACATCAAGAGTGATCGCGTGGACACAACGGCAGTTGAACAAAGAGCGGGGCTCATGCCATTGATTCCATTCATCTCCACCCTGGACTCGGATCCATCCGGGTGAGCGGATGAACACGACCAAAGGTAGCTCGCACATGGCAACTGAATCGAAATGTCCGTTCACTCAAGCCGCTGGCGGTGGCACCACGAACCGCGATTGGTGGCCGAATCAACTGAACCTGAAAATACTGCATCAGCATTCGTCCTTGTCCGACCCCATGGGCGAGGCCTTCAACTACGCGGACGAGTTCAAGAGCCTGGACTTCGAGGCGGTCAAGCAAGACCTGCGGGCGCTGATGACCGAGTCCCAGGATTGGTGGCCGGCGGATTTCGGTCACTACGGACCGTTGTTCATTCGCATGGCCTGGCACAGTGCCGGCACCTACCGTACCGCTGACGGTCGCGGTGGTGCCGGTGCTGGCCAGCAACGTTTCGCACCCCTCAACAGTTGGCCGGACAACGTCAGCCTCGACAAGGCGCGCCGCCTGATCTGGCCGGTCAAGCAAAAGTACGGCCGGAAGATTTCCTGGGCGGACCTTATTGTGCTCACCGGTAACGTCGCACTGGAGTCCATGGGCTTCAAGACTTTCGGTTTTTCGGGTGGCCGTCAGGACGTCTGGGAACCTGATGAGGACGTTTACTGGGGCAAAGAAAAAACCTGGCTGGGTGGCGATACACGCTACGGCAAGGATGCCCAGCCGCCGGGTGAAGGCGTGCTGGTGGCCGAAGCGCAGAAGCATGGCACTGAAGAGAGTCGCACCGACAATCAGGGGCGCAACCTGGAAAATCCCTTGGCTGCCGTGCAAATGGGGCTGATTTACGTCAACCCGGAAGGGCCTGAAGGTAATCCTGACCCGGTGGCGTCCGCCAAGGACATCCGCGAAACCTTCGGTCGCATGGCGATGAACGACGAAGAAACCGTCGCTTTGATTGCCGGTGGGCACGCCTTCGGCAAGACCCACGGTGCCGGCCCCGCAGACAATGTGGGGGCCGAACCGGAAGCTGCCGGGCTCGAAGAACAGGGCTTTGGCTGGAAGAACAGTTTTGGCACGGGCAAGGGCCCTGACACCATCACCAGCGGCCTTGAGGTGACCTGGACCTCCACCCCGACCCAATGGAGCAATCAATACCTTGAGAACCTGTTTGGCTTTGAATGGGAGCTGACCAAGAGTCCGGCGGGGGCACATCAATGGCAGCCCAAGGATGGCGCGGGCGCCGGTACTGTGCCGGATGCCCATGATCCTTCCAAACGCCGCGCCCCCTCGATGCTGACCTCGGACCTGGCCCTGCGTTTCGATCCGGTCTATGAGCCGATCGCCAGGCGTTTCCTGGAAAACCCGGATCAGTTGACCGATGCGTTCTCCCGGGCCTGGTACAAACTGACACATCGGGACATGGGGCCGCTCTCGCGCTACGTCGGTCCTGAAATGCCGGCCGAAGAGCTGCTGTGGCAAGACCCGATCCCCGCCGTCGATCACGCGTTGGTCAACGAATCGGATACGGCATCGCTCAAGAGCAAGTTGCTGGCCAGCGGGCTGTCGGTATCGCAATTGGTGTCCACGGCCTGGGCGTCAGCCTCCACCTTTCGCGGCTCGGACAAGCGCGGCGGTGCTAACGGTGGGCGCTTGCGTCTGGCCCCGCAGAAGTTCTGGCAGGCCAACCAGCCTGAACAATTGGCGGGCGTGCTGGAAGCCCTTGAGAGGATTCAGGCTGAGTTCAATCAGGCGCAAATGGGTGGCAAAAAAATCTCCCTGGCCGACCTGATCGTCCTGGGCGGCTGTGCTGGCATCGAACAGGCTGCGAAAAATGCGGGGCACACCGTAACGGTGCCGTTCGCACCGGGGCGCATGGACGCTTCCCAGGAGCAGACTGACGTGGAGTCGTTCGGGTTTCTTGAACCCATTGCTGATGGCTTCCGCAATTACGTCAAAAGCCGCTACAGCATTTCGGCTGAGGCTCTGCTGATCGACAAGGCGCAGTTGCTGACGCTCACCGCTCCGGAAATGACCGTGCTGCTCGGAGGGCTGCGGGTCTTGAACATTAACTACAACCAAAGTCCCAACGGCGTGTTCACCACTCGGCCGGGGGCTCTGACCAACGACTTCTTCAGCAACCTGCTGGACATGAGCACCGAGTGGAAGCCCGTTTCGGAGGCCGCGGATGAGTTCGAAGGGCGTGATCGCAGCACCGGTCAGGTGAAGTGGACCGGCACCCGTGTGGACCTGGTCTTCGGCTCGCACGCGCAGTTACGGGCGCTGGCGGAGGTCTACGCCAGCGCGGATGCGCAGGAGAAGTTCGTCAAGGACTTCGTGGCCGCCTGGAATAAGGTCATGAATCTGGATCGATTCGATCTGGCATGACCTACAGCCTGTAAGTGATGGATCAAGCTGTTTCGTTAAGGCGAAGCGGCTTGATCCATTTTTGTTGCCGCCCCGCGTGCAATCCAGGCCACAAAACGGTGCCCGAGCACGTCGTTTGCCAGCGTCATTTCTTGCCCGGCCGGTGCCTTCGGCTGAGCCACGCCTTCAACCAAACTGAACTCGTCGGAAAAATCCGTGGTCTACCTTGCCCATGCATCGTCTGGGATAACCCGATGTTTGAACCATCGACCGGCAGGTACCGATTTACGTTAAGGAGATTGAACCCGTGACGCGCGTTGTTTCGCTTGCGAATTGGCGTACCTTTAGCCGTGGTTCATACGCCAGACCCGGAGATGTCTCACGATCCTATTGGAGAGGACAGCCTATGAACGTGGACGAAGAAACCGTACGTCAGTTGGCAACAATGATCTGGGAAACCGAAGGGAGGCCAGAAGGGCATCATGAGCGTCATTGGCAGATGGCGACCAAGTTGGCCGAATCCGTCGCAATGACACCTTCGCGCAGCGTCGACAGGGCCAGTGTCGAGGCCTTGTTGCCTGAGACGGATCGCCCTGATGAGTCGGGCCCGGACCGCACCTGAAGGCGCGACCTTAAAGCGGGAATCAGTGAACAGCCGTGGGCGCTGTGACGGTTTTGCTCGTTGATGCCGGTGCATAAGCCTGTTCAAATCGGGCGATGCCCTTGACCCAATAGCGGCGGTGAGTCGTCTGGTCCGGTGCAAGGAGCGGCTGGGAAGACCACTGATGATGGCGCTTGGATTCTTCCCGGTAAGCTTTCCATTCCATTGCCTCGGCGGTTTCCTTCGCCGCTCGTTCATCGTCGAACCAGCCCAGAATGTAGACTTCACCTTGGTCGCGACCGTGCTCAACCAGTAAAAAAATAGTGTCCATTGAATGCCTGTCTGTCATCAAAGCTGCGCCGGGTAATCCCGCGCCCTACAGACAGTATCGGCGGGTTTGGCCAGAATTAAAGGCCCGGGACCAAAAAACTGCAAAATGGTTCACGGGCCACTGGAAAAACCGCGGCTTCGAGGAAGTCAGAACGTGACGCTGGCGGACAGGCGCGCTGTCCGCGGTTCGCCTACGTTGACCTGCAATTCACCGCTTCCGGTATTGGACGGGTAGTAGTGCTTGTCGAAGAGGTTGTCGACGTTGAACTGCAGTCGCGTTTTATAGCCTTGGGTGGGCAGGTCCCAGCGCAGGAAGGCGTCGGCAACCGTGTAGCTGTCCATCCAGAAGCTGTTGTCGTTGTCTCCCGGACGCTTGCCAACATAGCGGGCGCCGCTGCCGGCGTGCCATTGGCCGGTGGATTCGGGGAACGCAAGGTGGTGAGTCAAGTACAGGCTGGCCGTGTGCATCGGCGCGTTATTCAGACGGTTACCTTCGTCATCCGGGTCGTCAAGGATCTCGGTGTGGGTATAGGCATAGGTGCCGATGACGTCCCAGCGTGGTGCGATCTGCCCGGTCACGTCCAGTTCCAGCCCGCGAGACCCTACCTTGCCAGCGGCTTCAGCGACACTGACGCCGTTGATCGTGGAGGTGGTGACCACGTTTTTCTTGACGATATCGAACAGCGCCAGATTGATGTTCAGTGCTCGTGAAGGATTGTACTTGGCACCGATCTCATAGCTGCGACCTTCCTCCGGGTCGAAGGTGTTGCCGGCATCGTCCACGGTGTCGTTGGGGACGAATGAGCGGCTGTAGTTGCCATAGAGCGACAGCGCTTCTGTGGGCTGATAGACCAGCCCGGCGAAGGGAATGAAGGCATCGCCGTTGTCGTCCCGGTTCAGCTTGTAAGACGTGCCCAGGCCCTGATCGCCGTACTGGTCGTAATGCTGCTGGCGACCGCCGAGGACCACAATCCACTGTTCATTCAGGTGCCAGTTATCCTTGATGTACACGGAAGTGGACGTCAGTTCGTTTCGCGCATTGCTCTGGGCCGCGCTGATCACGCTGGGTTCGGCCAGTCTGCCGTATTGTGGATCATTGATATTGATGGTCTGGGTAACCGTGTTGCGGTAAGTCTTGCCGCGATACTTGTCCGAGGCTTCGTTATCGATGCCCACGAGCAGGTCATGGCGCTGGCCGAACAACTGTTGTTCTCCTATGAAGTCCAGAGCGCTGTAACGGCTTTCATAGTCGTAATGCCCGCCGTTGGCCTGACGGGTCAGCGTGTTGTTGGTGAGCCTGGTGGGCTGGGCGATGGAAAGGCTGTACCGGTCATTGTTCCAGCCATAGGTCGCCCGGGCTTTCCAGCCGTCGCTGAGTTGGTATTCGAATCGCGCCGTGGCGGTTTCACTGATGCCTACGGTCTTGGCCCAGCTTTCGTCCAGACGTTTGCTGTAGCTGCCCGCTGCCGGTTTGCCATTGCTGAACACCGTGCCGCGGTCGAACGGGCTGGAATAATCGTTGTACTCATAGGCCAGGGTCATGCTGGCGCGATCTCCCACCCAGCTCAGCGACGGCGCCACCAGCGTGTTCTCGCTGCTGCCGTAGTTGCGCCAGTAATCTTCATTGCCGCGCTCGGCCACCAACCGGTACGCCAGCCCGGTATCACCCAACGGGCCTGTCGTATCCAGACCGAACGTGCCGCCGCCTTCGCTGAAGGCAGAGCCCGAGAGGGTGGTTTGCTGGGTGAACTGCGGCTGCTTGCTGATCACATTGATCACGCCGCCCGGTTCCCCAGCGCCGTAAAGCAGTGCGGCCGGGCCTTTGAGCACTTCGATGTGATCAGTGGTGGCGCTGACGTTATGACCCACCACCGACCGGATGCCATCGCGCAGGATGGAGCCGTCGTCGTTGGAGCCAAAGCCGCGCTTGGTCACGGCGTCCTTGGAGTTGCCCAGGGTGTTGGATTGCGACATGCCGCTGACAAACTTCATCGCATCGTCCAGTGACTTCACCTGGTAATCATCCAGCGTCTCTTGGGTCACCGTATTCACGGTCTGCGCTTCATCCTTGACCGGCACTTCGGACTTGCTCGCCGTGCTGGTGGTCGCCCGTGTATAGCCCGAGCCTTGAGAATCGCCCGTGGCCCGAATGTCAGTAGCGCCCAATTCGGTCACTGAATCGTCGGCACTGGAAAGCGTGGGCAGCAGAACACAACCTAAGGCAAGCATGGCGCAGTGATTAGAACGCGGTCGGGTGAGCACTGAATTCATTCCGTAAAAGTGTAAATGAGAATGTTTATTATTGCTTCGTTGCGACCCTTTAGCCAAGACATATCTGCCATCACCTGGACGGTAACGAGCTGGATACACGGCGTATGGCTTTAACCCACAGGGGAATGGGAGCGTGCAGGGGGAGGCGGCTCCCGTAGGCGTTGACTCGGAAGAATTCGTTTGGGGGCCGAAATGTCCTGAATTCAGCGGGTTTGCTGGCGCAAGTCAAGGGTGGGCCAAAGGCAGATCAGTTGTTTATGTAGTTGATATAACATAACATTATCCGGTCTTTTTAAGATCGGGTGCAGCGCTTCGTCTTATTGATAGCCGCCGTGCCTGCATCCCGCCGTACCACGCCAAACCCAAAGGTAAACAGGTCTGGCGACTGAAATCCCTTGACGATGAGTGCTCCATGACGACCCCTATCCCGAAGCCGTTGGCGTCCACGCGCCTGCAGTCCATCGACGCATTGCGTGGCCTGATCATCCTGTTCATGCTCCTGGATCATGTGCGAGAGACCTTTCTTCTGCACCTTCAGGTTTCTGATCCAATGGACGTGGCCAACACGCCACCTGCGTTGTTCCTGAGCCGTACCCTGGCGCATCTGTGCGCGCCGCTGTTTATCTTTCTTACCGGCCTGTCGGCGTTTTTGTATGGCGAACGCTACGGTAAGGCCGGGGTTTCCGGCTTTTTGTTCAAGCGGGGTCTGTTCCTGATCGTGCTGGAGTTCACCCTGGTGAATTTCGCCTGGACCTTCCAGTTTCCGCCCAACACTGTCTATCTTCAGGTCATCTGGGCGATTGGCCTGAGCATGGTCGCGCTGGCGGTGTTGATCGTCCTGCCACGCTGGGCGCTGGTGACGTTGGGGTTGGTGATCATCGCCGGGCATAACCTGCTGGATTCTTTGCATTTCGCGAAAGAGTCCGCCATGCATGTGCCCTGGGCGATTCTTCATGATCGCGGCTGGCTGCAACCGTTCGAGGGCATGCGTCTGCGCACCTCTTATCCCGTGCTGCCGTGGATCGGCGTGATCGCCCTGGGCTATGCGGCAGGGCCGTGGTTTGCAGCCGGAGCCGATGCCAGCCAGCGCCAGAACAAACTGATTGCATGTGGCGCCGGGGCCCTGGTGTTGTTTTTCGTCCTGCGTCTGATCAATGGTTACGGCGAGAAGCCTTGGCTGTTCGGCGAAACCAGGGTGCAGACGGTCATGAGTTTTTTCAACATCACCAAATACCCGCCGTCGCTGCTGTTCCTGAGCCTGACGCTGGGCCTCGGTCTGTTGCTGCTGGTCTGGTTCGAGCGGGCCGCAGGGCGTGGCTGGATGAAACCACTGCTGGTGTTCGGCGCGGCTCCGATGTTCTTTTACCTGCTGCATCTGTACGTGTTGAAAATCCTCTACCTGATCGCGTTGTCGATCTGGGGCGCGAATCATGGCGAGTATTTCGGGTTCGACTCGGTAGGGGCGGTGTGGTTGTGTTCGGTGTTGCTGGCGGTTGGGCTGTTCCCGGCAGTACGGGTATTTGCCAGCTTCAAGGCACGGCGCAAGGACATTGCCTGGTTGAAGTATTTCTAAGGTCTGTTTGAGGCAGTGAGAAGCTGGCATCCGCTTTCCCAGGGATGCCAGCTTTTTGTTTTTACTCGTGGTGGGCGTTGCTCGACGCTCATGGGGGTCGACCTGCGGGATGAACTGACCCCCAAAAGTTGGACGGTCTTGTCAGGCGGCTCGCGGCCGTGTTCTGTAGGCGTTCGCACAACATTCCTGACCCCGTGGGACCGGCCTTAGCCGGGAAGGGGTATTTCAGGCGATGCAGATGCAGCGAACACCTTGGCCTCTTCCCGGCTGAAGCCGGTCCCACGAGGTGAACACCCATTTCCGGCTGAAGCCAGCCCGATGGAGGATAGGTTTGCGTTTGAACTGTGCTGAATATTTGCCCATGAAAACACCCAAAAGTCTGGATAGGGCAGTTCAGGATGAAGGCGAACTTGAGACGATTCAACGAAGGCAGCTTAAGGCATAGCTGCCATTCGCCACGCCGTAAGCCGCAAAGACGTAGGAGGGGTGGCTCTTGGCGATACCGGCAAGAACCCGGACATTTCCTTGTGCTTGTCGGACTCGGCAATCGTGGGCTCGCGGAGAGCGCATATCAGATTTCGGCAATCGGCGGTGTTCTGGCGTTCTTGACGGGCTCGCGTGGTAGGGGCGCAGGCAGGTCCGGGCACGGCGCTCAAGGGAATACCGTGATGCGACGTAAGGCACGTGAGTCCATGGCGCCGGGGTGTAAGGTAGGCAGGCAAACCCCTAAGTCTCAACGAAATGGAGGTGTCTGTATGAGCACGCCCATGTTCTCGAAGATGCAAATAAACGGCTATCAAGTCATCAACGTCAATAACGGTCCATGGACTGTCTGCACTAAAGAAGATCGGTTAGGGTCTTTCGGCTCCCGACAAGAGGCGTTAGCCTATGCGGTGTCTCTGCCAGCTAATCCATCCAGGGTTCAGGCTTCCGGACGCAAGCAATAGATCGGACAGTGCGCAAGCCTGGGCAAACGCCGAGGCTTGCGGAATGTAAGCAACAGGGCGCAAAGGCCGTCGCCCAAGTTGTGAGAAACACAGGCGCCGACAATGCACTCACTGCGCTTGACTGCCGTTCGTCTTCCTGAATGCCGGCACGGAAAACTTTCTACTTGTTGTTATTTCGTAATCACGGACCCCGACGGGCAACGCCCGTCGGTAGCATTATTCAAATGATTATTGAGAAGCCGAACACATGCTCATCGAAACACTGACTCTCACTGAGCCCGTCAAGCGTCAGGTCGTGCGCCTGCTTAACCAGATCGAACAGGCAAACTCCATGATCCAGGCGGTCAAGTCCGGCGCGCGTGCCGACGGTTTCGTGTTGGGGCTGGAGGCCGCAGCGGCATTGGATCACAGTGGAATAGACAGCCTGCATCTATTCTTCGAAACAGCGCTGGAGGCTCGTTTGAAAGCACTTGCTCAATAAGCCATGGCGCATTTCAAGTCCGCCTCATGATTCAGTCCACTGAACGTCGCTCAGGCCAAATTGCTCAGCTTTGGGTTTACTGATAATGGGGATTTTATCCATACGATACTTAGGGATTTGTCCGAACCCCGCATCGACAGCGGCCCAATTCCAGGCCGCGGCGTTATCCATTAAAGGAGCACAAACGTAAAAGCTTTTGTAGTTCCCATGCAGTAAGTAGTCGATTCGATAGTGCCTGGAATGATGCATGCCTGCATCCCTCTATTGTTGATGTCGTCGATAGATGGAGTCCTCATGATTTGGAAAATTCGGCTCTTCCGATGATCGGCATTGAACCTGAAATAGCGTGCTAATAGATGGCAATACGACATTGACTCGTAATTTTACAAGGCATTCGTTAGGTTTCGTTAGTTTATAAATGGCATTCGAATGAATTGATTCGTTAGCGGCTTCCGGGCATGGCGAAAGGCAGGCCGTGATAGCTGCGATTGAAATAGACCAGTGCCGCCGCTTCGTTCTGCCGACGCAGCGCCACTACTTCGCAAAACAAAATGTCGTGGGTGCCGACGCTTACGGTCTGGCTGACCCGGCAATCAAAGGAGGCGGCTGCGCCTTCCAGCACGGGTGCGCCGGTCACCCATTGAGACCATTGAGCGGCCGCGAAACGTTCCGCCATGGGCGTCTTGCCACCGAACAGATTGGACAGCTCACGTTGTTCGCTGGTCAGGGTATTGATGCACAAGGTGGCGTGGGCGGTAAGCGCCGGATGCACCGATGCCGAACGGTTCAGGCAAACCAGCAACGTGGGCGGCGAATCCGTCACGCTGCAGACTGCCGTGGCGGTAAAGCCGAAACGGCCGTGGGGGCCATCGGTGGTAATGACGTTGACAGCGGCGGCGACGCCCGCCATGGCGTCGCGAAAATCCTGCTGTGCAATGGGCATCAGCCCTTGATCGGCAATAGGTCGTTCAGATACATGCATGTGAGTTTCTCCCCTCAGGCCTGGCGGGCCAGGTAATCAAGAACTACGCGATTGAACGGCTCTACGTCGCTGACACTGGAGGCGTGACCGCCGTAGTCGAGCAATGCCAGTTGCGCGCTGTACAGCTTGTCTGCCAGATGCTGCGAACGCTGCCAGGGCACGAGCATGTCGTCGCGATTGGCGATCAGCAGGGTGGGCGTCTTGATCTGCTCCAGCCGGTCTTCGACATTGAAGGCTTGCAGGGCGGCGATGCGTCGCAACAGGTTGTCGGTTTCCGGGAAATGGGCCAGGGCGTGGGCCTCATCCTCCGCCAACTGCGCACTGTGAGCGGCGATCCAGTCGGCGGGATACAGAAACAGCGCCTGCGCTTGAACGTAGGCGGCCGGCCCACTGTCGCGCAGCAGGTTTTTGCGCACGGCGAAGCACCGATCGCTGTGCGGATTCGGGCTGCTCCAGGCGTTGATCAACACCATGCTTTGCAACAGATTTGGGCGTTGCAGGGCCAGTTCCAGGCCCACCAGACCACCCAGCGCATGCCCCATGAAATGGCACTGTTGGATGCCCAGTTCATCAAGCATTTCCAGGAGTTCGCCCGCCATGTTTGCGATGGTGTACCCCTCGGCGAGCCTGGCCGGGCTGCGACCGGTTCCGGCCTGGTCGTAAACCACAACCCGATAATGTTCGGCGAGTGCCGGTAGCTGTGGCGCCCAGAAGCGGGCCGAACCGCCCAGGCCAGAGCTCAACACCAGAGTGGGCGTGTCCGGTGCCTGACAGCCAAGAATTTCGTAGTGCATGCAAGACTCCAGCGCGGACGTTCGTGCGACCGCTTCGTTATGGGTTCAGCCGATGTGCGCGATGCTGGCGATTTCAATCAAGGCCTCGGGTTTCACCAGGCCGCACTGGATGCAATAACGTGCCGGTTTCTCCCCCGCGAAGTATTCGGCGTACACCGCGTTGACCTTGGCGTAGTCCGCCCAGTCACGAATCATGATCATGTTGAAGGTCACGTCGTCCAGGGTGCCGCCAGCGGTTTCGACGACGGTTTTGATGGTTTCCAGCACATGGCGGGTCTGGGCTGTGGCATCTCCCACATGCACCACGTTGTTGTCCTTGTCGAAGGGCAGGGTGCCGGAGACGTAGAGCACACCGTTGGCCATGGAACCAGGGACAAACGGTGCAATGGGTTTGCTGGTGCCAGCCGGGATGATGGACTTCTTGGGCATGATGAAACTCCTTGATGGGCCGCCTTCAGAGGTCGGCGGTCTGAGGGCTGAAAGTGGTGCAAAAATCTTCGACGCTGGAGACCCAGCCAAAAAACGTTTCGATGTTGAACAGCGCGGCCTGCTGCGCAAAATCAGGCCCGGCCTGATGGGTCGCATCGGCCAGCACCACGCCGAAGTATTCCAGGAAGAAACCATCGCGCAGGGTCGATTCGACGCACACATTGGTGGCGATGCCGGTGAACACCAGATTGCGGATTCCACGACTGCGCAACAGGCTGTCGAAGTGGGTATTGAAGAAACCGCTGTAGCGTGTTTTGGGCACCACGATGTCGCCGGGTTGTGGCTGCAATTCGTCCACCAACTGATAATCCCAGCCACCCTTGGCCAGCAGCTTGCCTTGCAGTTCCGGGCGCTTGCGCATGGTTTTCAGGGCATTGGATTTATGCCAGTTGGGCGAACCGGGGCCACCGGCTTCGACGTAATCCGGGTCCCAACCGTTCTGGAAGAAAATCACCGGCATCCCGGCCGACCTTGCCGTCACCAGCGCTTTTTGAATGTTGGCGATGACCGGCCCTGTACCGCTGATATCGAACCCGGCGAGGTCCAGATAGCCACCCGGTGTGGAATAAGCGTTCTGCATGTCCACCACAATCAACGCCGTCTCACCGGGCTTCATGCTCAGCGCTTCAGGACGGGCGGGCAGTTGCCGCGCGGGCGACCTGGGGTGTGGTGGTTGATAACCGCAGGTGTGTTCGGGTGCACTCATCAGGCAGATTCCTGCAGTGGGTTGATGTGCTCGCGGCTGGTCATCAGCGGCTGGATCTTTTGGCCGAAGTCGTCAATGCCCTTCACGAAATCATCGAAGGTCAGCATCACGCCCTGAGTCCCGGGCACCGTCGCGACTTCATCGAGCATCCGTGCCACGCTGGCCCATGACCCCACCAATGTGCCCATGTTGATATTCACCGCCGAGGTCGGGTCGGCCATCTGCCGCATGTTCGAACCGGGGCTCTTGTCTGCCGCGCCTTTTTCGCTGAGCCAGGCAATGGCCTCCTCATCGGCGCCTGCCTTGATGTGCTCCCAGCGGGCGCGGGCGGCTTCGTCGGTGTCGTCGGCAATGATCATGAACAGCGGGCAGGACGTGACGTTGCGTCCGGTTTTTTCGTTGGCTTCAATCAGCTTCGCAGCCGTCGGGGCGTAGGCCGTTGGCGTGTTGACGCCCTTGCCAAAGCAGAAGTTGTAGTCGGCGTACTGAGAGGAAAACGCCATGCCGGCTTCACTCTGCCCGGCACAGATGAGCTTCATGGGCACCTGGGGTCTTGGGCTGACCCGGCAGTCGTTCATGGTGAAGTACTTGCCCTGGAGGTCGCAGTGGCCGGTGCTCCACAGGTCCCGAAGCACCTGAGCGTATTCGGCCAGATACTCATAGCGGGTAGAGAAGAACTCATCCCCCGGCCACATGCCCATTTGCTCGTATTCCGGTTTCTGCCAGCCGGTGACCAGATTGACGCCGAAGCGCCCGCCGGAAATCGAATCAATGGTCGACGCCATCCGCGCCACGATGGCCGGGGGAATCGTCAGCGTGGCCACAGTGGCGAACAAATGGATGCGGTGGGTGACAGCGGCGAGCCCGGCCATGAGCGTGAACGACTCCAGGTTATGTTCCCAGAATTCGGTCTTGCCGCCGAACCCGCGCAGCTTGATCATCGACAGCGCAAACTCGAAGCCGTAGTACTCGGCCTTCTGCACGATTTCCTTGTTCAATTCAAAGGTCGGCATGTACTGCGGCGCATTGCTTGAAATGAGCCAGCCGTTGTTGCCAATGGGAATGAAGATTCCAATATCCATGAGAAGGCCTCTTGCATGCATAGCGATGAGTGCAGTGCCCGAAGGTCGGAGCACGATACGCAATGGCTTTTGCATGAAGCAGGCCAAATTTTACAAGTCCTGTTAAAACATAAGGTTAGGCGGATTTTTCGATTAGTTCAGACCATTTGGTCTGGATTAGAGCACTTGGTTTGTGCGTGGCGCACGAGGATGGAGCAGATGAAGATACGAAAAACGGATCAGCGACACCGGCATCCGCCACCCATGACCCCGCCTCAATGCCGACGCGCAATTACCCAGAATCGCCTTCGCAAGGTAAAGTGCCCCGGTACGCAATATCGAAACGGTCGTCCATGTGAATAACGAAACCCCAGCCGCGCCACCCAAACCCCTCAAGCGCAGTCGCGTGGTCAAGCCCAAGGTCGCTGCGGCCAAAGGCAAAACGGCCAAGAAGGACAAAACCACCCGGTCCGCCAGCGCCTCCACGCTCAACCGCCGTACCCGCCTGACCGAAGGCAAGCGAACGGCGATTCTGGAAGCGGCCCTGGAGATTTTTTCCCGGTTTGGTCTGCATGGCACCAGCCTGGATCAGGTCGCGAGCATGGCGGACGTTTCCAAGACCAACCTGCTTTATTACTTCAGCAGCAAGGAAGAGCTGTACACCAGCGTGCTGCGTCAGTTGCTGGACGTCTGGCTCAAACCCTTGCGTGGTTTCAGCGTCGAGCAGGACCCGATACAAGCGATCAGCGATTACATCCGGGTCAAGCTGGAACTGTCCCGTGATCATCCGGCTGAATCGCGGTTGTTCTGCCTGGAAATCATTCAGGGTGCGCCGCTGATGCTGGCCGAACTGGAGCAGCCGCTGCGGGAGATCGTGGAGGCCAAAGTGGCGGTGATTCAAGGCTGGATAGATGCCGGCAAGCTGGCGCCCGTTGAGCCGCACCATCTGATTTTCTCCCTGTGGGCAACCACTCAGCACTATGCCGACTTCGCCCGACAGGTGAGTGCCGTCACCGGTCATACCCTTGAAGACCCGGTCTTCTTCACGCAAACCCTGGAAAACCTGCAAGGGTTGATCCTCAACGGCATTCGGCCGCGTGTGGCGTGATTGATACGAGGCGGGCAGGCCCTCTGATCATTGATCCAGGGCAACATGCATGCCCGCTTTTCGTGCCATTGCGCACAAACCAAGTGCTCTGCTTCGGACCATTTGATCCGATTTATTTACGTGAAATGACTAACCCTCTGAAAAACCAGCCTATTTAAAGACTGGCACAGTTACTGCTTTTCTCCCTCGCACAAGCAGGCCGGGCAACCGGTGCATGTTCAATGTCGAGTCGAGAGAGGTGGTAGTCGCATGACCTTGCAATCGGTCCCCATTATCGATCTCGCACCGTATTTTTCCGGCAGCCCGGAAGGTAAGGCCGCGGTTGCCAAAGCGGTCAATCAGGCGTGCAGAGACATTGGGTTTTTGGTGATCACTCACCATCAGATCTCCGCCGAGCTGGTCCAGCGAGTGTCTGGCCTGACCCGTCAGTTCTTCGATTTGCCGTTGGCCGAGAAGCGCAAGGTTGATCGGCCCAGCCCGGAGATGGTGCGCGGTTACAGCGCAGTGGCCGAGGAAAGCTTGTCCTATTCGCTGGAAGAAAGCGCGCCGGGGGATCTGAAAGAGTCGTTCTCCATTGGCCCCAGCGATGTACCGGACGAGGACTACTATCACAACGCCGTCGCCGGCCCGCACTTCGCCCCCAACGTGTGGCCGCCGGAGAGCCTGTTGCCGGGTTTTCAGGCGGCCTATCGCGAATACTTTGCGGCCATGAGCGAGCTGGCGCGCTCGATGATGCGGCTGTTTGCCCTGGCACTGGAGCTGGACGAGCACTTTTTCGACGACCGCATCGACCGGCATATCAGCATGTTTCGCACCTTGAGTTATCCCGACATCAAGACCGAAGTCGAAGCCGGGCAGATGCGTGCCAGCGCCCACACTGATTACGGCAGCATGACCATTGTTCGTCCCGACAGCGCGCTGGGCGGTTTGCAGGTGCGCAACCAGTTGGGCGAGTGGGTCGACGTGCCTTATGTGGAGGACGGTTTTGTCGTCAATATCGGTGATTTGATGATGCTGTGGACCAACGACCGCTGGATCTCCACCCTGCACCGCGTGGTCAACCCGCCCGCTGACAGCGAGTCCGACAATCGCCGCCAGTCCCTGGTCTTCTTCCATCAACCCAACTACGACGCCTTGATCCAATGCCTGCCCGGCTGTCTGGCCGAAGGTGAAACACCACGTCATGCGCCCGTTACGTCAGGGGATCATCTGCTGTCGAAGTTCGTCAAGCAGACCACTTTTGGCGGCAGCAAGGTGGCCTGATGAATACCCTTTCCTACGTCAACGTGTTTGCCCGGGACATCGTGGCCCTCAGCGATTTCTATTCCCGTCTGTTCGGCTTTACGGAAATCGAAGGGATTCGCTCGCCGATTTTTCGCGGCCTGGATACCGGCAAGTCCTGCATCGGTTTCAACGCGCTGCAAGCCTACGAGTTGCTGGGGCTTGGCGAGTACGCCGGGAGCAGCGGCGTAAGGTTTTTGCTCAACATTGATGTGCCCGGGCAGGCCGAAGTGGACCGTCTTGTGCCGTTGGCGCTGGCCAGTGGCGCGACGCTGGTCAAGGCGCCGTACCTGACGTACTACAACTGGTATCAGGCGGTGCTGCTGGACCCGGAACAAAACGTCTTTCGCATCAATTTCATGCTCTGAAGCTTTTCATGCTGCGGGCCTTCGCCTTCGTGTTGCCTTTCGTTCGCCAATCATCAGGAAGATCAAAATGCTCAACAGATTTCTCAAGCACACCCTGGGTGCAGCGGTTCTGCTCGGCTTGGCCACAGGGGCCATGGCTGAAGGTTTGACGCTGGAAAAGCCGGCAACAATCGCCATGGTCTATATCAGCCCCCGCAATGATGGCGGCTGGACTCAGGCATTCGATGAGTCGCGGGTCAAACTGGAGAAAGAGCTGGGCACCAAAATCCAGTACGTCGAAAGCGTGCCGGAAAACGCCGCGGCCATTACGCCGGTGGTGGATCGCCTGATTTCCCGTGGCGCGAACGTGATTATCGGCACTGCGTTCGGGTACTCCGACACCTTTCTGGAACTGGCGAAAAAATACCCGAAAGTGGCGTTCCTGAACGGTTCCGGCACTACTAATGCACCCAACCTGGAGTCGTTCTACGGGCGCACCTATGAAAGCCAGTACTTGTGCGGCATGGCGGCAGGCGCTGCATCCAAGACCGGCAAACTCGGGTTCGTCGCGGCTAACCCGTTTGGTCAGGTGAACTGGACCGTCAATGCGTTTGAGTTGGGCGCGCAACAGATCAACCCCAACGCCACGGTCAACGTGATCTACACCGGCGCCTGGAACGACCCGGTCAAGGAGCGCGCGGCTGCCATGGCGCTGATCGACAACGGCGCCGACGTCATCGGCCAGCACGTGGACAGCCCGACGCCGCAGATCGTCGCTCAGGAGCGTGGCGTGCTTGGCACTGGCCACCATCGTGACCTGAGCGAGTTTGCGCCCAAAGCCACAGTGTGTTCATCGGTCTGGGTCTGGGATCGGTTCCTGGCGCCTGAATTGAAGAAAGTCATGGCCGGTAATTGGGTCCCCAATCCCAACGGCGCGCTGTTGTCCATGGAGCAGGGCGGGACGGACATCACCCTGACCGCTGGCGACCGCATTTCGGCGGAGAACAGGAAAAAGATCGAACTGGCCCGTGAAGCGTTGATGAGCGGGGAAAAGATCATTTACAGCGGCCCCATGAGCGACCGCGATGGCAAAGAGCGTATCCCGGCGGGTACGTTCATGTCCGACGCCGACCTGTGGAAAATGGACTGGTTCGTCAAAGGGGTGGCTTCCCAGCAATGAGCCAGGCAAGCGCGATCCAACTCATCGGTATCAACAAGACCTTCGATGGCTTCAAGGCCCTCAGTGATGCCCACTTCACCGCCAGATGGGGGCAAGTGCATGCGCTGCTGGGGGAGAACGGCGCTGGCAAATCATCGTTGATGAACATTGCGGCGGGCTTGTACGCACCGGAGAGTGGATCGCTGTTTATTGATGACAATTTGGTGCGGCTTAACGGCCCCAAGGATGCCAGCCGTCATCGTATCGGCATGGTCCATCAACATTTCAAACTGGTGCGGCCGTTCACGGTCGCCCAGAACATTCTGCTGGGCCTGCCGTCTTCGCCGGGGCAGGGCAGCTACCGCAAGCGTTTGCATGCTCTGGAGCAGCTGATCAGCGCCAAGGCAGGGGAACTGGGCTTCGCCATTGACCCGCGCCATACCATTGAGACGCTGTCGATTGCCGAGCAACAGCGGGTGGAAATTCTCAAGGTGCTGCTGGCGGGCGCACGAATCCTGATTCTGGACGAGCCAACGGCAGTCTTGACCGATCAGGAGGCTGAAGGGCTGCTGAGCACGGTGCAGTCGTTCGCCCGACAAGGTGCGGCGGTGATTCTGGTGACGCACAAGATGTCTGACGTCAAACGTTACGCCGACCAGGTAACGGTCATGCGCGGCGGGCGGACCGTGGAAACCCTTGATCCGCAAGGCGTCAGTGTCGAGCAGTTGGTGCGCCTGACGGTGGGGGAGTCGGCACCGGTCCGGCAATACCCAATGGCAACGGCGGGTGAAGCGCGTCTGGTGGTGCGCAACCTGAGTTCGGTGGCCGGGCAAGGCCCGTTGGCCGGGGTGAACATGACCCTGCATGCGGGGCAGATCTACGGCATTGCGGGCGTCGGCGGCAACGGCCAGAGCGAACTGGCCAATGCGCTGATGGGCCTGCCGCAACCGACTCAAGGGGAAATGCTCCTGCAGGGGTTCGGGGATTTGCGTCTGGCTTCGCCCGAGCGGCGCCGGGACCTGCGCATCGCGTCGATTCCTGCCGACCGTTACGGCGCGGCGCTGGCCGGTTCGCTGTCGGTGGCGGAGAACTTCGGTATCGGCCAGATTCACAGCGGCCGTTACGGCTCGTTCCTGCGCCTGCGCCGCAAGCAGTTGGAGCAGGACGCCGCCCAGGCCGTCAGTGCTTTCGATGTTCAGGGTGTGCGTTCGCTGCAACAGAAAGCCGCGTTGCTGTCCGGCGGCAATGCCCAGAAGTTGGTGATTGCCCGGGAGTTCAGCCGCGACCCGCAATTGGTGCTGGTCCACAGCCCCAGTCGCGGTCTGGACGCCCGTGCCACGGCGGCGGTCCACGGTCGATTGCGCGCGGCCCGGGATGCTGGCGCGGCGGTGTTGGTCATCAGCGAAGACCTCGACGAAGTGTTGGCGCTGGCTGACCGCATCGGCGTCATGAACAGCGGCCGTATTGTCGCGGAATTTGAGCGCCCTGCCGATCGGCAGGCGATTGGCAAGGCCATGGTGAGTCATGACTGACGTGTCGCTGCATTCCACCCCAAGTCCTGCGCCACGTCGTCAACCCCTGTTGGCGCGGCGTTATGCCCTGGAAATCCGCCAGCAACTGGGCTGGTACTGGCAGGCGTTGATCATCGCGTTGGCGCTGGCGTTCGGTCTGGCGATATCCGCAGCGATTCTGGTGGGTGCGGGAGTGCCTGCCGACCAATTGCTGAACGAGTTTGTGGTGCTGACCGTTCTGGACCCGCAGAACTTCAAGGCCGTGTTGTTCCAGGCCGCACCGATGATTCTGGTCGGGCTTGCCGGGTGCATGGCGTTTCGGGCGCGGTTCTGGAACCTGGGGCTGGAAGGCCAGATGATCTGGGGTGGCATTGGCGCAACAGCCATCTCCTTGTTCGAGGTCGGTCCGCCGGGTTTGCGCCTGCCGCTGATGCTGGCTGCCGCGATGACGGGCGGCGTGCTGTGGGCGCTGACGCCGGTCCTGCTCAAGTTACGCCTCAAGGTCAACGAGATCATTTCGACCTTGATGCTCAACTACATCGCCGCCAATTTTCTTCTGCACTTGCTGTATGGCAGCTGGAAAGACCCCCGGGACAACTTTCCGTACTCACCGGCGTTTCGCAGCTTCGAACGTCTGCCGGACCTGTTCGACGGCTATAACGCCGCGATCCTGCTGGCCGGGCTGGTGACGCTGTTGGCCCTGTGGTTCATCGGCATCTCCCGCGCGGGGCTGTACCTGCGCTTCGTCGATGCCAATCCTCGCGTGGCCAGTGCCGTGGGCGTACCGGTGCGCAAGATGATCATCGGCACGGTGCTGCTGTCCGGGGCCCTGGCGGGCATCGCCGGGTTCATCGTCACGGCGGGGCAGGAAGGGCGGCTGACGCAGACGTTCTATCAAGGCTACGGCTTCTCGGGAATCCTCATCGCCTTTCTGGCGCGTAACAACCCGCTGGCGGCCACTATCGTTGCTTTGCTGGTGGCATTGTTGTTCGTGGCGGGGCGCAGCCTGCAGGTGTTCTACCAGATACCTTTTTCCATGGTGCAGCTGATTCAGGCGATTCTGGTGATCTGCGTCGCTTCCTCGGATTTTTTCATTCGCCATCGCATGCGGCGGCTTTCTCAAGACTCGGAACAGGGCGGAGAATCCTGATGGACATGATCGCCAACTGGTTGGGCAATTCACCGGACTTTGCCGTGCCTTTCGCGCTGGCGGCGCTGGGTTTGATCCTTACCGAGCGCGCCGGGGTGCTGGCGCTGGGTGCCGAAGGCCTGATGCTGGTGGGCGCACTGGCGGCGATCGGTGCGCAATTGAGCGTTGGCACGCCGCTGATTTCATTGCTGGCAGCGATGCTGGCTGGCAGCGTGGTGTCGCTGCTGTTCGCGCTGATGGTGCTGGTGATGCGCATCAATCAGGTTATCGCGGGGCTTGCGCTGGTGTTCTTCTGCCAGGGGTTGACGGGGTTGCTCGGCACCTTGCTGGAGTGGACCAATCACCCGGTGACCGGACTGGCGGCGGTGCCGTTATGGCCGCTCTCCGAGCTGCCGTTGATCGGCAAGGTCTTCGTGCAAAATCCTGTGGTCTATCTCACGCCGATTATCTTTGCGGGCGTGGTCTGGTTCCTTACGCGCAGCACGCACGGGCTGCGCCTGCGGGCCGTGGGGGAGAACCCCCAGGCCGCCGATGCCGCCGGAATTTCGGTTCTGGGTTATCGACTGGCGGCGATCATGGCGGGCGCAGCATTGATCGGTCTGGCGGGCGGTTACATCTCCGTGCTTAGCACCAAGATGTGGATTGCCGACATGACCGGTGGCAGGGGCTGGATTGCCGTGTCCCTGGTGATTTTCGCGCGCTGGTATCCGTGGCGGGCGCTGGCCGGCGCCGTGCTGTTCGGTTGCATCGAAGCCTTGATCCCGCAATTGGCCACCACCGGCATTCGCCTGCCGCAATACTTCGTGCTCATGACGCCTTACGCGGTGACCCTATTGGTGATGATCTGGGTGGGCATGGCGCAACGCGGCTCAGCCGCCAGCTCCGGCAGCCAGCCCGGCGCACTGGGTGAGCCGTTCATTCGTGAGGAGCGGCGCTGACGGTCAATAGCCTTCGCGACGGTCGATGGTCCCTGGCATGAACTCGCCGCGCTGATGGCGGCGGATATTGGCCAGTAACACCTCGAAGGCGGTCTGCGGTGAGGTCATGGCGCCGATATGTGGGGTCAGCCAGATTTTCGGATGTTGCCAGTAAGGATGGTCCCGACCCGGCGGTTCGTCATTGAGCACGTCCAGAATCGCCTCGTCGACCTGCCCTGAGGCCAGGGCGTCAAGCAGATCGGCTTCCACCAGATGCCCGCCGCGCCCGAGGTTGATGAGCTTTGCGCCGTGGGGCAAGGCGTTCAAAAGCTCGGCATTGATAATGCCCCGAGTATCATCAGTCAGTGGCAGCAGACAGATCAGCACGTCGCACTGGTTCAGAAACGCCTTGAGCTGATCCTGTCCGGCGAAGCACTGCACGCCATCGATCTGTTTGGCCGAACGCGCCCAGCCGCTCAGCGGGAAGCCAAAGGGTTGCAGGCTGTTCAGCACCGCGACGCCGAGATTCCCCAGGCCCATGACCCCGACGCGACGTTGACGGGCGGGAACCAACGGACGAGGCTGCCATTGGTGCTGATCCTGCTGACGCAAGTACAGGGGGATATCCCGGTGCAGGCTGAGCACTGCAAAACAGGCGTACTCGATGATGCCCTGAGCGATACCGGGGTCCAGCATGCGCACAACGTCGATGTGGGGCGGCAGTTCACTCAGATCGAATTGATCGACGCCCGCCGAGGTTGCGAACACCACCTGCAGGCCGGGGTAGGTGTGGTGCAGCGCTTGCGGGGCGACCCATGAGGCGAAATAACGTACCTGCGCGGGGTCTACGTCGTCGGATTCCAGGCGCACGTCGATGTCTGGCGCGTGTTGCCGGAACAGCGTTTTCCAGGCTTGGCCACGTGCTTCATCGATTTTGAACAGCAGGGTCATGGTGGTTCTCGCAGCACTGAAGTGAATGACAACGATGCCTGATCGAGGCGCAACAATCCCCCGTTTCCGGCCCGGCAAACGGGAGATTACGCTTCGATTTTTAGCGTGCGCAGGCCGCCGCGATGGCCTTGCCCAAGGACTCGGTGTTGCCGCTGCCGCCGATGTCAGCGGTTAGCGGTGCGTGTTCCGGCCCTTGGGCCAGGACGGTTTCGATGGCCGCCAGCACTGCCGCGCCGGCTTCAGGATGCCCCAGATGTTCCAGCATCATGGCGCCGCACCAGATCTGCCCGATCGGGTTGGCGATGCCTTTGCCAGCGATGTCTGGCGCTGAACCGTGCACGGGTTCGAACAGGCTCGGAAAGCGGCGCTCCGGGTTGATATTGGCCGAGGGCGCAATGCCGATGGTGCCGGTGCAGGCGGGGCCGAGGTCGGACAGGATGTCACCGAACAGGTTGCTGGCCACCACCACATCGAACCAGTCCGGGTGCAGGACGAAGTTCGCGGTGAGGATATCGATGTGGTACTTGTCCACGTTGACGTCCGGGTAGTGCTTGCCCATTTCCACCACGCGCTCATCCCAGTAGGGCATGGTGATGGCGATGCCGTTGGACTTGGTGGCGGAGGTCAGGTGCTTCTTCGGGCGGCTCTGGGCCAACTCGTAGGCGAACTTCAGGATGCGGTCCACGCCAATGCGGGTCATCACGGTTTCCTGAAGGACGATTTCCCTGTCGGTACCGGGAAACATCTTGCCGCCGACGCTGGAGTATTCGCCTTCGGTGTTTTCACGTACCACCCAGAAATCGATGTCGCCCGGCTTGCGGTTGGCCAGGGGGGCTTTTACGCCCGGCATCAACCGGCAAGGGCGCAAGTTGACGTACTGATCGAACTCGCGACGGAACTGCAAGAGCGAGTCCCACAGGGAGATATGGTCCGGCACCACGTCCGGCCAGCCCACCGCGCCGAAATAGATGGCGTCGTAGCCCTTGAGAGTCTCGAACCAGTCGTCGGGCATCATCTTGCCGTGGGCCAGGTAGTAATCGGCGCTGGCGAAATCGAACCAGTCCCACTGCAGTGCCAGGTTGTATCGTTCTGCAATCACGTCCAGCACGCGGACGCCTTCGGGCATCACTTCCTTGCCGATGCCGTCGCCGGGGATCACTGCAATTTTGTAGTGGGGCTTGCTCATGGTTCGACTCCAGGGATTGATGGGGCAGGCCACTCAGTGTATGCAGTGTTGCGGAATGAATAATGGGCCCTGAACGAAAGCCATTCTTAGATTTAAGGAAACAATCCCTTGACCATGATCGACGATCTGGCGTTCTTTCAGCAGGTGGCTAACCGCAGCAGCCTCACAGAGGTGGCCAATCATTTGGGGTTGTCGTTACCGGCGGTGAGCAAACGCTTGAGCCAGCTTGAACAGCGCCTGGGCGTGCAACTGGTGCAACGCACGACCCGCCGCTTGTCCCTGACGCCCGAAGGTACGTTGTACCTGAACGGTGGCCGGCCGATCCTGCGCCAGCTCGAAGAGCTGGAAAGCGCGTTGAGCAGTCGCCAGCCGACCTTGCAGGGCCGTCTGCGCATCAATGGCACGTTGGGGTTCGGACGGCGGCATCTGGCCCCCGTGGTGTCCAGCTTCGCCCGTCTGCATCCGCAACTGGAGATTTCCCTGGAGTTGACCAGCCATCCGGTGAGCCTGCTGGACGACCAGTTCGACATCGGTGTGAACATGGGCGAACCGCCCGACTCGCGGTTGATCGGCATTCGCCTGCTGGAAAACCCACGCATCCTCTGCGCGGCGCCGGGTTATCTGCAAAGCATGCCGGCACCGCAACAGGTGGCGGATCTGGCCCGACACAATTGCATCGTTCTGCGTCAGTTCGGCAGTGACTACGCGATCTGGCGTTTCCACAAGGACGGTGTCGACTACACTCACAAGGTCAGCGGCACCTTGTCCAGCAACGACGGCGAAGTCGCAGTGAGTCTGGCGCTTGAGGGGCATGGTCTGATTCTGCGTTCACGCTGGGACGTGCAGGAACACTTGGAAAGCGGTCGCTTGCAAGCGGTGCTGGAAGATTATCAGGCGCCCAAGGGCGATATCTACGCGGTTTATCAACAACGGCGGCATCTGCCGGAACGGATCTCGGCGTTCACCCATTACCTGGCCCAGGCCCTGGTCAAGCGATTGCCGTTCGCCGCGCCGTTACGGTAGAGCCTGCTGTCTGGCGAGTTAAATAACAGCGTTTGGACTGGAGGGGCCAGCTTGTGGGTGATGCGTTGCGGCTGCGAACTCTGAATATTATCTCGCCAACAATTTAGCGCCTACAGGCGTGCTGACCCGACGCGATCTCTTGTAGGAGCGTTCGGAGGTTACGACGGCCGCGAAGGCGGTGAATCAGGCACATCGCTATCGCTGCTTCGCGTTGCTCGAGCTCCCTGTATGTCGCCAGCGCGCATTGGCGAGGTGACGATCCATGTGGGTGGCGCATGTTGAATCGGGTAGCTCACAACATTTTCAGCGTTGCGGACTGAGGTTCCGTGCTGACGGCCGGGTCCATTTTGTCGTGGCAAAATAGACGAAAACCGTTTGCGCTGACGTCCGGCCCCTGCTTCGCAGGAGTTCCTTCGCTCCGGTGTCGGGGTGGGGCGACGCGCCGACGGGCCATCCATGGCCCAACGGCGCTCGCTCGGCATCCATGCCGAGCGCACCCCACCCCAACACCTCCACCCAGCCTCCCGACGCGCGTTTGGCGGTGTCTGCCAGATCGCAGCACGGAAAATCAAAGCAAAAGCAAATCCGCATTGCGGATTTTTCAGGCGGTATTTTTGCCTGGCTCACCTCAAACCTTGCGCAGGTGAATGTGCGCAGGACTCAAGGGTGACTAAAATTGCACGAAGCGCAACCGGACAAAGGAGCGAACGGTTTTTACTTTGCCAAGACAAAGCGGCTTTTTGTTTTATAGGCAGCCGTAAGGGTGCAATGGCGACTGTGCGTCGCCGCCGCTGCTGGATATGCTTGCGATTACAACACTCTGCAACAGAGTATCTACGAGAACAGGCCGTGCCCGGGATTTTTTCCATAACCTGAAGTTATGTCGCGTGTGACTATTCGTTCATTGTCGGCTCATGTCATGGTCTTGTAACGTCCAGCCGTCCCGCTCGGTAAAACAAAACCAAAGACCTGAGCATGCCTGCCACCGTGTCGAGGTTTTTGAAGCTGCCGAATTAATCTACGTTCAGGATGATTTGCCATGAAAACCCTATCGCGTGGTTCAGTCTTATCCCTGTTGTGTTTGTCGGTAGCGTGTTCGGTCCCTGCCATGGCAGCCGAAATTACCTTTGTTTCTCAGGGCGGGTCCTATCAGGAGGCGCAGACCAAGGCGATCCTTGATCCGGCCGCAACACGTCTGGGCATCACCATCAAGCAGGACAGCGTTCCGGATGCCTGGCCCATGGTCAAAGCACAGGGGGAGGCGAAAAAACCCTTGTGGGACGTGATCGATACGCCGACCTCAAACTGCATTCGCGGGGGTAAGGAAGGCCTGATCGAGCCCCTGGATTTGAGCAAGCTGCCCAATGCCCAAAACATGCCGCCGGCGTACCGTACGCCTTGGTCGGTTGCCTACGAATTCTATTCATCGGTGCTGGGCTACAACAGGAAAACCCTGAAAAAAATCCCGCAGAGCTGGGCCGATTTCTGGAACGTCAAGGACTTCCCCGGCGTCCGCGCCTTGCGCAACGATCCGATGGGCACCCTTGAAGCCGCGTTGTTGTCTGACGGCGTACCTCGGGACAAACTGTATCCGCTGGATGTCGATCGGGCCTACAAGCGCCTGCAACAGATCAAACCCGACATTGCCGTGTGGTGGAGTTCCGGCGGGCAGTCGGCGCAGTTGCTCAATGACGGCGAGGTCGACATGCTGATGATCTGGAACGGTCGGGCCAGTGCGGTTCGCAAAGACAATGCGGACGTGGATTTCACCTACAACGACGGCCTGTTGCAGAACACTCAGTTATGCATCCTCAAAAATGCGCCGAACTACGCGACGGCGGTGAAGTTTCTCAACGAAGCGGTTTCGCCGGACCTGCAGGCCAACCTGCCGCTCTACATCGACTACGGCCCCGGCAACCCAGCGGCCTTCGCCACCGGCAAGATCACTGCGGAGCGCGCCAGAGAGTTGCCAAGTTCACCAGAGAACGCCGCCAGGCAAGCGTTGATGTCCGAAGATTGGTGGTCGTCGCCCGCCGGGATTGCCGCCAAGGATCGCTGGTTGCAGTTTGTTCAGCAGTAGGTTGCCCTGCGTGACCGGCACCGCGCCGGCTGGCTGAAGCAAGAGGTTGGGTGGGAGGGGGCTTGCCCACGCGGGAGCCCTCGGTTTGAGCGACTGCTAGAAGGAAACGTGTGGTCTATGATCGACTATCTGGTTCTGGGCGGCGGCAGCGCCGGGTGTGTGCTGGCCGCTCGGCTTTCGGAAAATCCGGCCAAAAAAGTGTGCCTGGTGGAAGCCGGACGCAACATCTCGGCCAGGGACATGCCGCCGGCCATTCGCAGTCGTTACCCTGGACGTGCCTATCTGGACATCAGCAATATCTGGGCGCGCCTGACCGCGAGAATGGGTGTCACCCGGCAACCGGGACGGCGCTACGAGCAGGCGCGGATTCTGGGCGGTGGTTCGGCGATCAATGCATTGATGGCCAACCGTGGCGCCCCTGCTGACTATGACGAATGGGAGCAGTTGGGCGCTGATGGCTGGAACTGGCACAGCGTGCTGCCGTATTTTCGCAAGCTCGAAGCGGACTGCGATTTCGACGGCCCGCTGCATGGCTCACAAGGGCCGGTCAGGATTCGGCGCACGCCCGACGCCGCCCTTTCACCTTTCGTCAGCGCCGTTATCGCGGCACTGGCCGAGCGCGGACTGGTGCGCAAGGCGGATCAAAATGGCGCCTGGGAAGAGGGCGTCTACGCCGGTGCCCTGGGTGTCAGCGAACAGGGCGAGCGCATCCCTACCTCCGTCTGCTACCTGACCAATGAAGTGCGTCAACGCAGCAACCTGACCGTACTGACCGACACCGTCGTTGACCGCGTGCTGATCAAGGGCGGTGTTGCCACGGGGGCGCGGTTACTCAAGTCAGGGGGCATTGTCGAGCAGCTCATGGCCCGTGAAGTGATCGTCTGCGCCGGCGCGATCCACAGTCCCGCAGTGTTGATGCGCAGCGGGATCGGCCCGGCGAATGATCTGATCAGCCTGGGCATCCGGTTGGTGGCCGATCGTCCAGGCGTCGGTGGCAACCTCATGGAACATCCCTCGATTGCGGTGTCAGCGCTGCTTGAAAAAGCCGGCCGTACCCCCTTCAAGGATGAGCACCACGAGCAGGCCATCGTGCGTTTTACTTCCGGGCTCAGGGGCACTGGCGAATGCGACATGCATGGCGCGATCCTGTCACGTTCAGGCTGGCACTCGGTGGGCTATCGACTGGGTACGCTGTTTTTTTGGGTCAACAAATCCTATTCCCGAGGGCGGCTGCGACTGACGACTCATAACCCGCTGGACGAGCCAGAAGTGAATTTCAACATGCTCTCCGACCCTCGGGATCTGGAGCGTCTCAAGCAGGCGTTGCGCCTGGGGGCCAGCACGCTGCAACGGCCGTCGCTGAGGTCGGTGTGCAGTGTGGCGTTCCCCTCAAGTTACTCGCCCCGAGTGGCGAAAATAGCGAAGCCGGGCCTGTTCAATGCCCTGCGGCGCGGGCTGTTCAGCCTGCTTCTGGATATCGCCGGTCCGTGGCGCAGTGCCTTGATTCACCGGTGGGTCACGCAAGGCGTGACCCTGGAAAAGCTGCTGGCGGATGACCGTGCGTTGACGGCTTTCGTGCACAAAAACGTGGGCGGCACCTGGCATCCCTCCGGGACCTGTCGCATGGGCCGCATCGATGATCCGGCGGCAGTGACCTTGAGTGACGGCCGCGTGATCGGCGTTGGCAATCTGCGTGTTTGCGATGCTTCGCTGATGCCCTCCATCCCTTGTGCCAACACCAACGTGCCGACCATCATGATGGCTGAACGCATCGCCGACCTGATCAAGGCCGAAACCGCCTGAGCAGGCGGTTTCGGCTCCACGCCCTTCATCTCAAGGCTGGTAGCCGATGATGCCTTTGACTTCCAGAAAGGCTTCCAGACCCCAGTGCGCGTATTCGCGACCGTTGCCGGATTGCTTGTAGCCGCCAAAGGGTGCGCCTGCATCCCAGGCCGGATAGTTGAGGTACACACTGCCGACCCGCAATTGCAGCGCAATGGCCCGTGCCCGCTCCAGACTGGCCGATTGCACGTAGGCGGCGAGGCCGAACACGCTGTCATTGGCCATGGCGACGGCCTGATCTTCGTCTTCGTAGGGCTGGATGCACAGCACCGGGCCGAAGATTTCTTCGCGTGAGACGGTCATCTGCGTGGAAACCCCGGCAAAGATCGTCGGTTTCACGTAGTAACCCTTGTCCAGATGCTCCGGGCGATCCAGTCCACCGCAAACCAGTTGGGCCCCCTCATCAATGCCGATGGCAATCATGCGCTGGATCGCCAGGTACTGCCGTTCGCTGATAACCGGGCCCAGCGTGGTCTGCGGATCATCAGGTGGGCCAAGGCGATGAGCGCTGGCGGCCCGGCGGGCTATCTCGACAGCCCGGTCGTGCAAGGCTGTCGGCACCAACATGCGGGTCGGCGCATTGCACGATTGGCCGCTGTTGCCAAAACAAGCGTCGACTCCCGCAGCCACGGCGGTTTCCAGGTCCACATCGTCCAGCAGGATGTTGGCTGATTTGCCGCCCAGTTCCTGATGCACGCGTTTGACCGTCGGTGCCGCCAGCCGGGCGACTTCGATACCGGCGCGGGTTGACCCTGTGAACGACACCATGTCCACATCCGGGTGACAGGCCAGCGCCGCCCCTACGGTCGGGCCGTCGCCATTGACCAGATTGAAGACCCCGGCGGGTACCCCTGCGTCGTGCAGCACTTGAGCCAACAACAGCCCATTGAGTGGCGCGATTTCACTGGGCTTGAGCACCATGGTGCAGCCAGCTGCCAGGGCCGGCGCCACCTTGCAGACGATCTGGTTGATCGGCCAGTTCCAGGGTGTGATCAGCGCCACCACACCCACAGGTTCGAGATTGATCAGGGTCGAGCCGTTCAGTGTCTGAAAGGCAAAATCGTCTAGCGTGCGCAGCAACTGCTGCAGGTGGCGCTTGCCGATACCGGCTTGCCAGTCATAGGCGAGACGCCTGGGAGCGCCGACTTCCAGCATGATCGCCTCAGCGATGTCATCGTAGCGCGTCATGAACGTGGCAAGAATCTGTTCCAGCAGCTCCTTGCGTTCTGCGACGCGGGTGCGCGAGAACGCGGGAAATGCCCGTCTGGCAGCGAGCACGGCCGCGTCCACGTCAGCCTGAGTGCCCATGGCAATCTCGCTGACCGGCATTTCGGTGGCCGGATTGATCACCGGCCTGCGAGCGCTGGAAGACGGTTCGACCCAGCAACCGTTGATATAGAACTTGAGCGTGTCGGGCATACTGAAGAAGCTCTTGGGGGCGTGGTGCAGGCGGGTAGGCGACCGGGATTCTCGATGGATATTCAGGGTCGTTTCCTCGCAAGAATAAGCCCGGGTTTTCCCTTTCGGCAATTTACTAATAGTTGTGTCAGGCATAAACTCAGGTCATGTCTAATCTGCGCCGAAAGCTTCCCAGTTCCAGCTCACTGTTCGTCTTCGAAGCGGCCGCTCGGTGTGGCAGCTTTACCCGGGCGGCGGATGAACTGTGCGTCAGTCAGCCAGCGGTCAGTCGAATGCTGTCGCGCCTGGAAGAGCACCTTGGTGTCCAGCTGTTCGAGCGGGTGCGCGGCGGTGCGCGGTTAACCGAAAGCGGCAGCATCCTGTATCGCCGGGTGCAGGAAGGCTTCAGCACCATCGAGTCGGCGATCAGCGAAATCGAGTCCCGGGCCACGGGTCTTGAAACCGTCACGCTGTCGGTTTCCACCGCCTTTACCACCCACTGGCTGATGCCCCGCATGAGCCGTTTCAACGAGCGATTTCCCACCGTAGACATGCGCTATCAATTGATGTCCGGGCGCATTGGCGGGCCGCTGGTGGATGTCGATCTGGGCATGCGCTATCTGGACGCGGGTAGCGTCAAAGCCACGGACAGGCTGCTTGTCCCGGAAATCACCCTACCGGTATGCAACGCTTCGTACCTCAAGAATGTGGTTCTTGCGGGCCATAAAAAACACTCGCCAACCCTGATCAGCATGGACAACCAGGACCGCAGTTGGGCCCGGGCGTTTGCACCCGGCGGCCGTCACGACAACGCCCTGGTTTTTTCCGATTACGCCGTGGTGGTGCAAGCGGCGTTGCTGGGGCAGGGCGTTGCGCTGGGCTGGCTGAATGTGGTCTCTCACTGCCTGGCCAAGGGCGAGCTGTTACCGGCTGCCGATCAACTGCGAGTGGCCCCGCGACGTTGTTGTCTGGTCTCGCCCGCCAACCGTCCGGTGCGTCCGGTGGTGGAAAATATCCGCGACTGGATCGCCGAGGAAATGCGCGATGACCTCGTCCGGGTCGACGCCCTTTATCCGCATCTCGGGCTGGCGGAAAAGGTCAATTCCGCCGATTGAACGCGGGTGTGCCGCGCAATGTAAAAAAACAGTAGGTTATGCCCTGAGGTCAGGCCAAAACAGAATATTCCATGAGAGGGCGGGTCGATAATCGGTCTGCGACAGCTTCATTCTCATGACCTATCCCGCGGAGTGCCTTATGTCTTTCAAGCAGTTCAAAGCCCTGACGTTCGACGTCGTCGGTACTCTTATCGATTTCGAAGCCGGAATCCTGGCCCATGTGCGTGAAGTGGCAGGCGATGCGGGCAAGGCGTGCAGCGATGACGACATCCTCAAGGCCTATCGCGAAGCCCGGGCCAACCCTGATTCGGGCTGGTGGCCGGACGATCTGGAACGTTGCTACCACCTGATGGCTGCCAGGCTCGGCCTGCCGGATAACGACGAGTACGCCAAGGGGTTGAGCCTTGCGGTGAAGCATTTCCCGGCGTTCCCGGACTCGGTGCAGGCCCTCAAGCGCCTGCACAAGCACTTCAAGCTGGTAGCGACTACCAACTCGCGGATCTGGGCGCTGGACTACATGGCCATGACCCTGGATGAACCCTTCGATGTGCGCATCACGGTTGACGATGTCCGTTTCGAAAAACCCGACCCGCAATTCTTCGCCTATACCCGCGGTGTGCTGGCCACCCAGGGCATCCTGTTCGAAAACATCCTTCACGTTGCCCAGAGCCAGTACCACGATATCGGCGTAGCCATGCGTCTGGGCTATCAAACCTGCTGGATCGAACGTCGCTTCGCCCAGAAAGGCTCTGGCGGGACGCTGGAGTCCGAGCACACCAGGCCGCATTACCACTTCACGTCCCTGGCGCAATTGGCCGATGCGGTGGAGCAAGAATTGGGGTGATGCTTCTCGTGCCCTGAAGGCACGCGCCTGCTCTTGTGATGATTGATGTGATGGTTGATGCGAGGCCCGCTATGACCCCTGACAGCTTGTGGGCCGCTACCGCCCAAAACGCACCCGCTTTGCAGCCTTTGGAAGGTGATCGGCGTTGTGATGTGGTGATCATCGGTGCCGGATATACCGGCTTGAGCGCCGCTCACCATATTGCACTCAGCGGGCGTGAACCGGTGATCGTCGAGGCCAACTCCCTGGCCTGGGGCGCCAGCGGGCGCAACGGTGGCGTGGTGTCGCCGAAGTTCCGGGTGGGTTTCCCGGCCCTGATGCAGCGCTTTGGTCGCGACACGGCATTGCACCTGTATCACACCGGGTATGACGCCGTGGACAGCCTGGTGGAAATGGTCGAAAGCCTCAGGCTGAGTCACGCGCAGCTGCACATGGGCGGGCATATTGCTGCCGCGCACAATACCCACGCACTGGCGGGTCTTGAGTCCACCGCACACTGGATCAAGCGCGAAACCGGCGGTGCTTCCTCGGTGATGATCAGCGCTGAACTCGTCCGGGAAATGACCGGCTCGGCTGTCTTTTGCGGTGGTCTGCTCACGCCGAAGGCAGGTGGCATCCATCCGTTGAATTACGCGCGGGGGATCGCCCGCAGCCTGCATGGTCGTGGGGTCAAGCTCTACATCAACAGCCCGGCCCAACAGGTACGCAAGGACGGTGAACACGTCGTCGTGCACACCCCCCAAGGCCGGGTTATCGCCCGGCAGGTCATTTACGCCACCAATGGTTATTCGGATCAGACCAGGGTCACCGAGACCCTGCATCGCAGGTTGATTCCCTTTCGCAGCGCCATTATCGCCACTGAACCGCTGCCCGTGCCCATCCTCGCGGGCATCATGCCCGGCGGGCAGGTGTGCGGCGATACCAGGCGCATGCTGCGCTGGTTTCGGGTCGTGGGTGACCGCCTGATCTTCGGCGGGCGCGGTGCTTTCGGCAAAGGCGACTCCGAAAGTGCCTTCAATGATTTACAGCGCAGCATGGGCATGGTGTTCCCGGCCTTGCGCGAGCAAAAAATTGCCTATCGCTGGTCGGGTCTGGTGGCCATGACTCTGGATTATCTGCCCCATGCGGGTCAGCTCGACGCGCGCAGTTTCTACGCCATCGGGTACAACGGCGGAGGCGTGGCAATGTCGACCTGGATGGGCAAGCAACTGGCGGCCATGACCGCTGGCGAAAAAGTCGAGCTGGGTTTGCTGGCCGGTGATCACTTCAATCCCATCCCACTGCACGCCATGCGTGCGCCAGGCGTTCGTCTGGCCGCAGGCTGGCAGCAATTTCTGGACATCATCGGCCGCTGAGGCACTTCCTCATGCTGTAGGAGTGCCCGGTATGGCGGGGGTCATACGGCCCTGACCAGGCTCCTCAACGGAACGGTGCTTTTCACCACCGGCGACTTGATGACGATGTAGCTGAAATACTTTTCGATGCCGATGTTCCTGTCCAGGATCGACTCCATCAGTTCCTGATAATGCTGAATGCTGCTGCACAGAAAACGCACCAGATAGTCATAGCCGCCGCTGATCAAGTGGCATTCCAGCACTTCGTCGATGTTGCGGATGCTCGACTCGAACTTCACGAAGTCAGAGCGCTTGTGATCGCTGAGGGTGACTTCGGTAAAAACCGTCACCGAGTTGGCGAATTTGGCCAGGTTGACGTGGGCTTCATAGCCGCTGATGTAGCCGGCGGACTCGAGACGTTTGACGCGTTGCAGGCAAGGGCTGGGGGAAAGACCCACGGCTTCGGCGAGGCTGACGTTGGTCATGCGCCCGTCTTTTTGCAGTTGGACCAGGATATTGATGTCGATACGATCAAGCTTGGTTGCAGCATCCATCGTTCAATCCTCGCAATTTTTCAATCCAGGGGTGTCGTCAGGCGTGCAGTGCTTTCTGATGCGCATGGACCAGATCTGCGAGGCTCGCGTATTCACAGCGTTTGCCGTCCAGCGCCTTGGGAGAGTTGTTCCAGGGCTGGCCATGATCCCGGCGTAGGGTGCACACCGGAAAATCCACGCGGTCATTCCATGGGTCATCTGTTTCGGTACTGCGCACCGGTAACATCTCGGTGCGTTCAAGCCCCAGCCTGTGCAGCGCTGTTTCCAGGCTGGTGTGCCAGTCATGGGTCTGTGGCTCGATCACCGCATCGAAGTCCACGGGCAAACGACGCAGCAGTGAGCCCACATCAATGCCGTGGGGTGGGGCGATGAGTATCAACCGGTAAAACTTGCTCAAGTACTGCAATGCCCCGGGCGCGTCTTCGAAAATCGGCCACTGGGCTGATGAGCTACTAAATGCAACACTTTCATCCCAGTCCGGGATGACATGCAATTGATGCGCCAGACGCTGGTACACATGACCGTGAAAAGCGGTGGGGCTGATGTCCGAACCGCTGGCGGCCAGCTCGTGGGCCATGTGTCGATAAGCCATCAGCAACTGGGCGTCAGTGGTGGGTGTCGCGCTTTGCACTGCCAGGGGTCGCAGGCCTTCGAGGATGCCCCGTTCCCGATCAATCAGGGTGCCGATGGAAAAGCCCAGGGCTTTGTAATGGATGACTTTCATGGTGAGCTCCTGAGTGATTCGGTCCTTGATATCCAGAGCGCCCGAGGCTGCCTGACGACAGGTCGGGCGAAGTGCCGAGGCAACCGGCCAGGCGGCACTAAACGGTTGCCCTGGGCACCACAATCGTATCTTCCGGGTGCAGACGCATGGACATCAGCGCGCCAATCGGCGGCAGATTGAGGTTGCCTTCGTGGTGGCTGGGCTGGCGCAGGCTGACGGTGGGGCCGCCTTCCAGGTCGACGAAAACCTTGAGGCTTTCACCTTGAAACACGATGTCCGAAACCGTTCCGCGCAGGCGGTTCCACTCTGGCCCGGCGCTGTCGCTGTCCAGTAGCAGCTTTTCCGATTGCAGGGCCAGAAACAGGTCGCCGGACGCCGGTATCGGGCGTGTCGTGCGCAGCGCCGTGCCGCCCAGGGTCAGGCCGCTGTCGGCAGTGCGTTGCAAGGGCACAAGGGTGCTTTCGCCGATGAAGCTGGCGACGAAGTCATCGCCGGGATGATCGTGCAAGCGTCGCGGGGTATCGACCTGCACCAACTGCCCGCCGCGCATGATCGCCACGCGGTCACTCATGGTCAGGGCTTCGCGCTGATCGTGGGTCACGTAGATCATGGTTGCGCCCAGGCGCTTGTGCAGGGCGCGCAGTTCGATCTGCATGGTTTCGCGCAGCTGTTTGTCCAGCGCTGAAAGAGGCTCATCCATCAGGATCAATTTCGGTTCAAAGACGATGGCTCGTGCCAGGGCCACGCGCTGGCGTTGCCCACCCGACAGCGCCGCAATGGAGCGCTGTTCATAGCCCGAGAGTTCCACCGTGGCCAGTGCCTGCTTGACCCGGTCGCGGCTTGTGGCCGCATTTTCCCCCCGCGCCCGCAATGGGAAGGCCACGTTTTCGCCGACGGTCATGTGCGGGAACAGCGCGTAATTCTGGAACACCACGCCAATTTCCCGCTTGTGCGGTGGCATCAGGGTAACGTCACGGTCACCGAAGAGGATGCTTCCGGAACTGACCCGGATGAAGCCGCCCAGAATGCTCAGCAGTGTGGTCTTGCCCGAACCCGACGGACCCAGCAGCGACATGAACTCCCCGGCCTCGACTTTGAGGCTGACATTGTTCAAGGCCTTGAGGCTGCCGTAGTCCTTGCAGACCTGATTGACGCTGACCGATTCAAAACCTTCAGTGAACTTCATGAAGCATTCTCCTTGGCTGGGCACCGAAGTTGTCGGCGTATCTGTTTGCCATGTGAACACAGCCGCAGGGTGTGTTCATGCCGTTCTGAGGTGTCGGGCAGGTACGATCTGCTGCCCGGCAAGGTTTCAATCCGCGCGTCAGCCAAGGCCGCCGATGTGCCAGGCCTTCACCTCCAGAAATTCATCCAGGCCGTACTTGGAACCTTCGCGGCCCGTGCCGGATTGCTTCATGCCGCCAAATGGCGCGATTTCCATGGAAATGATGCCGGTGTTAAGGCCCACCATGCCGAACTCCAGACGCTCGCCCACCCGGAATGCACGGCGGATGTCCTGAGTGAAGTAATAAGCGCCCAGGCCATAGGGCGTGGCGTTGGCCAGGGCCAGGGCGTCGGCTTCGTCGGTGAAACGGAACAGCGGCGCCACCGGGCCGAAGGTTTCTTCACTGGCCAGCAACATGTCCGGGGTCGCGTCCAGCAGCACGGTCGGCTGCACGTACAACCCGTTTCCTTCAGGCATGCCGCCGATGGCGATGCGTGCGCCTTTTTCCAGGGCGTCGCCGATGTGGAGGCCGACCTTGTCCACGGCGGCGGCATTGATCAACGGGCCGATAGTCACGCCTTCGGACAAACCATCACCGACTTTCAACTGTGCGACGGCCTGACTCAGGCGCTCGGCGAAGCGGTCGTAGATACCCGTCTGGACCAGAATGCGGTTGGCGCAGACGCAGGTCTGCCCGGCATTGCGAAACTTGCTGATCATGACGCCGGCAATGGCCAGGTCCAGATCAGCATCGTCAAACACGATAAACGGGGCATTGCCGCCCAGTTCCAGGCTCAAGCGCTTGATGGTGCTGGCGCACTGGCTCATCAGCAATTGGCCAACCCGGGTGGAGCCGGTGAACGACAGCTTGCGCACCGCCGGATTGCGGGTCATTTCGCTGCCGACGCCTGCTGGCATGCCGGTCAGCACGTTGAATACACCGGCTGGAATGCCGGCACGTTCAGCCAGCACCGCCAGGGCCAGGGCGGATAAAGGTGTCATTTCAGACGGCTTGACCAGCACCGTGCATCCTGCCGCCAGCGCCGGGGCGCATTTGCGGGTGATCATGGCGTTGGGGAAGTTCCACGGCGTAATCGCCGCCACCACACCCACGGGCTGCTTGAGCACGATGATGCGACGGTCGACGGTGGGGGCTGGAATCGTGTCGCCGTAAACGCGTCGGGCTTCTTCGGCGAACCATTTGACGAAGCTGGCGCCGTAGCCGATCTCGCCACGGGATTCGCTCAACGGCTTGCCTTGTTCGGCCGTCATGATCAGGGCCAGGTCTTCCTGGTTCTCCAGGATCAGTCCATACCAGGCTTCCAGATAGCGGGCCCGCTCGGCCGCCGGGACTTCACGCCAGCTGGCAAACCGGCTCTCGGCGGCCTTGATGGCCCGTCGGGTTTCCGCCGCCTGCAAGGCCGGGACACGGGCGATTTCAGTGCCATTGGCGGGATTGGTCACGGCGAGGGTGGCGCCATCGTCGGCGTCGATCCAGAGGCCGTTTACATAGGCACGCTCGACGAGCAGGGAAGGGTCACGCAGGGTGCTTTTCAACATGGTCAGAATGCCTTGTAGGTCCGAACGATGAACCCATTGTAAAAACGTCCCGCCAGCGCCCGATGCCGAGATGGACGTCGGAACGAAGTGCAAATGCTGAATTCACTTTCCTGACGGCAGAATTGGCCGGAGGGGCTTTACGCTTGCGGGCGCGTGCCTGTCGGCGATTTCGCTTGCGCCAGCGGGCGGGGTTTACGATTTGCTTCTGCCCGCAATCACCACCAACAGCAGCGACGCCAGAATCAGCAGCGAGCTGATGGCCGCAATCGTCGGGTCGATTTCATCGCGCAAAGCCGTGAACATGCGTTTGGTCAGGGTCTGATTGTCACCCCCGGAAATGAACAGCGCCACCACGGTTTCGTCCAGTGAGGTGATGAAGGCGAAGAGCGTCGCGGACACCAGACTGGGTTTGATTTGCGGCAGGGTCACGGCCATGAATGCACGGAAGCGGTTCATGCCCAGGCTGCGGGCGACCATCTCCTGAGACATGTCGAAGTTACGCAGCCCGGCCAGCAAGGCGATGATCACGTAGGGCAGGGCAAGCATGATGTGCGCCAGCACCAGCCCGGTCAGCGTGTTGATCAGCCCGATCCGCGCATACACAAAAAACACCCCGGCGGCGATCAGGATGATCGGCACCATCATCGGCAACAGCAGGATGATTTGCAGGGTACGAATCACCCGCAGGCTGGAACTGTTGATGGCATAAGCCGCCGCCATGCCCACGGGCAGGCTGACGACCATGGTGGCCGTGGCAGTGATCAGACTGACCTTGGCGGCAGACATCCATTCGACGCTGTTGAAGAAGGCTTCATACCAGCGAAACGACCACTCTTTGGGCGGGAATTGCAGAAAGCGCGCTTCGGAGAAGGACATCGGCACCACGATCAGTACCGGGATGATCAGGTACAGCAGGATCGCCGCCACCAACAGCGTGAACAGCACGTGGGACAGTCGCACATGACGCAGGTTGGCAAGGCGTTTCATTCAGCGTGCTCCCAGAATGCGTTCGATTGGAATGAAGCGGTTGACGGTCCAGAAAATCAGGAACACCACCAACAGCAACACCAGGCCCACTGCACTGGCGGCACCCCAGGCGTGGTAGAGCTCCACGTTGCGCTGCACCAGCATCGACACCAGGATCGTGCGACCGCCGCCCAGCAGTTCAGGGGTGATGAAGAAGCCCAGGCAGATCACGAACACCAGGATGGAACCGGCCATGATGCCGGGTGCGGCCATGGGTAAAAATACCCGGCGGAAGGTGTAGAACGGCTTGGCGCCCAGACTTTCCGAGGCTTGCAGCAAGTCCTGCGGGATTTTCTTCATCACTGAATACAACGGCAGGACCATGAACGGCAGCATCACGTGCAAGGTGCCGATCACCGTGCCGGTGGTGTTGTGCATCAGGTTCAGCGGCTGGTCGATGATGCCCATGTCCATCAGCGTCTGGTTGACCAGGCCACGTCGTTGCAGGAGCACCAGCCAGGCATAGGAACGCACCAGCACACTGGTCCAGAACGGGATGATCACGCAGACCAGAATCAGGTTGGCCCAGAAACCGTGCAGCCGGGAAGCGGCGTAGGCGATGGGGAAGCCCAGCACGATCGAAAGAACGGTCACCATGAAGCTGATCTTGAACGTCAGGCTGAAGGTGTCCCAGTAAATCCGTTCCTGAATGATCCGTGCATAGTTGGCCAGCGAGAAGCCTTCCTCGGTCTGCACCGACTGAAACGCCAGCCAGCACAGCGGGAGAATCAGCAACACCGCCACCATGAACAGCGCGGGCGCCAGCAGCAACAACATCGAGGTGTTTTCCTTGCGCTCTTCCCGCGCCAGTGCCCGGGCCGTGGTCGTGGAGGGCGGCTGAGTGTCATCGGAGCCAGCCAGCGATTTAGCGGTATAGGCATCGGACATGTCGGCCTCCATCCTGCAGTGCACAGTGCTTGGGTGGTGTCATGAGGAGGACTCCCTGAGAAGGGGCAGACTCGGAAAGGTGGCGTGGTATCTGAAGGTCACTTTGCTGGACCCTTAACCCGTAATGTACCGACCTGCTGCCAAATGAAGCGGCCCTAAATACCCCGCGGCAAAGCGCTTTATTGCGTAATGAGGCCGGCGTACAGCATGTCCTGCGTTGGGCCGTCTATTCGGGGCGGTAGAGACACCGTGGGACCGGCTTTAGCCGGGAAGAGGCCGGTACATCTGTTGCATTTTCATCGCAAGCAATGCCGTCTTCCCGGATAAATCCGGTTCCACATGCCAGCTATTCACAGCGCGACAGCCCGGCGTCTGGCCGTCAGGACGGAACCTCAAGAAGCAGCACCGCCAATGCCGTTGGTGCCACTCGATCCAAAACATGCCGCTGTTGGCGCGCACTCAAACCACGAAGCCGGACGCCAGCGCATACGGTTTTCGTCTATGTTTGCCAAGGCAAAATGGACCCGGCCGTCAGGACTCAGCACTGCCAATACTGTCGCTGCCGCTGATCAAGAGCGCGGCACCGGTGACACGGCGCCCAATCGATGATCATCGGCAGCATGTCCTGCGTATACCTCCGGGCGGAACAGGAGGGGTCGGTAGTTGAACTGCAAATACGGGCGCTTTAGGATGCCCTGCAGTTGCTTTTTGTTGACCCGGCGTTATCGCGGTTGCTGTCCTCAATCCTATGAGTAATGAATCCAGTGATATCAATCCATTTGACGGATGCAGAAGTGGCCGCGATTGCCGAGGTCGAAGCGACCTCCAATATATTGAAGCTGGTTACCAGGCTCACCTCCCTGCGTTTTGCCGCCATTGCCAAGGTAACGGATCAGCGCTGGATTGCCTGCGCGGTCATGGACGAGATCAATTTCGGCGTAGAACCGGGCAGTGAGCTGGATCTGGAAACCACCATCTGCAATGAGTTGCGTGCCCATCGCACACCCGTGGTGATTTCCTGTGCGAGCAAGGATCCGGTTTATTCCTCACACCCTTTGCCTAAACGCTATCGCTTCGAAAGCTACTTTTCGGTCCCGATCATCCTCGCCGACGGCACTTTTTTCGGCACGCTGTGCGGCATCGATCCACTTCCCGCCAAGCTGGACGACCCGGATTTGCTGCACACCCTGGTCATCTTCGCCAAGCTGATTGCCACCACACTGGACATGCACAACCGGCTGGCTTCTTAAGGGTTCATTCAAGCCGAACTATCTGTATGGCGGCCGGGTCGGTAGTTCATAGACTATTGCCCGGAGTAATGCCATGAAGCCCTACGTCATCTGCCATATGATGTCGTCCATTGACGGACATGCCCTGACCGACGGCTGGGACCGCCCGTTCAAGAAAGCCGCCGACACCCTTTACGAAAAGCTGGCCAAGACCTTCGATTTCGATACCTGGATCTGCGGTCGCGTGACCATGCAGGAAATCGCCCACGGCGACGATTACCCACGCGGCCTGACACGATCACCTATCCCCCGTACCGATTACTTCGCTGACCGTAACGCTGGCAGCTATGCCGTTTCCATCGATCCTCAAGGCAAGGTTGCCTGGCAAAGCAATCAGGCGCTGGGTTCCCATGTGGTGGAGGTGGTGATTGAAACGGTTGCCGACGATTACCTGGCTTACCTGCAAAGCATTCAGGTTTCCTACATCTTTGGCGGCAAGATTGATATCGACCTGGCTCATGTCGTCCAGACACTGTCCCGGGAGTTGGGCTGCAAGCGGCTGATCGTCGAAGGCGGGCCTCACGTCAGTGGCTCGTTCGTCAATGCCGGTCTGGTGGATGAACTCAGTGTGCTGATTCTGCCGCTGATCGATGGGCGTGGGGAGCACCCCGCTTCGTTCGAAGTCAGCGCCGAATCCTGGACGCAGCCTGTCTATTTGCAGCTGGCTTCAGCGCAGGCTCAGGACGGTGGTGGTGTGTGGTTGAAGTACCGCCGTGAGGCCTGACCTTCACTCGCCGACTTTTCGTACAGAGCGTGGCCTCGTACAGGGGGAGGCATCACCCATTCGCAGTAATGCCTTGGATTTCCACCTGATGACGGGTTGTTGATCACATGACCAAAGTTGTCCACGGAAAGTGGGGGTATGTCTGTGGATAAGCATGTGAAAGCCCGGCAGGCCGGGCGTTTCAGGCAATGGTCAGGAAATGAGCAGCTACAAAAAACGATATTTTTGCTTGATTTCAGGTCGCTTTTTGTAGCAGTCGCCTCGTTCTATTCGATCTCCTCGTAGGGCAGGCCGACATAGTTTTCCGCAATCGTCCTGCGACCGGCTTCGGAACTCACGAAGTAGTCTAGCTCGGTTTCCTGAATGCGCTGACTGAACCCATCATTGTCCGGGAAATCGTGCAGCATCGACGTCATCCACCAGGAGAAACGTTCCGCTTTCCAGATGCGTCGCAAGCAGATCTGCGAATAACGCTCCAGCAGGTCGGTGCGGTTTTCCCGGTAGACCTTCAGCAGAATCCGGTACAGCGTACTGACGTCGCTGGCTGCCAGGTTCAGGCCCTTGGCTCCCGTGGGCGGGACGATATGCGCGGCATCGCCCAGCAGGAACAGCCGCCCGTATTGCATGGGCTCGACCACAAAACTGCGCAGTGGCGCGATGCTTTTCTCAATGGATGGCCCGGTGATCAGACGTTCTGCGACGGACACAGGCAAGCGGCGTTTGAGTTCTTCCCAAAACCGATCGTCAGACCAGTCTTCTACCTTTTCCCCGGCATCCACCTGCACGTAATAACGGGTACGCGTGGCCGAGCGCATGCTGCACAGGGCGAAGCCCCGTTCGTGGCGGGCGTAGATCAGTTCATGATCCACCGGAGGGGTGTCTGCCAACACGCCCAACCATCCAAAGGGATAAACCCGCTCGAAGACTTGCAGCGTTTCGGCGGGTATCGACTTCCGGGAAATCCCGTGGAAACCGTCGCAACCGGCAATGTAATCGCAGTCCAGACGCACGCTCTGGCCGTCCTGTTCGAAGGTCAGGTAAGGCGCGTCGGTTTTCATGTCGTGGGGCTGGACGTTGTCCGCATCGTAAAACGTCGTGGCACCGGTTTTGGCCCGAGCCTCCATCAAGTCACGGGTGACTTCGGTCTGGCCATAGACCATCACGGTTTTTCCGCCGCTGAGGTTTTTCAGGTCGATGCGCTCGCAGCGATTGCCGAAGGCCAGCTGGAAACCTTCGTGAATCAGTCCGTTCTGATCCATGCGTTCGCCGACGCCGGCTTCGCGCAGCAGATCAACCATGCCTTGCTCGAGCACACCGGCGCGGATACGGGAAAGGATGTAGTCGGGGTTCTTGCGTTCGACGATGACGTTGTCGATACCGGCACGTTGCAGCAATTGTCCGAGCAGCAGGCCAGACGGCCCGCCGCCAATAATGGCGACCTGGGTTTTCATGGTGAGAGTCCTTGCGAGACGCTGTTGTTTTTGTGTCCTTGTATTTTTGGTGGCAAAAGTCGTTGTTTGAAGACATTATTCGTCACATTTCATGGATTTTTCATGGGTTGCGGCGGGGAAGGGTAGATGAGCAAGTCCTCAGCAAAGGCAGTTCCGGTCTTCAAGTTGTACGGCGAAACCAGCGCCTGGCCCACGCCGGACCTGATCCATTGCGAGTCCATCCCCCAGCGCAGCAAGCTGCATGGCTGGGAAATCCGCTCCCACGCCCACAGCGATCTGGTGCAGCTGCTTTACGTGCAATCCGGGCAGGCCACGCTGCATGTGGAGGACGTGGTCCGAGAGGTCGAATCGGCGGTGCTGCAAGTCATTCCCGCGCTGAGCGTGCATCGTTTCAGTTTTTCCGCGGACATTCAGGGTTACGTGCTCAGCCTGGCTCAACCGTTGGCCGACAGGTTGAATGCCGCGCTGGATGCTCCGGCATTGGTCATGGCGAACTGTCACGCCGTGGAGGACGAGCAGCGGCCGCAACTGGACACGTTGTTTGCCGCGATCATGGATGAATACACCCAGCACAAGCCCGGTCGGGATGCGATGCTGCAAGCGTTGATCACGCTGCTGTCGATCTGGCTGGGCCGCCGAAGCCAGGCGCCCGTGCCACTCGACGTGCGCTCCTGTGAGCGTGGACGTGAGCATGTTCAGGCGTTCACCCGCGCCGTTGGCTTGCACTTTCGCGAACACTGGCCTATTGAGCGGTATGCTGAGCAGCTGAACATCAGTGCGGCGTATCTGAATGCCTTGTGCCGGCGGCTGACCGAGCAATCCGCGCTGCAGCTCATCAATCAACGGCTGTTGCTGGAAGCCAAGCGCGACCTGGTCTACACCACCCTGACCATCAATCAGGTGTCCGACCGTCTTGGGTTTTCGGAGCCTGCGTATTTCTCGCGATTTTTCAAACGTTGCACCGGTCAGTCACCCCGGCAATTTCGCATCCAGCGTTGAGCGGATGTTTTTCTCTCGAAGGCGAACACTGCGTTGAATATCGATACCCGAATCAAGTTTCGCCATCTGGTGTGCTTTCTCGAAGTGGCCCGGCAAGGCAGCCTGGCCCGCGCGGCGGATCAACTGGCGATCAGTCAGCCCGCGTTGTCAAAGAGCCTCAAGGAGCTGGAAACCCTGCTGGCCACGCAGTTGTTCCTGCGCAGCAAGAGCGGCACGGTGTTGACCGAGGCAGGGGTGGCGTTTCTGCGTTTTGCCGGGCCCAGCGTGCAGTCCTTGCGCGAGGGGGTGAACAGCCTGCGTTCCGGCGAGCACGAACCGGTCACCGCGCGCCTGGGTGTGCTGTCGACGGTGGAAAGCCTGCTGGTGCCGGAGGTGGTGCGTCGGTTGCACGAACGGCATCCGGCGTTGATCGTCAGTGTCATGACCGGTCCCAGCGCCTATCTGCTGTCCCAGTTGCGAGTGGGGGAACTGGACCTGGTGGTCGGACGCATGACCGACAGCCCGTTGATTCATGGCCTGACCTTCGAGCACTTGTACAGCGAATCCATGACCCTGGTGGTCCGTCGGGATCATCCGTTGCTGCAAGGCGTGCTCAAGCGCGAGAGGCTGGAAGATTTCCCCATGGTCCTGCCGTTGGCGGGAACCACCATTCGCAAGTTTGCTGACAGCCTGTTCGTGCAATACGGCATCAACCCTCCGCGTCAGCGGCTGGAAACCTTGTCGCTGACCCTGAGTCGGCGCTATGTGCAATGCAGCGATGCGATCTGGATCGCGCCCTTTGACGCCGTTCAGCAAGACCTGGACAGCGGCGAGTTGAGCCTGCTGGAACTGGGCATTCGCGAGCCCGGCGGCTCTGTCGGCATTTGCAGCAATCCCGCGTTGCCGCTGTCGCGGGCGGCCCAGTGGTGCGTGGATGTCCTGCGCGACGTGGGCGGCGCCTACGGACAGCATCCATAACCATTTGGTTATGGATCGCGTTATTTTATTCATTTCAGGTTTGGATCATGGCGGGGCAGACTGCGGCACAGCCTGGTGCATCGTCCCGAGCGGTCGCCATTGAATACTCCTCATAAAAACCAAGGAGATCCGCATGTCTGATACGGACAGCCGCTTCGTCATTCGTGACCGAAACTGGCACCCCAAAGCCCTGACCCCTGATTACAAGACGTCGATCCTGCGCTCCCCGAAGCAAGCGTTGGTGAGCATTCCGCAGTCCGTTTCCGAGGCCACGGGCCCTGACTTCTCCCATTTGAACTTTGGCGAGCATGACAATGATCTGCTGCTGAACTTCAACCGTGGTGGCCTGCCGATTGGCGAACGCATCATCGTTGCCGGTCGGGTCTGTGATCAATACGGCAAACCTGTGCCCCACACGCTGGTGGAAATCTGGCAGGCCAACGCGGGCGGACGTTATCGCCACAAACGCGACACCTACCTGGCGCCTCTGGATCCCAACTTCGGCGGTGTGGGTCGAGCCCTGACCGATCGGGATGGCAACTACAGTTTTCGGACCGTCAAACCCGGTCCCTATCCATGGCGCAATGGCCCCAATGATTGGCGGCCGGCGCATATTCACGTGTCCGTCAGTGGCCCGTCGATTGCGACCCGGTTGATCACCCAGCTGTATTTCGAGGGCGATCCGCTGATCCCGCTGTGCCCCATCGTCAAATCCATCGCCAACCCTGACGCCGTGCAAAGCCTGATCGCCCGACTGGATATGGGCATGGCCAATCCCATGGATTGTCTGGCTTACCGCTTTGACATCGTCCTGCGCGGCCAGCGCAGCACGCACTTCGAAAACCGCTAAGGAGGCACGAGCATGCCCGTTCAACTTTTGCCTGAAACCCCTTCGCAAACCGCAGGCCCTTACGTGCATATCGGCCTGGCGCTGGAAGCGGCCGGTAACCCGCCCCGGGACCTGGAAATCGCCCATGAAATGGCGATGGCCGGTGCGCCGGGCGAACACATTGTCTTGCTGGGCAACGTCTATGACGGCAATGGTCATTTGATTCGCGATGCATTTCTGGAGTTCTGGCAGGCCGATCACGAAGGCGTTTATGACGGCGTCTATGACCCGCAAAAACCGTTCAATGGTTTCGGTCGCACCGCCACCGGTGAAGACGGTCAGTGGCGGGTGAACACCGTCAAGCCTGGCACCGTGCTCAATGCCGCAGGCACGCCCATGGCTGCGCACATCAACGTGTCGTTGTTTGCCCGAGGGATTAACATCCACCTGCATACGCGGCTGTACTTCGATGATGAAGCCCAGGCCAACGCCGTGGACCCGGTATTGAACCTGATCGAACAACCGCCGCGTCGGGAAACCTTGATTGCCCGGCGGTGCAGTTTCGAGGGCAAGCTGGCCTACCGTTTTGATATCCGTGTCCAGGGCGAGGGAGAAACTGTTTTCTTTGATTTTTGATCCGGCTTTAACGTTATAGAACCTGCGTGCGATACAGGGCGTCTGCTGCAGCGGACGACCCCAATAATAAGAAAAGGAATACCCATGACGCTTTCGGCTCGCTTCCCCGAGGCCGGCACGCTCGACGTGCAGGCCTTCATCAATGCCAACCCCTTGTCCCGCTACCAGTGGCGAGTGGTGGCGCTGTGTTTTCTGATTGTTTTTCTGGATGGCCTGGACACCGCCGCCATGGGCTTCATTGCCCCGGCCTTGAGTGTGGACTGGGGAATCGACCGTGCCAGTCTGGGGCCGGTAATGAGTGCCGCGCTGATCGGCATGGTCTTTGGCGCACTGGGTTCGGGTCCGTTGGCTGATCGCTTCGGCCGCAAGGTCGTGCTGGTAGTGGCAGTGTTTGTCTTCGGTGTCTTCAGCCTGTTGTCGGCCTTCAGCAGCAACATTGATCAACTGCTGATCCTGCGTCTTTTGACCGGTGTCGGGCTGGGCGCAGCCATGCCCAACGCCACGACCCTGCTCTCGGAATACACCCCGGAACGTCTCAAATCGCTGCTGGTGACCAGCATGTTCTGCGGCTTTAATCTGGGCATGGCGTGCGGTGGCTTTGTGTCGGCCAAGCTGATCCCGGCGATGGGTTGGCACAGCCTGTTGATGCTGGGCGGGATTCTGCCGTTGCTGCTGGCCGTGGTGCTGGTGTTCTGGTTGCCGGAGTCGGCGCGTTTTCTGGTGGTGCGCAATCGTGGCGTGGAACGCATCCGCAAAGTGCTGGCGCCGATCTCCCCGCTTGAAGTCGCCGGTGCCCGGAACTTCAGTGTTCCCGAACAGAAAACCGTGGGTAGCCGCAATGTGTTGAAAGTGGTGTTTTCCGGTACTTACAGCGCGGGCACCTTGCTGCTGTGGTTGACCTATTTCATGGGGTTGGTGATTGTCTACCTGCTGACCAGTTGGCTACCGACCTTGATGCGCGACAGCGGCGCGAGCATGGAACAGTCCGCTTTCATCGGCGCGCTGTTTCAGTTCGGCGGTGTGTTGAGCGCTGTTGGCGTGGGCTGGGCGATGGACAGGTTCAACCCGCACAAGGTGATTGGCGTCGCTTATTTCCTCGCCGGGATATTCGCGTGGTTGGTGGGTCAGAGTCTGGGGAATGTCGCGGTCCTGGCGACGCTGGTGTTGTTGGCGGGCATGTGCATCAACGGCGCGCAATCCGCGATGCCTTCACTGGCCGCGCGCTTTTATCCCACGCAAGGGCGTGCCACCGGCGTGTCCTGGATGCTGGGCATCGGCCGGTTTGGTGCAATTCTCGGTGCCTGGGCCGGGGCCACGTTGCTGGGTCTGGGCTGGAATTTCGAGCAGGTGCTGACCGCGCTGGTGGTGCCTGCGGCCCTTGCAGCGATTGCGGTTTTGATCAAAGGCTGGGTCAGTCACTCGGACGCCACTTGATATAAGGAACACAGATTGTGAACCAGCTTTTCGACCTGTACTTCACGAAGCCGGCCATGGGCGAGGTCTTCTGCGACCCTGCCCGGGTTCAGGGCATGCTCGACTTCGAGGGCGCACTGGCCCGGGCTGAGGCCAGCGTCGGGCTGATCCCCGCTGAGGTGGTCCCGGACATCGAGGCTGCGTGCCACGCCGGGCTGTTCGACTTCAACGAGCTGGCGATTGCCGTGGGCAATGCGGGCAATTCGGCTATTCCGTTGGTCAAGGCGCTGGGTAAAAAAATTGCGGCGCGCAATCCTGATGCTGAACGCTACGTGCACATGGGGGCCACCAGTCAGGACGTCATGGACACCGGCCTGATCCTGCAAGTGCGGCAAGCGGTCGGTTTGCTGGAAGTGGATCTCGAATGCCTCGCGGACGCCCTGGCGCAACAGGCACAGCGCCATGCAGAAACGCCACTGGCCGGGCGTACCTGGCTTCAACAGGCAACACCCGTGACGCTGGGCATGAAGATCGCCGGTTGGCTGGGTGCCTTGACTCGCCATCGTCAGCGGCTGATGGAACTCAAACCGCGTCTGTTGAGCCTGCAGTTTGGCGGCGCGTCCGGCACACTCGCGGCGTTGGGCGAGCAGGGTTTCGCCGTGGCCGAGGCCCTGGCGCGAGAGCTGAACCTGACCCTTCCCGAGCAACCCTGGCATACGCAGCGGGACCGGCTGGTGGAGTTTGCCAGTCTCCTGGGGTTGATCGCTGGCAGCCTGGGCAAGGTGGGCCGCGACATCAGCCTGCTGATGCAAACCGAAGTGGGCGAACTGTTCGAGCCGGCAGCGGCGGGCAAGGGCGGGTCCTCGACCATGCCTCACAAACGCAATCCAGTAGGCGCAGCGGTCATGATCAGCGCCTCGGTGCGTGCGCCGGGGCTGGTTGCAACGATGTTTGCCGCCATGGCCCAGGAGCATGAACGCAGCCTCGGGCTGTGGCATGCCGAATGGGAAACGCTGCCGCAACTGTGCTGCCTGGTTTCAGGCTCATTGCAGCAGGCGTTGCAGGTCATCCCAGAGCTGGAGGTGGATGCGGCACGGATGCTGGAAAACCTCGATTCCACCAAGGGGCTGGTGCTTGCCGAAGCCGTCAGTATCGCCCTTGCCAAACGCCTGGGGCGCGACGCCGCCCATCACCTGATCGAACAATGCTGCCGCAGCGCGGTGCAGCAGGGCGCTCATTTGCGTGAGGTCCTGGGGCAGCATCCCCAAGTCAGCGCCCAATTGTCAGCTAATGAGCTGGACCAGTTGCTCGACCCTGCCAACTATCTGGGCCAGGCCCGTCTTTGGGTCGCCCGGGCGGTGGCCGAGCATGAGCAGTTTATTGGCCGGTGAGTTGCGTCGGGCAAGTACGGCCGCCGCCACCTTTCAGCTAAACCAGTCAGGAGTCAGTTATGCCTTTCATTCACCTCGCCGACGGCGATCTGCATTACCAGCTGGACGGTCCGCAAGGTGCGCCGGTATTGGTGCTGTCCAACTCACTGGGCACCGATCTGCACATGTGGGACGCGCAAATTCCGGCGTTCATCGGGTATTTTCAGGTCTTGCGTTACGACACCCGTGGCCATGGTCAGTCACTGGTGACGCAAGGCCCTTACTCCATTGAGCAGAACGGTCGCGACGTCGTGGCGATGCTGGATGAGCTGGGCCTGAAACAGGTCTGCTTTTGCGGCTTATCCATGGGCGGCTTGATCGGGCAATGGCTGGCCATTAATGCACCTGAACGATTCACCCGAGTGGTGCTGTGCAACACCGCTGCAAAAATAGGCACCCCGGATGTCTGGAACCCGCGCATTGAAACGGTATTGCGTGACGGACCTGCGGCGATGCAGGCGCTTCGGGAAGCCTCCATTGCGCGCTGGTTCACCCCCGCCTTTGTTCAGGCCCGGCCCCAACAGGTCGAGGCCGTGGTGAGCATGCTTGCGCAGACCTCGCCCCAAGGCTACGCGGCCAATTGCGCCGCCGTGCGGGACGCGGACTTCAGGTCGTTGCTGGGCGCTGTTTCGCTGCCGACTCTGGTGGTATGCGGGGTTCAGGATGCCGTCACGACACCTGCAGACGGGCGCTATCTGGTGGAGCACATTGCCGGTGCTCAATACGCCGAATTCCAGGCGGCTCACCTGTCCAGTGTCGAGGCGGGTGCCGCGTTCAGCGATCGTGTGCTGGCCTTTCTGCAAGCCTGAGAGTGGAGTCGATGATGGACGAGAAACAACGTTACGAAGCGGGCATGCAGGTGCGCCGCGCTGTGTTGGGCGATAGCCATGTCGATAACAGCCTGAAAAAACTCACGCCCTTCAATGAAGAGTTTCAGGAAATGATCACCCGGCATGCCTGGGGCGACATCTGGACCCGTCCAGGCCTGCCGCGTCATACCCGTAGTCTGGTGACCATCGCCATGTTGATTGGCATGAATCGCGAGGGCGAGTTGCGTCTGCACCTGAAGGCTGCGAAAAACAACGGCGTGACCCGGGACGAGATCAAGGAAGTGTTGATGCAGAGTGCGATCTATTGCGGCATTCCCGCTGCCAACGCCACGTTCCATCTGGCCGAAGAGGTCTGGGACGAGCTCGGCGTAGAGTCGCTCGATCCGTTGTAGCGCCCCGGCCCCGGCGCGGTTGTTGTCGTCTGCAAGCCGTTGCTATTTACCCCCCGGTTGTCAGGGACAGCGCCGCCAGCGCGCCCATCAACGCCGGGGGCATGACCAGAATGCCCAGCCGGAGAAAACCGAGGGCGGTGACGTTTTCACCTTCGCGGCGCACCGCAATCAGCCACAGCAACGTGGCCAGCGAACCGGTGATCGACAGGTTGGGGCCCAGGTCGACCCCGATCACCAGGGCGCTGGTGATTTCCGTGGGCAGGTGCGCGATAGGCCCGACCGAGCCTGCAATCAAACCGGCTGGCAGGTTGTTGATCAGATTGCTGGCGATGGCCACTGTAACGCCCGCGCCCCACGTGGCCTGGGTGCTTGAACGTTCCGCCAGGGCTTGCAGCGCATGGGCCAGATGATTGATGACACCGGTTTGCGCAAGGCCCTCCACGAGCACGAATAACCCCGCCACCAGTGGCAACACCCCCCACGACACACCTTTGAGCACCGGCAGTGGGCTTAATCGTTGGCGCAGGTGAATCAGACCGGCCGTGGCCAGCCCCGCACAGAACGTCGGCAACCCGAGCGGCACCCCGAGCGCCGACGCACTCAGCAGCACGATGCCCGTCAACACGAGGCCGAACGCGGTGAGGCGGGCGCCGGTGGAAAACGGTTGCAGGGTCACGGCGGTTTCCAGCGGCTTGCGCAGATGGGCGCGCTGAGTGAAGCGCAGCACCAGATACGTCAGGCCGATGGCGGCAATCGATGGCAAGGTGAAATGCCAGAGCCAGGTCAGCAAGGGCGGCATGTGGCTGCCGAAGATCACCAGATTGGCCGGGTTGGAGATGGGCAGCACGAAACTGGCTGCGTTGGCGATGAACGCGCACACGAACAGGTAGGGCAGTGGCTCGGCCCTGGCTGCCTTGGCCGCTGCGTATACCGCGGGCGTCAAGACCACCGCCGTGGCGTCGTTGGACAGAAACACCGTGACCAAAGTGCCCACCAGAAACACCAGATCGAACAGCCGCTGTCCCGAACCACGGGCATGTTGTGCCGCGTACATGGCGAGCCAGTCGAAAAGGCCTTGTTGGCGGGCAAGTTCGGCCAGGACCATCATGCCGATCAGGAACAGGTAGACATCCAGCCCTTCGCCGACGGCGTGCCAGGCGGTGTGCAGCGGAATAAGCCCGGTCACTGTCAGCAGAACAGCACCGCTCAGGGCCCAGACAAATTCCGGGACGTGCCATGGACGAAAGATGACGCCACAGGTGGCCAGGGCGGCCACGATCCAGATGGCCGTTGACGGGTCGAATGCAGGCATTGAACTACTCGAAGATAAAGACGGCAGACAAGACGTTCAGGGTGATTTCAGGTTTCAGCCAGTGCAGCATTTAAAGGTTTACGGGTTTCGTTGTCATGGGTTTTCAGCGTTTCCGGCATCGTCAGCAGCAGGATGAACGCCACCGCTGCAATTCCCGCAAGCGTCAGGAAGGCGGTGCTGTAGCCCGCCGCCTGCACCACGAATCCGGCCAGGCTGTTGCTCAGTGCCGCGCCCAGGCCGAAGATCATGGAAAGTGCGCCGAGGCTCACATTGAAGCGTCCGGTGCCTTGAGTCAGGTCCTTGACCACCAACGGGAACAAGGCACCGAACAGACCGGCGCCTATGCCGTCGAGCAACTGCACCGCCACCAGCCAGTAGGGATCGTTGGACAACACGTACAACACGCCACGGATCGGCAGAATCAGAAATCCGGCCAGCAACAAAGGCTTGCGCCCCCATGCATCTGCCTTGGCACCGACCAGCAGCGCCATGGGCACCATCACCAGTTGCGCCGCCACGATGCACGCGGATGTCAGCGGCGTTGCCATGTGCAGGTTGACCTGTGCGAGCTTCTGGCTGACCAGAGGCAGCATCGCTGCGTTCGCCAGGTGAAAAAGCGCACAGCAGATGGCGAACAGCAGCAGTGTCTTGTTGTGCAGTACCACGCTGAGCCCGGAAGGTTGAGCGACGTGGTGATCGTGGTCGGCCTCCAGACCCCGGGCCACGTCATGATCAATGGCCTTGGCGGACACGCAACTGACCGCAATCACACTCCCCAGCGCCATGGCGCCCATCAGGTAAAACACCGCCACCGGGCCGAACAGCCAGGAGAAACCACCGGCCAGAAGCGCCGCGCAGGCGTTGCCTGCATGGTTGAAGGTTTCGTTACGTCCGGTACGGCGAGTGAAGGCCCTGGGCCCGGTGATGCCCAGGGAAATAGCGGCAATGGCCGGTGCAAATACCGAGGCGGCAACACCGCTGATGGCCTGGGTCAAGGCCACGAACGTAAATGACGACGTCCAGGGCAGTACGATGCAACTGAGGGTCACCAATAAGGCGGCAACAGCCACCACCGCACGTTTGCTCCGCGTGCGGTCAATCCATGCCCCGGCGGGTGCCTGGGTGATAAGCCCGGCGATGGCGGCCACGGTCATGACCACGCCAATGCTGGCCGGGTCCCAGTGATGCACGGCCAGCAGATAGATGGCCAGATAAGGCCCGAGTCCGTCACGCACATCAGCCAGGAAGAAGTTCAGCCCGTCCAGCGACAGGTTATTGCGACGTAATCCCGCAGCGTCCACGTAACGCCTCCGATAAAAGCGCCCTGCGCCGACAACTGTCGCGCCGGACGAGTCATTCCGATGTCCCGGCAAACCGATGCATGGCTGCGTTGTTCCGCCCGCGAGGTTTGACCTCCACGGTTCTGGAAGTGTTCCGCCCGCGGACGGATTTTCTTCGCGCCAGCGTTGAGTCAAAGGTGCAGTGGGCATCGGCCCGGCAACGGGCCTGCATTTTTTTGCGCCGGTCGCTGCAGTGCAGTGGAATTCGTGGCGCGTCATCAAGGTCCAAACGCCAGGCTGAACAACACCGTTGAATGACTTGGCCGCCCTGTAAGCCCCGCGAAATGACCCCTTAAGGAGAAGCAATGAGTCAGGCTGTTCTTGAAAGCGAAACCGATCGGCGCCAATTGCAGGCAATCATTTCCGGGCTGTCCGATGGGGTGCTGTTGGTCGAGATGGACAAGACGATCATCTGGGCCAATGACGCTGCCCTGGCCATGCATGGCGTGGACAAGGTCGAGGAACTGGGGGCTGACTCCGGCGAGTACGCGTCGCGTTTTGCCTTGCGCTATCGCAATGGCCATGCGCTGACGAAAAAGCAATACCCCATCAACCGGGTCGCGGCGGGGGAGACGTTCAGTGACATGGTGGTCGAGGTAAGGCCCATGGATGATGAAGACAAACACTGGGTACACCGCGTACGCAGCATGACGCTCAAGGGCGGCACCGGCGAGCCTGAGTTGCTGGTCTTGATCATGACCGATGCCACTGAATGGGCCAGTGCGGAACAGCGCTTCGAACGGACCTTCAATGCCAACCCGGCGCCTGCGGTCATTTGCCGCCTCAGTGATCTGCGTTACATCAAGGTCAACACGGGTTTTCTGGAGATGACAGGCTACAGCCGCGAGCAGGTGATCGGCCGGTCAGTCTACGAAGTCGACGTGCTGGAGAACGCCGAGCGCAAGGATCTGGCGGTCCAGCGGCTCAATGACGGCCTGACTATTCCCCAGATGCAAGCAGACCTCGGGCTGCCGGATGGCAGTAACAAACTGGTTATCGTTGCCGGTCAGCCGCTGGATATCAACGAGGAAGACTGCATGTTGTTTTCCTTCATGGACCTGGAGCCGCGGCGCAAGATTGAAGCTGCCTTGCGACAGAGTGAGGAACGCTTCGCCAAGGCGTTTCGCCTGACCCCGGTGCCGACACTGGTGTGCAGCGCTGACCTTAGACACGTGGTGGAAGTCAATGAGGCGTTCCTCAATACCACCGGTTTCAGTGCGGAGGAGGTCACGGGCCGTTCCCTCAAAGAGATCGATTTTCTCGAAGGCAGGAAAACCTGCGACCAGCTTTTCGAGGCGCTGGAAAAATCCGGCCGCATCGAGGGGATGGACCTGAAAGTCTCCAGGAAAGACGGCGATATCATCGACTGCGTCGCCTCGGCAGACACCGTCAGCATTCAGGGTGCCACCTGTTATCTGCTGGTGTTGATGGACATCACCGAGCGTAAACGCTCGGAGGCCGAGTTGGTGGGCGCGCTTGAAGAGGTCATGCAGGATGCCTCTTGGTTCACCCGTACGCTCATCGACAAACTTGCCAACGCCAGGAGTGTCAAACGGCCGGAGCTGCCCAGCACCTCTCTTGTCGACCTGACGGCCAGGGAAAAGGATGTGCTGGGCCTGATATGCGAAGGCCTGGCGGACAAGGAAATTGCCGCGCGACTAAGCCTGGCGCCCAATACGGTGCGCAATCACGTGGCGACCATGTACTCGAAACTGGGCCTGCACAGCCGGTCGGAAGCCATTATCTGGGCGCGTCAGCGTGCTCTGTTTACGACCGACAAGCGCAAATAGAGGCGGGGGTCCATGGTGCGAATGCACTAGTCATGATGGTGCAAATTCGTCTATTTTTTTTGACGGATTATTTCTAACCTGACTGTCCTAAATGGACCCTTGCAGGGAAAAAAATTGCACATATCAAGATGCCTGACCAGAACAGGCGGACGCTCATGACTTACCTGTTGCAGGTGCGCCAACTGATCGAGAGCAGTTTCGAGCCTATGGCATGTGAATGCGTCATTTGCTCGGACAGTTCTCTGACCGTTCGCGTATTCGACCGCCTTAGCGGCCGGGTCGATCTGGTCGTGACCGGGATCGCGGTCGATACCCTCAAGACTCACGATGACGTGCATACGCTCATTGATGAGCTGCGCGATGAAATCGCCAGTGTCAGCGTGGGATTGGACATTAAGCAGCGCTCACAGGCTTGAGCGAAACGGAATCGGCTCACGGTTGGGGGCGGCATCGTTGTCAGCCAATCCGACCATTTCGTCGTAAACAGCCGGTTGCACCAGGAACAGCGGCACTTGCGGTACCCCCTCCAGATACTTACGCGCTTCTTCTACCGACGCGACATGCAAGGTGTCGCCGTGGCTGTCCTGCACAGGATGGGAAGCGCCCTGCATCAAGGCATGAATGACGTAAGAGCCGCCTTCCACGGTCACCAGTTGTATTTCCTGAATCTCATCGGCTTTCACGTGACGGGTCAGTTTTTTCAGGTCCATGACGTTGCCCTCGGTAGTAGACGGTGGAATACAGCCTCTAGGGTTCGAGACGGTCTTACTGCACGAGTTCAGTCTTTTTGGACGCGGCGTTTGTTTAGTGGTGAGTGGCTGGATGGACATGCATAAAAAAACGGCGCGGCTTATAGGCCGCGCCGTTTATCTGACAGACGTCAGCTGTCAAGCGATGGGCTGGTCGCTCCACTCGCTGTTGACCAGGCGCTTGAGGCCCAGCGGGTTAGCATTTTGCAACGCAGCCGGAAGCAGCGCATCCGGGTAGTTCTGATAGCAGACCGGGCGAAGGAAGCGATCGATTGCCAGCGTACCAACCGACGTGCCACGGGCATCGGACGTCGCCGGGTATGGACCGCCGTGGACCATGGCTTCGCAGACTTCAACGCCAGTCGGATAACCATTGACCAGGATACGACCGACTTTCTCTTCCAGCACCGGCACCAGCCATTGGTACTTCTCAAGGTCCGCCGGTTCGCCGATCAGGGTGGCGGTGAGCTGGCCGCGCAGGGCTTGCAGCGCGCTTTTCAGCTCGGCATCGTCAGCGACTTCAATCACCAGCGTTGTAGGGCCGAACACCTCTTCCTGCAACAGTTCGTCGCCGTTGAGCAGCAGGCTGACGTCCGCCTTGAACAGTTGCGCCTGTGCCTGCTTGCCTTCCTGCGGCTTGCCGGCCAGGTGAGTAATGCCAGGGTGCGACAACAAGTGCTCGACGCCTTTGCTGTAGCTGCGCAGGCCGCCGGAATTGAGCATGGTTTGTGCAGGCTGGCCGCCCATTTGCTCTTTGAGCTGCTCAAGGAACGCATTGAACTCAGGGGAGCCAATGCCGATCACCACGCCCGGATTGGTGCAGAACTGACCCGCGCCCATGACCACCGAAGCGGCCAGATCCTTGGCCACGGTTTCGCTGCGCGCCGACAGCGCTTGCGGCAACAGGACCACCGGATTGATGCTGGACATCTCAGCGAAAACCGGGATCGGTTGAGGACGCTCGGCAGCCATTTTGCACAGTGCATTGCCGCCGCTCAGGGAACCGGTGAAACCCACGGCCTGAATGGCCGGGTGCTTGACCAGCCCTTCGCCAACGCCGCTGCCGAAAATCATGTTGAACACGCCTTTAGGCATGTGGGTTTTCTCGGCAGCGCGAATGATTGCGCAACCCACCAGGTCAGCAGTCGCCATGTGGCCGCTGTGGGCTTTGAACACCACCGGGCAACCGGCGGCCAGTGCGGCAGCGGTATCGCCGCCAGCCGTGGAGAAGGCCAGTGGGAAATTGCTGGCACCGAACACGGCAACCGGGCCAACGCCGATGCGGTATTGACGCAGGTCGGTACGCGGCAGAGGTTTGCGGTCCGGCAGGGCGAGGTCGATGCGCGCACCGAGGTAATCGCCACGACGCAGGACTTTAGCGAACAGACGCATCTGGCCGCTGGTGCGACCGCGTTCGCCCTGGATACGCCCGGCAGGCAAGGCTGTTTCCTGGCAAACGATGGCAACGAAGTCATCGCCGAGCTGATCCAGCTCATCCGCGATAGCCTCGAGAAATTCTGCGCGACGGGCAGGGCTCAACTGACGGTATTCAGGAAAGGCGCTTTGCGCCGCCAGGGCGGCAGCGTCGATTTCCGCGTCGGTGGCTTGATAGAAACTGAATGGCAGCGCTTCGCCCGTGGTGGCGTCGAGACTTTTGTGTTGCGGCTCGCCGAGCGCGCTGCGTGCGCCAGCGATGAAGTTATGGCCGAGGACATTAGGCATCTGTGTCTCCTGTTCTTATTTGCGGGTTTAGGCAGGTGTGTTGCCTGCCCTAGAGATCTGCCAGCCGTTCTTCGCCTCTGTTTTACGGAGCCGGAACGGCAGATAAAGCGAAAAAGTCGACAGTCATCGTACAACTAGTGGTCGGACTGCGCAACCGGCGATGCCATGACCTCAATCGGCGGCGGACCGGATGTTTTACCCTTGAAGCGCCGGATCTATCCGGGAGGGCGATGGTTCAGACGACGGTCACACGTTAGTCGTTCCCACGCATTCGGGAATGAATGCTTTCCTGCGATGAATCAGGCTTACCGATTCAACCTGTCTATTACCGCCGCTATCGCTGGTCGATGTGCAGCCCATTCACTTCGTGTAATACCCAGCAGCACCACATCGATACGTTCGCCGTTTTTGATGACGTTCTGGCGACGCACGCCTTCCACACTGAATCCGAATTTCTGGTGCAGGCGGATCACGGCTTTATTGCTCGCCAATACTTCGCAGTTAAGTTTTTCAAGCTGTGCTGCCGAGAAAGCATGGTCCAGCAACCAGAACTCCACTTGACTGCCGACGCCTTTGCCTTGCAGCGCGCTGTCCAGATAAAACGCCCAGTCGGCGCTGCGATGGGCGACGTTGATCGCATTCAGCGCAACGACCCCGCAGGCGCGTTCACCCATCATGACCACGAATACCGTTTGGCGCGGGTTGTCGACCAGTGCTTGCAGCCAGGCGGCGTGCTCGGATTCGCTGATTTCGTGATCGCTGTACATGAAACTGCGCACTGCAGGCTGATTGCGTAGGACTCGCACCTGGGCCTTTATCGAGGGCGAGGCTTCCAGCAAGGGCAGGAACTGCATGGGGTTTCCCTATAAAAATCATCAACGCAGATTACTTCCACGCGGCCAGCGCGGCAATCAACTCTGACAGACGTGTCGAGCCCAGGCTTTATTAAGCGATGGGCGAGCGTCATCATTGCCGGATTTTCCGGTATTGCCCACGAGACCTGAACATGAACCCAGACCTGATCCTGCGTCCAGCCCGCGAAGACGACATGCCGGCCGTCCAGGCTATATACGCGAAGCACGTGCTGACCGGCCTCGCCAGCTTCGAGCTACAACCCCCGTCCCTGGAAGAAATGCTCCGCCGTCGCGCCGACGTGTTGGCCGGGAATTTGCCGTATCGGGTGGCTGAACTGGCCGGCAACATCGTGGGTTACGGCTATGCCACGCCGTATCGGCCGCGTCCGGGGTATCGCTTTACGGTGGAGGACTCGATTTATATCAGCGACGGCATGGGCGGGCAGGGCATTGGTCAGGCGCTGCTGGCTGAAGTCATCGAGCATTGTGCGCGCGGTGGCTGGCGGCAGATGATCGCCGTGATCGGCAACAGCGAAAACGTCGCGTCGATCCGTCTTCATGAGCGGCTGGGTTTTCGGCACGTCGGGGTGTTTGAGGCGGTGGGTTTCAAGCACGGCCGCTGGGTTGACTCCGTGCTGATGCAACGTGCATTGGGCGAGGGCTCATCCAGCCTGGCTGAGTGAGTGTTGGGGCCGATACCTTGGGTCTCTGATTGCGAGAATGTGCCTTTCTGGTTAGGGTACGCGGCTGTTTGAGAAGGAGCTTGAAATGACACAGCCCAATCCGCCCGGAGCCGTCGCGGAACCACCGGCTACCCCCAGGCATCGCCGAGCGCCCAAAGGCGAAAAACGCCGCGAAGAGCTGCTTGATGCCGCATTGCAGGTGTTTTCTCTGGAAGGTTACACCGGTGCTTCCATGGCCCAGGTGGCCGCCATCGTGGGCATATCGGTGGCGGGTTTGCTGCACCATTTTCCCAGCAAGATCTCCCTGCTCATGGGCGTTTTGCAGCGGCGCGACGAGGTCAACCTGAAGATCGCCAACGAAGTCCGGGCCGAAAAAACCTTGTCCGGTTTGTTGAACAGCCTGCGGGCGATCAATCGTTCCAACGCAACGGCACCCGGCGTGGTGCGCGCCTTTACCATTCTGAATGCTGAAAGCCTGGTGGAAAATCAGCCAGCCTGGCATTGGTATCAGGAACGGTATCAGGGCATCTACAGCCGTATGCACGGCCAGTTTGCTGATCTTGTAGAGGCGGGGGAGGTGCGCGCCGATGTGGATCTGGCGGGGTTGATCCAGGAGATTCTGGCGATGATGGACGGCTTGCAGATCCAGTGGCTGCGTTTTCCCGACCAGCTCGATCTGGTAGAGCGTTTCGATAGCTACATCGCACGGGTCGAAGTAGCGATAAGAGCTCGTCCCTGAGCCTTGATCTATCCCTGGTTCAACCGATCAATTGTCTTCGGTTGTGTCCATCTCGTCGCTGTTCTGGTTCAGAACGCCGCCGGTCTTGACCGCTGGCAGTTCACGCAACGTCGAGTTCAACGCCGAACGGGGCAGCGGGTTGCTGGTGGTGGTCGACAGTTCCTGGCGGAACGGGTTGACCAGCTTGGCATTCAGGCGAATGTCCTGAGACGAAGCGCCCACCGACAGGTTGAAGCTGTCCGCGTCCACGACCCACTGCTTGCTGTTCACGTCGTAGTAAGCCAGCGAACGGTCGTTGAGCTCGATGGTGACGCGCTTGCTTTCGCCCGGATTCAGGAACACTTTTTTGTAGCCCTTGAGTTCCTTGATCGCGCGTTCGACTTTCGGGTTCTGCTGACCGACATACAGTTCGGCCACTTCAGCACCCCCCACCTTGCCGGTGTTGGTCAGGTCGAACGATACCTTGATCGGCGTATTGCCCACGGCGACACCTGGGGTGACGCTGATATTGCTATAGCCGAACGTGGTGTACGACAGACCGTAGCCGAACGGGTAGAGCGGCTTGATGCCTTTCTTCTCGTAACCGCGATAGCCCAGGAACAGATCGTCCTTGTAGCTCATCTCGGCGAGGGTTTCCTCATTGTCGAATTTCGGGAAAGTCGCGTAGATCGGGTTGTCTTCAATGTTGCGTTCAATGCTGATCGGCAGTTTGCCGGACGGGTTGACCTTGCCGAACAGAATCTCGGCCAGGGCCTGACCACCGTTCTGCCCAGGGTAGAACGCGTGCAGCGCGGCCGGAACCTGATCGACCCAGTCACTCATTTTCAGCCCGGTGCCGCCGTGCATGGTCACGACGGTGTTCGGGTTGACCTTGGCGATGTTCTGGATGAGCTCGCTCTGGAACTCCGGCAGATCAAAGCTATGGTCGAAACCTTCACCTTCGTATTCGTTGCTGTTGCCCACGGCGACCAATACCGCGTCGTACTTGGACAGGTCCTGCGGTGCAACCAGGGATGCCCAGCTCATTTGCACGCCCACCAGGCCGCCCATCGTCGAGATGTAACCTTTGCGACGGGAGTATTCCAGCTTGATGTCGTAGGCTTTGCCGGCTTCCAGATTGACCTTGGCAAACTCTGGAATGGTCGGCGGGATGCTGTTATTGATCAGCGGTTTGCCATCGCCGTTATCGATGATTTTCTTGCCATTGACCCACAGGCGAATCGCACCGTCGGCACGTACCTTGAACACCTGATCGCCACTGACGGTCGGGGTGAACTGGCCGCTGTAACGGATGGACGTGTTGGAGTCGTCGCCGGTAATCGCGCCGCTGGTATTGCCGGTGTAGTCAGTGGACGTGTTGCCCGTGCTGTAGGCATCGTTCGCGCTTGGCAGAGTGCCGTCGGACCAGTCGAGATTGACATGGGCGTCGGTACGGCTGACCGACGGATCGCCAGACCAGTTGGCGTTGCTGAAGAACTCGGCTTTCAGACCCTTGACGGTCTTGCCTGCGGTGTCGGTGCTGGTCCAGTTCGACGTGGTCTGGTCCAGAGAAAGGCCATCGATGAACTCGACCTTGGCGCCCTTGGCGATCTGTTGCACGCCGCTGAGCTCGCTGACGTAGTTGGCGGCCATGACGTTGGCGCTACCAAAACCGGTAGGCGGAGCGTATTTGGCCAACGTGCCGACCACCGCAATGGTTTTGACTTTCTTGGCGTCCAGCGGCAGCAGGCTGTCCTGGTTTTTCAGCAGCACGATGCCTTCACGCGCGGCGTTCAGGGCGACGCGATTGCTGGTGGAGCTGTTCATGTTATGGGTGGTCAACGGCGCCTTGCTGTTGAACTTGTACAGGTAGATCTGCTTGAGAATGCGGCGGACCTTGTCATCGATGGTGGCGCTGCTCAGCTCGCCGCTGTCCAGGAACGGCTTGAGGATGGTGCTATTCATCTGATAGCCCATCATGTCCAGGTCAGTGCCCGCCTGAGCGGCATTCAACCCGTTGACGACAGCGTTGTAATCGCTCTGGACGAAGCCTGGGTAGCCCCACTCGGTCTTGAGGATGTCACGCATCAAATGCTGGTTTTCGCAGGCGTATTCACCGTTCACTTTCTGGAACGCGCACATCATCATCGCCACTTTGCTGTTCTTCGAAGCGGACTCGAAGGCCGGCAGGGTCATCTCACGCAACACACGCTCGCTGATGATCTCGTCAAGGTGGAAGCGATTGCTTTCCTGATCGTTGGCCGCGTAGTGCTTGGCGTTGGCCCAGACACCACGGGACTGAATGCCGTTGATGACTGCGGGACCCAGGCTTGCCCCCAGGAACGGGTCTTCACCGGAGAGGTATTCGAAGGCTCGGCCGCTGTAAGGCATGCGGTACAGGTTGACCCCAGGACCGGTGATGAACTGGTAGCCACCCGAAGCGGTGTCGTAGCCCAGGGCGCGGCCCAGGTCGATGGCGCGACGCGGGTTCCAGGTAGCCGCCAGGTTCGGGCCGGACGGGTAAACCACGCCCTGATCGTTGCCTTCGCTGGTGTAACGCACACCGACGCCACCGTCGGCACCGTGAATCTGTGGAATGCCGTACTGGGTCAACGGCTTGACGTCCCAGCCGCCGGTTCCGCCGATATAGGCGAGTTTCTCTTCCATGGTCATCTTGGCCAGGGTCTTGTCAGCGGCTTTTTCAGCCCGCGTCACCATGCCTTCGTTCAGCGCAGGGCTGGTTGCCGCATTCACTTGCGACACCGCCAACGCCAACAGGGCCAACGCCGACTGGGCGCCGATCATTTTCCGTTTGTTCATGTGTATCTCCGACAACTGCTCATTCAAATTCACGACCGGGAAATGATATTCCTGGCGAATGGTTTTACTTTTTTACAGGCAATAGTTGACCCGTTTCGCAACTTTCGAACTTGGGTGTTCGTTGCGAGAATCAATTAATTTCGACGATTTAATATTGTAATAATTGTCTGATGTGCTCTTTTGTATGCCATCTAAATGCCATCACATAATGGTGGCGAAGAGGGCTCTGGCGGTGCAATTAAGACAATTCTTGTCACAGGAAGTCAAACAAAAGCTCGTTTTGTGTGCGTTTTGACTTTTTTTCTTACAATTGTGAACTCTTGCTAAACCTACCGGTCAATTGGTTTAAGAATTTCCGGCCTGTCAGTCATGTAGGCCGATGACCGCGTGTCGAAGTTCCAGCTAGTGGTATGGAGTTGCCCAGGTTATTCTCGGGGTGAGTTCGTGCGTATTCCCTATATTTGTATGTGGAGATTGTCTATGAAGTTGCCCTTGATTACGGCGAGTGTTGTATTGGGTTTTGCTCTGTGTGGGTCCGCCATTGCCGCTGATGCAACTGACGCCGACGCTAAATCCGGCGCTGCCGACTCCACGGTCATGACGCAGACTCACGATGCCAAGGCCGTGAAGAAGCAGAAGACCGAAACCACCAAGGGTGGTCGTCCGACCATCACTCAGGGCGCCAAGGCATCCACCCAGAAAGCTCCCAACTGATAACGGTTAGAGATTTCTGATCACGGGCTCCCCGTCCGGGGAGCGCTGTGAGCATTGCTGCTTCGATTGACACAGATGTCCTTGCCCATGCCGTTAACCCCCGTTGATGCCTCCCGATTGCTGATTCCCGATGCCGAGCAGGTCTGCGCCTGGTTGATGGAAAATGCCGGTCTCAAGACCGTGGATCTGGAACGCGCCCGCCGTCTGGCCCAGGAGTCCGAAGGCACTGAGTTGCTGGGGCTGTTGACGCGTCTGGGATTGGTGTCCGAATTCGAATTGGCCCGGGCGTGGTCGGCGTTGCTCGATGCGCCGCTACTGCTGGCCGATTCTGCGCCGCCGATACTCGACCCGTTGCCGACCCTGACCGAGCGCTTCATGCGCCAGTATCAACTGGTGCCGGTGGGCTGGAGCCACGGCGGATTGCGGGTGTTGGCGGCCAATCCCAGCGTGCTGTACCCGTTCGAAGCCGTGGCGTATGCCTGCGGCGTGCCGGTGTGGTTGTCCATCGGGCCGCGCAATGAAGTGGAAACCCTGATCGAGCGTTATTACGGCCAGGGCCGCTCAGCCATGGGCACGCTGATCGAGAACCTCGACGAAGAGGGCGGTGCACTCGAAGACATCGAGCACCTTAAAGACATGGCCTCCGAAGCACCGGTCATTCGCCTCGTCAACCTGATCCTGCAGCGCGCTGTAGAGAACCGGGCGTCGGACATCCACATCGAACCCTTCGAGAGCCAGCTCAAGGTGCGCTATCGCATCGACGGCGTGCTGCATGAAGCTGAAGCGCCGCCGTCGAGTTCATCCGCCGCGGTGATTTCCCGGGTCAAGATCATGGCGCGGCTGGACATCGCTGAACGCCGCTTGCCCCAGGACGGTCGCATCATGTTGCGCATTCAGGGCAAGGAACTGGACCTGCGGGTGTCCACGGTGCCCACCAGTTTTGGCGAGTCGGTCGTGATGCGTCTGCTGGACCGGCAGACCATCAACTTTGATTTCCCGAGCCTGGGTTTCGATGGCGAGCGTCTGGACGAATTCCTTGAAGTGCTCGAACGTCCCCACGGCATTCTATTGGTCACCGGGCCGACCGGTTCGGGCAAGACCACCACGCTGTACACCGCGTTGTCACGGCTCAATACCGCCGAGCGCAAGATCATCACCGTTGAAGACCCGGTGGAATACCAGCTCGAAGGCATCAACCAGATTCAGGTCAAACCGGCCATCGGCCTGGACTTCGCGGGTGCGCTGCGCTCCATCGTGCGTCAGGACCCGGACGTGATCATGATCGGTGAGATGCGCGACCTGGAAACCTGCCGCATCGCCATTCAATCGTCCCTGACCGGCCACCTGGTGCTCTCGACTTTGCACACCAACAGCGCAGCGGCGAGTATCACTCGATTGCTGGACATGGGGGTCGAAAGCTATCTGATTGCCTCCACCGTCAACGGTATTCTTGCCCAGCGTCTGGTCCGGCGTCTGGACCCGGCCACGCGTGAAGCCTTCGAAGCGCCGCCTGAACTGATTGCCGAACATGGGCTGGATCGCTTCACCGATGAACGCCCGATCCTGCTCTACAGGCCCCGTGCCGACGCGCCCGGTGGTGGTTATCGTGGCCGGAGCGCGATTACCGAACTGCTGGTCATGAATGAAGAACTGCGCAGCCTGCTGATGCGCCACGCCGATGCCTCCACGCTTGAGCAGGCAGCCCGTCGCGGCGGATTGCGCACCCTGCACGAAGAAGGCCTGCGTCAGGCGGTCGCCGGGGTGACGTCACTTGAAGAAGTGCTGCGCGTGACGCGCGGTGAAGGCCATTGAGCCTGTTCAAATACCGCGCCCTGGACAGCCAGGGCGCTGCGCAAAACGGCAACCTTGATGCCAGGGATCAGGCCGCTGCCGTGGCGGCACTGCAAAAGCGCGGCCTGATGGTGCTGCATATAGAAGCCGCAGGCATCGGCGGCCTGCGCAATGCGTTCGGGCAAGGGCAATTGAACGGCGCGGCGCTGGTGAGTTTCACCCAGCAGTTGGCGACGTTGCTGGGCGCGGGTCAACCCCTTGAACGCTCCCTGACCATTTTGCTGAGGCAACCCGGTCAGCCGCAGACCCGCGCCCTGATCGAGCGCATTCGTGAACAGGTCAAAGCCGGTAAACCGTTGTCCGCCGCGCTGGAAGAAGAGGGCACTCAGTTCTCTTCTTTATATATCAGCATGGTCCGGGCAGGCGAAGCCGGGGGTGCACTGGAAAGCACCCTGCGCCAGCTCAGTGACTATCTGGAACGTAGCCAGTTGCTGCGCGGCGAAGTCATCAACGCGCTGATCTATCCGGCCTTTCTCGTCGTGGGCGTGCTGGGTTCGCTGGCGCTGCTGCTCGCCTATGTGGTGCCGCAGTTCGTGCCGATCTTCAAGGATCTGGGCGTGCCGATCCCGCTGATTACTGAAGTGATCCTGGCCATGGGGCAGTTTCTCAGTGCCTACGGACTCATGGTGTTGATCGGGCTTATCGCGTTGATTTGGGGCATGGCGGTGCGCTTGCGCGATCCACAGCGGCGCGAGCGTCGGGATCGGCGCCTGCTGGGTATCCGCATTATCGGTCCGTTATTGCAGCGGGTTGAGGCGGCCCGTCTGGCGCGCACCCTTGGCACCTTGCTGCATAACGGCGTGGCCTTGCTGCAAGCGCTGGTGATTGCCCGACAGGTCTGCACCAACCGCGCCTTGCAGGCGCAAGTGGCGCAAGCCGCCGAATCGGTCAAGGGTGGGGGAACCCTGGCCAGTGCCTTCGGGTCCCAACCGCTGCTGCCGGATCTGGCCCTGCAAATGATTGAGGTCGGTGAACAGGCTGGTGAGCTGGACAGCATGCTGCTCAAGGTTGCCGATGTGTTCGACGTGGAGGCCAAGCGCGGCATCGACCGTATGCTCGCGGCGCTGGTGCCGACCCTGACGGTGGTCATGGCGGCGTTGGTGGCGGTGATCATGCTCGCCATCATGCTGCCGCTGATGAGCCTGACCAGCAATATCTAAACACTTGAGGAATGATTGCAATGAGCCGTACCCGATTCAACGTTGCACCCGGCCGTAAACAACGCGGCTTTACCCTGCTGGAAATGCTCGCGGTGATCGTGCTGCTGGGCATCGTCGCCACCATCGTCGTGCGTCAGGTGGGCGGTAACGTCGACAAGGGCAAATACGGCGCAGGCAAGGCGCAATTGGCGAGCCTGAGCATGAAGATCGAAAGCTACGGGCTGGACGTTGGTTCGCCGCCCAAGAGCCTTCAGCAACTGATGGAGAAATCCGGCAATGCCACCGGCTGGGCCGGTCCCTACGCCAAACCGTCGGATCTGAAAGACCCGTTCGGTCACGCCTTCGGTTATCGCTTCCCTGGTCAGCACGGCACCTTTGACCTGATTTTCTATGGTCAGGACGGCCAGCCAGGCGGCGAAGGTTACAGCGCCGACCTTGGCAACTGGGAATAACAGGTCTCATGCAAACGCCTGTTGCGAGCCGAGGGTTCACCCTGATGGAGATGCTGGTGGTCCTCGTCTTGATGAGCATCGCCGTCGGCCTGGTGGGTTTCGGCTTGCAACAAGGGATGCGCGCCGCCAAGGAGCGGCAGGCGGTGGGCCAGATGGTGGACGCGCTGCGAGCAACCCGGGTCAGGGCGATCGTCACCGGGCAGCCGGCCAGAACCGTGTTTGACTTGCGCAAACAGGCATTTCAGGCACCCGGTCAGCGCGTCCATCACTGGCCGTCGGAATTACACGTCACGTTGCAAACCGCTGCGGAGATGGGTTCGACCGTGGAGTTTTACCCCGACGGCGGCTCTACCGGCGGCAATCTGTTGGTGTCCAACGGCGATCATCGTTGGCGTATCGATATCGGTTGGTTGACGGGCAGCGTTCAGTTCAGGGCGCTGCAATGAGACGTACCGCTCAGTCGGGTTTTACCCTGCTGGAAATGCTCGCTGCGCTGACCGTAATGGCAGTGTGCAGCAGCGTGTTATTGGTCGCCTTCGGCCAGAGTGCCCGTTCGCTACAGCAAGTGTCGCGCAGCGACCGGCTTAGCCAGGCAGCGCGCACGGTGTTTGATCAGGAAGCGGCGGGACCGTTGCAAAGCGGCACGCGCACGGGGGTTCTTGGCGGTGACATCGCCTGGCAACTGCTGATCCAGCAACAGCCCACTCAAGCGGGGCAGGCGCGCTTGTACCGGCTGGACCTGACCGTCAGTGAAGACCGCCGCAAGGCCACGTTCAGCACCTTGAAACTGCGTGGCGCGACTGACAAGGCGGGCGCTTGAAGCCGCGTCAGCGGGGCTTCACCCTGCTGGAAATCATGCTGGTGCTCAGTTTGTTGGGCGTGCTGCTGACCTTGGTGGGCGGCGCATTGCTGGGGGCCAACCGCGCGGTGCTCAAAGCGCAGCGCTACACCACCAGCCTGGACGAAATGCGCGCCGCCCAGCGCTTTTTGCGCAGCTCGATTGGCCAGGCGCTGCCACTGGACAGTTCCGAGGACGACAGTGAAAGCAGCGGTTTCTTTGTGGGCTCCGCCGGGCGGCTGGCGTTTGTCGCGACGCTGCCGGGCGAGCTGGGCGGTGGCATTCAACTGCACACGTTGGCGCTCAAGGGCACGGATCTGCAAGTGGCCTTCGCGCAGGTTCAGTCCACTGCCGACGGCACGGTGGCCAAGCCTTGGGGCGACCCCCAGGTGTTGGTGCGCAATGTTCAGTCGTTGAATTTGAGTTATCGAGGTGTGACGCCCAAGGGTGAAGCGACCGGCTGGATGAGCGATTGGCCATGGCCGACGCGCTTGCCGCGTGCGGTGCGTATCGACGCTCAGGTCAATGGCCCGGTGCCGTGGCTGACCGAAGTGGTGGCCCTGCGCCTGGATCTGTCCGGCGGAGCGGGCGGCCAATGAAGCATGAACGGGGCGTCGCGCTGCTGTTGGTGCTTTGGGCATTGGCCTTGCTCAGTCTGTTGCTGGGTGGTCTGGCGGGCTGGGTGCAACTGGAAACCCGTCAGGCCCTGTACGCGCGTCAGCACACTCAAGCACTGCTGGCGGCGGAGGCGGGGCTGGCACTGGCGGTGCAGGGGCTGGCCGATCCGGTTGAGCGCAAGCGCTGGATCGCCGATGGCCGGGAAATCGCCTTGGGTTTCGATGATGCGCAGCTGCGGGTCAGTGTGCGCAGCGAGCGCGGCAAGCTGGATTTGAACAGCGCCGTGGTGGGCGATATTGCCCGGCTGGTTCAGGCGTGCGGCGGCACCAAGGCGCAAGCCACCACCCTGGCTCAGGCGCTGGAGGGCTTGCGCGGCAATGGTTCGCCACCGCTGCGAGTGATCGAAGAAGTGCGGCCGCTGCCTGGCATGACCCAGGCGCTGTACCAGCGTCTGCTGCCGGAAATCACGTTATGGAGCGGGCTTGACCGGCCCGATCCGGCCTTTGCTTCGGCGTTGTTGCGCCGGGCGTTGAACCTGCCGAATCAAAGCCCTGTTGGCGCCGATCCGGGTCAGGTGTTGATGATCGAAAGTCGGGCACAACGAGCGGGCGGTTTTACGGCCCGTTTGCAAACCACTGTTTTATTGAGCCCATCGGAGGGAAGCGCACAGCCTTATCGGGTGCTGCGTTGGCAAGAATGAATCGACTATTTTCCAGCCGGCTGGCGCCTGTTTTTGCGCCAGTACAGGCCTTGGCAGAGCGCATCGCCCAGGAATGGCGGGGCAGCCTGCTGCAACGGGGATGGCGGTTGTGGCTGGTCGAGCTGCGGGCCTGCCTGCCGGACACGCTTCAACGGCTGTTGATCCACGACACGCCGGAGCACCTGCACGCCTGGCCCTTGACGGCACCGGTACCGGTGTTGCCTGCCGACGTGCAGCAGATTCTTGTTCTGCCGCCCTCGGCAGTACTGGTGCAAACCCTGCAACTGCCCCTGGCCGCAGCGCGCAACCTGACCACCGTGGTCGGTTACGAACTGGACCGGTTTACGCCATTCGATGCCGCACAACTGAACTTCGTGGTGCGTCAGGACAAGCGCAGCGGGGCCGTCATCCACGTCACGCTGGTCGCCATTCTGCGTGAGCGACTGGATCAGATTCTGGCCGAATGCTCAGCCCTTGTTTTGCAACCCCATGCAGTGGATGTGCGCGGCAGCAACGGCCAACCCATGGGCATCGACTTGCTGCCGATCCCGCTGCGTGCGCGCCAGCCGCGCAGCGGCCGGGGCCTGCAACGCAAGCTGTTCTGGTTGTGCGGCATTTTGTTGGTTGTCGGCATGCTGTTGTGGCTCAACGACCGCCAGCGCGTTTTAAGTGAAATGCAGGCCACCGTGCAGGCGCAAAAAGCACAGGTCGCCCAGATCCAGAAAATCCGTCAGCAGTTGACCAACACCCGTGGCGCGGCCAACTACCTGATCCGTCGAAAATCCGCACAACCGACGCTGGCTGCGCTGCTCAACGAGCTGACCGCGTGCCTGCCCCGGGACACCTGGATCGACCAACTGGAAATCAATGACAGTGCTGAAGTGTCCTTCTCCGGGCAAAGCGCCAAGGCCAGCGCCTTGATCGCACGAATCAAAGCGTGTCACAGCCTGGAGAGCGCCCAGTTCCAGGGCGTGATTCAGCCTGACGCCCAGACCGGCAAGGATCATTTTTCCCTGCGCGCCCACCTGCATCAGGAGGCCGCCGATGCGCCGACCACTGACACCCCGTGAACGTCGCGGCGCGGCCCTGATGGTGCTGGCGCTGGTGCTGTGCGTGGCTTATTGGCTGCTGATCGACAGTTGGTTCGCCGGCCCGCTGCGGGAGATGAACCAACAGGCCGGGCAGTTGCGTGAACAACAGCAACGTTACGCCGGACTGTTGAGCCAGGGCGATTCACTCAAAAAGCAATTGGAGCATGCTCGCAATGACCCGGCCAGCAGCACCAGCCTGCTACCCGGTGAAGACCCCAGCGCCGTCGCCGCCGACCTGATGCAGCGAATCGCCGATCTGATTGCTCGCCATGCCAGCACCGGTCCGGGCTGTAGCCTGACCCAGCGCATGCCCATCACTCCCGAGCAGGACGGGGCCGAGCCCTATCGGCAGGTGAAAGTCAGCCTGACCCTGGAATGCGGCATCGAACCCTTGACCGCCATCCTTCACGAACTGGAGTACCAGCGGCCATTCCTGTTCGTGGATGAAATGAGCGTGCGCCGCGATGCCAACGCGCCCGCCAAAGGCGGTGCCGGCAAGCTGGTGGTGCATCTGCTGGTGCGCGGGTATCTGCAACCGGCCGCCATTGTGGAGACGGCCCCATGATCGGTTCACTACGACCTCTGGAGTGGACCTTGCTCGGCATTGCCGCGCTGCTGGGGTTGCTGATTGTCGGCATTCTCGGCGGCGTGGCTGACTCGCCCCGCTGGTTGCCGGAGCAAGCGCCGCGCCGCTTGACCACTGACGCGGGCAACACCCCTGTCGCGCCTGATCCGAACCTGCAAAGTTTGTCCGCCACCTGGCAGGCGCCGCTGTTCAGCACCGACCGCAGCCCGGATCAGTCGGTCGGCAAGGCCCAGGCATCGAGTCTTGCGGGTCTGGTCCTGACCGGCGTCGTGATTGACGGCGACCTGCGCGTGGCGTTGATCAAACGTGGCGACGGACCGCCGCTGAAAATACATCAGGGCCAGTCTCTGCCCAACGGCTGGAAGCTGGAACAGCTGAAGCCGACCGAGGCCGACTTCTCTTCCGAGGGACGTACGCAAACCCTGAGCCTGCGCGCTCCGCGTCTGCCGCCGCCGTCCACCACACCCCCCATTTCTCTTCCCCGTGAGTCCACCCCGTGATCGCTACTTTTCCAGGAGTTCGTAATATAGCCACCTTGCGCACCCCCATGCTGTGCCTGGCAACCGCCGTCGCCCTTGGCGGCTGCGCGTCTACTTCCAGTTCTGTCGATCAGGATGACGACCTGCTGCGCGAGGCCATGCAAGGCACCGGCTCCCAACGCGCCCCGGTGGACCCGCGCAGCGAACTGCCGCCAGCCGATACTCAGCAGACGCAGGCCGCGACAGCGCCTTCGCGCCAGTTGATCCGCGGGAACCAGCAATTTGTGCGTAAACCGGCGCAAGCTCCTGCGGCACGGGCTTCGGCAACCGGCGACATCGTCTTCAACTTCACCAATCAGCCCATCGAAGCGGTGATCAACAGCGTCATGGGCGATCTGCTGCACGAGAACTACAGCATTGCTCAGGGCGTGAAGGGCGATGTGAGCTTCTCGACCTCCCGACCGGTGAACAAGCAGCAGGCCCTGTCGATTCTTGAAACCCTGTTGTCCTGGACGGACAACGCGATGATCAAGCAGGGCGACCGTTACGTGATCCTGCCCGCCAATCAAGCGGTGGCAGGCAAACTGGTGCCGGAAATGGCCGTGGCCCAGCCGTCCAGTGGCATGTCGGCGCGGTTGTTTCCGTTGCGTTATATCTCCGCCACGGAAATGCAAAAACTGCTCAAGCCCTTTGCCCGGGAAAACGCCTTCCTGCTGGTGGACCCGGCACGCAACGTATTGAGCCTGGCCGGCACGCCGGATGAGCTGGCGAACTATCAGGACACCATCGACACCTTCGATGTGGACTGGCTCAAGGGTATGTCGGTGGGGGTCTACGGCCTGCAACGTGCGTCCGTGGGCGAACTGATGCCCGAGCTGCAAAAGATGTTCGGCCCGGAGAGCGGCATGCCGCTGGCGGGCATGGTGCGTTTTTTGCCCGTGGAGCGAACCAATTCCATCGTCGCGATCTCTTCGCAGCCTGAGTACTTGCGTGAAGTGGGCGAGTGGATTCACGCCATCGACGAAGGCGGTGGCAACGAGCCGCAGATGTACGTCTATGACGTGCGCAACATGAAAGCCTCGGACCTCGCCAAATACCTGCGCCAGATCTACGGCAATGGCGCTATCAAGGACGATGTGGCCGCCAAAGTCGCGCCGGGCCTGCGCACTAAAACCCTGTCGTCGCTCAATTCCAGCAGCACTTCGGGTTCGATGAGCAGCGGTGGCCTGGGCAACAGCAATGGCACGGGCGCGCTGCAGAATGCCAATGCTGACGAAGAGCAGGGTTCCGACGCCGAAACCGATGGGGACAGCCTCGGTGGTGACGGCGACGCCAGCGCAGAGCAGGGCGGCGAGTCCGGCACAGCGACGAAAAGCATCGATTCCAGCACCCGCATTACCGCGCAGAAAAGCAGCAACCAATTGCTGGTACGCACCCGTCCCGCGCAATGGAAGGAAATCGAGTCGGCCATCAAGCGCCTGGACAATCCGCCCCTGCAAGTGCAGATCGAGACGCGCATTCTGGAAGTCAAACTCAGCGGCTCCCTGGAACTCGGCGTGCAATGGTACCTGGGCCGTCTGGCGGGCAATTCCACCAGCACCACCGTGGCCAATACCGCTGGCAGCCAAGGCGCGCTGGGCTCCGGTGGGGCCGGGCTGGGCACGGATTCGCTGTTCTACTCGTTTGTCAGCACCAACTTGCAGATTGCCCTGCATGCGCTGGAAACCAACGGCCGCACCCAGGTGTTGTCGGCACCGTCGCTGGTGGTGATGAATAACCAGTCGGCGCAGATCCAGGTGGGCGACAACATCCCCATCAGCCAGACCACCGTCAACACCACCAACTCCGACACGACCCTGAGCAGCGTTGAATACGTCCAGACCGGCGTCATCCTTGACGTGGTTCCCCGGATCAATCCGGGTGGCCTGGTGTACATGGACATCCAGCAGCAAGTCAGCGATGCCGGTTCCACCACCGACACCGAGACCAACCCCCGCATCTCCACCCGTTCGGTCTCCACGCAAGTGGCGGTGCAAAGCGGACAGACCGTGCTGCTCGGCGGTCTGATCAAACAGGACAACAGCGACAGTGGCACCGCCGTGCCCTACCTGGGGAAAATCCCTGGCCTGAAATGGTTGTTCGGCAGCACCACGAAAACCAAGGACCGCACCGAGCTGATCGTATTGATCACGCCGCGTGTCATTACCAGCAGCAGCCAGTCGCGGCAGGTCACTGACGACTATCGCCAGCAAATGCAGTTGCTGCGCCCGGAAAAACCCCACCAGGCAAGCGTCGACGATTAAGCGCGTATCATGTCGCTCGACACCCGCGTCGCGCCGCCTGATCAGGCGGCGCTCTTATGAGGTCATGACACATGCTGAAGTTTTTTGCTGCGCTGCTGTTGGTTTGCTCGGGGTGGGTTCAGGCACAGGACGCGCTGCAAACCGATCTGCCCTTGAGTTACCTGGCCGAGGTCAACACTCAAGCCAGAGACAAACCGCTGGTCATCTTCATGCATGGCTACGGCAGCAACGAGCAGGATCTGTTCGGCATCAAGAATGCGCTGCCAGGGGATTACAACTACCTGTCGGTGCGCGCACCTGTGCAGTTGCGGCCGGGCGCTTACCAGTGGTTCACCCAGAAACCGAACACGGCCCAGTACGACGGCGTGACCATCGACCTCAAGCGCAGCGGTGAGCTGTTAAGCCGTTTCATCAAGGCTGCCGCCGAGAAATACCATACGCAATCGAGCCAGGTCTTTCTGGTGGGGTTCAGCCAGGGCGCGATCATGAGTTATGAAGTTGCCCTGCGTCATCCCGAATCAGTGGGCGGCATCGCGGCCCTGAGCGGTCGCCTGTTACCGGTCCTGCGCTCCGAACTCAAAGCCAGCCCGACGCTGGCCGGACTCAACGTCTTTATCGCTCACGGCACGGCCGACGCCCGTCTGCCATTCAGCGGAGCGAAGGATGCCCGGACGTTTATAGAAACCCTGGGGATCACTCCTGAGTTCCACAGCTATTCCGGTGTCGGTCATACCATCAGCGAAGCGGAAATCGATGATCTGGACGCTTGGTTGAAGAAGGTTGCGGGCTGATAGAAGGCACGTATTCACGCATCATCAACGCAGATAAGTCCTCGCATTTCGGCGGCTTTTCCGGATAATGGCGCGGCGACATTACAGCGGGCCCTTGCAGGGCTGGCTTTCTCTGGCGTGCGCCTGACATTCTGCGCGCGCCCGCTACTCGTTATCCCAGACAATCGAACAAGGCAAAAATTGCAATGGATGCAGCACCACAAAGCAACAAACTCTCTATGATTTTCACCAAAATCACTGCGGGCATAGGCAGTCTGCTGGGCATTCTGTGGGGGATTTTCACCTACGTGTTTCCCGACCCGAGCGTCTTCGGTTTCAGCGTCGAGTTTCTAAACTGGAGGACAATGATTGCTGTGGTCGCTGCGCTGACCCTGGTGGGTGCTCTGTGTATTGCGATCCTCGCTCGCAAGTTACCGTATCTGCTTAAGCGCAGCGTCTGGCTAATGCTGTCCGTAATCTTGTGCGGCGTATTTTTCAAGCTGGGCAGCGAATATGCCAGGCCCTCTTTTGATTTTGCTCGAAGCCAAAGGGTCATTCTGGAAAACAGCAATGCCAATGTTTTCGGAAAACGTGTGGAAACTGTTGATAACGTGCGTATCGAGTTGCTGGATTGTGAACAGAACGGCCAAGCGCCAACCTGTACCATTGTGCTGACCAACAATAATTCCGATCGGGATTTTCGTCTGAACGCACCTACCAGCCTGTTTGAAGAAACCGGTGGGGCACTCAATCTGACCCAGTTGCGGGTTGGCGATGCGAAGTACGACCGATGGGATTCATTCCAACTGATCCGAAACGTCCCCACTCGCTTGACACTTATTTTTGAAGCCGCCCGGGGACGCGTAAAGGCTTCACCCGCCTTGAAATTGACGTTCCGCGACCGGGAAAACAAAGATACCGTTCTCAAGTTCAGCGAGGTGAAGGTTAATTAGTATTTGCAGGCTGGCGCAGTGGTGGAGGCAAAGTCGCAGCTTGTCGAGCACGTAGTGATCAGTCTGCCTTCCTTCGAGTCGCTCGCCTGAAGTCCGTCTCAGCCTTAGTGCGCAGCGCCACCCAGGGTTTTCAGACGGCTGGCAGACACCAGCAAATCCGGATTGCCCAGCGGGTGGGTCTGGGCATTGAAGAAGGTCAGGTCAATCGGTTGCTCTGCGAACAGCGTCAGATAATGGCGTTTCTGATGCGCAATGAACGCTTCGCTGCGCGGGTAAATGGAAATGGCAATGCGCTTGGGACGGGCCTGGCGGATGGCATCGACGATGTGCGTGTCCTGTTTGCCCAGGGCATGACCGAATATGCACAGCGCATCGGCATGTTGTGCCAGTTGTGCATGGCAGAACGACAGGTAGTCGGAGCTGCGGATGATCCGCAGTTTTTCCTCGCTGGTGCCTTCGCAGATGAACAGCGGCACATCATCCAGCGCGTTGATGGCAAAGCTGCCCAGCAAGGTGCTGCCTGAAGACAGCAGCTTGCGCACCGTGCCATCCAGGTTTTTCACCAGGTGCATGCCGCCGTGCAGGTAAAACATGCGGGCTTGTTTGGCGTTGTCCGCATGGGCATCGAAAGTCGCCTGTTCGTCAAACCGGTCATCGAAGTGTTCGGGCGCGTGCATAACAGCCCAGTAGGCGAGCAGGTCGTAGTTGGTGGAGTAGATGCTGTGATACTGGCGAAGCTCGGCGCTGATCTGTGCCAGGGTGTTTTCTTCCATCAAACGCCACGGGATGTGCACCGAACGGATCGCGTGGATCAGCGCTTCCTTGATCGCAAAGTAGCGATTGCGCGGGGAAGACGAACTGATGGTCAGGGCGGCATTGACCCGCATCGTGGTTTTCAGGGCGTTGAGCACCGGCTCGAAATTGCTCGTCTCCAGAGCGCTGAACACGGCCAGTTCGGTGCGGCTCATGGGGTTGCTGCGGGTGGTCTGGGACAGGTCGAACAGCGAGTCGTAGGCGAAGTTCTTCCACACCGCGAGACTTGCGCCGTTACCCATCAACAAACCCCAGCGATCATCGCTGGTGGTGCGCAGGTCGTTCCAGTTCGCCAGTTCGGCATCAATATCGGTTGATTGCATGTTCTCGCTTCGCCACAGGTTCCAGACCGCCACCAAGCTGTGTGTCGATGGCTAAACTCCGCCATCTTATAGAAAAACGATCTATAGGATTCGCTTGTCTTTGCCTTGACGAGCGTTTGTAACGCGATAATACTTCGTCTCAAATTCATATAGATGACTAGATCAATAAAAACATGAACAGACTTTCCAGCGATGAACGCCTCCCGCTTTATCAACGTTTGCGTGACCAACTGGCTGAGCAGATCGCCAATAATCGTTGGCGTCCGGGCGAAGCGATTCCTACCGAAGCGGCCCTGTCCAGCGAGTACTGCCTGTCCACCGGCACGGTGCGCAAGGCCATTGATATGCTGGTGGCCGACAACATTCTCGAACGTCAGCAGGGGCGGGGAACGTTTATCCGTCGTCCGCAATTTCAGTCATCGCTGTTTCGCTTTTTCCGTTTCCAGACCGCTGCGGGCGAGCGTCAGGTGCCCGAGAGCCGGATTCTGTCCATCGAACCCATGACGGCGCCGTCCGCCGTCAGTCAGGCCTTGAGCCTGGTCCCTGATGCGCCGGTCATCCGTCTGGTGCGTCTGCGGTTGCTGGATGCACAACCGGTACTGGCTGAAGAAATCTGGCTGCCGCGGGTGTTGTTTCAAACGCTGCTGGACACCGACCTGCAGCTTCACGGCCCGTTGCTTTATCCCATCTATGAACACTTGTGCGGCCAGGTCGTGGCCTACGCCGAAGAAACCCTGACCGCCGAGGCCGTCAGCGACGTGCATGCACGGTTGCTGCACATTCCGGTGAATAGCCCCGTGGTGGTGATCGAGCGTCTGGCTCGCAACTACGCCGGACAACCGCTGGAATGGCGTCGCTCCCGCGGCCATGCCAGCCATTTCCGCTACAGCGTCGAAATCCGCTGATCGCGCCTGTACTTGCCGTTATACGAAAAACCACAAGGATAAAAACATGTTCAGTTGGTATCGCCAAGTCACACCGCGTGAGCGCAAAACCTTTTGGGCCTGCTTCGGCGGCTGGTCCCTGGATGCCCTGGAAGTGCAAATGTTCGGCCTGGCGATCCCCGCGCTGATTGCCGCCTTTGCCCTGACCAAAGGCGATGCAGGCCTGGTCAGCGGGGTGACTCTGGTGACGTCCGCCTTGGGAGGCTGGGTGGGCGGGACGCTCTCGGACCGTTACGGTCGGGTGCGTACCCTGCAATGGATGATTCTGTGGTTTTCGGTGTTCACCTTTCTTTCTGCCTTTGTCACCGGCTTTCATCAACTGCTGATCGTCAAGGCCCTGCAAGGCTTCGGCATCGGCGGCGAGTGGGCGGCGGGCGCTGTGCTGATGGCCGAAACCATCCAGTCCAAATACCGTGGCAAGGTCATGGGCACTGTGCAGAGCGCATGGGCCGTGGGCTGGGGTCTGGCCGTGGGCGTGTTTACCCTGATTTATTCATTCGTGCCCCACGACATGGCCTGGCGCGTGATGTTCCTGGTCGGGCTGTTGCCGGCGCTGATGATTATCTGGGTGCGCCGCAACGTTGAAGAACCCGACAGTTTCCAGCGCCTGCAAAAAGCCAAGACCAAACCGGCGAGCTTCTTCAAATCCATGGCCGGCATCTTTCGCCCTGAACTGATCCGCGTCACCTTGCTGGGCGGTCTGCTGGGGCTCGGGGCTCATGGCGGTTATCACGCGGTCATGACCTGGCTGCCGACGTTCCTCAAGACCGAGCGCAACCTGTCGGTGCTCAATTCCGGCGGCTATCTGGCGGTGATCATCTTTGCGTTCTGGTGCGGTTGCGTGGCCAGTGGCTTGCTGATTGACCGGATCGGCCGACGCATGAACATTCTGTTGTTCGCCCTGTGCTGTGTCATCACCGTACAGTGCTATGTGTTCCTGCCGCTGACCAACACGCAAATGCTGTTCCTGGGTTTTCCGCTGGGCTTCTTTGCGGCGGGCATTCCGGCCAGCCTTGGCGCTTTTTTCAACGAGCTGTACCCCGCCGACGTGCGCGGTGCCGGGGTTGGCTTTTGCTACAACTTCGGGCGCGTGCTGTCAGCGGTATTCCCGTTCATGGTCGGACACATGAGTGAGTCCATGTCATTGGGCTCGGCCATTGGTATCGATGCGGGAATCGCCTACGGCGTTGCCGTGCTCGCGGCGCTTTGCCTCCCGGAAACCCGTGGCCGCAGCCTGGAAGCGACTTCGGCTCAAGCAACCAGCACCGGTGCCGACGCACCTCAGCAAGCCTGATCGACTGTTCCTGGCGCGGTGTGTCAAGCATCGCGCCTTTATCTTCAAGACGAGTTCCATGCCTGATTCCCCTATCCCGCCGATCCTCGGTATTGATGGTCACGCCCATGTGTTCAGCCGTGAACTGACGTTGACTTCAAGCCGACGCTACACCCCCGATTACGATGCCACGCTGGACGCTTATCTGATGCAGTTGCGTGTTCACGGCCTGAGCCATGGCGTACTGGTGCAGCCAAGTTTTTTGGGCACTGACAATCGCTACCTGCTGGCAGCGCTGCAACGAGCCCCTGACCAACTGCGGGGCGTTGCGGTAGTCGATCCTGACACTCAGTTCAAAGAGCTTGAGGAAATGGCCGGGCAGGGCATTGTCGGCATTCGTCTGAACCTGATGGGCAAGGCCCTGCCGGAATTTGCCGAGCCTCAGTGGCAGCGATTGTTCGGCCATGTTGCGCAATTGGGCTGGCATGTGGAATTGCATCGGGGCGTCGAGGATTTGCCAGGGCTGATTCGCAGTTTGCTGCCGTATGGCTGCAGGATCGTGGTTGACCACTTTGGCCGTCCCGATGCGCCGTCGGGCGTTGACCATCCGGCGTTCCAGGCACTGCTTGAGACGGGCTCGACCGGACAAGTGTGGGTCAAGATCTCGGCCATCTACCGACTGGGTGGCAACCCGTCGCAGAACATGGCATTTGCCCGAGCGGCCTTACCGTTGCTGGTCAGGCATTTCGGTCTGAATCATTTGGTCTGGGGCAGCGATTGGCCGCATACCCAGCATGAGCAGGGGGTCTGTTTTGAAACGGTCGTGGAGCAGTTGCGGGAGTTGGACTGTGGGGATGACGTGCGCCGGGCGCTGATGATTGACGCGCCGCAGGGGTTGTTTGAATTTTTCTGAGTCCGTGGGTTGCATGCGCAGTCGGTAGCGTACGTGACGCAAATCCCACCCCAACACCTCCACCCAGCCCCCCGGCGTCCAGATTGACCGCGACTTGTTGAAGCGAGGCTTGCCCGCGAAGAGGCCGGTACGTCCACCGGAGCACCCAACCAAGGTTGATTTCCGGCGATCATGCCGACCCCCTCCCGGCTAAAACCGGTCCCACCCATTCGTTGTGCATTTGCGCAAATCGTCCAGACGACACGATGTAATAGCGCAAAGGTGACTGCGCATCACCGCCAATGTCGGCTATACAGACGATTCCAGTCTCCGCACCAGAGCCTCTACAACTCAACCAATCCCTTCACCTGCCGACACTCCAGACTCAAACTCGCGCCACCCAGCGAGCTGGTACCGATGCGCAGGCTGAAGCCGTGGAGGTTGACGATGGCGGCGACGATGGACAAGCCCAGGCCGAACCCGCTTTGTTGATTGCCGCTTTCGCTGCGATAGAAACGCTGGAACACGGCTTTGCGTTCGGCTTCGGGAATGCCGGGGCCTGAGTCTTCTACGGTGATGCAGGTGCTATCGTCCTCTGCCCGTGCGCCTAGGATGACTTCACCGCCCGGGGGGGTGAATTTGATTGAGTTGCTCAACAGGTTGGACAGCGCTTCGAACAACAAGGCGTGGTCTCCCTGCACGGGGGGCAGGGCCTCGTCCACCTGCAAATGAAGGCTGACACCGCCTTCTTCCGCCAGCGGTAGGTAGAAATCATGCACTTCCTGCAGCAACGCCCTGGGTTCGAGCTGGACGAAGGCCGAACGCCGTTGATGGTCTTCCAGTTCGGAAATACGCAGCAGGCCCCGAAAGCGAGCCATCAAGGTGTCGGCTTCGGCGATGACCTGACCCATCTGGGCGGCGACCAGGGAGTCTTCCGGCGATTGCTGCTGAATGCGGTACAGCTGCGCCCGCAAACGGGTCAATGGCGTGCGCAGGTCATGGGCGATGTTGTCGCAGACGCCCTTGACCTCGTTCATCAGCTCTTCGATACGGTCGAGCATCGCGTTGACGATTACCGCAAGCATATCCAGCTCGTCGCGGCGCGTGGATACGGGCAGGCGCCGGGTCAGGTCCCCGGCGACGATGGCCTCGGCGCTGGCTTGAATGCCGCGTATGCGCCGTAAGGGGCGGCGACGCAGTAAGTGCCAGCCAGCGATGCCCGGAATGATGGTCAGGGACAAGCCCCACAGCAATGCGTGCAGGATCAGCGTCGTGACCGCAAACAGCGAACCGTTGTCCCGCACCAGTACCAGCCAGTGGCCGTCGAGGGTTTGGCTGGCCACGGCATCGCAGCTGTCGCGAGGCATTTGCGGGTCGTCAGAATCGACACAGTTGCGCAGTTCATGAATCGCACCATCCAGCGGCAGATTGGCAGGTATGCTGCGAATTGGGCCCGCCAACGGCTGCAATTGCGCGTCGAACAGGCCGTAAGCGTCCACGGCCCGCATGTCGAAGGTCATGCTGGTGGACAAGGCTTCCACCAATTGTTCGCCCTGAAAACGTGCGAACAATTGTTGACGCTGCATGAGGGAGTGGCGGGCGAGGTTGTCCAGGTAAGTGGTGACTTCCCAGTACACGACACCGATCAGCGTGCAGCTCCAGGCCACGAAGAGAAAGCTGTACAGCCCCAGCAGGCGGCTGCTGGATGAACGCCAGCCGTTAGACGGGTTCAGCAATGACATAGCCCGAGCCTCGCACGGTTCGAATCAGCGGGATCGTGCCAGGGGGATCAAGCTTTTTGCGCAAGCGACCGATGTGTACATCAATCAGGTTGGTGCCCGGATCAAAGTGATAACCCCAGACCTCTTCGAAGATCATCATGCGGGTAATGATCTGCCCACTGTTGCGCATCATGAATTCCAACAGCTTGTATTCGGTGGGCAGCAACGTCAGGGGTTGTTTGCCTCGGGTGGCCTCACGCGTGATCAGGTTGAGTTCAAGATCGGCTACCCGCAACAGCGTTTCGGTCGCGGCGACCGGGTTACGCCGCCGCAGCAGGACTTCGACGCGAGCCGCCATTTCGTCGGACGCGAACGGTTTGGCCAGGTAGTCGTCGCCGCCGGCGCGCAGGCCGCGTACACGCTCGTCCACATCAGAAAGGGCGCTGATCATCAGGATCGGGGTATAGATGCCCTGGGCGCGCAGGGTGGTGACAATGGCCAGGCCGTCGACTTCCGGCAACATGCGGTCCAGGGTGATCAAGTCATAGTCGCCGCTGACGGCCCGCTCCAGACCTTCGCGGCCATTGTCGACCCAGTCCACGTCAAGTCCATGGCTGCTCAACTCGGCGACGATTTCCTGTGCCGTGACGGCATCGTCTTCAATGGTCAGAATTCGGGTCATGTTGCCTGCCTGAAGGGGGTTACGGCCAAAGCCGTATTCTGCCTGCAAAGCGGCTGCCGGTTCCTGAAAAGATTTTCATGTGTTTCCAGCCACGCCTGCCCCGTCCTGCTTTCTGCCGGTGGTGAGAACGACGACCTGTTCAGGGTCGTCGTTCTCTGCCTCTTAACCAGCGGCCTGATCTCTTTCATCCTGCTGCTTGCGGGCCAGGACCCTGGCTTTGCGATCACGTTCCATTTTGGCGGTGGTGTCGTTTTCGCCGCGAATCTGGGCGTGGCTGATCAAGGCGAAAATGAAGCTGCCGCCGATGATGTTCCCGGCCAGGGTCGGCCCGGCAAACACCAGCCAGAAGTCATGCCAGGAAAGCTCCCCGGCAAACACCAGATAGGAGGCTTCCGCCGAGCCCACCACGATGTGGGTAAAGTCGCCCAGGGCCATCAGGTAGGTGATGAGGATGATGATCCAGATTTTTGCCGACTCCATGGACGCGATCATCCACACCATGGTGGCGATCATCCAGCCGGACACGATGCCCTTGGAAAACATGTGCGTGACGTCGTTTTCCATGACTTTGCGGCCGATTTCCAGGAAAGCGGCGTCGGTCTTACTGTCGAAAATCGGCAGGTGCAACATCACGTAGGCCACCAGCAGCGTGCCGCACAGGTTGCCCACCAGCACCACGCCCCACAATCTGAATAGCCGGCCGAAGTTGGCGAGCGTCGGTTTGCTCATGACCGGTAATACGGCGGTGATGGTGTTTTCCGTGAACAGTTGCTGACGGGCCAGGATCACGGCGAGAAATCCCGCCGAATAGCCAAGGCTGGCGATGACGTGGCTGGTTTCAACGTCCGGTAGGCGGGACTTGAACAACCCCATGGCCATCAGTGACAGGCCCATGGTCAGTCCTGCGGCCAGCGCCGACCACCAGAGCGCGGCAACGCTGCGCTCCAGCTCATGATCGCCCTGAATACGAATGGTCTCGTGAAGCACCGCAGCCCGGGGCGGCTGGTTTTTATCGACTTCGCGCTCTTCTTCAGCGGATAACCCCGGAGTTTTACCTTCTGGCTCTTCTTGCATACGACTTCCTTGGAACGGTGAGGGGCGAAGACAGATGAGTGCTGCGCCGGGCTGATGGTTGAGACACAATCCACCCGGCATCGTTCGCCATCGAGCCATGCCCAATTCATAAAAAGGAGAACTGTTTTGCCCCTTCAGATTCGCGAAGCGACCCGAGCCGATGCAGCGGTAATTCTGGGTTTTATCACTGAGCTGGCCATTTACGAAAAGGCCGAACACGAAGTCATGACCAGCGTGGCGGATATCGAGCGCAGCCTGTTCGACGAACCATCCCCGGCCAAGGCCCTGATCTGCCTGCTGGACGATGAGCCGATAGGCTTTGCGGTGTACTTCTTGAGCTATTCCACCTGGCTCGGTCGCAAGGGTTTGTACCTGGAAGACCTGTTCGTTTCGGCGCAACAGCGGGGCGTCGGCGCAGGCAAGGCACTGTTGCGGTATCTGGCCAGGATCGCCTGGGACAGCGGCTGCGGACGGTTCGAATGGAGCGTGCTGGACTGGAACCAGCCCGCCATCGACTTCTATAAATCCATCGGTGCGCAACCGCAGGACGAGTGGGTTCGCTACCGTCTTGAGGGCGAGACGCTGAAAGCGTTTGCGCTGGGGTGAGAACAGTGGGAGCCCGTGGGCTCCCCGCAACGCGGTGCCGGATCAGCTCAGCAACTGGCTGCTGGCCATCCGGGTCACGCCTGCTGAGCGCATGTCCCGCCATGCTTTGTCCAGTGAGCCGTGCATGTCGATAGCCTTGCAGGCGTCTTCAATGACCACCGTGGTGAAGCCAGCGGCCCTGGCATCCAGCGCCGACCAGGCGACGCAGTAATCCAGCGCCAGACCGACCACGTAGACCTGTTTGACGCCGCGCTCCTTCAGGTAGCTTGTCAGACCTGTGGGGGTGCTGCGGTCGGCTTCAAGGAAAGCGGAGTAGCTGTCAATGTGAGGATTGCAGCCCTTGCGCAAAATCAGTTGCGCATGGGGCAGGTGGAGGTCGACATGCAATTGCGCGCCGTGACTCGCTTGTACGCAGTGGTCCGGCCACAGTGTTTGCGGGCCGTAGGGCAGGGTGGTGGTCTCGAACGCTGCGCAGCCCGCGTGGCTGGAGGCAAATGAGATGTGCCCGGCCGGGTGCCAGTCCTGGGTGATGACCACGCCGCGAAACTGTTCGCCCAGGCGATTGATCAACGGCACCAGGGTATCGCCCTCGTTAACGGCCAGTGCGCCGCCGGGCATGAAGTCGTATTGCATGTCGATGACCAGCAGAACGCTGTCGAGGTCGAATCGAGGCTGGGTCATGGTGAAGCTCCTTTACGAAGTGATAAAGCCAGACATCCTTGTCGGCGAAACGGTGTTTTATTGCAGACGCTTGCTGATTTTGTGTCGACTGGGCAACAACACGCCGTCAGGACAGTACCCGAATGGGCTCACCTGCATCCCAGGCCTGGATATCTTCGATCATCTGGCTGAAGAACGTGCGGTAGTTGTTGGCCGTGACGTAACCGATGTGCGGGGTGGCGAGCACGTTGTCCAGAGTGCGAAACGGATGATCGGCCGGCAGCGGTTCAATGCCGAACACATCCAGTGCGGCGCCGGCGATGCGCCGTTCCTGAAGGGCCTCAATCAAGGCCGCTTCATCGACAATCGGGCCGCGTGCCGTGTTGATCAGAAAAGCGCCGGGTTTCATCCAGCTCAAGGCCTGGGCATCCACCAGGCCGCGGCTGCGGTCGCTGAGGACCAGATGCACCGAGAGCACGTCGGCCTGTTCGAATAATTGCTGTTTGCTGACGTAGGTCACGCCGGATTCGGCAGCCGCCTGGGCGGTGAGGTTTTGACTCCAGGCGATAACGTTCATGCCGAAGGCCTGTCCGTAGCGGGCGATCCATTTACCGATACTGCCCAGCCCGAGAATGCCCAGCGTCTTGCCGTGCAGGTCGCTGCCCAGACCCACCTGCCATTGTCCGCTGCGCAGGGAATTGGCTTGCCCCACCAGATTGCGGGTAATGCCCATGATCAGCGCCCAGGTCAGTTCCGGCGCGGCATGCTTGTAGCTGTCGGTGCCGCACACCTGAATGCCCAGTTTTCCGGCGGCCTTTATATCAATCGCCGCGTTGCGCATGCCGCCGGTGAGCAGCAGTTTCAGATGCGGTAGCTGGCTGAGCAGCGGCTCATCGAACGGGGTACGTTCGCGCATCACGCAAATGACATCGAAGGGCTCCAGCCGCGTGGCCATGGTGTCGGTGTCGGCGGGGAATTCATGAAGGAAAGTGACTTCGCCAATGCTGTCCAGCACTGACCAGTCCACTACGTCGCGGGCTACGGACTGCCAGTCATCGAGCACCGCAATTCTCATCAGAGCACGTTGCGTCATTCGGGATTCGCCTCGTTTGAACAAGGAAAGTTTTCAGGGGGTACGCTCACCTTACCGCCAGATCACCGGGCAGTGAAACTGCCTGTTGGGTCAGTGCTGACCTCAGCCGAACAGCCCGGCGGCGATATTGATGGAAAACCCCAGTATCGCGGTATTGAACACAAAGCCGATCAGGGATTGGGCCAGCACGGTCTTGCGCAACCCATGGGTGGCAACGCCCACATCGGAGGTTTGCACCGCGACGCTGAGGGTGAACGAGAAATACAGAAAATCCCAGTAATCGGGATGCAATTCTCCGTCCGGGAAGCGCAGGGCAGGTTCCTGGCCTTTCCAGGTATAAAACAGTCGCGCGTAATGCAGGCTGAAGATCACCCCGGTCACCAGCCATGAACCCACGACGGTCAGCCCGGTGAACGCGTAATGCAGGGCTCGGGCATCCGTGGTCATTGCCTTGCTGCCCGCCAGTTCCAGAATGATTGCCGCCAGGCTCGCCAGGGCCGCGATGCAGACCGTGAACAGTACCTGACTGGCGTTTTCGTCCTCGATCTGGGAAATCCGCTTCACATCCTCGGCGTTGGTGCGAAAGGTGCGCAGCATGATCAACGCCAGGTAGAGCCAGACGCCGACGTTCCAGGCGATCAGGCACTGAGTGGTCAATGAACTATTCGGGGCAAGAATGGCGGAGGCGACACCCGCGATCAGGCCCACGCCAGCGGCAATGCTCAAACGGGGGTGGGTGCGCGCGATATGAGACATGGCAGGGCATCGAGACAAAAGGTTGAAGAACCTTATCACGGCCGTTGTGCAGGAAGAAAAAACGGCGCACAAGGGGGTTGTGCGCCGCGTGCCAGGTTGGCAAAAGTTGAACGTGGCTGACTCGCTGCTATCCAGCGGCAGCCACGTAAACTGTAAGAGTGAGCTTGCTCGCGATAGCACCCGATCAGTCGAAAAACAGGCTTAGTCACAGACCGCATCGCGAGCAGGTATGCACCTGCGGCCTGCCGGTTCAAACCTGCAAAAAAGATCGCCTGATCAGATTTTCAACGCACCAGACAAGGCTGCTTGTTGTTGAACTTCCAGTCGGGAATCAGGAATTGCATCGCCACGCTGTCATCCCGGGCACCCAGGCCCATGCCTTTATAGAGTTCGTGGGCCTTGTGCACCTGATCCATGTCCAGCTCGACGCCCAGGCCAGGTTTCTTCGGTACGTGCACGCATCCGCCGACGATCTGCAGCGGGGCTTTGGTCAGGCGCTGGCCGTCCTGCCAGATCCAGTGAGTGTCGATGGCCGTGATGGTGCCCGGTGCGGCGGCCGCCACATGGGTGAACATCGCCAGGGAGATGTCGAAGTGGTTGTTGGAGTGCGAGCCCCAGGTCAGGCCCCATTCGTTGCACATCTGCGCGACGCGCACCGAGCCCTGCATGGTCCAGAAGTGCGGGTCGGCCAGGGGAATATCCACCGATTGCAACTGAATCGCATGGCCCATTTCCCGCCAGTCGGTGGCGATCATGTTGGTGGCGGTCTTCAGGCCCGTGGCCCGACGGAATTCCGCCATGACTTCACGACCCGAATAACCGTTTTCCGCGCCGCAAGGGTCTTCGGCGTAGGCCAATACGTGGTGCTGATCACGGCACAGGCGAATGGCTTCTTTGAGGGACCAGGCCCCGTTGGGGTCCAGCGTGATGCGCGCCTCGGGGAAGCGTTCGGCCAGGGCCGTCACCGCCTGGATTTCATCGTCGCCGCTGAGCACGCCGCCCTTGAGTTTGAAGTCCTGAAAGCCATAGCGCTGATGGGCTGCTTCGGCCAGGCGCACCACGGCCTCGGCGGTCAGGGCTTTCTCGTGACGCAGCCGGAACCAGTCGTTATCGGCGTCCGGCTCGCTGCGGTAGGCCAGATCAGTCTTGCCTTGATCACCGACGTAGAACAGGTAACCCAGCATTTTGACTTCGTCGCGCTGCTGGCCTTCCCCCAGCAAAGCGGCGACCGGCACGTCCAGATGTTGGCCGAGCAGGTCGAGCAACGCGGCTTCAAGACCGGTTACGGCATGAATGGTCACTCGCAGGTCGAACGTCTGTTGCCCGCGCCCGCCGACATCGCGCTCAGCGAAGGCCTGGCGCACGTTGTTGAGGATTTTCTGATAGGTACCGATGGGGCTGCCGACGACCAGTTGCCGGGCGTCTTCCAGGGTTTGGCGAATGCGTTCGCCCCCCGGCACTTCACCGACTCCGGTGTGCCCGGCGTTGTCCTTGAGGATGACGATGTTGCGGGTGAAAAACGGACCGTGAGCGCCGCTCAGGTTGAGCAACATGTCATCGTGCCCGGCGACTGGCACCACTTGCATGCTGGTGATGACAGGGGCTTTGTGCGCCGTTTCGTTATTGAGGGTGTTCATGTTTGAGGCCATCTCCCACTCGTTATTTTTATGCGGGTCTTGTACAGGCTGTGCTGCTCGTGTTGCCAGACATCATACAAGTAACGCTTGCTGACGCAAGGGTGAGCAGAGACGTTTTGTCAGTTTTTTTCGCGCGGAAAAAAAGGTGGAGGGTGGAGAAGGGCTGTTACGGGGTGGTTCTGCTGAATTAAGGCGGCAAATGGTGCCTTTTGGGTTCGCAGAGTGCCGTTCAAGGATTGATCCGGCTCACCTGAAAATGAGTCAGAACCGCGTTGTGGTTATTTCACGGCAGCTAATAGACTTCACTTGTCATACAAGTTACTGATGCTGATCCCGCCGGGCGCCTGACAGTGCGCCGGTGTGTTTTCGAGTCTCACTCGCTGTGGGCTCAGGGGCAATCAAAGCAACACGGCCATTCAGAACGTCATGGGTATCCTGCTTGACCTTGCCATGGCGGCAAGGTTGAGGATAGGTCAATGGCGCATAAAGTTTCATGCGCCCGTCTTTCCACGATCAACGTTGTTGCGAGGATTCACCCATGAAAACGGTTGAACTGACAGTCCAGGGCATGACCTGTGGTTCATGTGTCAAACATGTCACCCAAGCGCTGCGCCCCCTTGAAGGCGTCAGTGACGTAACCGTGGATCTACAATCCGGGCGTGTGACGGTCAGCGGCGAGTCGGACAGCCATGCGCTGCTTGCAGCCCTGCAGGACGCCGGCTATCCCGCACAATTGGCGACAGTGGAAAGCGTAGCGAGTAAGAAATCCTCGGGCTGTGGCGAAAACGGCGGCGGTTGCTGCTGTCGGTAAACGTTATCTTTAGACTGGAGAACCCCTATGAATACCCGCTTGCGTACCGCTCTGTTCACAACACTCTTCATGACCGGAGCGGCACAAGCCGGTGACGTCATCGACGTTTACCGCGATCCTGGCTGCGGCTGCTGCAAGGACTGGATAAAGTATCTTGAAGTCAATGGCTTCAGCGTGCGCGACCATGTCGAGCCCAACATGAGCGAAGTCAAACAGCGCCTCGGCGTCGCCCCCCGGCTGGCCTCCTGTCATACCGCGATGATTGACGGAAAATTTGTCGAAGGGCATGTACCCGTAGCACAGATTCTCGACCTGAAGAATCACCCCGACCTCGTCGGTGTCGCGGTGCCGGGTATGCCCGCAGGTTCGCCCGGGATGGAGTACGGCCAGACCAGGCAGCCGTATCAGGTGATAGGTCAGACCCGAACGGGCACCGATCAAGTCGTCGCTGAATATCCTGGCAATTGACGACTGCGTCAGGACTCACCCGATACGGCCTGTCGCCATTAACGCCTTGCGGCGCAGCGTGATTGTAGAGTTGTCGATGGCTGTGATGATCATGGGGCTGGTGACCTGGCTCGGCACCCTCAGCCCGGAGATGGAGATGTCTGCTGATTAGGCCATCACGCGAATGCCCATGCTCAGCACCGGATTTGAACGAGTGACTCCGCGTGGCACTCCCCGCAGAAACTGGATGCCGGGCACAGGGTTTGGCTGCACAATGCTTCAGGATGCCACCGGGTGCCTCACTAAAAGCCCGGTAGCTTCAGGTTGAGAGTCACTGCTCCAGACCCATTCACACATTCGCTGTTCAGGATATGTCCGCCCATGCAAGTGCCGACCCGGCCGGTTCCCAGGCGCCGCCAACACAATCTGGCCACCGATCTGGTGTCGGATCTGAGCCAGCGCATTTTGCTGGGCAAGATTCCCCCCGGCCACAAACTGCCTTCGGAAAGCGAAATCGTCCGCGAGCATGGTGTCAGTCGCACGGTGGTGCGCGAAGCCATCTCCAAACTGCAGGCTTCGGGGCTGGTGGAAACCCATCACGGCGTCGGGACGTTCGTCCTGGAACGCAGTGATCACACCGGGTTGCGCCTGAAAGTCGAAACCGCAGCGAGCGTGCGCGACATTATCGAGTTGCGCATCGGCCTGGAAACCCAGGCGGTGGCCCTTGCAGCGCTGCGCCGTACCGACGTGCAACTGCTGGCCATGCGTCAGGCGCTTGATGATTATCAGGACCTGCTGGCCAAGGAAGACAGCTGCGTGGCGGCGGATAAACGCTTTCATATGCTGATCGCCGAAGCGACGGGTAACCCGTACTTCACCGAGATCATGCAGCACCTTGGCAGTGCGATCATTCCCCGCAGCCGCATCGCCTCCAGCGAGCGGGCGGGGGCTAATCTTGCTCATCATGGCTATCTGGCGAACCTGGAGCATGAAGCGCTTCTGAGCGCCATTCGCCGTCAAGACCCCGATGCTGCCCGCGCAGCCATGTGGACACACCTGAGTAACAGCCGTGAAAGGCTTGCGCCGCTGGAGTGAGCGCGCCTGAGCATGGGCCTATCAGCTAACAACGAGAGCATCGCGACATTGCGCTTACGGAGAACAGCATGAAAATCGTCATCGCCCCCGATTCCTTCAAGGACAGCCTGAGCGCACAAGGCGTCGCCGATGCCATTGCCTCCGGGCTGGCCGAGGTGTGGCCCGATGCCGAGCTGATCAAGTGCCCGATGGCAGACGGTGGTGAAGGCACCATCGAAGCGGTCCTCGCGGCGTGTGACGGGGAACTGATGACCGCCCCTGTGAGCGGGCCGTTGGGCGAGCCGGTCCAGGCACATTGGGGCTGGCTGGCATCAAGCCGTACCGCCATCATCGAAATGGCCATGGCCAGCGGTTTGCAGTTGTTGACTCTGGACCAGCGGGACGCCCGCATCACCAGCACCCGAGGCACTGGCGAATTAATCCTCGCCGCGCTGGATGCTGGCGCGACGCGGGTCATTCTGGCCATTGGCGGCAGCGCGACCAATGATGCGGGCAGTGGCATGCTGTCGGCACTGGGGGCGCGGTTTCTGAACGTAGATGGTTTGCCCGTGGCGCCGGGCGGACTGGCGCTTGCGCACGTTGCCCATGTTGATCTGCTGAATCTGGATGCACGCTTGGCCGACGTGCAGTTTGAAGTTGCGGCCGACGTCGATAACCCGTTGTGCGGACCTCACGGCGCCAGCCATGTTTTCGGGCCGCAGAAAGGCGCTTCCCCGGAACAGGTTGTGCAACTGGATGCTGCATTGGGGCATTTTGCCGATCATTGCGCCCAGGTTCTGGGGCGCGATTGGCGTGACGAGCCAGGTTGCGGGGCGGCGGGCGGCATGGGCTTCGCCGCCAAGGCCTGCCTGAAAGCCTCCTTTCGCCCTGGTGTTGAGGTGGTGGCGGACCTCACCGGGTTGGACCGTGTGCTTCAAGGCGCGGATCTGGTGATTACCGGTGAAGGCCGGTTCGACGCCCAGACCTTGCGCGGCAAGACACCCTTTGGCGTAGCGCGCATCGCCCGGCGGGCAGGCGTGCCGGTGATAGTGCTGGCCGGAACCCTGGGCGAGGGCTACGCCGATTTGTACGAACACGGAATCAGCGCAGCGTTTGCGTTGGCCAGCGGGCCAATGACCCTGGAGCAGGCCTGTCGTGACGCACCTGACTTGTTACATGACCGGGCTCGGGACCTGGCGCGTCTTTGGCAGTTGGCGGCGGGCTGATGGGCCAAGGGTCAATTGTCCCCCAGGCAGCCTGTGCCATTGACTTCATAACGCAGCGTATGGGGCTGGCCCATGTGATCGATGTAGATCATCTCCACAGGCTGTACTCCACAGAAATTCAGTTGCGGGGTGCTGACGACCCTGGCGATGTCCAGTTTCGTTGCATAGGTGTAATCCTCGACATCGGGCTGGGGCTTGAGCCCGGCGTTAGCGACAGTGGCAGCGCTGCCCAGGGTGAGTAAGGTGAAGGCAATTGCGATGGTTTTCATGATGAGCATCTCGTTCAGGTGAGTTCAATTTCTTGAGCCTGTACGACGAAGCCCGCCGAGGTTTATTCCCTCGCCCGTAAAACCGGAAAAACCGCGTTTGCCGCAACGCTACTGAAAAGCCATGCACGCAAAGGAGCTCGTCGATGATTGATCATCTGGACCACCTGGTATTGACGGCTGTCGATGGCGATGCCACGACGGATTTCTACACACGTGTGCTGGGCATGCAGCTGGAAAGCTTCGGATCGGGGCGCACGGCGTTCCGGTTCGGCCACCAGAAGATCAACCTGCACCTACGCGGTCATGAGTTCGAGCCCAAAGCGCACCTGCCGGTGCCGGGTGCGCTGGATTTGTGCTTTATCGCGGCGATCCCCCTGGAGCAGGTTATCGAGCGTCTGAATGCAGCGCCGTGGCCGATCATCGAAGGACCGATCATTCGCACCGGCGCCACCGGCCCTATTCGCTCGGTGTACGTGCGCGACCCGGACTTGAACCTGATCGAGATTTCAGAACAGTTATAAGCAGGCTCGGGAACCATCACCCGGTTGGAGCCGTGCAACGCCCGCATATTTCCCACGGCTCATGGCGTGGTCGACGCCTTATCACAGGGCGGGCGCCCTCAACGGACCAGGCCCAGCCGCTCGTGCCAGGCGGCGATGGACTCCTGAGGGTAACCGTCGAACAGTTTGTCGCCTTCGTGTGCCTGCACTTCAACCCATGACGCCTTGGAATCAAGCAGCAGATGGGTGTGTTCCGGTGGCGTCGGCAGCGGGGTATCGATGGCGGACGCGAATGGATGGATCAGCTCCGGCCATTCGGGGCTGAACAGCCACAGGCCGCTGCCACACAGTTTGCAGAAGTTGCGCTCGTCGCCGCTGATACGCACGTGATGACCTTCGCGGATTCTGGCGTGATAAACCCCGATGTTGGCTCGGCCCTTGACCTTCAAGCTCCTTGCATCGCCGCTCAGGTTAATGGAGTAGCCGCCACCGCCCTGTGTCTTGCGGCAGATGGAGCAGTAGCAGCGTTGGTAAGGGTAGGGGTGAGCGCTGTTCAGACTGAACTCGACTTCACCGCAATGGCAAGATCCTTCCAGATACATGACGAAACCTCCTCGAAACCTGCCTGAACAGTCGTGGAAACGTCAGGCACTTGACGTCTAGACAAGCAGATTGTGGGTTTGAGCGTGATCGTTCGTCGGAGAACGCCTGATTCAGCCGGGTGAATGGTTAAGTCCCCAAGCTCAAGAAGCGTAACGCCGAAATGCAATACGCGAAGTCTCAAACCATTGGCCGAGTCATGTGGCTCACGCGCAGCATCGTCCGTGCTTTACAGGCGGCGTTGATGGCCACCGAGAACGTCATCGCCGGTGATCTCACCCAACGTTCTTTTTATGGGCCGCTTGCCGCTGGCAGTCCGGGCCGGGCATGATTCGCCACGGTCGGTCATCCCGGCCTTGGGACTATCGACAGAGGCGAAACAGCTTCCATGGACAATAAAAATCACACCTTCAGCAGTTGGCTGCGCGCGCCGGCTCACCACCAATGGCTGGCTCGGGAAGGCGAACGCCTGCTGGGCTTCGCCAAAGCCTCGCGTCTGGCCCAGGGGTTCGGCAATCTGGATGAGCGCGGCGTCCTGCCTCGGGACGCAGGTGCTGAAACCATGAACACCGCCCGCATGACCCACAGTTTCGCCATGGCCCATGTGCGCGGCATCCCAGGTTGCGCCGCATTGGTGGATCACGGCATCGCGTCCCTTGCCGGTCCACTGCGGGACGCCGAACACGGTGGCTGGTTCAGTGGGCCTCTGGGTGAAAACGCCAGGACAGACAAACAAGCCTACCTGCACGCGTTTGTGGCCTTGGCGGCCAGCTCTGCGGTGGTGGCCGGGCGAGCAGGTGCCCATGAGCTGTTATCGGATGCGATCCAGGTCATCCAGCAGCGTTTCTGGAGCGAAGAAGAGGGCGCCATGCGCGAATCGTTCGCCCGGGACTGGAGCGGCGAAGAGCACTACCGTGGCGCCAACAGCAATATGCACAGCACCGAAGCATTCCTGGCGCTGGCCGATGTGACCGGCGATGCGCAATGGCTGGATCGCGCGCTGCGGATCGTCGAGCGAGTGATTCACGGCCACGCCGCAGCCAATGATTTTCAAGTGGTCGAGCATTTCAGTCCGGGCTGGGTGCCCTGGCCCGATTACAACCAGGACAATCCCGCCGACGGTTTTCGTCCGTTTGGCACCACGCCCGGCCACGCCTTCGAATGGGCACGACTGGTGCTGCATCTGGAAGCCGCGCGGCAACGGGCTCACTTGCCGACGCCGACCTGGTTATTGGCGGATGCGAAGCAGTTGTTTGCCAATGCCTGCCGAAATGCCTGGGACGTGGATGGCTTGCCAGGGATTGTCTACACCCTGGACTGGCAGAACCGCCCGGTGGTGCGCCATCGTCTGCATTGGGTGCATTGCGAAGCGGCCGCTGCGGCGGCGGCCTTGTTGCAGCGCACCGACGAAGCGCAGTACGAAGTCTGGTATCGCCGCTTCTGGGAATTCAACGAGACCCGGTTCATGGATCTTCAACACGGTAGCTGGCATCACGAACTCAACCCGCAAAACCAGCCCAGTGCCGATATCTGGGCCGGCAAGCCGGACCTGTACCACGCTTATCAGGCCACGGTTCTCCCCCTGCTGCCGTTGGCTCCAAGCCTGGCTACAGGTTTGGCGGCAATGGGCTGACCCACGCCGGTTCTGGCGGCGTTGGTTTCAAAGCGGGGGGATGTTCAATCGCCCATGTCCAGCTCCACCCAGGTGGGCGCGTGGTCGCTGGCGTGGGGCAGGTCTCTGGGCCAACGGTCGACGCCCGCATCCGTCATGCGCGCTGTGGTTTCGGCGTTGAGCAGCAGGTGATCGATTCTTAGCCCGGAGTTGGTCTTCCAGTGGTTACGGAAATAGTCCCAGAACGTGTAGATGCGCTCATCCGGGTAGCGGGCGCGCAGGGCATCTGTCCAGCCCTGGGCCAACAGCCGCTGAAAGCATTCGCGGCTCTGGGGTTGCAGCAGCGCATCCTTGAGCCAGGAACGCGTGTTGTAAATGTCATCATCCGTCGGCACGACGTTGTAGTCGCCGGCCAGCACCACCGGATGACCGCTTTCGTACAGGGCGGCGGCATGTTCGATCAGTTTTTCGAACCACGCCAGCTTGTACTCGAACTTTGGCCCCGGCTGTGGGTTGCCATTGGGCAGGTACAGGCAACCGACAATCACCCCGTGGGCGGCGGCTTCCAGATAGCGACTGTGGCTGTCTTTTTCGTTCCCCGGCAGGCCGCGCCGGATCTCCAGAGGCTCCATGCCCTTGGCGAGGATGGCCACACCGTTCCAGGAAGATTGCCCTTGCCAGATAGCTCCGTAGCCGGCATCGCGAATATCCCCGATGGGAAAAGCCAGGTCAGCGGCCTTGAGCTCCTGCAGGCACACCACGTCCGGGGCTTCGCGTTCCAGCCATTCCAGCAGGATCGGCAAGCGCGCACGGATGCCATTGATGTTGAAGGTCGCGATCTTGAGCGGGTCCACGGGGCGTTCCTCTCTCGTGCAGCAGTGGGTACGTTATTTGAGAGGTTCAGTGACAAGAGATTCAATGCGTTGGGTGCCATTTAGAGGCAATGCAGGTTTTTGTCCAGCGGCAGGCGCCTCATGAATTTTTGAACGGGGTGTGAATCCGGTGGCTCCCTTTTTTCTCCCGCTGGGTTAGCCTGTGGCTCATACAGGCGTAACTGACACGCCCGATTGAGGACCGCGATCAGGAGCAAACCACGATGCAAACTGACTTTAATCCGCTGAACCCTGGAGCATTGCTGCCGCTTTTCGCCCACACGGACCATCATTTCGGCGGCGATCAGTCGCCCCTCAATGACGCCGACGCCGACGAAGATACCGACCCGGAAGGCTATCTGGATCTGGATGTGCTGGGGCTGGATGAGTTCAGCGACTCGGACAAGCTGGACCCGATCTTTGGCAACGACGTGGGTTCTTCATCGTTGAACTGATGCCAGATACAGGGACAGCGCCTCGACGCCCAGTTCCACCGTTGAACTGGCTCCGGCCCAGGTACACGCCATCATCAGATTGCGCGGCAGGCCGAAATCCTCCACCACATAACCCTGGGCATCGCAGCCGTTGCCATCATGGGGAACCAGATCCCGCAAGGATGCCACCGGCTCGAAATACGCCCAGACCGGCTTGTTCAACGCTACCGCCATGCCCACTTCGAAGGCGGTACCTGAATCGGGTTCCAGGCCACGAAACACATTCAGGTTGGCCAGCACGGCCGAGCAGCGCTGGATCATGGCGATATTCATCGTGCAGATCACACTTGCGGTGTCCTGAGGGGACAGTTGCGGGGCGACTTCGTTGTCGAACGGGTACAGACCTTCCAGACCATGGGCGCTGCAGAGTGCTTTGAGGTAATTACCGCGTTCGATGGCGTCCTGGCGGAACACGTCAAAGCCAGCGAGATAGATCAGCGGGGCAGTGTGGATGTGCATGTCGTTCTCCAAAAAACAGGCGCTTCGAGGGATTCTATACCCTGCGCGGGTGAAGCCTGACCGTGGCAAGGGCGCTGTACCCCTGCCACTGATCCGACCGCCGGTTCTGATACTGGAATCTGTACGGATAACCAGTATCCTTAGACTCTCTTTCCCCTGCGTGAACCTGGCCGTGCGTACGTCTGATCTGGAAAACCCGTTCTACTACCTCGATAACTTCCGTCAGGTTCTGGCCTGGATCAGCCAGCGCTATGACGATTTGCTCGATGAGCAGGAGCGGCAGTTCATTACGACCTTCCACGCGTTGCCACAGCCAGCCCAAGGCTTGCTGGTGCGTATGGTCATGCGCAAGGGCACGTTGTTCCGGGCCAGCAAGCTCGACTACGAAGAAATCGGCGATACCCACTTGGCGGCCACGCCGTTGTTCGCGGCAGGCTGGGTCGATCCTCGGCCGACGCTGAGTCTCGAACAGCTCTTCACCCTTTTGCGCAAACCGGAATTGAACCTGTGTTTCAAGGCCCATGGCATGAAGGGCACCGAACGTAAAGCCGAGCTGCTCGCGCGTCTACAGCCATTGCATGAGTCGACCCTGACATTGGATGAATGGTTCGCGGGTCTGGACGACAAAGCGTTCCAGCTGACGGTCATGCCGGTGTGTGATCGCCTGCGTCTGTTGTATTTCGGCAACTTGTACCAGGAGTGGTCGGAGTTCGTCCTGGCCGACCTGGGCATCTACCGCTACGAGAAAGTCGAGTTTTCCACGCACTCTCGAGGCATCACCGAGCGCGTGGACATCGACACCTGTGTGGCGCTGCACGATTGTCGTCAGGCTCTGGATGAAGCGTCGGCGCTTGCAGCGCTCACGGAGCTGGCGTTATCGGCCATCGCCATCACTACCGCCAACCCATGGTTGAACATGCGTCGCGGCAAGTTGTTGTTTCAGATCGGGCAGCAGGCAGAGCGGATGCAGGATTGGCCGCTGGCGTTGAGGGTGTATGAGCAGAGCCGGTATCCGGGCGCACGATCCCGGCGGATTCGTGTGCTGGAGCGCAGCGGCGACTACTCCCGGGCCATGACCTTGCTCGAACAGGCCCAGGCGAGCCCGGAAAACGACGCCGAGAAACAGCATCTGCTGCGCATCCTCCCGCGCCTGCAACGCAAGCTCAGTGTGGCCGTGAAGGGACGACGGATGGTGCGTAAGGTGCCGCGGCTGGACCTGTGCCTTGCACCGTCTCCGATCATGCGGGTCGAGCAACTGATCCAGCGGCATCTGGAAGAGGAGGGGGGGCCCGTGTATTACGTGGAAAACACCCTGATCAATTCGCTGTTCGGCCTGCTGTGCTGGCCTGCGATTTTTGCGCCATTGCCGGGGGCATTCTTCCATCCGTTCCACAGTGGACCTGCCGATCTTCACAGCCCTGATTTTTATCAACGCCGCGCTGCCCTGTTCGATGCCTGTCTATCGCAACTGGACAGTGACGCGTGGCAGGCCACTATTCGCGAACATTACCTGAGCAAGTTCGGTCTGCAATCGCCGTTCGTGTTCTGGGGTGCGCTGACCCCGCAACTGTTGGATCAGGCATTGCTGTGCCTGCCGGTGGAGCACCTGCGCCATTGGTTTCGGCGGCTGTTGCTGGACATCAAGGCCAACCGCACCGGCATGCCCGACCTGATCCAGTTTTTCCCGGCGCAGCAGCGTTACCGAATGATCGAAGTCAAAGGCCCTGGCGACCGCTTACAGGACAACCAGTTACGCTGGCTGGATTTCTGCGCTGAGCATGGCATGCCAGTCGTGGTGTGTTACGTGCAGTGGGAGCTGGCCCAGGTCGAGGACTGCGGCAGAAGTGACCTTGAGGTTGCGACCGCGCAGTATCAATGACACTGCGCAATCGCCGGATTTACCTCGGCGTCAAGGCCGCGGAATCGAGCCGTCCACAATCGCCCGGAAGTCATTCAGGTCAGCCTCGGCCTGACGGGCGTTCCCTCGGCGCCAGGTGGAGTGCGGCAGTTACGTTATTTTCCGTCGCCAGAACCGCCGCCCTCACCACCGCCGCCACTGCCGCCCATGCCTTGTTCGTTACTCATGCCGCCGCCGTTCCCCGTGTCGCCGTCCATGCTTTTCTGGCCGGGCTCATGATCCATACCCTTCACGCCTGGGCTGGTGCCTTTGGCTCCGGGGCTGGTGCCGTCGGTGTTTTTATTGAGGGGGACTTTCGGAGCGTTGTCCTCGGGATCGGTCGGCCCTGTGGAACCCGCCATTGCAGTGCCGGCAATAGTCGTCAGCAATCCGGACAAGGCGAGGGCTGTCAGTCTTTTCTTGAGCATGATGCGAGTCTCCATTGTTATTGGGGCTGTGCATTGGTTTAGGTGCTCAACCCGTCATGGAGGTGCCGCTACGTCCGACCGGCGGCAGGCTCTCGATCGCATGCGCTCAACATCTCTCGGGGAGGCAAGAAGGGCCTATGTGTTGATTGCCTGTTACCTTTTGTTAATACCACCCCTCAATAGTCAGATTGCGATAGGACCCCCAAAACCGCGTCAAGCGTAAAGCGTAATCAGACAGAGGGGGGCTGACCCGGTTCGTGGTGCCTTATTACAGCAGGTGTCCAAGGGAGAAACCTGCTCGATGATGTCGTTAGGCCGCTATTGCGTTTCGACGGGTGCCGATCGTCAGGAACGCAGAAAAACCCCTGAATTCATTGGGCTAAACCCAGGGGTCGAGGAGTTTTACGTGTAGGAAATCACCTACAAAAATCGCTGAAAAAGACACAACTCGACTGATTGTCATGAAACCGCAACATTGTAAGGATTAAATCCGCTTCGGGCCTCCCCATGGAAGGACCACCAAAATTCTCTTGTTGAGGTATTGCCGTGATACTGCTGACTAAAAAACGCTTGTCGCTTCTGATCGCTTCGCTGTGCCTGAGCGGTGTGGCCCATGCGACTGACGTAACGGGCGCTGGTTCGAGTTTCGTTTTTCCGGTTATCTCCAAGTGGTCCCAGGACTACAGCAAATCCGCTGACAACCGTATCAACTACCAGTCCATCGGTTCGGGTGGCGGTATCGCTCAGATCAAGGCAGCGACTGTTGACTTCGGCGCATCCGATGCCCCGATGTCTGCAGAAGACCTGGCTGCAGGCGGCCTGGGTCAATTCCCAAGCGTGATCGGCGGTATCGTGCCAATCGTCAACGTTGAAGGCGTGGAAAGCGGCGAGCTGAAGCTGGACGGCCCAACCATCGCCAAGATATTCATGGGCGACATCAAGAAGTGGAACGATCCAGCTATTGCTGAATTGAACTCCGGCGTGAAGCTGCCAGATTCTCTGATCACCGTTGTTCACCGTTCGGATGGTTCGGGTACCACTTACAACTTCACCAACTACCTGAGCAAAGTCAGCCCGGAGTGGAACGAGAAGTTGAAGTTTGGTTCGACAGTGGTTTGGCCAGCCGGTGTGGGTGGCAAGGGTAACGAAGGTGTTTCTGCCTACGTGAAACAGATCAAGGGTTCGATCGGTTACGTCGAGTATTCCTACGCTGTTACCAACAAACTGTCCTACACCCAGCTGAAAAACGCTGCCGGCAAGTTCATCAAGCCTGACGCCAAGGCGTTCGCTGCAGCTGCGGACACAGCCGATTGGGCAAGCGCCAAAGACTTCAACCTGATCATGACCAACGCTCCAGGTGAGGCTGCATGGCCAATCACTGCCACCACTTGGATCATCATGTACAAAAAAGCCAAGAACGAAGAGAAAAGCGCTGCTGCTTTCGACTTCTTCAAATGGTCGCTGGAAAACGGTCAGAAACAAGCCGAGTCGCTGGACTATGTGGCTCTGCCAAAGTCGCTGGTTGATCGCGTAGAAGGCTACTGGAAAACGGAATTCACCAAGTAAGTGATTCAAGCCCGTACCACCCCCGTCATTTAGCCGCGATATCGGCCCGATGACGGGGGCATTTCCTTGCGAGTGGACCCAACATGACTGAAAACACCCAATACCTGTCCGCTAACGTCACCGAAGTTGAATCCGAGGGCGAGAAGCGCGCCAAGCGGGATCACCGCCATGACTTGTGGTTCAAGCGGTCGTTACAAGCAGCTGCCATGCTGGTGCTTGCAATGCTGGGTTGTATTGCCCTGTCGACCCTCTGGGGGGGCAGTCTGGCATTTCAAACCTTCGGGTTTGAATTTTTGACCAGTACCGAATGGGACGTGAACGCCGGCAAGTTCGGCGCGCTGGTTCCGATCTACGGCACACTGGTGACATCATTTCTGGCTTTGCTGATCGCCGTTCCGGTGAGTTTCGGCATTGCCATCTTCCTGACCGAAGTTGCACCGCCGTGGTTGCGGATGCCTATTGCCTCGGCCATCGAACTGTTAGCAGGGATTCCTTCGATCATTTATGGCATGTGGGGCCTGTTCGTATTCGGTCCGTTCATGGCTGAACACCTTTCGCCCTGGATCACCGAAAATCTCGGCGCGCTGCCGTTGATTGGCCCTATGTTCCAGGGGCCGCCTCTGGGGATCGGCATGTTGACCGCAGGTATCGTGCTGGCGATCATGATTACGCCGTTCATTACCTCCGTGATGCAAGAAGTGTTTCGCACCGTGCCCGTCGCCTTGAAAGAGTCGGCTTATGCCTTGGGCGGTACGACCTGGGAAGTGGTGTGGGACATCGTTCTGCCGTACACACGTTCAGCGGTAGTTGGCGGTGTGTTCCTCGGTCTGGGTCGCGCGTTGGGTGAAACCATGGCGGTGACCTTCGTATTGGGTAACGCCCACCAGTTCTCTGCTTCGCTGATGATGCCGAGCAGCTCTATCGCTTCGGTGATCGCCAACGAGTTCAACGAGGCTTACACCGACTTGCACCGTTCGGCCCTGATCGCCCTTGGCTTCCTGTTGTTTGTCGTCACCTTCATCGTGCTCGCTTTGGCACGTCTGATGTTGTCTCGTCTGTCACGCAAGGAGGGGTTATGAGTAAGGACATGGCAGCCAGCGAGCGCATTTACCGTTCCCGTAGCTTCAAGAACAAAATCGCCATGGTGCTCAGCTGCGGCGCCACGGCATTTGGTCTGTTGTGGCTGGTCTGGATTCTGCTGACCACCATCATCAAGGGCATCGATGCGCTGAACCTTCAGCTGTTCACTGGCATGACGCCGCCGCCTGGTACCGAAGGCGGCCTGGCGAACGCGTTCTACGGCAGTGTCTTGATGTCTGGTATCGGCCTGCTGATCGGGACACCCATCGGCTTGATGGCCGGTATCTGGCTCGCCGAATTTGCACGCTATACCAAGCTCGGCAATGCGGTGCGTTTCATCAACGACATTCTATTGTCGGCGCCGTCCATCGTGCTGGGCCTGTTCGTCTACACCGTGGTCGTGCTGCCGCTTAACGCTATTACCAATCATCAGGTTGGCTTCTCGGCACTTGCCGGTGCCCTGGCCCTGGCGTTGCTGGTGATTCCGGTGGTAGTGCGAACGACCGATGAAATGATGCAACTGCAGCCGTCGACCATGCGTGAAGCCGCCCTTGCATTGGGTGTTCCGCAATGGAAGCTGACCTTGCAGATCGTGCTGCGTGCCGCCAAAGCGGGCGTGGTCACCGGCATCCTGCTGGCGCTGGCGCGTATCACCGGCGAAACCGCACCGTTGCTGTTCACCGCCTTCGGCAACCAGTTCTGGAGCAGCGATCTGCTCAAGCCGATCGCCAGTGTTCCAGTGGTGGTCTTCCAGTACGCCATGAGCCCGTTCGACGACTGGCACTCTCTGGCCTGGGCAGGTGCTCTCGTCATGACCTTGTTCGTGCTGTTCCTCAGTCTTGCTTCCCGCTTAATTCTTTTGCGCAATAGGGCGTCATGATGAATAACCTTTCCCTTGCCAATGAAAAAACCAAGATTCAAGTCCGTGGTCTGGAGTTTTTCTACGGCGGCCAGAAATCCCTGAAATCCATCGACATGGTGATCCCGGAAAAACGCATCACGGCGATCATCGGTCCTTCGGGTTGCGGTAAATCGACATTGCTGCGGGTTTTCAACCGTATTTACGCGATGTACCCAAAGCAGGAAGCCAAGGGTGAAGTGCTGCTCAATGGCGAAAACATTCTGGCGCCTGGCTACTCCATGAACCGCCTGCGCAGTCACGTCGGCATGGTGTTCCAGAAGCCGGTGCCGTTCCCGATGTCGATCTACGACAATATTTCGTACGCCATCAAGCACCACGAGAAGCTGTCGCGACGTGAAATGGAAGAGCGCGTCGAGCAGGCTTTGCGCGGCGCGGCGTTGTGGGACGAAGTCAAAGACAAGCTCAAACAAAGCGCTACCGGCCTGTCCGGCGGTCAGCAACAGCGTCTGTGCATCGCGCGCACCATCGCGCTGCGCCCACAAGTGTTGTTGCTCGATGAGCCGACGTCAGCCCTCGATCCGATCTCCACCGGTCGTATCGAGCAGCTGATTACGGAGCTCAAGGAGCAGTTCACCGTGATCATCGTGACCCACAACATGCAACAGGCTGCACGATGCTCGGACTACACCGCGTTCATGTTCATGGGTGAACTGATCGAGCACGGCGACACCGACACGATCTTCACCAAGCCCACCAAGAGCCAGACCGAAGACTATATCACCGGTCGCTTCGGCTGATTCAGGCCTGACTCACTGATTGGGCGGGTGCCACGGCGGCCTCGCCCATGAAGTCCTCCAGCCGCCGACGCAGCCAGCGTTCGGCCGGATCCGTGTCCATTACGCTGAGCCAGACCATGGAAAGGTCCAGGGTCGGGGTAATGAACGGCAGCGGTTCATCCTGTACCAATCCCAACACACTCATCGCACTGGCGGTGTAAGTCGGCATATTCGACAGCAGGTCCGTGCCTGCCATCAAGGCCGGCAATGTGCTGTATTGCGGAACCGACAGCACCACATGCCGCTTGCGTCCCAGGGCGCTGAGCCATTCATCGGCGAAACTGCTGATGTTGGCGACGTGGGATACCACCACATGGGGACGCGAGCAATATTCATCCAGGGTCAACGGTGCGCTGGACTTGTCCGCTCGTATCACCCTGGGCTGGATGCTGCGCAGCAGTTTGCGCTTGGCATTGGCCGGCAGTTCCCGGGTCAGGCAGACGCCAGCGGTAATGTCGCCGGAGATCAGCAGGTCGGAAATGTTCCAGTAGTCCACGTGCTTGACGACGATGACCACGCCGGGCGCTTCCTGGCGGATGGCCCGCAGCATGGCGGGCAGCAAACCGAACTCCACGTCGTCAGACAGGCCGATGCGAAACGTCATCTTGCTGCTGGCCGGGTCAAAATCATGACTCAGGCTCAGGGCCGTGGACATGGCGTCCAGGGCCGGTGACAAGTGCAGGATGATTTCCTGAGCCCGGGCAGTAGGCTCCATGCGGTGGCCGACGCGAATGAACAGTGGGTCGTTGAACAGGGCGCGTAGTCGATTAAGGGCTGCGCTGATGGTCGGCTGGCCGAGGAACAGCTTTTCGGCGGCACGCGTCACATTGCGCTCTTGCATCAACGTCTCGAACACCACCATCAGGTTAATGTCGGCCTTGCGCAGTTGGTTTCGGTTCATTCAGGTAGCGATCCGGGTAGCGTATGAGCTCGGTGCGGGCAAGCTAACAGGTGGGAGCTGCGAGCTTCAAGCACCAGGCCAAAAGTGAGCCGTTCTTGCGGCGTGACTCGTGAAGCGGCAGTGAACTTCCCGCTCGGCTGGCCGGTCAGCTTTTACAGGCTGATCACGAGGTTCGATATCCATGCATATTTCATTGCACAAGCAGGTTGCTCTGGTGACTGGCGGCAGTTCAGGTCTCGGGGCAGCGGCCGCCCAGGCACTCGCGGCGGCGGGTGCTGCCGTGGTGATCAACTACCACTCCCAGCCTGAACCGGCGCAAGCGTTAGCGGCGCAGATCATTGCCCAGGGCGGCCAGGCGGTCGCCCTGGGTGCCGATGTTTCCCGGGAAGATCAGGTTGAACGACTGTTCGCCCAGACGCTAGAGCACTTTGGTCGGCTGGACATTCTGATAGCCAATTCAGGGCTGCAAAAAGACGCAGCCACGGTCGACATGAGCCTGGCCGACTGGAACAAGGTGGTTGACGTCAACCTGACCGGCCAGTTTCTCTGCGCCCGCAGTGCTCTGCGTCAGTTCGTCGCCCAAGGCATGCACCCCGATATTTCCCGGGCCATGGGCAAGATCATTCACATGAGCTCAGTGCATCAGCTGATTCCCTGGGCCGGTCACGCCAACTACGCAGCCTCCAAAGGTGGCGTCGATCTGTTGATGCGCAGCATCGCCCAGGAAGTCGGCGAGCAGAAAATCCGCGTCAACAGCATCGCCCCCGGTGCGATTCGTACCGCAATCAATGCGGATACAACCTCCGGAGACGCCGAAGACAAACTGTTGCAGTTGATCCCCTACGGTCGTGTGGGAGAAGCGGACGACGTTGCCAATGCGGTGGTATGGCTGGCCTCGGACCTTGCCGATTACGTGCATGGCACCACGTTGTTCATCGATGGCGGCATGAGTCTTTATCCGGGATTCCGCGACAATGGCTGAGTATCTGGAAGAGGCACAAAACCCCATTGAAAACCACGGCATCATCGGTGATATGCGCAGCGCTGCATTGGTGGCCGACACGGGCAGTATCGATTTTTTCTGCTGGCCGGATTTCGACAGCCCTTCGGTGTTTACAGCGCTGCTCGATAGCAACGAGGCGGGCATCTTCCAGTTGGCGCCGGACTTGCCCGATGCGCGCCGCCAGCAGATTTACCTGCCGGACACCAATGTCCTGCAGACCCGCTGGATCGCCAGGGATGCGGTTGTCGAAGTGACCGATCTGATGCCCATCGGGCGTTCCGAGGACGACTTGCCTCGCGTGGTGCGGCGCATCGAGGTGCGCTACGGCGCGGCGACACTGCGCATGCGTTGCCGCGTGCGTCTGGATTACAGCCGCGCCGACATGCGCGTGCGCAAGGACGGCGAAGATGTGTGTTTTGAGGCCGAAGGCCAACCGGGCATGCGTCTTTCATCGACTGCGCCGCTGCGTCTGGATAAGCAGACCGCGGTCGCTGAGTTCGCCATGAAGCAAGGGGATATCTTCGAGTTTGTGCTGGGCGGTCTCGATGACCCGCAAGTGAGCGCAGGGCAATGCCCCCGTTATCTGGATGAAACGCTGTCCTTCTGGCGACGCTGGAGCAAACAGTCCGAATACCGTGGCCGCTGGCAGGAGATGGTCAACCGTTCGGCGCTGGCCCTCAAGTTGCTCACGTCACGCAAGCATGGCGGCATCGTCGCAGCGGCAACGTTCGGCCTGCCGGAAACCCTGGGTGGCGAGCGTAACTGGGATTATCGCTACACCTGGATTCGTGACGCCTCGTTCACGGTCTACGCCTTCATGCGCCTGGGTTATTCGGATGAAGCCAACGCGTTCATGGGTTGGGTTCGCGATCGGATGGGCGATTGCTGTGATGATTCCACCACGCTGGGCATTCTGTATGGCCTCGATGGTCGCGAGCATTTGCCTGAAGAAACCCTGACGCATCTTGGCGGCTACGGCGGCGCGACCCCCGTGCGCATCGGCAATGAGGCGTACAAACAGACCCAGCTGGATATTTATGGCGAGCTGATGGACGCCGTTTACCTGGCCAACAAATATGGCAATGCGATTTCCTATGAAGGCTGGCAACACGCGACCCGGCTGGTGGATTACGTTTGTGAACACTGGCGCAGTAAAGACGTGGGCATCTGGGAAATGCGCGGCGAGGATCAGCATTTTCTGCACTCGCGACTGATGTGCTGGGTGGCGCTGGATCGCGCTCTGCGCCTGGCGTTCAAGCGCTCGTTGCCTGCCCCCTTTGAACGCTGGGACAAGGCCCGACAGGCGATTCATGACGACATATGGGAAAGTTTCTGGAACGCTGACCTTGGCCATTTTGTGCAGCACAAAGGCAGTCGTAATCTGGACGCCTCGATGCTGTTGATGCCCTTGGTGCGTTTTGTGGGGGCCAGCGATCCTCGTTGGCTGGCAACGCTGGACGCCATCGAAGCCACACTGGTGCGCGACGGCATGGTCTATCGCTACCGCAATGATGACGACCATGACGATGGACTGGCCGGGGAGGAGGGCGCGTTCACGGCGTGTTCATTCTGGTACGTGGAATGCCTGGCTCGGGCCGGCCGGGTCGAACAGGCACATCTGGAGTTCGAACAGCTGCTGCGCTATGCCAATCCGCTAGGGCTTTACGCCGAGGAGCTCGATGTTCACGGCCATCATCTGGGCAACACGCCCCAGGCCTTGAGTCATCTGGCGTTGATCAGTGCGGCGAGTTTTCTGGACCGCAAGCTCAATGGCGAGAAGACGCTCTGGCAGCCATAGCCTGACCCGAGCGGTTAGCGATGACCCTGAACATCGGGCCGGGTTCTGGACGTTAAAGAGGTGTGCGCCGGTCGGGACAGCCCCATGTGTAATCGCTGCCTTATGCGTTTCTTTCCGTTTGATCCGACAGTGCCCGACCGGCGTCCATGCCCGTCGTATTGCGTTACTTGCCATGCAGCGCGTAGCCCACCGCTGAACTCTCCAGAGCGTATTTGTCCCCGATCATGCCGCAGTAGCTGGTCCGGGCCAGGAAGGCGCCGCTCCCTTCGAGATAGACACTGATATCCGCAACCTCATCGCACATTTCCAGGGTCCGACCCTGCAACGCGCCGATCGCCTGGGCCGAGCGCAGCGCGCCCATGGGCGTCCAGTCGGCGATGATCAGCGCGCCTTCGGGCACTGTCTGCTCATAGGTGCGAGCGAATTGCTCCGCCGAATGGTCTGGCAGGTAAGGGGCCATGAAGTAGTGAATGTCGTTGCGAAACGGCAACGGTTCTTTATGGGTGGGCAAGCTCAGCACCCCGGTGGCATACAGGGAGTACGCCAGCAATATCAGCATCGGTGAGGCCACCACGGACAGGTTGGTCAAGGCTTTGCCTGTCAGATTTTCAGGCAGCAAGGCCTGCAGCTTGATGACGCCGATGATGCTCAGCATCGCCACGCCCGGCAGGAAAAACGTGAACCGATCCGTGACGTTGTAGGAGACAGCGAACACGAAGTTAAGGGTGGCCGCGCACCACAGCAGGCGCAACCGGTTGTCTTTGGGGAACAGCAGCAGCCCCAGCAATTGCGGGCCGATCAGGGAGAGCAGCACGATGATGACCGAGTTCTTTTCATGCCACATGTCGTCAAAGCGCAGCAGGCTGCCTTCCCAGTTGGGCTGGTCGCTCTTGACCGCGCTGCCGGTCAGGTAACGATGGAACACTTCGATGATGTTCATTCCGCCTTGAAGGTCGTGGGCCACCGCTGGCCACGCCACCGCGAACCCCGCCGCGAAGCCGGGAACAGTGATCAAAATCCGGGTTTTGTGCTGGTACAGCAGTTGGATGTACAGCGGCAGCAGCACGACGAACGTCAACTGATGGATGGCCGCGCCGAGCCCGGTCAGGGTGCCAATGATGAACAGTTTGCTGAAGTCGCCCAATGAAGACCTTCGGTCGAGCTGTACCCAGTAGGCCATCAGCACCAGCAGCGAGTGCAGGATGTACACCTCGACTTTGGTCGACACCCAGAACACCGAATGCGACAGAATCGTCGCGGTGGCGGCCAGCAGTGCCTGACGCGCACTGGCGCCGACGCTAAGGCCTAATCTGTAAATGACCCAGGCTAGCGGAATCAACAGGATCGAGTTGAGCAGGCTCAGGATCAACGGGCCGAACAGGTCAAACGTCCCGGTGCTGACAAAGTGGTACAGCGGATGATCCAGCGGGCCCAGTGACTCGCTGAAATAGTGGCCAAGCGAGGCATCGGCCATGAACACGCCATTGTCCATCCACTGGATCGGCCCGCTGGACGCCAGGAAGCTGGCGAAGATGGCTGCGCAGAGCAGCAAAAAGGGAATTCTGATGGACGATTGACTGCCGTTTCCTGTGGCCATGGCGCTATTCCTGTGATCAATGATCAAATTCGACTTATTTGGACGTATGCCCGGCGGTGTCCGGGTCCGGTGCGTGGTCCGACTTGAGCTTGAACAGCATCACTGCGCCAATACCCACGGCGAACCACAGTGTGGCCAGACGAATCAGCACGGTGGCGGCGATGGCGTCGGCGCTGGACATGCCTTTCCAGACCAGCAATCCCACCATCACCGCCTCTGCACCGCCGAGGCCACCGGGCATGAAACTGATTGCCCCGGCCAGCATCGCCAAGGCATAGACGAAGACAGCGAAGGTCAGCTCGATGTCGGCACCCATCCAGTTCAGGATCCAGTGGAAGGCCAGCGCCTCGGCGCTCCAGGCCACCACACTCAGTGCTGTCACGCCCACCAGCAGGCTCAAGCGATGACAGCGCTGGGCGGCGATCAGCACCTGGATGAGGTGGCGCAGGAGGCCGATCAATTTGCCGCCGTGCGACGGAATTGCAGCGGCCAGTCGGTCCAGCAGCCTACGCTGGGAAAGGACCAGCAACCCGATGACGACCAGGCTGATGCCGACCACGATCATCGGTTGCGCTTGTGGGTACAGCGACAGCCCGAACAGGGTCAGCAGCACGACCGCGAACAGGTCTGAAAGCCGCTCGCTGACAAACGCCGCAAAGCTTTGCGGGTAGGGTACGCCCCAACGCTTGAGCAGCACGCCGCGCAAGGCTTCGCCCGCCTTGCCGGGCGTCGTGGTCAGGGCAAAACCGGCCAGATAGACAGTCAGGCTGGGTTTCCAGGGGACGGGATGGCCCAGCACCCGCAGGTATGTCTGCCAGCGTAAGAATCGCAGCCCGTAGTTGACCGACGACAACAGCAACGCCAGCGCGATGCCGATCACCCCGACTTCGCCCACCGCATTGCTCACCGCGTGCCAGCCGCCCCACAGGGAAAAACCCAGATAGGCCAGTGCCGAGCCGACCACCGACAGGACCACCGCCCGGTACCGCCAACCGGACAGATACAGGGACTCGCTCATAGATTCAGCCTCTTGAACACCGGCTGCGGGATGGCGCGGATGATCAACATGATCAACGCCCAGAACCCCGGCGTGTACAGCGTCGGCGATTTGCGGGCGATGCCGGCGACGATACGCTCGGCGACCTGCTCGGGTTGCGCCAACAAGGCGGCTGGCAGGGAAAGGCCTTGCGTCATCGGGGTGTCGACAAAGCCCGGTTTAATGGTGAGCACGTGCACACCCACCTTGAACAGCCTCGCTTGCAGGCCTTCGCTGAACGTGGAGACAGCAGCCTTGGCCGCCCCATATAAATAGTTGGAAGGCCGACCGCGATCACCGGCCACCGATGAGATCACCGCCAGACTGCCGCAGCGCTGGAGCTCGAACTGGTTGGCGAGCAATGTCAGCAGCGCAATGACGGACGTGCCGTTATTGGCAAACTCCTGCAAGGCGACGTTGACGTCCCGTTCGCAGACTTTCTGGTCGGGCAGGGTGCCGTGGGCGATCAATGCCACGTCGATCTGCCCCAGCGCCAGCATGCAGCGCTCGAGCATGGCGGGGTGTGCAGCGAAGTCGGTGGCGTCCATCTCGTGCAAGGTAATGGCTTTGGCACCGCGCCCTTTGAGGTCTGCCGAGGTTTGTTCCAGCTTGTCCGCGTTGCGGGCCACCAGAAAGAAATCGCTGCCTTCACTGGCCCACAAACGGGCGCAGGCAGTGGCGATGGCCGATGTGGCACCGATGATCAACACTCGTTTCATAGGATTACTCGTTTCCAGAAGCGGGACATCAGAGAAGGATCACGCAGGGCTTCAAGGCGCTCCCAGGCCGGGTAAGCCTGGCGGAAATCGCTGCCGCTCATGTGCGCGTCTTTTGCTGGATAAAGTCGGCCACCCGCCGCCCGGACAATCGCATCCAGGCGGGGGAACAGCACATTGATCAGCTCGCTGCTCTGTGGAAAGTCCAGCGCCAGTGAGGTGCCTGGCATCGGAAATGACAGCAGGCCGGGTGATGTGATGTCGCCGCAACGTTTAAGCACGGCTAGGAATGAACCCTGGCCGGAATCGGCGATGGCTTCCAGCAGTTCACGCAGGGCGTCTTGCGCCTGAGCGTCGGGGACCACGCATTGATACTGCTGGAAGCCGCTGCGGCCATAGATCCGGTTCCAGTGCAAGACACGGTCAAGCGGGTAGAAAAACGGTTCGTACGCCGTGCGCTTTGGGGTTCGCTTGCCCGGATGTGCCCGCCAGTAAAGGCTGTTGAAAGCCCGCAATGACAGGTTGTTGATCATGGAGACCGGGGGCGTGAGCGGGACTTTCAGACGGGACCTGTGGCCCACCTCAAGCGAGCCGTAGCGCGCATGATCGCCCACGATGAATACGCCGCGTCCAGTATTGACGCCTTTGGCGAGGCAATCGATCCAGGCCACGCTGTACTCATGTTGAGGGTCAAGTTCGGTGGACAGGCTGAAAAATTCCGCCAGATTAGCGAAGCGCACCACCGTGCTGTCGATCTGGCTGGCACGGATAGGCATCAACTGCAGATCTGCCCAACTGATGATTCCGGTCAGGCCAAGGCCGCCAATGGTCGCGGCGTAGAGTCGGGCGTTTTCTGCCGGCGAGCAGATCAGGGCCCCGTCGGCCTGGCGCAACAGGCCAAAACGCACCACATGGTTGCCGAATGTGCCGCGCAAATGGTGGTTCTTGCCATGCACATCATTGGCGATGGCGCCGCCCACGGTGGCGAACTGGGTCCCTGGTGTGACCGGGAGAAACCAGCCGTTGGGAATCGCCGCCTTGAGGATTTCCGCCAGTGTCACGCCGGATTCGACCCGCACGCTGCCTTTGCTCCAGTCTGCGCGGATGAACCGATTCAAACCGCGCATGTTCAGCACCTGATCGCTGGCGGCCAGACAGCTGTCGCCGTAACTGCGGCCGTTACCGTAGGGCAGGCTGGTCTGATGGTCAGCAATGACCCGGTTCGCGTGGTGGGGCAGGTCATCGATCCAGTGGCAGGGGTGGCCCTGTTGCGGCGTCAAGGGGTATCTGCCCCAGGAATACAAAGGTTGGCTCATGCGGCAATCCAGAACACCAGACCGCACAGGACACCGATGCCTTGGCTGATACGGTCTCGAATGGCGAACACGACCGGGTCATCATTCATCTGGCCGCGATGGGTCAGCATCCACACGCGGGTGATCCAGAACAGCAACAGAGGACACGCCAGCCAGATCACATGGGGGCGTGCGTACTGAATCACCGTCGTGCCCTCGTGGATATACAATGCCAGTACCATGACGGACAGGTGGCCGGAAGAGGCCCCAAGTGCGGCGATCATGTCCAGATCGCCGGGGTAATAGCCGCGACCCCGGGTCATTTCCTTGAGGTCCCTGGTCCGGGCTTCACGCAGTTCGGCGTAGCGTTTGACCAGCGCCAGGCTGAGGAAGATGAACATGGAGAACGCCAGGATCCAGAAGGTCAGCGGCAGGCTGAAGGCCGCCGCACCAGCGAGAATACGGGCCGTGTAAAGCATGGCCAGAACGATGACATCCACCACCATTTTCCGTTTCAGATACAGAGAATAGGCCAGGGTCAGCAGGTAATAGGCGGCGAGCACGGCGCTGAATTGCCAGGGCAGCAGCAAGGCCGCACCGCCGAATGCGCCGATCAACAGCAGCGGGACGACGATCAACCCGGCCTTGATGGACAGCTTGCCGCAGGCAAACGGCCGCTTGCGTTTGCTCGGGTGATGGCGATCATCGGCCAGGTCCAACAGGTCGTTGAGTACGTAGACGCTGGACGCGCAGAGACCGAAAAACAGGAAAGCCAGCACGCCATTGAGCAGCTGCAATGGCTGGTGGATCTGATGGGCGGCGAGCAGCGGGATGAAAATCAGCGCGTTCTTCATCCACTGATGCATGCGCAGCGCTTTGCGCCAGTCGCGCAGGGTCGAGACGTTGGAGTGAATGACTTTCTGGACATTACCCTGGGCTTTGGCCCGGTTTTCGACACCCTTTTCAGGGTTGACGACAAATGCACTGCGGGCAGCGCCCCAGATGGGAAGGTCGTCGAGTGAGTTGCCCAGGTAATCGAAACCGCCTTCGCCATAATGGCCGACCAATAGGTCGCGTTTCGTGTGCGCTGACAGGTTGCGGTCTGCGTTGGATGCAACCACTCGATCAAACAGCTGCAAGTGCTCAGCGATGCGCTCGGCAAGGCTGTGATGGCTGGCAGTGGCGAGGACGATCATGCGCCCGGTGGCGCGTTCGGCTTTGATCAGTTCAATGACTTCAGGGTCGTAGGGCAGCACGCTGACATCGATTTGCGTGGCCAGTGCCAGTCCCTCTTTGAGGGCTGCTTTGCCCTTGAGTAGCCATTGCAGCACTTTGTACAGCTTCAACGGCTGGCTGCGAACCATCGCCATTGCTGTTTCCATCAGCAAGTCTGAGCGCAGCAGGGTGCCGTCGAGGTCCACAACTAGGGGTGGGTAAGTTTCGAGAACTCTTCCCTGAATTCTGGCCATGTCAATTCACTCTTTTGCTTGTTTGAAACACTATGAAACGTAAATTCCTTTTCGCCACTTCAATAAAATTAAACAGTGCTCCTTATATCGTCAGCGTGCTGGCGTCAGAAATTATCAGCATCGTTAAAGTATTGTTTGGATAAGGGGTGTCTCATGTTTCTTACTGTTAAGTCGACGATCAACTGTACTCAATGAGTTAATGGGGCAATTGATTCGCCTGTTTGTTTGATGCATTCACTATCGGGGTCTGGTCAGAGGCCAGGGGTGGGACCCATTCTTCACGTGGCGGCCGAGCGTTATCTTGGTCGGTGGCGGCGCGATGCTGTCTTTTTAACTTTGTACGCGGTCATAATGACCGCAATGTAAGTCGCTCAGCAGTCAATGGAATCGTGATGACAAATCCTCTTTTAACGGCATTGGTCCCTTTGGTTGCTGACTTGAGCCGGGAGCTGCCTGACGAAGAGCGCTATCGCCGATTACTGCAAGCGCTGCGGCAGATGTTGCCGTGTGACGCGGTGGCGTTGCTCAAGCTTGAAGACGATGTCCTGATTCCCCTGGCGGTGCAGGGTTTGAGTGCGGACACCCTGGGTCGACGCTTCAAAGTGGCAGAGCACCCACGCCTCAAAGTGCTGCTGGAAACCCCCGGCCCCACGCGTTTTTCCACTGACTGCGAGCTGCCGGACCCCTACGACGGTCTGGTTGAAGGGCATCCGGGTCATCTGCAAGTCCACGACTGCCTGGGTTGTCCGCTGTATTTCCAGGACAAACCCTGGGGGCTGATTACCCTGGATTCCCTGGACCCCTCGCGGTTTGGCAGTGTGGATCTGGAGAACCTGCAAGCGTTTGCCAGTCTGGCCGCCGCGACCGTCATGGCCAGTGAGCGAATCCAGCAGTTGGCCCGTGGCTTTGAAGACCAGCGGCAGTTGGCCGAAGTTTATAAACGCGCCGCTGGCGGCCGCAGCCCACGGGAGTTGATCGGGCAGAGCGCCGTTCATAAACAAATGCAAAACGAGATACAACTGGTGGGTAACAGCGCCTTGTCCGTGTTGATCACTGGGGAAACCGGGGTGGGCAAGGAACTGGTGGCCGAGGCGATTCACCTGAATTCACCTCGCGCCCAGAAACCGCTGATCAGCCTCAACTGCGCCGCGCTGCCGGAAATGCTGGTGGAAAGTGAGCTGTTCGGCCACGTCAGAGGCGCTTTCTCCGGGGCTGTTAACGGGCGCAGCGGTAAATTCGAACTGGCCGATGGCGGCACCATATTTCTCGATGAAGTCGGGGAGTTGCCGCTGCCCGTCCAGTCCAAGTTGCTGCGGGTGCTGCAAAGCGGCCAACTGCAGCGGGTCGGATCGGACCAGGAGCATCATGTGGACGTGCGAGTGATCGCGGCGACCAACCGTGACCTGGCCGAAGAAGTTCGTACCGGTCGCTTTCGGGCGGACCTGTACCACCGCCTCAGCGTCTACCCGTTACGGGTGCCGCCGCTCCGCGAGCGCGGCCGCGATGTATTGCTTCTTGCCGGATTTTTTCTCGAGGAAAATCGGGCGCGCATGGGGCTGCGCAGCCTGCGGCTGAATGTCGAGGCTCAAAAGCTGCTGGTCAGCTACAGCTGGCCGGGAAACGTTCGTGAGCTTGAACACCTGATCAGCCGCGCAGTGCTCAAATCCCTTTCCGCCCATAAAGAGCGTCCACGCATCCTTACCGTTGACGCCGCAGCCTTGGGTCTGGTGGACGAAATCGTCGTCAGCCATTCTTCAACCAATGCCGTGCAGTCGGAAGTCATGACGGGGAGCACTCTCAAGGATTCGGTGGATGCCTTCCAGCGCCGGTTGATCGACGAAGCATTGATCCGGCATCAGGGTAAATGGGTTGACGTTGCGCGGGAGATGGGACTCGACCGCGCCAATCTCAGTCGCCTGGCCCGGCGATTGGGGATTCGCTGAGGGGGCATAAGCCATTGGCTGTGCGCCGTACTGAACCGGTGGCCTCAGCGGAGCGAATTGATCATTTGGTCAAAATCAGACTGAATTTTTCTCCCGGGCCAAAGGTCATCTATTGCTCTAAGCAATCAGTACGAGGCCCTGCCTGGATGTCCCAATACAAACACTACCGAATTGATTACCTGTTGAACGGCACCTTCAAATCTTTCTATATCAGTGCTGAGCGGATGGACAACGCCGAGGCCTGGCATCACGCAAGTGTTGATGCTGGCATTGCTCGCATCCCTAAATATCGGCTGGAAAAAGTTGCACGTGTGTCCAAGCCTTATGCCGAACATTTCGGTGTTACCGATGTGGAATGGACCCAAAGTTAATGCCTGGCGCAGGCTTGCCCCCAAGGGAGGCAAGCCTGCGATCAGCAACGGGTTCATCGTGCAAGTCCGATCATTTATTGCAGTTTGCCAATGCCGTGAAAATCGCCTTTTTCCGGAAGCAATTCGGTCCCTGGCTCGAAACCGGCTTCGGGGTCTTCTTCCTCGGCAACCGGGTCCGGAAGGGTTTCCGGAAACTTCACCTCGTCGACATCGACATCTGGATTTTCTGGGCGTGACCCGGCCATGGTGCACCTCATCTGTGGGTTGGCTGACAGGTGATACAGAAGGTTGGAGGGTCGGGTGCCAAACCGGTTCATTCCAACTGACCAGCATCAGGATCACCGAAGTGGCCTTCACAGACACCTCAAAGCCTCGACCTACCGCAACGCGCGTTGCAAAAGCGAAATAGCCAAAGGCCATCTAAAGGTCTGTTACATTTAGAAATGATTGTTAAAAACGGTTATTTTCGCATGTTGTTGGTGGAGTATTGCCAATTTTAAGGTCTTTTGGGGTGGGTCATGCTGGTTAGCAGGGTGATGTTGAATAAGTCTGCCAGCGGCGCTTCTCACGTACTTTGGCCTGATGCGCGGCCAACTAAGCTGACCCCTGCCTTACGTCAGTGAGCCCCATTACCTAAAAACTCTGTCAGGAGGCAGCGCCATGGCAACCATGAAAGCGATCAGGATTCACCGGTTTGGTGATTCGGGTGTGCTGCAACTCGAGTCTATTGAAATACCCCACCCGCAGGTGGGCGAAGTGCTGGTGAGAATTGCCGCCGCCAGTGTTAATCCCGTTGACTACAAGATTCGACAAGGGGAATTCCCCCCGGTCACCCGCGACATGCTGCCCATTACTCTGGGACGGGATTTTTCCGGCGTCGTCGAGCAGGTGGGCAGCGGCGTCGGAAGTTTTGTCAAAGGCGACCGGGTTTTCGGGATGGTCGGCGGTGACGCCTGTTATGCGGATTATGCGGTCATCAAGGCCGACCACTTGGCGAAAGTCCCGGAAAACCTCGACCTCATCCGTGCAGCCGCTGTACCGCTGGCGGCCCAGACGGCATGGCAGGCATTGTTTGATCACGGCCATCTGGAGGCGGGGCAGCGCGTATTGATCCAGGGCGCCAGCGGTGGCGTTGGCCACTTTGCCGTGCAGTTTGCGGCAGCCAAGGGCGCGATGGTGTTTGCCACGGGGTCGGAAAAAACCCGGCAGTTCATCACCTCCCTGGGCGCCGACCGCGTCATTGATTACGCCCACGAACGTTTTGAAGATGTCTGCCACGACATGGATCTGGTGATCAACCTTGTGTCCGGGGACATGCAGCAGCGCGCCTGGGCAGTGCTGCGACCCGGCGGCACCCTGGTTTCGACCCTGAGCCCGCCCGCTCGAGACCGACCGGATGCCTATGGCAAAAACAGCCGTTTCTTTCTGGTCGAACCCAGTGGCCGGCAGCTTGAAGAAATCGCGCATTTGATGCAGGGCGAGCTGGTTGACGTGAAACTCAGTGTGACCTTCCCGTTGAAGAACGCGGCGCAGGCTCAGGATTATCTGGAAAGGTCCCATGTGGAGGGCAAGGTGGTATTGACCGTCGAAGGCTGAGGCCGTGGCCGCTGAACTCCGCCGCCGACTGTGACTCACAACCCTGAAAGCACATGCGGCATCCGTGAGCAGGGGGAGTCCTTTGACCGTCGAGACATCAACTGGCGCAGGCAGTGAACAGCAAAGGGGCGTGGTTTTCGAAACGGATCTTCCGGCGCGTCTGGATCGTCTGCCATGGGGGCGTTTCCACACCTTGCTGGTGTTGGCGCTGGGCATTACCTGGCTGCTTGACGGCCTGGAGGTCACGTTGGCCGGGTCGGTGTCGGGCGCGCTCAAGGCCAGTCAGGTGTTGCAAATGTCCAACAGCGACATTGGCCTTGCCGGCGGCGTTTACATTGCGGGGGCGGTGCTGGGTGCCTTGTTCTTTGGCTGGCTGACCGATCGCCTTGGCCGCCGCAAGTTGTTCTTCGCCACCTTGCTGCTGTATGTCGGCGCCACGGCGGCTACAGCGTTCTCCTGGAGCGTGGAGAGCTTTCTGCTGTTTCGCTTCCTCACCGGCATGGGCATTGGTGGCGAGTACACCGCGATCAATTCGACGATCCAGGAGTTCACACCCGCCCGATACCGTGGTTGGGTGGACCTGACCATCAACGGTACGTTCTGGCTGGGCGCGGCATTGGGGGCGGCAGGTTCTATCGTCTTGCTGGACCCGCAGTGGGTGGGCGGCGATCTGGGCTGGCGGTTGTGCTTTGGCATCGGTGCGGCACTGGGCCTGATTATTCTGTTCATGCGCCTGTGGCTACCGGAAAGCCCGCGCTGGTTGTTGATTCACGATCAGGCGGGGGAAGCGCGACGCATTGTCGAGCAGATCGAGCGCCAAATGATCGAACAAGGCCATCGGCTGCCTGCCGTGCAAGGCAAGCCACTGCGCCTGCATGCCAGGAGTCACACGCCGTTGACGGAGATATTCCAGACCTTGTTCATCGCCTTTCGCCAGCGGGCGCTGGTGGGCATGACCCTGTTAACCGCTCAGGCGTTCTTCTATAACGCGATTTTCTTCACCTACGCGCTGGTGCTGACGGATTTCTACGGGGTTCCGGCCGAGCAGGTCGGCTGGTACGTGCTGCCATTGGCGTTGGGCAATTTTTGCGGACCGCTGCTGCTGGGGCGCTTGTTTGATGTCATCGGGCGACGTGTGATGATCAGTCTGACGTACGGGATTTCAGGTGTGCTGCTGGCCATCTGCGGCTGGTTATTTGCGCAAGGTATTCTGGATGTGACTCAGCAGGCCGTCGCCTGGATGGTGATTTTCTTCTTCGCTTCAGCGGCGGCCAGTTCGGCGTACCTGACGGTCGCCGAGACCTTTCCGCTGGAGATTCGCGCGTTGGCGATTGCCGTGTTCTATGCCTTCGGGACGGGGCTGGGCGGGATCATCGGGCCAACCCTTTTCGGGTACCTGATCCAGACCCATGATCGCAGCAACGTGCTGATCGGCTATCTGATTGGCGCGGGGCTGATGATGATTGCAGGCATCGTTCAAGGGATCTGGGGCGTGGCTGCCGAACGCAAGCCCCTTGAACATGTGGCCAGACCTCTGTCACAAGCGCGGGATTAAACGGGGCGCATAGCCAGCGCTATTCGAACAGGGCGCCTCGTTTGGTCAGCAGGATTTGATCAGCGGAGAGAAACAGCAAACCCAACGGATCGCTGTGGAGGCCGTAAACGAAATTGCCAGAAATCATATCCAGTTCGAACAAGTCCCTGAGGCCCAACAGGTTTTCGTCTGCATCCCCTTGCAGCGCGACGGATGAGCTGTGATCCACGCGGGAAAGCTGAGCGATCAGTGATTGAAGCAAGAGTGAATTGCTCTCGATTGACATGGTGTTGCCCCGAATAAACAGCGAACAAATAGGAACGCTATGGAGGTCGGAAGCCTTTTAGCGTCAATCGTTCAGTTTTATGTTGTGTACCGGGACAAAAGGTTCAGCTTTTCACTGAATAGCCGCCCAGCGCTGGGACCTGCCGGCGAAGGGGCTAAAAAAAGGTGCACTGCTTATTTGTTGCGTGCCTTGGCTTCGGCCGCCAGACATTCCAGCGCGAACTGCTCGGTATAGGTCATCTGGATAGGCGTGGTCTCGCCCTTGACGGTGCGTTCGCCTTCAAGGATGTAGCGCATGCGCTTTTCGGTCACGCCGATACGTTTGGCAATCCACGATGGCGTCTGGCCAATGCGGGTAATCAGTTTGTCAGCGTATTCGGTGGCCGGGTTGTACTGTTCAGCGTTGGGAGTCATGTTGCGTCCAGATAAAGAGTGATTGCGAGGGCGAGACAGTTGGCCGACATAGTGCGCGATACAGCTTTGTATGTCTGCCGACAACCCACAAATACGGCTGAATTACTCGTCTTCCTGCTCGGAATAAGAGTCCAGCAGCGCTGCCAGTGCCAAGGTACGTTGCAGACCTGAAGTTGTCGCCATGACATGCGCCACGGCCTCAATGGCGGCGGCTTTGGCTTCGGTCCTTTCTGCTTCAGTGTTGTTGGGCGTGGCGTCCTGCGCGGCCTCGATAATCGATTGCTCAAAGCTGTTCATGGGTGTGCTCGGCAAGGAAAGGTTTCCGGGGCATACCCCAGGGATGAGCTACAGCTGTACATCATTGACAGGTTCCAGTCGCGGCGGTGCGGGCTCGTCGAGCATATCCAGCACTGAGATCTCGATATTGCGGCACAGTGCGTTCAAGGGCAAATCATTGGGTTGCGTGTCGAACGGGTCGGCGATCTGGTCGCCCAACGCGTCCAGACCGAAAAAAGTATAAGCCAATACCAGCACCGCGAAAGGCGTGAACCAACCGATGCTGTCCACCAGGCAGAACGGCAGCAGAAAACAATAGACATGCACGATCCGGTGCAGCATCAGAATGTAAGGGTAGGGGATCGGGGTGTTGCTGATCCGTTCACACCCGCCCAGCACGTACGACAAACGACTCAGTTGCTGATCCATGTCGGCCTTCAACGGGTCGCCGACGTTGTTTTGTCGTGCTTGCTCCATGAGCTGTTGCCCGATCAGGCCCAATAGCACGCTGGGCGGGTTCTCCTTGTCGAACACGGCTCGTTGCAGTCCCGGCGCAAGCAGTCGCCGCGTATCTTCACTGGGTCGTTGCCCGCGTAACCGGTCCTTGAGCAGATAACTGAACGCGACCAAAGTATCGAGCAGGGCGCGTCGCTCTGCGGGGGGCAGGTTGGGCATCAGGCTCAGGCTTTGCCGGGTCAGGTTGCGAGTCACGGTGGTCAGCTCGGACCACAGCGTGCGCGCCTCCCAGAAGCGCTGATAAGCCACGGTGTTGCGAAAACCGAGGAAGATCGCCAGCGTCAGGCCCCACAGGGTGAACGGCGTGGCGGTCAACACCACTTTGTAGTCGAACAGCCTGCCATGGGTGGCGACCACGGCCGAACTGATAAGCACGGTGAACAGCACTTTGGGCCATATCGCCGGCACGATGGTGCCGCGAATGGCGAATAACAGCGCCCAAAGGGACGGCTTCTGAGGGCGTGTGATCATTGAACGACTCGGCTCCGGAAAAACAATGCCCGCAATTCTGCCCTATCGACGCAACCGCGGTCAGTTTCCATTGCGCTTGTGCGTTTAAAAATCACGGCGCAGCTGTTGGGTAATTTTCTTCAATACGGCGTTGTTGCGTGTCCTTACCTTGACTGACTCATTTCCGATCTCAGTCAGGGTGTTCAGATGAGTGTATTTATTTCCATGGCAGCCTTTGCGCTGGCGTCGTCAATCACGCCAGGACCGGTCAATATCGTGGCCTTGAGTTCAGGCGCCCGATTTGGCCTGGCCCCCGCGTTACAGCATGTGACCGGTGCGACGCTGGGCTTCACGCTGTTACTGGTGCTGACCGGATTTGGCCTGCATGAAGTGCTGACCCAGTGGCCGTTCCTGACGTTGGGTATCAAGTGGGCGGGCGTGGCGTTTCTGCTGTACATGGCCTGGAAACTGGCCCGAGACAACGGGCACCTTGATGTGGATGAGGCCAGTGCTCGGCCTTCGATGCTTTACGGCGCGGTCATGCAGTGGCTCAATCCCAAAGCCTGGCTGGCCTGCATCGCGGGCATGGGCGCGTTCGCCGCCAGCGGTGAGGCGCGGCTGATCTGGCAGTTTGCAGCTATCTACTTTGTGATTTGTTACCTGTCGCTGGCAAGTTGGGCGTTTGCCGGGACATTCCTGCGTCATTTTTTGAGCAGTGCGTTGGGGATTCGCTGGTTCAATCGCTGCATGGCATTGCTGTTGGTGGGCTGTGCGGTGTACCTGATGGTGTATTAAAGCTTGTACTGGCCCGGCGTCGCTGCCAGGTGCTTTTTGAACGCTCGATGAAAATGCGCCTGGTCGGCAAAGCCGGTCTCCTGGGCCACGTCTGCGATGACCCGACCGCTCTTGAGCTGCGTGCGGGCATGCTGGATGCGTCGATTGACCAGATAGGCATGGGGCGTCATGTGGTAACGCCGCTCGAAGGAGCGGATCAGGTACGACGCCGAAATATTCGCAGCGCTGCAAATGTCCTCGAGGCTGATGGCCGCCGTGAAGTTGTCGTTGATGTATTGCTCGGCCCGCTCCGCGCGATCCAGCGGCTGCTCGACACGCTGGGTGGCGCTGCCAAGCGTCTGCTGCATGCGGGTGAAAAATGAAACCGCTGCACACTGCTTGTCCAGGACTTCGGTCTGGGTGCCGATCAAGGTGGCATACAACTCAGTCAGGCCGTTGAACAGGTCGGCGCAGGTACTGTGGGTCTGGGCCACAGGCTGGAAGTCAAGACGGGTGTCCAGCCCCATGTCATGTTGAATGCCGCGCAGCCACTGCACATCCACGTACAGCATCACGTAGGACCAGTGCTGGTCGGCAATGGGATTACAGGCATGCACGTCGCCGGGATTCATCAGCACTACCGTGCCACGCTGTACGGTCTGGCTGCTCTTTTCATGCAGGTACGTACTCTGCCCGGCGGTGATCGCACCGATGGAAAAACACTCATGGGAATGCTTGGCGTAGCACAACTTGCGTCCATCGCCCACGGAACGCGCCTCAATAAAAGGCAAGCGTGCATCGCGCCAGAAAAACGGTTCGCTCAGGTGTTTGGCGTTGTGCGGGTGCATGCCGGTTCTCCCATGCCTTGCGTGTCAGGACCTGAGGTTAGCCTATCTGCGGCCTGGCCTGCCAATCAACGCGTAGGCAATCAAATGGCTCTCAAGGCGCATTGTGCTCTTCGATCAACCCCTGGAACCAGTCCATGAACACTCGACAGCGTTCCGGCAAGTGGCGTCGATGGGCGTAGATCAGGGAAATTTTCATGGGCGCAGGGCGAAAATCCGGCAGGATTTCAATCAGGGCGCCGCTCAGCAGATGCTTGCGCATACCCATGCGCGGCGACTGGACGATGCCCAGATCACCCAGACAGGCGGCTTCATAGGCTTGCACGTTGTTGACCGTTACGCTGTGGGGCATGGCCAGGGTGCGGGTTTTATCCTGCTCCTGATATTCGAAGAATGCCGTGTGTGAGCCAAATGCCGTCACGTAGTTGATCAGCCGATGCTGTTGCAAATCCGCCAGCCTGGAAGGCACGCCATGCTGCCGGGCGTACCCGGCACCGACGCAATTGACCATGGCCAGATCACCGAGGTTGCGGGCCACCAGATGGGAGTCCGCCAGTTCGCCGATGCGCAGCACACAGTCGAAGCCTTCACGAACCAGATCCACCCGGCGATCCGTGCTGCTGATTTCCAGATCGATGCCCGTATGTTCGCCAAGGAATTCATTCAGGCGCGGCAGGAGAATGTTGTGCGCCATGGCGGTGGGCATATCGACGCGCAAGCGGCCGCTGAGCATTGCCTGGCTGCGAAACAGCCCCTCCAGTTCGTCCATCTGGGCCAGCATGTCTTTGCTACGCTCATATAACACTTGGCCATCGGGGGTGGCGTGAACCCGGCGCGTGGTGCGGGATAACAGGCGAGTGCCGAGCAGGTTTTCCAGGGACTGCACCTGCTCGGACACTGTCGAGCGGGGCAGGCCAAGGGCCTCGCTGGCCTGTGTGAAGCTCGACAGTTCAGCCACCCGCACAAAGGTTCGTAACAGCTCCAGCTTGTTCATGGCTCAGCCTCAAAGGATTGTTCGGTTGAAGCGACTGGTTATTTCGATTACTGGTTGTTTATCGCAGATGGAGCGAACAATAGACTCGTCTTCACTCCCTGACCACTCCCATCGAGGACATCACCATGAGCAAAAAAATCGCGTTGATCACAGGGGCCAGCCGCGGCCTTGGCAAAAGCACGGCGTTGCATCTGGCGGCCCAAGGTGTTGACGTCATCGGCACCTACCACAGCAAGCAGGCCGACGCTCAGGCGGTAGTCGCCGAGATCGAGGCCCTTGGTGGTCGGGCTCACATGCTGCAACTGGATGTCAGCGACAGCAGCCGCTTCGAGGCTTTCAGCGCGCAGGTGGCTCAGGTGCTTGAGAATGAATTCCAGGTCGGGCAGTTCGATTTTCTGGTCAACAATGCAGGCGTCGGCATTTACAGCAGCATTGCCGACACCACCGAAGCGCAGTTCGATCAATTGGTGGATATTCACTTCAAAGGCCCGTTTTTTCTGACCCAGAAGCTGCTGCCGCTGCTGGCTGACGGCGGGCGTATCGTCAACGTTTCCAGCGGTCTTGCGCGCTTCAGCCTGCCCGGTTACGCAGCCTATGCCTCGATGAAAGGTGCCATTGAAGTCTGGACGCGTTACCTGGCCAAGGAACTCGGTCCACGGGGCATCAACGTCAACGTGCTCGCACCGGGTGCTATCGTCACGGATTTTGGCGGCGGGACCGTGCGTGACAACGCTGAAGTCAACCAGCAGGTGGCCTCTAGCACCGCATTGGGACGTGTGGGCGAGGCGGACGACATCGGCGCAGCCATCAGTATGTTGCTGGGCGAGGGAGGCAAGTGGATTAACGGGCAGCGTATCGAGGCGTCGGGGGGGATTTTTCTTTAACACCCATTGGCGTGAGGCTTGCCCGCGAAGGCGTCAATTCCGGCGATGAAACATACGACCAGACGACGATTCAAGGGCGTGCCTCGCGCGAACTCAGATTATTTTCTGGCCGGCACGATCTCGGTGATCTGGCCGTTGGTGGTCTGCACCATTACGTACTTGTTATTGATCTTCACCCATTGGGCTTCTTTGGAAGGGGCTTTCAGGCCGCGCTTGCTCCAGTCTTTCAAGCCGGCTTCAGGCCGCTGAAATTTAGCGGGCGCACGGGAACCCAGTTCCAGATCCCGCATGTTGTCCCTGGACTCTTCAACTTTCGGTTCAGGCTTTTCCTGGGCCTGAACCGAAAGGCTGTTGACAGAAACGCAGCCAAGGATAGCCAGACACGCGACGAATGATTTGCAGTTCATAAAGTAGTTCCCGATTTTTGCTAACGGCTCAGTGCGTAATGCTCTGTTCGTGTAGCTAGGACCACTGTTGCCACAAATCATTCGGTTTGATGATGTCGTCTACCGCGAGGTGTGAAGTGAGCGGGGTAGAAGTCAGTTCTTGAGCGCGGCGGCGATGGTTTGCGCCAGCGTGACGCTGGTGCGACCCAGCAGCCCGCTGAGTTGATGCCCGTCGTCGAACAGCGCGCCCTTGGACGCGCCCGCATCTGAATCGGCCAACAGAGTGGCGACGAAGCCCGGCAGGCCCGCTTCAACCAGCGCCGCTTCGAAATCGGCCTGGGGCAAGTCAACGTAGCCAACGGCCTGACCGGTTTGCCTGGACAGTTCGGCGGCAAATTCGGTCAATGTGTAGGCGTCGTCGCCAGCCAGTTCGTAGGTCCGACCCGCCTGAGGCTCCTGCGTGGTCAATACCGCCACGGCAGCGTCCGCATAATCGGCGCGTGGCGCTGAACTGATACGACCATCACCTGCACAGCCCAGCACAGCGCCATGGGCCAGCGCGGCGGGGATGCTGGCGGTGTAGTTCTCCGTGTACCAGCCGTTGCGCAACAGCACAAAGGGCAGGCCGGAGTCTTTCAGTGCCGCTTCGGTCTGACGATGTTCTTCGGCCAGGCTTAGGGGCGATGTGTCGGCATGCAGCACACTGGTATAGGCCAGCAGTTGGACTGCACCACGCTTGGCGGCATCAATGACGGCCTGATGTTGCCTGGCCCGCTGGCCCACCTCACTGGAGGAAATCAGTAATAGTTTTTCAGCGCCCTTGAAGGCGCTGTCCAGGGTCTCGGGTCTGGAGTAATCAGCGTGACGGACGTGCACGCCCAGCGCGATCAGGTCCGCGGCTTTTTCCGGGCTGCGCACCGCCGCGACGATCTGCGAGGCGGGTACGATCTTGAGTAACCGTTCAATGACGAGGCGGCCGAGTTGGCCGGTTGCACCTGTGACGACGTACATGGCGGATTTCCTTGCGTGGCATTTAAAGGAACCCAAGCATAAGCATCATGCTAACCTTCCGTAAGTACGTACGAAAAGGTAAGTGTCATGACGCAACCTGCAGAAACCCGTTCCCCGCTTATTTCGACCTTGATACAGGCTCGTCCAGGGGAATTGATGGCCGTCGATTGCCCCTCCAGAATCATCCTCAGTCACGTGTGCAGTCGGTGGGGTGTACTGGTGCTGGTTGTGCTGCGTGGCGGCATGCACCGTTTCAGCGAACTGCGCCGCAAGATAGGCGGTGTCAGCGAGAAGATGCTGTCCCAGACGTTGCAGAATCTGGAGCACGATGGGTTTGTCGAGCGCAAGGCGCTGCCCGTGGTACCGCCTCATGTGCAGTACCGATTGAGCCCCTTGGGGGAGGAGGTGGCGTTGCAGGTCGACATCTTGGCGAGCTGGATTGAAGGCAATATGCCCAGGATCATGGAGGCGCGGCGACCGGCACCGGAGGATCAGGCGTAACCTGTCCGGACCGACGCCTTCCCGGATACATCCGGTCCCACGATGAATACGGTGCGGCCGCTGTCCCGATCTGAAAATGACCTCATAAAAAATGCCCGACCTCATCACAAGGCCGGGCATTTTTTATTGCATCGCATTTACTTAGGCTGCAATTGCTCGCGCACCGTCTTTACGTCCGCGCTGGAGACGGCAGGTGCTGCGTTGCCCCAACTGTTGCGCACGTAGGTCAGGACGTTGGCGACATTGTCGTCAGACAGCGCCCAGCCCAGGGAAGGCATGGCCGGTGCGGTGGGCGCTGCATCGGTTGCACCGGCCCGGCTGCCGGCCAGCACCACGCGAATCATTGACGACGCATCGGCGCCGTTGACCAGCGGCGCCATGGCGAGTTTCGGGAACAGATGCTCGACACCTTCACCATTGCCGACGTGACACGCCGAACAACGATCGGCGTAGATCGCCTTGCCCGCGACCATAGCGCTGTCAGTGGCTGCCAAGGCTTTGGGCGTGTCCGTGGGTGGGCTGCCGTCCTTGAGGAAAACCGCCACGGCCATCAAGTCCTCGTCTTTCCAGTGCTGGGACGAATGTTCGACTTCCTCGGCCATGGGGCCGGACGCGATGTCGAAACGGTTGGCACCGGTTTTCAGGTACTTGACGATGTCGTCCTCGGACCAACTGCCAATGCCACTGTGGGCGTCGGCGGTAATGTTCGGCGCTACCCAGTTCTGCAGGTTGGCACCGCCCAGGAACTGGTCGTTCTTGTCGCCGCCGGTCAGGCTTTTCGGCGTATGACAGGTGCCGCAGTGACCCAGGCCCTGAACCAGATAAGCCCCCCGGTTCCATTGTTCGGACTTCTTCGGATCATGCTTGAATTCGCCCTCCTGGAAGTTCAACAGGTTCCAGCCCAACAGGCTGGTGCGCACGTTGAACGGGAAGGGGAGCTGGTTGGTTTCGACCTTGTTCTCCACCGGATCGAGGGTTTGCAGATAAGCCCAGATCGCCTGATTGTCCTCACGCAGCACCTTCGTGTAGGCGGTGTACGGCATGGCCCCGTACAAGCGCTTGCCATCGAGGCCGTGGCCTTTGGACATGGCGTTCTGGAAGTCTTCGAAGCGCCAGCGGCCGATCCCGGTGACAGGGTCAGGGGTGATGTTGGCACCCAGCAGTTTGCCGAAAGGCGTGTCGAGCACGACGCCCCCGGAAAACGCCGGTTTGCCGGGCAGTGTGTGGCACGCCGTGCAGTCGCCCAAGGTGGTCAGGTAGCGACCTTTTTCCACCAGATTGTAGGAGTCGGCACCGGTGGCACCCTGTGCGACGTTCAGGGCCAGGCCCAGCACGCCGGCGCATACCGAAAGAAGAGTCTTCATACGGTAATCATCTCCCCAGGGCGCTTCAGATAACGGGTGCGAATCGCATCGGCCGCCTTGAACGCCAGTGCCGCGACGGTGCCCGTAGGGTTGTAGCCGGGGTTCTGCGGAAAGGCGGAAGAGCCCACCACAAACAGATTCGGCACGTCCCACACTTGCAGGTATTTGTTCACCGAACTGGTCTTCGGATCGGCGCCCATGATGAAGCCGCCGACGATGTGCGAAGACTGATACGGCGCACTGTTCCAGTGACCGGTCTGGGCGCTGGATACCGTTTGCACGGGGTTCATGCTCTTGGCGATTTCCTCGACCTTGCCGGTCACGTACGCGGCCATCTTGCGGTCGTTCTCCGGGAAATCGAAGGTGATGCGCAACAGCGGACGTCCCAGTGGATCCTTGTAGGTCGGGTCCAGCGACAAGTAGTTGGTGCGTGTGGAATAGCTGCTGGCTTCGCAACCGATGGACATGGTGTTGGCGTAGTTCTTGACGGTCGCCTGCTTCCACTTCGAACCCCAGGCCGGAGTGCCTGGCGGCAAGGGGCGCGAGTCGATGGGCGCTGCGCCAATGGGAGTGACCCGGGTGCTGCCGCCGCCGACAAACCCCAGACCGGAATGGTCGAAGTTGTCGTTGTTGAACTCGTCGATACCCATGCCGATGGCCCCGCCACCAATGAAAGGGTTGAAGTTTTTGTCGTCGAAGAACATGCGCACGTTGTTGGCCGTCTGGTACGCATAGTTGCGACCCGTGGTGCCCGTGTTGGTGACCGGATCGTAAGGCTGGCCCACGCCGGACAACAGCATCAGGCGCACGTTTTCGAAGATGAACGCGCTGATCACCACCAGATCAGCCGGTTGCTCGAACTCATCGCCGTTGGCATCCATGAAGATGATTCCGGTAGCCCGTTTGCCGGTGCTGTCCATCGTGACGCGCAGTACTTCGCAGTTGGTCTTGGCGGTGAAGTTCGGCTTGCGGATCAGTACCGGCAGTACCGTGGTGATCGCGCTCGCCTTGGAATAGTTGGCGCAGCCGTAGTTGGTGCAGAAACCACAGAAAGTACAGGCGCCCATGGTCACGCCAAGGGAGTTGGTGTAAGCCCGGGAAACCAGCGCCGATGGCACCGGGAACGGCTTGTAGCCCAGGTTACGCGCGGCGTCCGCGAACAGCATCGGCGCGTAGGTCTGCGCGGTGGGCGGGTTCGGGTATTCCTCCGAGCGTGGGCCTTCGAAGGTGTTGCCGCCTTCCTGGATCACGCCCTTGATGTTGCCGGCCTTGCCGGACACGCCCGCCAGCCGGTCAAACTTGGTGTAGAACGGCTCCATCTCTTCCCAGTCGGTGCCCCAGTCTTGCAGGGTCAGTTCCGGGGACAGTTCTTTGCCGTAACGTTCGGTCAGGTGGCTGTGCAGGCGAAATTCGTGGGGCTGAAAGCGAAACGTGATGCCCGCCCAGTGATTGCCCGCGCCGCCGGTGCCGTTGCCGGGGTGGAAAGAGCCCCAGGCGCGCATGGGCAGGGCTGTTTCGGTCACGCTATTGCGAATCGTGGTGGTGTTTTGCTTAGTGCGCAGCATCAACTCCTGACGGCGCGAATAGCGCAGCTCGTCAGTGGCCGAAGCGATATTGAAGTCACTGGCGGTGTCGCGCCAGGGGCCGCGTTCGAAGCCGATAACGCTCAGCCCTTCATCGGCCAGTTCGTTGGCGATGATGGAACCGGCCCAGCCGAGTCCGACAACCACGACGTCGGTGGAAGGTAGTTTTTTGGCCATGTCGAATTAACCCTTTTAGTTCCAGGCGGAGCTGCCGATGATGGAGATCGGGACGAGGTCAAGCTTCTGGTTATGCAGCGCGATGTAGTCGCGGTAGTCATAACGCGCGCCGGGGAAACCGATCATTTTCCACGACACCATGTCGCGGTTGCCGCCATAGATCGGGTCGGCGAAAAAGCCTTCCATCGTATTGCCCAGCACCTGCTGGAAGAACAGTCTGGCGTCGATGCCATCAAGGGTGATCGCCCCTTTTTCCAGATCGGTCAGGACCTTGTCCTTGTCCTCGGCGCCCAGAGCGCTGAAGGCTTGCTGAAACTGCTTCTGACAGTAAGCGGACAGTCCGGCCAGCCCGAGGCGGTAGCGCTGTTGAGGCACCAGAGGGGATTGATCGCCCTGCATGGGCGTGCCTTTCGCGAACGGGCCTTGCATGTACAGACGGTCGAAAGTGCCATATTCGCCCGCCAGTTGGCGGTCGATGAACACCGCGCAACCGGCGTCCTTGCCGCTGACGCTCAGGTCATCCGCCGGGATCAGCCGTTCAACGATGGCTTCCACTTCACGGGCCTCGTCAGCCGTGAAGAACTGCCAGCCTGGCGTGTCGTAATGCATCGGGCCGTTGTGGTCGAAAGGCACCCATTGGGGCAGACCGCTCAGGGTCGCCGCCTTGGCGCTGGCGGCGGCTCCCACGGCGATCGAGGTGGCCGAGGAGACCAGAAGCTGGCGCCGGGTCAGGCCTTTGGAGGGTTTTTCAGACATTGGGACTCCTGCGAAGTACCGCTGGCGGGCATGCAATATCAGCTGCGTCCAGGGTGGGTACTTCGAGATCAGTGCACGGTTTTACATCCAGATCGGGCGACGACCGGGACGAACGAGAGCTCACGCGAGGCTGTGGCATTTGGTCTCTGGTCATGCTGCATACAAAAAGCGCACGCTAAGCGGGAGATACCCAGATTTTTTCAGCCATCTTTTCCACGGGTTCTGCCATCATAGATGTGTTACTAAAGGTTTCACTGATTCCATTTCGCAATTAACTGTTGCAGTTTTTGTAACAATACCCTCGGTTGTTACCTCTGATGACGCTTCGCAAGACAAACCTGCCTAAATTTCTGCTTCTTGGTATCGTGCGCATGCATAGTCGTGGAAACATCTGTTCATATATTTGTGACGTAACGTTCCACCGTTAGTCATTTCGCCGAGAAGCTGTAGCAATGCCCGATCCGATACCGTTGAAGGATCACGAGAAAGAGACGCGCCTGGTCAATAAACGTTTGATCGCCTGCGCCCTGTTCGTGGCTCTATTGAGTTGCTGTCTGGTGGCGAGGATGTACTTCCTGCAGGTCACCGAATTTGCCTACCACTCCACCGTTTCCGAAAACAACCGTGTGCATGTGTTGCCCATCCCCCCGGAGCGGGGGTTGATCTATGACCGCAATGGCGTGGTCCTGGCTGACAATCGCCCCAGCTTCAACCTGACCCTGACCCGGGAGCGCGCCGACGACTGGCATCACGTCATCGACGAACTGATGACGTTGCTCAAGCTTCCCGACGAAGACCGGATTCTGTTCGAGAAAGACCTCAAGCAGGCACGCCATCCGTTCGACCCGGTGACGCTGTTGTATGAGCTGACCGAGGAACAGATCGCCCTGTTGGCAGTGAATCAATACCTGCTCCCGGGCGTCGACGTCGAAGCGCAGTTTGTGCGTCATTACCCGTTGGGCGCGCATTTTGCTCACTCCGTGGGTTACGTCGGACGCATCAACGAGAAAGAGTCCAAACAGCTGGATTCGGTGGAATACCGTGGCACGCAGTCCATTGGCAAGACGGGCATCGAACGCTTTTACGAATCGCAACTGCACGGCCATGTGGGTTATGAGGAAGTGGAGACCAACGCACAGGGCCGGGTATTGCGCGTGCTCAAGCACACCGACCCGATTGCCGGCAAGAACATCACCTTGAGCCTGGACATTCACCTGCAGGAAGCCGCTGAAGAAGCCCTTGGCGACCGTCGCGGTTCAGTGGTGGCGCTGGACCCGGCGACCGGTGAGGTGCTGGCCATGGTCAGCAAACCGAGCTTTGACCCCAACCCGTTCGTGACCGGCATCAGCTTCAAGGAATATGCCGCGCTGCGCGATTCCATCGACCGGCCCTTGTTCAATCGCGCGCTGCGCGGTCTCTATGCGCCGGGCTCGACCATCAAGCCGGAAGTGGCGATTGCCGGTCTCGACAGCGGGGTGGTCACCGCCTCGACGCGGGTTTTCGATCCCGGCTATTTCCAGTTGCCCGATTTCGATCACAAATACCGCAACTGGAACCACAGCGGCGATGGCTGGGTGGACATGGACACCGCCATCATGCGTTCCAACGACACCTACTTTTACACGCTGGCTCACAAACTGGGCATCGACCGTCTGCACGACTACATGACCATGTTCGGCCTTGGTCAGAAGGTCTCCCTCGACATGTTCGAAGAGTCCCCCGGTTTGATGCCTTCCCGGGAGTGGAAGCGCGCTACGCGACGTCAGGTGTGGTACCCCGGCGAAACGGTGATTCTTGGCATCGGACAAGGCTATATGCAGGTCACGCCGTTGCAGCTTGCACAAGCGACTTCGTTGATCGCCAACAAAGGCGTCTGGGTTCGTCCGCACCTGGCCGTGACCGTGGGCAACGTAGCACCGGTGGACGAGCATCCCATGCCGAACATCGTGCTGCATGATCCGAATGACTGGAGTCAGGTCAACGAAGGCATGCAGATGGTCATGCATGCCCCTCGTGGCATCGCCCGTGACGCCGCCGCGGGTGCGCAATACCGCATTGCTGGCAAAAGCGGCACCGCGCAAGTGGTCGCGATCAAGCAGGGCGAGCGCTACAACCGCCTGAAAACCCTGGAGCGTAACCGTGACAACGCCTTGTTCGTCGGCTTTGCACCGGCGGAGCATCCGCAGATCGTGGTGTCCGTGATGATCGAAAACGGCGAGGCGGGCGGCCGGGTGGCCGGGCCTGTCGTGCGACAGATTCTCGATGCGTGGTTGCTGGACAAGGACGGCAAACTCAAGGCGCAATACGCCGCACCGACCAAGGCTGGTGATCGGCACGTTTGATGGATGCATGGGGTCGGCTTTAGCCGGGAAGAGGCCAGATCGTTTGCCGCATCTGCATCACCTGAAATACTCCTTCCCGGCTGTTGCCGGTCCCACTGGTTTGAACGGCCTCGGCTGAAACCGGTGCCACAGGCTGAACTGTCCCGAGGCAGGCGGGTCGATCACTGATGCGGGCCATGCATTGGCCGCGCTTTCCATTTGTCTCGACAAGGAAACTCGCATGTCCAAGACCATCGCCGATTATCTGGCACACACCCTCGCCGCCGCGGACGTTACCCGAATCTGGGGCGTGACCGGCGACAGCCTCAATGGCCTGACCGACAGCCTGGAAAAACTGGGCACCATCCGCTGGATGCACACACGCCATGAAGAAGTCGCGGCGTTCGCGGCGGGTGCAGAAGCGGCTGCCACGGGCAAGCTGGCGGTGTGTGCGGGCAGTTGCGGGCCTGGGAATCTGCATTTGATCAACGGCCTGTATGACTGCCACCGCAATCGCGTGCCGGTTCTGGCCATTGCCGCCCATATCCCGTCATCGGAAATCGGCCTGGGTTATTTCCAGGAAACTCACCCCCAGGAACTGTTCAGGGAGTGCAGCCATTTCGTTGAACTGGTTACGCATCCCGAACAGTTTCCTCGCGTGCTGGAACGGGCCATGCGCGCCGCCATCAGTCAGCAAGGAGTCGCCGTTATCGTACTCCCCGGCGACGTAGCGTTGAGCGATGCACCGGACGTACCGGCAACGTGGGTCAACGTCGCGCCGCCCAGCGTGACGCCTGACGAGACCAGCGTGCAGCATTTGGCCGACCTGCTTAACGAATCCAAGGCCGTCACGTTGCTGTGCGGAGCAGGCTGTGCCGGTGCCCATGAAGAACTGGTAGCGCTGGCGGACCGGCTTGGCGCGCCGGTGGTGCATGCCTTGCGGGGCAAGCAGTACGTGGAATACGACAACCCGTTCGACGTAGGCATGACCGGCCTGATCGGTTTCAGCTCGGGCTATCACGCCATGATGTCCTGCGAGACGCTGGTGATTCTGGGCAGCAGTTTTCCTTATCGCAATTTCTACCCGGCTGACGCCAAGATCGTACAGATCGACCTGGACCCAAGCGCGTTAGGGCGGCGCACGCCCATCGCGCTGGGGTTGGTGAGCGGCGTCAAGGAAACCCTGGCGGCGTTGCTGCCCAGGCTCGACCGCCACGAAGACCGCCGTTTCCTGGACAAGGCCCTCAAGCATTACGCCAAGGCACGAGAAGGACTGGATGAACTGGCCACGCCGTCATCCCCCGGCAACCCGATTCATCCGCAATACCTGACCCGACTCATCGATGAACAGGCCGACGACGACGCACTTTTCACCGTTGATGTGGGCACGCCGACACTGTGGGCCGCCCGCTACCTGCACATGAATGGCAAACGCACGCTGCTGGGCTCCTTCAACCACGGCTCCATGGCCAACGCGATGCCCCAGGCGTTGGGCGCCAAGGCTGCGTTTCCTGACCGTCAGGTGGTTTCCCTGTGTGGCGACGGCGGGCTGTCGATGTTGATGGGCGACCTGCTCAGCATTCGTCAGTTGAACCTGCCGATCAAAATGGTGGTGTTCAACAACAGCTCCCTGGGTTTTGTCGATATGGAAATGAAAGCCGGCGGCTACGTGCCCCACGGCACTGACCTGTACGAAACCAACTTCGCCGGTATCGCATTGGGCGCGGGTATTCTTGGCATTCGCGTGGAAAACGCTGAAGAATTGCCCGCGGCCTTGCGTAAAGCCTTCGATCATCCGGGGCCGGTATTGGTCGACGTCGTCACCGCCAAGCAGGAATTGGGCATCCCGCCAAAAATAAAACTGGCCCAGGCCAAGGGCTTCAGTCTGTACATGATGCGCGCTGTGCTCAGCGGGCGAGGCGACGAGGTGTTCGAATTGGCGAAGACCAATTTGCGGTAACTCCTGTGCGACACTCTGTGGGACCGTTTTTAGCCGAGAGGGCGTTCTCCCGGCTAAAGCCGATCTTGCGGATACTGTGCGCGTGCAACGCTCGTTTCAGCCAGAAGCCGCCGGCCTGCGGCATTTATTTATAATGTCGCGCCTCCGATAAGCGTAATGGGTCACTTATATCCAGCGCGCCACTTTCCTTTTATTAAAAAGCCCAGTACAACGCCGCACGGCATTCTGATTTCTTAGCGTGCGCGCCGTTGTAACCTTTTTGTAATGGAAGTGATAGTGATGATGAAACGTTTGGGTTTCAGCAAAAAAATACTGCTCGCTGCCGCCCTGGTGGTAGTTGTCGCATTTACTTGTTTTATTGTCGTGAACGATTATCGACAACGGCAAACTTTGAAAACCAATGTATTTGCCGAGTTGCAACAGCTCGGCAGTCTGACGACGCAGAATATCCAGACCTGGCTCGACAGTCGCACCCAATTGCTGCAGTCGATGTCGCAGCGTATTGCCGTCGATGGCAACGCACTGCCGGATTTGCAGCACATCATCGGTGTGCCGGCGTATACCGATAACTTCCAGCTCAGTTACTTTGGCAGCACCGAGGGCGTGATGTTTTCGGTCCCTGCGGGCAACCGTGCCGCAGACTATGACCCCCGTGCGCGGGGTTGGTATAAAGCGGCGCAAAACGCCCCCGGCACTATCGTGACCGAACCTTATATCGCAGCCTCTTCAGGCAAACTGGTGGTGACGCTGGCAACACCGGTTAAACACCAGAATCAGTTTATTGGCGTGGCCGGCGCGGATATATCACTGGACAGCATCAGCAAAACCATCAACTCGTTGAATTTTGGCGGCCATGGTTACGCGTTTATTGTCAGCAGCGAAGGCAAGATCCTGATTCACCCGGACAGCAAGCTGGTCCTGAAAAACATCAGTGAGGCTTACCCCAACGACACACCGGCCATCACCGCTGGCGTGCGGGAGATCCACGCATCGGGCAAGGCCGAGATCATGTCGCTGACCAAAGTCGAAGGCGTTTCCTCGGCCAACTGGTATGTGGCGCTGGTTCTGGACCAGGACGAAGCCTATTCGATGCTGGGTGAGTTCCGCACCTCGGCCATCACCGCGATGGTCATTTCCGTTGTCATCATCATCCTGCTGTTGGGTTTGCTGATCCGCGTATTGATGCAGCCGCTGCACCAGATGGGCCGTGCCATGCGCGATATCGCCGATGGCGACGGCGATCTGACCAAGCGTCTGGCCATCACGTCCCAGGATGAATTTGGTGCCCTGGCGCAGTCGTTCAACCATTTCGTGGAGCGTATCCACGGCTCGATCCGGGAAGTGGCGTCCACCGCCGGTCAACTGGGCGAAGTGGCGATGCGCGTGGTCAAAGCCTCCAACTCGTCCATGACCAACTCCGACCAGCAGGCCAACCGCACCGAAAGCGTGGCGGCGGCGATCAATCAGCTGGGTGCGGCGGCCCATGAAATAGCCCAGAACGCGGCGCGCACTTCCCAGCAGTCGGCCGATGCCAGCGAACTGGCTGGCGACGGGCAAAAAGTGGTGCAGCAGACCATCGTGGCCATGAATGAGTTGTCGTCGAAGATCAGCGAATCCTGCGCCAACATCGAAAGCCTCAACGGCAAGACGGTGAACATCGGACAGATTCTGGAGGTGATCACCAGCATTTCCCAGCAGACCAACCTGTTGGCCCTGAACGCGGCTATCGAGGCCGCCAGGGCAGGGGAAGCCGGGCGTGGTTTTGCGGTGGTCGCCGATGAAGTGCGCAGCCTTGCGCATCGCACCCAGGATTCTGCGCAGCAGGTGCGAACCATGATCGAAGAACTCCAGGTAGGCGCCCGGGAAGCGGTGGTCACCATGACCGAAAGCCAGCGTCAGAGCGAAAACAGCGTCACGGTCGCCAATCAGGCGGGCGAACGGTTGAGCAGCGTCACCCGGCGCATTGACGAAATCAACGACATGAACCAGTCCGTTGCGGCAGCGACCGAAGAGCAGACGGCCGTGGTTGAATCCATCAACGTGGACATCACCCAGATCAATACCCTCAACCAGGAAGGCGTCGACAACCTCAAGCTCACGCTGGATGCTTGCGGCCATCTGGAAGAACAGGCCGCACGTCTGCAGCACCTGGTGGGAACGTTCAGGATTTGATACGAACCGTTACCTCTTTTTGAACCGCGCCCTGTAGGCGCCGAGCTTGCTCGCGATAGCATCAAGTCAGACGATTGATAGTTCGAATGATAGATCCAATCGCGAGCAAGCTCGGCGCCTACCATTACGTCAGTGTGCCAGCTTTTACACGCTCAACTTTTCACCAAGGGGTTACCCAACCGTTACGCCCGGTTCATCCCGCTGACAGGGTCTTGAGGTGCAGGCGTCCGACCGTCGCAATGGCAAGGTGCGCCGCAAGCGTTTGGATATCGGGTATATCTTCCAGCAGTTCAATCTGGCAAAAGAAGGGCTACTGGATATTCTCTCCAGCGACTATTATCCGGCCAGCCTTTTACGGGCGGGGTTCGTGCCAGGACTCAGGGCGTATTACCGGTGATTCAACAAGTCGGGCGGCAAGGCAAGAGGGTGTATTGATGGCAGGCAGGTTGATCTATCTCATCGGGCCGTCCGGTTCGGGCAAGGACAGCCTGCTGGATGCTGCGCGCGATGAACTGGCGCGGCGCGGGTGCCGCATTGTCCGGCGGGTTATCACCCGTTCCGCCGAAGCGGTGGGCGAGGCGGCGCAAGCGGTGAGTGTCGAGCAGTTTGCGGCGATGCAGGCGCGGGGCGAGTTCGCCTTGAGCTGGCAGGCCAACGGTTTGCATTACGGTATTCCCAAAGAGATCGATGAATGGCTCGCCCAGGGGGCTGACGTACTGATCAATGGCTCCCGAGGTTATCTGCCCCAGGCGCGGCAGCGTTATCCGGACTTGCTGGTGGTGCTGCTGACGGTCAGCGACAAGGTCTTGCGCCAGCGTTTGCTCGCGCGGGGCAGGGAGTCCGTTGCAGACATCGAAGCGCGCTTGCAGCGAAATGCCGTTTTTGCCGGTGATGTACAGACCTCGGCCCCTGGCGTTTTCGTCCTTGATAACTCCGGCGAGCTGTCGCACAGCGTCGAGCAACTGATCCAGCGTATCGCCCGCGAGCACGCATGCGCCTGACGTTGCCGGGCACCGGTGACGCCCGCCAGATGCCGGTTTACGATTTGCGCAAATGAACCTGTCGGACCGGCTTCAGCCGGGAAGAGGCCAGGGCGTTCGCTGCATCTGCATCGCCTGAAATACCCTTTCCCGGCTAAAGCCGGTCCCACGGTGTCAGGAATAGTGTGCGAGCACCTACAGAACCCAGCCGCGAGCTGCCTGACAAGACGGTCCAACTTTTGGGGGGGCAGTTCAAATGCTGTGGCTGCCACCCGATCCGAAACGCGACGCCAACAACAGCAACTCTCCCTCAAAAACCGCACATATGTTCAATGTATGCGCCTTATCCGCGTCTAGTCTCGTTCCTCAAGTCTTGTCCCCCTACCGCTTCATGACCCGAGGAATAATCAATGAGCCTGTTGAAAGTCAAAGATGGCACCGAGATTTTTTACAAGGATTGGGGCACCGGCCAACCGATCGTGTTTTCCCATGGCTGGCCGCTGGATGCCGACGCGTGGGACGCCCAGATGGTTTTCCTGGGTAACCAGGGCTATCGCGTGATCGCTCACGACCGTCGCGGCCATGGCCGGTCCGGCCAGTCTTGGGAAGGCAACGAAATGAACACCTACGCCGACGACCTGGCCGAACTGTTCGAAGCCCTGGACCTGAAAGACGCCATCATGATCGGTCACTCCACTGGCGGTGGTGAGGTGGCGCGCTACCTGGGGCGCCACGGTACTTCTCGCGTCGCCAAGGCTGTGCTGATTGGCGCCGTGCCGCCGATCATGCTCAAGACCGAGGCCAACCCGGAAGGTTTGCCCATGGAGGTGTTCGACGGTATCCGTGCGGGCACCCTGGGCAATCGCTCGCAGTTCTTCAAGGACCTGGCCGTGCCGTTTTTCGGCTTCAACCGCGACGGTGCCAAGGTGGAGCAGGGCACCATCGACGCATTCTGGTTCATGGGCATGCTCGGTTCGATCAAAGGCGAACTGGACTGCATCAAGGCGTTCTCGGAAACTGACTTCACCGAAGACTTGCAGAAAATCGACGTGCCGACCTTGATCCTGCACGGTGACGACGACCAGATCGTGCCCATCAAGGCATCGGCGCTGCGCAGCGCAGAGCTGGTCAGAGGCTCGACGTTGAAAATCATCCCAGGCGGCGCCCATGGCATGTGCACCATCCAGGCCGATGAGATCAACCAGGTGTTGCTGGCCTTCATCAAAGGCTAGGACTGCGCGCTTGCTGAGCAACACGGGATCAGGTGGGAGAAGGATCTTCCGCCCGTTCTCTCTGATCTGAATGTGTGAAAAAGCCCGTTTGCCAGGCCTCATCCCAAGGAAGCCGTTGAACGCTACCCAAGGAGCATACGAAGCCCGTCAACGGTTTTGTAGAATCGGCGTTCCAGCATGGGAAGCCGCGCAATGGCCCGCACATCCAGCCGATCGCATTTGAAGAAAGCCAGCTGCGCAATGTTGCAGGCGAAAATCGAACAACTGCAGCAGGCGAACCTGCAACTGCGTCACGACCTGCTGCAACCCTTGACGGCAGCCCGTTTGTTTACCAGTGCTTTGCTGGAACGCGAGCCACAGACCGCCACGGCGGCTTTGGTGCGCCAGGTCAGCGCCTCGTTGGCCGATGCGGAAAAGCTGCTCGATGGGCTGGCGAAGGTTTCCAGACCGGAGGAGTCGGCGTTCATGCCGGACAAACTGACGATGAATCAACCGCTGGCGGGGGCCCGAATCTGGGTTCTGGATAACGATGCAGCCATCTGCATGGGCATGCGGTTGCTGCTTGAGGGTTGGGGTTGTCAGGTGGTTACCGCCTCCAGCGAAGACGATTTACGGCGTCAACTCGGTGACTTCAGCGCCGACGCCGACCTCCTGATGGTCGATTACCACCTCCAGGACGGACGAACTGGACTCGACGCCGTGTCGACCATCAACGCATCGCGGCCGTTGCCCTTGCCCGTACTGATGATTACCGCCTGTCACAGCGCTGAACTCATGCAGCAGTTGCATGAGCAAGGCCACAGGTGCCTGCACAAGCCATTGGCCCCGGTGAAGCTCAGGGCCGTGCTCATTCATATGCTCAACAACCGCTGAAATTTACCGCCGCAGGTAAGCCGCGAAATCAATATCGCCCGCGCTGAGGATGGCTTGCACCCGGTTGTGAACATTGAGCTTGCGCAGGATCGCTGAGACGTGGGCCTTGACCGTGGTTTCGGCGATTTCCAGGGTGTAGGCGATCTGTTTATTCGATTCGCCCTTGGTCATGCGTTCCAGCACCAGCAGTTGCTTGCGCGTCAACGCCTGCAACAGTTCCGGGGCAAAGCCCGGGGTGTCGCTGTTATGGCGGCGAGTGGCGGGTTTCTGGCTGCGGATGATGTCCGAAGGCAGGTAGACGCTGCCGTTGAGGATCTGCTGGATGGCCTGGGTCATCTGCAACCGTGGCGAGGATTTGGTGATGAAGCCCACGGCGCCGTAAGTGATGGCCTGTAGCACGATCTGTTTGTCCTGTTCGGCAGAAACGATCACCACCGGAATGGTCGGCGCTTCGTTGCGCAGGTTGATCAAACCATTGAGGCCGTGCATGCCAGGCATGTTCAGGTCCAGCAGAATCAGGTCCAGGTCGTCATGCAACTGAGTCAAGGCTCGGGCGCTGTCCAGGTCTTCGGTTTCCATGACTTCGCTGCCGGGGAAACCGTCAGTGATGACGTTGTGAATGGCTTCGCGAAACAGGGGGTGATCGTCGGCTATTAGAATTTTGTACATGCCATTCACCTTGTTTTTATGGGGCATCGGGGTGTTCTGTTTGCTGTGTGTTTACGGCTGCGCAGGCCGGATCAGGGCAGTGGTGCCGGTTGCGCAGGTGTCACGGGCAAACCGGCAGCCTGCCAGGCATCGAGGCCGTCGCGGTACCAATACACCTCACTGTAGCCCAGCGCCGCTGCGCGCCTGGCCGCGTTCCAGCTCAGCCAGCAATCGGAACGGCAGTAAAACACCATCGGGGTATCGTGACGACCGGCGCTGGCGTGTTGCAGATGACTGGCAAAATAAGCCTGCCATTGATCCGTCAGTGCCCCGTCACCGGTATTGGGCAGCCACAGGCTGCCGGGTAAGTTGGCGTGGGGTTCGTCTTCGATGAAGCGGCCTTGCAGCCATTGGCGTCGATACACATCGATCAACAACGGTTTGCCGGGCCGGGTCAGCAGCGTCTGGAGTTGCGCGGTATCAACAGTCCTGGCGCCGTCGACCTGAGCGGGCGTCGGGCTGCGATACAACGTAATACGGTAACCGTCGGTGGAAAACAGGGGGGCTTCAGCCAGAGCAAGGCCGGGCAGGATTGCGGTAAACGCCGCCAGTAGCAGCGTTGCTCGTAGTGCTTGCGCCATGGCAACAGTTCCTTTCTTGTTATGCGCTCATTACAAGGCACTGTCGAGGCTTTGGGAATGCGACGATAGAAAGCAAAACCGCTACCAAAGTAGTAGAAAGCCGGCCAGGGGCGGTCGGCGTCCAGAGACACGCAGCCGTTAGCCAGCCTTGCGGACGGCGGCGTGCTGGGGGTTGAAAGTGATGACCGCCAGCACAGCGAAAACCAGCGTCAAGCACAGGCACACAGCCATTGCCAGTGGGTTGAAGCGTTCGTAAAGGGCGAAGCGCACCAGTTCCACGGCATGGGTGAAAGGGTTGATTGCGCACAGCCAGTACAGCCATTCGCTGGCCTCGCGCATCTTCCAGAGCGGGTACAGCGCCGACGACAGGAAAAACATGGGGAAGATAACGAAGTTCATCACCCCCGCGAAATTCTCCAGTTGGCGAATCGCGTTGGACAGCAGCAGGCCCAAGGCGCTGAGCATCAAGGCCACCAGCAACAAGGCGGGCAATGCCGCCAGCAAACCCCACGCCGGTGGCTGCACCCCGTACACCCAGGCAATCGCCAGAAAGGCATACACCTGCAACAGCGAAATCAATGACGTGGCGAGTAATTTGCTGACCAGCAAAAAGGTGCGCGGCAGCGGGCTGGTGAGTAACACGCGCATGCTGCCCATTTCCCGGTCATAGACCATCGACAGCGAGCCTTGCATGCCGTTGAACAGCAGGATCATGCAGGCCAGGCCTGGAATGATGTACACCTCGTAAGGAATGTAGGTGTCGTAGGGTTCGATAATCGCGATGCCCAGCGCAGCACGAAAACCTGCGGCAAAGACCAGCAGCCACAGCAATGGGCGCACCAAGGCGCTGAGAAAGCGAGTCCGTTGCAGGATGAAGCGCAGCCATTCGCGCAGCACGATGCCGCTGAAACATTGCCAGTAGGCGTTCATAGGCCGGTTGCTCCCGCAGCGGAAGTGAGGGTCAGTTGCGCAAACGCCGTGCCGAGCTTGCCGCCATGTTCGGCGCTGACGGCACCGGCGTTGCCCGAGGCCACCAGACGACCTTGATGCAGGATCAACAAGTCATCGTCAGGTTGCACTTCGTCCAGCAAGTGCGTGGTCCAGAGCACACTGATGCCGTGTTCGCGACACAGGCCCCGCACATGCTGGTTAAGGGCCAGGCGGCTGGCTGGATCAAGGCCGACGCTGGCTTCGTCCAGCAACAACAGGCGCGGTTCATGCAGCAGCGCGCGGGCGATTTCCACCCGGCGCCGATGGCCGCCGTTAAGCTCGCGAACCCGTTCGGCCTTGCGGTCGATCAGTCCCTGGCGTGCCAGCTCTTCAGTCACTTTGGCGATAGCCAGACGGCGGGGCATACCGTGCAGGGCAGCGTGATAACGCAGGTTTTGTTCGACGCTCAAATCCAGATCCAGGGTGCTTTGCTGAAACACCACACCCAATTGACGCAACGCCGGACGCGGCGTCTGGCGCAGGGAACACCCGCCCACGCGGATTTCGCCCTGTTGCAGGTCATACAGCCGGGTCAGCAACGCAATCAGGGTGGATTTGCCAGCACCATTGGGGCCGAGCAACGCGCCGAAATGTCCCGGCGCGAGGCTGAAACTGACGTGGCGCAGGGCCTCCCGAGGCCCGTAAGCGAAGCTCAGGTCGTCGACCTCCAGCGCGTTCACGGGGTCACGACCACGCCCCAGGGATAACGGCCGACCTTGATCGACTTGGTCACCTTGAGGCTGTCCACGTCGATCACCGACACGTCGCCGCTCACGCCGTTGGTGGCCAACAGCTGTTTTTGATCCGGGGTAAACGCCATCTGCCAGACCCGACGCCCGACCAGCAGGTAATCGACGATTTCCAGGGTTTTGGCGTCGATCACCGCCACGTGATTGGCCGGGCCGAGGGCGACGAAAGCGTACTTGCCGTTGGCTGCGATCTTGATGCCCACCGGCTGCACCTTGTCCGGATGCACGCCCTTGATCTGAAATTTCAGGGTCTTGGTGATCTTGCGGGTGGCGACGTCAATCACGCTGACCGTGCCGCCGATTTCGGCAGAGGCCCAGAGTTGCGAGCCATCCTGATTGAATTCCACAAAGCGCGGCCGTTGATCCACCAGGGTGTTGTCCACCAGGGTCTGGGTACTGGTGTCGATCCAGTGCAGCATGTTGGTGGTCTCGCTGGTGTTGACCGCCCACTTGCCGTCGGGGCTGACCGCCATGCCTTCGGGTTCGACCCCGACATCGATCTGCGCCAGAACTTTTGAGTTTTCCGTGTCGATCACCGTCACCAGTGAATCGTCTTCGTTGGAGACATACAGCCAGCGGTTGTTGGGGTGCAGGGCAAATTGTTCCGGGTCTTTGCCGGAGGGCAGTTCCTTGATGATCTTCAGCGTCGCGACGTCCATCACCTGCACACGGTCCGAGTCGCTGGCGCAGATGTACAGCAGCTTGTTGTCATGGGACAGCAGTAAACCCCGGGGGCGCATGCCCACGGCAATGGTTTGCGTGACTTTCATGCTGTCCATATCGATCAGGCTCAGGCTGTTGTCCTTCTCGTTGGACACCCAGGCGGTGGCGGCCAGGCTTTGCCCCGCAAGAGCTGACAGGGCGGCGGTCATCAAGGCAGAGGCGATCAACGTGGGGCGCATGGCGTGTTCCTTCTTATTGTTGGAATAGTGGGCGAAACGTCAGTTGAAGGTGCAGCTCACTTCGGGCTTGTCGTAGCCCAGGCTGTCGAGTTCAGTCACCGGGTGCAGAAAGCCGTCCTGAGGCGACGTGCTGACCAGCGCACGGGGCTGAACGATCGGGATCGGCTGGCGCAGTTGGCCATTCCATGGGCGATAGCTGAGTTTGCGGCCCTTGAAACCGTCCAGCGGCAACTGATCGCTGAGTTCCAGTGTGCGGATTTCAACGGGATCGGTGCTGCGCAGTTTGCCCACTGCCGTGGCGATGCTGCGCACGGCCATCCAGGCGGCGAAGTCCCGGTCGTTCATCCAGCGACCGGCCAGGGCTTCAAAGCGTTTCTGCAATTGCGCCGCGCCGTAGGTTTCCACGGTCTTGTGCCAACCCGTCGGGGTCAGGCCTTGAGTTCCGGCAACCGGGCGCGGGTACCAGGTCTGATAGGGCACGTATTCACCAAAATCACCCCGTTCATCCGCCACCAGCACCACATCGTATTCGGCGGTTTGGGTGAACAGCGGCATGTCAGCCTGGGCGCTGCGGCGCTGGTCATTGTCGAAACTCCAGGCTTTCTCGGCCACGATGGTGTGCCCGAAGCGCTTGGCGGCGCGGCGCAAGGCGGCGGCATAAGCCTGATCGTCCGGCGTCTGACCGACAATCAGCAACCAGCGATTCCAGCGCCGCACGGTGAGAAACTGCGCCAGCGCATCGGCCAGCATCGCCCGGCTGGGCAAGGTGTGCAGCACGTTGCTCAGGCATGCGTTGCTGCGCAGGCTGTCATCGGCGCTGCCGGCGTTGAACAGCAAACTGTCCGGCAGGGCAGCGCTGAGCTGGCGCAGGGTCTCGGCGTTGGTGTTGACCACAAACAGCCGCACACCTTGCCCGTGCAGCGTCCGGGCCTTGTCGAGCAATGCCTGGGGGCTGTCGGCGCTGGCGTTTTCCAGACTGTAGCTGTGCTTGAGGAAACGCCCGGTGCTGTTGCTGTCGGTGATCGCCAGTTCCGCGCCGCGCAACCCGGCGTCCAGAGGCTCGGGAATGACATTGGATAACAGCGGGCCGGGGTCGGGGACGAACGCCAGATAACCGATGCGCACGTGCAGGGTGTCATCGGCGGCGTGGCTCTGGCTGGTCCACACAACCGCCGCCCAAAGGGCAAGCAGGCACTGCAGGGCGGGTCTGGAAAGCTGGCGCATGATGCACTCCGGTACGGGTAGCGCCAGCATAGGAACGCAACGCACGGGGTGAAATATGCAGAAAGTACCAGTCTGCCTGTACCAAGGTAGTACGCGGGTCGCTGTTGCCGGGATTTAGCATGTGCAGACAAACAACAATAAGAAGAAGGCAGAGCCATGTCCGCACTCTGGCGCATCAACCTTTGGGTGAGCGGCTTCTTTTCGCTGGTCACGGTGGCCTGCCTGTGGCTGCTGTTGCATCAGGCGGTGGCTGACGTTGAACGGGAATTGGGCGCAGCCCAGGCCGTTGTGCACTACCTGAGCGAGACCGCCGAGCAGCAGCCCGCCGCATTGCAACCAAGTCTGACCGAACACCTGCGCCACGTGCGCGTCATCTGGCTGGCCGCTGATGAGCCGCCGCACCTGAGCGAGCAAAGCGGTGCAGATGCCATGATCGCTGACTGGCTGCTCCCCGCTTCGAACCATGCGCCGCGTGTTCTCGATCTGAAGGATGGGCGACGGGTGCAACTGAGCGTCGATCCCAGCGATGAAATCAATGAAGTCTGGGATTCATTGCAGCAATTGCTCTTGCTGTGCGGGCTGGCGCTGCTGGTGAGCCTGTTGACGATTCACTGGGCGGTGCGCCGCGGCGTGCAGGTGCTCGATAACCTGCTCAAAGCGTTGCAGCAGGTTTCTCGCGGGGAGCTGGACGTGCGCCTGTCATCACAGGGCGTTGCCGAAGCGCAACAACTGGCCGGGCATTTCAACCGAATGACGGCGACACTCGAACGCACCGAAGCGGACAACCGGCGTCTGACCCGGGCGCTGCTTGCCGTGCAGGATCAGGAACGCACGCGGCTGGCGCAGACGCTGCACGATGACCTCGGCCAATACCTGGCGGGCATTCGTGCCCAGGCGTGCCTGCTGCGCATGGTGGCCGATCAATCCGATGTGGTGCGCAGTACCGCGCTGGGGCTGGAAGCCAACTGCGAGCAACTGCAACTGGGTTTTCGAGCGTTGATCCGCGATCTGTACCCGGTGGTCTTGCAGCACCTGCCGTTGCCTGAGGCGCTGACGCTGTTGGCGCAACAATGGCACGCCACCCATGGCATTGATTGCGTGCTGTCTGTCGATCCCCAACTCCCCGAGTTGACGCCTGATGCCAGGGCGCACCTGTACCGATTGCTGCAGGAGGCGCTGACCAATGTCATCCGCCATGCCAACGCCAGTCAGGTGCAGGTGAGTTTGCAAAGGCTCGGGGCCCGGCTGGTCATGGAAATTCGCGACAACGGCTGCGGCGCGCTGCCACTGCAAAGCCCTGGCGTAGGCCTGTACTCCATGCACGAACGCGCCCGCTGTCTGCGCGGCGAATTGCAGGTCAAGACGCAACCGGGTGCCGGTTGGGCCCTGGCGCTGAACATTCCTCTGGAGGCTTGAATGCATATTCTGATTGTCGACGACCACGCCGTGGTGCGTCAGGGCTATGCCAGTCTGTTGCGTGCCATGTTGCCCCTGGTGCAGGTGCGCGAAGCCGCGACCGGCGAAGACGCCTTGATGTGTGTGCAGGAAGAGATCCCGCATCTGGTGATCATGGATTTCGGCCTGCCGGGCATCAGTGGCCTGGAAACCACCCGGCGCTTGCGCCAGCGGTTGCCGCAACTACGCGTGTTGTTTTTCAGCATGCACGACGAACTGCCGTTGGTGCGTCAGGCGCTGGACGCAGGTGCCTGGGGGTATTTGACCAAGAGTTCGGCCCCCGACGTGCTGATCGAGGCGGTCCGCCGGATACTGGCCGGTCACGCCTACATCGAGCAACCGCTGGCCACGCAACTGGCCTGCAACCCCCAACAACAGAACTGCGCCGACCCGCGCCTGCAAAGCATGACCCAGCGCGAGCTGGAGATATTCGTGATGCTCGCCAAAGGCACGCCACTGCGGTTGATCGCCGACCAGCTGTGCATCAGCGCCAAGACAGTGTCCAACTACCTGACTCTGCTCAAGAACAAATTGCAGGTGAGCTCCCATGCGGAGTTGGTGCACCTGGCCATCGACATGGGGGTGATGCGGGTGGTGATGTAAGAGGGCAGGATTCGGGTTTTCATCGTGGGGCCGCCTTAGCAGGCAATACTCCCAATCTTCAGGACACGCCACGCCCGCCTGCCTACGCCTGTAGATACTCTGTTGCAGAGTATTGGAATCGCAATTGTCGTCACCCTTGAGTCCTGCGCACATTCACCCGCCCAAGGTTTGAGGTGAGCCAGGCAAAAAATATCGCCTGAAAAATCCGCAATGCGGATTTGCTTTTGCTTTGCTTTTCCGTGTTGCGATCTGGCAGACACCGCCAAACGCGCGTCGGGAGGCTGAGTGGAGGTGTGGGGGTGGGGTGCGCTCGGCATGGATGCCGAGCGAGCGCCGTTGGGCCATGGATGGCCCGTCGGCGCGTCGCCCCACCCCGACACCGGAGCGAAGGACCCCCTGCGCAGCAGGGGCCGGACGTCAGCGCAAACGGTTTTCGTCTATTTTGCCACGACAAAATGGACCCGGCCGTCAGGACGGAACCTCAGTCCGCAACGCTGAAAATGGTGTGAGTGCTACACGATTCAACAGGCGCCACCAATATGGATCGTCACCTCGCCAATGCGCGCTGGCGACATACAAGGAGCGAGGCTTGCCTGCGAAGGCGTCCGGTCAGACGATAAAGATGCCCGCTGATAAACCCATTCGCGGGCAAGTCGGAACGCCGCCCGCTCGCCCCAACGATTAGCCTTCAGCCCCCTAGTTATCCCACCCTCCGGGGCAGGCCACGCACGCCTCCATATTGCTGTCCTGAAAATTGGCGTAGGGATGCCGGGCACCGGTCAGGTTGGCGTTGGCCAGGTTGCTGCCGCCGAATTTGGTCTCCTGAAGATTCGCGTCACGTAGATTCGCGCCTTGCAGGTCAGCTTTGTTAAGAAAGGTCATCTCCAGATCGGCGGCCTGCAAGTTGACGTTGTGCAGTTGCGCCCCGGACAAACGGGCGAATTGCAGATAGGCAGCGATGAGGTTGGCCCCTTCGAATTGCGCACCTTGAGCGAACAATCCCCAGCCTTGTACCGCCTGCAATTGTGCGCCGCTGAGGTCGGCCTGGCGCAGGTTGGTCTGTTGCAAGCTGGCGCGGGTCAGGGTGGCGTTTTGCAAGCGGGCTTTTTCCAGGTTGGCCAGGTCCAGTCGGGCGTGGCGCAGGTTAGCGTCACGCAGGTCAGCACCCGACAGGTTCATCTTGCGCATATCCTGATTGCTCAGGTCTGCACCGCGCAGGTCGGCGTTGGGGCACTGACTGCTTTCAGCGATGGTGCAACCGTTGATCACCAAGGGCGCACCGTCATCGGCAGCGACGGCGCAGGGCAGGGCGAGCAATAGGGCAAGCGGCAGGTAATTCATGGCGGTCTTCCCAAAACGTGGTGGGTACAAGGGGCGCAGAGCAATGCGTCGGCGCGAACGTGTTGGAGAAGCGGTTAACTGCCACACCGCCTCCAACCCGTTGTTGCCTGCGAGATCCGGTCTACCTGGCCGCCGTCTTGGTGTCCCAACTTGGAATCTTGAACACCCAGAACGAGCCCCCTTGGGCCACCGGCTTGGTCAACTCGGCCATGTCTCCGCCCCACAACGGCACGGCGCCGCCGTAGCCCACCGTCACGCCGATGTACTGCTCGCCATCCTGATCCCAGGTGACGGGCGGGGAGACGATGCCGCTGCCGGTCTGGAAGCTCCACAGCTCTTCACCGGTTTTGGCGTTGAACGCCTTGAAGAAGCCATCCCCCGTGCCGGTGAAGACCAGATTGCCCTTGGTGGCCAGCACGCCAGCCCAGAGTGGCAGGCGTTCCTTGTGCTCCCAGACCACCTTGCCGCTGGTGGGGTCCATGGCGCGCAAGGTGCCGACGTGGTCGTCATACATGCGTTTGATGCGAAACCCCATGCCCAGATAAGCCGAGCCTTTTTTATAGTTCACTTCCTCGGTCCAGTAGTCCTCTTTCCATTGGTTGGCGGGGACGTAGAACAGGCCGGTGTCCTGACTGTAGGCCATGGGGTTCCAGTTTTTTCCGCCCAGGAACGGCGGCGAAACCTCCACCGGCTTGCCCTTGGTTTCCCCTGGCAATGGCTTGGCGGGACGCTTGCCTTCGTTTTCAACCGGGCGCCCGGTTTTCAGGTCGATATGGCTGGCCCAACTGATGTTGTCGACGAATGGGAACGCGTTCTGCAATTTGCCGTTGTTGCGGTCGACCACATAGAAAAAACCGTTGCGGTCGGCGTGACCGGTGGCTTTGACCGTTTTCCCGTCCTGGCTCTTGTAGTCGAACAGCACCAGTTCGTTGTTGCCGGAGAAGTCCCAGGCATCGTTTGGTGTGTGCTGATAGAACCACTTCACTTCGCCAGTGCCGGGGTCAACCCCGACCTGACCCGAGGTGTAGAGGCTGTCGTAATCGTGGGGGTTGCCGTCCTTGGACGTGCGCGCCCACGTGTTCCAGGGGCCAGGATTACCTGCGCCAACGATGATCGTGTTGCTCTCGGCATCAAAGCTTGCGCTTTGCCATGGTGCGCCGCCGCCGTGACTCCAGGCTTCAACCTTGCCGGTTTCGGTGGTCTTGTCGTCCGGCCAGGAGGGGGCCTTCACGTCGCCGGTCGGGGTGCTGTCCTTGCCGTTCAGGCGGCCCATGTGGCCTTCCACAAAGGGTCGCATCCAGACTTCTTCGCCGGTGTCCGGGTCCCGGGCAAACAGACGGCCCACGACGCCGAACTCGTCACCCGAACTGCCGTGAATCAACAGGACCTTGCCGCTGACTTTGTCTTTTATCAGCGTGGGGGCACCGGTCATGGTGTAGCCGCTGCTGTGATCGCCGAACTTCTTGTTCCAGACCACTTTGCCGGTGTTCTTGTTCAGGGCGATGACCCGCGCATCCAGCGTGCCAAAGAAGATTTTGTCGCCGTAGATTGCAGCGCCACGGTTGACCACGTCGCAGCAGGGGCGGATGTCGTCCGGCAGGCGGTGGCTGTAGGTCCATAGGCGTTTGCCGGTCTTGGCTTCCAGGGCGAACACCCGGGAATAGGAGCCGGTGACGTAAATCACACCGTTGCTGATGATGGCCTGGGACTCCTGACCCCGCTGCTTCTCATCACCGAAGGAGTACGACCAGGCGGGGGTCAGTTTGAACACGTTCTTGTCGTTGACCTGGGCCAGAGGGCTCCAGCGTTGGGCGTTGGTGCCCATGCCGTACTGCAAGACGTTCTGCGTGCTCAGGTGGTCGTTGGCGATATCTTCCCAACTGACCTTGCCCTCGTCGTCGGCGGTGGCAAGGCTGGAGAGCGACAGGCTGCCCAGCAACAGGGCCAGGGCCAGTGGTGACAAAGCGGCGGGTATCGATCTTGTTATTGTCATGGGGGCGAGTTCCATTGAAGGTTTTGGCCCGTACAGAGTGGCGGCGCAAGGCGGGTGGCGATACGGAAAAACTCCCGCTGTTGCCGGGAAGATTTCCCGAACCGCCCCTGATTTGGGACGGGTCCCAAGCTCTACTACCAAGGAAGGAGGGCGCGACCACCAAAGCAGCATTCGGCGCTTGTGACAGGGTCCTTAAGATGGCTGTGTGGCTTTTTGCGTGCAATCTTGAGGACATAACAATGATAAGAATCCAAACCACCATCCTGACCGCCACTTTGTTCGGTCTGTTGACTGCCAGCGGTTTAGCAGCGGCCCATGGCAACGTGGTGCCGCAAGCGGTTGCCACGGATGGTCTTGAGCAACTGGGGCCTGAATGGCGTACCGAAAATCCCTACCGCGATTCCAAGGACCACGACCGTGCCCTGGAAATCGGCTCCTCGGCGTACAACCAGAACTGCGCGGCTTGTCATGGCCTGGAAGCCAAATCCGGCGGCATCGCCCCTGACCTTCGGTTGCTGGACGTCGGCGCGGCGGGAGATGAATGGTTCGTTGAGCGCGTGCGCAACGGCGCGGTGCGCGACGGCCGGGTCTACATGCCGAAAATGGCGGATTACCTGAGTCAGGAAGCGCTCTGGGCGGTTCGCACCTATCTGGACAGCGTTCACGTCGAGGAGTGACCGCATGCGCCTGTTCACCGTGCTGTCCGGCGCACTGTTGTTGTGCTGGCAGATTCTGTCGGGTCCGGCAGCCCATGCCGGGGTGCGCAACTACGACGCAATCATTGAGTCCGGCGTCCTTAAAGTTGCGGTCTATGAAGATTTCGCCCCCTACAGCTTCAAGGTTGAAGGTCAGCCACGGGGGGTGGACATCGACCTGGCCGCCGCATTGGCCAATGCGCTGGGGGTCAGTCTGGAATTGATGTGGGCGCCCCCCGGCGAAAAACTCGACGACGACTTGCGGGACTTGATCTGGCGCGGCAGCCCGTTGCGGGATCAGCAACTGGCCGACGTGATGATGCGGGTCCCCTATGACCGCGATTACGCCCAGCGGCGCAATGAGTTGGGCGAGCTGGAAAACGGTCATGTGGTGATGTTCGGGCCTTACCAGACCGAGCGTTGGCAAGTCGCCTATGACCGACGGCGTCTGGACGCGGTGCCCAGCGTCGCGGTCTTTGACGCGCATCCCATCGGCGTGGAAATCGACAGCGTGCCGTCGTTCTACCTCACTTCGATCTTCAACGGCCAGTTCGGGGCCAAGACCCATCACTACCCCAGCGTGCAGCAGGCGTTCGTCGCCATGAAAGCTGCGGAGGTGGACGCCGTGATGGCCATGCGTGGCGAAATCGACTGGCAACTGCATCAAGCTCACGACCCGCAACTGACCCTTGCAGAAAACGCCTACCCGAACATGGGGCGTCAGCTCTGGGAAATCGGTATGGCGGTTCACGAGAGTAATCGCCAGTTGGCCTACGCTTTGGAAGAGCAGTTGGAAAGCCTGATCCGCGAAGGCAAAGTGCAGCAGATCTACGCCGCCTACGGGATGCGTTATGACGTGCCGGAGATGTATCAGTAGACCACCCACAACCAGGGCCAGGAAGGGGAACGAGATGTTCACGCGCATCACCGCTGTGTTGCTGTCGCTGGTGCCCATACTGACTCTGGCGGCGCCTGACCCTGGCAAGGACCCGGTCGTTTCCGTCATGTGGGCGTTCTATCAGCAAAAGCTGCTCAAGGACGCGCCTTACGTTTTTGACGAAAAAATCATCCTGCGTGCGCCACCGTTTGCCGAAGATGCGCGACAGGTGCCCATCGAGATCGACGCACGGGCCTACCAGGGCCAGGTGGTGCGAATCCTGGCGTGGGCCGAGCTCAATCCGTTGCCGCAGATCGTCGACTTCCAGCCCGGCGAGCAGGTGCTGCCCTGGCTGTCGATTCGCATCCGCGTCGAGCAGGCCACGCCGCTGCGCGCCGCAGTGCTGACCCGCGACGGTGTCTGGCATATCGGGTCCACCACCATTCAGGCCGCCGGCGGCGGCTGCACAGCCCCCAGCGTGGTGCGCACACAGGCGGGCTGGGAAGAACATATCGGGGAAGTGCTGGGCGGGCGCTACCCCCGTCAGGACTTCAACCGCTTGCGCGTGCAGATATCCCATCCCATGGACAACGGCATGGTCAGCGGCATCCCGGAGTTTTACTTGAACCACGCCGAATTGCGCGACGCCGGCGATCAGGTCATTGCACGTCTGGAGCTGTTCCCGGCGGTCAGTGAAAACCCGATGCTGGGCTTCGATGTGGTCGGCTCCGGCACCACCCGTTTGTTACTGCGCGACACCAGCGGCAATGAATTCAGCGCTGCCGTGCCCTGACATGAACCCTTCCCGGAGATGGCCGATGCGCGCCCTGATGCTGGCCTTGTTGCTGCTCAGCCCCCTTGTTCAGGCTGACCTTGAATACAGCCTTGAACCCCGACAGATCGCCGCCGAGACCTACGTGCTTGAAGGCAGCACCGATAACTTCGCCAAAGCCAACGGGGGCAATATCGTCAATACCGCCTTCATCGTGACCCGCAGCGGCGTGGTGGTGATCGATACCGGTCCGTCCCGTCGCTACGGCGAGGCCATGCGCAAGGCCATCGCGGCAATCACCGACAAACCGGTGATTCAGGTATTGCTGACCCATCATCATCCTGATCATGTGCTGGGCAATCAGGCGTTCGCGGACGTACCCATCGGTGCGCTGGCCCGAACCACCGAGTTGTTGCGCGCCCATGGGGATGGCCTTGCAGAGAATATGTACCGCCTGGTCGGGGACTGGATGCGCGGCACCGAAGTGCACCTGCCCACTGAAGTGGTGAACGACGGCACCCTGGAGCGGGGCGGGCACAACTTGCGGTTGATCGCCCTCAAGGGCCACACCGGCGCTGACCTGGCGATCTTCGATGAACAAACCGGCGTGCTCTTTGCGGGCGACATCGTCTTTTACGAGCGTGCCCTGACCACGCCGGACACCCCCGGGCTGGACGTCTGGCTGGCGGACCTGGACCAATTGCAGGCGCTGCCCTGGAAACAACTGGTGCCGGGGCATGGGCCAGTGGCCAGCGACGCCGGGCCTTTCATTCAAATGCGCGACTACCTCGGCTGGCTGGACAACCTGCTGCGCGAGGCTGCCGCCAATGGCAGCGACATGGCCGAGGTGATCCGCAGCCCGATTCCCGAGCGCTTTGCGGGCATCAGCCTGACCCGTTATGAGCTGATTCGCAGCGTCAGTCACCTGTATCCGCGCTATGAAACGTCACAGATGACCCGAGTGGATAGCCGTTGAGGCGAGCAGGGCACTACCAATGGACTAGGAATCTCGGCATTGCGGCTAATTGTCCGGACCCGCCGGGCCTAGAAGAATCTGCGACAGGTCGGGAAATTTTCCCGAAGACCCCCAGAACAACAAGAACGCAGAGGCAGCCGTCATGACCCAACCCGTACGTCGCCCATCCTTCGCCCTGAGCCTGCTCACCAGCGCCCTGTTGCTGTCAGGCTCAGCCCTGGCAGCGGTGACCGATGAAGAAATTCTTCAGGACCCCAAGAATCCCGAGCAGATCGTCACCAATGGCCTGGGCGTGCTGGGCCAGCGCTATAGCCCGCTGGACATGCTCAATACCGAAAACATCAAGGACCTGCGGCCGGTCTGGGCATTTTCATTCGGCGGCGAGAAGCAGCGTGGCCAGCAGGCCCAGCCCCTGATCAAAGACGGCGTGATGTACCTGACCGGCTCCTATTCCCGGGTGTTCGCGGTCGATGCCCGCACCGGTAAGAAACTCTGGCAATACGACGCCCGTCTGCCCGATGACATTCGCCCTTGCTGCGACGTGATCAACCGGGGCGTGGCGCTGTACGGCGACCTGGTCTATTTCGGCACCCTCGACGCCAAGCTCGTGGCGTTGAACAAAGACACCGGCAAAGTCGTATGGAGCAAAAAAGTCGCCGACCATAAAGCCGGTTACTCCATCAGTGCTGCGCCGATGATCGTCAATGGCAAGCTGATCACCGGCGTTGCCGGTGGCGAATTCGGCGTGGTGGGCAAGGTCGAGGCCTATGACCCGAAGGACGGCACCTTGCTGTGGTCGCGGCCTACGGTCGAAGGCAACATGGGGTACACCTACAAGGACGGCAAAGCCATCGAGAATGGCATTTCCGGTGGCGAGGCCAACAAGACCTGGCCGGGTGATTTGTGGAAAACCGGTGGCGCTGCGCCCTGGCTGGGCGGCTATTTCGACCCCAGCAATAACCAGATCCTGATCGGCACCGGCAACCCGTCGCCCTGGAACTCCCACATGCGGCCCGGTGACAACCTGTACTCGTCTTCACGCCTGTCGCTGAACCCGGATGATGGCACCATCAAATGGCACTTCCAGAGCACACCCCACGACGGCTGGGACTATGACGGCGTCAACGAACTGATTTCCTTCGACTACGAGCAGGACGGCAAAACGGTACAAGCGGCCGCCACGGCAGACCGTAACGGCTTCTTTTATGTACTGAACCGCAAGGATGGCAAGTTCATTCGTGGTTTCCCGTTTGCCGACAAGATCACCTGGGCCAGTGGCCTGGACAAGGACGGCCGCCCGATCTACGTCGACGCCAGCCGCCCCGGCGCACCTGATGGCGAGGCAAAAGGCAGTTCGGCGTTCGTCGCCCCCGCGTTCCTCGGTGCCAAGAACTGGATGCCCATGGCTTACAGCCCGGACACCGGTTTGTTCTATGTGCCGGGCAACGAATGGGGCATGGACATCTGGAACGAAGGCATCGCCTACAAGAAAGGCGCAGCGTTTTTGGGTGCCGGTTTCACGATCAAACCCCTCAACGAAGACTACATCGGCGTCCTGCGCGCCATCGACCCCAAGACGGGCAAGGAAGTGTGGCGTCACAAGAACTATGCGCCGCTCTGGGGCGGGGTGATGACCACCAAGGGCAACTTGGTCTTTACCGGTACGCCTGAAGGCTTCCTGCAAGCGTTCAATGCCAAGACCGGCGAGAAAGTCTGGGAATTCCAGACCGGTTCCGGCGTACTCGGCTCCCCTGTGACCTGGGAAATGGACGGCGAGCAATATGTCTCGGTCCTGTCCGGCTGGGGCGGCGCGGTTCCGCTGTGGGGTGGCGAAGTCGCCAAGCGGATCAAGGACTTCAATCAGGGCGGGATGCTCTGGACTTTCAAATTACCCAAGGATCTGGTGGCCAAACACTGAGTCACACTGCGCTCGGGGGGAGGTACGTGTTACTTGCTCGCGACGTGCAATCGGCGATGCTCCAGCCTCGGTTGGTTGGGGCGGGGCAAGCCTCGTTGCAACGGTATCTGGCGCATACCGTTATTCTCAGTTGGAGCGAGGCTTGCCCGCGAAGAGGCCGGTACAGTCACCGGCTTTTTCGAACCTGAAACATTGTCATCGCGGGCAAGCCTCGCTCCAACGAAATCGGACGCGACTGCAGGAGACACTCGCTCTAGCATCCAGGCCAGCTTTCTGGCCCAAAGTACTATTTGCTCCACGCATCAACCGTGCACTAATTGAACAACCGGACTTTCCCGGCACAACAAGAGGATTGACCCATGTGGAAGAAACCCGCGTTCACCGATCTGCGTATCGGTTTTGAAGTCACCATGTATTTCGCCAGCCGCTAAGCCAGTCTGTCCGGGCCCCGGCGCATCACGCGATGGCCGGGGCCTTTTGCTGCCTGAATCGTGTCAGTAAAAGGTCTTATTGCATTCAGTAGCAGATGCACTAGGCTGGCCTGAATCTTCTTATAACAACAAAAACAGGCTTTTATATGAGCCAGAACCTCAGTCAGCTACGCAAGTTTGTTTCCCCTGAAATCATCTTTGGCGCGGGCAGTCGCCACAGCGTCGGCAACTATGCGAAAACCTTCGGTGCGCGCAAGGTGCTGCTGGTCAGCGATCCCGGCGTGATTGCCGCAGGGTGGGTGGCCGATGTGCAGGCCAGCCTGCAAGCGCTGAACATCGATCACTATCTGTACAGTGATGTATCGCCCAATCCTCGGGTTGAGGAGGTCATGCGCGGCGCCGAGTTGTATCGCGAGCACCACTGCGACGTGATCGTCGCCGTGGGCGGTGGCAGCCCCATGGATTGCGGCAAGGGCATCGGTATCGCCGTGGCTCACGGGCGCAGCATCCTGGAATTCGAGGGCGTGGACACCATTCGTGTGCCGAGCCCGCCGCTGATCCTGATTCCCACCACGGCCGGGACGTCCGCCGATGTTTCGCAGTTCGTGATCATCTCCAATCAGCAGGAGCGCATGAAGTTTTCCATCGTCAGCAAAGCGGTGGTCCCTGACGTGTCCCTGATCGACCCGGAAACCACCCTGAGCATGGACCCGTTTCTGGCTGCTTGTACTGGCATTGACGCACTGGTGCATGCCATCGAAGCCTTCGTCTCTACCGGGCATGGTCCGCTCACTGACCCTCATGCGCTGGAGGCCATGCGGCTGATTAATGGCAATCTGGTGCAGATGATCGCCAATCCTGCCGACATCGTTCTGCGGGAAAAAATCATGCTGGGCAGCATGCAGGCGGGCCTGGCATTCTCCAATGCGATTCTGGGGGCGGTCCACGCCATGTCTCACAGCCTGGGCGGTTTCCTCGACTTGCCCCACGGCTTGTGCAACGCCGTGCTGGTCGAACATGTGGTGGCTTTCAATTACAGCTCCGCGCCGGATCGCTTCAAGCTGATTGCCGAAACCCTGGGCATCGATTGCCGTGGCCTGACCCACAAAATGATTTCCCAGCGGCTGGTTGAGCACCTGATCGCCCTGAAGCATGCGGTCGGTTTTCACGAAACCCTCGGGCGTCACGGGGTGAGCCTGTCCGACATCCCGTTTCTGTCGCAGCATGCCATGCATGATCCCTGCATCCTCACCAACCCGCGCGCTTCCAGCCAGCGCGACGTTGAGGTGGTGTATGGCGAAGCCCTCTGACGAGCGACAGAGCGCACTCACGGCCTTGTTGGGGCTGGGCAATCATTCGACCCGCAAAAGCCATTACCCGGAACTGACCGTTCGGCTTGAGGAACTGGAAAAAGAGCGCAACCGCTACAAATGGCTGTTCGAACACGCCGTGCACGGGATTTTTCAGGCCAGCCTGCAACACGGGTTGCTGGCGGCCAACCCGGCTTTGGCGCGCATGCTGGGGTACGACGATCCCCAACACGTGCTGTTTTCCCTGCATGACCTGTCGGGCAGTCTGTTTGTCGGCGGGCAAGCTGAAACAGACGCCATCGGCTATGTCTTGCAGCGCGAAGGCAGCTTGCTGGGTTATGAAACCCGGTTGCGCCGCAAGGACGGCAGCTGGATCGATGTGTTGATGAACCTGCTGCTCAAACCCGATGAAGAGGGCTTGTTCGAAGGCTTTGTGGCGGACATTACCGAGCGCAAGCTGGGCCAGCAGCGGCTGCAACAACTCAATGACGAGCTGGAGCAACGTGTCGCGGCGCGCACCGATGAGTTGCTGGAGGCCAACCGCAACCTGCAACAGCAAATCGTCCAGCGTGAGCAAATCGAACAGGCCTTGCGTGATGCACGGGACGCGGCGCAGGCGGCCAACCGCAGCAAGGATAAATACCTGGCCGCCGCCAGCCACGACCTGCTGCAACCCTTGAATGCGGCGCGCCTGTTGATCTCCACGTTACGCGAGCGTGCCTTGCCGGCTGCGGAGCACACCTTGGTGGAGCGCACGCACCAGGCTCTGGAAGGGGCCGAAGACCTGCTCACCGATCTGCTGGATATCTCGAAACTGGATCAGGCGGCGGTCAAGCCGGATGTGGACCTGTATCGGCTGGATGAACTGTTGGCGCCCCTGGCTTCGGAGTTTCAATCGGTGGCACAAGCTGCAGGCCTGAACTTTCGCGCTTACATCGGCGACTTTGCCGTGCGCACCGATCTGCGGCTGCTGACCCGGATCCTGCGCAATTTCCTCAGCAACGCCTGCCGTTACACCGATTCAGGCGGCATCCTGCTGGGTGCCAGGCGGCGGGGGGATTTTCTCCGGCTGGAAGTCTGGGACACCGGGCGCGGCATTGCGGAGGATCGGCTGGAATCGATTTTTCTCGAATTCAACCAGCTGGATGTTGGCCGCGCCGCCGATCGCAAAGGCGTGGGCCTTGGGCTGGCGATTGTCGAGCGGATCGCCAAGATTCTCGGCTACCGGGTGCAGGTCATTTCACGGCCCGGCTTCGGCTCGCGTTTCAGCATTGACGTGCCGCTGTCCCTCGAAGTGCCCGAGCCGGTCAGCGTTGTCGTGCAGCAACAGTCCGGGACAGGAAACCCGCTGCCGGGGCGGCGTTTACTGGTGCTGGACAATGAACTGAACATTCTGGAAAGCATGGCGGCCTTGCTCGGCCAGTGGGGCTGCGAGGTGCTCACCGCCAGCGACGAGGCCAGCGCTTATCGCGTGTTGCAAGGGCGTGCGCCGGAGCTGATTCTGGCCGACTTTCACCTGGATCACGGGGTGATTGGTTGTGAGGTGGTCAAACGCTTGCGCGAGTACTTCGAGCAGGACATTCCCGCCGTGATGATTACTGCCGATCGCAGCGATCAGTGTCGGCGTTCGTTGCAGGAACTGGGCGCGCCGCTGCTCAATAAACCGGTCAAGCCAGGCAAGTTGCGGGCGGTATTGAGCCAGTTGCTGGGTTGATCGAACGGTGGGTTCAACCGCCGGTCATGTTCATGAAGCGCACCACCTGAACATCGTCATCAACGGTGAAGGTGTGGCTCCACGGCTTGAGCTGCATCGCGTCGATGATGGCTTTTTCCAGCTTTTCCGGCTTGCCGGGGTGCGCGCGTAGCACCGACTTCAAGTCCGCCGAGTGCTCATTGCCCAGACACAGCAGCAGCCGACCCTCGACGGTCAAGCGCACCCGGTTGCAGGTGGCGCAGAAGTTGTGGCTATGGGGGGAAATAAAGCCGATTCGAATACCCGGTGCCTCGCTCAGACGCCAGTAACGCGAGGGGCCTTGGGTGGATTCGGTGGAATGAATCAAGGTAAAGCGTTCGGCAATCTTCTCCCGCACCTGATCACTGGAGAAAAACGATTCGGAGCGCCTGTGTTCGCTGATCACGCCCAGAGGCATCTCTTCGATGAACGTGATGTCCAGATTACGCTCGATGGCAAACGCCACCAGATCATTGATTTCGTGATCGTTGCGGCCCTGCATGACCACGCAGTTGAGTTTGGTGTGGACGAACCCGGCGGCATTGGCAGCGTCAATGCCCGCGATCACCTTGCTCAGGTCACCGGTGCGGGTCAGTTCACGAAACCGTGCCGGGTCCAGGCTGTCCAGGCTGATGTTCAAGCGTGACAAACCGGCATCGAACAGCGGTTGGGCGAGTTTATCCAGTTGCGAGCCGTTGGTGGTCATGCACAGCTCGCGCAGGCCGGGCAGGGCGGCGATGCGTTCGCACAGGCCGACGATCCCGGAGCGCACCAGTGGCTCGCCACCGGTCAGACGAATCTTCTTCGTGCCCAAGGCAACAAACCGTTCTGCCACCTGGAGGATTTCCTCCAGGGACAGAATCTGTTGTCGGGGCAGAAACGTCATTTCTTCGGCCATGCAGTACACGCAACGGAAGTCGCAGCGGTCTGTCACGGACATCCGCAGGTAATCGACTTTGCGTGCAAAGCTGTCTACGAGGACTGGATCTGACATTTCACCTTCTTATCACTCGGGCTGCCGACGGGGCAGCTTTTGGAACCGGGCTGCTTGGCGGCAAGTTCATATCTTCTGCGCGGTCACTGACGAGTCTGCCCCCGGCTCGACCACCCTAGCGGCCGAAGGCGAGTACGACACATAGTAAGCCAGACCGACGAAGACCGCGCCACCCACAGCATTACCCAGAAACACAGCCACAAAGTTTTCCAGGAACTGTGTCCAGCTTAGCGCGTCGGCAAAGATCGCCGCCGGGATCAGGAACATATTGGCAACCACGTGCTGAAAGCCGATAGCAACGAAGGCCATCACCGGAAACCACATGCCGAGGATCTTGCCGGCCACGTCTTTGCTGGCATAAGACAACCATACCGCCAGGCACACCAGCCAGTTGCAACCGATACCGGAAATAAATGCCTGACCAAAGTCAGCCTGGGTTTTGGCCGTGGCTACCGCGATGGTCTTGGCCAGGTAGGGGCCTTCAGTCAAGCCCAGCAGGTGTCCGAAAAAATACGCTACAAACAGCGCGCCCAGCAGATTGGCAAGGGTCACCAGCAGCCAGTTGCGGGTGACTGCGGAAAGTCTGATGCGCCCGGCGAACATGGCCATGGGCAGGCTCATCATATTGCCGGTCAGTAATTCGCCGCCGGCCAGGATCACCAGAATCAGGCCAATGGGGAATACCGCAGCCCCCAGCAAATTGCCGAACGATGCCCATTGCGCGGGGATCATCGTGCTGACGTGAATATCCAGCAGAAAGCCCAGGGAAATGAAGGCCCCGGCCAGGAAACCGAGGATCAACACCGAAAGCATCGGCAAGTGAGCTTTTTTCACACCGGCTTCAACGGTCAGTTCGGCAATCTGTTGTGGCGTATTTACGGACATGGCGATGGGCTCAGGCAAGGGACCAGCAGCAGGCGCGTCAGCGTGCGACGAGGCCTCTGTCAGGCACCGATTGATTTTGGGTGTAGAGTCCGGTCTTGAGGCTCGCCTTGTGGTTGACCAAGACGGCATGTCCCTGAAGGTGTGGCAGGCTGCATCAAAGAAACGTTCAGCGCCGGGGGGCAAGGCATAGGGCGCAGGATCAGTTCGTCGACTGAATTAGTAAGCAAGCTAACTGAGTCGAATTGCCGCAGTCCAATCGCTTGTTCCGATGGGGTCATCGACTGGATCTATGGGGCAGTGTTTACAGGCGTGGTCAGCGCTTTTGGCGCTCGAAATGACTAAAGCCTCTTGGCCGCCGAACGGCGTTCATAGCGTTCAAGCAGCGGCTGAATGCTGATGCCGTGTAACAGAATGCTCAGCGCGACCACCGACAGCGTCAGGCTGATGCTCAACCGCGCGATGTCTTCGGGCAGGCCATGAGTGAGGGCGTAACACAGGTAATACAGGCTGCCGATCCCCCGGATGCCAAACCAGCCCACCAGTGCCTTTTGCCCAGGATTGAGCAAGCGCTTGCTGACCAGCAGCCAGACCGCCGCAGGCCGGATAATACAAAACAGCGCCAGTCCCAGGCCCACGGCGCGCCAGTCCCAGTAAAGGGCCAACGAAGCGCCCAGCAACGTGATCAACAGCACTTCCATGGATCGCTCCACCAGACTGGAAAATGCCAGCATGTCGCCCATCATGACGCCGGCAGCCATTTGTGAATCGCTGAGTTCATGGGCTTCGGCCACGGTGGCCTTGTCCATTGGGCCGGTCATGTGGCCGATCACTGGTTGCGCCAGATGCTCTGAAGGCACTTCTGACTGCGTGGTTCGAGCTTCGGCCTGGCGTAATCCCAGGCCTGCGGCAAACACCGCGAGAAAACCATAGGTTTGCAGCCCTTCGGCGAGCACGTACGTCAGCGCAATCAGCGCCAGGGCGAGATAGTCATTGGGCGAGGTGGTGCTGTCCGCGTTCCTGATGCGCAGGTAGATCATTAAGTGGCCGACGGCGCGGCCCAGCCAGTAACCCAGCCCCAGCGCTGCCGGCACCGCCCAGATCAGATCCCAGATCGCCCAGGTTTGCAGCCAGTCTCCATCAAGACCTTCATTGCTGATGAACATCAGGGCAAAGATCACGAAGGGAAACGCGGTGCCGTCGTTCAGGCCGGCTTCCCCGGACAGACCGAAGCGCACCCGGTCCAGATCCTGGGCGTCGTTGACCTGAACCATCCCGGCCAGCACCGGATCGGTAGGGGACAGAATGGCCCCCAGCAACAGCGAAATGCCCCAGGACAAGCCGAAAAGATAATGGGCGACCAGACAGGTTCCGGCTATCGACGCCAGCATCACGGGGCCCGCCAGCCAGTAGGCCGAATGCCAGGCTTTACCGTTCAACGGCAGGCGCAACTTGATGCCGGTGCTGAACAGGGAGAACAGCACGGCCACCTCGGTCAAGCGCTCCATCCAGCCAGACGCCTGCCGAAAATCCAGATCCAGCAATTCCAGGCCTATTGGCCCGATAGCCAAGCCAAACGCCAGGCACACCGCAGACGTCGTGACAGGCATCCAGCGCAGGTATGAGGAAGTCAGCGCCAACAGCATCAACAGGGTGCCCAATACTGCCATGCAAACAATAAAACTCATCCGTCTCCGACTCTCGCAACAGGGCTCCCGAGCGGGGAGCGATACCGTTGTGACTGTCATGGGACTGGATAGTTGAAACAGTTTCCTCAGCGGCGTCACCGCCTTCAGGCGACCCGGTATTCCACCGTCAGATGCGCGAGTTCATGCACCGGCTTAAGACGTTCGCGAATCACCTGGGCGTTGACCGACGGGAGGCCAAGCACGCTGACGATGGCGGCCCGCGCTTGCGGGCCGATGCGCCAGACATGCAAATCGGTGATTCGGGCATCCTGAAACTGCCCGAAGATATCGCGAATTTCTTCGGCGACGAGTTCATCGGTCTTGTCCAGCAGGATGCCGGATGTCTGGCGCATCAATTGCCACGCCCAGCGGGCGATGACCAAGGCACCCACAATGCCCATCACCGGATCGAGCCACACCCAGCCCAGATAGCGCCCGGCCAGCAGGGCGGCGATGGCGAGGATGGAGGTCAAGGCATCCGCGAGCACATGAACATACGCTGAGCGCAAATTATTATCGCCGTGATCCTGGCCGTGACTGTGCCCATGGTCATGCTCGTGGTTATGCCCGTGATGAGCGTGGCTGTGTCCACCGGAGAGCAGCAATGCGCTGATGACGTTGACGATCAGGCCAACCACAGCGATCCATGTGGCAGTACCAAACGCCACGGCTGTGGGTTCAAACAGTCGCATAAGTGATTCAACACCGATGCCCAGTGACACCAGCCCGAGAATCAGCGCCGAAGCAAATCCCCCCAGGTCGCCGACCTTGCCGGTGCCGAAGCTGTACCGCGAGTTGTTCGCATGGCGCTTGGCAAAGGCATAGGCGGTCGCCGCAATACCCAACGCACCGGCGTGAGTGGCCATGTGGAAACCATCGGCGAGCAGGGCCATGGAGCCGGTGAAATAGCCGGCGGCAATTTCTCCGATCATCATCACGACCGTCAGCGCCACGACCCACAGCGTGCGCCGGGCATTCTGGTCGTGTGATTCGCCGAGAAAAACGTGGTCGTGGGTAAAACGATCAGGGTTCAAAGACGCGGTCATGGCAGGCGCTCCTATTTCGAATAGCGGCGGATGGCCGTGAGCAATTCTTCTACGCCCTGGGCGCGCTCAGCGTCGCTCAATCCGGGATTGGCCACATGTTCATGGGCATGGGCTTCAATGATCTGTTCCATCAAGCCATTCATTGCGCCCCGTGTCGCGGCCACCAGATGCAGCGTCTTCGCACAGTCGTCATGGGCTTCCAGGGCCCGCTCAATCGCCTGGACCTGGCCTGCGATGCGTCTTACGCGCTTGAGCAGATCGTCATTGTCGACACTCAGATGCGACATAGCATACCCCCCTTACCTATAGGGGGCGGATGGTGTCAGGTTTGTGGAGGGGAGGCAATGGAAAGCGTTTAGACGCTGGAGGGAGACGTCTGAGGTCTGATTGAGCAAGATTGTTGATGCGCCGCGACCGCGCCGCCTCAGGGAAACGGCACGCTCATCCGGCAAAGACTAGCGCTCTACACTGCGGTTCCACCGGGCATTCCACTCTGGGCGCAGCTTGTTGACCTGGTCCCAGTCAATGGTCACGGCCGTTTCAAGGTACGTGTTCATCGCCTCCACCTGACTGCGAGTCTTGTCGGTGGTGGGGGTTTTCGGGTTCGACGGGATCTGATCACCGAATTCCAGCGCCGGAGCCTGAGCTTCCGGTGACAGCAGGTAGGCGACGAGTTTTTGCGCCAACTCCGGTTGGTCATTGTTGGCGATGGCGCATTGCGCCACGTTGAGGACCACGCCGCCTTCTTTGGGCGACGCGTACTCCACCGGCACGCCTTTGAGTTTCAGCGCCGTGACCTGGGTCGGCGTCAGCGGGAACAGTGCCGCTTTGCCAGTTTGCACCCTCTCGGCAATCTTCGCCGAACTGGCGATGTATTCCAGGACGTTGGGGTCGATGGTTTTTGGCCACGCTTGGAAGCCAGGCTCGACGTCGGTTTCACTGCCGCCCTGAATACGGTTGAACATCAGGAAGGCATGCAGACCGAATGTGGACGAAGCCACGGACTGGAAGACGACCTTATCCTTGAAGCGCTTGTCCGCCAGGTCCATCCACGAGGTCGGCGCGCTCCAGCCGTTTTCCGCGAACATCCTGGTGTTATAGGCCAGACCCGTAACGCCGAGGCTCACCGCCGCCGCTTCGTCCTTGATTTTCGCCTTGTCGGGCAGGTCGGCCAGCGCCGCACTGGGTTGCAGCTTGTCGCACAGCCCCATGGAGATGGCGCGGTACATGATCCCGTCATCGAGGAAGATCACGTGCATCTGCGGGTTGTCCTTGCTGGCCTGGACCTTGGCCAGAATGTCCGATGAGGTGCCCGGCACGATCATCACTTTGACGTGATTGGCCTTCTCGAAAGCAGGCAACACATGATCAGCGTACAGGCGCTCCATGGTGCCGCCGTTCATGGCCAGATACAGCGTCGGCTCGGCATGGGCCGGGGCTGACGAGAGCAGGGCGGCGATGGGCAGGCACGACAAGCCGGAGATGGCGAAACGTTTGACGCTCTTCATAGACGCGACCTTCCTCTGTGCCATGGATGACGTTAGTCGGGATGGGCTGTATAGCAATTGAAACAGATTGTTGAAATCGTTATCTTTTTCGCTAGGGCCAGTCATGGGCAGAGTCCGGGGCTGGCCATTGATCAGCCAGGCTTCAGATGACCGATCCGGGACACCTTGGCCAGCCGTGCGGCATGCTGAATGTCAGCCCGTTGCAGCCATTCGGGCTACGAGCCGGTTTTGACCGACCTGCGGCGCTCAAGAACAACCACGCCCGGCCGATGCTCGGGGGGTAGGTCATGTTGTGAGGCTTGTGTTCGTAACGGCAGTACAAGGAAGTAGACCCTGTTTGATTCACGCCTGCCATGGATCCGTTTCCTTCCCGAGGTACTCGTTATGTCCAAATCCCTGAGGCTGCAGATTCTCGGCCTGCTTGGCGGCAGCCTGATTCTGGTGCTTTTGATCGCCCTGGCCTGTTTTCACTTTCTTTCCAGCAATGTGCAGGCCTATCGCGGTTTGCTCGAAGGGCCGCTGCGCGCTTCCCAATTGGTCGATCAGGCCAACCTGCAATTCAAGATTCAGGTCCAGGAATGGAAGAACGTTTTGTTGCGAGGCAAAACGCCGGCAGATCTTGATAAGTACTGGTCCCAGTTCGAGGCGCAGGAGCGTCAGGTTCAGGAGTCACTGAATCAACTGGCGGCTTTGCACGGCACGGATCAATCCTTGAACACTCAAGTTCAGAAATTGCGCAACGAGCATCAACAGCTCGGTGCCGCCTATCGTAAAGGCCGCGATGCGTTTGTAGCGGCAGGTGGCGATGCACAGGTCGGGGACCTTGCCGTCAAAGGCATGGATCGCGAAGCCAGCGAGCAGATGAGTCAGTTGGTGACGCAATTGCGCACACTGAGCACCGAGCAGTCGCTGATGATCAGCGAGGAGGCGGATCGCACCATTTTGGCAGGCGCGTTGATCATGCTGTTTTCTGCCATTGCGGTGGGCCTGCTGGCCTTGTGGATGGTCAATCGCAACCTGATCACGCCGATCCGCATGCTCATTGACTACGTGTCGCAACTCAGTGAAGGCAAATTTGCTCAGCGGGTCGACATCACTCGTCAGGATGAGCTGGGCCGCCTGGCGATTGCCGCCAATATCCTGCGTGATTTTCTGGCCGACACGTTTACCCGGCTCAAGCGCAGCACCTCGGATCTCGACACTGCGGGCAGCGAGCTCAATTCCATTGCCGCGCTGATGGCCCAGGGCACTCATGACCAATTCGAACGCACGGATCAGGTAGCGACGGCCATGACTGAAATGTCCGCCACTGCCCAGGAAGTCGCCCGCCATGCGGCGCAGGCTGCACAGGCCGCCGATGAGGCTGACCATCATGCTCAGGCAGGGGGCAAGGCCATGCAGGCGACCATGGCGACTATCGTTTCCATGCGCAACGAGATTGGTAATACCGCCAGCGTGATTCATCGTCTGGAAACCGACAGCGGCCGAATCGGCAAAGTCCTGGAGGTGATTCGCGGCATTGCCGAACAGACCAACCTGCTGGCGCTCAACGCGGCCATTGAGGCTGCCCGTGCCGGGGAAGCCGGACGCGGGTTTGCCGTGGTCGCCGATGAGGTCAGAACCCTGGCGCAGCGCACTGCGGCGTCCACCGCCGAGATCAACCAGATCATCAATTCCGTGCAGACCGGTGCCATCGATGCGGTGCAGGCCATTCAGGGCGGGCAGGCGCGCAGTGAAGAAAGCGTCGAGCAAGTGACCAGTGCCGGTGCAACTCTGGAGCGCATCACCTCGGCGGTCGAGGCTATTCGGGACATGAATCGCCAGATTGCTACTGCCGCTGAAGAGCAGACGTCAGTGGCTGAGGACATTTCCCGCAACCTGACGGAGATCACGACCATCGCCAGCACCAACCAGAACAACGTCAAGCGCACGCAAGCGGCCAGCCAGGATTTGCACGGGCTTTCTGTCGGCTTGAACGATGTGATTTCGCGACTGGGTGCCTAAGGCGAGCAGGGCGATGACAACGTTGGCGCAGGGGGCTGCCCGTCTCAGCTATCTGCCGCACTGCGCCATTGTTTCGGGCTGATGCCGAACCAGCGTTTGAACGCTCTGGAGAATGCACTGGTTTCCGAGTAGCCCAGCGCGGTGGCGAGTTGGGTAACACTGAGGCGCTGTTGTTTCAGGTGGGTCATGGCCGATTGCTGGCGGATCTGGTCCACCAGTTGCGTGAAGCTCATACGGTGTTCACGCAACCTGCGTTGCAGCGTCCAGCCTGACAAACCCAGGGTCTGGGCGATGTCTTCCAGCACAGGTTCTCCCAGATGCAGGGTGGCCGCGATGGCTTGTCGTGCCTGATCCAGCAGGCTCACTTCATGGGCGCTTTCGCCCAACTGGCGGATGGCATCCTTGATCAGCATCAACAGCATCGGGTCGCTGCCGGGCATGGTCCTGGCGGCGAGGTCGTGCTTGGGGATCAGCAACGTGTTGCAAGCCTGTCCGAAACGAATGTCGGTCTGGAATGCTTCCCGGTGTTCTTGCCAGTTTTCGGGCTGTGCATGCTCGAAGGTGACTTCCCGCGGTGCCCAGTCTCGGCCCAGCACATGGCGCACCAGATTGGTGGCCATGCCCATGGTGAGTTCGGCGTCCTGACGGCGTTCGTTGATAGCGCCGTGGCGCACCTGATAGTCAAAGCGATAGCACTCACCTTGATCCACCAACTGGATCAGCGTGCTGTGCTGATGAAACGGAAACGCCTTGGCGAAGTTGATCAACGCCTCTTCCAGCGTCGCCGAACACAGGCCAATGTAGCCGAGCAGGCCAAGTGCCTGGGGTTGAAATTGTTGACCGTAGTGCAGGCCAAAGTTGTCACAGGCGGTTTGTCGAGCGGCTTCTTCCAGCACCTTGCAATAGTTGGGCAACGGCAGGCTCAAGGTCGGGTGCAGCAATTGCTCAGGGTCGATGCCCGCGCGGCCGAAGACCTGATCCAGATCACCGCCATGCTGAACAATGAACCCGTCCAGGCCGTTGGCGGCTGCCGAGAGGACACCACAATTGCTGGCACTTTGCGCATTTAACGGTGCGGGTGAAAGCAGTGGCTGGAGCATAGGGATGAAGGGCCGTCAGGATGTGTATGAATGTTATTCAAGCAATTGTCATACCTTGTTACGGGTTTGAGGGTTATTGGAAGTCTCCTGAAGTGAAGTTCGGCGCTTGCCTGCGAGGTTGATCGAGCGGCTGCTGTCGTCTCCCCGCCGAATCCACTCCGGGTTGTAAGGCCAGGCTGAACGGGATTTGCTACCCAACCACTCAGTTGCGGCTCAGACGTGAACCCGTGCTGGGTAGCCCGGTGGCAGGTTCGATAGCGCGCAGGTGTGAACTGATTTGAGGCATGGCGTGCCTTTCGTGCGCCGGGTCGTGGCACTCGCCCCATGGCTTGCAAAAACTTGACCTCAGAGGACAAAACCGGTTTTCCCGGGTCAAGCCTTGGCCCGGTGCGACTGGCTATTCTCGATCGCAGACAAATACCGTCGCTGACTTCCGGGGTTTACGACCATGACCGTTTCGCAACTCAAACCAACATTGGGCACCCTGCATTTGTGGGGGCTGGCCGTAGGGCTGGTGATTTCCGGCGAATACTTCGGCTGGAGTTACGGCTGGGGCACGGCAGGCACATTGGGCTTTCTGGTGACCACGCTGATGGTGGCGGTGATGTACACCTGCTTCATTTTCAGCTTCACCGAACTGACCACGGCCATACCCCATGCGGGCGGCCCGTTCGCCTACAGCCTGCGTGCCTTTGGTGTTACCGGCGGGACCATCGCCGGGCTGGCTACCCTGATCGAGTTTGTGTTCGCACCACCGGCCATCGCCATGGCCATCGGCGCGTACCTGAACGTGCAGTACCCCTCGCTGGACCCGAAGTGGGCGGCCATCGGAGCCTATTTCGTGTTCATGACGCTGAACATTCTGGGTGTCAGCATTGCCGCGACGTTCGAATTGGTCGTTACGGTGCTGGCGGTCGCTGAGTTGCTGGTGTTCATGGGCGTGGTGGCACCGGCGTTCAGTTTCAGTAACTTTGCCTTGGGGGGCTGGGCCGGTTCCGATACCTTCAGCCTGCCGGCGATCAGCGGCATGTTTGCCGCCATCCCGTTTGCCATCTGGTTTTTCCTCGCCATTGAAGGCGCGGCGATGGCTGCCGAAGAGGCGAAAGACCCGAAGAAGACGATTCCGCGAGCGTACGTCGCAGGCATCCTGACGCTGGTTGTGCTGGCTGTCGGCGTGATGATCTTTGCCGGGGGTGTTGGTGACTGGCGCACGCTGGCCAACATCAATGATCCGCTTCCTCAGGCCATGAAAGCGGTGGTGGGCGATAACTCGAACTGGATGCATATGCTGGTGTGGATCGGGCTGTTCGGTCTGGTGGCCAGTTTCCACGGCATCATTCTGGGTTACTCGCGTCAGTTCTTCGCCTTGGCCCGTGCGGGTTTCCTGCCCTCGGGTCTGGCCAAACTGTCGCGCTTCCATACCCCGCACCGGGCCATTCTTGCCGGTGGCGTGGTGGGCATTGCCGCGATACTCAGTGACGGCCTGGTCAACCTGCAAGGCATGAGCCTGACTGCAGCGATGATCACCATGTCGGTATTCGGTGCCATCGTGATGTACATCGTGAGTATGCTCAGCCTGTTCAAACTGCGTCGCAGCGAGCCGAACCTGGAGCGTAGCTTCCGTGCGCCGGGCTATCCGGTGGTGCCGGCCATAGCCCTGATTCTGGCGGTGGTGTGCCTGGTGGCGATGGTTTGGTTTAACCTGATCATCGGCTGCATCTTTCTGGGCCTGATGCTGGTGGGCGCGCTGTTCTGCAAAGTCGTGCGGGGTCGTGGCGCAGCACAGGCGCTGGCCAGTCAATAAAACAGAGGACGACACAATGAGCTTCTCCCACAGCATCGGTGCGATGGTCTGGCGCTTTGACAGCCTGCGGGAGTTGCTGGCCAAAGCCAGTCCTGCGCGCTCCGGGGACTTCCTCGCCGAAATCGCCGCCACCAGTGACGCAGAGCGTGCAGCCGCGCAGATGACGCTGGCGGACGTGCCCCTCAAGCGTTTTCTGAGCGAGGCGGTGATTCCGTACGAACAGGATGAGGTCACGCGGCTGATCATGGACAGCCATGATGCGTCGGCCTTTTTCCCGGTCAGTCATTTGACCGTGGGCGGTTTTCGCGACTGGCTGTTGGGAGACGACGCCACCGAGGACAGCCTCAAGGCCCTGGCCCCGGGGCTGACGCCGGAGATGGTGGCCGCCGTGTCGAAGATCATGCGGGTTCAGGATCTGGTGCTGGTGGCGCAGAAAATCCGCGTCGTCACGCGCTTTCGCAATACCGTCGGGTTGCGGGGGCGGATGTCGACCCGGCTGCAACCCAATCACCCTACCGACGATCCTGCCGGTATCGCCGCCAGTGTTCTGGACGGACTGCTGTACGGCAACGGCGACGCCATGATTGGCATCAACCCGGCCACCGATAGCGTGAGCGCCATCAGTGAGCTGCTGAAAATGCTGGATGGGGTGATTCGTCACTATGAAATCCCGACCCAGTCCTGCGTCCTGACCCACGTCACCTCATCCATCGCGGCCATCGAAAAAGGCGTGCCTCTGGATTTGGTGTTCCAGTCCATTGCCGGCACCGAAGCCGCCAACAGCAGTTTTGGCATCAATCTGCAGATTTTGCGTGAAGGTCATGAAGCGGGCTTGAGCCTGAACCGAGGCACCCGTGGCAATAACCTGATGTATTTCGAGACCGGGCAGGGCAGTGCGCTGTCCGCCAATGCCCATCACGGTGTGGACCAGCAGACCTGTGAAACCCGCGCCTACGCCGTGGCCCGGCATTTCAACCCGTTTCTGGTCAACACCGTGGTGGGCTTTATCGGCCCCGAGTACCTGTACAACGGTAAACAGATTATTCGCGCTGGCCTTGAGGATCACTTCTGCGGCAAGCTTTTGGGTGTGCCCATGGGCTGCGACATCTGTTACACCAACCATGCCGAAGCCGACCAGGACGACATGGACGTATTGCTGACGTTGCTGGGCGTTGCGGGGATCAACTTCATCATGGGGATTCCCGGTTCCGACGACATCATGCTCAACTACCAGACCACCTCGTTTCACGATGCGTTATATGCGCGTAAAACCCTTGGCCTGCGACCTGCGCCGGAGTTCGAGGAGTGGTTGACTCGCATGGACATCCTGCGCCAGGACGATGGCGGGGTGCGATTGGGGCAAGGTGTGCCGCCGCTCTTCAGGCAGGCATTGGCAAAGCTGACATAACGCCTCCAGGCACGGGCTCAACTGAGGGACAACCATGAGCGATGATCCAAAAAAACCAGCTCAGGCTGACGCCTGGAACCGGTTGCGTTCCCTGACGTCGGCCCGCATTGCCTTGGGTCATGCGGGCACCAGCCTGCCCACTGCGGCCCAGCTGGATTTCCAGTTCGCCCACGCTCAGGCGCGAGACGCGGTTCATCTGCCGTTCGATCATGCCGCGCTGACCGCGCAGCAGCAGTCCCGTGGGCGCGAAGTGCTGACATTGCACAGCTCCGCAGCCGATCGCAACGTGTACCTGCAACGGCCTGATCTGGGGCGGCGCTTGTCTGCGGAGTCGGTAGAGCAACTGCGCGCTCACGCCCAACACCGGCCGCAAGGCTACGATCTGGCATTGGTGGTGGCCGACGGTTTGTCGGCGTTGGCGGTTCATCGACACAGCGCAGCCATGCTCGAACGCATCGACGAACTGGCCACCGCCCAAGGCTGGAGCCTGTCACCGGTGGTGCTGGTGGCGCAGGGCAGGGTGGCGGTGGCCGACGAAGTCGGTGAATTGCTCAATGCCCGGATGGTGGTCATTCTGATTGGCGAACGACCGGGGCTGAGTTCGCCGGACAGCCTGGGCCTTTATTTCACCTATGCGCCTCGGGTGGGCCTCAACGATGCTGCGCGAAACTGCATATCCAATGTGCGGCTCGAAGGCATGAGCTACCCGATGGCGGCGCACAAGTTGCTGTACCTGATGCGCGAAGCGTGGCGGCGGCAGTTATCCGGGGTCAACCTCAAGGACGATGCACAGGTGCAGACCCTTGAGGCCGATGCTCCGGTGAGCAAAGGCAATTTTTTGCTTGGTTCTGATTGATACCGGAACACCGCCTCTGGGCTACATGGTCAGAATCAGGCGGCTTTGATGCGATCAATCACCCTGTTGGCCAGTTCATCGGGGCGAAACTTGGCCAGAAAGTCGTCGGCACCGACCTTCTTGATCATTGCCTGGTTGAACACACCTGACAGTGAGGTGTGAAGCACGATATGCAGGTTTCGCATGCGTGGATCATTGCGTATCTCGGCCGTCAGGGTGTAGCCGTCCATTTCCGGCATTTCGATGTCGGAAATCATCATCAGGAATTCTTCTTCCGGGTTTTTGCCTTCATCGAGCATCGCTTGCAGGTAGGTGAGCGCCTGCCGGCCATCGTTGAGTGCCACCACTTCGACGCCCACAGTCTCCAGGCAGCGAGTGACCTGTTTGCGGGCGACCGACGAGTCATCCACGGTCAGAACGCGCAGCGCCTTGGCCTTATGGTGCACGTGGTCTTCGATGACCCCGCTGGAGATGGCTTCCGAGACCGGCGACACCTGTGCCAGCACTTTTTCAACATCAATGATTTCCACCAGCTTGTCGTTGACCCGAGTAACGGCGGTCAGATAGTTGTTATCGCCGCTGCCTTTTGGCGGCGAGTGAATATCTTCCCAGTTCAGGTTAACGATGTGCTCAACCGAATAGACCAGAAAACCCTGAGTCTTGGTGTTGTATTCGGTAATGATCACGAAGGCCGTACTCATGTCGGCAATGCCCGGCAATCCGGTGGCCATGGCCAGGTCAAGAATCGGAATGGACACGCCACGGATGTTCGCCACGCCACATACATTGGGATTGGAACCCGGTATCAGGGACAGGTGAGGGCATTTCAATACCTCGCGAACCTTGAACACATTGATCCCGTACAACTGGTGATTGTTAAAGCGAAACAGCAGCAACTCCAGACGGTTTTGGCCGACCAACTGAGTGCGACTGTTGACTGCATCCATGACTCCAGCCATAGCAACCTCTGTGTTATTGAATGATTGAGCGACGCCGGACAGCGCGCCGGTTAACGGCTAGGCAAAGAGCGATTTATGACCTGCGGCCAGGCCCGACCACAGCTCATCGACATTCTTGAATCCCAGGTTCTCCGCGCATTCGCGGCTGACGATCCGGTCTTCATCCACCTGCGTTGCGAGGTTAACAACAGTGGGCTCAATTGAGTTATGAGCCGTCACGGAATAAAAAACCATGACTTTGGGTGTCAACAACGAGTGTTCATGTTGTTCCGTGACGACCCCGATACGGCCGCTCCGGAGTCGAACCAAAGCGCCCACCGGGTAAATCCCTATGCATTTCACGAAAGCCTGGAAAATCTTTTCGTCAAAGTGTCCCCTCCATTCCGCCATACGATGGATGGCGTCTGCCGGGCCCCACGCCGATTTATAAGGTCGATCCGACGTTACGGCGTCATACACATCGCAGACTGCGCCCATTCTTGCGAACAGGCTGATTTGCGAACCCATCAGTTTGTGCGGATAACCCGTGCCGTCCACTTTCTCGTGATGATGCAGGCAAACGTCCAATACCCGCGGGGTGAAATGGCGACTGGAGACCAGCATCTTTGACCCCGCTTCAGGGTGACCACGCATGGTTTCGAACTCGGTCTCACTGAGCGTACCAGGCTTGTTGAGTATCGCCACCGGCACGGCGGCTTTGCCGACATCGTGCATCAGTCCGGCGACTCCCGCTTCATGGACCAGGCTGGCGGGCAGCTTCAACTGACGAGCCAGGGCGATCATCAGCGCGCAAACGGCGACCGAATGCATGTACGTGTATTCGTCGGAGGTTTTCAATCGCACCAGACTGATCAACGCATCCGGGTGGCGCATCAGGGACGCGGAGATTTCGGTGACCAGTTCGGTCACCTGCTCCATTTCAGCGATGCGGCCCATCCGCAGATCGTTGAACATGTTTTCCATGACCGCCTTGGAGCGGGTGCACAGTTGGACCGCCCGCGTCACTTCCTGATTGAGTGCAGCACGTGAGGCCACTTGCCTGTTGGTCAGTGAACGCAGATTGTCGGGAAGATCAGATTCAGCGGATTCAGGACAGGGGGTATCAATATCAATGCCTCGGCAGACGTTGATCCAGAGTTCCGCCACCTTGGCATCGAAAATACGCTGCAGATCCTGTTCATGTTGAAGCAGGAAACCATTTTTCCAAAGTGGCTGATCAATACCAGGGCCACAGAACTCATGTATGAACATCCCCATGCGCAATTCGGACACGGCGATATGTTTTAGCATAATAACCACCCCTTATTATTGTAATGGGTTCGTTACCGCCCCATCGATTTGTCTGCCGGGGAATGAATGTGCGTGGCCAATAATCAAACCGAAAACCGGGCCACCAGCCGATTCAAATCAACCGCCAGTTGCGACAGTTCGTGACTGGCACTGGACGTCTGACTGGCGGCGGAGGAGCTCTGCACGGACAGGTCTCGAATACTGACCAGATTTTGATCCACCGAGCGTGCTACCTGAGCCTGTTCTTCAGAAGCGGTGGCGATCATCATGTTCCGCTCGTTAATGTCGGAAATCGCAGCGGTGATCTGCTTGATGGCGGCTCCGGCCTCATGGGCAAGCATCAGCGTAGAGCCTGCTTCGGCGCTGCTTTGATGCATGGATTGCACGGCCCTGGAGGAGTCTTTCTGAATGCTCTGGATCATCTGCTCGATTTCCTGAGTCGACGACTGTGTGCGATGGGCCAGTGCCCTGACCTCATCTGCCACCACCGCGAAGCCTCGGCCTTGCTCGCCCGCCCGTGCAGCTTCGATGGCCGCGTTGAGTGCCAGCAGGTTGGTTTGTTCGGCAATTGACCGGATCACGTCCAGCACCTTGGCAATACTCTGAGCCTGATTGGCCAAACCTTCGACTTCGATGCCGGTCTGTGTGACCGTTGCGCTGAGTTTCTCAAGGGACTCAATGGTCTGTCCAACGCGCTCCTGGCCGGTTTGGGCGGAACGCTCCGAAGCCTGGGTCGATTGCGAGGCCGACACCGCATTGCGGGCGACTTCCTCGACAGCGGCGGTCATTTCATTGACCGCGGTTGCCGCTTGCTCGGTTTCCATGGTCTGACGCTGAATGCCGTCATTGGATTGCCGGGTGATCGAACTCATTTCCTCGGCAGCAGAAGCCAATTGTCCCGACGAATCCGAAATATGCTCGATGGTGCCTTTGAGGCTGGAGAGCATCGACGCGGTTGCACGTTGCAAGTCGGTCAACTCGTCCGCACCGTCGATTACAACAGTGCTGCGTAAATCGCCCTCTGCTATTTTTTGCGTGCTGCTCAGTAATGCCACAATGGGTCGGCTGATACTGCGAGTAAAGGCGATAGCCACAACAATCGTTACGATGACGGCAATAGCGCTGAGGCCGATGATGAACATGACCCCATCGTTGAAACTGGTGTCAGCGTTCTTGCCTGACAGCTTCGCGCCTTGTTCGTTAATGGCGATCAAGGCTTCGACAGAACTTTGCAACGCAACAGCCTGTGGTTTGGTGGTGTCCTGGATGAATACTGCCATTTCCTGATAGGAGCGGGTTTTGCTCAACTCCATGAGTTCGTCAATCTTCACTTGGTACGCGGATACGTTTGTGGCCAGGGTGTTGAATAATGCTTGTTCCTCGGCGCTGGAAACGAGGGGGCGATAGGCCTCGACCGCTTGAGTGAGCGCGGTTCTGAGCAGGCCAATTTTCTTCATCGAAGCTTCGCCCTGCCTTTGGTCATCCATGACAAAACGCCTGGCGTCCAGCCGGTAGAACAGGGCCTTGGCCTCAATGGTGCTGGCGGCACGCACGCTGGGCAGCCAGTTGGTCTGCAGTTGGTCAGCCGAGTTATGGACGCGACTCAGTTCGTAAAGCACCGTACCTGCCAGTGTGATCAGCAACAGACAAATGGCACCGAAGCTAAAGAGCGCTCTGGAGGTGAGTCTTAGATTTCTTATTATCATGAGATATTCCTTGAGTGGCGATCGCGAGCTGAGCGTTGCTGTCTCGTTATGATTAATGGCGATTGGCTATTATCTTAAGCGCTCCGCTTTAAAAAAAATACAACTGTCAGGCATTACTTTTGTCGAATTATTCCAAGTTATTTTTATGTGCGGGGCGATGGACGCGAACGCAGTGACCCTTTCCTTGCCATCGACTGACAGCAAGAAAACTTTAATGGGAAGGGGTGATCAAGTTGCTGAGCTTGCTAATTAATAATGTTGTTAAGCTTGCTAAGTGTCCAACTTGAATTGGATCCTGTTTTATAAAATATGCGCACCCTAAAGTTATGGGCCGCTCATTGAATGTTAATCAATGTCATCCAGCGTTGAATGTTTGAATACCAGCGCTTTAAGTCCTCCTTCAATCTGCGAATCGGGAAACTCAGGCGGATTTTCCAGGCGTTGTTCAAAGTGCAGGCCGGGCGCCTCGATGGCGGTGTGGTGGATGAGGAAGTCAGACCCCAGGCTTGGGTCGTTCATGCAGGCCAGCAATTGCCCGTTGGGCACCAGAAGCTCCGGCATGCGGCGCAGAACTTTCTGGTAGTCCCTGTCCAGCAGAAAGCTGCCGCGCTGAAAAGAGGGCGGATCAATGATGATCAAGTCGTAAGGGCCGGATCGTTTGACCTTGCCCCAGGATTTGAACAACTCGTGCCCGAGAAAGCTCACGCGACTCAAGTCGTGGCCATTGAGTCGATGATTGTCGCGTCCGCGACTCAGGGCGGCCTTGGCCATGTCCAGATTGACCACGTGTTCGGCGCCACCCGCAATGGCGGCCACCGAGAAGCCACAGGTATAGGCGAACAGGTTCAACACACGCTTGCCTTGGGCCTGGGCACGCACCCAGTCCCGGCCATAGCGCATGTCCAGGAATAATCCGCAGTTCTGTTTCTTGCCCAGGTCGACCTTGAAGCGCAGGCCGTTTTCGCTGATCAGCCATTCATCGACCTTGTCCCCGGTTAGCCATTGAGTCGGGCTTTGCGGCAGATAGCGATATTGCAGCAGCAGGGTGTGGGCCCGGCTGCGCTGCCATTGAGGGCTGTGGGGCAATTCGTTGAGCAACTGCGTCAGCGACTCCAGCTCCGCTGGCGCAGGTTCACGGAACAGCGATACCAGCAACACGCCTTGCAGCCAGTCGGCAGTCAGGTGTTCCAGCCCCGGCCACATGCGCCCACGGCCATGGAACAGACGCCGCGTTTCATCAGGCGCTGTGTCCAGCGCGGCGAGCAGGTGTTGCCTCAGGGTGACGAGTGCTTCGGGGGTCATGGGCGTGGGATCAGTGTGCAAAAACGCGACATGTTAAACGTTCCGCGCCGGTGGTGCGCGGGTTTGGGCATCGTTTGTCGGGGACGTCCGGTTGGTCCGTGGCCTCTGTTAAGATTGCCGGCTTGATCTTGAGAGGTGCATGTATGAGCGAGCCCATCCGTCTGACCCAGTACAGCCACGGCGCAGGTTGCGGCTGCAAGATCTCCCCTCAGGTTCTGGAGGTGATCCTGGCGGGCAGTGGCGCGCAAAACCTGGACCCCAAACTGTGGGTGGGCAATACGTCTCGGGACGATGCAGCGGTCTACGCCATTGATGACGAGCGCGGCGTGGTCTCCACCACGGACTTCTTCATGCCCATCGTCGACGACCCTTACGATTTCGGCCGCATCGCCGCCACCAACGCTATCAGCGACATCTATGCCATGGGCGGCGACCCGTTGATGGCCATTGCTATTCTTGGCTGGCCCGTCAATCTGCTGGCCCCGGAAATTGCCCGGGAAGTGATTCGTGGCGGGCGTGCCATGTGTGATGCTGCCGGCATTCCACTCGCTGGCGGGCATTCGATTGATGCCCCGGAGCCCATCTTCGGCCTGGCGGTAACGGGCCTGGTGGAAAAACGCTACATGAAGCGCAACGACACCGCGACTGAAGGCTGCAAGCTGTTCCTGACCAAACCCTTGGGGATTGGCATTCTGACCACCGCCGAGAAAAAAGGCCTGTTGCGCATCGAAGACCAGGGTGTGGCGCGGGACATGATGTGCACCCTCAACAAGCCCGGCAGCCGATTCGGCAAGCTTGAAGGCGTCACGGCCATGACCGATGTCACCGGCTTTGGGCTGCTCGGCCATCTGGTGGAAATGGCGGACGGCAGCCAGTTGACCGCACGCCTGCATTACGCCGCCGTACCGCGCCTGCCCAGTGTTGACTTCTACCTTGAGCAAGGCTGCGTACCCGGCGGCACGCTGCGTAACTTCGACAGTTATGGCGAGCGCATCACCACCTTGAGCGATGCCCAGAAGCTGCTCTTGTGCGACCCGCAAACCAGTGGCGGCCTGCTGGTGGCGGTGCAACCTCAAGCCCAGGCATCGTTTCTGGCGCTGGCCGAGGAGCTGGGCCTTGAACTGGCCGTGATCGGCGAGTTCATCTCGCGACAGCGTCACGCGGTCGAGGTGGTTTGATGCGCGACAACTGCACCGACCTGCGTGACCTGTTCCTTGACGATGTTCCCCTTATGGATGTTCGCGCCCCGGTTGAGTTTGAAAAAGGTGCCTTTCCACAGAGCCTCAATCTGCCGTTGATGAACGATCTGGAGCGCGAACAGGTCGGCACCTGTTACAAACAAAAAGGCCAGCAGGCTGCCATCGAGCTGGGCCATCGTCTGGTCTGCGGGCAGACCAAGCAAGCGCGCATCGATGCTTGGAGCGCATTTGCGCGTTCGCATCCGACGGGCTTCCTGTATTGCTTTCGGGGCGGCCTGCGTTCACAGCTCACGCAGCGATGGCTCAAGGACGAAGCCGGCATCGAGTATCCGCGGGTCATCGGTGGCTACAAGGCGTTGCGCACCTATCTGATCAACGTGACCGATGTCGCCGTGGCCGAATGCGATTTTGTCCTGATTGGCGGTCTGACCGGATCGGGCAAGACCCAGGTGCTGACCCGCCTCGGCAATGCGCTGGACCTGGAAGGGCATGCCAATCATCGCGGGTCGAGCTTCGGCAAACACGCCACTCCCCAACCGGCGCAGATCAGCTTCGAGAATGCTCTGGCGGTCGACATCCTTAAAAAGCGTGCGGCTGGCGCGACTCAGTTCGTGCTGGAAGACGAAGGCCGCGTGGTGGGCAGTCGAGCCATTCCCCTGGGTCTGTTCCGGGGCATGCAGCAATACCCGCTGGTGTGGCTTGAAGAGCGTTTTGAGCTGCGGGTCGAGCGGATTCTTACCGATTATGTGGTTGATCTGTGTGCCGAGTTCATTCAGGTGCATGGCGTGGAGCAGGGCTTCAGCGTGTTTGCCGCGCGTTTGCGGGAAAGCCTGGCCAGTATCGTCAAGCGCCTGGGCGGCGAACGCTACCAGCGTCTGGCGGCCATCATGGACCGCGCCCTGATCGAGCAGGAAAAATCCGGGACAGTGGATGAGCATCGCGGCTGGATTGCCGGGCTATTGGGGGAATACTACGACCCGATGTACGCTTTCCAGCGCGACAGCAAAGGTGCGCGTATCGAGTTCGCGGGCGATCACGGCGCGGTGTTGCAGTACTTGCAAGGGCGCCGGGATCGGGCTGCCTGAAAACCCGGGTAGCAGCGGTTACAGCAACACTATCGCCAGCAACCCGCTGATCACGCCGACCAGCATGGTCAGCAGAGCGACCGTCACCAGCACCCGGGTGTCGAAGGATTTACGCAGCATCAGCAACGACGGCAGGCTCACGCTGGGCAGGGTCATCAGCAGGGCGACCGCCGGACCGGTGCCCAGGCCCAGGGTCATCATGGTCTGCACAATCGGAATCTCCGCGGCAGTGGGAATCACGAACAGCGTGCCGACGAAGGCCAGTATCACCAGCCAGACCCAACTGTTGCCGATGGAGACGTCGATGTGCGGAAACAGCCACACCCGCGCCGCGCCCAGTATCAGTACGGCCAGCACGTAGATCGGGATGGTGCTCCAGAACAGCTGCCAGAGTGTGCGTCCCCAGCGGCTGAAAAAGGCTTGGTGCTCGACTTCATTGGCGTCTTCTGCCGCTTGCAACGCTTGCGCGGGAACCGCTTCGGGGCGCGAGATCCGTTGGGCGATCAATGAAACACCCACCACCAGGATCAACCCGGCCACCAGCCGCAACGCCGAGAACTCCCAGCCCAGCACAAACCCCATGAACACCAGCGTTGCGGGGTTGAGCACGGGATTGGCGATCCAGAAGGCCAGGGCGGCGCCGACCGATACTTGCTGTCGGCGCATACTGGCTGCCACGGGCGCTGCGCAACAGCTGCACATCATGCCGGGCAGGCCGAACAGCCCGCCGCGCAAGGTTGAACCCAGCCCGGCGCGGCCAAACAGGCGCAGCAACCAGTCCCGAGGAATCAGCACCTGCAGCAGGGAGCCCAGGATCACGGCCAGTACTGCTGCTTTCCAGATCGCCAGGAAATACACCTTCGCATAGGCCAGCGCAGCCGCAATCGGCGATGTCAGCTGATCGTTGATGATCGATGCGCCAATACTGTGGCTGTCAGCTGCGATAAAGGATTTCAGGTAATAGGGCGACCACTTGACGTAGTAAAGCCCGATGACCGCAACGGCCAGAAACAGAAGGGGTTTCCACCAGAACGACCAACCGCGGGTTTGAGGGGTCGTGGACAGACTGGGCATCGAGCGGGTTCCGGGCTTTGAGAATGATGGCGCATCATAACTCAGCTCCGCGATGAGAACCGGCTCGACCGCATCAACGGGCCGAGCCAGCGGTGCAGTGGGTTACGGCGTGACCAGATTGGCTGTCCAATAGGCTTCGATCTGCTTGACCAACGAATCAGGCAGCGGTGCGTAATCCAGTTGGGTGGCTTGCGGCTGGCCTTCTTCCAGAACCCATTTAAAGAAATCCCGCGCGGCGAGGCCACGAGCAGCATTGGCAGCCTGCTTAGGCATGACGATAAACGTGGTGGCGGTGATCGGGTAAGCGTTCTCGCCCTCGGCATCGACCATCAGCAGGTTGAAATCCTTTGCCTGGGCCCAGTCAGCCGCAACTGCCGCGGCCTGGAAACTGGCCAGATTGGGTGTCACGTAATTGCCCGCCTTGTTTTGCACCAGACCGTAATTGAGCTTGTACTGCTTGCTGTAGGAATATTCGATGTAGCTGATGGAGTTGGGCACTTTTTTCACGTAGTTGGCGATGCCCTCGCTGCCTTGAGCCCCGAGCCCCACCGGCCACTTCGTCGATGCGCCGTCACCGAGTTTCTCTTTCCATTGCGGGCTGACTCTGGACAGGTAGTTCACCCAGTTGTAAGTGGTGCCGGAGCTGTCCGAGCGGTAAATCACGGTGATGGCTTTTTTCGGCAGCACAGCGGTCGGATTCAGCGCGACGATGGCCGGGTCGTTCCACTGAGTGATCTTGCCCATGAAAATATCGGCAAGCAGTGCACCGGTGAACTTCAGTGAGCCGGGTGCAACGGATGTCAGGTTCATCACTGGAACAATGCCGCCCGATACCAGCGGAAACTGGATCATGCCCGATTGCGCGAGGTCTTCGGACTTGAGTGGCTTGTCACTGGCCCCGAAGTCGACTTCAGCGGCTTTGACCTTGGCGATCCCGGCACCTGAGCCCACGGACTGATAGTTGACGCGTGTGCCGCTCTTGCGGTTGTACTCGTCCGCCCATTTGGAAAGCACCGGAAAGACAAACGTAGACCCTGCGCCGACGACCTCATCGGCCGCCTGGGCGCTGCCCCCAAGGCCTACCCCGAGACTGAGTGCCAGTCCCACGAAAACGGTGGTTATTGTTTTCGAAAACACATACATGCGCAGACTCCGAACTCACAATTGAGGGCAGTAATTTGGGCCTACTTAAACCATAGATTGGTGGCGGTTTGATTACAGGCAGTCACTTCGCACGTAACGGGCCGTAGCGGAGCAGCCGTCGGTCCGACCGGGCGATGGATTCTGCACTTCAAACGTGCGGGGTAAGAATACGGTCACATTCAGGCACTAACGTCATGTTCTGCGTCACGTCGACGAGTCGGTCCGCGGTTAGCTGACGCGTGGTGATGCGCCGGTCTGCGTTTTCCTGGCTTTCTCATTCGCCCCGAGTGCTTGCCATGACAGTCATAGAACCCGAATTCAATGTACTGGATGATCGCAAGATCCAGGCAGCCCTGCGACGCCTCTGTTTTTTGCGGGTCAAGATGGAAGCGGCCGCCCGGGCCCCCATCGAAACCATGCACCTGCACCCCAGCTACATTGAAAGCGCCCGCAATCTGCTGAGCTACCTGGCGCTGCGCCGCCACGACATTCGTCCCTTGCAGCACCAATTGGTCGAGCTGGGGCTTTCGTCTCTGGGGCGCTGTGAGGCCAACGCGCTGGCGTCAGTGGACCGAGTCATTGAAGTGCTGCAACGTCTCGCGCCGGATTCGGTTCCGTCCGGCGAAAGCGGAGCCGTGCTCGGGGAGGTGGGTGAGCGATTGCTCGTTGCCCATGCCGATGCCTTGTTCGGCGGGCAGGGGCCGGAACGCGGTGTACGCATCATGGTGACCATGCCCAGCGAGGCCGCAACCGATCCCCAACTGATGCGTGACTTGCTGGAAGCCGGGATGGATTGTCAGCGAATCAACTGCGCCCACGACGATCAGGCAACCTGGCTGGCGATGATCGAGAACGCCCGCAGCGCGGCCGATAAACTCGGTAAAACCTGTCAGGTCATGATGGATCTGGCCGGCCCCAAATTGCGCACCGGCCAGATCCAGCCGGGCCCGGCTGTGCTCAGAATCCGCCCGACCAAGGACCTGTTCGGGCGCACGACCACACCCGCCAGGGTCTGGCTGAGTTCAGCAGGCGATGCCCACCCCGAATCAGCATTCGTCTTGCGACTACCGGGCAAATGGCTGGCACAGTTGGTGGCCGGTGATGAGTTGGTGTTCGATGATGCCCGTGATTCCAGGCGTACCCTGCAGGTCATCGACGTGGAGGAGGAGGGCTGCTGGGTTGAGCTACACAAGACAGCCTATGTGATACCCGGCATAACGCTCAGCCTTAAAAAATCCAAAGGTCGCAAAAAATCCGCACGGGTGATCAGCGTGCCGGTGCAAGAGCAAAGCATTCCCCTGCAGGAAGGCGACATCTTGATGCTGACCTCTGATCTGGACAGCGGCCATCCCGCCGTTTTCGATGCGGAGGGCAAAGTACTGACCCCGGCCAGCATAGGCTGCACCTTGCCGGGGGTATTCCAGGACGTGCGCCCCGGCGAGCCCATCTGGTTCGACGACGGCAAGATCGGCGGCAAGATCCAGTCCATCCACGATGACGCGCTTTACATACGAATTACCCATGCCCCGGGCGGTGTGAAGCTCAAGAGCGACAAGGGCATCAACCTTCCGGAAAGCGACCTCAAGCTCGATGCATTGTCCCAGGACGACATCGACGCCTTGGAGTTCGCCTGCCAACATGCGGACGTGGTCGAGATGTCATTCGTGAACAGCCCGGAGGACGTCAAATCATTGTTCGCCCACTTGCAGCGTCTCAATGCCGAACATCTGGGCGTGGTGCTCAAGATTGAAACCCGCCAGGGCTTCGAAAACCTCGCCGCGCTGTTGATGGCCGGAATGCACAGCCCGCGTCTGGGCGTCATGATCGCGCGGGGTGATCTGGCGGTTGAAAATGGATTCGAAAGGACCGCAGAACTGCAGGAAGAAATCCTGTGCATCTGCGAGGCCGCGCATGTGCCGGTGATCTGGGCAACCCAGGTCCTCGAAACCCTGGCCAAGACGGGCGCCGCGACCCGGGCGGAAATCACCGACGCCGCCATGGGTGTTCGCGCCGAGTGCGTCATGCTTAACAAAGGCCCGCACATCCTCGACGCCATGAGCACGCTGAACGACCTGCTGTTGCGCATGCAGGCCCACCGCAGCAAAAAACGCGATCTGTTGCGCAAGTTACGAATCGCCGATCAAGCCGGACACATCAAGAGGACTACAGCATGACAATGCAAATCGAAAAAGCCGCCTACGGCAGTGATTGGCTGGTGGTGATCAACGACTATGAAGTGACGTTCCGCAGCATGGAGGACGCCCTGGCTTTCGCCCATCGACTCAAGGAAAGACTCGACGCGCCCCATGTATTGCCGGCCTGAGTCCTCTTAACGAGGCATGTAGCGGCGTTGCCAGCGGTGGGGGATTTTCAGAGACAGCAGCCCCAGTAACGCCGCCAGCATGCCGCAGATCAACATGGCGTTGAGGCCCATGCGTTGTTCCAGGATGGCGCCGATCACGGCGCCGATGAACATCCCGGTCCAGGGCACCAACTGCACGCGCCAGCCGTCGCGGTGTTCGCCGAGCATCCAGCGGCCGAAGCCGCGTCCAAAGCGCGACAGGGCACCGGTCACATAGGTCAGCCCCACGGGCAGGCCGTTCACTTGTTCCACCGCCGCATTGAGCATTCCCATTGCCAGAATGGCGGCGACGACCGTCCCGATCCGCGAATCCAGGGGCCACGCGGCTGCCACGCATAACAACATGCCGATGCTCAGCAACAAGGGCAGGGCGCGCCGGCCGCCGAGGCGGGCGACGACGATACCCAACGCATTACCCAGAACGAAGGTGGCTATGGCCAGCGACAATCGGGCCGTCGTGCCGATATCGGCATCGCTGATGGCGACCGCCAGCCGTGTGGTGTTCCCGCTCATGAACGAGACAAAGTCACCGGTGGCCATGAATCCGATAGCATCGGTCATGCCCGCCAGCACTGAAAGGGCGGCCGCCAGCGACATGCCTATGCGCCCGCGCCATTTCTGCATGTGCAAGTGAGCGGGGCTTACAGTCCTTCTGACGGGGGAGGGCAGCATCGGCGGTTCTCTGCGTTGACCGGTGGATCAGGAGCGAGACGTTCGAAATTCAAGCGCACGAAGACGGACTAAAGTGCCTTGTTGCGTACGATGCGCTTGGCCTTTACTTCGTCAGCGTACGCTTTGAGCTGGTCGGCATCGCCATACAGGCGGTTGACCAATTGCAGAATCGCGGTGACGTCGACTTCAGACATTTGCTCGGCAAGCCTGAGTATTTCATTGGCAGTGCTCTCCAGGTTGGCGGCCGTTCCTTTCAGATGGCGCTTGAGCTCCTGGGTGGGTTTGTTCAGGGCCATACCCTTTTCCTGTTCCTTTCGTGAATACCTGCAATCGAAGCCGCGAAAGCATCGCTTTTTCTGTCCGAACAAGCAATTGAAGTTTGCGAGAAACACGCGGTTCCCGGGGGAGCACACCTACCCTTGGTCAGGCATGGCTGGCAAGGGTAGCGAGGACGCAGGGCACGCAGCGACGCTGATTCAATCGTCCCGTGTCAGGACTTCCAGCAACTGGATTTCGAACCGCAAGTTCGAACCCGGTTTGATGTGAGCGCCCACTGTTCGATCACCGTAAGCCAGATGAGCCGGCACATACAAGGTGCGTACGCCGCCGACTTTCATGCCCATCAAGCCAAGGTCCCAGCCTTTTATCACGCGACCAGTCCCGATGACGCACTGGAACGGCTTGCCTCGTTCGTAAGAAGAGTCGAACACCGTGCCGTCCTCAAGAAAGCCGGTGTACTGGGTCGTGATCAAGGCGCCTTTGACCACTTCTTTACCGTCACCGGTGCGGACATCTGTAATCAATAACTCTTCGTTCATGGCGGTGCTCTGGAAACCTGGAGAGAGGGCGGCTTTTTCTCAGGAATCCTGCTCACCTGCAATCGATTTCGTCCCGTTGGGGAATCGGGTTGATTGTGGGAACGACGCTCCCGCAGGCGAGTGTGCGTGGACGTCAGAGACTCTGACTGCTGACGATCATGGCCTGGGTAATGTTTTCCTTCTGCTGCTCGGTGAAGCCGTCCCAGACGTGAACCTTGGCGTAGTAACCCAGGCCGGCCACGGTGTAGAGACTCAAGGTCAATACCATCACGATGGAGATAAACGTCCAGCGGCCACCCTCGTCTTCCCGGGAAAAGTCTTGCGAGTGATTGTCGTCACGGCCGTTGCGCGAAACTGCACTGGAAGCGAGACGTTTGAACCACTGGAACAGGTGAGCTACAACAAGGCGCAACATGGAATTACCTCAACGTTGAAAAAATGAGCAGCGACGCCCTGCGGCGGCGATTTCGAAAATGCGGTCAGTCGGGCAGGGCAGCGAAAAATATCGGATGCCGAAAACGCAGAAAGCCCGTCGATGACGGGCTTTCTTTTTATGATTCGGGTCAAGTCGCCGGGATTCGAATTCGCTGACCTTGAGGGTCATTGATGTTCGTTTCCGCATCCGCTTGCCGGTATGGAAACATTTTAGAACAAATGTTTTTTTCGAACTAGGGCCGATACAGGGTCATCAGACAACTGGTGGCCTGAACGGCCGTGGCATTTTGTCGCGTCATGCCTTATCGGAATTGGGCCTGGCGCGCTACGAGGCACGATCAGCGCGCACCTGATCGCGGCCTCCCATTGTTCCAATCGCCTGCCTTGAGCTCGACGTATCAGGCCCCAGGCAGCAACGGATTACTCATTCGGCTCATCCGTGTTGATGTATTTCGGCACCTTTGCCAGCGGTAGACGCCGGGCCTGTTCCACGCCGATGCCGGGCCTGTCGGGCAACGGTTCGAGGGTTTGTGCCTGGCCTGTTTCAAGGCAGCGCTCGATGGCCGCCAGTACCCGCACGTCGCGCCAGCCTTCGTCACCATCGGGCTCGGGTTCACGGTTCTGCAGGATGCAATCCGAGAAATACTGGGTTTCCCCGCCGAACTGATCCACCACCGGGTGGGTGTGTTCCTGAGTCTTGCCGTCGATGATGGCGCGGTAGCTGATCGCTACGCCTTCTCCAAATCCGTAGCACGGCGAGGCTTCGAATTCGCCTTCGGTACCGATCAACTGGAAACGCTGGGTGCCCGGCAGGCTGTAGCTGACGGTGAACTGCGCCAGACGCTCCTCCGGGAAACGCAAGGTCACGCAGACGGTGTCCGGGGTATTGATTTCCCGACCCGGGGTATGGATTGCGACCGCATGGACTTCCACGGGCTCGGCGTCAAACAGGTTGCGAACCGCGTTGATGGGATAAGGCCCCATGTCAGCGGCAGGGCCCGCCCAATAACCACTTTGCATGCGATGGTTGGCAGGCTTGGTGATCTGCGCGAAGGTCGAGGTGAACAACCGGAGGTCGCCGATTTCTCCGGCCCGGACCCGGCTGACCATTTCCACCATGCCTGGCTCGAAATGCAGGCGGTAGGCAATCATCAGCTTGGCGCCGGAGCGCTTGGCCGCTTCAGTGATCGCCAGACAGTCTTGCTCGCTGGTGGCCATGGGTTTTTCCAGCAGCACGTGAATGCCGGCTTCCAGCGCCGGTACGGCGAATTCCCGGTGACGAAAATTGGGCGTTGCCAAGTAGATTGCGTCTATTTCGCCGGACTTGAGCAGGGTGTCAAATTCGTCGTAGTGATAACTTTTTAGGTCGTAGAGTTCGGCCAGCCCGTCCGCCTTGATCGGGTCGCCCGTCACGAGCGCGGTCATGACCGAGTTATCGGTCTGATCGACGCCAGGCATGAACGCCCCTTGAGAAATCCAGCCTCCGGCGACGACTGCGTAACGGATTTTTCCCTGTGCATCTGGCATGGGTGAGGTCTCCAGAATCGTCAGGCGGGATGCCCGACGCTTATAGAGTCGGCACGCGCATGAGCGGGAAGTTCAAATCAATTGCTCTGCGACGGCTGTCTGGTCCAGAGACCGGGCAAGTCGTCAGGCAGATAATGAGACGTTGCGTCTCAGGGATTGCGCCAATTGCAAAAGCCCTCGACGGCACCTGCGGAACCTTCCATACAAGCGTCTCCTATCCATTAAAAGGAGAACGTTATGAGCATTGCCGGAAAAGTCGCGTTGGTAACGGGGGCCGGTCAGGGCATTGGCAGGGCCATCGCCTTGCGTCTGGCTCGCGACGGTGCCGATGTCGCGCTGGTTGACATCAATGCGACGAAGATCAACCAGGTGGCCGAAGAAATCGCTGGGTTGGGGCGCAAGGCCACCGTGTTCGTGGCCGATGTTTCGCAGCTGGATCAGGTCGTCGCCGCCGTTGAACACACGTACATCACGCTGGGTGGCTTTGACATCATCGTCAACAACGCGGGCGTGGCCCAGGTGGAGTCGCTGCTTTCAGTCACGCCTGAACAGGTCGACCGGATTCTGAAGATCAACGTGCAAGGCGTGCTTTGGGGCATTCAGGCCGCGGGCAAGAAATTCAAAGCCCTCGGACAGCCCGGCAAGATCATCAACGCCTGTTCCATCGCGGGCCATGAAGGCTTCGCGCTGCTGGGCGTTTACTCGGCGACCAAATTCGCCGTCCGTGCGTTGACCCAGGCGGCCGCGAAAGAGCTGGCCAGCGATGGCATCACCGTCAATGCCTACTGCCCGGGCGTGGTGGGTACGGACATGTGGGTGGAGATCGATCAGCGCATGGCCGACATTACCGGCGCGGCCGTCGGGGCAACGTACAAAAAGTACGTCGGCGGTATTGCCCTGGGACGCGCTGAAACTCCGGACGACGTGGCAGGTTTCGTGTCCTACCTTGCCGGTCCGGATGCGGACTACATGACCGGGCAGGCGCCGTTGATCGATGGCGGGATGGTGTACCGCTAACGGCCACCGATCTCGATTACGTGATTGCGATGCTGCGTGCGCGGCATCTCGATCCCGTGTTGATTCACCCGGCGATACAACGTGGCCCGTGATATGCCCAGGGCGTGGGCGGTTTCCCGGGGTTGCCAGCGATGGCGAATCAGCGCGTCCAGCAATACCTGACGTTGCGGGCTGACAGCGTCCTGCATCAGCGGCCCGGCAACAGGCGACGGGCCTTGGAATTCCGGCGGCAGGTCGTCGATCTGAATGGTTCCACCGTCGCATACGGCACAGGCGTAACGCAGTACATGACGCAACTGCCGGATATTACCCGGCCAGCCATGGCTCAGCAGGCGTTCCAGGGTCGCCGCGCTCATGCCGACGGGCAGGGTGGCATTCTGGTTTTCCTGCGCCAGCAACTGGTTGATCAACGTCAGGCGGTCGCTGCGTTCGCGCAGCGGCGGCAGTTGGAAGCGCGCACCGCCGAGGCGGAAATACAGGTCTTCGCGAAACTCCCCGTTGCGCACCATGGTGCTGAGGTCCCGGTGGGTGGCGCAAATCACCTGTATGTCCACACGCTCGCGACGCGATGCCCCAAGCGGGGCGACTTCACCTTCGGCCAGGACGCGCAGCAAGCGGGTTTGCAGGGTCAGGGGCATGTCTCCGATCTCATCGAGAAACAGCGTGCCGCCATCGGCTTGCAGCAGTAAACCCTTCATCCCCTTGCTGGATGCACCGGTAAACGCGCCTGCCGTATAACCGAACAGTTCGCTTTCAATCAGGCTTTCCGGGATTGCCGCGCAGTTCAGCGCCACGAACGGTTCACGCTTGCGTGCGCTGTGATCGTGAACCTGACGGGCGAAAACATCTTTGCCGGTGCCCGTCTCGCCCTGAATGAGGATCGGCAGATTACGATCCTTGACCCGCACCGCCAGACGCAGGTTATCCGCCATGCGCGGGTCCAGCCGGGTGCCGTCATCGGCCACGCACATGGGCACCCGGTTTCCGGGTTTGAGGCGCGGGGCGCTGACGCGTACTTGTAGCGTGTCAGCACCGGCTTGCCAGTTCAGCACCTGTGGCGCCTCGTCGACCGCATGACGTAAGGCGTCGATATCGAAGACTTCGCTGATGTGCTCGGGTAAACGCCCAAAACGCAGACGCAGCGCCTGACGCGCTTTGCTGTTGATGCCTTGCAGGCGACCATCACGGTCCCAGGCCAGCAGCAGATCAGGCTGGCTGTCGACATAGCCCTGCGTGCTATGGGCCTGCAGCACCCAATGGCCTTGGGCGCTGTGCATGAAGAATGCGTTTTCGATAGAGCGGGCGCTCAGCGCCACCATCTGCCGAATCAAATGCTGGCTGCGGCGGTCATCAGGGGACTGGACCGCGGAGGCATCCACAACACCGAGCAGTTCGCCTTGCGGGTCGAAGACCGGTGCGGCCGAGCAGGTCAGCCCGATAAAGGCAGCGCGAAAGTGGTCGCGCTTATGCACCGTGACCGCCGCCTTGCTGGTCAATACCGTGGCGACGCCGCAGGTGCCTTCTTCGGCTTCGGACCAACAGGTGCCCAGGTACAGACCGGCCTTGCGGCAATCGCTGCGAATCGCTGAATCCACCCGATGATCAATGGTCTGGCCCTGAGCATCGGTGAGCAGCACGCAATAGTCGGCGTGCCGCACCCTGGCATGCAGTTGCGCGACTTCTTCGCTGGCAACCCGCAGGAACAACTCGGCCCGGTCACGGCATTCCTTGAGCAGCGTGGTGGAGAGAATGCGCGGCCCCTGAAGCGAGCCGGGGTCGAGATGGTGTTGTTCCATGGAGCGTCGCCAGGAGTCGTAAATCAGCGGCGGCACGGGCGCCTGGGGCAGGCGGCCAGCGTTTTTGACCACCCGACTGACGCAATCCACGTGGGCTCTGGAGTTCGCGGCGAGCATAGGGCCTCCGGTTCTCGATCATTGTTGTTATGGCGGCTATTAAGCGCCCAACCCATGACGACGACAAGTCGCAGCCACGGCCACCCATCGCTGAGACGCAGCGTCTCAGTGTTCCACCGATCAGGGCGATATGCCGAGATGCAGCGTCTCATCCTGATCCGCCCAACACTGTTTTGCAAAGCCGTTCAAGGGCTCTGGCACGGGCTTCAGGCGGAAAATGGCACAGGTTGGCCCCGTGTTTGCTCTGTCCATCGGGCTGGAATTATCCGGCCCGAGTGTCGAGACAACCTGGAGAACAACAATATGTCCACTCACCTGTCCACCGATCAGTTGCTGCATGCTTACAAAGTGATGCGCACCATCCGTGATTTCGAAGAGCGTCTGCACGTGGAGTTCGCCACCGGCGAGATTCCCGGTTTCGTACATTTATATGCCGGCGAAGAAGCCAGTGCCGCTGGCGTGATGGCCCACCTCAACGACGATGACTGCATTGCCTCCAATCACCGGGGCCACGGCCACTGCATCGCCAAAGGCGTCGATGTGTACGGGATGATGGCGGAAATCTACGGCAAGAAAACCGGCGTGTGCGGCGGCAAGGGTGGCTCGATGCACATTGCCGATCTGGAGAAGGGCATGCTGGGCGCCAACGGCATTGTGGGAGCAGGCGCGCCCCTGGCAGCGGGTGCCGCGCTGGCCGCCAAGCTCAAAGGGACGCAAGGTGTTGCCGTGGTGTTTTTCGGTGATGGCGGCTCCAACGAAGGCGCGGTATTCGAAGCCATGAACCTGGCCTCGATCATGAACCTGCCGTGCATTTTCGTTGCGGAAAACAACGGCTACGCCGAAGCCACGGCCTCCAACTGGTCGGTAGCCTGCAAGGACATTGCCGATCGGGCCATCGGCTTCGGGATGCCAGGCGTCACCGTCGACGGGTTCGATTTTTTCGCCGTACACGCCGCAGCGGGTGCTGCCATCGAGCGCGCCAGGGCAGGGCAAGGGCCTTCCCTGGTGGAAGTGAAACTGACCCGCTATTACGGCCACTTCGAAGGCGATGCCCAAACCTACCGTGCCCCGGACGAAGTGAAGAACCTGCGCGAAGCCAACGATTGTCTGGAGCAGTTCAGCCAGCGCTGCATCGAAAACGGCTGGCTGGAGCGGGCCCAATTGACTGTCATTGATCAGGAAGTCGAGCAATTGATCGAAGACGCCGTGCGGCTGGCCAAGTCAGATCCAAAACCTCAGTTGGCTGATCTGCTCAGCGATGTCTACGTCAGCTACCCATGACCCGTTAACGACGCTGACTTGCGCACTTTACGACAAGAATAAAAGGACAATCATCATGGCTAGAAAAATCACGTATCAGCAGGCAATCAACGAAGCCCTTGCCCAGGAAATGCGCCGCGATGCCAGCGTATTCATCATCGGCGAAGACGTGGCCGGCGGCGCGGGTGCGCCGGGCGAACAGGATGCCTGGGGCGGCGTACTGGGTGTCACCAAAGGCTTGTATGGGCAGTTTCCCGGCCGGGTACTGGACGCGCCGCTGTCGGAAATCGGCTATGTCGGCGCGGCCGTGGGTGCCGCCACCCAGGGCATGCGTCCGGTCTGCGAGCTGATGTTTGTGGATTTCGCCGGTTGCTGCCTGGACCAGATCCTCAATCAGGCCGCCAAGTTTCGCTACATGTTTGGGGGCAAGGCGGTCACGCCGCTGGTGATCCGTACCATGGTGGGCGCGGGCTTGCGTGCGGCGGCCCAGCATTCCCAGATGCTCACATCGCTGTGGACACATATTCCGGGCCTGAAAGTGGTCTGCCCTTCGTCGCCCTATGACGCCAAAGGGTTGCTGATCCAGGCGATCCGCGACAACGATCCGGTCATTTTCTGCGAGCACAAGATGCTCTACAGCATGCAGGGCGAGGTGCCTGAGGAGCTTTACACCATCCCGTTCGGCGAGGCCAATTTCCTGCGCGAAGGCAATGACGTCACCCTGGTTACCTACGGGCGCATGGTGCATTTGGCCATGGAAGCTGCCGCGAACCTGGCGCGTCAGGGCATCGACTGCGAAGTGCTGGACTTGCGCACCACCAGCCCCATGGATGAGGACAGCATTCTCGAAAGCGTGGAGAAAACCGGTCGGCTGGTGGTCATCGACGAAGCCAACCCGCGTTGCTCGATGGCCACGGACATCAGCGCTCTGGTTGCACAAAAAGCGTTTGATTCCCTCAAAGCGCCCATTGAGATGGTCACCGCACCGCATACCCCGGTGCCTTTTTCCGATGCCCTTGAAGACATGTACATCCCGAGCGCCGCAAAAATCGAGGCCGCGGTACGCAAGATCAGCGACAAAAGGAGCGCTGCATGAGCCAGATTCATACCCTGACCATGCCCAAGTGGGGCTTGTCGATGACCGAGGGCCGGGTCGATACCTGGCTCAAACAGGAAGGTGACCGCGTCGAAAAGGGCGAGGAGTTGCTCGACGTCGAGACCGACAAGATATCCAGCAGTGTGGAAACGCCGTTCAGCGGTGTGCTCAAACGGGTGTTGGCGCGTCCGGATGAAACCCTTTCGGTGGGTGCGCTACTGGCGATCATTGTTGACGGGGACGCCACCGATGCCGAGATCGACGAAGTCATTGCGCGGTTCCAGGCCGATTTCGTGCCCGCCAACGATGCCGCTGAAGCCTCAGGCCCGACGGCGCAGAAAATCGAGCTCGAGGGCCGAACCCTGCGCTACTTTGATCTGGGCGAGGGCGGCACGCCGCTGGTGCTGATCCATGGCTTCGGCGGCGATCTGAACAACTGGCTGTTCAATCATCAGGCGTTGGCGGCTGATCGGCGGGTCATCGCCATGGACCTGCCCGGTCATGGCGAGTCCGGCAAGACCCTGCGCACCGGTGACCTGGATGAGTTGAGCCACAGTGTGTTGGGGCTGCTGGATCATCTGGATATCAACACCGCGCACCTGGCCGGCCATTCCATGGGGGGCGCGGTGGCGCTGAACATGGCCCGACTGGCACCCCGGCGGGTGGCCAGCCTCGTCCTGATCGCCAGTGCCGGGCTGGGCACCGAGATCAATGGCGAGTACTTGCAGGGCTTTGTCGACGCCAACAACCGCAACGTCCTCAAACCGCAGCTCATCAAACTGTTCAGCGACCCAGGGTTGGTCAACCGGCAAATGCTGGAGGACATGCTCAAGTTCAAACGCCTTGAAGGGGTTGACGGCGCCTTGAGGCAATTGGTCAGCCAGTTGTTTCCTGACGCACGACAAGCCGTCGATTTGCGCCCTCAGGTTGGGCAGCAACCGAGCCTGATCATCTGGGGCGCAGAAGACGGGATCATTCCAGCCCATCATGGCGAGGGATTACCGGCCCAGGTCGAAGTGCTGCCGGGTCAGGGGCATATGGTGCAAATGGAGTCCGCCGATCAGATCAACCGCTTGATCGGCAGCTTTCTGAAAGCGCTGTAGTCGTCGCCCCGGCGAGTCCATCGCCGGGGCTTTTCGTGCCAGCCAGTGCATTCGACCAGACCTGCCGAGGGGATGCGTACGCCGGTTTGTTCAACGTCTTGTAATACTTTGCCCCGTCGGAGAAGGCGCGAGCCGTTGTAGGATCACGTCCCGCATTTAATTTCAGGATTGTATGAATACCGTTCAGGAGCCTCCCAGTCGCTCTGTTCTCCGCATCGCCCTTATGATTTTCAATCCCGCCCTCGCGCGTGAATCAAATCAGAACGTCACCCCCTCTTTTATACCGTCCCACCTGGCTACCCTCACACCGCCCCGAGCGAGTGACGGTTATAGCTGTGGGCGATCGTCTGACCTTTGCCTGCGCGAGCGCCAATAACTCATGGAATGGATAGTTGACCCTACGGCATGGCTTGGTCTGCTGACGCTCATCGTGCTGGAACTGGTGTTGGGCATCGATAACCTGGTGTTTATCGCGATCCTGGCCGACAAGTTGCCGCCTGAGCAACGAGACAAGGCCCGTGTTATCGGCCTGTCCCTGGCGTTGATCATGCGTCTGGGCCTGTTGGCCAGTATTTCCTGGATGGTCACGCTGACCCAGCCGCTGTTCGAAGTGTTCGATCACAGCTTTTCCGGGCGGGACTTGATCATGCTGTTCGGCGGCGTGTTCCTGTTGTTCAAGGCCACCATGGAGCTGCATGAACGTCTGGAAGGGCATGTCGCCGAACGCACCAGCAACCTGACCTACGCCAGGTTCTGGCCCATCGTGGCGCAGATTGTCGTGTTAGACGCGGTGTTCTCCCTGGACGCCGTCATTACCGCCGTCGGCATGGTCGAGCATCTGGCCGTCATGATGATCGCCGTGATGATCTCCATCGGTCTGATGATCGTGGCCAGCAAGCCGCTGACCCGCTTCGTCAATGCCCACCCGACAGTGATCATGCTGTGTCTGGGCTTTTTGATGATGATCGGCTTCAGCCTTACTGCCGAGGGACTGGGCTTTCATATCCCCAAAGGCTATCTGTACGCGGCGATCGGCTTCTCGATTCTTATCGAGGTGTTCAACCAGGTTGCCCGCATGCGTCGTAAGCGTTCGTTGCATGGCATGCGGCCGATGCGCGAGCGCACGGCCCACGCTGTCATGCGTCTGCTGGGCGGTCGCCGGCTGGATGCCGATGAAGTGGGCGAAGAAATCGCTGACATGCTGGAAGGGGAGCAGACTGTAGCCGTGTTCGACCGCCGTGAGCGGGTGATGATCAGCGGCGTGCTGCAACTGGCTGAGCGGCCTATTCGCTCGGTCATGACACCCCGCGCCGAGGTCGATCACATTGATCTGGCCGACGATGCGGACAAAATCACCCTGAAATTGATGCACTCGTCCTATTCGCGCTTGCCGTTGATCCGCGAAGGCCGCATTGATGAGCCGTTGGGCTTCGTGCACAAGAAGGAGTTGCTCAAGGAACTGCTGGCGGGCAATCAGCCGAACCTTGAAGTGCTGGCGCGCAAGGCGATCAACCTGCTGGAAAACTTCACGATCCTCAATGCCCTGGAGCAGATGCGCAAGGAGTCGACCCACATCGCCTTTGTGGTCAACGAGTTCGGTGACTTCATCGGCATCCTGACCATGACTGACATTCTGGAATCCATCGCCGGTCAGTTGCCCGACGCCAGCGAGATCGACGGTCCGGATATCGTCGCCGAGGACGGAGGCTTTGTGGTGTCTGGCGCTCTGAATCTGAGCCATGTGCGCGAGCGTATTGGCTTCCAGGCCAAAGCCACCGAGGACTATCAAACCGTTGCCGGACTGGTGATGAGCTTGCTGGACCGCTTGCCGCGCAAAGGCGATCAGCTGGATTGGGAAGGCTGGAACATGACCGTCGTGGGTGTTGAAGAGCGCCGGGTGACGAGAGTGGTGTTGCGCAAGACTGAGTAATCTCTTTTGCCGACGTCGCGATTACGCGGCGTCGGCGGGGGATCAGTCAGATTGATATTCAGTATGTACAGCGGTGGTTTTTCTTCAAAAGCCGCGGCCCGTAAATTGGGCTCCAACAGAACGACTCATCTACTGGAGCCATAGATTATGAAACGTACCATCGCCCTGAGCTTTGCCTTTTCGATGCTGACTGCGACGGCGGCCTTTGCCAACTCGCAATCCGCCACTTTAATTGCCCAACCTGCGGCGGCCCCGGTTACGCAAATCGCTGATCACGTAAACCGTGAAAACAGTGACATGGGCGTCGCCACTGCGGGCAACAAAACCTTTGATCGCGCTCAGGTCCAACGGGACAGCAAGGTTTTAGTCGCCGAGAACCGCAAAGAATTCGGTTCGCAATACCAGCGTTATTGATTGAGTATTCTTGAACAGGACCCAAATCAAAAAGCCCGGCTAGCCGGGCTTTTGTTTGTCCGCTGCAAGCCGTGCGTTTCAGCGATTGCGCAGACTGCGCTCCATCCGCGCCAGGCCTTCTTCCAGCAGCGAGCGGGGGCAGCCGAAATTCAGGCGCACGAACTGCTGGCAATCGTTGCCGAACTCCGCGCCTGCACTCAGGGCGACCTTGCCGTGCTCCAGAAAGAATTGTTGAGGGTTATCCAGGCCCAGCGCCGAGCAATCCAGCCATGCCAGGTACGTGCTTTGCGGCAGGTGCATGACCACGCCGGGCAGTCGGGTCTTGACGGCATCAGCCAGATAATCGCGATTGCCCTGCAGATACGCCAATACAGCCTTTAACCAGTCGCCACCTTCGCTGTACGCGGCGCGAGTCGCTTCCATGCCCAAGACGTTGACGCTGTCCACCAGGCCCAGACGGCCATGGTTGAAGCGCTCGCGCAATGGCTTGTCCTGGATGACGGCAAACGCGGTCTTGAGCCCGGCAATGTTGTAAGCCTTGCTGGCTGACATCAGGGTGACCGTGCGTTTGGCGATGTGCGGGCCCAGCGAGGCAATGGGGATGTGCCGACGCCCGTCAAACAGAATGTCGGCATGGATTTCATCGCTGATGATCAGTGCGTCGTTGCGCACGCATGCGTCCGCAATCAGGCGCAACTCCTCGGCGCCGAACACCTTGCCCAGCGGGTTATGCGGATTGCTCAAGAGCAGGGCGCCCGCACCTTGCAGCGCGTTGTCCAATGCCCCCATGTCGGTTTCGTATTCACCTTGGGCATTGGCTTTGAAGGGCAGTTCGATACGAGGTTGCTGCCAGTTATTCGGGGCTTTGGACAGCGGCGCATAATTCGGCGTTTGCAGCACCACGCCGGCACCTTCAGCGACCAGCGCATGCAGCGCCATGTTGAAACCCGGCTCGACACCCGGCAGGAATACCAGTTCTTCGGGTTGCACCTGCCAGGCATAGGCTTGCCAAAGGTGGGCAACGACCGTCTGGCGCAGTGCATCCTGCGCGACGCCGTAACCGAGCAGTGGGTGCTCAAGACGTTTATGCAGTGCCTCCAGGATCGCCTCGGCCACCGGGAAGTCCATATCGGCGACCCACATGGGCAAGACATCGGCAGGGTACTGGCTCCACTTCTTGCTGTCGGTGTCGTGGCGCTCGAATACGGTGTCCAGGTTAATCGTCATGGCAGTCTCGGGAGGTAGAAGTGCCGGACAGGTTAGCTGCGCTGGCGGTCACGGTCCAGAGTGGCCCCACGGGTTAGCGCCTCATGCTTTTGATTTTGGCTTTTCCGTGCCGAGGTCTGACAGACACCGCCAAACGCGCGTCGGGAGGCTGAGCGCAGGTGTCGTGGGGTGGGGCGACCGGCATGGATGCCGTGGGCCATGGATGGCCCGTCGGCGCGTACCCACACCACGGCACCGGAGCGAAGGAACCCCTGCGCAGCAGGGGCCGGACGTCAGCGCAAACGGTTTTCGTCTATTTTGCCACGACAAAATGGACCCGGCCGTCAGGACGGAACCTCAAGGCGCAGCGCCGCCAATGCTGTTGGTGCCACCCGATTTGAGACGCGCCACCACCAACACGTCGTCTCCAGCCCCCCAAACCTCTTCACACCCCGCGAATGTACTGTTCCAGTTGCTGGATCAGGTCGGCCTGTTCGGCAATGGCCTCTTTGACCAGGTCACCGATGGACAGCAGCCCCAGCAACTCGCCGTGTTCCACCACGGGCAGGTGGCGCAAGTGGTTGTCGGTCATGATGTTCATGCAGGTTTCGACGGTCTGTTGCGAATCCACCGTGATCACTGTGGCACTCATGATTGCGCTGACCGGGGTGCCGATAGAGGATCGGCCCTTGAGGACCATCTTGCGCGCATAATCACGCTCGCTGACCATGCCCACCAGTGCGCCGTTGTGGACCACCGGCAAGGCGCCGATGTTCTTTTCAGCCATCACCTTGAGCGCCTCCAGCACCATCTGATCCTGCGCAATGGTGTGCACCTGTTGATTGTGCGAAACCTTGAGTTTCAGCAGTTGTGCGACTGTTTTCATGCAAATGCTCCGGTGGTGGCCGGGTCAGCGACGGGCTGCCCTGACGTTGTTCTCTACAGAATCGTAGACGGCCAGCGGTTGAGCAAGCATCAAAACCGCTTTCGAGCGACTAAAAGTGCGGTTAGCGGCCATAAAAACGCTCGCCACCTGCTTATTTGTGCAGAATCGCGTGGTGAATGTCCTGCAAGGGCAGGATTCGCTGTGCGGCGTTGAGCTTGATTGCTTCCTTGGGCATGCCGAAAACCACGCAGGTGGCCTCGTCCTGAGCCACCGTCGAGGCCCCGGCGTCGAGCATTTCCTTGAGACCCCGCGCGCCGTCATCACCCATGCCGGTCATGATGATGCCGGTGGCGTTGCGGCCCGCGAACTTCGCCACGGAGCGAAACAAGACATCCACCGAGGGGCGATGCCGATTGACCAACGGGCCGTCCACTACCTGCACGTGATAGAACGCGCCGCTGCGGGTGACCATCATGTGTTTGCCGCCGGGGGCGATCAGCGCCAGACCGGGCAGGATGCGGTCATTGTTTCGCGCCTCGCGCACTTCAATGTGGCTTAACCCGTTGAGCCGTTCGGCAAATGACGCGGTGAATTTTTCCGGCATGTGCTGAACGATGACCATGCCCGGGCACACCCGTGGCAGCGCGGTCAACACCGCTTCCAGCGCCTGGGTGCCACCGGTGGAGGTGCCAATGGCGACGATGCGTTCGGTCGTCTGGGCCATGGCCTGTCCGCTGGCTGCGGGCAGCATGGCATCCGCCGACAGCCGCGTGGATGGGGTCAGTTGCACGGCCGCGGGCCGCTTGCCCAGGTTTTTGACATTGACCTGGGCGGCGGCGCGGATTGCCGAAACCAGTTCGGCCGCCGACTCAAGCAGGAAGTTTTTCAGGCCGCTGGTGGGTTTGGTGATGATTTCCACCGCACCCGCCGCCAGCGCCTGCAAGGTGGTCTCCGCGCCTTTCTGAGTCAGAGACGAGCAGATCACAACCGGCGTCGGGCGCTCGCTCATGATTTTCTTGAGGAACGTAATGCCATCCATGCGGGGCATTTCCACGTCCAGAACGATGACATCCGGCCATTCCCGGGCCAGCTTGTCCATGGCAAAAATAGGATCGGAGGCCGCGCCCATGACATGGATGTCCGGGGTATCGCTGAGAATTGCCAGCAGTACTTGACGAACCACCGCCGAGTCGTCGACCAGCAGTACGTTAATTTTTTTCCTGGGCATTTCCGGTACGTGTCCTTATTGGTTTGTGACTGACCCACACATGGCCGTTGCTGGTGTCGAAGATAACGTTTCTGTGCCCTGTACTCCCCATGTCTTGAGCGATCAGGTCGAGATGGTAGTGGTCGGCCATTTCCAGCGCCGCGCTGACATTCATCTGCGCCACATCGTTGGAATGCGTGTCCTGGCGTATGCCCGGAAACATCTCGCCGCCACCGAACAGTTTCAATTGGTAGTCCTCGGCCGCCGTGTGGTGCGCCAATGCCTGGCGGAGGAACAATTCAATGGCTTCGTCGCCGTACTTGCCGTTCAAGGCAGTCGATTTGCGTGGTCGGCTGGGCAGCATGAAGTGACACATGGCGCCAATTTTTCGCCCTGGATGCCAAAGCGTTACCCCGACGCAGGAACCGAGCACCGTGCGCAGCCGGACCGGGCGGGTTTCGAAACGAAAATCCCCGGGGGACAGATATAGATCTTCAGCGATTGTGTTCATGGTTTGCGGTAAATAGAGGGCGCTACCAGTTTGAGGGCATCCGAAACACCGTTGAGGCTTTCTGAATGGCTGACGATGAAATAGCCGCCGGGTTTGAGCTTGGGGAGCAAGCGTGCCACGACACGGACTTTGGTTGGCTGATCGAAGTAAATCATCACGTTGCGCAGGAAGATAACGTCAAATTCCCCCAGTTCAGGCAACGTCTCGTTGAGGTTGACCTGCAGGAAGTTGACCCGGCTACGCAGTGTTCGATCAATCAGGAACGTGCCTTCCTGGCGGCCCGTGCCTTTGAGGCAGTATTTGACCAGCAATGGCTGGGGCAGGTTGCTGGCGCGTTCAAGGGGGTAGTGACCGGTTCGCGCCTTGGCCAGCACTTGTGTGCTGATATCCGAGGCCGTCACGTCCCAGGGCGTCGTGCCCAGGCCTTCCGCCAGGGTCATGGCCAGACTGTAGGGTTCTTCCCCTGACGAGCTGGCGGCGCTCCACACGCGGAACGTCTTGCCCGGTGCAGCACTGGGCAGCACGTGCTGGCGCAGAAAGTCGAAGTGCTTGGGCTCGCGGAAGAAATAGGTTTCATTAGTGGTCAGCAGGTCCAGCGCAACCTGCAGCTCATCGGCTCGCTGGCCGCTCATGATCAGCGTGAAATAGTCACCATAGCTGTGCAGCTCATAGTGCTTGAGGCGCTTGAACAGGCGACCGGCCACCAGTGCCTTTTTCGCCGATGACAAGTTGATGCCAGCCGCCTGATAAAGCCAGGACTGGAATTGGCCAAATTCGGTATCGCTCAGCGCTGATGCACTCACGGGGCATTCCTTGCTCGTTAGTGATGGATTTAACGCACGTCGGCTTCGGTGGGTGACACCTGTTCCGGTTCGGCAAGCCGCGACATTTCATCGATGGACAACACCCGACTGACTTCCAGGACAATGACGAACCGGCCGTCTACCTTGGCCATGCCACTGATGAAATCAGCGCGAATCCGCGCGCCGAAGCTCGGCGGCGGTTCTATTTGTGAGGCGGGGATTTCCAGTACGGCAGACACCGTATCGACCAGCAGGCCGATGTCCTGAGGCTGACCATCCTCGGCGCTGGCTTCGATGATGACCACGCAACTGCGGCGCGTGATGTCCGAATCTGGCCGACCAAACCGCGCCGACAGGTCCACGACCGGGACGACCGCACCGCGCAGGTTGATCACCCCGCGCACGAAGGCCGGCATCATCGGCACTATGGTCAGATTGCCGTATTCGATGATTTCCTTGATGCCCAGAATGCCAATGGCGAACATCTCCTGCGCGAGCATGAAGGTCAGGTATTGCGCCTCCTCCTCGACGGGAGTTGCGATTTGACGTGTGGTTGCAATGGCGCCCATGCCTTTCTCCTTTCAGCGAACCTTGTGATAGCCAACGATCAGAATCGGGTAAATTCGGACTCGTCCGGCGCGCTTGCCATGTTGTAGGCGAATGCCTTGGGCTGCGCCTGTACGGCGTTGCGCGGCGGTTTGCGGCTGGAGCTGGCGGGTGGGTTGTCGTGTCTGGCTGTCTGGCTGGTTGCCTTGGGCGGCGTGTCCAGGGAGAAGAAGCTCATGGCCTGCTGCAATTGCTCGGCCTGACTGCTCATTTCCTCGGCGGTGGCGGCCAGCTCTTCGCTGCTCGACGCGTTCTGCTGAGTGACCTGATTCAGTTGGGTCATGGCGGTATTGATCTGCGCAACACCCGATGCCTGTTCTTCGGAAGCTGCACTGATTTCCTGCACAAGGTCCGAAGTCTTGTTGATTGATGGCACCATTTCGCCGAGCAACTTGCCCGCTTTCTCGGCCATGTCGACGCTGCTGGAAGACAGCTCGCCAATTTCCTGAGCCGCTACCTGGCTACGTTCTGCCAGTTTGCGCACTTCAGCGGCTACCACTGCAAAGCCTTTGCCGTGCTCGCCGGCGCGGGCGGCTTCAATCGCGGCATTGAGCGCCAGGAGATTGGTCTGGTACGCGATGTCGTCGATGATGCTGATGCGTTGGGCGATCTTCTTCATGGCCACAACGGTCTGCTGCACCGATTCACCGCCGTCGGTAGCTTCCTTGGCCGCTTTGCTGGCCATGCCGTCGGTGACTTTGGCGTTCTCGGTGTTCTGATTGATGCTGGCGCTCATCTGTTCGATAGAGGCGCTGGTTTCCTCGACACTGGCCGCCTGTTCACTGGTGGCCTGGCTCATGGATTGCGCGGTGGCGCTGACTTCTTCCGAAGCGCTGGCCAGGTTGTCGGCGGCGTTACGGACTTCACCGATGATGTGCGAGAGCTTGCCGACCATGTTCTGCATGGCCAGTAGCAGCATGCCCGTTTCGTCTTTGGAGCTGACTTCGATGCGTGCGTTGAGATTGCCTTCAGCCAATTGTTCCGCGACGGCGGCCGCTTGTTTCAGTGGCCGGGAAATAATGCGCGATATGAACAACGCAAGCCCCAACCCCACCAGCAGTGCGACGATGAGGCCACCGATGATTGACATTCGTGCGTTCAGGTACAGCTCAGTGCCTCGCTCGCTGGCCTTTGCAGCCCCTTCATCGTTGAGCTGGACCATTTTCTGCAGGCTGGAGGTGAGCAGGTCGAAATGACGTTTTGATTCGCCTCGGAGCAAGTCTCGGGCCTGATTTTCCTGGCCCTGCAGGGAGAAGGCGAGCAGGTCTTTGCTCACGGCGAGGTAGGCCGTCCATTCGTCGACGGTCGCCTGGTAAAGCTGGCGATCCTCCGGGTTGGAGAGCAGCTTCTCGTAGGTTGCCTGACGGATTTCAAACTGTTTCCTGGCCTCGACCGCTTCTTGCTCTACGGCGCTTTTTTCCGGGGTTGTATCAACGCTGAGGTGACGGTTTTCCTTAAGGCGGTAGTTCGCTGCATAAAAGCGCATGGCTGAGGCGGCGCGCATGGATGGCATCCAGTTTTCGCGCATCTCGGTCGAGGCTTCATTCACATGGCTCAGCTTTAAAATCGAAAACGCGCCCATGACTGCGGTCAGCGCAAGCACCGTGAGAAATGAAGCGATCAATTTTGTAGCGATTTTGAGATCGTAAAACCATTTCATTGGGTGGTACTCCATGTAATTGCGTAAGCGTCAGCGGCCATTGGCTGGCTGTGCGGCGTGAGTGGCGGTGTAACGGGGTTCCAGCTGTACGATTTGGGTGAGCAGTGCCGGTACGTCGAGAATCAGCGCAACGGCACCGCTGCCAAGAATGGTTGAGCCGCTGATGCCACGCAGGGCACCGAACAGTTTGCCCAGCGGTTTGATGACGGTCTGGAATTCGCCGAGCAGATCGTCAACCACCAGGCCAGCCTTGTGATCGGCATAGCGCACCACCACCACGTTTTGCCGACGGGCAGCGGGGCCTTCGTGATTGAAGTGGTCGCGCAGGTACACCAGCGGCAGCACTTCGCCGCGCAGATCCAGATAACCCTGTTCACTGGCGATCTGCCGATCAGTCTCGTGGAGTTCGATGCATTCCTGAACCATGTCCAGCGGGATCACATAGGTGGACTGGCCGATGCTCACCAGAAAACCGTTGATGATCGCCAGTGTCAGCGGCAGGCGAATGCGCACCACGGTGCCTTGGCCCGGGGTGCTGTCCAGATCAACGGTGCCGCGCAACAGCGTGATGTTGCGCTTGACCACGTCCATGCCGACGCCACGCCCGGACAGGCTGGTCACTGCCTCGGCAGTGGAAAAGCCGGGCTCGAAGATCAGGTTGTAGATTTCCTGATCGGTCAGGCTGCTCCCACTGGCGATCAGGCCGCGTTCCTGGGCTTTTTCGAGGATGCGATCGCGGTTCAAGCCGGCGCCGTCATCAGCGATCTCCAGCACAATGCTGCCCGAGTCGTGATAGGCGTTGAGGTGCAAGTGGCCCTTGACCGGCTTGCCCGCCGCCAAACGTGCCTGGGCGGTTTCGATACCATGGTCCATGGCGTTGCGCAGCAGGTGCATCAGGGGATCGCCGATTTTCTCCACGACCGTCTTGTCCAGTTCGGTTTCCGCGCCGCTGATGATCAGGTCGATGTCCTTGCCAAGCTCCTGACTGACGTCGCGCACCACCCGGCGAAAACGGTTGAAGGTATCGCCGATGGGGATCATGCGCAGACGCAGGGCGCCATCGAGAATTTCCTCCACCAGACCCGATACCGTTGACGTCGATTCCTGCAACGGATCGTTGTTGCAGGTTCGTGCCAGCAGGCTGACCCCGGCACTGGCAATCACCAGTTCGCCCACCAGGTTGATCAACTCGTCGAGCTTGTCCGCGTTGACACGCACATAACGCGCATCCTTGGCTTTGTGATCACTGGCCACGACGGTTTTTTCTGCGACGGTTTTCTCGGGAACGATCTGTGCAGGCAGGCGCGGTACCGCTCGCTGGTCCGGGAAGAGTTCACCCACCGCGACCATGGCAGTGCCTTGCGCCGGCTCGACCTGGGTGTGCATCAATTGTTGTTGATCAGGGGCCGCGTCCTGGATGGGTTCGGAGGCCGGAACAATGTCGATCTGACAGTCAGCCCGCACGAAATCAAACACTTCGTTGATCGCTGCATCGGTCGCGGCGGAGAGAAACTGAATGTCGAAGCCCAGGTAACACGACTCTGCATCCCAGGCGTGCACGTCCGGCATGCTGTCGGACAACGTGACGATCTGCACGGTCTCCCCGAGGGTGTTGAGGTAACGCAGAAATGACAGGGGGTCCATGCCGTTGCGAAAAACGTCCACGCCAAACCGCAAGGTAATGTGCCAAAGCGTCAGGGTTTCTGGATTGTGGGTGACCTGTTGTCCGGTAGTTTCCCGGATAACCGGGTTCTGCGCAGCAGCGGTGGGCGCCTGGTAACCTCGCAGCGACTCGCGCAGCGCTGATTCCCGGGCCAGCGCCGGGGCCTGTAATTCATTACCCTGATTGGCCACGACATCAATCAGCTCGAGCATGTGGTCGCCGGATTTCAGCAGCACCGCGATCAAAGCCGCATCCACGCTGACGCTGCCTTCACGCAGGCGGTCCAGAACGTCCTCGACTACATGGGTGAAACTGACAATGGCGTCCAGCCCGAACAGGCCGGCAGAACCCTTGATGGTGTGCGCTGCACGAAACACCGCGCCGATGGCTTCATCGTCGTTGGGCTCGCTTTCCAGTTGCAGCAGCGACGCTTCCATCGCCAGCAGCAACTCGCGGGCCTCGATGATGAACGTTTGTTGTGCCTGATCGAGGTTAATGCTCACGTTCATTTCCTTTGACGTGTGTTGCAGGAGCGCACCGACAGATCGCTAGACAGCGTCCACCAGATTGCACAGTTCAAGCGTTTCCATCACCACTTTGCTTTGTCCCGTCAGCGTCAAACGTGTCCCGGCTCGGGATGCCTCGCGTCTGGCCAGAAGCAGTAGCTGCAGGCCGGCGCCATCGATTTCGGTGACCTCGGACACATCAACTTCCATGCGCGGGGTTTCCCCCAGTCGAGGCAGCCATTGCGCGGCGAGCTCTGCGGCGGTGTAAATCGTCAACTCGCCGTCGATGTGCACGCGGGCGGTGTCATTCAATGTCTCGCACAGAAATGGCATGGCAACCTCCAGTGTCAGGGCAGGATCAGCTTGGAAACCGCCGCCAGCATCTGGGCAGGCTGGAACGGCTTGACCACCCAGGCTTTGGCACCGGCAGCCTGGCCTTCCATTTTTTTCGATTCCTGAGACTCGGTGGTCAGCATGATGATCGGTGTGAACTTGTAGCTGGGCAGCTTCTTGACCTCCTTGACGAAGGTGATGCCATCCATGTTGGGCATGTTCACGTCGCTGATGATCAGGTGCACCTTCTGGCCATTGAGCTTGCCCAGTGCATCCTTGCCGTCACAAGCTTCGATCACGTCATAACCTGCACTTTTCAACGCAATGCCCACCACCTGCCGAACACTGCTGGAGTCATCGACAACCAATACACTTTTAGCCATGGTGCTCTCCTTAAAAGAACGTGATTTCCTGTGAATGCTGCTGTGCACCCGTGCCGCCGCGATGCGTGTGACGCTGTTCTTCAGTGGCGTAGGTCGCTTCCATTCGAGCCAGCCAGTCGCGAGCGTTGAGAGGCGTGGTTGCTTCAGGCGATTGACTGGCCTGCTGCAAATGCGCGTGCAGCGAATCGATGTTGTCGCGCACGTGAGAAAGGATCTGGCTGACCCGATCCTGGAATTGGAGGCTGACCAGCACATCGGTGAGTTCGTCCCGAATGCCGAAGCTTTCCTGCTGCAACATTTCGGCGGACTCGGCAAGGCGCAGGGTGACGGTCTTGAAGCGCTCCAGCACCTGCTGGATATTGCTTTCCGACGTCGTGACGGAGTTGCTGTCCTGGTCGGCGCCGCTTGAGGCGGCTTGCACCAGTTGGGTGATGGCGTTGTTGATAATGTCGACTTTAGCGGACATCTGTTGCCCGGTTTCACTGGACTTGCTCGACAGGCTGCGCACGGCGTCCGCGACGACGGCAAAACCGCGTCCGGCTTCTCCAGCACGGGCAGCCTCGATGGCAGCATTGAGCGCCAGCAGGTTGGTTTGTGCCGCGATGGCCGCGACATCGGCGGCCATTGTTCTGAGTTCACCGGTGTAAGCGGTCAGATTGCGTACCTGAGCGAGCGTCTCATCCCGGCTGCTTTGGGTCGCTTTGAGAGAATCAATGACCTGCACCAATTGGCCGTCACTTTGCGCCAACGCGTGCTGTGCGCCGTCGGCGCTCTGTCCGGACAGCTCACCCGCAGCCTGCTGTGAGGCGTGCACGGTGTCCTGCAGGCGCGAAGAAATGCTGGTGAATCGAGCGGCCAGCGAGACGATGGCGGTTTCGGTTTGCTGACGCGAGCTTTCCACCTGCTTGGCCCATATAGGCATTGCGCCGAGAAACACTTCATTGAGCTGCGCAGCGGATTTCAGTGTGTTGTCTTCGCTGGCCTGCCGCTCATGCAGCGCAATGGCGCTGGCGACTGTCTCATTGACGCGATCTCGTTGTGAGCGTGCGCTCCACCAGCCAGCACCGAAACCGACGGCCAGTATCGCAGCGGCGATGCCCAGATTTTGACTGGACGGCCCATTGATGGCGACGATCACCGTGGCTGCGCAGACCGCCGGGAGCAAGGGAAACCAGAGCAGGGGTGCGTGGGGTTTCAGGGATGAAGAAGAGCCTGGGCGCAGTGTCATGGTTCGATCCTTGAACAGTCATACATTCGAAATAATGCGGACATTGGGTTATCTGCCTTTCCCCTGCGGACTTTAGCTCCGGGGCAGACCGGTCGTCTGATGACCTGAGATATCGACCGTCGCCAGTGACTGGCAGGCAGGCTTCTTTTGAGCTATCGCCTAAGCGTAGAAGATATTTAGTGAGCTGTGATGCCATATAGCCACTTTAATGCGATGCAATCAATTGCCTTGGTCGGAGGTCCATTCCTGGGAAGCCGCAAAGCCAGCGTCTGGCTTCGGTCAGCAGTGGGCACCGACGCAACCGACGCAAGGGTCAGAAGGCGGCACTGATCCGCACCGGTCTGATTTTGTCAGCGGTCATCTTGTTTCAATCCGAGGAGACACATCATGCAATACCGTCAATTTGGCAGTGCCGGGCTCACCGTTTCCCGGCTATGTCTGGGCACCATGACCTTCGGGCTGCAAACCGATGCGCAGGTATCGCACCAGATCATGGACCGCGCCGCCGAAGCAGGCGTCAATTTCATCGATACCGCCGACGTCTATCCGTTGGGCGCCACATTCGATGCGGTCGGACGCACCGAGGAAATCGTCGGCAGTTGGCTCAACGGCAAGCGCGATGATTACATCCTGGCCACCAAGGCGTGCGCAGTCATGGGGCCACACGCCTGGAATGGCGGGACGTCACGCAAGCATTTGCTGCACGCCATCGAGGCGTCGCTTAAACGGCTGAACACCGATTACGTGGATCTTTATCAGTTGCATCTGGACGATCCGCTGACGCCCCTTGATGAAACCCTTGAGGCACTGGATATCATCGTGCGCCATGGCAAGGCCCGTTACATCGGCGTTTCCAACTTCCTGGCCTATCGACTGGCCCGCATGCTGGGCCGCGCCGACTTCCTGAAGTTGACCCGCTTTGTGTCGGTCCAGCCACGCTACAACCTGCTGTTCCGGCAGATCGAACGGGAACTGTTGCCGCTGGCGGGTGAGGAAGGTCTTGCAGTCATGCCCTATAACCCGCTGGCGGGTGGCTTGCTCACCGGCAAACACGCCTACGATCAGGCACCGTCTCAGGGACGGTTCACGGCGTCGGTGGGTGAGGCTGGGGAGATGTACCAGAAGCGCTATTGGCACGAGCGAGAGTTCCAGAGCATTGCCCGTCTCAAGAACGTCATCACTCAAGCCGGCAAGCCAATGACGACGACGTCGGTGGCCTGGGTGCTGGCCAATCCTCTGGTGACCTCCGTCATCATCGGGGCCAGCCGACCGGATCAACTGGACGCTACCCTCGCGGCGACCGATGAGGTGCTGGATGCAGAACTCAAGGCACAACTGGACGACATCACCCATGAGTATCGCTGGGGCGATGCCGCACGTTAAACGTGGCCGTGCGTGGGATCGGGGTTGGGCTATTCGCACTGGCGGGCCGGCCCCACAGCTCCATGGTGAAATCCACAAAACTGCGTAACTTCGGTGATCTGTAGCGATCTTTCGCGTATATCAGGTGCATAGGCCGACAAGGGAGCTGGTACTCAGGTAGCAACGCGACCAGTCGGCCACTCTGCAAATCCTCCTCGACCAACGCGTCGGGCATCATCACGATTCCGGCACCGGCCCGTGCGGATCGGTGCAGGCCCGCCGAGGTGTTCATGGTGATCGGGCCGCTCACCGGGACCAGCATTTCACCTTCCGGCCCGCTCAGGCGCCAGTGTTTCTCCACGGAACTCCATTCGTCACCCGCCGGGTAGGCGAAGGCGAGGCAGTCATGATCTTGCAGATCCATGGGTTTGGTGGGCATGCCCCGACGGTGCAGATACTCTGGCGAAGCGCAAATGGTCAGGGTGTAGTCCTCCAACGGCCTGGCGATCAGGCTTGAGGCCTCGGGTGTACCCAGACGGATGGCGGCATCGAAACCATGGCCGATCAGGTCCATGCGTTCGTTGCTCAGCACCACGTCCAGCCTGATCTGCGGGAAGCGCCGGGCGAATTCCACGAGGGCGGGGGCCAGCCGCTCGGTGCCGAAGGTAAACGGCGCGGTAATGCGCAACGTGCCTTTGGGCACCTCCTGAGCTTGTTCGGCCAACTGCTCGGAGTCCGCAACCAGACCCAGGACTTCCAGGCAACGCTGGTAATAGGCCTCGCCGAACTCGGTCAACCGCTGACGCCGGGTGGTTCGATTCAGCAGCTTCACCCCCAGGCGTTGCTCAAGGGCACGCAAGTGATTGCCTACCATGGTCGTCGACAGGTCACACTCCAGTGCCGCCGCGGTCATGCTGCCGGTCTCGACCACTTTTACGTAAACCGACATTGCCTGGAATAAATCCATTATCAAGCCTGACTTTAAAATGAATGGAGAAATTGCCAGTTTATCCAGCAGGGGTGGCTAACGATACTGAAAAAACAAATCGCCCCAAGGAGCTTCATACCATGACCGCCGCTTGCCTGATGACCACCTATCAACCCCTGTCCTTGAGCTTTGTCAGGGGCCTGGGCACGCGTCTATGGGACGAAGCGGGACGCGAATACCTGGACGCGATCGCGGGTGTGGCAGTGACCAACGTGGGTCATTCACACCCCCGTATAGTGGAGGCCATCCGCGAACAGGCCGGGTTGCTGTTGCACACCTCCAACCTTTACAGCATCGAATGGCAGCAGCGTCTGGCATTGAAGCTGACCCGTCTTTCAGGCATGGAGCGAGCGTTTTTCAATAACTCGGGTGCGGAGGCCAACGAGACTGCGTTGAAGCTGGCCCGGCTCCATGCGTGGCACAAGGGTATTGAAAAGCCTTTGGTGGTGGTGATGGAAAATGCGTTCCATGGACGCACGCTGGGGACGTTGTCTGCCAGTGACGGACCCGCGGTGCGCCTGGGTTTCAATTCCCTGCCGGGGGATTTTCTCAAGGTACCGTTTGGCGACCTCGCCGCACTGGACAAGGCGTGCGCGACCTACGGCCATCGGATCACCGCCGTACTGGTGGAGCCGATACAAGGCGAAAGCGGCGTGCAAATGGCTCCAAGGGGTTACCTCAAGGCATTGCGGGACCTCTGCACACGGCGCAACTGGCTGCTGATGCTCGACGAAATCCAGACGGGTATGGGCCGCACCGGGCAATGGTTTGCCTTTCAGCACGAAGCCATCGTTCCGGACGTCATGACACTGGCCAAGGGGCTGGGCAACGGCATACCCATCGGCGCGTGTCTGGCCCGGGGCAAGGCGGCGCAGTTGTTTACCCCCGGCAGTCATGGCAGCACCTTTGGCGGCAACCCACTGGCTTGTCGGGTCGGTTGCACGGTAGTGGACATTCTTGAGGAGCAGGGGTTGGTGGACAACGCCCGGGTCCAGGGCGAACGCCTGCTGGCGGGATTGCGCGCCGCGCTGAGTGATCACCCTGATGTGCTGGTTATTCGTGGCCGGGGCCTGATGGTGGGCATCGAGCTGGTTCGGCCGCTGCCGAATCTGGCGCTGATCGCCGCCCGGGACCATGGGTTGCTGCTCAATGTGACGCGGGGCAAGACGATCCGCCTGCTGCCCCCTCTGACGGTCAGCGCTCAGGAGGTGGACGCCATTGTGCAAGGGGTCTGCCAGACCCTCGCGCCGAACTGATGTCCGGCGCGACACCAACGGCTGATTCGCTGCCCGGCCATGGCTGAGCAGCGAATCGTCGGCGTCAGGTCACGACGCGGTAGCAAGGTACATAAGCCGCGCCGCCTGGCAGCTTCATGCGGTGTTGCTCGACGAAGGCATGCAGCAGGCGGTCCAGAGGATGCATGATGGCGGCATCGCCGTGGATTTTGTACGGCCCATGTTGCTCGATCAGCCGGATGCCCTTGTCCTTCACGTTGCCGGCAACGATCCCGGAGAACGCCCTACGCAGATTGGACGCCAGTGTGTGGGGTGCCAAATCGCGACTCAATTGCAGGCTGGCCATGTTTTCATGGGTGGGATCGAAAGGGTGCTGGAAGCCCTCGTCGATTTTCAGTAGCCAGTTGAAATGAAACGCATCGTTGCGCTCGCGACGGAACTGCTTGACAGCCTTGAGCCCCGAGGTCATTTCCCGCGCGACTTCGGCAGGATCGTCGATGATGATCTGGTAATGGCTTTGCGCAGCTTCGCCCAGCGTGGCGCCGACGAATGCGTGCAACTGTTGCAGATAAGGTGCAGCGCTTTTCGGCCCGGTCAGAATCACCGGGAAGGGCACATCGGCGTTGTCCGGGTGCATCAGAATGCCCAGCAGGTACAGGAACTCTTCTGCTGTGCCCGCACCGCCGGGGAAAATGATGATGCCGTGGCCGATACGCACGAAGGCTTCCAGGCGCTTTTCGATATCCGGCAGGATGACCAGTTCGTTGACGATGGGGTTTGGTGCCTCGGCGGCGATGATGCCCGGTTCGGTCAGGCCCAGATAACGGCCGCTGGTGATGCGTTGCTTGGCGTGGGCGATGGTTGCGCCTTTCATCGGGCCCTTCATCACGCCGGGTCCGCAACCGGTGCAGATATCCAGGCTGCGCAGGCCCAGTTCGTGACCGACTTTCTTGGTGTACTTGTATTCTTCGGTGTTGATCGAATGACCACCCCAACACACCACCATCTTCGGCTCCAGGCCGGGGCGCAGGGTGCGGGCGTTGCGCAAGAGATGGAACACGTAGTCGGTAATGCCTTGCGAGCTCTCCAGGTCGATGCGCTGGCTGTCCAGTTCGCTCTCGGTATAAACGATATCGCGCAGGGCGCTGAACAGCATTTCACGGGTGCTGGCGATCATCTCGCCATCGACGAAAGCGTCTGCGGGGGCGTTGAGCAGTTCCAGGCGCACGCCGCGGTCCTGCTGGTGGATACGAACCTCGAAATTCTCGTAGGCCTCAAGGATGGTCTTGGCGTTATCGACATGAGCGCCGGTGTTGAGGATAGCCAGGGCGCACTGGCGGAACAGTGTGTAGATGCTGCCTGAACCGGCGGCGCTGAGTTGCTGGACTTCACGCTGTGAAAGCGTTTCCAGGCTGCCTTTTGGGCTCACCGATGCGTTGATGACGTGTCTTGGGGGCATTCTGTATTCCTTGGAAGGACACCGCCGGGCCGTTCAGGCCCAATGGCATCTGATAGTGATTGCCCGGCGCGTGTGTTTTTTTTCGCCGCTGGCCGGGCGGGCTACAGGCGTTGCTGTCAGCTCATCGGGGGGCCAGGGCCATCACCGCGATAAAGGCTGGCAGACGACACCAGGAAAATCGTTCTCCTCGTCCTTTGGAGAGGCTGTCTTGAAGGGTTGTAAGCATCATGGCCAGCCATTGAACTGGCGATTCGAGTGAACGTCAACTCCATGCAAGTGATTGAACACACTCGCATCCTACTCCTGATTCAGGTCTTGCTGGCAGCCCCGGCGACACGTCGTTTTTTAACCGGCGATGTGGCTGGCGGCTTGCGTTTACCGGTCTTGCGTTTGTTTTTCCACGGTGCTGCGCCGGCTGGCGGGCTTGCAGGACCTTTGATGGTCAGGCGCAGGCCCACGCAACGTGCCACTTGCTTGCTCATCCATGCGCTCTGTTTGGCAACGAACTCTTCGAGGCTCATTTCACCGCTTTGCACCATGTCCAGTGCTTGTTCCCATATGGCCGTGGTGCCGGGGTCCGCGATAGCCCGAGGCACTGCATCGATCAGCCCGAAAGCCGCCGCAGTGGCGGCCAGTGCCTTGCCGTGTTTGGTCAGATAACCCCGGTCGAGCAACCCCTGGATAATGCCGGCGCGGGTCGCCTCGGTGCCAATGCCCGTGGTGTCCTTGAGCTTCTGCTTGAGCAGCGGATCTTCAACCAGCCGGGCGACGTTTTTCATTGCCTTGATCAGGTCGCCCTCGGTAAAGGGCTTGGGCGGCTGTGTCCAGAGGTCCTTGAGATGGACACCGGCTACGGCGTAATCGCAGCCCTGAGTCAACGCTGGCAAGGGTTGCGGAGCGGGCGCCTCCCGGCCTTTTGCAGGTGTCAACGCTTCGGGCAAGGCGCGCTTCCAGCCGGGTTCGACGATCTGTTTGCCCACCGCACGCAGGGCCTCCCCGGCGCAATCGAAGTCAGCCTGGGTACGGTCGTACTCGTGGTTGGGGAGAAACTGGGCCAGGTAACGCGCACGAATCAGGGTGTAGACCGCTCGTTGTTTTCCCACCAGCCGACTGAGGTCCTTGATGGCGGCAGTAGGAATGATGCCGTGGTGTGCGCTGACCTTGGCGTCGTTCCAGGCCCGCGAGCGTCGAGACGGGTCCAGATGCGGCAGCAACGGGCTCAAGGCAGGATCGGCGCGGCCCAGTGCCGCGAGAATAGCCGTAGCTTCGCCGTGCTGGCTCATGGGCAGGTAGCCGCAGTCGCTGCGCGGATAGGTGATCACTTTATGGGTTTCATACAGCGCCTGGGCTATATCCAGGGTTTCCTGAGCGCCGAGGCCGAGCTTTTTCGAGCAGATTTCCTGCAATGTCCCCAGGTCGAAGGGCAGGGGCGCCGCTTCACGGACCCGTTCGGTGCGCAGTTTGATCAGGCGGGCGCTGGTCGCCTGACTCATGCTGGCGGCGGCCTGTATCGCCACTGCCTGGTTGAGGCAGCGGTCCTGGTCGTCGCAAACGTCCGGGTTGGCACGCCATTGCGCCGTGAAGGTCTGGCCTTGATGCTCCAACTGGACATCGATGGCCCAGAAGGCAACCGGTACGAAATCGGCAATGCTGCGGTCCCGATCCACCACAAGGCGCAAGGTGGGCGTTTGTACCCGGCCCACGGGCAAGACACCCTGATAGCCTGACTGGCGGCCGAGTAACGTGAACAAACGGCTCATGTTCATCCCGATCAGCCAGTCTGCCCGGGAGCGCCCCAGTGCCGAGTGGTACAGGCTGAATGTTTCCGCGCCGGGCTTGAGCGCAGCCAGGGCTTTACGAATGGAGGCGTCGTCCAGTGCCGACAGCCAGAGGCGCTGGATCGGCCCGCGATAGCGGCAGTGATCCACCAGTTCACGGGCAATCATTTCGCCTTCACGATCAGCGTCCGTCGCAATGACCAGTTCCGAGGCTTCCCCCAGCAATCGCTTGACGGCCTTGTACTGGCTGGCGGTGCGAGGCTTGACCAGCATTTTCCATTTGTCCGGAATGATGGGCAGGTCGTCGAGCACCCAACGTTTGTAGCGCGCGTCGTAGGCGTCCGGCGGTGCGGTTTCCAGCAGGTGGCCAATGCACCAGGTCACCGTTGCATTCGGCCCCACCCAGCAGCCATCGCCACGCCGGCCAGCGCCGAGCACAGCCGCGATGTCTTTTGCCTGGGAAGGTTTTTCACACAGAAACAGCCGCATAACCACCGTCGCGTTCGCGATTTTCGAAGGTTCATAGCATGGGCAGTGAAGCGATTTTGAGCAACCTTTATCTGTATGGATATACAGATAAAGGCTGTGGGACGTTGCCCTTTCAGAACCCTCTGTCGGGCATCAGTTAGCATGAGATGCTGTTTTAATCCGCAATGCGCGGCAATAAACGTCCCGTGTAATGTGCGGCTGTTTATCGTAGACAGGGCAAAAAGGCGATGGCCGAGGAGGTGATTGAGCTATACCGGTTTAGAACAAAACATCAGAAAGTGCGTCAAAACCTCCGCGTTTATTCTCAACGCACGGATTTGAAAGGAGCTGCTTATGTTTATCCGATCACTGACCATCGCCTCGTTGCTGGCTTGCGCGGGCCCCTTGCTCGCCGCAGACGGCGACACACCCTTGGCTCAGGAGCTTGGTCGGAACCGGCCATTGATCATCATTGCGCCAAGCACCGTGGACCCGACGCTGGTGAACCTGAAAAAAGCCCTGGCCGAGCCCGAAAACCAGAAGGCATTTGCCGAGCGCAATATGGTGCTTTACACCGTGGTCAATACCATTGGCCAGCGCGACGGCCAGAACCTGGATGCGCAAGCCACCATGGCACTGATTCGCGGGCTCAAGCTGGGGGCAAGCACCGGCACCAAGGTGATTCTCGTGGGCAAGGACGGCGAGAAGAAGATGGACAGGCTTGGGCCTGTGGGGCCCAAGGAGATTTTCAGCGCCATTGACCAGCTTCCCGCCGAGGAGAAAAACTTTGCGGCTCCGGCCACGTCGGCAACTGAACCCGACGCAGCGCCCGCCAAGACCGCGAAGCCCGGCAAGCCAACCAAAGGCAGCGTGCCCAAGGCACTGGAGGACTGAAGCGGCGAGGTCCGGGCTTGCAGGGCCGGGTTCAATGCGCGACGAAAAGTCAGGCGTGTGCTGCAAGTCGCTGAGCTAAAATGCGGCGCGGGGGTTGGGTGGTCGAGCTAAATCCATCATCCTGAGCGGCGATCGGATGTGCCGATCCCGCTTCCGGTCAGTTTCAAGCGATCAAGAAACCATGAAAACCGTTGCAATCGTAGTGTTTCCCGATTTCCTGCTCCTGGATATGGCTGGCCCTGTCGAGGTGTTTTCCATTGCCAACCGTTACCTGCACGCGGAACACCATTACCGTCTGTTGACGATCGGCACACAGGCATCGGCCATTCGTGCTTCCAATGGCGTTTCGGTGCAACCGGACCTGTGCCTCACTGAGGCACCGAAAAGCTACGATCTGTTACTCGTGCCCGGCGGCCCGGGGGCCTACAACGATAGAATTCCGGCGCTGTTTACGTGGTTGACCGAGGCGGCTCAGCAATCAGGCCTGTATGGTTCGATTTGCACCGGCGCGTTCATTCTGGGCCATGCTGGCTTGCTGGACGGGCATCGCGTGACTACCCACTGGCATTACACCGAACGGCTGATCAGTGGCTTTCCGGCCGCGAAGGTCACCACCGACGAGATCTACATCAAGGATCGCCGGTTGCTCACGTCGGGCGGCGTCACCGCAGGTATCGATCTGGCGCTGGCCATTGTTGCTCAAGACCATGGCAGAAAAGTCGCACTCGACGTCGCCAAAGTGCTGCTGGTGGTGATGACGCGCCAAGGCGGACAGGCACAGTTCAGCCCGTTGGTGGCCGCTGTCGCGACTCAGGAAACCCCGGTGACTCGGGTACAGAACTACCTGCTTGATCACCTGGAAGAGGAATTCACCATCGAGCGAATGGCAGCGATGGCCTCGATGAGTGCGCGACACTTTTCCCGTGTGTTTGTCCGTGAGGTGAAGATGACGCCCATGGAGTTCATTCAGAGTGCCCGGATCGACAACGCCCGCAGCCTGCTGGAAACCACCACATTACCCCTCAAGACCGTTGCGCACCGTAGCGGCTTCGGCAGTGTGCGGCACATGAGTCACCTGTTCAGCGAGCGGCTGGGGCTGACGCCAACCCAGTATCGGCAGCAGTTCGGCTAGGGGCGGATGTCTCTGTAGAGCATCGTATTGTCCGTTACGCTCCTTTCAGGCGTCTTGTCTGAACAGGGACGACTGCCAAGATATCCAGGGATATCCTGGCAGCGGACCACACTCATGCAAACACACGTCGATAACACCAGCAGCGCCGCTCACACCGCGGCGGGCGAGGGGCAGCCTGAGGTTACGGGCGGCCTGGCACCCTGGCGACTGGAACGGGTAAAGCAGCAGATTCTGGCTGACCTGAGCAGGAAAATATCCGTTCCGCAGCTTGCCCAGTCGTGTTCTCTGTCACGAAGTCATTTTTCCCGGGCGTTCAAGCGCAGCACCGGGATGTCCCCCCAGGACTGGATTCGTCACCAGCGCATTGCCCAGGCCAAGAAGCTCATATCGGGCTCCCGGTTGACGCTCACGCAAATCAGCGCTGAATGCGGCTTCTTCGATCAGGCACATTTCTCCCACATGTTCACCAGAACCGCAGGCACCAACCCGGCAGTCTGGCGATTTCATGCGCTCGCCTCGTGCGTTGACTGATCGGGTAACTCATGGCCAGGAAGCATGCGCCACAGGTGGACTTTGGCAATGAACTGGCCATCCAGCGACATGGCAAAGGGCTCCAGACCAAAGCGCTCGAACCCCAGCCGTGTGTATAGCCTCATAGCCGCCGCGTTGTTCTCGCTCACCGTCAATTGAACCAGTCGTGTACGAGGCCGAGTGGCGGCATACGCCAGCGCCGTCTCCAACAGCGCGCGGCCCACGCCATGGGCTTGATGCGGACCGGCGACATACATGCCGAACAGGCTTGTCTTGTGGCGGGCTTTGCTTCGAGTGTTGAACCCGATACCGACAACGCCCACGATCTGGTCCTGTTCCAGCGCACCGAACACGACCTCAGAGGCCTGCTCATCCGGCGATAACCGTGCCTGCCACCAGTCGAGCGGCAAGTCGGCACGTTCGCTGGCCGAGGATGTAAAGGCTTCAGGATGCAGGGCGTAAGCGTTCAACATCAGTTGGCGGTAAGCGATTGCATGGTGCGGTTGCAGGCGTAAAACCGTGAACATGCGCTAAACCGCCGCGATCAGGTCGAGTTCTACCGTGGCATTCTTCGGCAGCTGGTAAACGCCGATTGAACTGCGGGTGTGGGCACCGGCCTCGCCCAGCACGAAAAAGAGCACATCGGACGCGCCGTCGGCTACTTCGCTTTGCTGGGTAAAGTCTTCGCTGCATTGTACATACAGCGTCATGCGCAACAGGCGTTTGACCTCATCCAGCGACCCCAGGCTGCGCTGCAACAGCGCCAAGGCGCGCATGGCGCAGATTTTTGCCGCCAGTTGTGCCTGGGCGAGCGTCGCGTCGGTACCGGCCCGGCCCGTCACCACAACCGTGTCACCCACCCTGGGTATCTGGCCGCTGATATACAGTTCATTCTGATGACGAACCACGGAAACGTAGTTGCCGCCAATCTTGATTTCGCCCTCGAAGCTGTAACCCAGCGCCTCGGCGGTTTGTCTGAATCGAGCGTCTGCTGACATGAGGAATCCTGCGTACGGGTGAACAACGAAGGGCTCGACTATATCGCGTAATCACGGCCATTTGACTGTTGCTGCGGGACGCCGTAGCAACAGGCGTCCCGCAGCGTGGGTAGCCTCAACTACTTACGGGCTTCGATAATCAGGTTGAACGGTGTTTCAGCGGCCCGGTGTACGTGACTGAACCCTGCCTGTGTCAGCACATCCCGCAGTCGCGCTTCGCCCGCCTGGGCGCCGAGACCCAAGCCAACTTCCTGAGAAAGGGAGTTCGGCGTACAGATGAAGGTCGACGCGGCGTAGTACAAACGTCCCACCGGCGTCAGGTTTTCATCCAGCGTGTCCTGGGCAAACGGTTCCACCAGCAGCACGGTGCCGTCCTGTGCCAGCGTTTCATAAGCATGCCGGGCCGCGCCGACCGGATCACCCATGTCGTGCAGGCAATCGAAGTAGCAGATCAGATCGTAATCGTTGCTGGGAAAATCCTTCGCGGAAGCTTTCTGGAAGCGGGTTCGATCACCGACGCCGGCTTGTTCGGCACGCTGGGTCGCGGTGTCGATGGAGGGGGCGTGATAGTCGAAGCCGATGAATCGAGAGCCGGGAAACGCCTGGGCCATGACCACGGTCGAGGCACCGTGGCCGCAGCCGATATCCGCGACGCTTGCTCCGGCCTTGAGTTTTTCCACAACGCCGTCCAGCGCGGGCAGCCAGTCGGCCACCAGGTGCGCGCGGTAACCCGGCCTGAAAAAGCGCTCGGTGCCGCTGAACATGCAAGGATGGTGGTCACCCCAGGGCAACGCACCATCGCCACGCATGGCGGCGACCATTTTGTCCTTGTCATGGAACAGCGCCGCGACCACGGCGGCACCACCGGTCATATAAACCGGGGAATCTTCGTTTCCAAGCACCAGAGCCTGTTCTTCAGGCAACCGAAACTGTCCGTCATAATGCTCAACGTAGCCTGATGCCGCTTGGGCGCTGAGCCATTCACGTATCAGGCGCGCATTGCAGCCAGTCTTGTCGGCCAGGGTTTGCGGCGTGACGAACTGGCCGTCGGCCAAGGCCTGATAAAGGCCGAGTTCTTCACCCAGTATCACATTGGCAACGATGGCCGCTGCGCCCATGTCGTAGACCAGTTTGCCCATGAAGTCGTTAAGTTTTGCCTCATCCATGGCGTGTCCTCCTCTCAAGGGGCCGCCTGGCATGCAGTGCAGTACGCCCGCACCCGGCGGCGGCCGTGTGGATGGTTATTGTCCGAGCGTGGCAGCGAGCAGCGGGGCGGCCTGGTCATCCGTCAGGGCGGGATGCACGTCCATAGTCAGCAGATCGCTCCATTGCAGTACCCATGTCTGGATCAGGGTGATGTCTGCGGATTCTGCGATACCAAAGCCGGTCATGCCGCCCACGGCATGCCAACGACCGAGCAAGGTAACGCCTGCAGGCGGCACGGCACCGGTCTTGAGGAAGCGCTCGATGGCGCGGTTACGGTTTTCGGAATTGACGGACCATTTGACGATAAACAGCATGGGGCACCTCCTGAGAAGGTCGGCACCTGGGTTGTCTACGCATCCGGCTGGCGCCGTGATGACCGACGCGCGTCTGTCCCAGCGACGTCGCCGTGCGCTGAAACGACTGCTCCAAAGGAAGGAATAGCAGCGTTTTCGCAGGTGTCGCTGACCGGTGATCTTTTTTCTGGTCAGCCAAGTAGAATCACGCCCTGATTGCGGTTGAGAGGTTTGCGGTGGTGGACGTACAACAGGGCTTTATCCTGAGCCGACACTGGCGCGACACGCCTGACGGCACCGAAGTCGAGTTCTGGCTGGCGACCGACAACGGTCCTCGGCATATCCGTTTGCCTTGCCAGCCCAGCGTGGCGTTCATACCCGCCGAACACCGTGAGCGGGCCGAAGCGGTACTGCGCAGCGAGCGGGATGTCGAACTGCGGCCATTGAGCCTTTGCGATTTTCGCCATCGACCGGTGCTGGGCCTTTACTGCCAGCAGCACCGCCAGTTGATGAGCCTCGAAAAGCTGCTGCGCAAGGGGGGCGTCGATGTCTATGAAGCCGATATCCGACCGCCCGAGCGTTACCTGATGGAGCGATTCATCACGGCCGGCGTGCAATTCAGCGGCGTGGCGGATGGCAACGGCACGCTGTGCGAAGCGCAGATCAAACCCGCCACACAATACCGGCCTGATTTACGCCTCGTGTCCCTGGACATCGAAACCACCGAGAAGGGCGAGCTGTACTCCATTGCGCTCCAGGGCTGTGGTGAGCGGCAGGTGTATATGCTGGGGCCCGCCAATGGTGATGACAGCGGTGTGGATTTTGAACTTGAGTATTGCGACACCCGCAAGCTGTTGCTGGAAAGGCTCAATCAATGGCTGGAGCGCCACGATCCCGACGCGATCATCGGCTGGAATGTCGTGCAATTCGATCTGCGGGTGCTCCATGAACACGCCCAGCGTCTTCAGGTGCCCTTGCGCCTGGGGCGTGGCGGGGAGGCCATGGGCTGGCGCGAGCACGGTTCACGCAATAATCATTTTTTTGCCGATGCCAGCGGCCGCCTGATCATCGACGGCATCGAAGCGCTGCGCTCGGCCACCTGGAGCTTCCCGTCATTCAGCCTGGAAAATGTCGCCCAGACACTGCTGGGTGAGGGTAAAGCCATCAGCACGCCGTACCAGCGCATGGACGAAATCAACCGCATGTTCGCTGAGGACAAGCCAGCGCTGGCCCGCTATAACCTCAAGGACTGCGAACTGGTTACGCGCATTTTTGCCAAGACCCAGTTGCTGACGTTTCTGCTGGAGCGGGCATCCGTGACCGGGCTGCCGGCGGACCGCAGTGGCGGATCGGTGGCTGCATTCTGCCATTTGTACATTCCGTTGATGCACCGCCAGGGTTTCGTGGCACCGAACCTGGGCGAGCGCATGCCCGAGGCAAGTCCCGGCGGGTTTGTGATGGACTCACAGCCGGGCCTCTATGAGTCGGTGCTGGTTCTGGACTACAAAAGCCTGTATCCGTCGATTATTCGTACGTTCCTGATTGACCCCGTGGGTCTGGTGGAAGGCTTGCGACACCCCGACGATGAGGCGTCGGTGCCGGGCTTTCGTGGGGCACGCTTTTCCCGCACGCGGCATTGTTTGCCGGCCATTGTCGAGCGGGTCTGGCAGGGCCGGGAAACCGCCAAGCGTGAACACAACCAGCCGCTGTCTCAAGCGCTGAAGATCATCATGAATGCGTTCTACGGGGTGCTGGGCTCCAGCGGTTGCCGGTTCTTCGACACCCGGCTGGCGTCGTCCATTACCCTGCGGGGCCATGAGATCATGCAAAGAACCCGGCAACTGATCGAAGCCCAGGGCTACACCGTGATCTACGGCGACACGGATTCCACCTTCGTCTGGCTCAAGAGCCCCCATGACGAACAGGCTGCGGCGCAGATCGGACAGACGCTGGTGCGTCAGGTCAATGAGTGGTGGCGCGAGCACCTTAAAGACACACTGGGCCTGAATAGCGCGCTGGAACTGCAGTTCGAGACCCACTTCAAACGGTTTCTCATGCCGACCATTCGCGGTGCGGAGGAGGGCAGCAAGAAGCGTTACGCCGGGTTGGTCAGGCGCGCCGACGGCACCGACGAGATGGTCTACAAAGGCCTGGAAACCGTGCGCACCGATTGGTCGCCTCTGGCGCGGGAGTTTCAGCAGGCGCTGTACCTGCGTATTTTCAATCGTCAGCCGTATCAGGACTACGTGCGCCAATATGTGAGCCGCACGCTGGCGGGGGACGTTGATGACCTGCTGGTCTACCGCAAGCGGTTGCGGCGGCGGCTGGATGACTACGAGCGCAACGTACCGCCCCATGTACGGGCGGCGCGTCTGGCGGACCAATTCAATGACCTGCATAACCGTCCGCGGCAGTACCAGAATGGCGGCTGGATCAGCTACGTCATCACGGTGGCAGGACCGGAACCCCTGGAAAACCAGCACTCCCCGATTGATTACGATCACTATGTCACCCGGCAACTGCAACCGATTGCCGACGCCATCCTGCCATTCGTGGACGATGAGTTCAGTACGTTGATCGGCGGGCAACTGGGGTTGTTTTAGCGATGGCGAGCGACATCTGGCGCAGCGGGAATACATAAATATCGTGTTGAAGTTGCCCCGTGAGAATCAGCCGTTGGAACAGCCATTACCCATAACTTGATAACGCATGATGTGGCGTTGTCCGTGGGAATCTTCATACGCCATTTCGACGAGAACCGGGCCGCATACATTTGGAACGTCCGAAGTGGACAGTACTTTCGCGATATCAGGGTGGTCTCCGTAGGCGTAGTCTTCGACCGGCGTGCCTTCCGGGTTGTCCACGGTGCTGCCTTCCAAAGCCAGCGCATGAGCGCTTGCGCCTGTGAATGCCATCGCGATGAGCACCCTTGAGATATTCATTTGATTGTCCTGGTGGGAAGTTGGCGAGCAAGTAGTCACGTTATTGCACGCCCCTGTTTAACGCCTCAACTTGCCGGAAGTGGAAGTTGAAGTTAATGGCCAGTGGGCGATGGCGCGCATGGTAGAAGTAATGATCGCGAGGGGGTAGTCGTTATTCTGGAAAACACTTTCTACAAAAAACGTAATAATCCTGGCATCACGTGGGTGAATTTAAATACAGTCCCTGATAATTGTTCAATGTCCAGTGGACTTAGGTCGAACCCATTCTTTGCATCAACTCAGGCAACAACACGTCACAGGACATCTCGATTTTCATGTCCAGCAGGTCGTCGGCCCGGGTTTTTCCAAAATTGATGGCCACCAGCGGCTTGCCTTGGGCGCTGACGGTTTTGCAGAGACGAAACGCTGAGTAAGCCATCAGGGATGAACCCACAACCAGCAGGCCATCCGCCTCTTCAACGCTGGCCAGCGCCTTGGCGGCAGTGGGTGCCGCGACGTTTTCACCGAAGAACACCACGTCCGGCTTGAGTCGCTCACCGTTGCAGTGAGGGCAGCAGGGCACTCGAAAGCGCGCCTCGAAAGCCGGGTCCAGCAAGGTATCGCCGTCAGGGGCCTGAACCGCGTCGACCCCGGCCAGATAAGGGTTGTCCGCTTCCATGATCTGTTGGATGTGCGCCCGATCAAACCGCTGGGCGCAGTCCAGGCACAGCACCCGATGCAGACTGCCATGCAACTCGATGACGTCGCTGCTGCCCGCCTGATCGTGCAGGGTATCGACATTCTGGGTAATCAGTCCGGCGATGTGCCCGGCGTGCTGCAGGGCAGCCAGGGACCGATGTGCCGGGTTGGGTTGCGCCGAGCGAATCCGTGGCCAGCCGAGCATGGCGCGCGCCCAGTAACGGCGACGGGAGTCCTGCGCAGCGAGGAACTCCTGGAACATCATCGGCGCCTTGCCCCGGCGCACACCGTCGCTGTCCCGATAATCAGGAATGCCCGACGGGGTGCTGATCCCGGCCCCGGTCAAGACCATAAAGCGCTTATCAGCCAGTAGCGAACGCAGGGCTTCGACGGGGGACGGCGACAGGGTGTCGAGCATGTGCAACCTCCAATGGCGTGTGCAATCCCGGGCGCGGGGCCGGCGGGGCGTCCAACTCGAAGGAATACTAGACGAGGCACATTGTCGGTGGCGAATTAAAACGGGTGCGCCGACAGCGTCAGGCAGACTTGGCCTTTGCTGGTCCTCGTGCCAATCTCGCGCTCTTTGGGTTTGGAAATGAGGCGTACATGAGTCGTTTGCAGTTCAAACAAGTGGATGTCTTTAGCAAACAAACCTTGATGGGCAACCCCCTGGCGGTGGTGCTGCACGCCGATGAGCTGAGTGATGCCCGAATGGCGGCGTTCGCTCGATGGACCAATTTGAGCGAGACCACCTTTTTACTTGAGCCGGTCGATCCGCGTGCAGACTACCGCGTGCGTATCTTCACGACCGTGCAGGAGCTGCCATTCGCCGGGCACCCAACCTTGGGCACCTGCCATGCGTGGCTGGAAAGCGGTGGCCAGCCCAAGGGTGAAGAAATCATTCAGGAGTGCGGCATCGGTCTGGTTCGCATTCGTCGACGAGGCAACCAGCTTGCCTTTAAGGCCCCACCGCTGCTGCGTTCGGGCCCCGTCGAAGCGGTCTTGCTTGAGCGCCTACGCGTGGTTATGGGGCTGGGCGAGGGGGCGATCATCGAGGCGCGCTGGGTCGACAATGGCGCCGGGTGGCTGGCACTGCGCCTTACCGACCGCGCCACGGTGCTGGGGCTGGCGCCTGATTATGCGCAGCTTGCCGGTTTGGCGATCGGGGTCTTCGCACCCTGGGATGTTGTGCAGGATGGCGATGAGGCGCAGTTCGAGGTCCGGGCTTTTATCGCCGGGGATGGCATGCCCGAAGACCCGGTCACCGGCAGTCTGAATGCAGGAATCGCCCAATGGCTTCTTGGGGCCGGGCTGGCACCGGACAGTTACATTGTCAGCCAGGGGACGGTCATGGGTCGCCAGGGCAGGGTCCACGTTGAGCGGGTCGGCGACGACATCTGGATCGGTGGCGAGGCAGTAACCTGTATTGATGGAACCCTGGCGCTTTAAAGCGGGTGGGCTACTCGGCACAGGTCTTCAAACCTGGGCATCGGCGATGAACAAAGTGCTGACCAGCCGTTTGATGTCATCCTGCACGTCGTCCGGCAAACCATCGAGCTCCGTGAGCAGCTTCATGTCACCCGCTGTCACGGCTTCAACCGCCAGGACTTTGCGTGTGCCGGTAATCACAAACAGCACATCTACGCCCGCCTCGGCGATTGCGCCCAGATAGCCCGCATTGGGGAAGCGCTTGCCTCTTTCATACAGCCCTTGGGCATTGGCTTCGATACCGCCAATAGCTCCAAGCTCCTGCTGGGAAAGATCCAGCCTTTTTCTTTCCGATTTTAGCCGGGTGCCGATGCCTTCCATTTGAGATTCTCTTGATCCTGAAGCGTTTTGACTGAGGGTTCTAGGCGCGGTTTGTGCAAGGCAGCTTAGCAGATGGGGTGACGCTTTAGTTTTCTCCTTAGTCGGTTTCACCCTTCATCTTGTTGAAAAGCTGAATATTCTTCAACTGCCGATGTTGTCTGGTCTACTCCAGATTTAGAAGCTGCGGGAATAATAATCGCGCTGAAGCGCAAAACGTGTTGACGCGGCCCGAGGTCGGCCTTGAAGGCTGCTTGCTCAACTATGCACGGTCGCAGGTCTGAAGTTGCGTCAGTTCTGTGAACATTACATGCGTTTATTGGGTGGCTGGATTCCGGAGTGCCCTATCAACTTTCACGATCGGGTAATGGCGTGATCGGTTCGGCGGCGCACCCTTGCGCAGGTGGAATTCATTGAGTGCAATACAGGGAGGGCTCATGGAAGGTCAATGGACTATAAAAGCCGGGGCTCATGATAGGGCGGTGAACTAATGTATCTAACTCATTACATTACCGCATTCGATACAGGCTCGCCGTAGAGCGCTGCGAAGTTATCGCGTTGATGCGCCTTTAACCCAACTCTTCCGTAACCTGCCTGGCCTGATCCTGTGCTGCTGTCTTGGCAGTACCAGGGGTTCGTGTAATACGCTTGCCGGGTTTTGCCGCGATCTGGCTGGCCTGGCCATCGCGCTGTTTACCGGTTCTGGCTTCGCTGATCAAGGCAGGAATCAAAGGGCCTTCCGGGAGGTTTTTCCAGAAGCGCGCCGGAAGGTGTCCTTGCATGACTTTCGGGTTGAGTCGCGCAGGATTGAAGATATTGCGGTAGTAAGTCAGCCAGAGTTCGCCATGAGGGTCGTCTGGCTTGCGCGCCAGTTCTTGCCAGGCTACGGGGCAGACACGTTCGTGGCTTAACTGTTTACCGTCGAAATAAACCCCGTCTTGAGGTGTCGCGATCATCCAGCGATGCAGCCCCATACGGCCGATGAAGTGTTGGCTGGCGCTGTGCAGAATGTCGTGGGCGGGTTCGTGCCAGGCCACATAGTGGGGGCGCAGCCGCTCAAGCCGTGTTCGCTCTTGCGCCGACAGTTCTTCAGGCAGCTCCAGAGGCGGCAGTGCCACGAAGCGTAAAAAAGCATGCAGGTGATGGGCTTCGCGACTGACTTGTTTGATGCGTCGGTGTAGCTCGCTGCCCAATTTGTCGCCGGCCAGCATGGCCGTGCGATCGCCATGACTGACCCGCCACAGAACCTCATACAACAGACTCCAGCGTTGCTCGCCCCGATAACAGGCGGCGTTCGCCAGAAGCTCCAGCAACGCCGACGGGATACGTGCCTGAAAGGGACCGGCCTGTTGCGGGAAGTCTTCATCGGTCGCAAACAGGTCCTTCGCTGTATCTGACGACCAGCTCACCTGACTGGGATCGATCTGATGGCTGAGCAGCCAGCGTGCCTGCTGCCGCCAGGTGTCGAACAGGTTGTCGCAGTCCAGGCTGATCATCCCCACAACCCCAATTGTTGAGGCTGCGGTTTGTCCCGCAGTTGCAGGTGCAGCATTTCGCTGCTGCTCTCGGCCTGCGGTGGGTGGTAGTCGCTGGTGATGATGAATGGCCTGGCCTTGGCCAGTACGCAGCGCAGACGCGTCAGGTCTTCATAGCGAATCCGTCGCTGCAGGCGCAACTCGACCAGGCGCTTGGTCGTGCGTATGCCGATCCCTGGAATGCGGGCGATCAGCGAGGCTTCGGCGCGGTTCAAATCCAGCGGGAAAATCTGCCGGTTGTTCAAGGCCCAGGCCAGCTTCGGGTCGATATCCAGCGCCAGATGCCCCGGCCCCTTGAACAGTTCGTTCACTTTAAAACCGTAGCCGCGTAGCAGAAAGTCAGCCTGATACAGCCGATGTTCGCGCATCAGCGGCGGGGCGGCCAGGGGGACGCTTTTCGGGCTGTTGGGTATGGGGCTGAAGGCCGAGTAATACACCCGACGCAAGCCGAAGTCGCCGTACAGGGTTTCGGCACTTTGCAGAATGGTGCTGTCGTCGGTTTCATCGGCACCCACTATCATTTGCGTGCTTTGCCCGGCAGGCACGAAGCGCGGTGCCCGCGGTTCGTTGAGAATCGTTTGTTGCCCGGTGTAGATGGTCTTCATGGCCTGCTTGATGGACGCTATGTCCTTTTCCGGAGCAAGGGTCTTGAGGCCCAGGTCCGTTGGCAACTCGATGTTGACGCTGAGGCGGTCGGCATAGCGGCCCGCCTGCTCAATCAGCAGCGGGTCGGCTTCCGGAATGGTCTTGAGGTGGATATAGCCTCGGAAATGATGCTCTTCGCGCAGCAGCCGTGCGACTTCGATCAGTTGTTCCATGGTGTAGTCCGCCGAGCGAATGATGCCCGAACTCAGAAACAGCCCGCTCACGCAGTTGCGTCGATAGAAATCCAGCGTCAGGGTGACCACCTCCGCCGGGCTGAAGCGCGCCCGGGGCACATCGCTTGAGCGGCGATTGACGCAGTATTGGCAGTCGTACAGACAAAAGTTGGTCAGCAGGATTTTCAGCAACGAGACGCAACGGCCGTCCGGTGTATAGCTGTGACAAATGCCCATGCCATTGCTGGAGCCGAGCCCGGCCTTGCCCTCTGAGCTGCGCTTGGGCGCACCGCTGCTGGCGCAGGAGGCGTCGTACTTGGCGGCATCAGCGAGGATGCTGAGCTTTTCGATCAACTGCATGGAAAACCCCGATACTGTTTGAATGTACAGTATTCGCTCGCGCCTGCTCGATCAAGTGCCGCAGCAGGGCATTGGTCGCAAAGGCTGGAAACAATCCGGAGAGACGGGCGAGGATGCAGGCGGGAGGGGCAACGCACGGAGGTTAAATGTTATTTTATAACGCTCGCTGCTTTTGCTATGTAATACTGTAACAAATAGTTGCAGGTTCCTGCCCCATGAAAGCTCCCCGCGTCCCGTCCATCTCCGGTTCAATGTTGTCCCAGTCCGCCTGGAAACGGCTATTGCTGGCGCTGGCCATGTTGGTGCTGCTCTGGCTGGCCATCGTATGGGCGGTGGCGATTCCATGAGTGCAGCGATTGCGTTGAACGACCTGACCGTAGCCTACGAGCGGCGTCCGGCGGTGCACCATATCAGCGGGCGTTTCGAGGCGGGCAGCCTGACGGCCATTGTCGGCCCCAACGGTGCTGGCAAATCGACGCTGATCAAGGCCATCGCCGGGACCATGAAACCCGCTGCCGGGCATGTGGATCGCGGCCGTCTGGCGGCGAAAACCCTGGGTTATCTCCCTCAGGCCGCGGAGATTGATCGCAGTTTTCCCCTCAGCGTGGCCGACACCGTGGCCATGGGGGCCTGGCACAGCATCGGTCCGTTCAGGGGGTTGAGTCGTGACCTGGCCCAGCGCACCCAGGCGTCGTTGCAAGCGGTGGGGCTGGACGGTTTTGAAACGCGCAGCATCGGCTCGCTGTCGGCCGGGCAATTTCAGCGTGTGCTGTTTGCCCGGTTGCTGCTGCAGGACGCCTCGGTGATTTTGCTGGATGAGCCGTTCAACGCCATTGACGCCCGCACGACCCGGGACTTGCTGGAGCTGGTGCGTGTCTGGCACGGCCAGGGGCGGACGGTCATCGCGGTTTTGCACGATATCGATCAGGTCCGCCAGCATTTCCCCCAAACCTTGTTGATGGCGCGGGAAGCGATTGCCTGGGGCGAAACCGCTCAGGTGCTGAGTGCTGTGAACCTGCGCAAGGCGCGCAATATGGCGGAGTTCTGGAGCGCTGACGCCGAGTTGTGTGCGCTGGATGACGAAGCCGGGCAGGAGCGCCGGGCATGATGCTGTATTCCGTTCTGGTCGAGCCTTTTGTCGAGTTCGGGTTCATGCGTCGGGCATTGGTGGCGTGTCTGGCGTTGGGTATCGGTTCAGGTCCCGTGGGCGTGCTGCTGATGCTGCGGCGCATGAGTCTGGTGGGCGACGCCATGAGCCATGCGGTGCTGCCGGGTGCCGCGCTGGGCTTTTTATTTTTCGGTCTGTCGTTGCCTGCCATGGGCGTTGGTGGGTTGATCGCCGGGCTGGCGGTGGCGCTGCTTTCCGGGCTGGTGAGCCGCCTGACAACCCTGCGCGAGGACGCGAGCTTTGCCAGTTTTTACCTCACGTCGTTGGCCGCCGGGGTGATGATCGTCTCCCTGCACGGCTCCAACGTTGATCTGCTGCATGTGCTTTTCGGGACCATCCTGGCCATTGATGCCGATGCAATCTACATGGTCGGCGGCATCGCTTCTTTCACCGTGCTCCTGCTGGCGTTGATCTATCGGCCCTTGGTGCTGGAGTGTTTCGACCCCGGCTTTCTGCGGGCGGTGGGCGGGCGCGGCTCGCTGTATCACGTCCTGTTTCTGTTGTTGGTGGTGCTCAATCTGGTGGCGGGTTTCCAGGCGCTGGGAACGCTGATGGCGGTGGGCATGATGATGTTGCCGGCCACGGCGGCGCGTTTCTGGGCCACTTCGCTGAGCGCGCTGGTGGTGATTTCCACCGGGGTGGCGACGCTTTCGGGGTTAATCGGCTTGATTGTTTCTTACCATTTGGGCGTCGCGTCAGGCCCGGCGATTGTGCTGACGGCCAGCGCTTTTTATGGGGTTTCCCTGTTGTTCGGTCGCACGGGAATCCTGAGGCAATTGTTTCCAAAACCGCATTTGGCTCACTGAAACTCCCTGGCAAAACGGAAGAACCTGATGAAAAGATCGATGCTGTTCAACTCAATGGCAGCCTTGGCGCTGTCTGCGTTTAGTGTGCTGGCCCAGGCCAAACCCCTGGAGGCGGTGGCTTCGTTCACGGTCATTGCCGACATGGTGCATAACGTGGGCGGTGATCGGGTGCATGTCACCTCGCTGATCGGGCCCAATGGCGACCCGCATGTTTACGAGCCGACTCCGGCGGATGCCCAGGCTTTGAAAAAGGCCGATGTGGCGTTCGTCAGCGGCTTGCATCTGGAAGGCTGGCTGGACCGTTTGATCAAGGCCTCGGGTTATAAAGGTCAGCCGGTGGTGTTGTCCGACGGCATAAAGACCCGCAGCATGGAAGAAGACGGCAAGCGCATCACCGATCCCCATGCCTGGAACAGTGCGGCCAATGGGGTGATCTATGTGCGCAACATTATTGCGGCCTTGAAGAAGGCCGATCCGGCAGGTGCCAGCGTCTATGAGGCCAACGGCGAGCGTTACATGGCTCAGTTGCAGGCGCTGGACGCCTATGCGCGGGCGCAGATCCAGTCGATCCCGGTACAACAGCGCAAGGTGCTGACCTCCCATGACGCCTTTGGCTACTTCGGCGATGCCTATGGCGTGACTTTCCTGTCGCCGCTGGGTTTCTCCACCGAGTCGGAACCCTCGGCGGCGGACGTCGGCAAGTTGATTCGTCAGATCAAGGCCGAGCACGTGAGCGCGTACTTCTTTGAAAACTCCGGCGACCCGCGTCTGGTCAAGCAGATCGCCGACGCCAGCGGCGCGCGGCCAGGCGGCGAGCTGTATGTTGAAGCCCTGTCGCCCGCCGATGGCCCGGCCGCTAGCTACGCGCAGATGTTCCGCTACAACGTCGACAAGCTGACGGCGGCGATGAAGGGGGAATAGGACTGTCGGGTTTCTGAACCCTTGGGGGGAGGGCATTCACTCCCGAAAAGGTGCCATTCGGACGACTCAACAATCGCCTGGAAAAGCACCTTCGGGAATGAATGCCTTTTACCGAGTCACCTGGCGATCCTGATTACGGCTTCAGGAACTTGAACACAGTGGTCTGGGTGTAGGTCTGGCCCGGATCAAGCCGTGTGCTGGGGAACGTCGGCTGGTTTGGCGCATCCGGGTAGTGCTGGGTTTCCAGGGTGAAGGCGCTCCAGTGCGGATAGACCTTGCCTGCTTTGCCATGGATGGTGCCGTCCAGGAAGTTGCCGGTGTACAGCTGCACGCCGGGCTCGCTGGTGAACAACTGCAAGCGCCGCCCTGATTGCGGATCGCTGACCTCTGCCGCAAGTTTGCTCACATCCCCTTTGGTGTCCAGCACCCAGTTGAAATCAAAACCGCCTTGCTTGGGTTCGGCGTATTTCAGTTGTGGGTGATCAGCCTTGATGTGCTTGCCGATCGGCGTGGGCTTGAGAAAATCCATGGGCGTACCGCTGACGGCTGGCAATTCGCCGGTCGGGATCAACTTCTCATTGACGGGCGTGTAATGGGACGCGTGCAGGGTCGCCACTTGTTTGAGCACATCGCCGTTGCCTGCGCCCGCCAGGTTGAAGTAACTGTGGTTGGTCAGGTTCAGCACGGTGGGCTTGTCGGTGGTGGCGTGGTACTGGATTTCCAGCTCGTTTTTCTCGTTCAGGCTGTAAGTCACCTCGGTCTTCAGCGTGCCGGGAAAGCCCATTTCGCCATCCGGTGACACATAGGTCATTTTCACACCCACCCAATCCTTCCCCTCGACGGGTTCGGCCTTCCAGACCCGCTTGTCAAAACCTTGAGTGCCGCCGTGCAAGGCGTTGGTCTTGTCGTTTTGCGGAACCTGATAGGTCTTGCCGTCCAGGCTGAACGTACCCCCCGCAAGGCGATTGCCAAACCGCCCGATGGTGGCGCCGAAGTAGACCGTGCCGTTGTCTTGATAACCCTTCACGTCGTCAAAGCCCAGCACCACATCGTCAACCTTGCCGTTTTTGTCGGGTACCAGCAATGACTGCAAGGTCGCGCCGTAGGTGATGACATTGGCTTCCACACCCTGGCTATTGCGCAAGGTGTACTTCTCGACGGCGGTGCCATCGCGGGTCGCGCCGAAGGAACTGTGTTGGCTGGTAAGTCCGGCCGCGTTGGCCGTCAGGGTGGCGATCATCAGGGACAGTCCAAAACTGCTGAGGAGTGAAGAGGGTTTCATGGTGGGTCTACCTTTTTTGTTTTATGCAGCGCCGATTTCTTGGCGATGCGGTGGGGGAATCACACAAATCTCGATTGATTGGTAAGACTATTAATCCTCGTTTTTATCGATAAATGGATTTATAGACGATAAAACGTCACTTGAAAATTTAATCGTAATACTATTTAGTAGCTGAACGGAACGAAAGGTTCGCTCAGACAGATAGACATGGCTGATTTCCGACCCGTTGCCAGGTTGACGGTCAATCATGTGATGATTAGCCTCGGTTCGCGGAATATCCGCGCAGTGAGGCGTACGCGTCATGAGCAGTAATTTTCACGCGTCAACAGTGGATCGGTTGGGTGCCTGGATCGCGGCAGGCAACGTATTGCCGGGTCAGGTGTTGAAGGTAGAGGCGGTGCTGGCCGAAGAGCTGGGCGTCAGTCGCACGGTGATTCGCGAGGCCATCAAGACGCTGGTCGCCAAAGGCTTGCTGGAAGTCGGTCCCAAGGTCGGGACCCGCGTCATGCCTTTGCGCAGCTGGAATCTGTTCGACCCGCAAGTGGTGAGTTGGCTGGCGCGTAAAGGGCTGTCCCGGGACTTTGTGAAGGATTTGCTGGATCTGCGCCGCACCATAGAGCCGATGGCCGTGCGGTGGGCCTGCGAACGGGCCAGCCCGCAGCAGATCGTCGAGATACAGGTGGCGTATGAGGCGCTGGCGAAATCGGTGGCTGACATGGGCGACTACAACCTGGCGGATCGCCGCTTCCATGAAGCGGTGCTGGCGGCGAGCCACAATCAGTTTATCGAGCAGATGTTGCCAGCGTTAGGCGCACTGCTGGCCGTATCGTTTGAAGTGTCTTCGGCAGTGCCGGGGGAGTTGGGCAAGACCCTGCCACTGCACAAGGATCTGGCCGACGCGATTGCGACACGGGATGCCGCGCGTGGTGTGTGGGCCTGCATGGCTTTGATCGAGCAGGCGGCGGTTGTCATAGACGGCTTCTTTGCCAGGCGGTCAGCCACACACCCTGACTGACGCGTAAATGCAACACAGGCAAGACGAAAAAAATAATAACAAGGGTACGTATATGCACTGGCAGCCTGTAACCGAGCACCGTTTCATGCTGGCCGAAGGGCCGTTCTGGGACGCTGAAACCCAGGCCCTGTACTGGGTCGATATCGCCGCACGGCTGGCCTGCCGCCTGGCTGACGGGCACTTTCGCCAATGGCGGATGCCGGCAGCGGTCTCGGCCTTCATTCCCACAAACACAGGCGACGCTCTGGTCACCCTCGCCAGCGGCTTGTATCGCCTTGACCTTGACTCCCCGAGTGACGAGCCGCGCCTGACCCTGCTGTGTGTGGCTGATCCGGTTGTCGGCAATCGCGCCAATGAAGCCCGCTGCGATGCCTTGGGCCGTCTATGGTTGGGCAGCATGCAGAATAATCTGGACGAAGACGGCGGCGACCTGCCGTTGCGGCGCCGCTCGGGTGGGTTGTTCCGCATTGATCACGACGCCACAGTCACGCCACTGCTCGCAGGGCAGGGCATCGTCAACACCCTGCTGTGGAATGACGCAGGCGATGCGCTTTACAGCGCCGACACGCTGGATGGCGTGATTTACCGTTACCCCCTGCGTGCTGATGGCAGCCTGGGCCCTCGTGATGTCTGGGCCGCCGAGCATTCCCGTGGCGCGCCGGACGGTTCGGCCATGGATGCCGAGGGGTTTGTCTGGAATGCCCGCTGGGACGGCCACTGCCTGATCCGCTTCGCACCGGACGGCAGCGTTGACCGGATCGTCGATTTGCCGGTCAGCCATCCCACCAGTTGTGTATTCGGAGGGCCTGAACTCACCACGCTCTACGTCACCAGTGCATCGCCCGCCGGGGCCTGTGGTCAATTTGACGGTGCGCTGATACGGGCCGATGTGGGCGTGCAAGGTCGGGTTTGCCATCGGTATGGAGGATGAAATCCGCTGTCCGGAGAATGCCGTGACACTAGGTTACATAACCGGCATTCATAATATGATATGACTGTTTTTCAGTTGTTTGACGTCCTTGCGGGTGTCCCTGCAACCCACCGCTGGACGCTGTAGCTATTCAATAAAAATAAGGAGTTAGCTATGTTGAGCCGTCACGGGATTCGTTCCCTTTGCTGTGCCGCTGTTGCCACTGCCGTTCTGGGCATGAGTGGTCTTTCATCCGCTGCCGAAGAAATCAAGATCGGCTTTCTGGTCAAGCAACCCGAAGAACCCTGGTTCCAGACTGAATGGGCCTTTGCCGAGAAAGCGGGCAGGGAACATGGTTTCACGGTGCTCAAGATTGCCGTTCCCGACGGTGAAAAAACCCTTTCTGCTATCGACAGCCTGGCCGCCAACGGGGCCAAGGGCTTCGTTATCTGCCCGCCGGATGTTTCCCTAGGCCCTGCCATTGTCGCCAAGGCCAAAGCCAATGGCCTGAAAGTCATGGCGGTGGATGATCGGTTCGTCGATGCCGATGGCAAGTTCATGGAGGACGTGCCGTACCTGGGAATGGCCGCGTTCGAAGTCGGCCAGAAGCAGGGCGCCGCCATGGCCGCCGAGGCCAAGAATCGCAACTGGGACTGGAAAGAAACCTACGCGATCATCAACACCTATAACGAACTGGACACCGGCAAGAAGCGCACCGACGGCTCCGTGGACGCCTTGCTCAAAGCGGGCCTGCCGCAAGATCACATTATTTTCGCGCCGCAGAAAACCCTGGACGTACCCGGCAGCATGGACTCCACCAACTCGGCATTGCCCAAGCTGCCTTCCGGGGCCAAGAACCTCATCATCGGCGGGATGAACGACAACACGGTATTGGGCGGCGTGCGTGCCACCAGCACCAATGGCTTCAGCGCCAAGAATGTCATCGGGATCGGTATCAACGGTACGGATGCCATTGATGAGCTGAAAAAGAAAGAAAGCGGCTTCTTCGGTTCGATGCTGCCCAGCCCGGACAAGGAAGGTTACACAACCGCCTTGCAGATGTACGAGTGGGTCAAGGACGGCAAGGAACCTCCTAAATACACCGCGATGGAAGACGTGACGTTGATCACCAGGGCCAACTTTCAGGAAGTGTTGACCAAGATCGGTTTGTGGAAATAACACCCAAGCCACGTCGCCGCCCTGAAATATCGGGCTGACATCCGCAAGTCCTCGCTTCGTCATCGGACGGAGCGGGGAGGAGGGTTCCATGCAACAACTGGCCACTGAACAGTATCCATCGAGCGGTAGTCTGCGCTTCAACGGGATTGGCAAAACGTTCCCCGGTGTACGTGCGCTGTCAGACATCAATTTCGAAGCGCGGCCCGGCAGCGTCCACGCCTTGATGGGCGAAAACGGCGCGGGCAAGTCCACGCTGCTGAAAATTCTCGGCGGTTCCTACCAGCCCAATAGCGGCAACTTGTCTGTTGGCGGACAAACGCACGCCTTTAAATCAACGGCAGACAGCATCGCGGCAGGCATTGCCGTGATTCACCAGGAGCTGCAACTGGTCCCGGAAATGTCCGTGGCCGAAAACCTCCTGCTGGGGCACATGCCCAACCGCTGGGGCATGGTCAACCGGCGTGCCATGGTGCGCCGCGCCCGTGAGCTGCTCACCGGCCTGGCTGACGAGATTGACCCGAACACACGCCTGGGCGATTTGTCCCTGGGCCAGCGTCAGTTGGTGGAAATCGCCAAGGCCATGTCGCGAAACGCTCACGTGATTGCCTTCGATGAGCCCACCAGCAGTTTGTCGGCGCGGGAAATCGACCGGCTGATGGCAATCATCGTCAGGCTCCGGGAAGAGGGCCGGGTGATTCTCTACGTGTCGCACCGCATGGAAGAAATCTTCCGGGTCTGTGATGCCGTGACGGTGTTCAAGGATGGGCGTTTTGTGCGCACGTTCGAGGACATGGCCGATCTGGATCACGACCGGCTGGTGACGTGCATGGTCGGTCGCGATATTCAGGACATCTACAACTATCGCCCGCGCCCGCATCAAGGGCCCAGTTTGCAGGTGAAGGGCTTGATGGGGCCTGGATTGCAGGAGCCGGTCAGTTTTTCGGTCGAGAAGGGCGAAGTGCTGGGCTTCTTTGGTCTGGTGGGGGCAGGTCGTACCGAGCTGTTTCGCATGCTCTCCGGCCTGACGCGCAGCAAGGCGGGCGAATTGCAGATCGAGGGCAAGGCCCTGGCGCTGAAGTCACCTCGCGATGCCATCGCGGCAGGCATTCTGCTGTGCCCCGAAGACCGCAAAAAAGAAGGCATCGTGCCGCTGTCCAGCGTGCAGGAAAACATCAATATCGGCGCCCGGCCGCGTCACGTTTCTCTGGGCTGCCTGATTCAGGGCCGTTGGGAACGCGAGAACGCCAAGTCGCAGATCCAGTCGATGAATGTCAAAACGCCGTCAGCCGATCAGCACATGCTGTACCTGTCTGGCGGCAATCAGCAGAAGGCGATTCTCGGGCGCTGGCTGTCGATGCCCATGAAAGTGTTGCTGCTGGATGAGCCAACCCGCGGGATCGACATCGGCGCGAAATCCGAGATCTATCAGATCATTCATAACCTGGCTGCCAAGGGCATCGCTGTGATTGTGGTGTCCAGCGATCTGATGGAAGTCATGGGCATCGCCGACCGGATTCTGGTCATGAGCGAGGGCGCCATCAGTGGCGAGCTTTCTCGCGACGAGGCCGATGAAGCGCGGCTGCTGCAACTTGCACTGCCGCGAACCCGTGGCTGAACCTGGCTCAAACACCGTGAAAAATAAGAAAGAGGTGCGTATGTCTACCGAAACCAGTCTGACGGCTCCCCGCCAAGGTCTCAATGTGCGTCGTTTTATCGACGACTGGGCGATGTTGATGGCCGCCGTGGGCATCTTTGTGCTCTGCGCACTGCTGATCGACAATTTCATGTCACCGCTGAACATGCGCGGCCTGGGGTTGGCCATTTCAACGGTGGGCATTGCCGCCTGCACGATGCTGTTCTGCCTGGCTTCCGGGCATTTCGACTTGTCCGTGGGGTCGGTCCTGGCCTGCTCCGGGGTGGTCGCCGGGATCGTCATGCGCGACACCGACAGCCTGTTTCTCGGTATTTCTGCGGCATTGGCCATGGGGCTGGTGGTGGGGCTGATCAACGGCATCGTCATTGCCAAGCTGCGCATTAATGCGTTGATCGCCACCCTGGCAACCATGCAGATCGTGCGTGGCCTTGCCTACATCTTCTCCAACGGTAAGGCCGTGGGCGTGATGAACGAGGATTTCTTCGTGCTGGGCAACGGTCAGGTGTATGGCGTCCCGGTGCCCATCCTGATCACGATCGTCTGCTTCGCCTTCTTTGGCTGGCTACTGAACTACACCACTTACGGGCGCAATACCCTGGCCATCGGTGGCAACCAGGAAGCCGCTCTGTTGGCTGGCGTGCATGTGGATCGCACCAAAATCATCATCTTCGCCGTGCATGGCCTGATCGGCGCATTGGCCGGCGTCGTATTGGCCTCACGCATGACGTCCGGGCAACCCATGATTGGCCAAGGCTTCGAGCTGACGGTGATTTCGGCTTGCGTGCTGGGCGGCGTGTCCCTGAGCGGCGGCATCGGCATGATTCGCCATGTGATTGCCGGCGTGCTGATTCTGGCGATCATCGAGAACGCCATGAACCTCAAGAATATCGACACCTTCTATCAGTACGTCATTCGCGGTTCTATCCTGCTCCTGGCCGTGATCATTGACCGAATGAAGCGTCGGTAAGGAAGACTAACCCGATAGATACGCTTACCCGCGACAGGTCACCTCCAGCCCAAAAAACGCTGGGCCTGATACGCCGCCGTCGCGGGCAGGCGAGCTTTTGCCGAGTCCTGGCCCGGTGCGCCAGGGCGAAAAAGATTGGCGAGCCCACGCTAACTAAATAGAATGATTCTCATTTTAATTGGCGGCATGCGCAGTGGGCGATTCAGCATGAGGCAAGCGACAGGTCCCTCAGAGGCCACCCTGGAACATTTCTATCGAGAGCATCGCAGTTGGCTGGAAAACTGGCTGCGCGCTCGTTTGGGCAATGCCTGGGATGCGGCTGACCTGAGTCAGGACACGTTCGTCAGGGTGCTGGCCAGTCATCACAGTGAACCGCTGACTCAACTGCGCGAGCCTCGCGCCTACTTGCTCACGGTCGGCAAGCGTTTGCTGATTAATCACTATCAACGTCGCAGCCTTGAGCAAGCCTATCTGGAGGCGTTGGCGACGCTGCCCGATACCGTCATCCCTTCCCCTGAACAACGCTGGATTCTGCTGGAAACCCTGCAGGCGCTGGATGAACTGCTCGATGCATTGCCCTTGGCGGTACGGCGGGCATTTCTATGGGCGCAATTGGAGGGGGTGGGGTATGCGCAGATCGCGCAACGGTTGCGGGTAAGCGAGCGCACGGTGAAGCGCTATATGGCGCAGGCTTACACCCACTGCCTGATGGCTGAGCTGTGAGCAGCGCCGCGCCGAGTCGTCGGGTGGCCGAAGATGCCGCGCACTGGCTGGTGTTGCTGGAGTCCGGTGCCGCCAGTGATGAAGACCGCAGGCAACTGCAACACTGGCGCGATCAATGCCCCAGTCACGAACAGACCTGGCAAAAAGCCCAGGGTTTGCGTGGCCGATTCGCTTCGCTGCCTGGGGAGTTGGCGCTGGCCAGCCTCGACCGCCCGGACCTGGGCCGACGGGCTGCCCTCAAGCGCGCCCTGGTGGTGGCGGCGTTGCTGCCTGCCGGCTGGGTCTTGAGCCAGCAAGCGCCAGTGGCGGCCTTGCGCGCTGATCTACGCACGGCGGCGGGGGAGCGCAAGGCGCTGCGTCTGCCCGATGGCAGCCTGCTGCAACTGGACACCGCCAGCGCGGTGAATATCAACACCCAGACACGTACGCTGGCGTTGATTGAAGGCGAACTGGCGCTGAGCATGGCGACCAATATCGCCGCCATCGCGATCCACACCCGCATCGGCCGGGTCGTGGCCAATGAGGCCGAACTTTGCGTGCGGCTGAACGGGCAGGGCTGCCGGGTTTCGGTGTGGCGCGGCAGCGTCGACCTCTTTCCTGAAAATGGTCAGCCCCTGCGTTTGCACGGCGGGCACCAGACCACCATGACGGCCTCTTCGGTGGCGCCGTTGCAACCCTTCGACACTCAACAGCCGGGCTGGCGGGACGGTGTGCTCAGTGTCGAGAACCAGCCTTTGGGGGTTTTTCTGGCTGAACTGAGCCGTTATCGTCCCGGCGTGCTGCGTTGGGACCCGACGCTGGAAGCCCTGAACGTCACGGGTACGTTCCGTCTGGACGACACGGACAAGGTCCTGTTTCTGCTGGCCGCCAGCCTGCCGCTACAGGTTCAGACGCGAACCCGGTATTGGGTGACCCTGACGCCTCGAAAAATTACCGCCTGATCCCTGTCCCTTTTTTAGGCCTCGCCTGTCATTGCTCTTAAGTGAACGTAATAAGAGAGTGTTCCGATGCCTGCAGTTTTTCTTCGACGTCTGCGCCTGACCCATCTGGGGATGCGCCCTTTGCTTCAAATGAGCTGCCACGCGAGCGTCCTGGCGGGGATTGGCGCTGGATCGGTATTCATGGTCCCTGCATGGGCTGAAGAGGGTGCCAAACATCGTTATGAGATACCTGCCGGAAACCTGAGCTCGGCATTGAACCGCTTTGCCGCCCAGGCGGGCGTCAGTCTGTCCGTGGATCCGGCACTGGTGGCCGGGCGCAGCACAGCCGGGTTGAGTGGCGAATACGCACCCCAGGAAGGGTTCGCCCGGCTATTGCAAGGCAGCGGCCTGCAATTACAGCCGGTTGCCGATCAGTCCTACACACTGATCCCCGCGCCCACCGGAGAAAGCGGTTCGGTGCTGTTACCCCAAACTTCCATCGATGGCAGCCGCTTTGACGCGCAAGGGGATGTGTATACCGGCGGGCAGGTCACGCGTCGGGGCAGTCAAGGCATGCTCGGTGATCGCGATTTCATGGAAACGCCGTTCAACCTGACGTCTTACACCAGCACCACGGTGAAAAACCAGCAGGCTCGCACCCTGGGAGACGTGGTGGCCAACGATCCCTCGGTGCGCACCACCAACCCAGCGGGCGGGCGCTTCGAGCAGTTCTCCATTCGCGGCTTGAGCCTGTACAACAGCGACGTATCGTTCGGCGGTCTGTATGGCGTGCTGCCCACGTACTCCATCGACATGGAGATGGTCGAGCGCATCGATATCCTCAAAGGCCCCGGTGCGTTGCTCAGCGGTATTGCCCCCCGTGGCAGCGTTGGCGGCGGCATTAATATCGAGCCCAAGCGTGCGGGCAAAGACCCGTTGACGGAGTTCACCGGCAGCTACGCCTCGGCGGGACAGTTCGGCGGGAGCATGGACATTGCCAGGCGTTTCGGCGACGAACAGGAATACGGTGTGCGGTTCAATGGCGTGCGCCAGTCGGGGGATACCGAGTGGGATCATCAGTCGGTGGAGCGCGAAGCGGCGGTGATCGGCCTCGATTTCAAAAAGGAGCGCGTACGCCTGTCGCTGGACCTGGGCCGCTCGGAGCGCCACGGCGAAGCCCCCATCGAACGGGTTGAAGTCGCCGCAGGCGTGAAAATACCCAAGGCTGAGGACATTGATCGCAACTTCGCCCAACCCTGGACGTATGCCGACTCCAAGGACACCTTCGGCGCTGTTCGTGGCGAGTTCGACGTCAGCGATTCGTTGATGGTCTATGCGGCGGCAGGTGCCCGCAGCGGCGAGTATGATTTTTTGCGCCATGCAGTGCAGGTCAACAGTAACAATGGCAACTTCAGCCTGACGCCCCGGTCGTTTCAGCGGGACGAAGAGGTCAAGACCTTCACGGTGGGCGCCCGCAACTGGTTCAACACCGGGCCAATCGGGCATACCGTCAACCTGAGCCTGAATCGCTTCGACATGGAGTTCGACAACAGCGGCGAGCGTTACCTCACGCGTACCAGCAACCTCTACAACCCGGTCTTGCAGCCATACCCCGGCGTGCCGAATCGCTTCGACACCTCGACCCACACCGAAGATGTGTTCTCCAGTGCGGCGCTTGCTGACACGCTGAGCCTTTTCGACGATCGGGTGTTGCTGACGCTGGGCGCGCGATTGCAACGCGTGGAAGTCGACGCCTACGCCAGTGGCGTGCTCGGGCAGCAATATGACGAACAAGCTACTTCGCCTGCCGCAGGTCTTGTGATCAAGGCCACGGATGAAATTTCCCTGTACGCCAATTACATCGAAGGGCTGAGCCAGGGCGAAACCGCGCCGACCACCGCCACCAACCGGGACGAGGTCTTCGCACCGTACAAATCCAAGCAAACGGAAGTGGGCGTCAAGCTCGACATGGGCGGCCTCGCCACCACCCTGAGCGTGTTCCGCATCGAGCAGCCCAGCTACATCACCGACGCGGGCGGCAATTTCAAGCCGGACGGCGAACTGCGCAATCAGGGTGTCGAGCTGAACGTGTTTGGCGAACTGGCCAGCGATGTGCGTCTGCTGGGCGGGGTGATGGTCCTGGACAGCGAGCAGACCAAAACCGCATTGGGCCAATACGATGGCAAGCGCGGCACGGGTTCACCCATCCTCAATGCCAATCTGGGGCTGGAGTACGACATCAATCGTATGCCGGGCTTGACGCTGACCGCCCGCGCCATTCACACCGGCTCCCAGTATCTGGATCAAGCCAACGAGCAGAAAATCGACGCCTGGCAGCGTTACGACCTTGGCGGGCGCTATGCCTTCAAGCTGGGCAACAACCCCATCACATTGCGGGCGGCGGTGGAGAACGTGCTAGACAAGACGTGCTGGGCCTCGGCGGCGACTTCGTCGGACGCGGCGGCCGGTTTGACCCTGTCTACGCCGCGTACCTGGCTGGTGTCGGCAACGGTTGGTTTCTAGTCATCCAGAGGCGCGCCCAGGCTGCTTGAGCGTGCCTTGAGGTGAGACATTGATAATGTCCCGTAAAAAACGGTCTCTTCTATCAGGCAGCGAGTTACCGACGACGGATGACCACCTCCAGGTATTCGCTGGGCACCACCAAAGACGATTCGCCGCCTCGGTTCATTCGGGTGATCAGTTCGGTGAGATCTCGCTCCAGAGCTGCGGCGCCTTCCGGCGGTAGTGCAGCAAAGGCTTTGTGAACCGGCCCGTACCAGGCGCGGAACACTTCGATGAAATGCGCAGGCGAGCGGTAACGGAAATTGAACTCGCGGCGGGTCACGTTGATCTCGGCTGCGCTGTCACCGAACAAGTGATCAAGATGCGCTTCGACGCCCCACAGCGAAGGCGGGTTTAACCCGGCAGGTGGTGGAAGGTGCTTGCCCAGTGTCTTGAACATTTGTCCGACAAAGCCTTCAGGCGTCCAGTTGGCCAGACCAATGCGCCCGCCGGAGCGGCATACCCGCGCCATTTCGGCGGCGGCACGCGCCTGATCAGGGGTGAACATCACGCCAAATGTCGACAACACAACGTCGAACGATGCGTCTTCGAAGGGCAGGGCTTCAGCGTCTGCCTCACGGAAACTGACATCAAAATGCTCCGCCCGGCTGCGTTCGCGGCCGCGCTCAAGCAAGCCGCTGACGTAATCGGTGGAGGTCACCACGCATCCGCGGCGAGCGGCCGCCAGAGTCGCGTTGCCGTTGCCAGCGGCGACGTCAAGGACGCGTTCGTCGTAACGAAGGTCGCAGGCTTCGGCCAGCAACTCGCCAACCAGTTGCAGCGTGGTGCCAATCACCGCGTAGTCGCCACTGGCCCATGCCGTCATCTGGCGGTTTTTTACGGCTTGTAGATCAAGAGGTTCGTTCATGGTCGCGCTTCCTGTCTTCTGCATGCAGGTTTGGCAGTCAGGTATGCAAGGCAGAAAATCAAGGTACGACACACGACCTGCAACGACGGCAATCCGGGCTGATGTAGACCCTGAATATCATCGCTTGCACCCGTGTATTCGCAAGCACTAATGGCCATTCGGCAAGACCACTTGGTTACATCCATATAACCACAGGCCCTGGCCCGGGGGCCGTGCTCAGTTCAGGCGGGACGTCACGAAAATCAGGCGCACCGTGGCCAGCGCGATGGCCTCTGCATCGCCTTTGATGTTCTCCAGTTGGGCTTGCAAGGTCTCTGACCGGCCGGGTTCCACTCTGGCGTCTGCCAGGCGCGTGATCTGGTAAAGGTTGTCGGTGATGTCGTGCAGGCTGCCTTGCAGGCGTTCCACCAGAGTCGCTAGACGATCCTCGGTCTGGAGCCCCCAAACGCTTTGAGACTGGAGCATTTCATGGGGCTCTTCAGGGGTGGGGGCACCTGAGAGCCTCATACCCGTCACGACGAAAGCAACGTCGATACCTGCCTGAGCAATGCGTGACAGATAATCTGCCCGGGGTGAGCGTATTCCGTTTTCGTAGTTGCCCTGAGCGTTGGTTTCTACTCCACCGATTGCACCGAGGGCACTTTGCGAGAGCTTGAGTCTCAGGCGTTCCTGTTTAAGACGCGGGCCAATCCCAGTCATGGCGATCTTCCTTCCAGACAATAGCTTGCCGGATTGATCCGGCGAAATGAGAGGACATTGTTCATCGAGAACGGAAACACGAAGGACGAAGTCGCAGGAAGTGGCGACGTTCATGTTCACTGCTTACGAGTTCCATTCGGCCTGAATTGAGTTGAACGATACGCCAAAATTTCTGTCGGGTGGACCGTTTGTTGGCATCCACCGGCAGGAATGTCGGTATAGGTCAGAGGCAGGGCGACTGCTGGTCCCGAGCCCAGTTGCCAGCGGTTTTGGCGATGCTGTCAGCCAGGCGTGAGACGGCGCGCTGGTGGGCCAGTACCAGGTCTTCGATGCCAGGTCCGGCGGGCTCGCGTATCACGCTGCTGCACGTCAGGTTTTGCACCTTGGAACCGGTATTGCGCAGACCCAGGCTCCAGACCACATCGATCATTGCATAGCTGCCGGGCACCGACTCGAAACGTCTTACATCGGCGCGCAAGGACAGTACCGGCCTGGCGCTGTCTTTGGGCAACCCCGCCATGTCCCGTGTGCCAAAACGTCGCTCCAGTTGGCCGGTCAATGCGTCATGAAACTCATCGCCCAGCGGCGAACCCCAACGCTGCGCGTCAAGAATCGCAAGGCTGCCGTTGCCCTGACGTATCACCAACGGAGGCTGATCGACCTGCACCGGCATCAGCACTGGAAGCATCTCGAACTGGAACGGCGCTGCCGCAACCGCGGGCGCAACAGTGGTGTTGGCGGGTGCTATCAACGTGTAGTAGCGCGTCTCGGTAGAGGCGCAGGCGCTGACGCCCAGCACTGCGGCCAGGGCGATAAATTTCAGGCGCAGGGTCATTGCTGTGGCTCCAGATCAATTGCACGGGAAGAAGCAGGGGCTTTATAAGAACCCGGCGCGGCATCGCCGGTGCGGCCGCGAATCAGCGCTTCCGGATGACGACTGAGGAAGTCCGTCAGCACCCGAACAGAGCGGGCGGTGCGCTGCACTTCGTCCATGGCCTGACCAAGCTGGAGGCGGGCTGGGGAATCTTCGCCCAGGCTGTCATTGGCGGTGTGCAGGGTTTTCTGTGCCTGTTGCAGTGTGCCGCGCATTTCTGGCAAGACCGTGCTGTTGACCTGTTTCAGGGTTTTTTGCAGTTCGCTCAGGCTGCCGTTGAGGTTGTTCGCCAGCTCGTCGATGGGCAATTTGCCCAGTTTGTCGACAAAGGCCTGCAATTGCTCCTGCAACTTGTCGAAGCTGCCGGGCACGGTCGGAATCTCCAGTGGACGTGCTTTCGAATCAAACACCACCTTGGGTGCCTTGGGTTCGAAGTCCATGGCGACATAGAGCTGCCCGGTCAACAGGTTGCCGGTTCGAACCTGGGCCCTCAAACCCCGTGTCACGAATGCACCAAGAACGCGCGCCGATTGCTCGTCTTCATCGCCCGAGCCACCTAGCTGCTGCAGTTTGGCTTCAGCCGTGCCAAGACGTTTGGGGTAAATCACTGCACCGACGATGCCCGGGAAGGTTTGTGTCTTCGGGTCGTAGTCCAGGTCTACCGACACTACGCGGCCAATGTTGACCCCGAGGAAATCCACCGGGGCGTTGACATCCAGCCCTCGTAGCGACTGCTCGAAACGCATGCGGATGTAACGCGGTTGGCCATCTGGCGGTGCCAGAGCAGCGGCTTGATCGTTGAAAATCTTGAATTCGGCATTTTCGGCAGCAGGCTTGGTATCCGGACTCCAGTTGGGCTCGCGGAAAGCGATACCGCCGGAAATGATCGAGGTCAACGATTGAGTATTGATCTTCAGACCGTTGGCGCCCACGGTGACGTCCACGCCGCTGGCGTTCCAGAAACGGGTGTCGGTGCTGACATACTGGTCATTGGGACTGTTGATGAAAATCTCGATGTTGACGCCCTTACCGTCCTTGGACAGCTCATACGACACCACTTGCCCGACCTGAATACGCCGGTAGTAGATCGGCGAGCCAATATCCAGCGATCCCAGGTCATCGGTGTGGAGCTTGAAACGCCGGCCTTTTTCACCAAAGGTCACTGGCGGCGGGGTCTCAAGACCCAGGAACTCATCCTTGGTCTGTTCCGAACTGCCCGCATCGGCACCGATGAACGCGCCGGACAACAAGGTATCGACCCCGGAGACGCCGTTGGCGCCGATGCGTGGTCGCACCACCCAGTACTGGCTGTCTTCCCGGGTGAACGGGGCTGCACTGCTGTCGAGTTCAATGGTGGCCAGAACGTGTGTCCGGTCATCACTGAGTGCGATGTCGCTGACGATACCGATGACGACGTTCTTGTACTTCACTTGGGTTTTCTTGGCTTCCAGGCCTTCAGCCGTCAGGAAACTCACGGTGATTTTCGGGCCGACGTTCATCCAGTCATGCAAGGCCATGGACAGCCCGATCAAACCGGCAACGATGGGCACCAGCCACACCAGTGAGACGCGCACGCGGCGTCTTTTGACCTCGGGCCTTGGCGGCGCGGAGGGGGAAGGGGGTAGGGTATTGTCAGACATCTTCAACCTCTGCGTCCCAGATAAGCCGGGGATCGAAACTCATGGCGGCTAACATTGTCATCACCACAACAAGACCAAAAAACAAAATGCCGATGCGCGGCTCGATGGTGCTGAGCTCACGGAACTGCACCAGCGCCGCCACCAGGGCGACGACCAACACGTCGAGCATCGACCAATAGCCGATCAACTCGATGAAACGATAGAGCCGCGACCGCTCGCGCATGGCCCAGGTACTGCGGCGCTGGCAGGTGACGAGCAGCATGCCCAGTACCACGAACTTGATACAGGGCACGACGACACTGGCGATGAATATCAGCAGGGCAATGTCCCACGAGCCGGCTTCGAAGAACTCGATGACGCCGCTCATGATCGTGCTCTCGCTGCTGTTGCCAAGCATCGAGGTGAACATCACCGGCATCAGGTTGGCCGGGATATAGAAAATCAGGCCTGCGATCAAGAAAGCCCAGGTGCGCGCCATGCTGTTGGGTTTGCGGACATGCACGGCCGATTCGCAGCGCGGGCAGACGTGGGTATCGGCCGGGCAGACATAACCACACGTGTGGCACAGGCATACATCGTGTTCGCGGGCATAGGGAATGCCATTCATGACGGCGGGACTCCCAGCTCTTTCCATAACCGGCGAATGTCTTTGCCGGCAATAAGGATAATAAGCACCATCAGCATCGCCATCGCCCATAAACCCAGCCCCGGATGCACGTCGAGCATGCCCCCCAGCTTGACGATCGCCACCAGGATGCCCAGCAGGCAGACTTCCAGCATGCTCCAAGGCCGAAGATGCTCCAGGGCCCGCATGCACATCTTGAAGCCGGGGGCGATCACGCCTTTATGGGCGTGGAGCAACACCCAGAACAACAGGGTGATCTGCAACAGGGGCGCAAAGATGATCGCCAGCCCGGCTACCAGCGCAATCAAGGTGATGCGGCCCTGTGCCAGGGCCTCCACCGACTGCCAGAGGGTCACCTGGTTACTCAGGCCCTGCATGCTGATACTGATCACGGGGAAGAAATTGGCGAACGCAAACAGCACAGCCGCGGCGATGGTCAGGGCCAGTAACTGCTCGATGGTCAGGTGATGACCCCGGGCCAATACCGAGCCGCATCGCTGGCACAGAGCGGTCTCACCATGCACGAGCGGATGTGATTCATACAACGAGTCACAGTGCTCGCAAATGATCAGGTCCGGGGACGGTTTTGTATCAGGCAAGGTGAACTCATCTGCATGGGGGGGACAGGGTGGATAATTTAAAAAAAACAAGCCGGGGAAGATACCTTGTCAGCACTGATTCAGCCGAATTAAATCTTGAGAACAGGTAGAAATCAGGGCGATGCATGGACCCCTGCGGCAGATTGACGTAAATATGTCACTTGGCCATTAGTTAATGGCGTGATTTTCGGCTTCGGCAAAGCCGGTATTTTTCTGGGCGTGATGCCTCATAACGGTTCTACAACCCCCCTGGCTTGGCTCGCTGCATCAGAAAACCAAGCAAGGTCCGGGCCGAAGGCGGGACATTCTGATCATCGAAGACGACACAGATGGGGTGTGCTTCGTCTTCTATAGTAATCTCGTACTGTTTCAGGTCCCGGGCCTGTTCCGAGACAGCCCTGCTGGACTGGATCAGGCCACTGTCATGGACCAGTTGTTTGAGGTGTTGCGCCTCGGCTTCCTCAAGGCTGGAGGTATTTACCTCACAGCTTTTGATGGCCCCGACAACACCACCTGACTGTATCAGGCAAACTTTCATTGTCTTGCTCCCGTACGTTTTTTGGTGAGCTCCGGCGGGCCGATCAGACCGTGATGCCGACTTTCTTCCACGCCGCCTTGACCGCTTTTTTCGCGGCTGCGCCGTACTCTTTGGAACCGGCGACCTGCACAGTGATTCTGGCGCAATCGACGAACTGGCTGGAGCTGCTCAATTGCAACATGGTTTCGTACCAGATTCTGCCGGCTACCTCCCATGCATTACCCCCCAGGGCTTTTGCCGTCAATACAAAGGCTCTGTTCGGGATGCCTGAATTGATGTGCACGCCGCCGTTGTCCTTGGGGCCGGTGTAAAGCCCGGCCATGGTCGCTGGCTGTGGATCATCCCCCAGTTCCGGGTCATTTGCGTAGGCCGTGCCGGGATGTTCCATGTCGCGAATGCCCCGGCGAGTGGGGGCTGGTACCAGTAGCTCCTTGCCCACCAGCCAACTGGCGTTTTCCACCGCTGTGCCTTCTTTCCACTGGCGAATAAGAATGCCGAACACATCCGCAAAGTGTTCATTCAGCGCACCGGACTGGCCTTGATAAGTCAGGTTGCTGGTGAACGATTGCACGCCGTGGGTCAACTCGTGGCCAATGACCTCCAGGCTGCCGGTAAAGCGTTTGAAGACAATGCCATCGCCGTCGCCGTAGGCCATTTGCTGGCCGCTCCAGAAGGCGTTGTTCATGGGCACGAACTCGCCCTGGAAGTCGATCTCGGCGAGATGGGCCGTGGACACCAGTGTCATGCCGTTGTCGTCCAGCGAGTTGCGCTGAAACAGTTGTTCGTAAAAGTCGTAGACGTCACCGGACCCATCGTAGGCTTCGTCAATGGCGGCATCGCCCGTGGGGTCCTGATGTTCTGCCCGTGCGAGGGTGCCCGGCAAGGTATGCGTGCCTTTTGCGTCATAGATCAGCCGGTTTTTCTTGCCATCGGGTGACTTGCGCGCCAGCAGGGTCGGCATTGCCTGCGCCGACATACGGGACGCGACGAACGCGGCACTGCTGGCCAGGTTGGCAATGGCCAGCACTCTGACCGGTTCATGTTGCGACAGAGCCATGTGTTCCATGATGTAGGGCGGAATAATGCAATGCAGGGAATGGCGAGTGCACATGCGAAAACCTCAGACCGAATGGGAAGACATGTGTTTGGCAGCACCCAGGCCGCAGATGTTCCCGCTGTCTGCCCGTTTCACTTGATTCCATCGTAGGGCAGAATTTTATTGATACACACATCTTTTGACGGCGCGGCCATTCTGGCCTTTTGACGCTTCGTTGGCCGTCACACGGTGATAAACTCCCGCCACTTCAGACGAGGAGCAAGCAGACGTGCGCAAGATGGCAATAATGATCGCAGTTCTGGCCCTGACCGGCTGCGATGTCGGCAAAACCCCGACGCCCCCCAAAGTGCAGGCGGCCGCGACCGAACAGACTTCCCCGAATACTTCCGTGCAGTGGAATATTCAGCTCAATGCCAAAGAGGCCGTGAGCGATATCAGCGCCTGGTTGCTTGAGCGCAGCTACGCGCCGTTTCTGGTGACCCTCGACGGTAAACAGCAGTTGTTGCTCGGGCCGTACAAGACCCGGGAGGAAGCCGAACAGCAGTTGGCACTGCTACAAGCCAAGATCACCAAGTCCCACCGTTTCGCCTATCCGGTGGTGATCGAGCGCGTCCAGTGATCAGCCCGCTTTAACGCGGGGCAAATCCCTAGCGACACTTAACCGCCTCTGTGACACCCTCGGTTCATGCGTACGAATCATTCGACGCGCACCTCCGGGAAACGTTTTTATGGACGAAATCCAACGATTGGGCGAATTGCTGAACGCCAATCAACGTAACGAAGAGCAAAAGCACCAGCAGTTCCACACTGGCCTTGCGCAATGGCAGGCCAGTATCACCACCCTTTATCAGCAGATCGAAACCTGGCTCAAGCCGTTGATCGACAGCGGCCAGATCGCTGTGGAATACGAGCCGCATCTGGCGCAAAGCAAAGGTTATCCCGACGAAAACTCCCCCTTCCGTACCCAGCGCATGACGCTGACCATTGCAGGCCGTCAGGTTGCGTTCATTCCGGATGCCATGGGGGGCAAAGGTTCGGTGTCGGTGGCTGCTACGGGGTTGAGCGTGCATGCTCAGGAACAGGTGTCGCTGAGCTGTCAGGACCCTGCGCAGGGTACGCAGTGGCTGGAGAAGAAGCGGATAGGGGTCAAGGAGTCGGATGCCCAGCCGTTTACGGCGGATTATTTTGCCAAGCAGTTGCAGGCACTGGTGCCAATACATTCGGTCTGAAGGGCAAAATGGCGTAGGAGCCAATGAATGGGCGAGGCGTGAGCCCGGTACTGCCAGCTAAATCGCTTCGCGAATCCATTCGCTCCTACACAGGCTGCACGGCGTTCGTCCACTCAGTTGTCGAACGCCTCAGAGGTGACCGGTCAATCAGTCACGACGGCCCAGCAGCAGACCCACCACCAAGCCGAAGCCTGCGGAGATCGCCACGGTCTGCCATGGGTGGCCACCGATGTAAGTCTCGGTCGCCTCGACCACAGGCTTGGTGCGTTCACGCACGCTGGACACAGACTCCAGCGCTTGCTTGAGCTTCAGACTCAGTTGCGCACGCAGGGTCTCAGCTTCGTCGCCGACCAGCGTTGCGCTGTCTTTGAGCAATTTGTCGGATTCTTCGATCAGGGACTGGAGTTCGCTGAAAGCCTGATCCTTGATTTGCTCGGCAGTGTTTTGGGCAGCAGTTTTACGAGCCATGGTGATTTCCTTCCAATTGATGACATCAGTGAGCAATGGAGTCTCGGGCTTCTCGAAAAGTTGCAGTGAACTGTATGACACATCGCATTCGCTCGTCGAATTTGCCCGGGATTTGTCTGTGTCGGGTGTAAGATGCAGCCGTTTTTAGTCACAGGTGATCGTTATGAGTTTCAATCTGGCCAATCGGCCTTTGCCAGAGCGCGCTGCACTCGAAGATGAAAAATCCCGTCTGTTCGATTTGTGGCAGAGCAACCTGGGCAAGGCTAAGGGGGACGCCGCCCGGCTGTTTGGCGAGCGTTCCAAGCGCAAGGGCAAGTGGTCCGAGTGGGTGCGCTCGGAGCTGGACAGCATGAGCCCGCCGGAGTACGCCAACATGGTGCGCAGCGAAGTCAATCGCCTGGTGGCGTCTACCAAGTAAGCGGCGGGCTCTACCAGCCGCCGGCCGGTTGCGGCAGGCTCAGCGTGCCGCTGTCGCTGAAGCGCATCGTGCCGAATACGCCGCCTGCCAGTTTGCCCCGCAGTGTGTAGGGCAAATTATCGAGGCTTTGCGCCTGCGTCAGGCCCACCGCCTGACGCAACGCGGCGAATGCGGACACGCTGACAGGAACCACCAGCACGGTTTCCGAAAACCGCCCGATGCTGCCCTGTTGATCGCTGACACCGGACGCGAACAGCTTGCCATTGACGTCCAGATTCAGCGCGACGCCGCTGTATTCGATCGCCGTCTCATTGGGGTTCTGCAGGCGCAGTTTGACCGCCATGCGCACCTCCAGGCCCTGGCCAGGTAAAGGCTCGATGCCCACCACGTTGATATTGAGCGGGTCACGGTTGGGAAACAGCGCGCATGCCGAGAGGCTCACCAGTAGAAGGCCGACCAGCACGGGGCGAAACAGGCGAAAGGGCATCCGGTGTGCTCCATGGGGGATGAAAAAACAACGTTGCGACAGTGCCTCAGACCGCACTGGCGTGCAGAGATTCGTTTTCCCGGGCCGCTGGCCTTATGCTGGGCGGCTCACAGACTGGTGATCCCCGGATGGATGATCGAACAATACCCCTTGAACTCGCCACCAGCGTGCCCGAAAAAGACACCATCGCCATCGAACTGGTGCGCGAAGCCTTGCTCCAGAGCGGCTTGAACCCCGAGGCTCGGGCTCACCTGTTGGCGCGAGTCGGTATCGGCCCTGATTTACTGGCGCAAGCGGGCGCCCGAGTGCCGGCCACCGCCTATGCCGCCTTGTGGCGCGATCTGGCGCAAGCGACTGACGATGAGTTTTTCGGCATGGACCCTCGGGGGCTGCGCTATGGCAGTCTGGCTTTTCTTTGCCGCTCCTCCATGGCCCAACCGACAGTGGCGAGCGGGCTTGAGTCGGGACTGGGTTTTCTGTCCTTGATGCTGGAGTGTTTCAGCGCTCGTCTGATCAGGCGCAACAGCGTTGCAGAAATCGTTCTGGATGAAGGCGACGCCACCCAGCGCCGAGCATTCTGCTACTTCACGTACTGGATGATCGTGCATGGGGTGACCTGCTGGCTGAGCGGGCGCCGTATTCCTATCCTGGCCATTGAGTTGCGCTGTGAAGCGCCGGCGTTCATTGACGATTACCAGGTGATGTTCACCGAGAACCTGCGCTTTGAGCGACCTTGCTCCCGGATGATCTTCCCGTCCGAATGCCTGGATTTGCCAATAAGACGCTCGCAGGACGACCTGCAGCGCTTCATGTCCGCTGCCCCGGCCAATATTCTGGTCAAGTACCGTGACCCACAAAGCCTGGCCAGTCGCATTCGACATGACTTGCGCACCCGGCCCGCCGATCAGTGGCCGGACACCGAGGATCTGGCGAAGAACCTGTGCCTGTCAGCGTCGACCTTGCGGCGACGTCTCGCGGAGCAAGGGCACAGCTATCAGGGACTCAAGGACGGCGTGCGTAAAGAGCTGGCCATTCGTTGGTTAGGGGAAGAGCGGATGAGCTTGTCCGCCATTGCTGCTCGTCTCGGCTTTGCCGACACCAGTTCGTTTTACAAGGCATTTCGCAAATGGACCGGTTCCAATCCCGGCCATTACCGCAGCGTGGCGCTGCTGAGTATTGATCAAACCAGTCATCCGGACTGAGCGTTTTGACCATTGCCTGTGCCTTCTGGCAGGGCGACTATCTCGATTAATCCAACAATAATAAATCGAGACAGTGAGGGTTCATGGTTATTCAAGACAAGGCATTCATCGTCAGCGGCGGCGCGTCCGGGCTGGGCGCCGCTACGGCGCAGATGCTGATTCAGGCGGGTGCCCGCGTCATGCTGCTGGACCTCAATGGCGATGCGCTCGCCATCCAGCGTGAAAAACTGGGCGCACGTGCCCACTGCGCTGTCGCCGATGTCAGCCGTGAGGATTCTGTCCAGGCGGCCGTGGATGCAGCGGTCGCGGCCTTTGGCGAGCTGCACGGGCTGGTCAACTGCGCGGGGATCGTCGGGGCGCAGAAAATACTCGGCAAGGACGGCGTGCATGACCTGGAGAGCTTTCGCCGGGTCATCGACGTCAACCTGATCGGCAGCTTCAACCTGCTGCGTCTGGCGTCGGCGGCCATCGCCAACAGCTCTCCTGACGAAAGCGGGGAGCGCGGTGTGATCATCAACACGGCTTCCATTGCCGCCTTCGACGGCCAGATGGGTCAGGCTGCCTATGCCGCATCCAAGGGCGGCATTGCCAGCATGACGTTGCCGGCCGCTCGGGAGCTGGCGCGCTTTGGCATACGGGTCATGACCATCGCCCCCGGCATTTTCGAAACGCCGATGATGGCCGGCATGACGCCTCAGGTGCGTGAATCCCTGGCGGCGGGTGTGCCATTCCCCCCACGGCTGGGCAAGCCGGAAGAATACGCGGCGCTGGTGCGGCACATCATCGAAAACCCCATGCTCAATGGCGAGGTCATCCGGCTGGATGGCGCGCTGCGCATGGCCGCCAAATGAGCCACCCGATTCAGGAGTTTGATCATGTCCAATTTTGATTCTGCAAACCGCGATGATCCGGTGGTCATCGTCAGTGCGGTGCGTACGCCCATGGGTGGTTTTCAGGGCGATCTGAAGAGCCTCACGGCGCCGCAATTGGGGGCCGTTGCCATTGGCGCTGCTGTCGAGCGCGCCGGGCTGGCTTCGGTGGATGTCCAGCAGGTGCTGATGGGCTGCGTCCTGTCAGCCGGGCTGGGCCAGGCACCTGCGCGACAAGCCGCATTGGGTGCAGGCTTGCCCACGTCGACGCTGTGCACCACGTTGAACAAAATGTGTGGTTCCGGCATGCAGGCCGCCATGCTCGGTCATGACATGCTGCTGGCCGGTAGCGCCGACGTCATTGTGGCCGGCGGCATGGAAAGCATGTCCAACGCGCCATACCTGCTGGACCGCGCCCGAGGCGGGTATCGCATGGGCCATGGTCAGGTCATCGACCATATGTTCTACGACGGGCTGGAAGATGCCTATGAACGCGGCCGGTTGATGGGCACCTTTGCCGAGGACTGCGCCGAAACCTACGGCATCAGCCGTGAAGATCAGGATGCTTTCGCTATTGCTTCGCTGACCCGCGCCCAGGCGGCGGCCAACAATGGCGGGTTCGACGCGCAAATCGTCCCACTGCACGTCACCGAGGGCAAAGAACAAAGGGAAATCACCCGGGACGAACAACCGCCCAAGGCGCGCCCGGAGAAGATCCCGGCGCTCAAGCCTGCATTTCGGGTAGGCGGTAGCGTGACGGCCGCCAATTCCAGCTCGATTTCCGACGGTGCCGCGGCACTGCTCTTGATGCGTCGCTCCGAGGCGCAGCGTCGTGGCTTGACGCCTTTGGCGGTGATTCATGGTCACGCGGCATACGCGAGTGAGCCGGGGTTGTTCACCACCGCACCCATCGGTGCGATCAAGGCGCTGATCAGCCGCACGGGATGGTCCTTGAGTGACGTGGATCTGTTCGAAATCAATGAGGCGTTCGCTGTGGTCACACTGGTGGCAATGAGCCAACTGGCGCTGCCCCATGAGAAGGTAAACGTGCAGGGCGGCGCTTGCGCTCTGGGTCATCCCATTGGTGCATCGGGGGCCCGGATCCTCGTTACGCTGATCCATGCGTTGCGGCAAAAAGGCTTCAAGCGTGGAATTGCAGCGATCTGCATTGGCGGAGGCGAAGCGACCGCGATGGCCATCGAGGTTGTTTGATAATTGATAAAAAATAATGAGTTATGAATCAAATCTAATCTTGTTTGTAATATTGATTCGATGGCTCTAAACGGATAAATATCAATGACTTATGAAACTATTCTGACAGAGGTTCTAGGAAGGGTCGGCGTGATTACGTTGAACCGCCCCAACGCCCTGAACGCCCTGAACGCGCAGCTGGTGAATGAACTCAACCACGCACTGGATGCGTTCGACGGCAACCGCGACATCGGCTGCATTGTGCTCACGGGTTCTGCCAAGGCCTTCGCGGCCGGTGCGGACATCAAGGAAATGGCCGAGCTGACCTACCCGCAGATCTACCTCGACGATCTGTTCTCCCAGAGTGACCGAGTCGCCAATCGACGCACGCCCATGATTGCCGCCGTGGCAGGTTTTGCCTTGGGCGGAGGCTGTGAGCTGGCCTTGATGTGCGATTTCATCCTGGCCGCCGACACTGCCCGTTTCGGGCAGCCGGAAATCAAGCTGGGCGTGCTGCCGGGAATGGGCGGTACACAGCGCCTGACTCTTGCAGTCGGCAAGGCCAAGGCCATGGAAATGTGCCTGACAGGACGCCTGATCGACGCCAAGGAAGCCGAGCGAGCCGGACTGGTGGCGCGTATCGTGCCCGCAGAGCAGTTAATGGATGAGGCCCTGAAGGTCGCCACCTCAATTGCGGATAAATCCCTGCCGATGGCGATGATGATCAAGGAAAGCGTGAATCGGGCCTTTGAAGTGAGCCTCGCCGAAGGCATTCGTTTCGAGCGCCGCGTTTTCCATGCCGCCTTCGCTACCGAGGATCAAAAGGAAGGCATGGCGGCGTTCATCGAGAAGCGTGAGCCGCACTTCAAGGGGCGCTAATCAAGGGACGGTAACCTGAGCGGATTATCCGTCAGGCCGCAGGAACTCACGTAACCGCTGTTCGCTCCAGTTCCGGGAAAAATAGTCATGCAGACGTATGCAGCAGCCCGGATGCACCAGGCAAAGCGCCTCCGGACTGGCGCGATAGCGTGCAGCGAGCTCGCGCCGTTGGGCTCGCGTCAGGCCCAGGTAGCCCAGTTCATCGGTCTTGCCTTCGAATAGCAGGTGCTTTGGGTCAAGCCGCGCCAACTGGTCCAGGCCGGGCTTTGCCATGGCCACGATGTACCAGATCCGGTGGGCCAGGGGCGCACCGCTCAGGCCGGGATGCTCCGTCAGGCGCAGGTCGCCTTCAAGGGCCTTAGGGATTGCGGGTTCAGTCACGGCCCCGCTCGTTGAGGTGCGCAAGCCAAGGTTGAAGGTTGGTGGGCCAGTGAGGGTTATGCTTGCTGACCCGATCAAGAGTGTCGTGTTCGCGGTGTCTATCGTCAGGTCCTGTCGGGAATGGACGCACAGTGCGTCAGCGCCTTCTAGCTGCACATCGATTAACTCAGGGCCAACGCGATTGCCATTCAAGCGCAGGGACAGTGCAGGGTTGTCGACGAGTGTGGCGGCCGTTTCCTGATCGGGAACGCCGCAGATGACGGGCCGGTCGGGATCATTGTCGAAATGGCGAACGACGAGCCTGTCTCCGGGTATCAGCGCATTGATCGGCAGGTCAGCGAAATCAGACAACGCCGCCAGCGGCCAACCGTTTTTTTGATCCTCCGAAGTGGATGCTTGCTGCCAGTCGTAACGTATCGCCAGCCGGACCGGCTCCCCCGTTTGGGTTGACCGAGCCTCACCCATCAGGGTGACGTGGTGATCACCGCCAATGCCAGGCTTGTGATGGGTGCAGGACGGGCGAAAGGTCATCGCCCAGGGCAAAACGCCAAAGCCGTTGCGATAGCCGTGTTCGAACGACTCGATGACAGGCAGCCGCCCCGGTGCTTGCACCGACGATGGACTGTCGTTTTCCGTCGTCAGGACTGCAGCGATGTCGTGAGGGTCTAAGCCCTCCAGCACCTGCGGCTGTTTACCACGATGGTGAACGTTGACGAGTAGCCATTGGTCATTGAACAGGGCGACGGAGTGATCCAGAACCTGCATGATCTGGCCACTGGTCAACGGGCAATGACGGCTTCGGCCATGAACATGACGTCGCTCGCAACGCAGGCGCTCCAGCGTGCGAGCGCTTATCTGTCGATGATGCGTTTCCTCATCATGAGGCGTGGGTACGCTGTAGCGGGTATCGAAAGGCTGGTTGCTTGCAGCCCTGTCCCGGGATTGCGAGTCGCCAGGCGGGCTTGCATCAGTGGTTAGCCTTTCGTGCCTGGGCAGAGGCTCGCTTGCGGGGTGAAGGGTCAGGCGTTCGCTGAGATGGCCGATAGCGGGCTGATCCTTTTCAGCGTCATCAAGCCGAAAACGGATGGGTCCCTGGCGCTCGGGAAAGCTGGCCGGGTCATCGGCAAACACCAGCACATGACCGTCGCGGTGATGTTCAAAGCGAAAATGAATGCCTTCCTCCTCGCACAGCCTTTGCAGCAGGTGCAGGTCGGTTTCGTTGTACTGCACGCACAGGTCTCTGGGCGGATAAATCCCCACCGGTCGCTCAAAACGAAAGTCACGCTCGTTAAAACCCTGCTGTTCCAGCAACAGGGTGATCGTCCGCGGCACGCTCAGGTCCTTGAATACGCGGCGCTGGCGACCGAGTTCCAGCTTCATCAGGCTGGGCGCCAATGTTATCCGGTACAGGCTCACGCACGTTCCCGCATGGAGTTGCCTGCCGTCGTGGATCAGGCCGTGTACGCCAGCGTCCTGAACGCCGAAGCTTAGCCAGGCGGGCTTGCCTGCCAGGCTGTTCATGTCCACATGCGGGTTGGTGCTGATCAGGTCGATGTCAAAGCGATAAGGCTCGTTCAGTGCCTCCTGTCCGGTAAAGGCCAGGACGCGCAGGTCCATCGGCGTGCCGGCAATGTCCAGCGTGATCGGCATTTGCTTGTCTTCGAACATCCACGGCGCTCCCGGCTTGAAATTCAGGGTGCAGAGGGTACGAAATGCCAAGGTCCATGGGCATCGCTCCAGTCTTTTTCGGAAAAGGACTACAACTTAAAGAGGAATATCGGTAATTGCGCTCCAGAGCTTTGAGCGGGAGGGGTGGGCCAACAGGCTCTAGGGGGTTTCATCTGACGCCATCGCGTATAAAATGCGCCCGGCGTTGTCCATCGGTCACGACGCGTTTCAGTCGTTTACCCAATTTTCAGCGCGTTGCCCCAGCCATCATCGGCGTTTGTATCGACGGTGGCTGTGATGGGCAGGGCGCAATCGGATCAAGAGAGCACGAGCATGGGCGCACAGTGGAAGGTCAAGCATAAAGAAGCAGCATCCAATGCCAAGGGCCGTATTTTTGGCAAGCTGTCCAAGGAAATCATGATCGCCGCACGCGCAGGCGCTGATCCGGACATGAACCCGCGTTTGCGTCTGGTGGTCGAGCAAGCGAAAAAGGCATCGATGCCCCGGGAAACGCTGGAGCGCGCCATCAAGAAGGGCGCCGGACTGCTGGGCGAGAACGTGACGTTCGAACGCCTGACCTACGAAGGCTTCGCGCCCCATCGAGTCCCGGTGATCGTCGAGTGCCTGACGGACAATATCAACCGCACCGTGTCGGAAATTCGCGTGCTGTTCCGCAAGGGCCAACTGGGCGCCGCCGGTTCGGTGTCCTGGGACTTCAACTATCAAGGCATGATCGAAGCGGTGCCCACCACGCCTGACGCCGACCCTGACGAAGCGGCCATCGAAGCGGGCGCGCAGGACTGCGAGCCGGGCGAAGAGGGCGCAACGCTGTTCCTCACCGAGCCGACCGATATGGACGCTGTATGCAAAAAACTGCCTGAGTTCGGCTTCACCGTGCAGTCCGCGCAATTGGGCTATCGCCCGAAAAGCACCGTGGATGGCCTGACCGACGAGCAGATGGCCGAAGTCGAGACTTTTCTTGCCGCCATCGATAACCACGATGACGTGCAGAACGTTTATGTGGGGCTGGCGGGCTAAGCAGCCGTCGTACCTGTTGGAGCGCGCTGGCCTGCGGCGCTCCAACCGGCTTGAGTGTCAGAAGCGCAGCAGTGGCTCGATGTCCCGCAATGCCGGTCTTTCATTCACGGCAGGCTGCACACAACGCGCCTGCAACTGACGCAACGCAGTCAACTGCGATGCGTCCTCCTCGCAACGGTTCAGCAATTCCCCCAGCAAAATCCCGAACGCCCGGGTTTCGATCCTTTCCAGCGCATGCCCATAGGCCGCAGCGGGATGGAACGACGCGGCGCCAAAATCCCCCAGCAGGCACGTGCCATCGGCCTGCCACAGAATGTTGTGTCCGTATAAATCGCCATGGGTCATGCCGCATGCGTGCAGGTGTGCCGTGACCGAGGCGATGCCGTGAGCAATACGCAGGACGACAGACAAAGACAGGCGCATCGCCGCCGGGTAGATATCCCGGGTGCAGGATTCCAGGCTGGGCGGCCCCGCAAGATTGGCAAAGCTCGGGGCGATCAATTGCATCACCAGACCCGACTGGCCTTGGGGATGGTCGAGAATCTGGCCCTCGATGCCGATCAGGTTGGCGTGATTGCCAGCGGCAATGCAGGCGGCCATCTCATTGAGGGGCGAGCCATCAGAGGTGACGCTGCCTTTATACAGCTTGATGGCCACCGCTTTTTCGGCCTGATGGGGGCTGTGCCAGTGTGCCTGCTGGATAACCCCCGACGCGCCTTCCCCCAATTGCTGCTGAACGTGCAACTGCTGCCAGGGTATCTGCCGCACGGCGGGCTGTGCAGGTTCGGTACAGAGCGGGTTCCCTGCGTAAGCCAGCCAGGCCAGGGACGGCAGTTCCAGCAGCCATGAGGGCAATTGCGTCAGTTGATTGGCCGCGATGCGTACCAGCTCCAGCTGTTCACAGCGGGCAAGGCTGGAGGGCAGTTTCTGCAACTGGTTGCCGGCCAGCATCAGTTTTTGCAGCGCCTGGCAGTCACCCAGCGCTTCGGGCAGGCGCTGTATCCGGTTGTCGGTCAGGATCAGCCAGCGCAACCGGGGCGGCAGGGCTTGAGCCGGCACGTGGCTGATCTGGTTGGCCTTGAAGCCGACGATCTGCAACGCCAGGCACTGGCCGATGCTCTCAGGCAGGTCAGTGAACAGGTTGTCGGAGGCAAACAGCACCCGCAGACGCGTCAGGCGATGCAGGTCATCGGGCAGTTGTTGCAGGGCATTGCCGCTCAGGTTGAGCACTTCCAGCGTATCCGCCAGTTCGAAGATTTCCCTGGGGAATTCCTTCAGGCCACAGGACAGGTCCAGCCGTTTAAGGCCGGCCAGTCTGCCGGCGCGCAAGTCGTCGAGGCTGTGCGGCGACGTGTGCACGGGGGCGCTATGGCCTGGAGTGCCTGTTCCTTCTTTTATAACCATGATGCGGGCCTTAACACGGGGTATCGGTTGGGTCGCGGCAGTCAACATGCTCGAAAACGTTAACGATCAGCGTTGAGGGTTGGCGTGGGGCGAGAGTCTACCCATGTCCCGTTCGTTTCAGAACCCGAATCGCCAGCGACACGCCGCCGTTCACGCCGCTGTGCCCACTTGCCAGTGATCAGATCGATGCAGGCAATGCCTGTCGGGCGCGTTGGGTGGCTTCGTCTTTTGCCGCGCCCACCACTGCGTAGTTGTATCCGTCGCCGGACCAATAGTCAGCCTGCAAATCGCCGTCCAGACGACTGCCACGGGGGAGCATATGGTTGCGCGCACCTGGCGGCCGGATGTAGAAACTCAAGGTTCGTCCTTGCTCATCCTTGTACACCACCATGGCGGCCGGCCCTTGTTCAGTGCTGGTCATGCGCCCGCTGACCGGTCTGAAACCGGCAGCTTCCATGTTGGGCAGCCGCTCGGCACGGGCGAAGTTGCGGTCCAGCCATTGCTGGGCATCGTTTGACTTTTCAGGGTTCCAGTCGCTGGCCATCGTGTCGTTGACCGCGAACATCCGGTACGCCTGAACGGCATCGGCCATGGGCGGCGTGGCGTTACTCAGGGTCATTTCCCTGGCCTGCCAGCCGCTCAGGCCACCGATGCTGACGGCCATTAGCAACACCGCCGCTGTGGCGAAATGCCGATAGCGATTGCGGCGCAGGCGTTGGCGTATGAATGCCGGGTCCAGTTCGGGGTTGGCTTCGCGCTGCAGATCACCGCTCAACGCGGCGCGCAGCAGTTGCGCATCTTCTTGCCATTGCCGGACCTGCAAGGCGACGTCGGGGTGTGCGGCCAGCCAGGTTTCCAGCGTCAGCCGGTCCGCCTCGTCGAGCTGATGATCAACATAGGCATGGAGTACATGTTCGGTGGGGGGCAGGGTAATCATTTCAATATCCGCAGGGCAGGGGGCATGATTTCACCCTCACTGAGTTGACGAAGGGCCTGACGTGCGCGAGACAGGCGGGACATGACAGTGCCGATCGGTACGTCAAGAATCTCTGCGACTTCCTTGTAACTCAAGCCTTCCACCGAAATCCACAGCAGCAGGGCGCGTTGTTCGGTGTTCAATCGCTCGAAAGCGACCAGCGTGGACTGCGCCACCACGGTGCGTTCGACGCTGGGCTGGTAATGGTCCTCTGCGCCACCGGTGAACAGTTCCAGCATCCGTGTATAGCGCCGGGAGCGTCGATGGGCGTCGAGAAACTGCCGGTACAGGATGGAAAACAGCCAGGCGCGTAAATCACCCTCCGGTCGCTTGCTTCCCCAGGCCGACAACGCTTTTTCCAGGCTGGACTGGACCAGGTCGTCGGCACTGCTGGGATTGCGGGTCAGCGACTGGGCAAACCGGCGCAGGCGAGGGATCAACTCCCGTAACAGGTCATCAAACTCATTCATGGTCGGCGTGATTCCGGTTTGTCACGATGATCAGTGTGTGAGCAGAAAGACGACGCTCCCTGGCGTTTATTCCTTCATATCTACAATTAATTTCCCGGGAGGGAATAAACACTTCGGGGGTGCGTCTTACCGTCCACTTACCGACAGGCCAATGGCCCAGGAGAACACTCATGGTCGAGCGCTTCCCTCCGCCCGAGCAGCAAAAACCGCCCCTTGGCACCGGCAATACCCTGTTTCGCCTGGCCGGGATCGGCGTCCTTGTCGTGACTGCCGCCGTCTCATTGGCCTACGTTGGCGGTTACCTTGACCCTCATCGCCTGACTCCGGCGAGGCTGGTTGACGGTCTGGAACACAACAATGGCGTGCATCCCGGCTTCAGGCGTAACCATTCCAAGGGTGTCTGCGTGGCAGGTTACTTTGAAAGCAACGGCAACGCCGCGCCGTTCTCCAGCGCCGAAGTGTTTTCCCCGACGCGCACGCCGGTTGAAGGCCGGTTTGCGCTGCCCACCGGCAACCCCTATTCACCGGACAGTGCCGTTCCCTTGCGCAGCATGGCATTGCGCTTCACCCAGGCCAACGGCCAGCAATGGCGCACGGGAATGAACGCCATGCCGGTTTTCCCGGTAAGCACGCCCGAGGCGTTTTATGAGTTGATGCAAGCGCAGGCCCCGGACCCCGCCACCGGCAAACCTGATCCGGCCAAACCGGCCGCATTTTTCGCCAGTCATCCCGAGTCCGCGGCGTTTCTCGCCTGGGTCAAGACCGCCAAGCCTTCAGCCAGTTACGCCACTGAGACCTATACCAGCGTCAACGCGTTCTACCTGATCAATGCCGGAGGCGAACGGCAGGCCGTGCGCTGGAAAATGGTGCCGGTCGATCAGCCCACAGTGGCCAGCCCGCCACCGGATGCCAAGGATTATCTGGAGCCGGACCTCGACGGGCGGCTGGCCAGCGGGCCTTTGCGCTGGGACCTGATGATCACCCTGGCCGAACCGGGTGACCCGGTCAGTGATGCCAGCAAACAATGGCCGGGCGAGCGCCGCGTCGTCAATGCCGGAACGCTGGTGATCGACAGCACCCAACCGCAGGTGGACGGCGATTGCCGTGATATCAATTTTGACCCTCTGGTGCTGCCTGCTGGTATTGCGGGCTCTGAAGACCCGTTGCTGGCGGCCCGTTCCGCGGCCTATGCGGCGTCTTATCAGCGCCGTACGGGTGAGGTCGATCAGTTACCGAAAACAACAGCGCCCGTATCGGAGAAAAAATCATGAGCGAACCTAATCGACATTTCGCCCCGTTGGCGCGGCTGCTGCACTGGTCCATGGCGCTGATGGTTATTGCCATGTTGTTCGTGGGGGCGGGCATGGTTGCCTCGGTGTCCCAGCGTCATGAATGGTTGCTGAACCTTCACAAACCATTGGGTATCGCGATTCTGGTGTTGGTCATCCTGCGCCTTATCGTGCGGATGTCCACGAAAACGCCGCCGTTGCCTGCGGATTTGCCCGCATGGCAGGTGTTATCGGCCAGGCTTTCCCATGTGCTGCTGTACGCCCTGATGCTGGTGCTGCCACTGATTGGCTGGTCGATGATTTCCGCTGCCGGAGACCCGGTGATGCTGGGCAGTTCGGTGCGACTGCCTTCTATCGTCGCTGCCAACCCTCATGTCTTTGCGTGGCTGCGCCAGGCGCATACGTACCTGGCTTACTTGCTGTTTCTTACCATCCTGCTGCACGTCGCGGCCGCTTTGTTTCATGCCTGGATACGGCGCGACGAGGTGCTGGGGAGTATGTTGCGGGGCAGGGACGTTCGCTAGCGAGCTGCACTTGTCAGGCAGCTCGCGTCTGGGTTCTGTAGGCGGTCGCACACCTTCCTGACACCGTGGGACCGGCTTTAGCCGGGAAGGGGTATTTCAGGCGATGCAGATGCAGCGAACGCCCTGGCCTCTTCCCGGCTAAAGCCGGTCCCACGGGTTTGTGCGTGTGCGCAAATCGTCCAGACGACGCGATTGCGACTTGTGGCCGACCGAAGTGAGGGGATTGCGCGAAGCGCAACCTGACAAAAGAGCGGAAGTTTGCCTCCTTTGCCAAAACAAAGGAGGGGCGCAGTAAGGTCGCAAAGAGGGTGTCTCGTGTTCAGCGCAGCACAGACACCATATCCGATAGCGTCGTCAGCACGTCCTTGGCCAGCTGTTTCGAGCGTTTGCCGGACCAGCCCGTTATAAGGTCGGGGGCGTCGTCGTTGTCCTTGAACGGCATTTCAAGGGTCAGCGACAGGCATTTGAACTGCTCGCCGACGCTGTTGGCGGCCAGGTTCATGTTGGCCTGGCCGGGCTGCGAGCGTGGATACCCGTACCGGGTCTGGAAATCCCGGGTGATTTCGCTCAGGCGGCTGCGAAACAACGCCTCCAGCTCGCGCTGCTTGGACGTATAGCCAGGATTGCCTTCACACGCGGCCGTGAAAACGTAAGGGATTTCTTCGTCGCCATGGACGTCGAGGAACATGTCCACGCCATACTTTTCCATTTGCTGCTTGACGAAAAACACCTCGGGGCTGGCGTCTTCGGTGCAATCCTGCCAGCAACGATTGAGGTCCTTGCCGTTGGCATTGGTGCGCAGATGGCCATGGAACGAACCGTCGGGGTTCATGTGCGGCACCAGATACAAATCGGCGGCATCCAGCAGATGATTCAGTACAGGATCGTTCTGTTCCTGCAGACGCTCGATCACGCCTTCCATGAACCACTCGGCCATGTGTTCGCCGGGGTGCTGCTGGGCGATGATCCAGATCTTGCGTTTGCCCGGCGCGCCATCCCCTTTGCGCAGCAGCGTAATGTCCCGACCTTCGACCGTTTTTCCCGTGGCGAGCCATTGCGTGCCCGCGTTTTCCTGGGCGTGTTGGATTAGCCAGTCATGGCGTTCACGGCTGTAGGGTTCGAAATAGGCGAAATAGACGTGCGTGTGCGTCGGCGTCAGGGTGAAGTTCAGCGCCGTGCCATCGAATGAAGAGGGCACGCGGAACCAGTCCTGATGATCATAGGAGGCGACAGCGTTGTAGCCTGTCCACGCCTGGTTATAGCTGGACTGGCCGGCATTGTTGAGGCTGAAGTGGTGCGGCTCGCCGATTTTCAGGCCGTCAGCCTTGAAATGGAACCACTGGAAATGCGGGCTTTGGGTGTCAGGGCGCATGGCCAGTTGAATGTGTGCAGGGCTGCTTGCGTCTATGACTTCTATATTGCCGCTGTCGAAGTCCGCGCTGATGCTGAGAGTCGTCACGGTGTGTTCCTGTACGTCAGTGCCAAATGTGACAGCTACTTTACACGGAACACCGGGTGCCTCGGCGACGTAAACTTCAATCAATCTGTCGCCGGCAACTCAGGAGAACGCCTCGGCCGCGACCAGCAGCCCGCTCACGAATGTGCACAACAGCCACCAGCCCAGAAACGCGCGGCGCTTGCGCCGATGCCAGCCACTTGAGCCCATGGCGGACGCCGGTGCCTGCAACTGACGCCAGAGTCGTTCGGTGGCTTCGAAAGCGTGAAGGTGATCCAGGCTGGCATCCAGCCAGTGACGAAACTCGATGCGCTGGCTGGCCGTCGCCTGGGGGCTTTGTAAATGCACGTACCAGCGACTGGCCGCTTCATGGGCCGACTCGGCAATCGGGTCGATGGGCGCGGTGCCATGGCGTCGGCTCTGTTGCAGCGCACGCACCATGGCGCGCTCGACGCTGTCCGGCGCCATGTTCAGAAAGCCGGCAATGGCCGCGTAGGTCAGACCGTCGAGTCGGCTGAGGAGGAAAACCTGCTGGGTACGACGTGACAGTTTCTGCAGGCCGATGCGCAGGTTTTCCGATTGTCGGCTCAGGGGTTCGTCCGGCCGAAGATCAGGAAGGGCAGAAAAAGACGAGAGCTGAGTACTCATGATCGATTGGCCTCGCTGGTCTTTCATGTCGTCGTCCTTGATAAAGAAGGGGGGCGTCTTCCGTGACGCTCGTGGAACCGGGTGATGATGAGAGTGGTTCTCAGCGGAGATCCCTCATCATTTACTATTTATCTGTTCATCAAAGTCTATGAAAGCCAACTTCACAAACCCGTTCAATATTCTTTTTGCTATGATCCGCGCCATCGTAGAACGACACGTCTTCATTAGCCTGAAGCAACGAAAAAACCAAAAAAAAGACCCGGAAAAAATCCGGGTCAAAAACCGTGATTAGCCTGATGAGGAGATAATCCAGGAGCCGACCTAAGACTCCTGAGTTATCCAGCTGATCTTGCGATCAGCTGATGCAATAATAATCATTATCATTTGCAAGTCAAATGTTTTTCTTGCGCCCATGCAAAAAAACAATCGCTTTCCAGGCCCACACCTCAATCCAGCGGAAGCTCCGTGGTGCGTTTGACTTCGCTCATGGCGATGTTGGAATGCGCTTCCTGTACGTGTGGCTGTTGCAGCAGATGATCGCGCAGGAAGCGTTCATAGCTGGAAATGTCCTGGGCCACGACCTTCAGCAAGAAATCCATATTTCCCGCCATCGCGTAGCACTCCAGCACCTCCGGGTATCCGGTGATCGCCTCTTCGAACTCGGCCAGATAGCGCCGACCATGCCCCGATAACTTCACGCTGACGAAGACCGTCATGGTCAGGCCGAGTTTTTTCGGGCTGAGCAAGGCGACTTTGCGCTCGATCACGCCTTCTTCCTGAAGACGATTGATTCGCCGCCAGCAGGGGGATTGGGACAGCTCGACCCTTTCGGCGATCTCGGCCGCCGAGAGGTCGGCGTCGTGTTGCAGCAGGCGCAGGATCTTACGGTCGATAGGGCTTAATTTTGTCTGCATGAACTGACCCGCTTTTTTATTGTTATCGAAAGGAACATGTCGAATATCAGCAGATATTGGCCCATTTAGAAAGAAAAAGCCCCTTTGCTACAGGCAGTATTTTACGTGTGCCCCTGGATCGAACCGGTTGGGCGCCACAGCCTGAAATGCTCATAAAAATAAAAGGAGCACCTGAATGTCTTTGGCTGATATTCGTCTGGACGATAAGTACCGGCTCGCGACCGGAAATCTGTATTTGACCGGCACACAGGCACTGACCCGCCTGCCGATGCTGCAAAAGCAGCGCGACGAGGCACGTGGCCTCAACACCGCCGGGTTTATCTCCGGCTATCGCGGTTCACCGTTGGGTAACCTTGATAAAAGCCTCTGGGAAGCCAAGGACTACCTCAAGCAGAACGCCATCCATTTCCAGCCGGGCGTCAACGAAGAGTTGGCGGCGACGGCGGTTTGGGGCAGTCAGCAGGTCAATCTGTTCCCCGAAGGCAAGTACGATGGCGTCTTTGCCCTGTGGTACGGCAAAGGCCCGGGGGTTGATCGTTGCGGTGATGTGTTCAAGCATGCCAATTCGGCGGGTGTGGCGAATAACGGCGGCGTGCTGGTGTTGGCGGGTGACGACCACGGCTGCAAGTCGTCGACCATCGCCCATCAGAGTGAACATGCATTCATCGCGTCGATGATTCCGGTGCTCAACCCCAGCAACGTTCAGGAAATCCTCGATTACGGCATCATCGGCTGGGAGCTGTCGCGCTACAGCGGTTGCTGGGTGGCGATGAAAACCATTGCCGAGAACGTCGATTCCTCAGCCGTGGTTGAAGTCGATCCACTGCGCATCACCACGCACATCCCCGAAGACTTTGAAATTCCCGAAGGCGGCCTGCACATTCGCTGGCCCGATCCGCCCCTGGCCCAGGAAGCGCGGCTCAATACCTACAAGATCTATGCGGCCCGAGCCTTTGCTCGTGCCAACAAACTCAATCAGGTGGTGATTGACTCGCCCCAGCCTCGGCTGGGGATTGTCACCACCGGCAAGTCTTATCTGGACGTGCGCCAGGCGCTGGAAGAACTGGGCATCGATCAGGATTTATGCGCGCAGGTCGGCATCCGGGTGCTCAAGGTTGGCATGAGCTGGCCGCTGGAGCCGGTGTCGGTGCATGATTTTGCCGAGGGGCTGGACGAAATTCTGGTGGTTGAAGAAAAACGCAGCGTCATTGAGGATCAGCTCACGGGCCAGCTCTACAACTGGCCCGTGGATCGCCGCCCGGTCGTGGTGGGGGAGTTCGACGAGCAAGGGCGTTCGCTGTTGCCAAACCTCAGCGAGCTCACTCCGGCAATGATCGCTCGGGTCATCGCCAAGCGCCTGGCGCCGTTCTACAGCAGCCCGCAGATCGAAGCACGCCTGCAATTTCTCGCTGACAAGGAACAGGCGTTGCAAGCGCCCTTGTTCAACACCCAGCGCACCCCGCATTTCTGCTCCGGCTGCCCGCACAACACCTCGACCCGTGTACCTGAAGGCAGTCGGGCCCTGGCGGGCATTGGTTGTCACTACATGACCATCTGGATGGACCGCGCCACCGACACCTTTACCCAGATGGGCGGTGAGGGCGTGACCTGGATCGGCCAGGCACCGTTTACCAACACACCCCACGTGTTTCAGAACCTCGGTGATGGCACCTACTTCCATTCGGGGCATCTGGCGGTGCGGGCGGCGGTGGCGTCCGGGGTCAATATCACCTACAAAATTCTCTACAACGATGCGGTGGCCATGACCGGCGGGCAGCCCATCGATGGCATCCTGCGGGTCGATCAGCTCAGCCGTCAGGTGTTCAATGAAGGCGTGCAGCGCATTGCCCTGGTCTCCGATGAGCCGGATAAATACCCGAGCCGCGAAGGGTTTGCGCCGATCACCACCTTTCACCATCGTCGCGACCTGGACAGCGTGCAGCGAGAACTTCGGGAATTCAAAGGCGTGTCGGTGATCATCTACGACCAGACCTGCGCCACCGAGAAGCGTCGTCGGCGCAAACGCGGCACCCTGAAGGATCTGGAAAAGCGCGCGGTGATCAATCCCGCCGTGTGCGAAGGCTGCGGCGATTGCGGGGTCAAATCGGGCTGTTTGTCGGTATTGCCCAAGGAAACCGCTCAGGGCCGCAAGCGTGAAATCGACCAGAACGCCTGCAACAAGGACTTCAGTTGCGTTGAAGGCTTTTGCCCAAGCTTCGTGACGGTCCACGGCGCAACATTGCGTAAACCCACCTTGCCAACCCAGGCAACAGCCTTTGCAGCGCTGCCGGAGCCGCAACTCCCGAGCTTGGACAAGCCGTTCAATATTCTATTGCCGGGTGTCGGCGGCACTGGTGTGACTACGGTCGGTGCCATGCTGGGCTTTGCCGCTAATCTGGAAGGCAAGGGCTGCAGCGTGCTGGATCAGGCCGGTCTGGCACAGAAGTTTGGCCCGGTGGTCAGCCATATTCGAATCGCAGCGCGTCAAGACGATCTGTTTGCCGTACGCATTGCCGCCGGTGAAGCCCATCTGTTGCTGGGTTGTGACCTGCTGGTGGCGTCCAGCCCGGACGCGATTGCCAAACTCAACTCGACATTTACCCACGCCGTGGTCAACAGCCAGCAAACGCCCACCGCCGAGTTTACCCGCAACCCGGACGCCGAGTTTCCGGCTGAGGCCATGAAGCAAACCATTCGTGATGCCGTGGGCGAGTCGCATACCCACTTTGTGCAAGCCACCGAACTGGCCACCAAACTGCTAGGCGACACCATCGCCAGTAACCTGTTCATGCTGGGTTACGCCTTTCAGCTGGGTTTGATCCCGCTCAGTTCGGCGGCGATCGAGAAAGCCATCGAACTCAATGGGGTGTCGGTGGCGCTTAATCAGCAGGCCTTCTTGTGGGGCCGTCGCGCTGCCCATGATCCGGCGGCCGTTCAGGCTGCAGCCGATCCTCAGCGGCAGGTACCTGAAACGCCGCAGCTTCTGACGCTCGATCAGCGCGTGCAGGCCAATGTCGCGGCCTTGACTGACTACCAGAGCGCCGCTTATGCGAAGCGATACATGGACCTGGTGAGGAAAGTCCAGACCACCGAGGCACGCCTGTTCCCCGGTCAGCAGTTGGCGTTGACCGAAGCCGTGGCCTTCAACTACTTCAAATTGCTGGCCTACAAGGACGAGTATGAAGTGGCGCGCTTGTACAGCAATGGCGAGTTCACTCGCCAACTACAGGCGCAATTTGAAGGCGATTATCGTCTGGAATTCCACCTGGCCCCGTCATGGCTGGCCAAGGGCGACAAGCTGACCGGACAACCGCGCAAGCGCAGCTTTGGACCCTGGATGCTGAAAGCTTTCAATGTGCTGGCCAAATTCAAGTTCTTGCGTGGCACAGCCATTGATCCCTTTGGGCGCAGTCTGGAGCGGCGTCAGGAGCGGGAACTGATCGAGTCCTATGTCAGCGACATCGAGCTGATTCTCCAACGCTTGAATGCCTCCAATCGCCACACGGCATTGAGCCTGGCACGGCTGCCGGAGAAAATCCGGGGTTACGGCCACATCAAGGAAAGCGCCATGAAAGCCGCCGCCCTGCAAGCCGGGCGCATGCGCCAGGGTTTGATCAGCGGCGAAGTGGAGTTGCCGAAGTTGTATGAAGTGGCTGCCTGATTCAAGCCGGTAAACGGGGTCTATGGAAGACCCCGTGTTCGCAGGTGATCGCTTGTCTTTCTGGACGGGTTGGGGCTGGAGGCGGGTAGGTCCTGGCAAACAGACCCGCCACTCAGGTCATTCGCAAGCGGCCTCAAGCTCCACCAACACCGTCCCTTCACTGACCATCTCGCCTTCTGCGCAATGCAGCGCCGTTACAGTCCCGGCGTGCGCTGCGCGGATGCTGTGTTCCATTTTCATGGCTTCCAGCACCACCAATTGCGTGCCAACCTCCACCGGTTCGCCCACGGCTACCAGTACGCGAACAATGCTGCCGTTCATGGGGGCCGTCAGGCCGCCTTGAGGGCCGTGACTGGACGCTGCCTCGGCAATCGGGTCCAGGCGTTTGACGGCGTGAACTTCACCCTGCCAGTGCAGAAACAACGTGTTCCCGCGTCGAATGGCCTGATGCCTGCGCGTCACGCCATGGGTGATGACCTGTAGCTCTTCCCCGTTCCAGAAGGATGGGCTGTTGCGCAACTTGAGGGTCTGATGCTGATCGTTGCAGCTCAAATGCAGGTCGATTTCAGCGGGCAATCCCAGCCGCAGCCCGGTGTGGGTTGCCCAGGGTGAATGAACGTCATCTTCACGAACCCGCGTCGTAGCGCTTTGGCTGAAGGCCTGAGCCGCAGCCTGCCAGAAGTCAGCGGACAGCTCGGTGGGGCCAGGCAACAGATGGGCCTGATAACGGGGGATGAAATCAGTATCCAGTTCGGTCGCGGCGAACGCCGGATGGCCCACGATGCGCCGCAGGAAGGGCAGGTTGGTCTTTACGCCGCCCACCAGACACTCATTCAGCATGCGTAGCAGGCGCAGGCGGGCCTGTTCGCGGTCGTCGCCCCAGGCGATCAATTTGGCCAGCATCGGGTCGTAAAACGGCGAAACACGGTCCCCTTCATGGACGCCACTGTCGATACGTTCGCCCGGTTGCAGCGAGCACTCTCGGTAGAGCTCCAGCGTGCCGGTTGAAGGCAGGAAATCGTGATCGGGGTCCTCGGCGTACAGACGAACCTCGATCGCATGGCCGTTGCACGGCACGTCTTCCTGAGACAGCGGCAGGGCTTCACCCTGGGCAATGCGAATCTGCCATTCAACCAGATCCACACCTGTAATGAGTTCGGTGACCGGATGCTCGACTTGCAGGCGCGTGTTCATTTCCATAAAGAAAAACTCGCCACGGGCGTCGAGCAGAAACTCCACGGTTCCTGCGCCCACATAGCCGATGGTTTGTGCCGCACGCACGGCTGCTTCGCCCATGGTCCGGCGCAGTTCTGCGCTCAGGCCCGGAGCAGGGGCTTCTTCGACGACTTTTTGATGGCGCCGTTGAATCGAACAGTCGCGATCGTGCAGATAAATGCAGCGACCCTGCTGATCCGCGAATATTTGTATTTCCACGTGCCGTGGCTTGAGCAGGTATTTTTCCACCAGCATGCGCGAGTCGCCGAACGACGCCTGGGCTTCCCGTTGCCCGGACGCCAGAGCCTGGGCCATGTCTTCGGCGCGCTCCACGACCTTCATGCCTTTGCCGCCGCCGCCCGCCGTTGCCTTGAGGAGCACCGGATAACCAATGCGCTGCGCAGCGGCCAGAAAGGTGTCGAGATCTTGCGCCTGTCCGTGATAGCCGGGCACCAGTGGCACACCGGCATCCTCCATCAACGCCTTGGCCGCGGCCTTGCTGCCCATGGCGTCAATGGCCGAGGCGGGCGGACCGAGGAAGATCAGCCCTGCGGCCTCGATAGCCCGGGCGAAGTCGGCATTTTCTGACAAGAAACCATAACCGGGATGGATCGCCTGGGCACCGCCGGCCCTGGCGGCTTCGATCAGTTTGTCGATCCGCAGGTAACTGTCGGCTGCCTTGTTGCCGCCCAGATCCACACAGATATCCGCTTCACGGGTGTGGCGCGCATCGTGATCCGCTGCGCTGTGGACGGCGACGGTCGTCAGCCCCATTTTTTTGGCGGTGCGCATGATCCGACAGGCAATTTCGCCTCGATTGGCGACGAGCAACGTGGTCAATGTCGAGGTGCTCATGGGCGCGGCTCCTTATGACTGTCGGCGGCGGCCTGCCAGCGGGGCGTACGTTTTTCCAGAAAGGCCCGCAACCCCTCCTGGCCTTCGGCGCTGATGCGGATGCGTGCGATGGCATTCTCGCAATAGCGCCGCAGCGCCGGGCTCAACTCGCCGTTGCCGACTTCGCGGAGCAAGTCCTTGCTGGCGCGCATGGCCAGCGGGCTGTTGAGCAGCAGGTTGGCCACCCATTGCTCGACCTGCTGCTCCAGCTCGTCAGCGCCATAACACTCGGCCAGCAGGCCGATCTGCTGTGCCTTTGCCCCGCTGAATCGCTCGGCGGTCAAGGCATAACGGCGTGCTGCACGCTCGCCGATGGCCTGGACCACAAACGGACTGATCACGGCAGGTGCGAGGCCAATACGCACTTCCGAGAGACAGAATTGCGCATCCTCGGCACCAATGGCCATGTCGCAGCAACTGATCAACCCCAGCGCGCCGCCAAAGGCCGCGCCGTGCACGACCGCCAATGTGGGGATTTTCAGCCTGGCCAGGTTGTACATCAGTTCGGCGAGTTCCCGGGCGTCATCCAGGTTGGTGTTGTAGTCCAGGTTTGCGGACTGCTGCATCCAGGCCAGATCGGCGCCGGCGCTGAAGTGCTTGCCACGTCCGCGAATCAACAGAAAACGCAGGCTGGAATCGCTTTGAACCTGATCCAGTGCGACGATCAGCTCGCGAATCATCTGGGCATTGAACGCGTTGTTTTTATCCGGGCGATTGAGCCACAGGGTGCCGAAGCCACGGGGGTCGCGGTGTATTTCTACAGTATGAAAATCGGTCATGATCATTCCTTGGGCGCACACACCGGCTTACATGCGAAACAGGCCGAATGTGGTGGGTTCGATGGGGGCGTTCAGCGCGGCGGACAGCGCCAGGGCGAGGACGTCCCGGGTCTGGGCGGGGTCGATCACGCCGTCGTCCCACAAGCGGGCGCTTGAGTAATAGGGATGCCCCTGATGTTCATACTGATCCAGAATCGGCTGTTTGATCTCGGCTTCCTGGGCGGCACTGAAAGGCTGGCCGCTGCGTTCGGCCTGTTCGCGCTTGACCTGCACCAACACGCCCGCCGCCTGTTCACCCCCCATGACGCCAATGCGCGCGTTGGGCCACATCCACAGAAAGCGCGGATCGTAGGCGCGACCGCACATCCCATAGTTGCCCGCACCAAAGCTGCCGCCGATGATCACGGTGAACTTCGGCACCCTGGCGCAGGCCACGGCCGTGACCAATTTGGCCCCGTGCTTGGCGATGCCCCCGGCCTCGTATTTCTGGCCGACCATGAACCCGGTGATGTTTTGCAAAAACAAGAGCGGGATGCCGCGCTGACAGGCCAGTTCTATAAAGTGCGCGCCTTTTTGCGCCGCTTCGGCAAACAGAATGCCGTTATTGGCCAGAATCGCGACGGGATAGCCATGCAGGCGGGCGAACCCGCATATCAGGGTGGTGCCGAACAGCGCTTTGAATTCATCGAATTGCGAGCCATCCACCAGTCGGGCGATGACTTCCCGCACGTCGAATGGCTGCTTGGCGTCGGCGGGGACAACGCCATACAGCTCGTCGCTGGCGTACAGCGGCGGGATGGGTGCGATGGCGTCGAGTTGGCCCCGTTTACGCCAGTTCAGGTTGGCGACGCAGCGACGGGCCAGCTCCAACGCATGCTCGTCGTTCTCGGCGTAGTGGTCCGCGACCCCGGAGGTGCGGCAATGCACGTCAGCACCACCGAGGTCTTCAGCGCTCACCACTTCGCCGGTCGCGGCTTTGACCAGTGGTGGACCGGCAAGAAAAATCGTGGCCTGCTGGCGCACCATGATCGCTTCGTCAGCCATGGCGGGCACATAGGCACCGCCCGCCGTGCAGGAACCCATGACCACGGCAATCTGCGGGATGCCCTGAGCACTCATGTTGGCTTGATTGAAGAAGATGCGACCGAAGTGCTCGCGGTCCGGAAACACTTCATCCTGACGCGGCAGATTGGCGCCTCCCGAGTCCACCAGATAGAGGCAGGGCAGGCGGTTTTGCTGGGCAATGGCCTGGGCGCGCAGGTGTTTCTTCACCGTGAGGGGGTAGTAAGAGCCGCCTTTCACCGTGGCATCGTTGGCAATGATCATGCATTCGACGCCTTCGACCCGGCCAATGCCAGCGATGACCCCGGCGGCGGGAACGTCTTCCTCGTAGACCTGATACGCGGCGAGCTGGCCGATTTCAAGGAAGGGCGAACCGCTGTCGAGCAGACGGTTGATGCGTTCCCGAGGCAGCAGCTTGCCTCGAGAGGCGTGACGCTCCTGGGCTTTGGAGCCGCCACCTTGCTGGACCTTTTCCAGCAACTGACGCAAGCCCTCGACCTGCTCCAGCATTGCCATGCTGTTGGCAGAGAATTCCGCCGAGTGCGTATTGATACGTGTAAGAAAAATGGCCATCCGTTACTCCCTGGCGCTGAATCCGGAACCCGGCGCGCCGCTTGAACCTTGCGGCGGCTTATCGGGTTTCGTTGAACAGTTCGCGCCCGATCAACATCCGCCGGATCTCACTGGTGCCCGCGCCGATTTCGTACAACTTGGCATCGCGCAGCAGCCGGCCCGCCGGAAACTCGTTGATGTAACCGTTGCCGCCCAGAATCTGGATGGTGTCCAGGGCCATTTGCGTGGCGCGTTCGGCGCTGTACAGAATCACCCCGGCGGCGTCCTTGCGGGTGGTTTCACCGCGCTCGCACGCTTGCGCCACGGCGTACAGGTAGGCACGACTGGCGTTGAGTTGGGTGTACATATCGGCGACCTTGCCCTGGATCAACTGGAATTCGCCGATGCTCTGGCCAAATTGCTTGCGGTCATGGATGTAAGGCACTACCACGTCCATGCAGGCTTGCATGATCCCGGTAGGGCCTCCTGAAAGCACCACGCGCTCATAATCCAGGCCACTCATCAGCACTTTCACGCCGCCATCGAGTGCGCCCAGCAGATTTTCTTCCGGTACTTCAACGTCGTCGAAAAACAGCTCACACGTGTTGGAGCCGCGCATGCCGAGCTTGTCGAACTTGGTACTGCGGGAGAAACCTTTCCAGTCCCGCTCAACGATGAACGCACTGATGCCGTGGGCGGCTTTTTCCGGGCTGGTCTTGGCGTAGATCACATAGGTGTTGGCGTCGGGGCCGTTGGTGATCCAGGTCTTGCTGCCATTGAGGACGAACCGGTCACCGCGCTTGTCGGCGCGCAGCCGCATGGACACAACGTCCGAACCTGCATTGGGCTCACTCATGGCCAGGGCACCGACATGCTCACCGCTGATGAGCGCGGGCAGGTACCTGGCTTTCTGCGCCGGATTGCCGTTGCGATTGATCTGATTCACGCACAGGTTGGAATGTGCGCCGTAGGAAAGGGCAACAGAGGCCGATCCCCGGCTGATTTCTTCCATGGCCACCACATGGGCCAGGTAACCCAGGCCCGCGCCGCCGTATTCCTCGTCGACCGTAACCCCCAGCAGGCCCATCTTGCCAAATTTGCGCCACAGGTCGGCCGGGAACAGGTTGTCCTTGTCGATTTGCGCGGCACGCGGGGCAATTTCGGCAGCAACGAAGGACTGCACTTGGTCGCGCAGCATGTCGATGGTTTCGCCCAAAGCAAAATTCAGGCTGGGGTAGCTCATGGGTGGCGTTCCTTATTGTTATCGGGTGTAGATGCTGTGACCTTTACGTTAACGTAAACCTGTAAACAGAATGTGTCAAACAGGAAAAGGACTACAGAAAAGGTTTGCAGCATGGGGGGGAGGGGGAAGGAAAAACGGATGAGCGGAAAGCACGAAGGGGAGCCTAAGCTCCCCTTCAAGGTATGTATTGCTGCTCTTTTTTTATTATGAGGCTGGCCTGTTGTTGTTTTTGGCGACCTGGCCTTCACTGCGTTGTTGAGCGACCCCCATTCGGGGTCAAGAGCAAACGTATTTTTTTGAGCGCTGATGCTGCTTTTATCGAATCGATCCAACCGTTCTGGCGCTGCCTGAAGGCAGTTTTATTGTTCTCTATCCGGTGGCGAGGTTCTGTAAACCAGAAGCCTCAAAAAGCTAATCCACTCCAAAAAGATCTGTTAGCTGCGTCTCTGTCCGTGTTGTTCTTGTTATGTCAGAGCCGGTACGTATTGTTTTTATTGGGTTGTTGCACATTTTATTGTTGTTGTACGGAAGATATAGCAGGACCCGTGCCAGTTTTGCCAAGTCCTTTGATTACGGGGGTGTCGGGAGATTCGATGGCCGATGAAGCGGGGAAATGTATCGAGATTTGTTTCCGTGTTACCCGTTTGCGTGGCTCGCTGCCCGTGTCGCTGTGCCCAGGGTAACACTCTGTGACAAGTTGTCGCAGTTCAGGCCGACAGTCGCGCCTTGGCCACGCGCGAACCTGTTGGACGGCCCAATACCTGGCAAATGCGTTGGCCTGCGGCAATCAACTTGTCCAGATCCACGCCGGTCTCAATGCCCAGACCGTTGAGCATGTACAGCAAGTCTTCGGTGGCGACATTACCGCTGGCGCCTTTGGCATAGGGACAGCCGCCTAACCCGGCGACCGAACTGTCAAAGACCTGAATGCCTTCCAGCAGGCTCGCATAGACATTGGCCAGAGCCTGGCCATACGTGTCATGAAAATGCCCGGCCAGCTTGCCTCGGGGGATTTGACTGGCAACGACGTTGATCAGCTCACGGGTTGCGCCGGGGGTTCCGGTGCCGAGGGTGTCGCCGAGGGAGATTTCGTAGCAACCCATGGCCAGCAACTCATTGGCCACCGCTGCGACCTGTTGCGGCTCCACCTTGCCTTCGTAAGGACAGCCCAGCACGCAGGAAACGTAACCCCGTACCTTGATGCCATGCAGCCGCGCCGCCTCCATGATGGGGGCGAAACGTTCAAGGCTCTCGCTGATGGAGCAGTTGATATTGCGTTGGGAAAACGCCTGGGAAGCGGCGGCGAACACGGCGACTTCCTTGACGCCCGCCGCCAGGGCATCTTCGAAACCGCGCCAGTTGGGTGTCAGTGCGGCGTAGGTGACGTCCTTGCTGCGCTGGATGTGTTCGAACACCTCGGCAGACCCGGCCATCTGCGGCACCCATTTGGGCGAGACGAAGCTGCCGACCTCGATATAGCCCAGGCCAGCGCCGGACAGGTCATCCACCAACTGAACCTTGTCTGCGACGCTGATGGGTTGGGCCTCATTCTGAAGCCCGTCCCGTGGGCCGACTTCTATCAGGCGGACATGTTTAGGCAGCAACATAGAGGACTCCAGCTGGATTCAGTCGAGGATCATTGAGTAATTTTCTGATTTTCATCGATTGTGTTTAGCGCAAGCATGCACCGCTCTTCAGCGGTATCCAGTTCCAGCTGCATTTGCCGGATGTCCAGCAACTGTTGTTCAAGCTGGAGGCGGCGCTCGCCGATCTTGTCGAGCATGGTATGCAGCTGCTTGCTATTGCCGCCGCTGGGGTCGTACAGCCCGATCAGGTCCCGGCATTCGGCAAGGGAAAACCCGATGCGTTTGCCACGCAAAATCAGTTTGAGGGTGACTTTGTCGCGAGCCGAATAGATACGCTCCAGCCCTCGGCGCTCGGGGGCCAGCATGCCTTGTTCTTCATAGAAGCGGATCGCCCGGGTCGTAATATCAAGCTCACGGGCGAGATCGGAAATGCTATAGGTTTGATTGCTCATCAGCCGGCTCAGGGGAAAACATAGCGCTAACCTACGACCCCCTTGACGTAAACGTCAAGCAGACATCCCGTTGGTATCAGGGCCCACGGTGGCGTAACCACTAAATTCCCTTGAGCTTGTTAGCTAGAAATAACTTTAACTGTTGTCGAATATTTTATTTAAATCAGCTAATTAAAGCTGATTCTTGAGAGTCTTTAGAGGTATTTTCCTTCGCTGTGATTGACTGGCACAGCTCAATGATCTGCTCCCGCATCCAGCGGTTTGCAGGGTCTTGATCGGTGCTTTCGTGCCAATACAGATGGGTCTCCACAGACGGCACGTCATTGACCGGCAGTGCCACGTAGTGCAGATCATGTCGCCGCGCAAAGCGCTCTGGCACCGTCATCACCATGTCGGTTTGCTGCAACACCTGAGACGCCATCAAGTAATGCTGCGAGCGCAGGGCGATCTTGCGCTGTATGCCCATTTTTCCCAGCGCCAGATCCACATACCCCAAGCCACTTCTGCGGCTGGAAATGTGGATGTGCGTCAGTGACAGGTAGTCATCGAGCTTGAAATGTTCCTTGCTGGCCAGCGGATGGCCACGGCGCATGGCACAGACGTATTTGTCTTCCATGAGCTTGACGTGGCGCACCTGCGGATCGGTGTTGAGGGGCGCGTCCACCGCGAAATCAAGACGCCCGGCCGCCAGCTCCTTGGTGGTCTCCCGGCGCTTGGACAGAAAGCTTTCAATGGTCACATTGGGCGCCAGGCGGCGCAGACGCTGGAACAAGGCGGGCAGCGTCACCGCTTCGGTGAGGTCGGTCATGCTGATGCGGTAGTTCTTGTTGGCTTGAAGGGGATTGAAGATGCGGCTTTCCTGCACCGACACCCTGAGCAGCGACAAGGCATTGCGTACCGGGCCAATGATGTTCTGGGCCATGGGCGTGGGCACCATGCCCTGGGCGGTACGGACAAACAGCGGGTCGTTGAACGTCTCACGCAGGCGCGCCAGCGCGTTGGAAACGGCGGGCTGGGTGATGCCGACGATTTGCCCGGCGCGGGTCAGATTGGCTTCGGTGTAAATCGCGTCAAAGACGATAAACAGGTTGAGATCGACCTTGCTCAGGTTCATTCCATGCCCTCATTGCTGTTTTTGTTGTGTCGCGGCTCGATCGCTGCGTAGCCCGATCATATATCGGTTATGAATGTTTATACACGCTGAGAATAGGTTAGATAAATGTTGGTCGCTGGCCTAGCATCCGGTTAATGACCGAATAACCTCATCAGAAGGCAGCGCCCCATGGATTTTGCGTACTCAACGAAGGTTCAGGAATTACGCGAGCGCGTCACCGCGTTCATGGATGCTTACGTTTACCCTGCAGAACCGGTTTTCGAACGTCAGGTGGCAGAAGGCGACCGCTGGCAGCCTACCGCGATCATGGAAGAGCTCAAGGCCAAGGCCAAGGCGCAAGGGTTGTGGAACCTGTTTCTGCCGGAATCCGAACTGGGGGCCGGGCTCACCAATCTGGAATATGCGCCGTTGGCGGAAATCATGGGCCGCTCCCTGCTGGGACCGGAACCCTTCAATTGCTCTGCACCCGATACGGGCAACATGGAAGTGCTGGTGCGCTATGCCAGCCCGGCGCAGAAAATCCAGTGGCTTGAGCCGTTACTGCGTGGAGACATTCGCTCGGCATTTGCCATGACCGAACCTGACGTCGCGTCGTCGGATGCTACCAATATGGCCGCGCGCGCTGAGCGTGTGGGTGACGAGTGGGTCATCAATGGCCGCAAGTGGTGGACCTCAGGGGCCTGCGATCCGCGCTGCAAGATTCTGATCTTCATGGGGCTGAGTAATCCCGATGGGCCGCGGCATCAGCAGCACTCAATGATCCTGGTACCGACGGATACACCGGGGGTCAAAATCGTCCGTCCGGTGCCGGTTTTCGGTTACGACGACGCGCCTCACGGGCACGCCGAGGTGGTGTTCGAAAACGTGCGTGTGCCGTACGAAAACGTCCTGTTGGGCGAAGGTCGCGGTTTTGAAATTGCTCAGGGCCGGCTCGGGCCGGGCCGTATTCATCACTGCATGCGCTCAATCGGCATGGCCGAGCGGGCGTTGGAGTTGATGTGTCAGCGCGCAATCAGTCGGGTGGCTTTCGGTCGGCCCTTGGCCCGGCTGGGCGGCAATGTCGACAAAATCGCCGACTCTCGAATGGAGATCGATATGGCGCGGCTGTTGACCCTCAAAGCCGCCTACATGATGGACACCGTGGGTAACAAGGTGGCCAAGAGCGAGATTGCCCAGATCAAGGTGGTCGCGCCCAACGTGGCACTTAAAGTCATTGATCGGGCCATCCAGATACACGGCGGCGCCGGGGTTTCCAATGACTTCCCCCTGGCTTACATGTACGCCATGCAGCGCACGCTACGCTTGGCCGATGGCCCTGACGAAGTGCATCGCGCAGCCATTGGCAAGTTCGAGATAGGCAAGTATTTGCCCAAGGACCTGCCTGGCGCCGGGAAGCGCTAAGCGCGTCGTCCGGGGCGCGAGTCAGTCAGGAAGGCGAGGTTTGAGTGAGCGGTGCATGCGCGCCTCAATTCACCCAAACCTCCACCCGGCGATTTTTGATTCGGCCTCCGTCGACGTCATTGCCCGCCACGGGCATATCCTCGCCGAATCCCCGAATATCCCGGACGATCACGTTGTTTTTGATCAGTTCCCGGCGTACCGCCATGGCGCGCAGTTTTGACAGCAATGTCGCACGTGCGGGATCGCTTTTGGCATCGCCAAAACCCACCAGCGTGACGCTGCCGTTCATTTTGTTGTGGTGTTTGAGGTAATCAATCACCCGCGTCAGGTCCTGCTGTGCCTTGCTGTCCAGCCGGGCGCTGCCCTGGGCGAAGCGGAAATTCACCGAGAGCCGCTGGGCTTCCCGGGTCAGCACCTGATAGTCACGAGGCATTTGCGCTGTGGGCTGGACCTGGATGGCCTGTACCGTCTGCGCCACGAAACCACTCTGCGCGACGATAGCCTGTCCTTCAGGGCTTTGTGCAAATTGTACGAGTGCCTGAGCCCAGTGCTGAGGCGCCTCAGGCGGCAGGTAAAAATAGAGGCGTCGGGAGAGCGGGTAGTCCTCGGTGGCGATCAGGCTGACGGTTGGCAGCATGGGTTTCGCTTCGCCATCAGCTATGGCCACCGCCTTGGCTTTAAGGATGTAAGGCAGGCCGATGAACCCGATGCCGTAGAGATCCTGGCTCACGAGATACGACAATTGCTCGCTGGACTCCAGGCGACTGGCACTACGTGACAGGGTTTTGCCATATTTAAGCAGCACCAGCTCCTTGAAGGTGTCAAAGGTCCCTGATTGCTCGTCCCTGGCGTACAGATGGATCGGGCCGCCGGAACCGCCCAGTTCTTCCCAGTTGACAATTTGCCCGGAAAACACTTGGGCCAGTTGCTCGGTGGTCAATTCCCGCAGGGGGTTGCCCGGGTGCAGGATCACCGCAACGCCGTCAATCGCGATGACCTGTTCGGCCTTGTGGCTTCGCAGGTCCCCCAGGGCTTTGAGGTCGAGCGCCTCCTGAGGCTTGATGGCGCGCGAAGACGCGGCCAGATCAGCCTTGCCGGTTTTCAGCGCCTCAAAGCCGGTGCTTGAACCGTGGGCCGCCACGTCAATGGTGACCACGTGACGCTCGGTTGTTGTTCCAGACACGCGCACTTCATTGGGCTGCGCCCCGGGTTCGGTGTGCACCGACTGCAAGCCTTGCTTGCGCATCAACCCTTCGACAAGTGCAGGCCCCAGTTGCGCGCCGATGGTGTTTGAACCCTGAATACGCAGCACGGGGTTGTTATCGCTAGAGAGAGGGGTGGCCGCCGAGACGCCCATGGACGCTAAAAGAAGGCCGGTCAGCAACGTCGGCACAAGGCGGCCAACTTTCAGGGACAACACAGCGCGCAGCATCTGCGGCACCTACAGAGGAAGGAAAGTGCCGGGAGAATAAGTCAGATACGTTACCGGGACGTGACAGGGCGGTCACATCCAGTTATTGCTGCAAGACATCCTGGCCGGTTGCAGCAACCGGCCAGATTGGATGGATTCAATCAGACCAGTTCGAGCCAGATCGGCGCATGATCGGAAGGTTTTTCCATGCCGCGAAGCTCGTAATCCACACCGGCGGCCTTGATTCGGGGTTGCAGACCACGGGAAGCCATGATCAGGTCGATGCGCAGGCCGCGCTTGGGTTCGTCCTCGAATCCCCGGCTGCGGTAATCGAACCAGCTGAACTGATCGATCACTTCCGGGTACAGATGCCGGAAGCTGTCCACCAGACCCCAGGCCTTGAGGCGTTCCATCCACTCACGCTCCTCGGGCAAAAAGCTGCATTTGCCGGTTTTGAGCCAGCGTTTGGCGTTGTCCGGGCCGATGCCGATGTCGCTATCCTGGGGTGAAATATTGACGTCACCCATGACCACCAGTGGCTGCTCGTTGCTGAACCGCGTTTCAAGCAGGGTCTGCAGGTCGTTGTAAAAGCGCTGTTTGGCCGGAAACTTGGTGGGGTGGTCACGGCTTTCGCCTTGTGGGAAGTAGCCATTCATGATGGTCACCGGTTGGCCATCGTTATCGGCGTAAGTCCCCCAGATGAAGCGCTTTTGCGATTCTTCATCATCGGTGTCAAAACCCTTGTGCAAGGCCAGGGGCATTTTGCGCGACAGCAGCGCCACGCCGTAGTGGCCTTTTTGCCCGTGGAAGTGCACGTGATAACCCAGTGCCTCAATGTCCGCCTGGGGGAATTGCTCGTCAGAGACTTTGGTTTCCTGCAGGCCGATCACGTCCGGCTGATGCTTTTCGATCAGCGCCGCCAGCTGATGAGGTCGGGCGCGCAGACCGTTGATGTTGAACGAAACGATTTTCATGTGGCGGCAGTCCTGACAGAAACAAAAAGCGATGCTAGCCCACCTGTCGGTTCTCGGCCAGTCTGCTGTCCGACACCGCCTCTTGGCAGTCGACTGCTACGCTCAAGCCTGCACGCGAAGGTTTATCGCAACTTTCGGCCAAGGCCAACACTCGAAGCCTTTGCATCACGAGAACGCTGCCGTTCGAGCAGCTGCGTCAATGCGAGGTTTATTTCATGCCTGAATCGTCTGCCATCGTGGCCGAAGTCCGCCAACTCGACAGCGGTTACTCCCGGGAAACCCGCTCGCTGTTGTATCAGGCGTATCGCCATGAGCCGAGCTTCGCGTATTTGTTCAACTCGCAACGCGCCGGGTTCGATCAGCGGGTGAGGGCGACGATTCGCGAACTGGTCAAACAGCACTTCCTGCAGGAGCTTCCCGCACTGGGCCTGTTTATAGAAGATCGACTGGTGGGCGCCGCGCTGATCGCCCCGCCGCAGCGCCGATTGGGTATTACCGAAAGCTGGGCCTGGCGCCTGCGCATGGTGCTGAGTACGGGGTTCAACTGCACCAAGCGTTACCTGGAGTACTACAACGCAGTCATGGCGTGCGTGCCTTCCGAGTCCGTGCATATGCTGCCGCTGCTGGGCATCCACCCCGAGTTTCAAGGTAAACACCTGGGCGAACAATTGTTGCAGGCGTTGCACGACTGGTGCGCAGTGGATGAAAACTCACAAGGCATCGTCGTGGATACGGGGAATCCTCGATACCTTGAGTTCTATAAGCGACTGGGATACGAGGAAATCGGTGAAGTGGCTGTAGGGCCTATCCGAGAGCACGTGTTTTTCCACCCAAATCCGCAGGCTTCCCTGAGATCCATGGCGTAAAGGTATGAAATTTCTGCCTTTCGGTGTGTTTTAGTGGCACCTGCCGCACGTGTTAGCATTCGCGCCTATGAAGTCTTTTGTAAACATTACCAGCGGCTTATTGCTCGTTTTCTCAAGCGCTCTGGCTGCCGCCGCTGCGCAACTCGATGTGAGAATCTCGCCAGCCAACTCTGAACTCAAAGCCAATATCGAAGGCTATGTGGGCAGCCCCGGCGAGCGCGATCAGGACAGCCTGGAACATTTCAGCATCGGTGCTCAAGAGCAGGCGCAACGAGCCTCCCAGGCGCTGGGCTATTACCAGGCTCGCATCGACAGCGAAGTGGTCAAGGGCACTGATGGCACCTTGCGCCTGGTCATCAATGTGCAGGCTGGCGAGCCGATCCACTTGCGCAATGTCACGGTGCGAATTGACGGCCCGGCTGCTTCCCTGAAGGCTTTTCGCATTCCCAAAAGCGATGCTCTGAAAAGTGGGGCAGTGCTCAATCACGGCCATTATGAGGACGCCAAGCGCCTGATCCTGAATCGGGCCTCGCGCTACGGTTTTTTCTCCGGTCGTTTTACCGAACAGCGCCTGTCGGTGGATCCTGCGGCCGGCGTGGCGGACATCGATCTGGTCTACGACAGCGGTCCTCGTTATACGCTGGGCAAGGTCAGCTTCAGTGGCGATGCGCCCTTTGATGATGACCTGTTGAGGCGCATGGTGCCCTTCAAGGAAGGAACGCCCTACGATTCGGAGCTGATCGCCGAGCTCAACCAATCAATGCAGGCCAGTGGTTACTTCGAAGGGGTGCGGGTTGACGCTGCGCCCACTGCGGCTGTGGGGCAGAGCATCCCGGTGACGGTCTCGCTGGACACCCGCAAGCCTCGCACCATGGGGCTTGGCCTGGGATATTCCACGGATGTGGGGCCGCGGGGTAAAGCCAACTGGACGCGTCACTGGGTCAACCCTCAAGGACACAGCTACGGCATCGAGTCAGAACTCTCGGCCCCTCGGCAAAACGTGGGCCTCTGGTACGACATTCCTCTGGATCCGCCCCTGACCGACAAGTTGCGCTACGCCGGCGGCTATCAATACGAAGAGATCGCCGGTACCGACAGTTTGAGCAAGCTGCTCACGGTGGGTCCCGAATGGCACAGCAAGCTGCCCAGCGGTTGGGAGCGGGTTATCTCATTGAAATGGCAGCGCGAGGAGTATCGCCTGGGGGATGACACTGGCCTGAGCACCTTGTTGATGCCGGGTATCAGCTATTCGTTTCTGCGCAGCGACAATCCTATCGACCCCCATAACGGCTATCGCCTGCAATTTGATGCTCAGGTCGCCAAGGAAGGGCTGATGTCGGATTCCAATCTGTTGCATGGCAATGTCCTGCTCAAAGGCCTGACAACGCTGGGGCAGAACCATCGTCTTCTGGGGCGCGTGCAATTTGGCGGCAATGCCACCAATGGCTACAAGTCGATTCCGCCTTCCTTGCGCTTTTTCGCCGGTGGCGATCAAAGCGTGCGTGGTTACGATTACCAGACATTGTCTCCGGAAAACTCTGACGGCGATCGGATCGGTGGGCGCTACATGGTGGCGGGCAGCGTGGAGTATCAGTATTCGATTGCCGAAAAATGGCGGGTGGCGACCTTCGTCGACCAGGGTAACTCGTTCAATAACCTGGAACTGCCGAGCCTCAAGACGGGTGTTGGCATTGGCGTGCGCTGGGTGTCGCCAGTCGGGCCGTTGCGACTGGATCTGGCCCATGCGCTGGATGACGACGGTGGCATACGCCTGCATTTCTCCATGGGGCCGGAACTGTGAAAACCCTGACCTGGCAGCGCTCGCTGAAGATAATCGGCCTGAGCGTCATTACCCTGTTGCTGTTGATCGTTGCAGGGCTGTGGCTGGTGCTCGGCACTCAATCGGGCAGCCGTTGGGTCGTGCAGCAAGTGCCGGGCCTTCAGGTAGACAATTTCAACGGCACGCTGGGTGGCCGCTGGACGGCCGACACACTGCTTTGGCAGCAGACCGGGACCACCGTCGAGCTCGACAGTCCGGTGTTTGCGTGGTCCCCCGGCTGCCTGCTCAAAATGACCCTGTGCATTGACGAGTTGCAGGCGGATCAGGTTCGCCTGCAACTGGCGCCCGGCGCCGATGAAGGGAGTGAAGGGGCGATCACCTTGCCTGACCTTGATCTGCCGCTGGCCATTCGTCTGGGTGACGTGCGGATCGGCAGCCTGCAACTGGATGGCACAGAGGAACTGCATGAGCTGAAATTGGCCGCTCATTGGACCCGGGACGGACTGCGCATCGATAACGCCCACCTGCAACGCGATGATCTGGTGCTGGACCTGGCCGGTTTGCTCAAGCCCTCGGGCGATTGGCCGTTGACCGCCAGCGGTCTTCTGAAGCTGCCTGACCAGGACGAAAAGGTCTGGATACTAAACCTGGATGTACAAGGGGATTTGCTCAAAACCCTGAAACTTCAGGGCATCAGCAGCGGCTATCTGCAAGCTCAGCTCACGGGCGAGCTGCAACCTCTGGCTGAAAACCTGCCGGCGCAACTGAAAATCACCGCCGATGCGTTCAGGGCCAGCGCTGCGCTGCCGGCTACTTTGCAGCTCAATCAACTGGTCCTGGACGCCCAGGGCGATCTCAAAGACGGCTATCGGTTGACCGGCAATGCCAGTCTGCCAGCCGAAAAAGGGCCGGTCGCCCTGGCGCTCAAAGGTCGAGTGGACGCGAAAGGGGCCGATATCGATGCCCTGGACTTGAGCGCCGACGCGCAACAGCGTCTGAATGTGAGCGGCACATTGAACTGGGAACAAGGTCTGCGTGCCGATGCAAAAATCGATTGGCTGGATTTTCCCTGGCATCGGCTCTATCCCGAGGTTGCTGAACCGCAGGTCACATTGCGCAAGTTCAACGGTGAAGTGTCCTACACCGACGGTAAGTACCTGGGTCATTTCGGCTCTGAACTGGACGGCCCTGCAGGCGTGTTTACGTTGAGCAGCCCGTTGAGTGGTGACCTCACTCAGGTCTTTTTACCGCAACTGGAGCTGGACGCGGGGCAGGGCAAGGCACGCGGCCATCTGAATCTGCAGTTCGCCGATGGCATTGGCTGGGACACAGCGCTGGACCTGAGTGCGATCGATCCCGCCTATTGGCTGGCACAGATGCCCGGCACCCTGGCCGGTCCGCTGCGTAGCAAGGGGCAATTCAAGAATGAGCAACTGAGCCTGAACGCGGACCTCGATCTCAAGGGGCGTTTGCGGGGGCAACCGGCGTTGTTACAGGCCAAGGCGGAAGGTAACGGTGATAAATGGACGGTCAGTGCCCTGAACGTTCAGTTAGGGGCTAACCGTATACAGGGCAAAGGCAGTTTGCAGCAGCAACTGTTGGGTCAGTTGGAACTCAACCTGCCACGTCTTGGTCAGCTTTGGCCGGGTCTGCAAGGACAAGTCAAGGGCCGTCTGGATCTGGCTGGAACCTTACACGCTCCCCAGGGAGCGTTGACGCTGCAAGGTGCACAACTGACATTTGAGGATAATCGTCTGCAAAGTCTGGTGTTGAGCGCAAAACTCGATGCCGCCCAGCGGGCCGTCATTGACCTCAAAGGCAGCGGCATTCAGGCGGGCGATACTCAATTGGGCACGCTGGTCGTGGGGGCTCAGGGCGATATCAAGCGTCAGCAGTTGAACATCGACTTGCAGGGCCCGTTGCTCAAGCTTGCCCTGGCGCTGGACGGCAATCTTGACCAGGGCAGCTGGCGGGGTCGGCTGGCCAGTGGCACGGTGCAGAGCGGCGGTCAGAACTGGCGGTTGCAACAGCCTGCCAAGCTGGAAAGGCTGGCTGATGGCAAAGTCAATTTTGGTGCGCACTGTTGGCTTTCCGGGCCTGCCAGTCTATGCGGGGAAGAGCAGCGCCTGATGCCGGAACCGCGTCTGCGCTACCACCTGAAAAATTTCCCCCTCGACAGCCTCGCTCAATGGCTGCCCAAGGATTTTGCCTGGAAAGGTTCGCTCAACGCCGACGTGCAGCTTGATGTGCCTGCGTCGGGGCCCAATGGCCAGATTACCGTCAATGCCAGCGGCGGCACGCTGCGCATCCGGGACAAGAACCAGTGGCTGGATTTTCCCTATGAAAGTCTGGTACTCAACAGCACGCTGACACCAAAACTCATCGACAGTCGCCTGGACTTTCGTGGCGGGAAGCTCGGCACGCTGCTGCTGAACGCAAAGATTGATCCCCTGGCCCAGACCAAGACATTGAGTGGTGATTTCAACCTCAGCGGTCTGGACGTTTCCATTGCACGGCCGTTCCTGCCTGGGGTGCAGAAGCTCACTGGGCGGCTTAACGGCAGTGGGCGGCTGTCGGGCGGGCTGTTGGCGCCTCAGGTCAACGGCAGCGTGACCCTCAGTGGTGGCGAAATTTCCGGCCCGGAGCTGCCTATCAGCCTGGAGGCGTTGCAGATCAAGGCATTGATTGCCGGGGAAAGCATTCAGCTGGAGGGTGGCTGGAAAAGCGGAGCATCGGGTCAAGGCAGCCTGAACGGTCAAGTCAGCTGGGGACCGACGCTGGTGGTGGACTTGAATGTGAAAGGTGCTCGCCTGCCAATCATCGTCGAACCCTATGCAACGCTGGAAGCGGCCCCTGATCTGAAAATTTCCATGCAGGGTGATCGGCTCGGGATCTCCGGAAAAGTCCTGATCCCCAAGGGTGTGATTACCGTTCGTGAACTCCCGCCGTCCACCGTCAAGGTGTCCGGCGATACGGTGATTGTGGGGCATCAGACCGAACAGGGCGCACCACCCATGGCAATTGCCATGGACATCGATGTTCAGGTGGGGCAGGAGAAGCTGAGCTTCACCGGTTTTGGACTCACCGCCGATCTGGTCGGCCGGGTGCATATTGGCGATAACCTCGATACCCGGGGCGAATTGAATCTGAATAACGGTCGTTACCGAGCCTATGGCCAGAGATTGACGATCCGCAGGGCGCGGATTCTGTTTGCAGGTCCCGTGGATCAACCCTATCTGGACGTTGAAGCCATTCGAACGACCGATGACGTGGTGGCTGGCATTCGCCTGTCCGGCAGTGCCGAACAGCCCACCACAACCGTGTTCTCCGAGCCCGCGATGAGTCAGGAGCAGGCGCTTTCCTACCTGGTGCTGGGCAGGCCGCTGAACAATACAGGCGAAGACAGCAATATGGTGGCCCAAGCGGCTCTGGCCCTGGGGCTCGCCGGCAGCGAATCCACCACCGGCAAGTTGGCGCGTAATCTGGGGATCGAAGATTTCACACTGGACACCGAGGGCAGCGGCGACCGCACCAATGTGGTCGCCAGCGGCAAGATCACCGAAAAATTGAGCTTGCGCTATGGCGTAGGTGTTTTTGAATCGGCCAATACCATCGCGTTCCGCTACATGCTCAGTAAACGGGTGTATCTGGAGGCTGCCAGCGGCATCGCCAGTTCGCTGGATATCTTCTATAAGCGGGATTTTTGATGTAAACGCAGTTGATCCAGTTGGAGCGGCGCTTGCCCGCAAAGGCGTTGGTCCGGCTGATAGCACGCTCAGCCGGGACGCTATCGTGGGTAAGCGCGTTCTTGCAGTCCCCTTTGAGTGTTAGCCATTCACCAGTTTCAACGAAGCGTCGCTGTAACGCTGCCCGGCAATCGCGTCGACCGGGAACAGGTCTTTCAATGCCTTGAGTTCCCTGGCGCTGAGTTTGATGTCCAACGCGGCGACGTTTTCCTCAAGGTACTTGCGCTGTTTGGTTCCGGGGATGGGAACGATGTCGTCTCCCTGGGCCAGTACCCAGGCCAACGCTAACTGCCCGGCAGTGACGCCTTTCTCGGCGGCAAGTCGCTGCACGTTTTCGACCAGCAGCAGGTTTTTGGCGAAATTGTCACCCATGAAACGCGGGGCGCTGCGTCGGTAATCATCAGCCGCGAAGTCATCCGGACTTTGCAACGTGCCGGTGAGAAATCCACGACCCAGCGGGCTATAAGGCACAAAGCCAATGCCCAGGCGGCGGCAGGCCTCAAGGCTGCCGTTCTCCTCGGGTTCGCGGCTCCACAAGGAATATTCAGTTTGCAGGGCCGTGATGGGGTGGACTTTATGGGCGCGCTCCAGTGTCTCTGCTGACGCCTCGCTTAAACCCAGATAGCGAACTTTACCGGCCTTGACCAATTCCGCCATGGCGCCCACTGATTCCTCAACGGGTATCCGAGGGTCGATCCGGTGTTGGTAGTAAAGGTCCAGGGTGTCTATTTTCAGCCGTTTGAGGGTGCCCTCAATGGCGCTGCGAATGTATTCAGGACTGCCATTGAGGCCGCGAGCGGCGGGATCGTTGGCATCGCGCACAAAACCGAACTTGCTGGCCAGAAACACTTGGTCGCGCTTGCCTTGCAACGCTTCGCCCAGCAGCTCTTCATTGGTGTGGGGTCCGTACATGTCGGCGGTGTCGAGCAGCGTGACGCCCAACTCCAGAGCACGATGCAACGTCGCGATGGATTCTTTGCGGTCGCTGCCGGTGGTGTAGAAGTCAGTCATGCCCATGCAGCCAAGACCTACAGCGCTAACGTGCGGGCCGTTGCGGCCCAGTTGACGGGTTTGCATGATGGATTCCTGTCGGATGAAAGAGGCCAACAGTTTTACTCCTCGACAGAATGGGGATAAACCCGCTAAAAATGCTTTCACTGTTCAAAAAATCTAAACAATCTCGGTTCGGGGGCGTCGCGATGGATCGATTCAACGCCATGCGGGTGTTCGCTCGGATTGTCGAGTTGGGCGGTTTTGCCAGGGCCGCCGAAAGCCTGCACATGCCGAGGGCCTCGGTGACGATCCTGATCAAGCAACTGGAAGCGCATCTGGGTGTGCAGTTGTTGCAGCGCACCACCCGGCAGGTCAGCCCGACGCTGGACGGTCAGGCGTACTACCGGCGCTGTGTGAGCTTGCTGGCCGATCTGGATGATGTGGAAGCCGTGTTTTCGTCGGCCAGCATTGCGCCTACGGGCGTGTTGCGCATTGATATCCCCGTGGGGTTCGGGCGGATGATTGTGATACCTGCCTTGCCCGAGTTCAGTGCCCGCTACCCATTGATCGAGCTGGAAATCGGCATGAGTGATCGGCCGGTTGACCTGATTCGGGAGGGCGTGGATTGCGTACTGCGTGCCGGACCGCCCCACGATGACTCACTGGTGGCGCGTCCCCTGACCTCCATGACTCAAGTAACCTGCGCCAGCCGTGGCTACCTCGATCAGTACGGCATTCCGAAAACCCTGGCGGATCTGCCGCAGCACAAGGTGATCGAGTATTTCTCTGCCAGTTTTAACAAGCGTTATGGCCTGGAATTCATGATTGACGGGCAAATCAAGGACTTCAATTTGCCCAAGGCAATGTCGATCAACAGTGCCGATGGCTACCTGGCTGCCTGCGAAGCGGGGTACGGTCTGGTTCAGACGCCGTATTACCATATTGCCGAGCAACTGCGCAGCGGGGCGCTGCTGGAAGTACTGGAAACCTATCGTCCACCGGCCATGGCATTGCACGCGCTTTACCCACCGCATCGGCAGATGTCGCGACGTGTCAGGGTCTTTATCGATTGGTTGGTGGAGCTGTGCGCGCGCGAGGCGTTGCAGGAAAAACTCAATGGTTGAATCAAATTCAGCCGCATCCTGTGTAGGTGGCCGGACACTTTCGTGGTTAACTTCCGGCTCTTCCCAAACCCTGGAATAAGGACTCAGTTCATGGCTCAAGTGACGCGTAGAGGCAACCCTGTCCAAATCAATGGTGAACTGCCGGCAGTGGGCAGCGCTGCTCCGGCATTCACGTTGGTCGGTGGTGACCTGGCCGACGTGACCCTGGCTGACTTTGCCGGCAAGCGCAAAGTGCTGAACATTTTCCCAAGTGTTGATACCCCGACCTGTGCGACGTCCGTGCGCAAGTTCAATGCCCAGGCCAACGGCCTGACGAACACCGTGGTGTTGTGCATCTCGGCAGACTTGCCCTTCGCCCAGGCGCGATTCTGCGGTGCAGAAGGTCTGGACAACGTAAAGAACCTCTCCACCCTGCGCGGTGGCGAGTTCATGAAGCACTACGGTGTTGAAATCGCCGATGGCCCCATGAAGGGCCTGACGACTCGCGCCGTGGTAGTGCTTGATGAAAACGACAACGTTCTGCACAGCGAGCTGGTCTCGGAAATCGGTCACGAACCTGATTACGACGCTGCGCTGTCCGTATTGAAGTAACACCCGGCAACACTTCGACGGCCTGAGCCTGCTCAGGCCGTTTCTATTTATGCTTCAGGTGTTTAACAGAAGTAACGCCAAGGTAAATTGCCGGTAAAGGCGCTTTGCTTACAGTTCGTCTGTGCTTATTGTTCACCTCCTGAAGAAGCCCCATCCGCAATGGTTGATTATTCATGCAATTGTCTGGCTCCCGTAGTTCCCGTCGCTGGCTGATCAGTCTGCTTGTTCTGTTGATTATCATCGGTCTGTGCTGGTGGTTCTGGCCGTCTTCCGGGACCGGGACGGACGCAGGCAAACACGCGGGTGGCTCAAGGCCGGCAAGCGCCTTGAAGGCGAGCCCGACGCGCCCAGGGTTTGGTGGCTCCACGGGACCTGTGCCCGTGCGCGTAGCGCCTGCGGTGTTGGGGGATTTCCCGATCTATTACAAGGCGCTGGGTACGGTCACGGCGATGAACACCATCAATGTGCGCAGTCGGGTCGCGGGGGAACTGGTCAAACTCAACTTCCGGGAAGGCCAGATGGTCAAGGCCGGGGACTTGCTGGCCGAGATCGATCCGCGCAGTTACCAGATTGCGTTGCAACAGGCCGAAGGTACGTTGGCGACCAACCAGGCCTTGCTGAAAAATGCTCAGATCGACGTGCAGCGTTATCGCGGGCTTTATGCCGAGGACAGCATCGCCAAGCAGACGCTGGATACCGCCGAGTCTCTGGTCAATCAGTATCAGGGCACCATCAAGACCAACCAGGCCGCCGTGGGCGATGCCCGACTCAATCTGGACTTCACGCGGATTCGCGCGCCGATTGCGGGCCGCACCGGTCTCAAACAGCTGGACGTCGGCAACCTCGTGGCCGCCAATGACACCACCGCTCTGGTGGTTATCACCCAGACCAAGCCCATCACTGTCAATTTCACGCTGCCGGAGCAAGACCTTTCATCGGTCATTGCGCGGTACCGCAGCGGCGACAAACTGCCCGTCGAAGCCTGGGATCGCGGCGATGTGAAGCTGCAGGCCACCGGTGTGCTGGCCAGTCTGGATAACCAGATTGACGTGGCCACCGGCACCTTGAAGTTCAAGGCGCAGTTCGAGAATCAGGATGAAGTGCTGTTCCCCAATCAGTTCGTCAACGTTCGCCTGCGCGCAGACACCCTGAATCAGGCAGTGCTCGTGCCAACGGCTGCGGTTCAGTTCGGAACCAATGGCACGTTTGTCTATGTCATGGACGGTGACAAGAAAGTCAGCATTCGCCAGCTCAAGACCGGTCCGAGCGATGAACAGTCAACGGTGGTCACTGAAGGTCTGGCTGCGGGGGATCGTGTGGTGCTTGAAGGGACTGATCGGCTGCGCGACGGCAGCCAAGTGGAAATCGTCAATGACAGCAAGGATGTGCCGAGCACGCCAGGCCAGCAGTTACAAGGCAAGCCCGCCAAGGCATCGGGTGAATCGGCTGCGGCCGACAAGGCGGAAAAAGGCGACGCATGAACATCTCACGGCTGTTCATCCTGCGTCCGGTAGCCACCACGCTCAGCATGCTGGCCCTGGTGCTGGCGGGTTTGATTGCTTACACGTTGCTCCCGGTGTCGGCCTTGCCGCAGGTGGACTATCCGACCATTCGCGTCATGACCTTGTACCCGGGCGCGAGCCCGCAAGTAATGACCAGCGCCGTGACCGCGCCTCTGGAACGTCAGTTCGGACAGATGCCGGGCCTGACGCAGATGGCGTCCACCAGTTCGGGCGGCGCTTCGGTCATCACGTTGCGCTTCAGTCTCGACATCAATATGGATGTCGCCGAGCAGGAAGTGCAGGCGGCAATCAACGCGGCCACTAACCTGCTGCCGACCGATTTGCCCGCACCGCCGGTGTACAACAAGGTTAACCCGGCCGATACGCCGGTACTGACGCTGGCGATCACCTCCAAGACCATGCTGCTGCCCAAGCTCAACGATCTGGTCGATACGCGCATGGCGCAGAAAATCGCGCAGATCAGCGGTGTCGGTATGGTCAGCATTGCCGGCGGCCAGCGCCAGGCGGTCCGCATCAAGGTCGATCCGGATGCCTTGGCGGCAGCGGGCTTGAACCTGTCTGATGTGCGAACCCTGGTGGGGGCTTCCAACGTCAACCAGCCCAAGGGCAACTTCGATGGCCCGACCCGGGTATCGATGCTCGACGCCAATGACCAGCTCAAATCCCCCGAAGAATACGCCAACCTGATCCTTGCCTATAAAGACGGCGGCGCGTTGCGTTTGAAGGATGTGGCGCAAATTGTCGATGGCGCGGAAAACGAACGTCTGGCGGCCTGGGCCAATGAAAACCAGGCGGTGCTGGTTAATATCCAGCGTCAGCCCGGTGCCAACGTGATTGACGTCGTGGACCGCATCAAGGCTTTGCTCCCCAGCATCACGGACAACCTCCCGGCAGGGCTGGACGTTGTGGTCCTGACCGACCGCACGCAAACCATCCGTGCCTCGGTGAAGGACGTCCAGCATGAACTGTTGATCGCTATCGTGCTGGTTGTGCTGGTGACGTTCCTGTTCCTGCGCCGGTTCAGCGCCACCATCATTCCATCGATTGCCGTGCCGCTGTCCCTGGTGGGGACGTTCGGCGTGATGTATCTGGCCGGTTTTTCGGTCAACAACCTGACGTTGATGGCCATGACCATCGCCACCGGGTTTGTGGTCGATGACGCCATCGTCATGCTGGAGAACATTTCCCGGCATATCGAAGAGGGCGAGTCGCCCCTGCAGGCGGCGCTCAAGGGCGCCAGGCAGATCGGTTTCACGCTGGTTTCCCTGACCATCTCGCTGATTGCGGTGCTGATCCCGCTGCTGTTCATGGCCGACGTCGTAGGGCGGTTGTTCCGCGAGTTCGCCATTACCCTGGCCGTGGCGATCCTGATCTCCCTGGTCGTGTCCCTGACCCTGACGCCCATGATGTGCGCCCGCTTGCTCAAGCCCGAACCCAAACCGGAAGAGCAAGGCCGTTTTTATCGCGCCAGCGGTGCCTGGCTGGACTGGTTGATTGAAGCCTACGGACGTCAGTTGCGCTGGGTGCTCAAGCATCAGCCCCTGACCCTGCTGGTCGCCATCGCGACCCTGGGCCTGACGGTGTTTCTGTATCTGGTCGTGCCCAAAGGGTTTTTCCCGGTGCAGGACACCGGGGTGATTCAGGGGATTTCCGAAGCCCCGCAGTCGATCTCGTTTGCGGCCATGAGTGAGCGTCAGCAGTCGCTGGCAAAAATCATTCTGCAAGACCCGGCGGTGGTCAGTCTGTCTTCGTATATCGGCGTGGATGGCGATAACACCACGCTGAACAGCGGACGGTTTCTGATCAACCTCAAGCCCCACAATCAGCGGGATCTGGACGCTACGCAGATCATCCAGCGCTTGCAGCCGCAACTGGACAAGCTGTCCGGGATTCGGCTGTTCATGCAGCCGGTCCAGGATCTGACCATCGAAGATCGTGTCAGCCGCACTCAATATCAGTTCAGTATGTCGTCGCCGGATGCCGAAATGCTTGCCCTGTGGAGCGACAAGCTGGTCACGGCATTGAGCAAACGCCCGGAGCTGACAGATGTTGCCAGTGACCTGCAAGATAAAGGCTTGCAGGTCTATCTGCTCATTGATCGCGATGCCGCCACCCGGGTTGGCGTAACGGTGGCCAATATCACGGACGCGCTGTATGACGCATTCGGGCAGCGGCAGATTTCGACGATTTATACCCAGGCCAGCCAGTACCGGGTTGTTCTGCAGGCGGACTCCGGGAGCGAGCTGGGGCCGCAGGCGCTGGAGCAGATTCACGTCAAGACCACCGACGGCACGCAGGTCAAACTGTCGAGTCTGGCGCGCGTCGAACAGCGTCAGGCGCAGTTGGCGATTACCCACCTGGGGCAGTTTCCGGCGGTGATGATGTCATTCAATCTGGCCCCCGGCGTGGCGCTGGGGGCCGCCGTGGACCTCATCGAAAAAACCGAGCAGGACATCGGTATGCCCACCGGCGTGCAGACCGAGTTCCAGGGCGCCGCCCAGGCATTCCAGGCTTCGTTGTCCAGCACGCTGCTGCTGGTCCTCGCTGCCGTGGTCACGATGTATATCGTGCTGGGCGTGTTGTATGAGAGCTACATCCATCCGATCACGATTCTTTCCACCTTGCCTTCGGCAGCGGTGGGGGCGCTGTTGGCATTGCTGATCAGCGGTAATGATCTGGGCATGATCGCCATCATCGGCATCATCCTCTTGATCGGGATCGTCAAGAAAAACGCCATCATGATGATCGACTTTGCCCTGGATGCAGAAAGGAACCGCGGGGTAGACCCGGAAACGGCGATCTACGAAGCGGCGCTGCTGCGCTTCCGGCCGATCCTGATGACCACCATGGCGGCCCTGTTCGGTGCGGTGCCGCTGATGCTGGCCACGGGCTCCGGCGCTGAATTGCGTCAGCCGCTGGGTCTGGTGATGGTCGGCGGGTTGATGCTCAGTCAGGTGCTGACTTTGTTCACGACTCCCGTGATCTACCTTTACTTCGATCGCATGGGGCGAAGGTTCCGCCGTTCGGAGAAGGTCGAGGTGCAGGCATGATCGTCAGCCCCATGCTGCATGCCTCAAGCTGCAAGCGCACCGCGCGCCCGTCGGATTCGCGTAGCGTATGGCTTGCGGTCTGGAGCCTGGCGTCATGAATCTTTCCGGCCCCTTCATCCGCAGGCCCGTGGCGACCATGCTGCTGAGTCTGGCGATCATGTTGCTGGGCGGTGTCAGCTTCGGCCTCTTGCCGGTGGCGCCGCTGCCCAACATGGATTTCCCGGTGATTGTGGTGTCGGCCAACCTGCCGGGCGCCAGCCCTGAGATCATGGCGTCCAGCGTGGCAACACCTCTGGAACGTTCACTGGGGGCCATCGCTGGCGTCAACACCATGAGCAGCCGGTCCAGCCAGGGCTCGACACGGGTGATCCTGCAGTTTGATCTGGACCGGGACATCAATGGCGCGGCACGTGAAGTGCAAGCGGCAATCAATGCGTCACGCAATCTGCTGCCCAGCGGTATGCGCAGTATGCCGACCTACAAGAAGGTCAACCCGTCCCAGGCTCCGATCATGGTGTTGGCGCTGACCTCCGATGTACTGGAAAAAGGCCAGCTCTACGACCTGGCGAGCACCATTCTGTCCCAAAGCCTGTCCCAGGTTCCCGGTGTGGGTGAGGTGCAGATTGGTGGCAGTTCGCTGCCCGCCGTGCGCGTCGAGCTTGAGCCGCAGTTGCTCAATCAATACGGCGTTTCCCTGGATGAAGTACGCACGACCATCACGGGTGCCAACGTGCGCCGGCCCAAAGGTTCGGTTGAAACCGCCGACACCAACTGGCAGGTCCAGGCCAATGACCAACTGGAAAAAGCCAAGGATTATGAGCCACTGATCATTCGCTATCAGGATGGCGCCGCGCTGCGGCTCAAGGACGTGGCCACGGTCAACGATGCCGTGGAAGACCGCTACAACAGTGGCTATTTCAACGACCAGGCCGCCGTGCTGCTGGTGATCAACCGGCAAGCCGGGGCGAATATCATCGAAACCGTTGCGCAGATCCGGGCGCAGTTACCGGCACTGGAAGCGGTGATGCCCGCCAGCGTCAAACTCGACGTGGCGCTGGACCGTTCGCCGGTCATCAAGGCAACGCTTCACGAAGCCGAAATGACGTTGCTGATTGCCGTGGTGCTGGTGATTCTTGTGGTGTTCCTGTTTCTGGGTAATTTCCGCGCATCGCTTATCCCGACCCTGGCTGTCCCGGTTTCCCTGGTCGGTACCTTTGCGATCATGTACCTCTGCGGGTTTTCCCTGAATAACCTGTCGCTGATGGCGCTGATTCTTGCCACCGGGCTGGTGGTGGATGACGCCATCGTCGTTCTGGAAAACATCTCCCGCCACATCGACAAGGGCGTCGCGCCCATGCAGGCGGCTTTTCTGGGCGCCAGGGAAGTGGGCTTCACGCTGCTGTCCATGAACGTTTCCCTGGTGGCGGTGTTTATTTCGATCCTGTTCATGGGCGGTCTGGTGGAGAGCCTTTTTCGTGAGTTCTCCATCACGCTGTCGGTCTCGATCATTGTCTCGCTGGTGGTATCGCTGACCCTGACCCCGATGCTCTGTGCCCGCTGGCTCAAGCCCCATGTGCCGGGTGAAGAGAATGCGTTGCAGCGCTGGAGCCAGCGCATCAACGATCGGATGGTCGATGGCTATGACCGGAGTCTGGGCTGGGTTTTGCGTCATCGCGGTCTGACGCTGCTCAGCCTGTTGGTCACCATCGGCGTGAACATTGCGCTGTACGTGGTGGTCCCCAAGACCTTTCTGCCCACCCAGGATACCGGGCAATTGGTGGGCTTCGTGCGGGGCGACGACGGCCTGTCGTTCTCCGTCATGCAACCCAAGATGGACGCGTTTCGTCGCGCGATCATGGCCGACCCGGCCGTGGACACCGTGGCCGGTTTTATCGGCGGCAACAACGGCACCAACAATGCGTTCATCATCGTTCGCCTGAAAGACATCCGGGAACGCAAGCTATCGGCAGAGCAGGTCGTCGAGCGCTTGCGCAAGGAAATGCCCAAGGTGCCGGGCGGGCGGGTGTTCCTGATGCCTGACCAGGATCTGCAACTGGGCGGCGGTCGCGAACAGACGACATCGCAATATCAATACATCCTGCAAAGTGGTGACCTGGGCAGCCTGCGGCTGTGGTACCCGAAAGTCGTCGCTGCGCTCAAATCCTTGCCGGAGCTGACCGCCATCGATGCCCGGGAAGGGCGTGGTGCCCAGCAAGTGACGTTGAAGGTCGATCGCGACACGGCCAAGCGGCTGGGCATCGACATGAATATGGTCACGGCTGTGCTCAATAACGCCTACAGCCAGCGTCAGGTTTCCACCATCTATGACAGCCTCAACCAGTATCAGGTGGTGATGGAGGTCAATCCCAAATACGCCCAGGACCCGGTCACCCTGGAACAGGTCAAGGTGATTACCGCTGATGGTCAGCGAGTCCCGTTGTCGACCATTGCGCACTATGAACGCAGCCTGGCGGACGACCGCGTATCCCATGAAGGGCAGTTTGCCTCGGACAGTGTGTCGTTCGACCTGGCAGAAGGGGTGAGCCTCGATCAGGCAACCACGGCCATTGAGCGTGCGGTGGCAGCGGTGGGCTTGCCGTCTGACGTGATTGCGAAAATGGCCGGTACGGCGGACGCCTTCGCTGCAACCCAGAAGAGCCAGCCGTGGATGATTCTCGGGGCATTGCTGGCGGTTTATCTGGTATTGGGCATCCTCTACGAAAGCTACATCCACCCGTTGACGATCCTTTCCACGTTACCGTCGGCAGGGGTCGGCGCCTTGCTCAGTATCTATGTGCTGGGTGAACAGTTCAGCCTGATTTCCCTGCTGGGCCTGTTCCTGCTGATCGGGGTGGTTAAAAAGAACGCGATCCTGATGATCGACCTGGCGCTGCAACTGGAGCGTCATAACGGGATGACGCCGCTGGAGTCGATTCGCAGTGCCTGCCTGCAGCGTTTAAGGCCGATCCTGATGACGACGCTGGCGGCCATTCTCGGTGCCGTACCGTTATTGCTGAGCAGCGCCGAAGGCTCGGAAATGCGTCGCCCACTGGGCTTGACCATTATTGGCGGGCTGATTTTCAGCCAGGTCCTGACGCTTTACACCACCCCGGTGGTTTACCTTTATCTCGACCGTCTGCGCCACCGCTTCAACAAGTGGCGCGGCGTGCGTACTGATGCAGCTTTGGAAACTCCGCTATGACCGACCGCCCGACGATCACCCCCTTGAAACAATGGCCTGCGCGACGTTCAACGCGTGGCTTGGGCCTGGGGCTGTGTGTTCTGCTCCTGAGTGCCTGCGCGGTCGGGCCGGATTATCACAAACCCGACATGGCCGCCCCGGCGCAGTTCAAGGCTGCGCAAGGGTGGCGGCAGGCCACGCCCAGCGACTCCATGGCTCGCGGTGCCTGGTGGGAGTTGTATGGAGATGCGCAACTCAACGCTTTGGTGGAAAAACTCAACAGCTCCAACCAGACCGTCGCCCAGTATGAGGCCCAATACCGTCAGGCCAAGGCGCTGGTTCGCAGCTCAAAAGGCGCTTTCTTCCCGTCCCTGGACTTGACCACCAGTAAAACCCGCTCCAGCCAGGGCACCGGCAGCAGCAGTTCGAGCCTGAGCAGTTCCAGCAGCGGGATTCGTGACACCTATAATGCGCAACTGGGCGTGAGCTGGGAGGCGGATATCTGGGGCAAGCTGCGGCGCGGCCTGGAAGCGGACACGGCCAGCGCTCAGGCAAGCCTCGCGGACCTGGCGGCCATGCAACTGAGCCTGCAATCGGAGCTGGTGCAGAACTACTTGCAACTGCGCGTCATCGACGAGCAAAAGCGTTTACTCGAAGCCACGGTGGACGCCTACCAGCGTTCATTGACCCTGACGCAGAATCAGTATCGCGCAGGGATTTCCGGGCGTGACGCGGTGGCTCAGGCGCAAACCCAACTGAAAAGCACCCAGGCCGATCTGATCGATTTGATGTGGCAACGTGCTCAGTATGAAAACGCCATTGCTGTGCTCATGGGCCAGGCACCGGCGGATTTCAGTCTGGCCGCCACCTCGTCGATTCCGACACTGCCCGCCATACCCGTGGGTTTGCCCTCCCAACTGCTTGAACGCCGTCCCGACATCGCTGCCGCCGAACGCTCGGTCATGTCCGCTAACGCCAATATTGGCGTTGCCAAGGCCGCGTATTACCCGGATCTGACCTTGAGCCTGAGCGGCGGTTACAGCAGCAGCACCTTCGGCAACTGGATCAGCCTGCCGAACCGCTTCTGGTCCGTGGGGCCTCAATTGGCGATGACGCTGTTCGATGGCGGTCAGCGCTCGGCGGAAGTCGACCGCACTGAAGCGGTTTACGACCAGACAGTGGCGCAGTACCGGCAAACCGTGCTCAACGGGTTTCAGGAAGTGGAAAACTATATGGTCCAGCTCAAGGTGTACGAGGAGGAGGCGGGCGTGCGCGCCGAGGCACTGGCGGCGGCCCGCGAATCGTTACGGCTGACCAGCAATCAGTACAAGGCGGGCTTGATCGGTTATCTGGACGTGGTCAACGTCCAGACCACCGCCCTGAGCAATGAACGCAGCGTCTTGACCCTGTTGCAAAGTCGCCTGATCGCCAGCGTTCAGTTGATCGCTGCCCTGGGTGGCGGCTGGGACGCTCCACGGGACTTGAAGCTGGAAGACTGACATAAAAACGGCGTCAATTTACGTCGGCTAGGCCCGCTGAGAACCTTATGAATCAGGGCTTGGCGGCACTTCGCGTGCTTCTGCCCGAAGGCACGCATAAACGAGTGGCTATACGCCATATTCTCCAGAGTCATCGCGACTTTTCGTCTAGACTGCGTAGAATCCTTGGGCTCTGAAGGGGCATGGATATCCCTCAACCGATTGCTGGCCCACGCGCCTGGAATCGACTGGGGTGCTGTCCGTGATCTGGAGCACCACAGCGTTGATCCCTGAGAGGATCATGGCTTGGGATTCCCTGTCTGGCTCACGGCAGGCAGTAAGCCATAACCATCGGGTCATAGACACGTTACGAGACGATAATGGAAAAAGTTCTGCTCATCACTGGAGGCTCTCGAGGTATCGGGGCCGCCACCGCTTTGCTTGCCGCGACTCAGGGTTATCGCATCTGCATCAATTACCTTTCCGATCACGTGGCGGCCGAGCGGATATGCGGGCAGGTCAGGGAGTTAGGGGCGCACGCGATATCGGTTCAGGCTGATGTCAGTAATGAAGACGAAATCATTCGACTGTTCAGTCGTATCGACGCTGACCTGGGACGCATTACTCATCTGGTCAACAATGCGGCAACGGTCGCTCATAGTTGCCGGCTTGAGGCGATGTCCGAGTTTCGGCTGCTGAAAATGATGATGAGCAACGTGGTCGGGCCGATGTTGTGCACCAAACACGCGTTGCTGCGCATGTCTCCGCGCCATGGCGGCAAGGGTGGCAGCATCGTCAATGTCTCGTCGGTCGCTTCGCGCCTGGGTTCGCCAGGGGAATACGTGGACTACGCGGCGTCAAAAGGCGCGCTGGACACCTTTACCATTGGTTTGGCAAAGGAAGTGGCGGGTGAGGGGATTAGGGTCAATGCGGTGCGGCCGGGTTATATCTTCACCGACTTCCACGCCCTGAGCGGCGACCCGTTTCGCGTCAGCAAGCTGGAGCCGGACATCCCCATGGGGCGAGGCGGGGTTGCAGAAGAGGTCGCCGAGGCGATTGTCTGGCTGCTGTCCAAAAAAGCCTCGTACGCCACCGGAACTTTCATCGACGTGGGCGGCGGACGCTGATCCATGGCTCAGTGGCCGAGCATGGAACGAATGATTCTACCCAGGGTTTCCATGGCTTTCTCCGCGGCTTCGGTCCACGGGCTGCCGTAGTTCAGGCGGATGCAGTGAGCAAAGCGTCGTGCGGGGGAAAAGATCGGCCCCGGGGCAATGCTGATGCCCTGGGCCAGAGCGACCCGAAAGACGTGCAGCGAATCCACTGACTCGGGCAGCTCCAGCCAGAGAAAATAACCGCCCGCTGGCTGGCTGACCCGGGTTTGTGCCGGGAAATAGCGACTGACCGCAGCCAGCATGGCCCGTTGCTGATCTTCCAGGGCATAGCGCAACTTGCGCAGGTGACGATCATAGCCGCCGTGCTGAAGATAGTCGGCAATGGCCGCTTGCACCGGCATCGAGGCACACAGGGACGTCATCAACTTGAGCCTTTCGATTTTCTGCGCGTAGCGTCCCGCCGCCACCCAGCCGATTCTGTAGCCCGGTGCCAGGCTTTTGGCAAACGACCCGCAATGCATGACCAGCCCGTCGGTGTCGAACGCCTTGGCCGGTTTCGGGGCATGGGGCCCGAAATACAGCTCGGCATAGACGTCATCTTCAATCAGCGGCACCTGATGTTTACGCAGCAGCTCCACCAGTTCACGCTTGCGCGCCTCCGGTACCAGCGCCCCCGTGGGGTTCTGGAAACTGGTCATGCACCAACAGGCTTTGATCGGATAGCGTTCCAGCGTCTGCGCCAGAATACCCAGGTCAATGCCGTCGCGAGGATGGACCGGAATTTCCACGGCCTTGAGTTTCAGGCGTTCCAGCACTTGCAGGCAGGCATAAAACGCTGGCGCCTCAATGGCCACCAGATCCCCAGGCTCGGTCACGGCTTGCAGGCACAGGTTCAGGGCCTCAAGGGCGCCATTGGTGATGAGTAATTCTTCCATGGGCAGCATCAATCCGCCGACCATGTAGCGCAGGGCGATTTGCCGCCGCAGTTGCGGATGCCCCGGCGACATGTCAGTCACCACCATGCGTGGGTCCATGTCGCGGCTGGCGCTGGCCAGGGAGCGGGACAGGCGTTGCAGGGGAAACAGCATCGGGCTCGGGAATGCCGAGCCAAACGGCACGGTGTTCGGGTCCTTGATGGAGTCGAGCACCGAAAACACCAGTTCGCTGACATCCACCTCCGTGGACTCACTGACGTGGGCGCTTACCTGGGGTTCGCTGAAGGCCTGGGCGGGCTGAACGAGCGCGCCGGGATTGACGAAATAACCCGAACGCGGGCGGGCGCGAATCATCCCCCGGCGCTCCAGCAGGTAATAAGCCTGAAACACCGTGGAAGGGCTGATGCCATGGGCCTGGCTGGCGTAGCGCACCGAAGGCACCCGCTGACCGGGCGCGAGCACGCCGCTGCGAATCAATTCGGCGATATCGTCGGCGTACTTCTCGTAGCGCTTCATGGTGTCTCGCGGGCTGGGAGGCGTGCAAAGCATACGCTACTCGGTCAACGGTTCAGAGGGGCAACGAAGCGGCTGTTCGCCAGGCTGCGTACTTCAGGTTGGTCCTGATCCACCACCTGAAAGGCAATGGTCTGGGAGCTGCTGCTCGGGCGCTCGGCGAGCATGGCAACGGACACTGGCAGATCGACGATTTCCCCGGCAGCCAGCGTGAGGTCGGTTTTGCCGTGCAGCTCGAAGCCGGGACTGTCCGCCAGACCTAGCCGGTAATGCTGGGTCTGCTGGGTCTTGTTGATGATCTTCAGGCTGTAGATGTTTTCGATCTGCCCCAGGGCGTTTTCCCGAAACAGGCCACGATCCTTGCTGACATCCAACGAAACCATGGGACGCTGCACCAGTGCCCACGTCATGGCGCCGATCATGATGACCAGAACCGCGCAATAACCTGCCAGACGTGGGCGAAGCAACCGGGTTTTGCCACCTTCCAGTGTGCGCTCGGAGGCGTAACGCACCAGACCTCGGGCGTAGCCCATTTTGTCCATGATCGAATCGCACGCGTCGATGCAGGCTGCGCAGCCGATGCATTCCATTTGCAAACCCTCACGGATGTCGATGCCGGTAGGGCAGACCTGTACGCAGAGCTGACAGTCGATGCAGTCGCCCAAGCCGAGGGCTGCGGGGTTGTCTTCACGTTTGCGCGGGCCACGGTTTTCGCCCCGTGCCCGGTCATAGGCGACGGTCAAGGTGTCCTTGTCGAACATCACGCTCTGGAAACGGGCGTAAGGGCACATGTGCAAACAGACCGCTTCGCGCAGCCAGCCAGCATTGATGTAGGTCGCGGCGGTGAAGAACAGGACCCAGAACAGGCTGACGCCACCCAGTTCCAGGGTCACCAGCTCATGGGCCAAGGGGCGAATGGGGGTGAAGTACCCGACAAACGTCAGCCCGGTCAGCACGCTGATCAACAGCCACAGCGTATGTTTGGCCGAACGGCGCAGCAGTTTGTCAAAGCCCCATGGCGCGGCGTGCAGCTTGATGCGCTGATTGCGCTCGCCTTCGGTGATCTTTTCACACCACATGAAGATCCACGTCCACGAACTCTGCGGGCAGGTGTAGCCGCACCAGACGCGTCCGGCAAACACGGTGATGGCAAACAGACCGAACGCACAAATGATCAGCAACGCAGACAGCAGGATGAAATCCTGCGGCCAGAAGGTCGCGCCGAAAATATGGAATTTGCTTTGCGCCAGATCCCACAACACGGCCTGACGATCGCCCCAGTCCAGCCAGGCGGTTCCAAAAAAGAGCACAAAAAGCAGGCCCGTACCACTCAAGCGCAACGAGCGAAACAGGCCCGTGAAACTGCGCGTGTGGATCAGGCCGTCGCCGGGTTTGGGGTGGGCCCTGGAACGGGCTGCTGCAACAGGCTCGATAACGTGTACGGGAATTCTCTCGCTCATGCCAAGTGCTCATCTACCGCTAATCAGGTGACGAGACTATGGGCGCTGATCTGTACTCAAAACAGATTCAGGTTGGCGAATTAAAACCGTATCAGAAGGGTTTTTGACCCGTGGCTGAAGGGGTTTCAACAAAGCGGCAGTTGAGTGACCCAGGTCAACGCGTCAACTGCCTGACTGTGTTGAATCAAACGACGGTCAACGGATCCTTGTCGTCCCGGTCCACGGTATGGTGACGCAGGTCCTTGGCCATACGAATGGTCAAGACATCGGCTTCAGCTTCGGTAATCGGCACTTTGACGCCGTCGATTTCCGCTTCCGACATATGGGTTGTATCGTTGGTGGTGATCGCGATATCAACGACACGGCTGGTATGGCGTACGCCGTCGATTTCGGCAGTGCAGTGTTCCTGGGTGCTATCAAATTCCAGTGGCATGATGAACTCCTGTCAGATTTGGCCTTCAAGAGTTACGACAACTGACCCGCCCCAACGTTCTGTGCGATGTGCCAGCACTCATGGGCGGCAAGGGTGCCAATGGGCTGGGCGAGCCGTTATCTCCAGAACCGTGAAAACCCGTTTTTCTGCCGTGCGTTCGCGCGGCGTCATGTTCACCCGACAATTGCAGGAGCTTTAATGGATCATCCGTGGTGGCACGAAGTAGGCGTCACGCTAAAGCAAGAGTTCTCTGACATCACCGATGCATCGCAACTGACCCAGGTCACCGTCCGGCTGGTGATTGCGGCGTTGCTGGGCGGGGTTCTGGGCTATGAACGTGAGCTCAAGGGCAAGGCGGCCGGGGTGCGCACCCACATGCTGGTGGCGATGGGGGCCGCGTTATTTGTACTGGCACCGCGCCTGGCGGGTGCTGATGATGCAGCCATGAGTCGAGTGATTCAGGGCATTGTGGCGGGGATCGGTTTCCTCGGTGCGGGCACGATTCTTAAAGGTCGTGAGCAAAGTGCCGGGCAGGTCAAAGGCCTGACCACTGCCGCTGGCCTTTGGATGACCGCGGCTATCGGCATCGCCGCGGGCATGGGGCGAGAGTCGACTGCCGTGCTGAGTACGCTGTTAGCCTGGGTCATCCTGAACCTGGTCCCGGCGATTGTGTCCAGAATGGACCCGCCGGAGGAAAACCCAGACAAGGACGACGGCTCGGAAAAGCCCTGATCCCCAGGACGTTCTCTGTGACCTTGCACGGGATGGCACATCATCGAGAGCGCGCCCCGTTTATAGCAACGTCACTCAGGGAAATCCTCCCCCAGGATCGCCGGTGGCTCTTCTGCCGGCGGATCTCCCATCGGCTTCGGGGTTACCGGTGGCACCGGGGACGGTGGGTCCTGCTCGGGCGTTGGCACGGGCAATGCAGGGTCGTCGATCATCGGGTCGGGCGTTTCTGGCGGAATTGGAATGCTCATGGCTTTACCTCTGCTGGATGGCGTTGGTCTTGATTTTCGAGCTCATGCGTTTGGACAACCTGACTTCGCAAATGACTCCTTCATTTAAGGCAGCCAGCGTCTACGCTGGTAAGCGCCGGTGTTCAGTCCACTTGAAAGCTCTTTGAACTTTTACCCTGCCACACCGCTCGGAAACTAAGCGACCGGATCACACGAGTCATTATGGAATTGCTCCGGTTGCTCAAATTTTCGACCTGCAGCCTGTTTCAGGCTGTTCGCAACCTTTATTGCATGGATTCGCACAGGAGCGTCCCTGGGGCGTGAGGAGTGATGCTCGATGAATGTGACTGCTGATCAGCCATTTGGTCCGGATTCCCTGGCCACCGATATTCAACACCCGGCTCGACCGATAACCCTAACCCACGCGCTGCAACTGCCCCGCATCGTGATTGAAAACACGACGCCGGTGATAGAGGGCGGGCTGTTTGCCGCCAAGGCAATTGTGGGGCAGCCAGTCGCTGTTACCAGCAAAGTATTCGCTGACGGGCACGACAAGCTGGCCGTGAAGATACGCTGGCGCGCTGCGGACGAAGCTCATTGGCACACCGCACCCATGCGTGAGCTGGTCAATGACAGCTGGGTGGGCGAGTTCACCCCGACCTCTGTCAATCGCTATGTGTTCCGTCTCGAGGCCTGGATCGACCAGTTCGCCAGCTACCGTTACGAGCTTGAGAAGAAGTTCAGCGCAGGCGTTTCCATCGAGCTGGAATTGACCGAAGGGCGCATTCATCTGGAACACGCCGCCGAGCGCAGCAGTGGGGAATTGAAGCAACAGATCCAGACGGCTCTGGGTGAGCTGGAGAAGGCTCAGGCCGAGGAAAAGGTTGCGTTGCTGCTGCACAGTGAAACCGCCGCCCTGATGAGTCAGGCGGATAACCATGCCTTCCTGAGCCATAGCGCCGAATTCCCGCTGGATGTGGAGCGTGAGCTGGCGCAGTTCGCCAGTTGGTATGAGCTGTTTCCCCGCTCGGTCACTGATGACCCGGCGCGTCACGGCACCTTCAACGACGTCCATTCTCGCCTGCCTGTCATCCGTGACATGGGCTTTGACGTGCTGTACTTCCCGCCCATTCACCCCATTGGCCGCTCGCACCGCAAAGGTCCGAACAACTCGTTGATCGCAGGTCCGGAAGACCCTGGCAGCCCTTATGCCATCGGGAGCGAGGAGGGTGGTCACGATGCCATTCACCCGCAGTTGGGCACTCGCGAAGACTTCCGTAAGCTGGTTGCCGCTGCCGCCGAACATGGTCTGGAGATCGCCCTGGACTTCGCGATCCAGTGTTCCCAGGATCACCCGTGGCTCAAGCAGCATCCAGGCTGGTTCACGTGGCGTCCGGACGGCACGATCCGTTATGCGGAGAACCCGCCGAAAAAGTATCAGGATATCGTCAACGTCGATTTCTATGCGCCGGACGCCATTCCGAGCCTGTGGCTGGAGCTGCGGGACGTGGTGCTGGGTTGGGTCAAGGAAGGGGTGAAGATTTTCCGTGTGGACAACCCGCACACCAAACCGCTGCCGTTCTGGCAATGGATGATCGCGGATATTCGCAGTCAGCATCCCGAAGTGATGTTCCTGGCAGAAGCGTTCACCAAGCCCGCCATGATGGCGCGACTGGGCAAGGTCGGGTATTCCCAAAGCTACACCTATTTCACGTGGCGCAACACCAAGGCCGAGCTGTCCGAGTATCTGACGCAGCTCAACGAGTCGCCATGGCGCGAGTGCTACCGTCCGAACTTCTTCGTCAACACGCCGGATATCAACCCGCCGTTTTTGCACGAATCGGGCCGTGCCGGCTTCTTGATTCGTGCTGCGCTGGCGACCATGGGTTCCGGCTTGTGGGGTATGTATTCCGGTTTCGAGCTTTGCGAAGCCGCGCCGGTGCCGGGCAAGGAAGAGTATCTGGATTCGGAGAAATACCAGTTGCGGCCCCGTGATTACACGGCGCCGGGCAATATCATTCCGGAAATCGCCCAGCTCAACCGCATCCGTCGCCAGAACCCCGCCCTACATACTCACCTGGGCCTGAAGATTTACAACGTCTGGAACGACAACATCCTGTACTTCGGCAAGCGCAGCGCCGATGGCAGCAACTTCATCCTGGTCGCCGTCAACCTCGATCCGTTCAATGTTCAGGAAGGGCAGTTCGAATTGCCGCTGTGGGAGATGGGCTTGCCCGACGACGCGGTGACTTCCGGTGAAGATTTGATGACCGGACATCGCTGGACCTGGCACGGGAAAACCCAGTTCACGCGGCTTGATCCTTCCCATCAGCCTTTCGGCATCTGGCGTATCCAGTTCACGAATCAGTAGCAGGGAAAGACCTATGGCGAAGAAACCCAGGAGCGCGGCGTTTATCAATGACCCGCTCTGGTACAAAGACGCGGTGATCTACCAGGTCCACGTGAAGTCCTTTTTCGATTCCAACAATGACGGGATCGGCGACTTTCCCGGCTTGATCGCCAAGCTTGATTACATTGCCGAGCTTGGGGTCAACACGATCTGGTTATTGCCGTTCTACCCGTCGCCGCGTCGCGATGACGGTTATGACATTGCTGACTACCGTGGTGTGCACAGCGACTACGGCACCATGGCCGATGCCAAGAAATTCATTGCCGAGGCCCATAAGCGTGGGCTGCGGGTGATCACCGAACTGGTCATCAACCACACCTCCGACCAGCATCCGTGGTTCCAGAAAGCACGCAAGGCTAAACCCGGCTCCAAGGCGCGGGACTTCTATGTCTGGTCCGACAGCGATCAGAAATACGACGGCACGCGGATCATCTTTCTGGACACCGAAAAGTCCAACTGGACATGGGACTCGGTCGCCGGCCAATACTTCTGGCACCGTTTCTACTCCCACCAGCCGGACCTGAATTTTGACAATCCGGCGGTCATGGAAGCGGTCCTGGAAGTGATGCGTTATTGGTTGGACATGGGCATTGATGGCCTGCGTCTGGACGCGATTCCTTACCTGATCGAACGCGACGGCACCAATAACGAAAACCTGCCGGAGACTCATTCGGTTCTGAAGAAAATCCGGGCCGAGATCGACGCCAACTACCCAGACCGGATGTTGCTGGCAGAGGCCAATCAATGGCCGGAAGACACGCAATTGTATTTCGGGGAAACCAAAGGCAACGATGGCGACGAATGCCATATGGCCTTTCACTTCCCGTTGATGCCTCGCATGTACATGGCGCTGGCTCAGGAGGATCGCTTCCCGATCACCGACATTCTGCGCCAGACCCCAGAGATCCCCGCCAATTGTCAGTGGGCGATTTTCCTGCGCAACCATGACGAATTGACGCTGGAAATGGTGACCGATCGCGAGCGCGATTACCTGTGGAACTACTACGCCGCTGACCGTCGTGCGCGTATCAATCTGGGTATTCGTCGTCGTCTTGCTCCCTTGGTTGAGCGCGACCGGCGTCGTGTGGAATTGCTCAACAGTATGCTGTTGTCGATGCCGGGTACGCCCACCTTGTATTACGGCGATGAAATCGGCATGGGTGACAACATTTATCTCGGTGACCGGGACGGTGTGCGCACGCCGATGCAGTGGTCCATCGACCGCAACGGTGGCTTCTCCCGCGCCGACCCGGCAAGCCTGGTACTGCCGCCGATCATGGACCCGTTGTACGGTTATCTGTCGGTCAACGTCGAAACCCAGAACAACGACAAGCATTCCCTGCTGAACTGGAATCGGCGCATGCTGGCCGTGCGCAAGCAGCAAAAGGCCTTCGGCCGCGGTACGTTGAAAATGCTGTCGCCGAGCAATCGACGCATTCTGGCTTACATTCGCGAATACACCGGCCCCGATGGCAAGAACGAAATCATCCTGTGCGTGGCCAACGTCTCCAGTGCATCACAAGCGGCAGAGTTGGAGTTGTCCAATTACGCCGGCACCGTGCCGGTCGAGATGCTGGGCGGCAGTGCATTTCCGCCTATTGGCCAGCTCAATTATTTACTGACTTTGCCGCCCTATGGTTTCTACTGGTTCTTGTTGGCATCGGAAAACCAGATGCCGAGCTGGCACATAGAGCCTGCGCAGAGCATTCCGGACTTCCCGACCATGGTTCTGAAAAAACGTCTCGAAGAACTGCTCGACGAACCGTTGCGCAGCACGCTGGAAAAAAATTCGCTGGCCCACTATCTGCCGAAGCGTCGTTGGTTTGCGGCCAAGGACAAAGCCATCGACAAGGTTCACATCGCTTATGCGGTGCGCTTTGGCGACGCGGCTCATCCCGTGTTGCTCAGCGAAATCGAAGTCACGGCGGGCGACCATCAAGGCCGCTACCAGTTGCCGTTTGGCCTGCTGGCCGAAGACGACATCAGCAGTGCCTTGCCTCAACAGCTGGCCCTGGCTCGGGTTCGTCGTGGACGGCAGGTGGGTCTGATCACCGATGCCTTCACCCTTGAAACCTTTATTCGCGCCGTTATTCACGGCATGCAGTCTGAAACAGTGCTGCCCAGCGATGACGGCGAGCTGCGTTTCGAGCGCACGGCGCTGCTTGAGCCGTTGGGCCTTGGCAGTGATTCAGAAGTGCGTTACCTCTCTGCCGAGCAATCCAACAGCTCAGTGGTGGTGGGCAGTTGCCTGGTGCTCAAGATGATTCGTAAGGTCACGGCGGGCGTGCACCCGGAACTTGAGATGGGCGCGTACCTGACCAACGCGGGCTACAAACACATATCACCGCTGCTCGGCTCGGTGGTGAGGGTCGGCAAGGACGGCGAACCCAACCTGCTGATGATTGCCCAGGGTTATCTGAGCAATCAGGGCGATGCATGGGAATGGACGCAGAACAACCTGGAACGTGCCGTGCGCGATGAGATGGCCCACGGCGTATCCGGGCAGGAGCAACATTACAACGCATTGCTGGAACTGGCCGATTTCTCCCGCAGCCTGGGTCAGCGCCTTGGAGAAATGCACCAGGTGCTGGCGGCCAAGACGGATAACCCGGACTTCGCCGCTGAAATCACCTCGGTCAAGGAAAGCCAGGCCTCTGGCAAAAGCGTGGCCGCGCAAATCGAGCGTGCGCTGGGGTATCTGGACCAGCAAAAATCGCACCTTGAACCCGCCGATCAAAAGCTGGTGGCGGACCTGCTGGCCAAGCGCAAGGACATCATCAATCACGTACAAACGCTGGCCAAACGTTCGGTGGGTGGCTTGCGTATCCGGGTGCATGGCGACTTGCACCTTGGACAGATCCTGGTGGTCAAGGGCGATGCCTATCTGATCGACTTCGAAGGTGAACCTGCCCGCGCCATGCACGAACGGCGCGCCAAGCACAGCCCGTATAAAGATGTCAGTGGCGTGCTGCGCTCCTTTGATTACGCCGCCGCGATGGCCGTGCGCAGTGCGCAAAGTGTCGATACCTCCCCGGAGGCTGGCGCTGCACGCCGTCGTGTCGCCGAGACGTATCTGAGTCAGGCCCGTGAAGCATTCATCACAGGCTATCGCTCGACGACCACTGAACTGGCCCATGCGTGGAAAGACGCCAAGGGTGAAAGTGCTGCGCTTGAGCTCTTCACCCTTGAAAAAACCGCTTATGAAGTAGTCTACGAAGCCGAAAACCGCCCGACCTGGTTGTCGGTGCCATTGCAAGGCTTGCGTGGGCTGCTGAACCTGTCTGATGGAGAGTCATAATGAATGCGCCTGATAAAGTTGGCGCGGGTACGCCGTTGATGCCCGCAGCCGATGACATGGATGCACTGATCCGTGCCGAACACCGCGACCCGTTTTCCGTACTCGGCCCTCATGACGATGGTGCCGGTGGCCAGATCATTCGTGCGTTTCTGCCGGATGCCTTGAGCGTCACCGTATTGTCCCGAGAGGGTGAGCGTGAGCTGGGTCGGCTGGAAATGAGCGACGTGCCGGGTTTTTTCGTCGGCCACTTCTCAGAAGCTCAGCCCTACCTGTTGAAAGTCAGCTGGGCGGGTGGCGAGCAGATCACCGAAGACCCTTACAGCTTCGGCCCGCTGCTGGGTGAAATGGACTTGTACCTGTTCGCCGAGGGCAATCACCGGGACCTGAGCAGTTGCCTGGGAGCGCAGGTCATGAACGTCGATGGCGTGGATGGCGTGCGTTTCTCTGTCTGGGCACCCAATGCGCGCCGTGTTTCGGTGGTGGGCGGGTTCAACAACTGGGACGGCCGCCGTCATCCGATGCGTTTGCGTCATCCCACTGGCGTGTGGGAAGTGTTCGTCCCGCGCCTCAAGCCCGGCGAAGTCTACAAGTACGAGATTCTGGGCGCTCATGGCATCCTGCCGCTCAAGGCCGACCCCATGGCGCTGGCCACCACGATGCCACCCGACACCGCTTCGAAAGTCGCTGCGCCCTTGCAGTTTGACTGGAAGGACGATGCGTGGCTGGCATCGCGAGCTGACCGGCATGCGGTCAATGCGCCGTTGTCCATCTACGAGTTGCATGCCGGTTCCTGGCAGAAGGAACAGAACGAAGAAGGCGAGTGGCGCCAGTACACCTGGCATGAGCTGGGCGAGCGGCTGATCCCCTACATCAAGGAGCTGGGTTTTACCCATATCGAGCTGATGCCGATCATGGAGCATCCCTTCGGCGGCTCATGGGGTTATCAATTGCTGGCGCAATTTGCGCCCACCGCGCGCTACGGTTCGCCGGAGGATTTCGCGGCGTTCGTCAATGCCTGTCACGAAGCGGAAATCGGCGTGATTCTTGACTGGGTGCCTGCGCATTTCCCCACCGATACCCACGGTCTGGCGCAATTCGACGGCACGGCGCTGTATGAATACGCCAACCCGCAGGAAGGCTTCCACCAGGATTGGGACACACTGATCTACAACCTGGGTCGTACCGAAGTGCATGGTTTCATGTTGGCTTCCGGCCTTCATTGGCTCAAGCATTTCCACGTGGATGGTCTGCGCGTGGACGCGGTCGCTTCGATGCTGTATCGCGATTATTCCCGCAAGGCCGGGGAGTGGGTGCCCAACCGTCACGGCGGCCGGGAGAATCTGGAAGCCATCGACTTCCTGCGTCACCTCAACGACGTGGTGAATCTGGAAGTGCCGGGCGCTCTGGTGATTGCCGAGGAGTCTACCTCCTGGCCCGGCGTAAGTCAGGGGACAGAGCAGGGTGGCCTGGGGTTCTCCTATAAGTGGAACATGGGCTGGATGCACGACACCCTCCACTACATGGAGCAGGACCCCATTCACCGCGCCCACCACCATGGCGAGCTGAGTTTCGGCCTGATTTATGCCTGGTCGGAAAAATTCATCCTGCCGATTTCCCACGACGAAGTGGTGCACGGCAAGCATTCCCTGATCGACAAGATGCCGGGTGATCGTTGGCAGAAATTTGCCAATTTGCGGGCGTACCTGACGTTCATGTGGACTCATCCGGGCAAGAAATTGCTGTTCATGGGCTGCGAGTTCGGCCAGTGGCGCGAGTGGAACCATGACGAGCAACTGGACTGGTACCTGCTGCAATATGCTGAGCACATTGGTGTGAAGACGCTGGTCAGCGATCTGAACCGCCTTTACCGCGAGGAGAAAGCGCTTCACGAATGCGACACCAAGCCATCCGGCTTCCAGTGGCTGATCGGCGATGATAAAGAAAACAGCGTCTACGCCTGGCTGCGGTTTAGTCAGGAAGGGGAACCGTTGTTGGTGGTTGCCAACCTCACGCCGGTGCCGCGAGTGAACTATCGCGTGGGTGTACCGTTTGCGGGCAAGTGGAGCGAGCTGCTCAACAGTGATGCCGAAACCTATGCCGGTTCCAATTTCGGCAATGGTGGTGCGGTGCAGGCCCAGGACAACCCATGCCATGGCATGTCGTTCTCGCTGGAGCTGAACCTGCCGCCGTTGGCGGTGTTGATACTCAAACCGTACACCGAGTAGGCAAACGATAACGCGGCGCTCCAGGCGAGCGCTGCGTTTTCATCCCTGATGTGCAGGTCTCATCACCAAGAGATCCTCAGCCCCATATTGCCTTTCAGGCCATCCAGATCGTTGTCGTCAACGTTGCTGCTGTAATCGGCGCTGACGTACAGACTCACCTCCCGCGACACTTTCATCACCAGACCCGCCCCCAGATCCAGTGCGGTGGATTCGTGTTGGGTCTTGATCCTGTCCGCATGATCGAACGTCACCGTGTCCGACCCGCCGAAAGTGTGCCAAAGATTGCTGCGCACGTAAGGTTCCACGGGCATGCCTTTGACCGAGTACCGACCTTTCAGGCGTGCACCCACGCGGCCTGTGGTTTGAGACTGCGAGTCAAACGACACGTGGGAAATCCCGTCATGCTGGCTGTCCAGATCAATGTGCTGGTTGATCACCTGCACCTGGGGTTCGACGACCCACTTCGATGACACCTGCATCGGGTAGCCCGCTTCGATGGACAGGCTCAATGCGTGCCCGTCTGTGTCGATGCGAACGCCGCGATCCGAGCGGCTGTAACCGTCCAGGCGTGTGCCCATGGCCACTGCGTCGACGTACCCTCCCTGAGGGTCGATCAGTGTCCAGTACAAGCCCAGGCTGTCGCCTTCAAGCTTGACTTTACCGGTGCGCCTGTCCTTGAAGCCGCCGGAAAAACCGTCCACATGCCCGTCCAGCCGACTGTGTCCGACCAAAAAACCGGTTCGCTGGGATCGCCCGTTTTCGGTTCTGGACGCATAGAGGTCGTGGCCGACCTGATAGCCCTTGAGCGAAGCGTCGAGGCTTGGTTCAACGGTGCCGGACCAACTGCGTCTGAAATCGCTGCCGAACGCCCGTGCCCAGCCCGCGGGCACCGGCCCCTTTTCACTCAGCAGGCTTTGTTCGCCCTGCCGATCGTGAAAGGTGCCCAGTGACATCAAGGTCAGCAGGGCTGCGGCGGGAGGTACTACGGCATAGTTGGGAACCTCCATGCGATAGAGGGGAATCGGCGCGGCGCCTCGCACCGGTGCTGGCAGCGGCGGGGTGCCGATGGCGGCGACCGGGGCAGTGGCTGCCGGCTGGATGGGCGCCGGTGGTTCAGGCGCGGGGGGCGCAGGTGTTCCGGGAGGGATGGGTTGTTCGGGTGTTCCGGGCGGAATCGGCTGCTCAGGTGTATCCGGCGGAACAGCCTCTGCCAGCGGTTGAGAAAGCACGGTCGAGCGCAAGAACCAACTGTTTTCCGACCCGGCCGTGGCGCCACCTTTGAACAGGTAGTAATCGTAAGCGCCCACTGACAAAGCGGTGCCTAGGGTAAAAGCGCCGTTGTCGCTGGTTGCTCCTTCGCTGGCCTGCACCACCTGAATGCCGTTTTGCCGGGTCACGGCGCCAAGTCCACCCAGGTTGCTGACGTTGATCTGCGTCGCTCCGCTGATTGTCCCTTGAGCGACCACCAGCTTGTCGCTGGGGGACGTATCGTCGCCCAACACCGATTGCAGCAGTAACTTGCCATTGTTGCCGATGTAGTTGCCGCGCACGGTCAAGGTGTCGGTGGCCTCACCACTGCCAGTCGCCATATTCAGGGTTCCGGCGTTGTTCAGGGTTGCCAGTTGACCCGTCGTGAACGGTCGGACGATGCCGGATGTGGAGGAGAGAATGCTGCTTGAGTCAACGTTGAGATTACCCGTACCACTGAGGCTGTCGCCCAGCACCAGTTCCCCCGCCAGATCCATGTGCGAGGCATTATTGAGAGTGACGGTTTCCCAGTGGGCATAGCGGCCCGGCGCGGCAGTTGTCGTATCCTCGAACGTCAGGGTGTCAGTTCCCTCGCCGCCGTTCAGCAAAGGGTTAGCGCCAAGAAAGGTTTCGTCGAGCTGAGAGATCGTGGCCGTATCATTTCCATCGGCCATCAACACCTGGCCGCGTATCAGGCCACCCTCACGCCAGGTGAATATATCGTTGCCGAAACTGGCGCGTATCTCACCGCGTACCTCGCCACCACTGACGGTAATGCGATCGTCGCCACCGCTCACGCTGATAGCGCCACCTATCGTGCCGCCGGAAACGATGATGGTGTCCTTGCCGAACCCTGTTACCAGATTGCCAACGATGGTGCCCCCGGACATATCGAAAAGGTTGTCGTCCAGTTTCATGTCCACCCGTCCAATCGTCCCGCCGGTCATGACCGCGCTGTCGCCATCTTCAAAGGCGTTGCTGATGGTGCCGCCGCTCATCAGGAACGTGTCGAGCCCATCGCCTTGCGCCAGGGAGCGCAAGATGCCACCGGACATCACGAAGTCGTCCCGGCCCGAGCCTTGTGTGAGGTTTCCTGTAATCGTCCCGGCGGTCATGTTAAAGGTGTCGATTCCGTCACCCTGTATGACATTCCCTGTGATGGAGCCGGAGTACATTTCGACTCGGTCATTGCCCGGCCCGAATGTGACATCTCCGACCACCGAGCCGGTACCGCCCGCGGGGAAGATAAGCGTGTTATCGCCGGCAGATTTGGTCAGCGGTCCACTGATGCCGCTGTCGCAGGTCTGCACTGGCTGAGTGATAGTAGTGGCGAGGTCGCAGGCCGCTCTGGCCTGATTCCAGAGTACGAATACCGCGACAGGCAGGACCGCCAGCCGCCACAGGCAGGGCTTTGCACGGGGGTGCTTCATGATGGTTACTCTCCCTGAGTAGCGTAGTCAGGGAGGCGGTCAGCTATTGCCTGTAGGCCACGCTATCCGCGCTTCGCTCAATGGTAGCGAATGTGCGGTTTTTCCATATTGGGTAACAGGTTGCACACTTCAGTGAAGAAGCGTTCTGGATAGCCGTCAAGTAATTGACCGACAAGTGGCTCTCAGATCCTTGTCAGCTTCCGGAATGTCAAAGATGCACTTCGACCGTCAGCGGGAGATGATCCGACAGATGTGTCCAGGGCTTGTTGCCCAGAATCTTCGGGGAGTGGCTGCTGGCATTGCGCAGGTATACCCGATCAAGCCGCAGCAACGGGAACCGTGCGGGGTAGGTCTTGGCCAGCAGCCCGTGATGGCGTTCGAACACTTCATGCAGGTAGTCACAGCGTGCAAGGGTGGCATTGCCACGCAGTTGCCAGTCGTTGAAATCCCCGGCGATGATGACCGGTGCGTGGCTGGGCAGGGAATCGAGCAGCTTGCGCAACAGTTCCAGCTGCAGTTGTCGATGGCTTTCCAACAGACTCAAATGCACACAGATTGCGTGCACTTCATCGTGGCCGGGGACCTGCAGGACACAATGCAGAAGACCGCGACGCTCAGGACCGGTAATGGAAATATCCAGATTGCGGTGGCTGAGAATCGGGTATTTAGAGAGTAGGGCGTTGCCGTGATGACCGTCGGGATACACCGCATTTCGGCCATAGGCAAAGTCGGTCCACATGCTGTCGGCCAGGAACTCATAGTGTGACGTCACGGGCCAGTCATCGTGGCGCGATGCATGGCCGTCATGGTTGCCCAACACTTCCTGCAGGAACACCAGGTCCGCGCCAGTGCTGCGCACGGCTTCGCGTAATTCAGGGAGGATGAAGCGTCGATTGAACGCGGTGAATCCCTTGTGGGTATTGACGGTCAGTACGCGCAGCTTGTGAACATCCGGGCTGTTGCTCATGTCCACAGCATTGCCATTCATACCAGCTGGATCGTGGGCCACACGAATGCTCCTAACTACGGCCAATGTATGGATGGGACTGATGCCCGTCGGCGCAGTTCATCTTTTTTGGTGCCTGATGTGCGCTCATGTTCGCGGGCGCCGCGACAACATGACGGTGAGCATCAGACCGCCAGCCGACAGCAGTGATGCGAAGAAAAATATCGAGGCGTAGCCCATGCCCAAGGCGATGGCGCCCATGACCGGCCCGGCAATCGCCAGGGCCAGGTCGAAGAACACGGCATAAGCACTCAAGCCTGCGCTACGACTGGATAGGGGGACCTGTTTGATGGCTTCGACGCCCAGGGCCGGGTAGACCAGAGATAACCCAAACCCCGTCAGGCCAGCGCCCGCCAATGCGAAGCCGGTGCTGGGCGAAACCCATAACAGGATCAGGCCAAGTGTTTCCACCCCCATGCACACGATGGCAGACGTGAATCCGCCCAGGCGGTTGATAGCGCCGATGAATAGCAGGCGGGCCAGAATGAAGCAGACCCCGAAGACACTCAGGCACCACGCGGCACCCTCCCAGCCACGGCTGGCGTAGAACAGCGTAATGAATGTGGTCAACGTGCCATAGCCGATGGAAGCCAGTGTCAGGCTCAGCCCGTAGGGGGCGATTCGGCCAAACACCGACCAGAAGGGCAAGCGTTCACCCTTGATCACCGGTATCGATGGCTTGTTACGGATGACGATCAGAGCCAGCACCGCCATGGCGGTCAATGCGACGCCCAGACTGAAAAAGCCCAGCTCGCGGGTCATGACATAACCCAGCGGCGCGCCAATCGCTATCGCTCCGTAAGAGGCGATGCCGTTCCAGGAAATCGCCCGGGCCGTATGCTCTGGCCCGACTTTGCCGATGCACCAACTGATACTGCCAACGCCGATCAGTCCCTGGGACACACCGAGGAACAGACGGGCAATGATGACAATGGCCAGACTCAGCAATGGCACGTTTTCCAATAACGTCGCCAGCGAAGTCAGAACGCCGCTGATCGCGATACCGGACATGCCGTAGACGATTGCCAGCTTGGTGCCGAGGGTGTCGCAGACCCGGCCAGCCAACGGGCGGCTGAGTAGCGTGGCCAGGTATTGCGAGCCAATTGTCAGACCTGCGATGACTGCGCTGAATCCCAGTTCATCGTTGACGTAACCGGGCAGCACAGCAATCGGCAAACCGATGCAGAGAAATGCCACGAACGTATAGAAGACGATCGAGACGATCTGTAGTGTGATCGTAATAGAGCTGACTTCGAAGGGCGGCGAGGGCGGTAAGGTTGAGGACATGGGCGCGGTCGCTGGCAGGCGTTGGGAAATGCCGCATCATGGGCCGGGCATTCGGGAAATGAAAGCAGGCTAACGATGGGGCTTATTTTTATTCGGGCGGTATTGCTGTTGATAGTGTGCAGTCATAGGATGACTGATCACAATCATTAAAATAAAGGATGCGTAAACCCCTTCTTCTCGCCGCTGCGATGACGTGCGCGCTCAGCTTTCAAGCGCAGGGCGTAACAATCGTTGGCATCTTGCGGACCGAGGTGCTGAAGCAAACCACTGAATAGCATCCCTTCAGAACGAAAAAGCCCCGTCACAGTGGACGGGGCTTTTGCTTATAAACGTTCTGCTCAATCAAATCAGAACACTACGCCTTGGCTACGCAGGTAGTCGTCATAGGTGCCGCTGAAGTCGATCACGCCGCTTGGGCTCAGCTCGATGATGCGAGTGGCCAGCGATGAAACGAACTCACGGTCGTGACTGACGAAAATCAGCGTGCCCGGGTAGTTCTCCAGCGCCAGGTTCAGCGCCTCGATGGATTCCATGTCCAAGTGGTTGGTTGGCTCATCCATGATCAAGACGTTGGGCTTTTGCAGGATCAGCTTGCCGAACAGCATGCGGCCTTGCTCACCACCGGAAATCACCTTGACCGATTTCAGGATCTCGTCGTTGGAAAACAGCATGCGGCCCAAGGTGCCGCGCACCAGTTGCTCGCCACCTTGAGTCCACTGGCCCATCCAGTCGAACAGGTTGCATTCGTCTTCGAAATCATGAGCATGGTCCTGCGCGTAATAACCCAACTCGGCCGCGTCAGTCCATTTGACCGTACCGGCATCCGGCGTCAGCTCGTTGACCAGCGTGCGCAGCAGCGTGGTTTTGCCGATACCGTTCGGGCCGATGATCGCCACGCGCTCGCCTGCTTCAACGGTAAAGCTGAAATCCTTGAACAACGGCTTGCCATCGAAGCCTTTGGCCATGCGCTCGACGATGACCGCCTGACGGTGAAGCTTTTTGGTCTGCTCGAAGCGGATGAACGGGCTGACACGGCTGGAAGGCTTGACCTCGGCCAGCTGGATCTTGTCGATCTGCTTGGCGCGGGAGGTGGCCTGTTTGGCTTTCGAGGCGTTGGCCGAGAAGCGGCTGACGAACGATTGCAGTTCCGAAATCTGGGCTTTCTTCTTGGCGTTGTCCGAAAGCAGTTGCTCGCGGGACTGAGTCGCCACGGTCATGTATTCGTCGTAGTTGCCCGGGAACAGACGCAGCTCGCCGTAATCCAGGTCGGCCATGTGCGTGCACACGCTGTTCAGGAAGTGACGGTCGTGAGAGATGATGATCATCAGGCTGCTACGCTGGGTCAGGATGTTTTCCAGCCAGCGAATGGTGTTGATGTCCAAGTGGTTGGTCGGTTCGTCGAGCAACAGCACTTCAGGATCGGAAAACAGCGCTTGAGCCAGCAACACCCGCAGCTTCCAGCCCGGCGATACTTCGCTCATGGGGCCGTTGTGCTGCTCGATGCCGATACCCAGGCCCAACAGCAGTTCACCGGCGCGGGATTCGGCGGTGTAGCCGTCCATTTCCGCAAACTCGGTTTCCAGTTCGGCCACGGCCATGCCGTCGTCTTCGGTCATTTCCGGTAGCGAGTAAATGCGGTCGCGCTCGGCCTTGACCTTCCACAGCTCTTCGTGACCCATGATCACGGTGTCGAGTACGGAGAATTCTTCGTAAGCGAACTGGTCCTGGCGCAATTTACCCAGACGCACGTTCGGCTCAAGCATCACCTGCCCACCCGAAGGCTCCAGATCACCGCCGAGGATCTTCATGAAGGTGGACTTGCCGCAGCCGTTGGCGCCGATCAGGCCATAACGGTTACCGGCACCGAACTTGACCGAGACGTTCTCGAACAAGGGCTTGGCGCCGAACTGCATCGTGATGTTTGCTGTGGAAATCAATTACCTTACCTTTCAATAACTTGGGGTTGGCTGAGTACAGCCGAGACCGATTTGATACCCGTTTCCGTCTTTGCTCAGGCCGTTTTCACCTGAGTCTGAGGCCTTTCTTCGGGCCATATCTAACCAGCAATCTGCGACGTATCCGTCGGATTGCTGCAATTGAATGCGGGATTCATGCCGAATTTGGCGCGCATTGTCGCACAGACTCGATGGCAGTTATATGGCGCGCGACAGGTCGCGCAATCAGTGGCGGGGCTGGATGTTCAGCGTCGACTTGAGGAACTACCTGCAAGCGTAAGAGACTCATGCATACCTGCCATTGAAAAAAGGATCCTCTGATGAGCGAGCATAAGAAAGACGCCCCTAAAGAGTCACCCAAAGACGCCCCCAAACCTGACACGCCTGCCCACTCGACACCTGAAGAAAAGGAGCGTCTCAAGGACTTCAACAAGGACGGAATACCACCCGGCGTTTACTGAATCGGTGCGCCGGTGGGTGGAACTGGCGATAACGCGTGGAGGTCTAGTGCATATCGCTTCCACCCTTGGGGAGCCAGTCTGGAGTAGCGCCATTGAATATTTTTGAAGCCTTGCGTGAAAGTCACGAGCGCCAGCGTGGTTACGCAGATAACCTGGTCAAGACCAGCGGTGACAGTCAGGAGCGTGTAGAGGCCTACAAGCTGCTCAAAGCCGAGCTTCAGGCTCACGAGACCGCTGAAGAACGTTTCTTTTATATCCCGTTGATGGCCCATGACAATGGCGTTGACCTGAGTCGTCATGCCATTTCCGAGCATCATGCCATGGACGAGCTGATGGAAGAGCTCGACGAAACAGAGATGTCCAGCCCAAGCTGGCTGGCCACTGCCAAGAAACTTTCCGAGAAAGTACATCACCACTTGAAGGAAGAAGAGCAAAAATTCTTTCAAATGGCGGGCAAGCTTCTGGATGAACAACAGAAGCAATCGCTGGCCGGTCAGTACGTGAAAGAGTACGAAGAGCAATTGGCAGAAGCCTGATAGCCGCCAGCAACGGCCATCGAGTCAGCGGTTGGGCAGCCCTGCACGTGTAGAATCCCTCTTTTTGCCTTCAAGGAATGCCATGAAGCTGTTGATCGGGGCTGTTGCGGCGGTGTTGCTGGTGGGGTGTACTTCGCCAGCGAATCAGGCCAGGGCTGTCGGGCCTTATAAGGTGTATTCCACACAGAAGGTCGCGAACGTTGTGGCTCAGTGCGTGGAATATGCCTGGCAGGATGAAGCCATGGTAGGGCCGGACGCCGAAGCGTTTTTACGTTCGGGCACCGACGTCATTACGGTCTACACCACTGGCGCGGAGTATTTTGTCGACGTGAAACCTCAAGGTGCCGCAACGGTACTCAATTTCTACGCTGCGCCCGACACCATGCCCTCGGATCGACGCGGCGCTGCCTTGGCCACCTGCCTGTAACACACCGCCTTACGCGGACGAAAAAAGCCCGGCTTGATGCCGGGCTTCGCGCAAGTACCTGTCAGCTGTCATCCGACCCGGATGCACCGCCGCCCGTGCCATTAGGGCCGTTTTTCTGCGGGCCGCCAGTCTTGCCAACGCCACTGCCGGTGGAGCCGCCGTCGGCTGACTCACCCGAACCCGTTCCGGTTTCCCGGCCATAGGCGTCGGCATCTTTGCTTGCGCCTGGAGTGCTCGGATGAGAACCGGGCGGCATGGCTGAACCGCTTTGTGTGGCGCCGCCTGTTTCAGGCTTGACAGGTCCGTTGTTGGTCTCGCTTGAGGCCGCGAATGCGGACATGCAGGAAAGGGAAAGCAGGCCGGTCAAGGCAAGGCGAGTCATCGTTGACTTCATCATGGATACGTCTCCTGTTTATGAGCGTTACCTGATATTGGTCAACGTGTCCGCTGCAAGGGTGCCTTCGGTTGCGACGAACGGTCATGGATATTCTGAAGTAAAGAGCAGGGCCGGATTCAGGGCTCGAGGCCGTGCAGTTCACAATATTGCGCCCATTGCATACCGGCCATTTCCGCAACCTCTTTATGCACTTCACGACGTTGGGCGTCGAATGCTTCCGGGGACTCGGCCGTCAGTTGTAACGTCAGTTCCCAGGCGAAAAACCCCAAGCGCTGAGCTTCTTCTTCGAAAGCTTCGTGCAGGCGCTCGTCGCGATACGCCTGCGCTGTGACACCTGCTGCCTGGGCAGCCAGCGGATTGAGGTGATCGAGTTCATCCTGAAGCTGCGGATGCGCTGCGAGAAATCTTGCCAGGGCAATCTGGTGTGGATGTTCGGTTTGAGTCATGCAGGCTCCAAAAAAAGGACAAATAGCAAACGCCGGAAGGGGAATGGCCTGACAACGGGTGAACTGACCGCGTGCGCAGGTGTGGCGCATCGCGCACTCCATTGAGGCGTTGTTATCCGGATGTTGCCAACAGTAGCAAATCAGTTGCCCATGGTATCGGTATCCGTCCGGCTCTTCACGAAGCTATCTCTATGATCGCGATGGAAATTCTTTTCCCGTGCGTAATTCGGGTCGGGGCGTGGCACACTTTCTGCTGTCTATTCCGTTGTTACATACTCAGTTCCGTCATAGCGGAACACTCTTATTCTCGGCGGAGTTCATGTCATGGGTAGCAGACCTTCTTGCTTGAAAACCTTTGCAGGCGTAATTGCAGTGCTGGCCACGTTCAGCGTCTCGGCGCAGGCCGCCGAAAACGGTCGCCTCGACAGTGTATTGCAACGTGGAAAACTGATCGTGGGCACCGGTAGCACCAATGCCCCTTGGCACTTCCAGGGCGCAGACGGCAAATTGCAGGGGTTCGATATCGACATCGGCCGGATCATTGCCAAAGGCTTGTTCAATGACCCAGGCAAAGTCGAATTCGTCGTGCAGTCTTCGGATGCGCGGATTCCCAACCTGCTGACCGACAAGGTCGACATCAGTTGCCAGTTCATTACCGTCACCGCCAGTCGCGCTCAACAAGTGGCGTTTACCTTGCCGTATTACCGCGAAGGCGTGGCCTTGCTGCTGCCAGCCAACAGCAAGTACAAGGAAATTGACGACCTGAAGTCGGCGGGAAGCGGCGTGATCGTGGCTGTGCTGCAAAACGTATATGCCGAGGAGTTGGTGCATCAGGCACTGCCTCAAGCGAAGGTCGATCAATACGACAGCGTGGACTTGATGTACCAGGCGATCAATTCCGGACGGGCCGATGCAGCCGCCACGGATCAGTCCTCGGTCAAGTACCTGATGGTGCAGAACCCTGGCCGCTATCGTTCGCCAGCCTTTGCCTGGAGCCCGCAAACCTACGCTTGTGCGGTCAAACGTGGGGATCAGGATTGGCTCAATTTCGTGAATACAGCGCTGCACGAAGCCATGACGGGCGTTGAGTTTCCGACTTACGCGGCGTCGTTCAAGCAGTGGTTCGGTGTGGATCTGCCAACGCCGGCGATCGGCTTTCCCATGGAATTCAAGTAATCCGAACCTGACTGACGGGGCAGGGATGACGGGGTTGTCGTCCTGTCCCAGGTAGTGCTGACCATGAATTATCAATTGAACTTCGCCGCAGTCTGGCGCGATTTTCCAAGTTTGCTGGCGGGGCTGGGATTGGGGCTGGAACTGGCGCTGATTTCGATCGCCATTGGCTGCGTGATTGGCCTGATGACGGCGTTTGCGCTGCTGTCCCGGCACCGTGCGCTCCGTTTGGTCGCTTCGGTGTATGTGACGGTGGTGCGCAATACGCCGATCCTGGTGCTGATTCTGTTGATCTACTTCGCGCTGCCTGGCCTGGGAATCCGCCTGGACAAGCTGGCGTCGTTCATTGTCACCCTGTCGCTTTATGCCGGGGCCTACCTGACCGAAGTGTTTCGCGCCGGTTTGTTGAGCATTCATAAAGGCCAGCGCGAAGCCGGGCTGGCCATTGGCTTGGGTGAGTGGCAGGTAAAGGCCTACATCCTGGTGCCCGTCATGCTGCGCAACGTCTTGCCGGCGCTGTCCAACAACTTCATTTCGTTGTTCAAGGACACGTCGCTGGCGGCCGCCATTGCGGTGCCGGAACTGACGTATTACGCACGCAAGATCAATGTCGAGAGTTATCGGGTCATTGAAACCTGGCTGGTGACCACCGGGCTGTATGTGGTGGCTTGCTACGTCATCGCCATGCTCTTGCGCCACCTCGAACAGCGCTTGGCCATTCGTCGATAGGAGGCGTGAATCATGTATGAACAACCTTCCTGGCTGCATGAGCTGTGGATCGCCCGTGAAACCCTGTGGGCGGGATTTCTGACCAGCGTGCAGTGTTCGGCGCTGGCCATCGTCTGCGGCACGCTGATCGGCGTGTTCGCCGGGCTGATCCTGACCTACGGCAATGTATGGGCGCGGTTGCCGTTCCGTATCTACGTTGATCTGATTCGAGGCACACCGGTGTTCGTCCTGGTGCTGGCCGTGTTTTATATGACACCCGCGCTGGGCTTGCCCATTAGCGCGTTTCAGGCTGGCGCGTTGGGCCTGACGCTGTTTTGCGGGTCCCACGTCGCAGAAATCGTACGCGGCGCGTTGCAGGCTATCCCTCGGGGTCAACTGGAGGCTGGCAAGGCCATCGGGCTGACATTTGGTCAATCCCTGATGTATGTGCTGCTGCCTCAGGCATTGCGGCAGATTCTGCCCACATGGGTCAATTCATCCACGGAAATCGTCAAGGCCTCGACGCTGCTGTCGGTGATTGGTGTGGCAGAACTGCTGCTGAGCACCCAGCAGGTGATTGCTCGCACGTTCATGACGCTGGAGTTTTATCTGTTCGCCGGTTTTCTCTTCTTCGTCATCAACTACGCCATTGAGCTTCTTGGGCGGCAAATCGAAAAACGGGTGGCCTTGCCATGACACAGACTCAAACCGTAAACCCTGGCCCCGCCTTGCTGAGTATCGAAGGGCTGCATAAATCCTATGGCAATGTCGAGGTGCTCAAAGGCGTCGATTTGCGCATGCAGAAGGGCAATGTCGTCACCCTGATCGGTTCCAGCGGCTCGGGCAAGACCACGCTGTTGCGCTGCGTCAACCTGCTGGAAGAGTTTCAGGGCGGACATATCCGCCTTGAAGGTCAAGACATCGGCTACAGCGACATTGATGGCAGGCGGGTGCGTCATCCCGAAAAAGTCATTGCCAGCCATCGGGCCATGACGGGCATGGCTTTTCAGCAATTCAATCTGTTTCCCCATCTGAGCGCGTTGCAGAACGTGACGTTGGGTCTGCTCAAAGTCAAAAAGCTGCCTAAGGACCAGGCGGTGGCGCTGGCGGAGAAGTGGCTGGACCGGGTCGGCCTGCTGGAGCGTCGCAATCATTTCCCGGGGCAGCTCTCCGGTGGTCAACAGCAACGCGTTGCCATCGCCCGTGCAATCGCCATGAACCCCAGCCTGATGCTGTTCGATGAAGTGACCTCGGCGCTGGACCCGGAACTGGTGGGTGAAGTCCTCAGCGTCATCAAAGGGCTGGCGGAGGACGGCATGACCATGCTGTTAGTGACCCATGAAATGCGCTTTGCGTATGAGGTCTCTGACCAGATCGTATTCATGAACCAAGGGCGCATCGAGGAACAAGGTCCGCCCAAGGCGTTGTTCGAGCAGCCGAAGTCCGCGCGTTTGGGCGAGTTTTTGAAAAACATTCGCTTCTGAGTGTTAACCCTTTATTGGTAGGAGAAACGTTATGAGTATTACCCGTTACGGCGCAGGTAGCGTCGCCGGTGGCGGTCAGCCGCGTCCATTTGCTCGCGCGGTGGAGGCCGATGGCTGGTTGTATGTGTCAGGACAGGTACCGGCGCAGGATGGCGAGATCATCGTCGGTGGCATTGTCGAGCAGACCCGCAAGACCCTGGACAACCTGGTGGCGATTCTCACGGAAGCCGGTTACGGGCTTGAGGATGTCGTCCGGGTGGGCGTCTGGCTGGAAGACCCCCGTGATTTCTGGAGCTTCAACAAGGTGTTCGGTGAATATTTCAAACCCGAACATGCTCCGGCGCGAGCCTGCGTGCAAGCCAACATGATGGTGGATTGCAAGGTAGAGATCGATTGCGTGGCGTACAAGCGTAAATAATGAAGCGCCAAGCTTTGCGGTGCCCACCCGGTTGTTCTTGCACCGTGCAGCGGGTGGCTTGAGACTGCTTCCTCTTTTACGACGCTTGAATGCGCCAGGGACACGTCAGACATGACCGAAGACACCATCAAACGCAGGGCACGGGGCCTGGATCGGGCGTTCGATATTCTCGATTTCCTCAAAGAGAAGGGCACGCCGCTACGGCCCAATGAAATCGCCGGTGGCATCGGCAGTCCGAAATCGACGGTCTATGAGTTGATCAGCTCGTTGCTGGAACGCCGGATTCTTGAGCCCGTCGGCAAGGAAGGGCATGTGTATCTGGGGCGGCAATTGTATTTCCTGGGGCAAGCGCATCTGCGCCATTTCGATTTCACACGCGAAGCGCAGAATTGCCTCACCGACATTGTCAGCCAGACGCGGGAAACGGCGCAGATGTGCCTGCTCAACGGCCGCAAGTACACCGTTGCCCTGATGAAGGAAGGTGAGCGGCATTTTCGCATTTCGTCCGATATCGGCGAAAACGCCCCCATTCCCTGGACCGCTTCCGGGCGCTTGTTGCTGTGCCATCTGAGCGACCAGGAAATCGCCGACCTGATCGATCCGCAGGATTTCATCCTTCCGAACGGGGAGCGCTTGCCCATGGAGAGGTTTCTCGCCGAGATCCGCAAGGCAGGCGAAGAGGGCTTTTTCTCCTTCGACAGCGTGGCCGACACCTTCACCCATTGCTTCGCCGCGCCGGTCAAGGATGACAAAGGGGTGTGCATCGCAACGCTGTGTATCGTCGCGCCCCGGTCCGATGCCAAGAACAACTACGACGACTATCGACGCGTGCTGATTGCCAGTGCCAATGGCCTCGCTCGCCGAATCAACGAATAAAACGCTGGAGAACGCTCATGGGCATTGCAGTGGTAGAAAAGGGCGCCGCCGCGCCGGGTGATCATCTGGTTCGAGACGTCAGCCTGCCCGCGCTGGTTATTCACCGTGAGGCGCTGGATCACAACATTCGCTGGATGCAGGCTTTTGTCAGCAACAGCGGCGCGGAACTGGCGCCCCATGGCAAGACCAGCATGGCCCCGGCGTTGTTTCGGCGGCAACTGGAGGAAGGTGCCTGGGGCATCACCCTGGCCACCGCCGTGCAGACCCATGCGGCTTATGCCCACGGTGTGCGCCGGGTGCTGATGGCCAATCAATTGGTCGGCACGCCCAATATGGCGATGATCGCTGACTTGCTGGCGGACCCGATGTTCGACTTCCACTGCATGGTCGACCACCCGGACAACGTCGCGGCCCTGGGCGAGTTTTTCGCCTCCCGGGGGCTGCGCCTGAACGTAATGATTGAATACGGCGTGCCGGGCGGACGCTGCGGTTGCCGTACCGAACAGGGCGTTCTGGATCTGGCCGATGCCATTGCTGCGCAACCGGCCCTGGCCCTGACGGGCATCGAGGGTTACGAAGGTGTGATTCACGGGGACAAGGCGGTCAACGACATCCGGGCCTTTGCGGCTTCGCTGGTACGACTGGCTGTTGAACTCCAGGACAAAGGGGCGTTTACGCTGGATCGGCCGATTGTGACGGCGTCCGGCTCAGCCTGGTATGACTTGATTGCCGAAGCCTTCGATCAGCGTCAGGTTCGCGACCGATTTCTCGGCGTGTTGCGCCCCGGCAGCTACGTGGTGCATGACCACGGTATCTATAAAGACGCGCAATGTTGCGTGCTCGACCGCCGCAGTGAGCTGACTGAAGGCCTGCGTCCGGCGCTGGAAGTCTGGGCGCATGTGCAATCGTTGCCCGAGCCGGGTTTTGCGGTGATCGCCATGGGCAAGCGCGATGTGGCGTTTGACGCAGGTTTGCCTAACCCCCTGCGCCGTTACAAAGCGGGCGAGTTGCCGGCTAAAGGCGAGGACGTCAGCGCCTGCACAGTGACGGCGGTGATGGATCAGCATGCGTTCATGACCGTCGCTGCCGGTTGTGAACTGAAGGTGGGTGACGTCATCTCTTTCGGCACCTCCCATCCTTGTCTCACGTTTGACAAGTGGCGCACCGGTTGCCTTGTGGATGAACAACTGCAAGTCATCGAAACCTTCGACACCTGCTTTTGATGGCCCGGAGATCATCAACATGAGTGAGCTGGTCAGTCACAGTCACCCGCGCATCGCCCTGATCGGCGAGTGCATGATCGAATTGCAGCAACAGGCCAATGGCAGTCTCCAGCAGAGTTTTGGCGGTGACACCCTCAACACGGCGGTGTATATCGCACGGATGCTGGGGTGTACGGCCCAGGTGGACTACGTCACCGCCTTGGGTGACGACAGTTTCAGTGACGCCATGTGCCGCCACTGGGAGCAGGAAGGCATTGGCTTGAGCAAGGTGCAGCGCCTGCCAGGGCGTTTGCCGGGGTTGTATTGCATCCAGACCGATGCCAATGGCGAACGACGTTTCCTGTACTGGCGTAATGAAGCGGCCGTACGTGATTGTTTTGTCACGCCGGAATCAGACGTCATTCTCAACGAGCTGCTGGGCTACGACGTTATTTACCTGAGCGGGATTACCTTGGCGGTGCTGGGTAAGTGTGGCCGGGAGCGGTTGCTTTCGCGGCTGAAACAGGCCAGGGCGAACGGTGTGCGGGTGGTGTTCGACAACAACTACCGACCGCGTTTGTGGCAAAGCATCGAGCAGGCTCGGGCGGCGTATCGCGACTGCATGGCCTACGTCGATCTGGCGTTGCTCACCGAAGACGACGAGCAGACGCTCTACGGTTACACCGACAGCGAAGCGCTGATGACGGCGTATCGGGAACTGGGTATCAGTGAAGTGGTGGTCAAACGCGGTGCCCGGAGTTGTCTGGTGGAATCGGGGGGTGATCGTTTCGAGGTGCCATCGCACCCGGTGCCCCACGTGGTGGATACCACGGCCGCGGGCGATTCATTCAGCGCCGGTTATCTGTCGATGAGGTTGCGGGGCGCAAGCCCCGTAGAGGCGGCGCATGCCGGACACCGACTGGCCAGCATTGTGATCCAGCACCCTGGCGCGTTGATTCCCGCCAGCGCCATGCCCAGCCTCCGGTGAGCGGGGCGGGTCTCAATCCCGATAGAAAACCTGAACGAGGTGGTAGCCAAATTTGCTCTTGATCGGACCATGCACGACGCGCAGCGGCTTTTTGAAGATGACCTGATCAATGGCCCCGACCATCTGGCCGGGTCTGACCTCACCCAAATCGCCGCCGCGTTTACCGGACGGGCAGGTGGAGTGTTTTTTTGCCAGCACATCGAAGGCTTCACCCTTGGCGATACGTACCTTCAGTTGCTCGGCCTCTTCGGCTGTTTTCACCAGAATGTGACGGGCTTGGGCTTTCATGTGACAGATGCCTGAAGAAAAAACGGCGGCCATTATCACACATCCGGCCAGCCGGATTTTTGTCCCGTGATGTTTATTCAGCGGCGCTGACTCAATACTGGACGCATCAGTGATTGCATCCCATGGGCTTGTGCAGCCAAGCTACGGCCATTGAACCTGAAGAACGGGCTTGCCTGCAGGTGACTCGCCTTCATCTCACTTATCTTGCGCGGTGTTGCTTATGGATTTCCCGGCGTTATTGAAGATTCTGGCCAGCCAGGATGGATCGGACCTTTACCTTTCGACCGGCGCGCCGCCGTGCGCCAAGTTCAATGGCGTGCTCAAGCCCTTGGGCACCGAGACCCTGAAGCCGGGGGAAATCGCTGCAGTGGCACAAAACATCATGGATGCCGAGCAAAAGCTGGAATTCCATCGCGAGCTGGAAATGAACCTGGCGGTCTCCATGGCCGGTATTGGCCGGTTCCGGATCAACATTTTCATGCAACGCAACGAAGTCTCTATCGTGGCGCGCAACATCAAACTGGACATCCCGCGTTTCGAGGATCTTTTCCTGCCGCCGGTATTGCTCGACGTGATTATGGAAAAGCACGGGCTGGTGCTGTTTGTCGGGGGCACGGGTTCAGGCAAGTCCACCTCCCTGGCGGCGCTGATCGACCACCGTAATCGCCACTCCAGCGGCCACATCATCACCATTGAGGATCCGGTGGAGTTCATTCACCGGCACAAAAAGTCGATCATCAATCAGCGCGAAGTGGGCGTCGATACCCGCAGCTTCCATGCCGCGTTGAAAAACACCCTGCGTCAGGCGCCGGACGTGATTCTCATCGGCGAAATCCGTGATCGGGAAACCATGGAGCATGCGTTGGCTTTCGCCGATACCGGCCATTTGGCGATTTCCACGCTGCACGCCAATAACGCCAATCAGGCGCTGGACCGCATCATCAACTTCTTCCCGGAGGAAAGACGCCAGCAACTGCTGCACGATCTGGGTAACAACCTCAAAGCGTTCGTTTCCCAACGTCTGGTCAAGACCACCGACGGCAAGCGCCGTGCGGCCGTGGAAGTGATGATGGGCACGCCGACCATTCGCGACCTGATCCAGCGCAACGAGCTTAATGAGCTCAAGGGCATCATGGAAAAGTCAGCAGGGCTTGGGATGCAGACCTTTGATGCGGCGCTGTTCGAGTTGGCCGTCGAAGGGGTGATCAGCGAAGAGGAGGCACTCAAACACGCTGATTCGCAGAACAACGTGCGCTTGCGCCTCAAACTTCATGGCGAAGGTGGTGTGGCGGGGCAACTGACGACGCCGCCACCGCCACCCGCGCCCGCCGCGAGCGTGAATGCGGCGGACTGGGGGCTGGTGGAAGAACGCGACGGCGGCAATCAGGACCTCTGATTCAACGTGCCAGCCAGCCACCATCGACGTTCCATGCCGCCCCTCGTACCTGGCTGGCGGCGTCACTGCACAGGAACAGCACCAGCTCACCCAGCTGTGAGGGCGTCACGAATTCCAGTGATGGTTGTTTTTCGGCGAGCAGATCATGCCTGGCCTGTTGCGCGTCGCCACTGACCGCCGCGCGATCGTCGATCTGCTGCTGCACCAGCGGCGTCAGCACCCAGCCGGGGCAGATCGCATTGCAGGTGACATTGCTGGTTGCCGTCTCAAGGCCCACGACTTTGGTCAGCCCGATGACGCCATGCTTGGCAGCCACATAGGCAGCCTTGCCGGTGGACCCGACCAGCCCGTGCACCGACGCAATGTTTACAATGCGCCCCCAGTTTTTGTCGCGCATGCCGGGCAGACAAAGGCGCGTCGTGTGAAACACCGAAGACAGGTTGATCGCAATGATGGAATCCCAGCGTTCAATGGGAAAATCCTCCACCGTATCGACATGCTGGATACCCGCGTTGTTGACCAGAATGTCGACGCCACCGAAATCTCGCTCCGCATAAGCCATCATGTCGGCGATTTGCTCGGGTTTGCTGACGTCTGCCGGGTGATGGCCGACTTTGCCACCCCATTGTTCGACCTCGGCAATCACCGCCTGCGCATCCCCGAACCCGTTGAGGATCAGATTCGCGCCGGCCCTGGCCAGGGTCAACGCAATACCCAGGCCGATACCGCTGGTGGAACCCGTAACCAGTGCCGTTTTACCTTGCAGACTCATGGTGTGTTCCTCAAACGATGCCCGTGGCGTAGAAGGTGCCGATCACGACGAACACGGCCAGGGTCTTGATAATGGTGATGCCGAAGATGTCGCGATACGCTTCGCGGTGCGTCAGGCCGGTGACGGCCAGCAAGGTAATCACCGCGCCGTTGTGGGGCAGGGTATCCATGCCGCCGCTGGCCATGGAGGCCACACGGTGCAGCACTTCGAGCGGGATATTGGCCGCATTGGCGGCACTGATAAAGCTGTCGGACATGGCCGCCAGTGCAATGCTCATTCCGCCTGAAGCTGACCCGGTGATCCCCGCCAACAACGTGACCGTAACGGCTTCGTTGACCAGCGGATTGGGGATGTTTTTCAGCCAGTCCGCCAGAACCAGAAAGCCGGGCAAGGATGCGATGACGGCGCCGAAGCCATATTCCGATGCGGTATTCATCGCTGCCAGCAATGCGCCACTCACGGCGCTTTTGCTGCCTTCAGCCAGGCGGCTGCGTATCGCGCCGAAACCACAGATCAGCACCATTACAATGCCTATCAGCAGCGCGGCTTCCACGGCCCAAATAGCGGTCAGCTTGGCGATATCGGTCTGGACCGGTGTGGCCATGCCCGGCAGCGACAGGGTGTGGGTCTTGCCATACAACTGAGGAATCCACCACGTGAACAGCAGGTTCATCAGGCCCACCAGCAGCAAGGGCGACAGGGCAACCCAGGGGTTGGGCAGCTTGATGTCGTCCGCGGTTTCCGGCTCATTGCGCAACTCAGTGCCATAACCTTCGCCCGCTTTGTAGGCCTTGTTGCGCTGGCGCTGCAGGTACAGCATGCCGGCGCAAAACACGAATATCGCGCCGATCAAGCCGAGCCAGGGCGCGGCCCATGCCGTGGTGTTGAAGAAGGTCGTGGGAATGATGTTCTGGATCTGCGGCGTGCCGGGCAGGGCGTCCATGGTGAACGAGAACGCACCCAGGGCGATGGTAGCGGGTATCAATCGCTTGGGAATATTGCTTTGGCGAAACATTTCCGCTGCAAACGGGTAGACCGCAAACACCACCACAAACAGCGAAACGCCACCGTAAGTGAGCAGGGCGCAGACCAGCACAATGACCAGCATGGCCTGACGAGTGCCGAGAACCCCGATGGCCGCAGCCACGATGGCCCTGGAAAATCCGGACAACTCGATCAGCTTGCCAAACACGGCGCCTAACAGGAACACGGGGAAGTACAGTTTGACGAAGCCGACCATCTTGTCCATGAACACCCCGGTAAACGCCGGGGCCACAGCAGAAGGGTCGGTCAATAACACTGCACCCATGGCAGCGATGGGGGCAAAGAGGATAACGCTGTAACCACGATACGCAGCAAGCATCAACAGCGCGAGGGCTGCCAAGGCGATGATCACACTCATTGAGTGTCTCCTGGCCTGAAGACGCAACGAACTCAGAGGCTGCCGAGGGCGCTCTGCGTGGCTCGCTGAATCCGGTCGGCATATTGTTATTGTTTTCGGCTGCGGCGGTGCCGCTCCAGCGGTATAGCGGGTTTCGTGCCAGTTTTCTAAGTCATTGTTATTGAAAGGGAATTTATAGGAAGACACGGCCTGTCCATCTTTTCAGTCTCACTATAGAGACTGGAAAGATGGTCTGCCTTCAGTTGACTCCAGTAAATCCCGGGAAAATGCGTCTAGACGGGGTGAACGCAACGTGAGTCTCAATAACGAGATCATGTCTCTCTATTGAGACTCGGCAATGCCCAGCGCGGCCATTTTCTTGTAAAGCGTAGAGCGCCCCAGCCCCAGTTGGCTGGCCGCTTCAACCACGTTTCCCGAGCAGTGCAGCAACGCCTGTTCGATCAGTTGCCGATCAAACCGCTGCCGCGCCTGACTGAATGTCTCGAAGACAGGTGGAACTGACGCGTTTGACTCCGAACGTACGGGAATCAACTGACCGATCGCGGCGCGAATTTCCTTGGCATTAAGAATGAGTTCGTCGCTGAGCAAGGCTGCCCGCTCAAGGACGTTGCGCAGTTCCCGGATATTTCCAGGCCATGCATGCTGCGCCAGCAATGCCAGGGCGCTGCTGTCCAGCTCGTGCTGGCTACGCAAGTCTTCGAGAATCGCCTCGCTGAGGGACGGAAGGTCGTCCAGGCGTTCACGCAGGGGCGGCACCGTAATCGGCAGCACACTCAACCGGTAATACAGGTCAGCGCGAAATTCGCCTCGTTTGATGGCTGTTTCCAGATCAATCGAAGTGGCGGCAATCAGGCGAATGTCGCTCTGGATGACGTCATTGGAGCCTACCTGTTCGTACTCCTTTTCCTGTAGCACCCGCAGTAGCTTGCTTTGCAGTGACAGGGGCATGTCGCCGATTTCATCAAGAAACAAGGTCCCGCCCTGAGCGATTTGCAGCTTGCCAGGACGCCCTTTGCGATCAGCCCCGGTAAAGGCCCCCGGCGCGGTCCCGAAAAACTCAGCCTCCAGCAACGTTTCCGGGATGGCTGCGCTGTTGATGCTGACAAACGGCTTATGAGCCCGGTCGGAGGCGCTGTGGATGGCATGGGCAAGGAGCTCTTTACCCGTGCCGGTTTCACCCAGTAGCAAGACCGGCGACTGCGCACCCGCACTGCGCCGGGCGCGCCGCTTGACTTCAAGGGTGGCCGCACTGGTGCCGATAAAGTGGGCAAAGCTGTATTTGGCCTGGCGTGCCCGCAACAACGAACGGGTGGAGGCCAGTTCTTCCTGCATGCTCAGGTAGCGTTTGAGCAGCGGCGACAGCGCATGCAGTTCATCGAACAACGCAAAACCGATGGCGCCGATCAGATCACCGGAGACGTCGTGGATGGGCAAACGCATGACCACCAGCGGGTCTTTGGCCGTGTCCATCATATCCAGCAGAATCGGCCGGCCATTGGTTGCAACCTGGCGCAACAGGCTGCCGGGAATCACCTTTTCACAGGGCTGGCCCAACGCAGCGCTGGGGTCAGCAAGGCCGAAGCGGCGCGCGTACCGTTCGTTGATCCAGACAATACGAGCATCCTTGTCGACGATCACGGTGCCTTCGCTGGACTGCTCAATGATTTCAAACAGCGAACGGATCGCCAGTTGTCGTACACGCCGATAATCGTGGAGGCTGTTGCTGTCTTTCATGGGGTGTTCCGTTGTTCGAATCCGGCGTCTGGCCGCACAGAATGCCCGTTTTTAGTTGAACCCAGGATGCGCCGCCGCCAGCAATTCCTTGGTGTAAGGGTGCTGGGGCGTGTCGAATACATCATGGCTGGCGCCGCGTTCGACCACTTTTCCGTCCTTGACCACAATCAGGTCATGGGCAAGGGCTTTGACCATTGCAAGGTCATGGCTGATGAACAGATACGTCAACCCGTGTTTTTCCTGCAATTGACGCAATAGCGCCACCACTTGTTTCTGTACCGTGCGATCCAGGGCCGAGGTCGGCTCATCCAGCAGGATCAAGGCAGGCTTGAGCACCAGGGCCCGAGCGATAGCGATGCGCTGACGCTGCCCTCCGGAAAACTCGTGGGGGTAGCGGTGGCGGCTTTGCGGGTCGATGCCGACTTCTTCCAATACCCGTATCACTTCAACTTCGCACTGCAACGGGTCCAGTTCGCTATGGACTTCAAGGCCTTCACTGATGATCTGCGCCACCGACATGCGCGGACTGAGACTGCCATAGGGGTCCTGAAAAACCACCTGCATCTGTTTACGCCAGGGTCGCATCTGCTTTTGATTCAACCCGTCCAGTGCCTGACCCTGAAAACGGATACTGCCACGCGATTCCAGCAAGCGCAGGATTGCCTGACCAAGTGTCGATTTTCCGGAACCGGATTCGCCGACGATCCCCAGGGTTTTACCCTGCTCGATGCTCAGGCTGATGTCATCCACCGCCTTGAGGTATTCCTTGTGTCGACGCAGGATGCCGCCCCCCAGGGAGAACCACACCCGAAGGTTATCGACCTGCAACACTTGCTCGCGGCTGTCCCGGGGCAGCGGCTCGCCAGCGGGTTCGGCGTCGAGCAACAGCTTGCTGTAGGGGTGTTGCGGTGCCCGGAACAACGTTTTGCAGTCGGACTGCTCGACCACTTCTCCGGCACGCATCACGCAGACCCGCTGCGCCACGCTGTGCACAAGGTTCAGGTCATGGCTGATCAGTAACAGCGACATGTTCAGGCGCTGCTGGAGCTCCTTGAGCAGCAGCAGGATTTTGCGCTGTACCGTCACATCAAGGGCCGTGGTGGGTTCATCGGCGATCAACAGTTCCGGCTCACAGGCCAGGGCCATGGCGATCATGACGCGTTGCCGTTGCCCGCCCGACAGCTCGTGGGGGTAGGCTTTCAGGCGTTTCTGCGGGTGCTGGATGCCCACCAGTTCGAGCAGTTCAAGAATGCGTTTTTGCGCCGCCCGGCCACTCAAGCCCCGGTGCAGCAGCAGGGTTTCGCCGATCTGTTTGGACACGGTGTGCAGCGGGTTGAGCGAGGTCATCGGCTCTTGAAAGATCATGGCGATCTGATTGCCGCGCAGTTGACGCAGCGTCTTGCTGCTGGCGCCCAGCAATTGCTGACCGCGATAAAGAATGCTGCCGGTGCATGCCGTGCCGCTGGTGGGCAGTAATTGCAGGATGGAGTGCGCCGTCACGGATTTTCCCGAGCCGGACTCGCCCACCAACGCCAGGCATTCGCCCGCGCGGATATCCAGGCACAGGTTCTTGACCACGACCTGACCATTGAAGGCAACGTTCAGGTCACGGATTTCGATCAGATTATCCGTCATTTCAAGACCTCGGGTCGAAGGCATCACGTAGCGCCTCGCCTATGAAAACCAATAGCGAAAGGATCAGCGCAAGGGTGAAGAACGCCGTCAGCCCCAGCCAGGGCGCTTGCAGGTTTTGTTTACCCTGAGCGATCAGCTCGCCCAAAGAGGCGCTGCCGGCGGGCATGCCGAAACCGAGAAAATCCAGGGCCGTCAGGGTCGAGATGGCGCCGGTCAGAATGAACGGCAGGTAGCTGAGCGTCGCATTCATGGCGTTGGGCAGAATGTGTCGCATGATCACCTTGCGGTCGCCCAGCCCCAGCGCCCGGGCGGCCTTGACGTATTCGAGGTTGCGACCGCGCAGAAATTCGGCGCGCACCACGTCCACCAGCGCCAACCATGAAAACAGCGCCATGATGCCCAGCAGCCACCAGAAGTTGGGCTCGACAAAGCCCGACAGGATGATCAGCAGGTACAGCACCGGCAACCCGGACCAGACCTCGAGTAAACGCTGTCCGAGCAGGTCCACCCAGCCACCGTAATACCCCTGCAACGCGCCAGCGGCGATGCCGATGATGGCGCTGATAAAGGTCAGGGCCAACGCAAACAGGATCGAAACCCGGGCACCGAAGATAACCCGGGCCAACACATCCCGCGCCTGATCGTCGGTCCCCAACCAGTTGGTGGCGCTGGGTGGGCTTGGGGCAGGGCGGTTCAGGTCGTAATTGGGGGTGTCATCGCTGAAGGGAATCGGCGGGAACAGCATCCAGCCGTCGCCTTTGTTTATCAGCTCGCGCACGTAATCGCTGCGGTAGTCCGGCTGGAAAGGCAGTTGGCCACCAAATTCCTGCTCGGTATAGCGTTTAAAGGCCGGGAAATACAGGCTGTGCTGATAGCTGAGCAGCAACGGCTTGTCATTGGCGATGATTTCGCCCCCAAGACTCAGCAAAAACAGCCCGCAAAACAGCCACAACGACCACCAGCCTCGACGGTTATTGCGAAAGCGGTCCAGACGGCGGCGGGCCAGCGGAGAAAGTCTGCTCATCAGGCGTTCCTCGCGCTAAAGTCGATGCGGGGGTCGACCAGGGTGTAGCAGATGTCCCCCACCAGTTTTATCAGCAACCCAAACAGCGTGAAGATGAACAGCGAACCGAACACAACCGGGTAGTCTCGCGAAACGGCGGCTTCGTAACTCATGCGGCCCAGGCCATCGAGGGAAAAAATCACCTCGATCAGCAGCGAGCCGGCGAAAAACACGCTGATGAACGCTTGCGGGATGCCGGCCACGACCAACAACATCGCGTTGCGGAACACGTGTCCGTACAGCACTCTGCGCTCGCTAAGGCCCTTGGCGCGGGCGGTCACGACGTATTGGCGGGTGATTTCATTGAGGAACGAGTTTTTGGTGAGGATCGTCAGGGTGGCGAACCCACCAATTACCAGTGAGGACACCGGCAGGACCAGATGCCAGAAGTAATCGGCGATCTTGCCAACGGTTGTCAGCTCAGCAAAGTTGTCTGACACCAGCCCGCGCACCGGGAACCAGTTCAGCGAAGTGCCACCGGCGAAGACCACGACCAACAGCATCGCGAACAGAAACGCCGGCATGGCATAGCCAATGATGATCGCGGTGCTGCTCCAGATATCAAAATGGCTGCCGTGTTTGACCGCCTTGCGAATGCCCAGGGGGATCGAGATCAGATAGGTCAGCAGCGTTGCCCACAACCCCAGAGAAATGGACACCGGCATTTTTTGCAGGATCAGGTCGGTGACCTTGGCCCCACGGAAGAAGCTGTTGCCGAAATCCAGCTGGGCATAGCTCTTGAGCATCAGCCACATACGTTCGTGCAGGGGCTTGTCAAAGCCATACTGCCGCTCGATTTCCTTGATCAACTTGGGGTCAAGCCCCCGTGAGGCCCGGGATTGATTGGGGTTGATCGCGTCTCCCGCACCACTGCCGACACTGGCACTGGCGCCGCCGATCCCTTGCAGGCGAGCAATGGCTTGTTCCACGGGCCCCCCGGGAGCGGCCTGAACAATGAAAAAATTCACCAGCAAGATACACAGCAGCGTGGGAATGATCAGCAACAGGCGTCGCAGTAGATAACCGAGCATTCACTGCATCTCCGAGGCGATGGCGGAGGCCCCGCGTTTAGTTGCAAATTGCTCGTTGGTCAGCGGGGTAGGGCTGACTTCCCACCAGGTGTCGATGGCTTCAGCATTGCTGGCCTGCACCTTGGGAATACCAAAGCGATTCCACCAGACGGTCGATGACCCTGGGGGGTAATAATTGGGTATCCAGTAATAGCCCCATTGCAGGACCCGATCCAGACAATGTGCGTAGTTGACCATGGTCGATTTGTTACTGGCGTTCACCACGCCTTCAATCAAAGTATCGATCGCCGGGTCCTGCAAGACCATATAGTTGCTGGAGCCAGGATCACGGGCACCTTTGGAGCCGAAGTTGTTGTACAGCTCCATGCCCGGAGACGAAGAAACCGGGTAACCGGTGACGATCATGTCGTAATCCCGGGCCATGACACGGTTCAGGTACTGCGCGGCGTCGATGCGGCGTATTTCAAACGTGACGCCGATCTGCGCCAGATTGCGTTTGTAAGGCAGCAGGATTTTCTCGAAGCCTGCCTGACCATTGAGGAAGGTAAAGCTGAGGGGTTCGCCTTTGGCATTGACCAAGTGATCGCCCTTGGGCATCCAGCCGGCTTCCTCCAGCAGCCCCAGGGCTTGCAGCTGCTTGTCACGGATAAAGCCCGTGCCATCGGTTTTCGGGGTGTGAAACACCGTGTTGAACACCTCGGGCGGCACTTGCCCACGCAGCGGCTCCAGAATTTTCAGCTCGGCGTCGGTGGGTAATTGCGTTGCGGCCAGGGGCGAGTTGGAGAAGTAGCTGTTCTGGCGGATGTACATGTTGCGCATCATCTGCCGGTTGGTCCATTCGAAATCCCACAGCATGGCCAACGCCTGTCGCACGCGACGATCCTGAAACATCGGACGATCCAGATTGAACACAAAACCCTGGGAACTCTGCACCGCGCCTTTGGCCAGGTGTGCTTTCTGCAAGCGACCGTCATCCAGCGCGGGGCCGTCGTACAGAATCGAATAGGCGGTGGCGGAATATTCGCGGTTGTAATCGTAGGCGCCGCCTTTGAGCACTTGCCGGGCTACGTCGGTATCGCCGAAATACTCGACGCTGAACGAGTCGAAGTTGTAAAAACCCTGATTGACCGGTAGGTCCTTGCCCCACCAATCCGGGTTTCGGGCGAAGGTGATGCTGCGGCCCGGATCGACCTTGGCGATCTTGTAAGGCCCACTGCCAAGAGGGATCTCAAACCCTCCGCCGCCTGCAAAGTCACGGGTTTTCCACCAGTGTTCCGGGAAAACCGGCAGGGATGCCAGGTCCAGGGGCAGCGATCGGTTTTCGGCACTTTTGAAATCGAAGCGGATTCGAGTGGGTGATTCCACTTCTACGGCTTCTACATCCTGAAACTCAGTGCGGTACGACAGACTGCCTTGGGTCATCAGCAAGTCATAGGTGTAGCGCACGTCTTCAGCCGTAATCGGCGTGCCGTCAGCGAAGCGTGCCTTGGGGTTCAGGAAAAAGCGCAACGATAAACCGTCAGCGCCGCGCTCCATTTTTTCGGCCACCAGCCCGTAGACCGTATAGGGTTCGTCGAGGGATTTTACAGCCAGAGGCGAGTACACCATGCCATTGAGCTGTGAGACGCCGGTGCCTTTGTCGAGGTAGGGCATCAGGTGATCGAACTGACCGATTTCCTGTGCCGAGCGCCGCATGCTGCCCCCTTTTGGCGCGTCGGGATTCACATAATCGAAGTGTTTGAAATCAGCAGGATAGCGGGGCGCTTCACCGTAGACGGTCAAAGCGTGCTGGGGAGCGGCGGACAAGGTTTGAAGACCGGAAAGCAAGGTCAGCAGTACAGCGATCAGCGATGGAAAAACAAAACGCATTACTCGAATCCTGGACTGACGGGCGCAGGCGGCTATCAGGGTTGAGGGTCATGATCGACGAAATGTCTTACACGTTGTCCGACGCGACACAGGTATCTACACGTCAATACCGCATTTGCTCAAGGTACCGGATACCGCGCACCTTTGTAACCAGATGATGCGCCTGTGAAAGTAGGAACACGATGCTACTGCCGTCGGCCGTGTTACAAGCGGGCAATCGGTCAAAGGTTAGCAATTTGCTTGCCGAATCAAGGAGGGCTGCGGGAGGTTTCGGGGAGGGAAGGCAGAAAACAGTCGGACTCAATGAAAAACGGCCCGCTTGAGGCGGGCCGTTTTCAATTATTCAAACTGTCGGGACGATCAGTCCTGACGGCTGGTAACTTCCAGCAGGTGATAGCCGAACTGGGTCTTGACCGGACCCTGCACGACATTCACGGGTGCGCTGAACACGACCGTGTCGAATTCCTTGACCATCTGGCCAGGACCGAACGATCCGAGATCGCCGCCTTGACGGCTGGAAGGGCAGCTGGAGTTGGACTTCGCTACTTCTGCAAAGTCAGCGCCGCCTTCGATTTGCGCCTTGAGTTCGTTGCACTTTTCTTCGCTGGCAACAAGGATGTGGCGGGCAGTGGCTTTAGGCATGGAAAATTGCTCCTGTTAAAAAAAGGGAAAGCCTACCGGATTAAGGGACGCTTTTCCTGCTAAAAGTTCCAGCCGGGTTCTGTGGCCCAGGACCATCGGTGTCGCCGCGATGCGCCACACCCCCCTAAAATGCGGGGCTGGCTCCCTGCACAGGGCACTGAGCCAGCTGTCAAAAAGGTTCGGTAGTTTACCTGTAACGCAATTTGTCCACGGCCTTGCCCAGCAACTGTTCGGTATCGTCCCAGCCCAGGCAGCCATCGGTGATCGAGACCCCGTAGCGCAGGGAATCGCTCAATGGCTGGCAGCCTTCGAACAGGTGGCTCTCCAGCATCATGCCGATCAGTGACGTGTCACCTTGCAGCCGCTGAGTCAGCACATCGTTGAATACCTGAGGTTGGCGCAGCGGGTTTTTTGCGCTGTTGGCGTGGCTGCAATCCACCATGATTCGGGCGTTCAGCGCATGCTTTTCGAGACTGCCCCGTATGTTGGCGACGCTCTGACGGTCGTAATTCGGGCCGCCATGGCCGCCGCGCAGAACGATATGGGTGTCGCGATTGCCTTGGGTTTCGATGATCGCCGGATGACCCTGGCGGTCCATGCCGAAGTGGCGGTGGGCATGAGCCGCGGAGCGCATGGCATCACTGGCTACCGTAACGCCCCCATCGGTCCCGTTCTTGAAACCCACGGGCATTGGCAAGCCGCTGGCCATCTCCCGGTGAATCTGCGATTCGGTGGTGCGGGCGCCGATCGCGACCCAACTGAGCAAATCGTCAAAGTATCCAGCGGCCATGGGTTGCAGGATTTCTGTCGCAATGGGCAACCCCAGGCGCACCATTTCCAGCATCAGTTGGCGTGACAGTGTCAAACCGCCCGCCATGTCGTCACTGCCGTCAAGCCGTGGGTCGTAGGCCAGACCTTTCCAGCCCACGGTCGTGCGCGGTTTTTCCACGTAGGCCCGCATGACCAACAGCATCTGGTCGCTGACTTGCGAGGCCAGACCGGCCAGGCGCTGCGCGTACTCCAGGGCTGAATGGGGATCATGAATCGAGCAGGGGCCTACGATCACCAGCAGGCGTGAGTCTTCGCCATGGAGAATCGCGCGTATCGCCCGACGATGGGCGGCGACTTGTTCCGCCAAGGCAAAATCCAGCGGCAGGCGGGACTTGAGTTGCAGCGTGTTGGGCAGGCGCTGTGCGGGCGGGACGCTGTCGGACACGAGGGACAGGTCGGATGGCTTGATTGAGACAGAAGAGTTCATATGGGGCTTCCCTGGGCTGGCGGGTGTTCCCGCTCAGCACCTACTGATGTGTTCGACAATTTGCCGTATCGGCGGTATGTATCTGGCTGCCACCTGCAAGTGACCGATCGGAGGCGGCTGGCTGTCCCGAACGGAGGTTGCTAAATCGCCAGGCGAAACGGATGTCGTCACGGTAATAGGTGCTGTAGTTCATGTCGTATTCCTCGATTGATTCAATATTCGGGGCCTGAAAAAACAAAACCCCCGGTCGGGGAGCCGACCGGGGGTAGAGATTTCTCTGGTTGGCGTCCCCTTGAGTGTGGGCGCCGGGTGGGTATCAGGCGCGCCAGTGGCTAAACCAATACCCAAAATAAAAGTTGTTCGGCAGAGCCACGCTATTCAAGCCTTGGCACGCGCTCAGGCACGCTACCGAGCGAGGGTCGCTGGCAGAGTGTTGCGTCGGTGCGGTTGGCTGGGACATGGTGCTTCTCCGTTCAAGTGCTGCGAGCTTACTGCAGCCTGCGGTGGGGATTCAATGAGAAAATCCAATCGGGTCCATTGAGACGAGTCGTTGGTTATATATGCTGTCATACGATTGCACCTTCCAGCAGCGCAAAGCCCGGCAGAGGAGTAAACATACGTGGACCTGCGACCGGCAATCGCCGACGACCTTGAGTTCGCCCGAGAGCTCACTCGAGTCAACATGCGCGAATACTACGCGCGCTATTCAAGGGCCTGGCAAAGCGAGGCCTTTGACAGCGAATGGGCATTGCGCCAGAGCCTGATCGTCAGCAAAGAAGGGAAGGCTATTGGCTACCTCAGTATCACGACCGAGCCAGGCTATCTTTATTTGCGCGATATCCAGCTGTGCGAACCTTACCGGGGTGAGGGTATTGGCACATGGCTATTGCGGCAGGTTGAACTCATGGCCTTGCGCATGGGAGCCGTCAGCGTCCGACTCAAGGTCTTTAAAACCAATCCGGCTATCGAGTTGTACCGAAGACAGGGTTACTTAGTGGTAGGCCAGGAAGCTGCGCTGTTCTGGATGGAACGGAAGCTACAATAGTAATCACTCTGCCGTCGGTTGACCCTGCGGCTCAGGAGCAGTGGGGATGCTGCCAATCTTCATGCCCAACAAAACGGCCACCTTGTGGGCCTCCCCGCGTCGGCCTTTCTTGCGCCCGGCCAGCACTTGATAAGTGGTTGCAGGATCAACGCTGTTCTCCCGAGCAAACTCTTGAACAGATTTACCTTGTTGTTCTAGCCAGGCCTTGGCTTGTGCAGCGGTGCGAATTCCGGGCATAGTTCAAAACCGTTCAAATCAGTTTAATTTATCTAGATTCTACCATTCGTAAGGATGGGGTCAACAGGATTATGCATTCAAATGAGTGGAATTGGTTACCGACTTAGGAAAGAAAGAGAGCGTCTGGGGCTTTCTCAGCGTGCCTTCGGAGAAATCGGTGGTGTTGAAGCTAACGCTCAAGGTAAATATGAAAGCGGTGATCGTGCGCCCAAGGCCGACTATCTGGCAGCGGTCGCGGCCAAGGGGGTGGATGTACTCTACGTCCTGACCGGATCACCGACGCCCATCCCTGTCGACAATTTAAGTAATGCCGAGGAGAAGGTATTGGGGAGCTATCGATCTCTGCTCAAGGAAGATCAGGATGCAATCAGACGTTTAACCACCACCATGGCTGAACTGTCAGCGTCTTATGCGAGCCAAGGCAAGCTGGGAACCCGTAACGACGGATAATCCGGGCGCTCAGCCTTCGGCTGGCACTGTGCTACATCAGCAGTTATCACCTCTATCTGAGTCAGACTTCGCTTTAAGCTAGGTCTGACTCACTGTTTTTGCTATGGTGACGAGCATTCGTCATGACCGTTCCGCGAGGTGTCTGCTTGATTAAGGTGCTAGTTGTCGATGACCATGATCTTGTTCGGACGGGCATCACACGGATGTTGGCCGATATAGACGGTCTGCAGGTTGTTGGTCAGGCCGACTCTGGAGAGGAGTCGCTGAAAAAGGCGCGTGAGCTTAAACCCGACGTCGTCCTGATGGACGTCAAGATGCCTGGCATCGGAGGTTTGGAGGCGACGCGCAAGATGCTGCGCAGCCATCCCGAGATCAAAGTCGTTGCGGTGACGGTATGTGAGGAAGATCCGTTTCCCACGCGTTTGCTCCAGGCGGGCGCTGCGGGCTACATGACCAAAGGGGCCGGGCTGGCTGAAATGGTGCAAGCCATCCGTCTGGTGTTTGCCGGGCAGCGCTACATCAGTCCGCAGATAGCCCAGCAGCTGGCGCTCAAGTCGTTCCAGCCCCAAGTGAACAATTCCCCGTTTGACCTGCTCTCCGAGCGTGAAATACAGATCGCCTTGATGATTGTGGGTTGCCAGAAGGTCCAGGTCATTTCCGACAAGCTGTGTCTGTCACCTAAAACCGTGAATACCTACCGTTATCGTATCTTTGAAAAGCTATCGATCAGCAGCGATGTTGAACTGGCTTTATTGGCAGTACGTCACGGCATGGTCGATGCCAGCGCCTGAAATGACTCAACCGTTCGATCCCAGTGCTTTTCTTTCCACCTGCAGCGGCCGTCCTGGCGTGTATCGCATGTTCGATGCCGAGGCTCGCCTCCTTTATGTGGGCAAGGCCAAGAATCTCAAAAACCGGCTGGCCAGTTATTTTCGCAAAACCGGGCATGCGCCCAAGACCAGCGCACTCGTGTCTCGCATTGCCCAGATAGAGACGACGATCACCGCCAACGAAACCGAAGCCCTGCTGCTTGAGCAGACACTCATCAAAGAGTGGCGACCGCCGTATAACATCCTGCTGCGCGACGACAAATCCTATCCCTACGTCTACCTGTCGGATGGCGATTTCCCGCGGCTGAGCATCCATCGGGGGGCAAAAAAATCCAAAGGCCGGTATTTCGGTCCTTATCCCAGCGCCGGCGCCGTGCGGGAAAGCCTGAGCCTGATGCAGAAAACCTTTCTGGTGCGTCAGTGCGAAGACAGTTACTACAAAAACCGCACACGGCCTTGTCTGCAATACCAGATCAAACGCTGCAAAGGCCCCTGCGTGGGCCTGGTCGAGCCGCAGGTGTATGCCGAAGATGTTCGTCACTCCGTCATGTTCCTTGAAGGGCGCAGTAACACACTGACCGACGAGCTCAATGCCCTGATGGAAAGCGCCGCCATGAGCCTGGACTTTGAACGGGCGGCTGAATTGCGTGACCAGATTGCATTGCTGCGTCGCGTCCAGGACCAGCAGAGCATGGACGGCGGTACAGGCGATGTTGATGTGGTGGCGGCGTTCGTCAACCCCGGTGGCGCCTGTGTGCATTTGATTAGCGTGCGCGGCGGCCGGGTGCTGGGAAGCAAGAATTTCTTTCCTCAGGTGGGTATCGAAGAAGAGGTGGGCGAAGTCATGTCTGCTTTTCTGTCGCAGTACTTCCTGGGCGGCGTGGACCGCGAGCTTCCCGGCGAAGTGATCGTCAACGTGCTTCATGATGATTTCCCGACGCTGATAAACGCCATCGAAGCCTCTCGCGGGCGAGACCTGGTCATCAGCCATCGCGTTCGCGGCACTCGTGCGCGCTGGCAGCAGATGGCTGTCATCAATGCTGAACAGGCCCTGGCTGCACGACTGGCCAATCGTCAGCATGTCGCCGCTCGTTTTGACGCGCTGGCCAAAGTGCTGAAGCTTGAAGAGCCGCCGATGCGTCTTGAGTGCTACGACATCAGCCATTCCAGTGGCGAGGCAACGGTTGCATCCTGTGTGGTGTTCGGTCCTGAAGGGCCGATCAAATCAGATTATCGACGCTATAACATCGAGGGCGTCACGGCCGGCGATGACTACGCCGCCATGCATCAGGCGCTGACTCGCCGCTTCAGCAAACTCAAGGACGGGGAGGGTAAGCTGCCCGATATTCTGCTGGTCGACGGTGGCAAGGGGCAGCTGTCCATGGCGCGGGACGTGCTCAACGAATTGGCGGTTCCTGACCTGATTCTGCTGGGTGTGGCCAAGGGAGCGACGCGCAAGGCCGGCTTCGAAACGCTTTATCTGAATGACGCTGCCCATGAGTTCACCTTGCCGGGAGATTCCCCGGCACTGCATTTGATTCAACAGATTCGTGACGAAGCCCACCGTTTTGCGATCACGGGGCACCGTGCGCGTCGTGGCAAAACCCGACGCACATCGACCCTTGAAGGCGTTGCCGGGGTTGGGCCTACACGGCGTCGAGACCTGCTCAAACACTTCGGGGGGTTGCAGGAATTGTCTCGCGCCAGCATCGAAGAAATCGCAAAAGCGCCCGGAATCAGTAAAAAGCTCGCAGAGTCGATTTATGCAAACCTGCACAGCGAGTAGAATGCTCCCTCACCTCGTAGCCAGTTGTGCCGATGAATATTCCTAATCTGATCACCGTTCTACGTGTCCTGCTGATTCCGATCTTCATTTTGCTGTTTTATTTACCGTATAGCTGGAGCTACATGGCCGCCAGTTCAGTCTTCGCTGTGGCGGCGGCAACGGACTGGCTCGATGGTTATCTGGCCAGGCGTCTTGAGCAAAGTACCCCGTTCGGGGCGTTTCTGGATCCTGTCGCCGATAAATTGATGGTTGCGGTCGCCTTGGTGTTGCTGGTTCAGGAGCATGCCAATCTTTGGCTGACGTTACCTGCTGCGGTGATAATCGGGCGCGAGATCGTGATCTCGGCTTTGCGCGAATGGATGGCAGAACTGGGGGCGAGGGCGCAGGTCGCGGTATCGAACCTGGGCAAATGGAAGACCGCTGCACAGATGCTGGCACTGGTCATCCTGCTGGCAAATCCGCCGGCGGTCACTTTCTGGGTGATTCTGGGGTACGTCCTGCTGTTGCTGGCGGCCGGGCTGACGTTGTGGTCCATGTTGCAATACATGAGGGCGGCGTGGCCGCATCTGAGTACCACCACGGACAAGAAATAAGTTTTTGAATCAAAGGGTTGACGTCGCTATTGGGTTCTATACAATGGCGCACGTTACCAAGACGCGGGAATAGCTCAGTTGGTAGAGCACGACCTTGCCAAGGTCGGGGTCGCGAGTTCGAGTCTCGTTTCCCGCTCCAAATTTGGCTTGTAAGCTTCGTGAAGCTTGTGAGTTGTAGAAAAAAGCGACCTTCGGGTCGCTTTTTTTCGTTGTGGCGCCGAAAACCACCTCCAGTCACGCATTTTAAGGTCCACATTTCCTTGGGAATGTATCCGGCAATCGGCCTTAAAGAGGCTCGGCTGCCACGTGACCAAGCACGGGCTTTGGTTGCGCAAGGTATAGATCCTCGCGGGTGGAGCCAATGTTGAAGCCCGTGTATGGGTCGGAGACGGTGTCTTCAATTTCGCCGGAGGTAGCGGCAAAACCTCGCACGTAAATGATCGGATGGTAAAGGTGCAGGGTCGGGGTTGGCATGCTGGCGCTCCTCGTTGTCGTGGTTGGCGAGCCAATCTTCGCGAGCCTCGACATAGGCCGTAATCCACGTTCGTTCGCCTGCAACTTCGGGGTTTCCCTTGTCCTGCGCGACACGGTCGCGGCTGTCATACGCCGAGGTTCTGTCGATGAATTCGGCGGCTTTAGTTGGAGTTAGCCCTTTCCCCCGAGCGTAGGCGATGAGGTCACCGACCTCAGGTACGAAGTCATTCAAGCCGAGTGGATATCCCCAGTATGCGTATTTCTGGTCTTTGACCTTGCGAGCAGCAATAAACTTGCGAATGAAGGTCGAGTGACTTTGTGAGTAGGGGAAGCGGTCCTTTGGAAGGTCGCCTTTGTACATGAATGCACTCATTCCGACAGCTGACCAGGCGTATTCATCGTTCTGGATTTCTTCGATGGTCGGATTACCGCCTCCCACTTTGCGGTACTGGTCGATTACGTACTCTCGTAGGGTTTTTCGTTGTCGAAATGACCGATTTTCTTGGTGTTTGTGATTAGGCTCCAAGTCGAGTTTCCCCAGTAGTCCCATTCTTTATGGGCCGCCGTGAGTATTGAATGAACTGTCGCGGTCATAGCTTTGCCTCCCAGGTTGAAGTGCTCCTTTGCCCTCGCTAGCAGTACGTCAACCACCTAAGCCCTGCATCGCTCACTAACACGTTAGCCTGATATTTATTGGCCGTTTGTGTTTGCTAGGGCGAGCAGAGTGAAGAAGGCCGGCACTGAAGCAAAGATTCGGAGACCACGTTTGCTCGCACGGGCTGACGCCAGCAGGCCTGGCTGAGAGGTCCGGCCCAGTTCCACTCTCAGGTTATTCCCCAGTGCTCTATCAACTGTGAAAAAAACGTACTAGAAAATGGCCTTGTTTATCGTCAACCAGCTACTAACCTCGACACAGATTCTTCTCTACTGGGAATACTCGGAGTGCATCGATGACAATCACCGTCACGCTGGCTCAGATCAGCAAACTGGCGCCGAACATTCGCTCCAGCTACAGCACGGCTTTGGATGTGGGGCAGCCGATTCTGGATTACTGGAAAGGAAGGCTACCGCGATGTCACGACTTGGCTGCGCCAGTGGCTACCGGCTGCGCCAGATTTTGTTACGGACTCGGAAGCGGTACTGAGTCCTTATTGGTGCCTGCACGTTGCCGCCGCGAAATGGAAAGCGAGCGGTTGCAACAGGTACGCGGACCGGGACAGCGTCACCGATGTAACCGAGACCATTAACGGTGGAACGGTCGGTTTGGACGAACGCAAAGATTGGACGAAGAAAACGCGGAAGATATGGTTTTGAATGACCGGCGCGCAGCGCCATGAGGACAGGAGAGCGCTCATGAGTGACAGAAGCAATGCTACGATTCTGAGCTTTGATCCGGCGTTTCCGTCGCTACGCGATGGCCTTTCGGTCGCTCAGCAGATTGGCGACACACTTTGGGTGGCCAACGACGAAACCACGAACCTGGAACGTCTGAAAATCCAGGCCGCTGCGCCCGGCAACGTCGTGACGTGCGATGAGCACCAATCGTTCCAGCTTTTGGAGTACCTGGACCTGCCCATACCGATGCAAGACGCCGAGATCGATATCGAGGGGTTGGCCTATGCCCATGACAGTGGTTACCTCTGGGTGGCGGGCTCCCATAGCCTGAAGCGAAAGAAGGCCGAGGACGGCAGGCCTGCGCAGACGAATATCAATCGGCTATCGACGGTAGAGGCGGACGGCAATCGCTTTCTGCTGGCCCGCATCCCTGTGGTACAGCAGAACGACGGCTATGTACTCGCCAGGAAGGTGGACACCGATGGACGTACGGCGGCGCAACTACATGGCAACAAGGTAGGTAACGACCTGACCACGGAAATTGCTGGAGATGATCAGCTATGCGACTTCCTGCGTATCCCGGGTAAAGACAACGGCTTCGATATCGAAGGGTTGGTGGTGATCGGCTCACGCCTTTTGCTAGGGCTGCGTGGACCGGTCCTTCGCGGCTGGGCTGTGCTGCTGGAGATCGAGCCCGAGCTGAACGACGACTCGACTGACACGCTGGTGCTTAAGAAGATCGGCCCGAATGGGCGCCGCTACCGGAAGCACTTCTTCGCGCTAAACGGCCTGGGAGTGCGTGACCTGTGCACGAGCGGTGAAGATCTGCTGATCCTGGCGGGTCCCACCATGGACCTGGACGGTCCGGTAACAGTCTTCCGCTGGCGCGGCGGTTTCGCGTCCGACGAGGAAAGCGTGATCTTTACGGGTCAATTGGAGAAGGTGCTGGAGGTGCCTTTTGGGCAAGGCAACGATCACCCTGAGGGCATGTGTCTGTTTGAATCGGGGGAGCAGCTTGGGGAGGCTCTGTTGATCCTCTACGACTCCGCGGCGAAGAGTCGTAAACACGGCGATACGGATGTGGAAGGGGACCTGTTCATCCTGAATTAGCCACGCACCTCGACCGTCATAGCGGCCTGTGATCAGCTTGCATCGATCACACGTATTGCAATCGGGGATGGTCACTGTGAACAGAACGTCTGTTGCGGTGTTGCCAACGCTGTTGATGCTTTCCTCGTGTGCGCTGTTTGATCCTTACATTCCGTCGGCGGAAATCGAACGCGAAGTGCTCACTGAGCGCAATTGTCCAAAGGAGCCCGAGCGGCCCGAGCAACCTGGGAAAATGCACTGGTGACCCGCATACCGCCGCCGCAGTGATAGCTTTCCATACCCCCCATCGCTTGGTTGCGGACAGAATTGTTGGCCCTACGATCGCCCGCGCACCCTGGAGATCCAGTGGACTGACATATAACAGGCGGTGCAATTCAGGATAGGTTAACCGAACGAAGGCCAAACCCATGGACCCTGATCTGATTCGAAAACAACTTGAAGCCGAGTATCTCCATCTACAAAAAACGGTCGAGGATTTCGACAACCGATCATTGCATATAAAAGGATGGAGTGTGACTTTCAGCCTCGTCCAGATAGCTGCCGGCTTTGGTACAAAGTCACCTCACATTTTTTTGATCGCTGCCCTCACGGCGTTTCTTTTCTGGCCTTGGAAACCTCGTGGAAGGGGTTTCAATATGCATACAACGGGCGTATTCGGGAGATTGAAGCGTACTTTTCTGCTGAGGCACCCTCGTCGATTCGGCCTTTCCAAATAACGGCGAGTTGGTATGAGACCTTTCACGCTGAAGTCGTTGGTCGGTACTCCGAGTTTGCAAAATGACCGCACGTGTGCATGCCACATGCTGTGATAGTGGTATTGGGGCTGGTGTTTTACATGGCTCATCTGATCGTTGAAGGATAAGGGGAGGGTGATGTGGTGGCGTTTACAACTGGCGGGCTTCGGCCAGGCACGATGGGCAACCATCGACCAGAGGGTGTGTGGTTGAGTGTCTCTATCACGTGTTGAACTAACACCGCAGGGAGTGGCCATTGGCGTAAAAATGCAGGTCTCCTTTGACGCAGACGCAGACGCAGACGCAGGGGCGGATGTTGATGGTCATGGTCGCAGCCTGATTTGATCGAGTGGTCGCAGTTTTCAGCGCACATCTTGTAAGGTGCGTAGGTTTGACGCAATTCCTGTTAACGCTAGCTGCGCTATCCTTGCACTGTCGCCGCGCAGGTCATTCGCCGCATTTCTTCAGGGGTACAAGGCACCGCAAAGAACCTGATTTTTGCCTCGATTAACAGTAAACCCGATCTGTATTTCACTGATGCGATCAACAAAGATGTTGGTATCAGAAATCAGCATGACGCTCTGATCTATGACCGCTCATTGGGTGATAAAGGGTTGCTTTGGAGCGAACTTGTGAGCTGGTGGGGTGACCGAGAAGGTGTAGATAAACTGGAAGACGCTCAGAGAAGCCTCTATCGGCGATTGAGGGACTCAGTGAAGCAAACACGATCCTCCTGGAGAGGCAGTGCTTTTTGACAGCTATTACCGTGAACTGGCGCCTCTGCTCAAGGAACGGCTACCGGCTTTGATTCTACAGTTCTTCTCGAAAGTACTAGCAGCCACGATTTTTTAGTACATTTGTTAGTACATTAATCCGGCGCTTGGTAGATCATTTTTCGTGGAACTCGCCTCGCTGGAAATCGTACAAATCTCCTCTATTCAAACGAGACGGAGGTTGTGCGATGGCTCTAACCTCAAGGCTGCCAGCGGCAAGCGCGGTGAAGCCGGTATTCTCAACAAGATTCTGCGCGATTGCCTCAGCATGGGTGAACCTGGCTGTGCCGCCACTGCGGATGCACCATTGCTGGCGCGGCATCGCCCGCCGTGCGACGGCATGGCCTACTGGGTTGCCAATCGGCGCCGCTCCCTTTCAATCACTTCCTCATACTAGCCTTATCGCACAAGAGGAACTCATGGCGTGCGTTGAGTGCGGGAACCTTTGAAAACGCTTCAGCGATGAAATCCATGAATACGATGGCCCGCGTCGGAAGCAGCCTGTTTGCAACATAGATGATTTGAACCGGGACCGGAGGGGCAGTGTGCCCCGTCAGCAGCAACTGCAAATTACCGTTCTTGAGCCCTTCCTCGAAAAGCCATTCCGGTCCATGTCCGATACCTAATCCCGCATTGACCGATTCGCGTACGGCCTCAGGTGAGTTGACCCGTAGCCTGCCGGATACCGGAACTTCAGTATCCCGGAAGCGCCATGTGGCGCCTGACGACAGCAGGGTGTAGATCACGCAATCGTGCCCGCGTAGATCATCGGGCGTGACGGGCACGCCGCGTTTAGCGAGATAGCCCTTACTGGCTACGAACACGCGCTCGAACAGACCGATGGGCCGCGCGCGCAGTGCGCTGTCTTCCAAGTGGCCGATCCGGATCGCCAGTTCAGCTCCCTCATCGACCAGACTCACATATCGGTCATTGATCTGGAGATCCAGCGTCAACCCTGGATAGCGTTCCAGGAAGGCGGGAACATGCGGTAACACGAATGCATGGGCCAGAGCGGTCGGGCAGGCGACGCGCAACACTCCAGACGGATCGACGTTCTCCCTGAAGGACGATTCTGACTCCTCCACGGCGTCAAGGATGCGCCGGACTTCCGCATAGTAGCGTTCCCCCTCCGGCGTGAGGGCAAGCCTGCGCGTTGACCGGTGCAGCAGTCGAGTTTGTAGATGCTCCTCCAGTGCCGCCACATAGCGGCTGACATTCGGCTGCCCCAAGCCCAAGTCGCGACCGGCAGCGGAAAAGCTGCCCGTCTCCACCGCACGCGCGAAGCATGTCATCAAAAGAAACCGGTCCAAAGTTCACTCGCCCATTCATGCATTGGAAGCATGAATCATATACAAAAACACCATCTTAAAGATTTTCAAGCATGAGTTCATAGTTCTCCTCACAGCCGGTCAGCCAGCGCTGGTTAACCATGAAATCATCTACAGGAGAACTTTTATGTCCCGCTTGCAAGGTAAACGCACTCTCATCACCGGCGGCACCAGTGGCATTGGCCTCGAAACAGCCAAGCAGTTCCTCGCCGAAGGCGCACGCGTCATCGTCACTGGAGTTAATCCGGATTCCATTGAAAAGGCCAAGGCGGAACTTGGCACCGACGTTGTGGTGCTGCGCGCCGATTCAGCCAACGTGGCCGCTCAGAAGGCGTTGGCGCACGCCGTCCAGGCTCACTATGGTCAGCTCGATATCGCCTTTCTCAACGCTGGCGTCTCCGTTTGGGCGCCGATCGAAACGTGGACGGAAGAAATGTTCGATCGCTTGTTCGACATTAACGTCAAGGGACCCTATTTCCTGATCCAGGCGCTGTTGCCTGTCTTCGCGAACCCCGCATCGGTGGTGCTCAATACGTCGATCAACGCGCACGTCGGTGTGGCGAATTCGTCCGTGTATGGCGCGACCAAGGCTGCATTTCTGAACATGTCGAAGACGCTTTCGAGCGAACTGCTCGGACGCGGCATTCGCGTCAACGCCGTCAGTCCTGGCCCGGTTGAAACGCCGCTGTACGACAAGCTCGGCATCCCTGATGCCTACCGTGACCAGGTCAACAGGGACATTGCCGCAACCATTCCGTTCGGCCGCTTCGGCACGCCGGAGGAAGTGGCCAAGGCGGTGCTGTACCTCGCTTCCGACGAGTCCCGATGGACCGTCGGCTCCGAAATCATCGTTGACGGCGGCCGCATGCTGAACGGCTGATTGCAGACGTTGTGCCCGGTCGCTACGCAAGTCGATGCAGGACCTTTCACCAGGGGCGCTGGATATTCTACAAAATGAATCGATTTGGACTCCGGTGTGACCTTGCCGGTCGCTCAGTTGGCTGAAATCCTCCATGGCCGCGTGCGAAGCTGGCACGTTGAGACTATGCTCATCGCTACTGCAGGCAATGTATTGTTTTCAATTGTCGGCCGCCAAGGAAAGGAGTCCGTATGTATCTAGCTTTTCATGCCCGGTTCTATTGTTGGAATGGTCGAATGAGCAATCTGCAGCACCGCAGTGGCTTTCATCGACAGCGCCTACCGGGATTCGGCCAGTGCTACAACCCTGCGCGCCTCATCAGTTTTGCCCGCGATGCTGGCATTGATGTGACCGTCGAAGGCTTGGAAACCCAACAGCAACAACCCTCATTTATTTCCGCCGGCTTGCCGATGAATGCTCAGGGCTACCGTTTCAAAGCGGTTAGCGACCAGCGCGCGGCACACCTCTTGATGGTAATGGCCGGTAGCATCGTGTCGCCTCCCGCCACTGATGCCGCAACTCTGGCAATCGAAGACTCGCACCGTCCGGTGGGGGTCGCGAGATGACCCCATCGTTAGTTGTGACTCACCGGCACATCCTGATGATTGACGACACGCTCTCGATCCATGGCGACTTTTTCAGGATCCTCAGCCCCGACTCCGCTTAGCAGGCCGGTGGCCCTGAAACGGGTCGAACGGGCCCTGGCCGAAGGTCGGCCCTACGTCATGGCATTCACAGACATCCGCATCCGCCCGGTCAACTTCTTCAACCCGATCAAGCAGTCGGTCCAGGCTGTCTGCAGGGGCAGGTGGAGTACTGTTGGTAAAGCCCAAGCACGAGGGAGTACAGCATGAACACCAAACCGATCCACAAAATCTTGTGGCGCTTCGCCGGCTGCGTGACAGGGCTGGCGATGGTTGCCGCCAATCCAGCTCAAGCTGCCGACGACGGCATCGCCCTCGGCCCTACCGCAAGCCATAGCATTGCCTTCAGCAACTCTTATGCGGGCAGCGATTTTCGCAAGGTGATGGTGCAGAACTGGCAGGAGATTGCGGCCCAGGCGCAAAAGGATGGCTTGATCCGGGAGGCCCCGGTGGTCAGCGCCAATAACTCGGCGTCGGAACAAGCGGCCCATATTCAGGACATGATCGTCAAGGGCGTCAACGCCATCGTCATCCTGGCCGCGTCCGACACGGCCCTCAACGGGGTGATCCGGGATGCCTGCAACGCTGGCATCGTGGTGGTCGTCATGGCCAGCCTGGTCACCGAAAGCTGCGTCTATACCGTGGACTACAACTGGTCCGCCATGGGCCGCGTGGAAATGGACTATATCGCCGATCGTCTCAAGGGGAACGGAACGCTGCTGGAGATCCGTGGCATTGCCGGCGACGCCACGGATAAAAACATCAGCGACGGCATTCGCAAGGCCGCCGGCGACTATCCGGGCCTGAAGTTCGCCAAGACCGTGTACGGGAACTGGACGGCTTCCGTCGCACGCAAGGAGGTGGCGCTGGCGCTGCCGTCGCTGCCCAGCATTGATGCCGTCGCTACTCAGGGGGGCGACGGTTATGGTGCGGCCATGGCGTTCAAGGCGGCGGGACGCCCTTTGCCGATCATCGTGATGGGGAACCGTCAGGACGAACTCGCCCTGTGGAAAGAGGAGCGCGATGCCAATGGCTACGAGACCGTCTCGGTCTCCGCCTCCCCGAGCGTCTCCCAGGTGGGTTTCTGGGTGGCCCAGCAGATTCTGGCGGGCAAGCAGGTGCCGAAGTTCGTCGAGGTGCCGCTGGTACGCATTGATGCGAAAGACCTGGACGCCTGGCTCGCCACTATGCCGGTGGGCGGCGCCGCCAATCCTTTCTACAGCCAGGCTTCCGTTGCGGCGATGATCGACGCGGCCATCAACAATACGGTGCCGCCGGCGCCTTTACCGGAGGTTATGAAGCAGTAGTGGCGGGCCGAGAGCGAGGATGCGAGGCGCCATGTTGACATTCAAACCCGTCAGCGACAGGCCCATTGCCGTCAAAATTGGCCTGGCGGTCTCCGCACTGGTGTTCCTGATGTTGACGGTATCGCTAGTGAACCTCTACGGCCTGCGAGGGATGGTACGTGCAGTGGATTCTGCCAGCCATTCCGCGGAAATTCTGGCGTCGGTCAACGGGGCTACCGAGCGGGTGGAAAACTTCATCGCCACCCGCGACCAGGAAAGCCTGTTCCAGGCCGAAGGCATGGTGGCGACGGCTATCGTCGGCCTCACCGCCATTCCGGTGGCTGAGGCGGAATCGCTCAAGGGCAGTCTGGAAAGGCTCGCTGCGGCGATCGCCGCCTTGCGGGCGGCGACCCTGACCATGGATGGCGAAACGGAGAACATGACTGCCCACTACGGCCGGATGCGAGAGGCGACGATCCTTGTCGAACAGGGCATCGCTGATCGGCTGAAGGGGCTTGATTCTCGCGCCGCTGACCACGAGGCGCGGGTGAGCAACGTCGAAAGCGCCCATCGCATCCTGAATATCCTGCGCAACGTCGAACGGATCATCACTGCCAATGTGGCCAAGATGCTGGTAACCGACGATGGGGCGGCCGCCACCGCAGCGCGGAACGCTTTCGCGGCACTCCCGCCCGTGGTCGAGCAATTGCGCGAGGTGATGGTGACGCCGCAGGCGGTAGAGGTCCTGGACCCGTTGGCGACGGCGATCGCTGCTGCCAGCCTGGCGGTCGAGCACCTTGGCGAGGCGCCCAGACACGGGGGCGGCGAGGCTTTGCGGCATCTCGCCGCCTTCGGGGATTTGGCCGAGCGCCTCGAGGCGATGTTGGGTGAAGTGGACCAGCACGTTGCCCATGACGCAAACGACATTCAGGCAGCAACCGGTTTGCTGAACAATGCAGCCGCGTTGTCCAAGCGTTTCGCCGAGCGCGTTGCCACCCTGGAGGCTCAGACCTTGTCGTTTCGCCTGTCACCGTCGGCCGAGGTCGCCGACTCTGTCGGCGACATCCTGGACGAGCTCTCCCGTCTCTCTCGCGTTCTCCCTTCGACCGTGGGGCAGCAAGCCAAGGCTACGCCCTTGACTGTCAACGATCAGATTGCCGGCTACCGGGCGGCATTCGCCAGGTTCCATCAGGCGAGCGACTCATTGAGCGGCGCGCGCGACCAGGTTCGCAACGAGGCGCGGAGCGCTGGCCTGTTGGTTGCGCGCTTCGCTGGCGAAGCGCGCTCCGACGCCTTGGCCCACAATGATCGCGGCACGCTTGCGACAGTGGTCGCGGGTATCGTCGCCATCCTGCTGGCCGGCGCCATCGCCTGGAGTACGTCGCGGTTTATCGCGCAGCCCATCGTAGCCCTGGCCTCGGTCATGCGTCGACTGGCGGCCGGCGACCTCAACGCCGAGATTGCCAGCGCCGGACGCGGTGACGAGATTGGGATCATGACCCGCGCCGTACGGGTGTTCCAGGAGAATGCCCTGCGCATCCGGGTGCTGGAGGCCGAGGCCGAAGCCGAACGACAGCAAGTCCAGGCCTCTTTGGAAAGAATGGTCGCCGAACGGACCGACAAGCTGCATCAACAGACGGGGGTGCTGGAGGCGCAAGCCGTCGAACTCATTCAGGCGCGCAACCAGGCCGAGACGGCTAACCAGGCAAAGAGCGATTTCGTGGCCACGGTCAGCCACGAACTGCGCACCCCCCTGACCCTCATTCTCGCCCCCCTGGAGCAGCTCTCGGCGGCGACCACCCCGCCGGCGGACTGGCGTGTGCAAATCGACCGCGCCCAACGCAACGCGCTACGCTTGATGAACCGGGTGAACGACATTCTCGATTTCTCCAAGGCCGAAGCGGGCAAGTTTGAGTTGTGTCCGGCACCCATTGACTTGAACAAGGCGGTGGGTGTGTTGGCCGAGGATGCCGCCATGGTGGCCAAGGGCAAAGGCTGCACCTTAACCTGCAGCATCGATCCCGCGCTTGGCACGGTGTACCTGGACCCCCGACACTTCGAGAAGATTCTTCTCAACCTGGTGAGCAATGCCATCAAGTTCACGCCCGCTGGCGGCACTGTGCACCTGGCAGTGACTCCGCTTGATGACGAGCGATTTGAACTCGCGGTGCAAGACTCGGGCATTGGCATTGCGCCTGACAAACTGCCGCTGCTGTTCCAGCGTTTTTCCCAGATCGACAATTCCGCCACGCGCCACTACAGCGGCACAGGCATCGGTCTCGCCCTGGTCAAGGATCTGGTCGAACTGATGGGGGGCGAAGTGGGCGTTAACAGCGAGCCCGGACGGGGTTCGTGTTTCGTTGTTCGACTTCCGCTGGGGGCTGAGCAAAACACCGTGCCGACCGAAGTCAGCACTATGCACGAGCGATCGTCACCGAGCGCAACGAGCACAACCGAGCAGCGCCACCTGCGTTTCGACGACGGCCGCCATGGCAGTAGCGACGACCGAGCTTCGGTGGAAGGCGCAGACGGGCAGTCCCCCGAACATGCCTCGCAATCCAGAGTGCTAGTGGTAGACGACAGCCCGGAAATGCTTAGCTACCTCACCGAACTTTTGCACAACGACTACATCGTCGCCACCGCCGCTGATGGAGAGCAGGCCTGGGCGCTTCTGCAGCGTCGACCCATCGATGTCGTCCTCTCGGATGTGATGATGCCGGAGCTCGACGGCTTTGGCCTGACAGCCAGAATCAAAGCCAGCGCCGGTTTCGCCCAGTTACCCGTGATCCTGTTGACCGCCCGCGGCGGCAGCGAGGCCTGCGTCTCTGGGCTGGAGAGTGGCGCCGATGACTATATCGCCAAACCCTTCTCGCCGCTGGAACTCAAGGCTCGCGTACGCGCGGCGATACGCATGAGCCAGGTGCAAACCGAACTGCATGCAAAATCCCGTCAGGCGGGCATGGCCGAAATCGCCACGACTGTGCTGCACAACGTCGGCAACGTCCTCAACAGCGTGAACGTATCGGCAGAACTGGTCACCAGCCAGATGCGGACCTCCAAAGCCCAGGGGCTGAGCAAGGTGGCTCAGATGATGAACGAACACGTCAATGACCTGAGCGATTTTCTCACCAGCGACCAAAAAGGAAAGATGCTGCCCGGCTACCTGCTCAAGCTGGCGGAGTTGGTGACGGCAGAGCAACAGGGCATCATCGAAGAACTCGGGCGACTCACCAAGGGCGTTGACCACATCAATGCCATTGTCGCTGCCCAGCAGTCCTATGCCGTTGCCGTCAGTATCCTCGAGACAGTACCGGTCCCAGAGTTAATCGATGATGCCTTGCGCATGAGTGCCGGATCACTGGCGCGCCAGGAGGTGAAGGTGGTCAAGGAGTTTGCCGATTTGCCCCTGCTGTCACTGGACCGGCACCGGGTGCTGCTGATTTTGGTAAACCTGATCAGCAATGCCAGGCAGGCGTTGGACGGCGTGATCGATCGCAGCCCGTGCATCACGTTCGGCGCCTCCCTCTCTGACGGGCCGGTACTGCGTATTACGGTGGCCGACAATGGCAATGGGATTGCGCCAGAGTCCCTGGCGCGTATTTTTACGCATGGCTTCACTACTCGCAAAGACGGTCACGGTTTTGGCCTGCACAGCTGCGCGCTGGCCGCCCAGGAAATGGGTGGCAGCTTGACCGTGCACAGCGACGGTGCTGGACAGGGCGCAACCTTCACCCTCGATATCCCTCTTGATGCTCCGCAGAACAAGCGATGAACACCGAACCGGCAGGCGTGCCGGTTTAACAAGGCTGCCTTTGCAGGTCGGTGTGTACATCACCCAATGCCTTTGGATAACACAATGACCGACACCGTTGTGGAGGCGGGCGAAGCGATGGTCATCCGTTGCAAGCTTGTGTTGCAAAGAATACCTTGTACAAATCCCCTACAAGGCAGGCTCCAATGCACAATAAATACCAATGGCCACTGACGCTCTATTTTGACGGTCAATGCCCGCTCTGCGCCCGAGAGATTAACCTGTTGCGTCGACGCGCCTCAGAGGCTCGCCTGCTCTTGATTGACATCAGTGATGATGATTTTAATGCAGAGGGTTTGGAATTCAGTCCCGTGCAAATGCAGTCATCGCTGCATGCCTGCTTCGCGGATGGCCGATGGGTTAAAGGGCTGGACGCCACCCTGTGGGCTTGGCGAGCCGCTGGCATGGACGTTTGGGTCAAACCCCTGACATGGCGCGCGTTCCGGCCGCTGTTCTCTGTCGGTTATCGCCTGTTCTGCCGCTTACGGCCTCATTTGGCCTGGATACCTCATCCGGATGGCAGCCGACGCTGTGTTCAAGGTCGCTGCGAAATCCCGACGCCAAAATCCTCATCCGATGGTCAGCCTGGCTCGTAAGTAGTCAACCGTCCGGCCTATATGTCGATTTCATCGCCATCCGCGTCCGCCGGCTTGGCGCCGCCCAACCGGGCTACGACATCCTGATGGAGTTGTACACGCTAGGGGCGCTTGTCAGCACGGCATAACGAGCGTGATCAGCTGCTAATCAAACTATAAGTATTTGTTTTTAGTAGCTAATTGGATTTCTGTAGCGAATATCGCGGCTACCGGCCATCGGCCAGCATTCATTTCCTTGAGATGAAAGTTGTACAAAGACGATCATGTGTATAAGGTCTTGTGCAAGAGAGCACTCACTATTCTGCTGAGCCGCCCCTTTAACGCAGTGAGCAGTCGTCGCCCAGCAGGGCAAGAGGAGGGGGTTTCATGCAATCGCAATTGAGCATCGCACAACGTCTGGGACTTGGATTTGGGCTGATTCTGTCACTTATGATCCTGATCGCGCTCATCGGTGTTCAGCGTGTTGGCTTCATCGACAAGACGCTTACCTCGGTAAGTGAAGGCGCCTCGCTTAAACAGCGCTATGCGATCAATTTTCGCGGGAGCGTGCATGACCGGGCTATCGCCATCCGGGATGCCGTGTTGGTGGACAACGACACCGCGTTGAACAGCCAACTGGCGCAAATCCAGCGACTCAAGGAATTCTATCGCGAGTCGGCGCAATCCCTGGATCGCCTGCTGGTTGAGCAGCCTGCCACGGATAGCGAGCAGCGGCTGTTGGGTGATATTCAGGATATTGAACGCAGCACCCTCACATTGACCGACCAATTGATCAATCTGCGCCGCCAGGGTGACAGAGAATCAGCCAAAAAATTGCTGATGGATCAAGCCTCGCCTGCGTACAGCGAGTGGCTCAAACGCATCAATGCCTTTATTGACCATCAAGAGCAAAGTATCGGTAAGGACATTGGTGCCGTGCGTGAAGCGGCCGGCGGCTTCCGGCTATTAATCCTGCTGGTGACAGCGGCGGCGGTACTGCTGAGTATTGGTGTCTCACTGATCATCATTAACCAGTTGAAATCCACACTGGGCGCCGAGCCGCACAAAGTGGCCGAGGTGATCCGTAGCCTGGCCGACGGCAATCTGAATCAACGTATCCAGACGCGCTACCCGCAAAGTGTCATGGGGGCCCTGCAGGACATGATCAAGCACTTGACTGACACCATCACTCAAGTGCGCACAGCGGCCGGTGAACTGACCTTAGCCTCCGACCAGCTGTTGACCACGTCCGACAGTAACAACCGGCAAATTCACCTCCAGTCCACCGAGGCTGAACAGATGGCGACCGCGATCAATCAGATGGCAGCCACCGTCAATGAAGTGGCGAACTACGCCGCCAGTGCTGCCGACGCCGCGCGTAACGCAGATAACGAAGTGGCGACCGGTAACCAGGTTGTCAGCGCTACCGCCAGTGCCATCCAGACGCTGGCGCGTACGCTCGAAAGCGCGGCCGAAAGTGTGCAGCAGGTCTCCAGCGACAGTGAGAGCATCGAAAAAATAATTGAGGTGATTACCTCTATCGCCGACCAGACCAATTTGCTTGCGCTTAACGCAGCGATTGAGGCCGCACGGGCAGGTGAGCATGGACGTGGCTTTGCCGTAGTGGCGGATGAGGTACGCTCTCTGGCCACCCGTACCCAAGATTCCACCCGCGAAATTCGCGGTATGATCGGCAAGCTGCAAGAAGGTGCCGGCAAAGCGGCTGAGGTGATGCGAAACAGCCGTCAGTTAGCACAACAGACCGTTGAGCAGACCGGCCTGGCTGAAGGTGCGTTGAGTAAGATTCGCAGTGAAGTGACCGCTATTAATGAAATGAACGCACAGATTGCCAGTGCCTCGGAAGAACAGAGTTCGGTCGCAGAAGAGGTCAACCAGAATATCAACCGCATCCACACGGCCACTCTGGAAACCTCTGCCGGTTCGGAGCAAGTGGCTGTTTCAAGCCGCGAGCTGGCGACTCTGGCAAATCGTCTAACCGACAAGGTCAGTTTCTTCAAACTTTGAGGCAGCCCCGGATGGTTTCAGAAGAAACGAGCCATATCATCATTGTTGTGCCGCAGGCTCAGCCTGTATCGGGCCGTCAATCGGCTTGATTCCTGACTGTTCGACACCCTGTGCCCGTCCGGGCGGCGCAGGGTATCCAAGAGACAGGCATCCTATGCTGGCAGCCGAATCTATTTGCTCGATGGGTAGGCGGATTGGAGAGTCTCTCTCAGCGTCGTTGCGAGCATATTCCCCGCAGGCAGCTTTGGCGCTCGGTTTGTGTCTGAGGTGAGTCCAGATTCCGGTATTCAGAGAATCAGATGCTGTGCTGATTCTTTTGCCCACCTCTGCACATCATCAAGTGCGACCCAATGCTCAGTAAGCGTCCGACCCAGTCACCTTTCGTATCCATAGCATTAAGGTTTGTGCCCGGTATGCGTATCCTGGAGCTTTCTGTAAGCCATACCCACAGAACGTGGTGCCGTATGAACAAAACCAAACTGTGCATAGAGGTCTTGCGCTTGACCATCCGCGATGAGGCTTACGTAGCCGCTTTCAGGAACGTTGGCTTCGATGTATTTCATGATCTCGGCCATGATTCGTTTTCCTAAGCCCTTGCCTTGATGCTCTGTAAGGACGGCAATGTCCACAACTTGAAAGAAGCATCCTCCGTCACCAATAACTCGCCCCATTCCCACGGGTCGCGACCCATGAAGGATCTGAACAGCAAAGAGTGTATTGGGTAAACCCCGTACCGCTGCTTCATCAGTCTTTCCGCTGAGGCCGGAGCCAGTACGAAGAGCCTGGTAAGTTTGAACGGAGGGCAGCTTTGGCAGGCATGAGTAAATGGTCAATTGGGGCACCGAGGCAAGAGGATTCTCAAGGGAGGTAACAGGCGGGCATCCACTTATACGGCAGCAACTGCTCGACCTCAATGGCTCGCTGTGTGGGCTGCCGCGTCAGCACACCCTTCAGATAAGCGCACGGATCATGCCTGTTCATACGCGCAGAATTGATCAAACTCATGATCGCCACCGCCCGTTATCCCACATCATTTCGCCGTCATTCGTCGTCACGAGAACAACAGGTCCAGGCTCGATCAAGGTGAATGCTTTCTCAAGCGTAAGCGTATGCATATCGTGATCCTTCGTCGCGGCGCAACAAGACTATCAAGCGCTTACCGGATGCTCATTTCCGTCTTGTCGTCCGCCAGACTGCGGCAGGCGAACCGGATAGCGCAACAGGTCACTATAGTCGCCGTGCATGTAATGGAGACCGTCGGCGACCAGACGCCGAATCCGGTTCCCGCAGGGGGCGGTTTCGCAGGGACACGGCTACTGATGCGCGGCGAGTTTGAGTCGACCAACCCGGCGACCGCCGCCAACTCTCAGGTCGCAGTTACCGACAGGAACGGACTGGCCCCGGGGTGGATCGGTGACGTAGGATAAGCGTCTCGATACAAGGAGAGTCATGGATGAGTGCTACCTTCCCCCAATCGTTCTCTCTGGCGTTGCGCTCCTATTCAGGTCAGGTAGAGCTTCACGAACATGACTTTCATCAAATCGTCCTTCCCCAGTCCGGCTCAATGGAGATTGAGGTCGACGGGCGAGGTGGCAAGGTCGATGCGAGCCAGGGCGTGGTAATCGTAGCCGGCGCCCGGCACACGTTTCTTGCCAACACCCGTAACAGTTTCCTGGTGCTGGACGTATCGACCCATTGTGTGGGAGCTCAAAAAAGCACTGCGCAGTTACTTGACCCCCTCAGTGGAAAACGCTTTTTTGCGGTCAGGCCCGATATCCGTCATCTGCTCGATTACGCGAGCAGCAACGGGTCATGGTTGATCAATTCACTCACCATGGCCGAGTCATGGAGCCGGTTGTTGTTGGGCTCCTTATTGCAGCCCGACGCGGCGCCGGACGACCTCGGGCAGCTCATCCTCGCCAGGGCGCTGGCCTACATCGAGCTACACTTGAGTACCCCCATGACGGTGCATGACATCGCCCGTAATGCGGGCACCAGCGAGCGGCGCTTGCATGGCCTGTTCAGGCAGCATCTGAACAGCACCCCGTTTACTCATATAGCGACCTTACGGCTGAATCTGGCCGTCGATCTGCTGCGCCAGACCTCTCTGTCGATCACTGATATTGCCCATCGCGCCGGTTACGCCGATCAGAGTGCGCTGACCCATGCCCTTAAGAAAGCCCGCGACTTGACCCCGGCCTCGGTGCGTAAACGCGCGCGCGACCACTGAAAACTGCAGGCCCGAACAATTTTTTGGCGGGCCTGATCAATACGCGCCCTCGCAACCTTTCTATTGTTCCCGTATGAGGACCATCCGCAGACGGGGCTTGCATGAACACTTCCAACCCATCCATCACCTTCGCCAAGGGCGCCGCAGGTGCCACCCTGATTGGGGTGATTGCGGTGTTTCTATGGGCGTGCCTGGCGCTGTTGACCACCTTGACCGCCGGAATCCCGGCCTTTCAGTTGCTGGCGTCGAGTTTCGCCGTCGCGTTCGCGGCCAGCCTGTGCCTGCTGGCCCTGCGTGGCGCTGAGGGGTTCAGCAGTTGGCGTCAGCCCTGGTATGTGTGGGCAACGGGGTTTGCCGGCATCTTCGTCTATCACGCCTTGTATTTCTTTGCCCTGAAGGCCGCGCCTGCGGCTGAAGCCAGCCTTATTGCCTACCTGTGGCCGCTGCTGATCGTTTTGTTGTCGGGTTTTTCTACCGGCGAGTCGTTGCGCAAGCGCCAACTGCTGGGCGCCTTGCTCGGCCTGGCGGGGACGGCCTTCATCATGCAGCAGCGGGCCCGGAGTGAAAGCGCGGCGATGCCCATTGTCGGTTACGCCGCAGCCTTTGCCTGCGCCTGGGTCTGGTCGATCTATTCGGTCGTCAATCGGCGTTTCAGCGATGTTCCGAGCAGCATCATCGGTGGCATTTGCGGCCTGGTAGCGGTAGCCGGGTTGCTTTGCCACCTGGCTTTCGAAACCACGGTGCGACCTGACACGGGCCAATGGGCGGCGATCATCGCCCTGGGGCTGGGCCCGGTCGGCCTGGCTTTTTTCGCTTGGGATCACGCGACCAAGCACGGAAACCTGGCGATGCTTGGCGCCCTGTCTTATCTGGCGCCGCTGTTCTCCACGCTGCTGCTGATTGCAGTGGGGCAAAGCGACGCCAAGCCGATCCTGATGATCCCCGCGGTGTTGATCATCACCGGCGCTGTGATTGCCACTTCCCGCGTGCGCATGTAGTGGTCACCTCATTTCGAACACGACGTAAAGTTTTTTCTCCGACTGAGTGGGTGTGGCCGGACGATGCAGCAAATAGTGGCTGATATCTCGCCGGGCCTTTGGGCTGTCATGCAGTGCTCATCCTTATTCGCATTGGCAGGGCAGGGCAGGGCAGGGCAGGGATCGATGCTTCTCAGCCCAAATCCTCAGCCTGATGCCGCTCCGGCACCTGGCTCGCTTCATCACCCCAGGTCCGGTTGACTCGCTGCCCACGGATGACCGCCGGGCGATTTGCGATTTCCTCTGCCCAGCGCTGCACATGGGTGTATTCCTGTGCGCAAAGGAACTCCGCAGCCGAGTACACATCGTTCCGCACGAGTTGGCCATACCAGGGCCAGACCGCGATATCGGCAAGGGTGTAGCTGTCGCCGGCCAGGTATTGGCTTTCGCCAAGACGACGATCCAGGACATCCAGTTGGCGTTTGACTTCCATGGTGAAGCGATTGATGGGGTACTCAAGTTTCTCTGGTGCATACGCGTAGAAATGCCCGAAGCCTCCACCCAGGTAGGGGGCTGCACCCATCTGCCAGAACAGCCAGTTCAAGGTTTCCGTGCGGCCGGCCAGGTCATTGGGTAAAAAGGCGCCGAATTTTTCCGCCAGATAAAGCAGGATCGAGCCGGACTCGAAGACGCGAATTGGCGGCTCCACACTGCGATCCAGCAAGGCCGGAATCTTTGAATTGGGGTTGATCTCGACAAAGCCGCTGGAGAACTGATCGCCATCGTTGATACGAATCAGCCACGCGTCGTATTCCGCCTCTGTGTGCCCGAGCGCGAGCAACTCTTCCAGCATGATGGTCACTTTCACGCCGTTAGGTGTGGCAAGCGAATAAAGCTGTAATGGATGCTTGCCCATAGGCAATGTCTTTTCGTGGGTCGGCCCTGCAGTAGGGCGATTGATGCTGGCGAATTGGCCGCCAGACGGGGCTTCATGTTTCCAGATACGAGGAGGAACGTAGGGAGTTTTCGTCATGAGTGGTACCTCAAAATGTACTTGCTGTCTTACGCAGACCGCGAGAGGGGGCCGCAGCGCGGAACGCTGCTGTAAAGGCAGTGGATTGCACGCCTTGTAGACCTGTTTGAAGGTTATCTCATCTTAGAGTTTCACAACGTCAGGGTCATGCGTGTCAACTCTCTCGTGGCTAAGGCTCACTGAAGTGACCGCTTGTGTCCGCCAAAAATAGATAATATGTTAACGGCATAACTGATAATAATAGGTAGGACGGGGTATGCCAGCCATGTTTCACTCTTGCTCCGAGTTCACCCATTGGGATCGTGATTTGCGTGCGGTGTGCGGCAATTTCAGCACGGCGCTTTCAGATCGCCACAGGCTGTTTATCGGAAGTGTCCACGGTCAGGATGTCGGCGGCCTGGAGTTGGCCTATATCCGTACCAATGCAGGGCTCATCAGTCGGCGGCGCACTCAGGGTGATGGGGACGACGACCGCCATTGCTTTCTGATTCTCCAGAGCAGTGGCTATGAACGGATTCGCCATCAGGACCGGGTGCTTGAGTTGGGGCCCGGCGACCTGGCATTGGTGGACTCGGCCCGAGCGTTCGAGATCGAGCCACAGGGGCTTGTGCAAAATATCTCGGTTCATCTGTCACGTCAGGAAGTCAGGCAGCACTTTGGCGAAAATCCGCTGTTTGGCAAGCTGGCCCGTAACAGCGTTGCCACGCATACGATTCGTGCGCTGATACGCTCGTTGGGCGACGTCGAGCTGAGTGACGGGTACGGCGGTGAACGCGATGGCCCGGCGTTGGAGCAAGCACTGATCGGGTTGGCCGCCGCTGGCCTGGACGCGCGTACCGAGTCGCAGCCCGGATTTGCCTGTGTGGGGCATGATGATCTGTATGGGCTGGCCACACGCCTGATCGAAACATCGCTGCACGAGACTGCCTTGGGCCCTGACTATCTGGCCCGGCATCTGAACGTCTCGGTTCGGCAGCTCTACCGCCTGTTCGAACAGCGGCAAGAAAGTATCTCCCGCTACATTCAGCAACGCCGTCTGGAGCGGATAGCCCAAGACCTGCGTGCCCACGATTTGCGCCATGAGTCGATCACCCAGATCGCCTTCAAGTGGGGTTTTATCGACGCTGCGCATTTCAGCCGGGCGTTCAAGCGCTATTTCCAACACGCCCCTCGTGATTTCCGCCACCAGGTTGCGTGAGTACCACGTTGGCAGAGAATGCCAAGCGGTTTGGCAGACTCAGTCAAGTGGCAAGGCGTGGCAGGCTTTTTAATAGGCTTGCCTGGGCTTGGGTTGAGACCGAGCCGACCATCGCTGGAGAAGAATAATAATGAACACGCGGAGCTTGCTGACAAGCACCCCTTTACTGATGGCCGTGATCGGCTCTTTTGCGTGGGCGGGTCCGGCGCAGGTCGACGGTCATCGAATCATCGCCGCCGATCAGGAGCCGGGCAACTGGATGAGCCATGGCCGTACCTATGATGAGCAGCGCTACAGCCCGCTCAAGAGCGTTAATGATGCCAACGTCGGGCAACTGGGCCTGGCCTGGACCACTAAGCTGGACATCGACAGCGGCACCGAGGCCACACCGCTGGTTGTCGATGGCGTGATGTACACCACAGGCGCCTTCAGCATCGTTTATGCGATCAATGCCGCCACAGGGGAATTACTCTGGAAGTACGATCCGAAAGTCCCGCCCGAAAACCTTAGCCAAGGATGCTGTGGCCCGGTCAACCGGGGCGTCGCGGTATGGCAGGGCAAGGTTTATGTAGGCAGCTTCGATGGCCGCTTGATTGCGTTGGACGCCGCCAATGGTCAGCCGGTGTGGAGCGTCGACACCATCATTGATCGCACCAAGAGTTACTCCATCACCGGGGCTCCGCGCATCGTCAAAGGCAAGGTGCTGATCGGCAACGGCGGCGCCGAGTTCGGCGTGCGCGGTTACGTCACCGCCTACGACGCCGAGACGGGCAAGCAGGCCTGGCGCTTTTACACCGTACCGGGCGACCCGAAGTTGCCACCGGAAAACGCGGCCATGGCCAAGGCGTTGAACACCTGGGACGGCGACGGCTGGGTCAAATGGGGTGGCGGCGGGACTGTGTGGGACTCCATGGCCTACGATCCGAAGCTGGACCTGCTGTATATCGGCACGGGCAACGGCTCGCCGTGGAATTACCAATTCCGCACCAATGGCAAGGGTGACAACCTGTATGTGTCTTCGATCCTGGCGTTGCGGCCGGACACTGGCGAATACGTCTGGCACTACCAGATAACACCCCAGGACCAGTGGGATTTCACCGCAACCCAGCACATGATCCTCGCCGATATCAAAATCGACGGCCAAGTGCGCAAAGTGATCATGCAGGCGCCGAAAAACGGCTTCTTCTATGTGCTTGATCGAACCAACGGCAAGCTGCTCTCGGCGAAGAATTTCGTTCCGGTGAACTGGGCCAGTGGCATCGACTTGAAAACAGGGCGCCCGATTCTCACCGGCGCGGCGGACTACGCCAAAGAACCGAAAGTCGTGCAGCCAAGCTTTCTCGGTGGGCACAACTGGCACCCCATGTCGTTCAGCCCGAAGACCGGCTATGTCTACATTCCGGCCCAGTACACCCTGGCGGAACTGAAGGCCGCCAAGGTCCCGCAGTTTGTGCCGAACAAATCGGTGCTGAACTTCGGTCTGGATGTGCCGGACCTGCCGGAAGATCCGAAAGCCTTGAATAAAATCCGTGACGCCTGGAGCGGTGAGCTGATCGCATGGGACCCGGTCAAACAGAAAGCGGCCTGGAAACAGCCCTATATCAGCGCGGGCAACGGCGGCACGCTTGCAACGGCCGGTAACCTGGTGTTCCAGGGCACCGCCGATGGCCGCGTGGTTGCCTATCGCGCCGATACCGGCAAGCAATTGTGGGAGCATCGGGCCAACTCCGGGGTGATGGCGGGACCGGTGACGTACACCGTCAATGGCGAGCAGTACGTCGCGTTTTCGGTGGGCTGGGGCGGAATTCTGCCCTTGTTGACCGGCTCCTTGACCAACAAGGGCAAGGTGCGTGCTGAATCACGGGTCATCGCCTTCAAGCTCGGTGCCCACGGCGATCTGCCGCCACCCAAGGTTGCGCCTGTTCTGCCGGGTAATCATCAGGTACTGACGTCCACCCCCGAGCAACTGGCTCAGGCGCGCAACCTGTTCAATGGCCTGTGCGCCGGCTGCCACGGCCTCAATGCCATCAGCGGCGGCGTGGTGCCGGACCTGCGTTACCTGGATGACAACAAACACGCCGCGTTCCCGGCCTTTGTCAGCGGAGCGCTGATTGCCAAGGGCATGCCGAACTTCTCCGACATTCTCAAGCGCGAAGACATGGAGTCGATCCGGCAATACCTGATTAAGCGTACCCAGGATTTGCAGGCCGATCTCAAGGCCGCCGTGCCTGACGCCTCGAACTGATCCCACGTTGTTTCACCTGTGCCTGTCGACTCCTCGCGGAGTCGCCACGGCGACGCTATGCCCACAATAAAAACAAAGGGACACGCCATGAAAAGATTTAGCATTTTGACCCTCAGTACATTCCTGGCCGGCCTGGCTCAGGCCGATGTAAAACCTGATCCGGGCGACTACACCGCGCTGCCTCAGGGTACTGACGTGGTGGTCCTGTACCAGCAGAACCCCCGGGGCGACAAGGTTTACTCGGGCGGTAAGAAGGTTGCCGACAACCTTGACCTCGACATGACCGTCGGCGTCTTGCGGTTGATCCATTTCACCGAATTCTTCAACACGGGGCTGACCTGGGACCCGCAGATTGTCATTCCTTTCGGCTACCAGAAGATCGGTACCAGCGACAGCAAGACTTCGGGGCTGGGTGATATCATCTTTGGTGGCACCGTGTGGACCATCGCGGACCTTGCCAAAAACGAACATCTGGGTTGGTCAGTCTTTGTCACTGCCCCGACCGGCAGCGACAAGAATCAGGATTTCGCCTTGAGCAGCAACCGCTGGGCGTTGGACTTTCAGGTGGGTTATATCAAAGGGCTTACCGACAAAATCACCTGGGACGTGATCGCGGAGACCGAGTTTTACGGCGAACAGCGTTCCACCGATGCGAAAAAAGATCCGTTACTTCAACTACACAATCACCTGCGCTACAACTTCACTCCCGACACCTACGCGGCCATCTCTTACCGCCACAACTGGGGCGCGCGCGAGACGCTCGACCATGACACCCTGGCCACCAGTCGCAGTAACGGCACGCTTGGCTTTACCGTTGCGACCATGCTGGGCAAGCAGACACAGGTTATGGGGCAGCTTATGCATGACACGTCGGTACGGGAAGGTGTGAAGATCGATAATTCATTGCAGTTTCGTCTGGCGTACTTCTATTGATCAGCGGCGCTTTTGTCTTGGAGTTGCTGGCCGGCAGGGACCTGGTCCAGGCCGGCGTTGGCTTGATAACCCATCATCACCGATTCCACTGGTAATCGTCGATAAAGGCTGAGCGGCTGAACCGGTGCCAGCCCCGGGGCACTCACTGCGTGCGACCCCAAGGAATGGCCAAAGCAGTCAGGGTTTTTGAGCCGTTTTGCCATGGTCGTGTACCGGACGGCAGCGCTAGTATTCGCACACATGATCCCAACAATAATAATGAGAGATCGTCATGCGCGATTATCAGTCTGCGATCACTGCCTTTGATTACCTGCACGCCGTTGATCAGGATTTGCAAGGCAATCTTGAGTACCTTAACGGCTGCGTCGAGTGCTGTGATCGACACGTCAACGGCGAGGCGGTGGCCTTGTACTGCGAAACACAGGACGGTCGCGCCGAACACTATACTTTCGCCGAACTGCAGGCCCATGCTGCGCGGTTTGGCAACTTCCTGCGGGAGCAGGGCGTCAAGCCAGGAGACCGCGTTGCCGGCTTGATGCCAAGAACGGTTGAGCTGTTAATCACCATTCTGGGGACCTGGCGGGTGGGGGCGGTCTATCAACCGCTGTTTACCGCGTTTGGCCCCAAGGCAATCGAGCAGCGGTTGGGCTGCTCAAACGCACGCTGGATCGTGACCGATACCGTCAATCGGCCAAAGCTGGATGAGATCGCCGACTGCCCGGTCATCCTGTTGGTGGGCGGTAGCCCGCAGGGCGAGTTCGATTTCTGGAGCACCTTGCAGCGTCAGAGCAGTGAATGCGAGCCGCTGCTGCTACACAGCAATGCACCTTTCATGCTGATGTGTACCTCGGGCACCACGGGGCCGGCCAAACCGTTGGAAGTACCCTTGCGCGCGATTCTCGCCTTCAAGGGCTATATGCGGGATTGCATTGACCTGCGTGAAGAAGACCACTTCTGGAACCTCGCCGACCCTGGCTGGGCCTATGGTTTGTACTACACGGTCACCGGGCCCTTGGCTTCAGGTCATGCCACGCTGTTTTACGACGGCCCGTTCACGTTGGAGAGCACTTGCCGGGTCGTAACCCAATACGCGATCAGCAACCTGGCCGGATCGCCAACGGCCTATAGGCTGTTGATCGCCGAAGGCGACACGTTCGCTGACGCCATTCGTGGGCACCTGCGGGTCGTCAGCAGTGCTGGAGAGCCGCTTAACCCGCAAGTCATTCGCTGGTTTGCCGAGAAGCTCGGCGTCGTCATTCACGATCACTACGGCCAGACCGAAACTGGCATGGTGCTATGCAATCACCACGGGCTGCGTCACCCGATACGGGAAGGCTCCGCGGGTTATGCCGTCCCCGGATATCGCGTTGTTGTGCTTGATGCGGAGCAGCGGGAACTGCCGGCGGGGCAGCCGGGTATTCTGGCGATTGACCGCGAGCGCTCGCCTCTGTGCTGGTTCGACGGGTACTTCGGCATGAGCACCAAAGCCTTTGTCGGCCGCTATTATTTGAGTGGCGACGTGGTGGAGATGAATGACGATGGCAGTATCAGCTTCGTGGGCCGCGACGATGACGTGATCACCACGTCCGGCTATCGAGTCGGGCCATTCGATGTCGAAAGCGCCCTGATCGAACACCCGGCGGTGGTCGAGGCGGCCGTGGTTGGCAAGCCCGACCCGCAACGCACTGAGCTGATAAAGGCCTTTGTCGTATTGAACAGGCAGTATTTGCCAAGCGACGAGTTGGCCGAGGTACTGCGGCTGCATGTTCGACGGCGCTTGGCCGCCCACGCTTACCCGCGAGAAGTGGAGTTCGTTGAGCAACTGCCGAAAACCCCCAGTGGCAAGCTGCAGCGTTTCATCCTGCGAAACCAGGAAATAGCCAAGCAGCGAGCACTCGATGCGTGAGGCGCAGCTTACCCCGGCAGCCCGTGAACGCTGTCGATCGTCACGTCGGTATGGGGGTTCGCCCTTGATTCGCCCGCTCTGGGGCCCCCCTGTCAGTGCGGGGCCTCGTAAGCGGGCTTGCCGTTCAAGGCATCAGTTGGATGACGCTTCGCGTTTCACTACCAGGGTCAGGATGTCGTAACTGGCGACCAGTTCTCCCAGTTGATTGGTCACTTCCACATCCCAGGCCACCACCCCTTGGGGAATGCCCTGCGGGCTCTTCTTGCCCTGGTCGATCTTGCGTTTGCAGGTCAGGCGCGCCTGGATGGTGTCTCCGATGCCAACCGGGTTAATAAAGCGCAGGGTGTCCAGACCGTAGTTGGCCAGCACCGGGCCGGGGGCCGGAGAGACGAACAAACCGGCCGCCGCCGACAGCACGAAGTAGCCGTGGGCGATGCGTTTGCCGAACTGGGATTCTTTCGCTGCAATTTCATCGAAGTGCATATAAAAGTGATCGCCGGACAGGCACCCGAAGTTCACCAGATCGGCTTCGGTCACGGTGCGACGGTGAGTCAGCAGCGACTCGCCGATCTGCAGGTCCTGGAAGAACCGGCGAAACGGATGCACTTCAGTTTCGATAACCTTGGCGCCACGCACGTATTCGCCGGTGACTGCCGCCAGCATGGTTGGCGAGCCTTGCACTGCCGCGCGTTGCAGGTAGTGCTTCACGGCGCGCAGACCGCCGAGTTCTTCGCCGCCGCCAGCACGGCCGGGACCGCCGTGTTTGAGTTGTGGCAGGGGTGAGCCGTGGCCGGTGGATTCGGCGGCCGATTCGCGATCCAACACCAGCAAACGGCCGTGCCAGGCCGCCGCCACCGGGATGGCCCTGGCGGCGATCCGTGGATCTTTGGTGATCAGACTCGCGACCAGGCTGCCTTTACCGCGCGCCGCCAGGACCAGTGCTTCCTCCAGATCGTCGTAGGCCATCAGCGTGCTGACCGGGCCGAACGCTTCGATATCGTGAGCACCGCCCTCGGCGTGCGGGTCACGTGATTGCAGCAACCTTGGCGCAAAGAAGGCGCCCTGGCTGACGTTTTCACCGCGTGGCTCGAAGCCGTCGCGGGCACCGAACAACAGGTCACTGCTCTGCAACAGGCTTTCCAGGCGCTCGGCAACGTCTGTCTGCTGGTCGTGAGACGCCAGCGCGCCCATGCGCACGCCTTCCACCGACGGGTCGCCCACCACAACGTTCGCCAGGCGATCCCGCAGGCGGGTGGCCACTGCATCAATGTGTCTGGCGGGCACGATCGCCCGTCGCGCGGTGCATCGACGGTGAGCTTAGCCGGGACCGGGTCTAAGGTGATAACCGCTATGAAGGGCGTTACGCAGGAAGGAAAACGCTACCGAATCAGTCGCTCATCCGGCCTTGAATCGCGATGTCGGGTGTGCGCAGTTATTTGATCAACTCGGCTCGAGTGAGGTTGAGCATAACCTGACGGTTCAGGTGCTCATGATGGCAATCTCGAAAATGCTATTCGCACGCCAGGATCGCTAACCGCGTTCTGCCCGCATTAAGTGTGGGCGTGGCATTGTTTGAGCTGTGACAGGGCCCGCCGTTTCTATTGAGGACCTTGCAATTTGTAGCCCATGCCGTGAACAGTGTGCAGCAAGGGAATATCGAAGGACTTGTCTATTGTTCTGCGCAGCGTGTAGATGCTGGTGCGCAAACTGTCAGAGTCAGGTGTATTACTGCCCCAAAGGGCTTGCTCGAATTCACGGCGTCTCACCAACAAGGGACTTTTACGCATGAGTAATTCAAGAAGCACCCTGTTGGTCGGGTTGAGTCTGAGCAGCTGTCCTGCCCGCTTCACTTCCAGCGAGTCCAGATCGTAGGTCAGGTCATGTACCTGAAGTATGTGCTTGCGAAAACCATTGGCACGCCACCCAATGGCTTCAACGCGAGCAAACAGCTCTGACAGTGCGAACGGTTTGACAATATAGTCATCCGCGCCAACGCTGAACCCGGTCAGTCGGTCCTCCAGTTGGTCCCGGGCGGTCAGCATCAGAATGGGGACCTGCTGCCTGGTGGTTTCCCGGATCTTTTTGCAGACCAGGTTGCCGTCCATTCCGGGTAGCATCAGATCCAGAATGATCGCGTCATAGTTACCGGTCACTGCAAGATGCAGCCCAGTCAATCCATCCAGGGCTCCATCCACTTCGTACCCTTTGAGCGTGAAGTACTCCGAGATGTTGGCCAGGATATCTTTATGATCTTCGATAACGAGTATGCGCATGGGTCCCTCATTTTTATTCGGCGTAGAAAACCTTGCCGGGCGTCCTGAGTATACAGACGAGAATCAGTCATTACGGGCTAGGACACCTGGAGTAGCCCCCCCTCTGCAGCCCGCAAACATATCCAGCGTGGCGTCGTAGGCTTGGGTCTGGACCTTTAGCAAGCCAAGCATCGAATGAAACAGATTGTCGTGGCTTAATGACGTGTCGCGAGTTTTCTGCAGACAGGTGGTATCGACCGAGAATGATTGCTGATAACTGTCCGAAAACCAGACAAACAGCGGCACATGTTTTTGTTGATCCGGGCTGAGCATGTAAGGCGTGCCGTGCAGGAACAGGTTGTACTCGCCCAGAGACTCGCCATGGTCCGAGAGGTAAATCATTGCGGTGTCGACCTTGTTCTGATTTTTACGCAATACATCAATTAGGCTGGCCAGCACGTAGTCCGTATAGAGCAGGGTATTGTCGTAACCATTGACGATACTTTCCCGGCTGCAATTATCCAGTGCATTGCTTTCGCAGACCGGGGTAAATTTCTCGAATGCCTTGGGATAACGCTTGAAATACTCGGGGCCGTGGCTGCCCATCTGGTGAAGTATCAATACCGTGTCTTTATCAAGCTGGTCAATGTAATTCTGTAAACCCTGCAGCAGGATTTCATCCCTGCATTCGGTGGCGGTGCACAAACCGGGATCTATGGAGTTGCTGACATCCTGCACCGTCACGCGGTCGCACGTACCCTTGCAGCCGGACTGGTTATCTCTCCAAACCACCTCGAGGCCAGCACGCTTGAGCAAGTCCAGCAAGCCCTCCTGGGTTTTGGCAGTGGATGCCTCATAATTCTTGCGCCCCATATTGGAAAACATACAAGGTACTGATACCGCTGTTTCAGTGCCGCAGGACTGGACGTCGGTAAAAGCAATCATTCCCTGTTCTTTGCGCAGTTCTGGATTCGTGTCGCGGTTATAGCCCAGGAGGCTGAAATTCTCCGCTCGCGCGCTTTCGCCCACAACCAGCACGGTGAGGGATTTACGCGAATGCTGTGCCCATTGGCTGCCACGCATTGCATCTTCACCGATTTTCATGAAGGGTTTTTTCGCTGTGACCACTTGTTCACGCAGGTACCCGATGGACGCGCCGATGTAGTTGCTGGGTACGACCATCAGTCGCAGCTCATGGTGATTGCGAAAAAGTGACGACAGGCCTTGATAGTTCAGCAGCGCAATGGCGCCGAGGATGGCGGTGCAGCAAACGCAAACCAATACTTTACTGAGCAGCTCGTGGTGAAAACGCCGGTAGCGGATGGGCGTTTTCAAGAGCAGGAACGAAGGCAGCAGGCCTAACAGCACAATGTAAGCAAACAGTTTAGGGGAAAGCAGGCCTCCTATCTCAGTCGCATTGGTTTCTGCAAGGTTTCGTAGCATGCCAACATCGATGACCGCGCCATAGCTATTCATGAAGTAAGCGACGCCAGCGCTGATCATGAATAAGGTCGTCAGAACAGGTTTTAATGCTTTGCGAAAGGACAGTAAGGTGATGGCTATATTAAAGATGCAAAACAATAGAGCACCCAATGCCAGCCTCAGAAGCATGCCCGTTCTGGTGGCTTCTGTAATGCTGAATACGTGCTGCCAGAGGGCCGTATTGAAACCAATTAACAGGAAGGTGCTGGCGACCACAATCGCCACTTCCGGGTACACGGGTTTAATTTTAAACATACGTTTCTACTTGAAAAATAGGGGCGTGCTACGGCGCCTGGCGGTGCTTTCTCCAGAGTGCGAACTGTAGGGGGCAGTTCGTCAATTTTTTGTGAAAAACATGACAACAAAAAGTGGCGTATTAAACGTCGCGTGGCGCACGGTTCAGAGGTCGATCTGCAAGGGTAAATAATTAAGAAAGGCAAAAACTTAAACTTTTTTTTCACACTCTTTTCACCGGTCAACTACGGAGCGTCTTTTATTTTGCAGCCTGCGGGTGGGATGGCATTCGCTATTCAAGTCCGAATGGCATCATCTTTATTTTTCAGGAGCGCTGGTGTGATCCACACTGTGATGAATGAATCGATAGTTTCCAGAGATGCCTCTCGAACGCCTCACATTAACTATGTGTCTATCGCAATGATTACGGTTACCGTTGCGCTTCTGGCGACAGTGAGTTGGTTGTGGACCTCGACGTCTATTGTTGACTTGGGTGTGGGGACTCACCTGCGCAAGTCAGGACTTGCCGAACAGTGGGCCCGAGGAGACGTCGTGGTGATGGTCAGGCATGCGGAACGATGTGATCGATCCGTTAATACGTGCCTTGGCAGCGCGGATGGCATCACTGTAGACGGCAGCCGTTCAGCGCTGGCGGTGGGTGCCGGTCTGCAGCGCCTGGGGCTTGAGAAAACCAGAATGGTTGCCAGTCCGATGACCCGCACTCGGCAGACGGCTGAATTTATCCTGGGGCAGACCGTACAAACCCAGGACTGGGTCAGCGACTGTGACGGTGGCTTTGGGGATGCCCTGATCACTCATAAAAAGCCGGCAGAGAATCTGGTTCTGATTACCCATAGTGGCTGCATAGACCAATTCGAACGAAGGATGGGCGTGCGTGGCGGGGACCGTTCCAGCGCTTACGCGCAAGCCTTTTTCGTCAAGGTGGATGGCAGGCACCCGCCGAAGATTATCGGGTCGCTGGATGCAGACCAATGGGCAACACTTAACATTGAGCGGTTGAATTGATGAACGTCTCCAGTACTCGATTCAGGTTTTACAGTCGCAACCTCGGCCTTCCGATACTGTTCGCGTTGGTGACGTTTATCGCGTTCGACCTGACAGATCTGGATCGTCTGTTCACGAATCTGTTCTATGACCCGGTTGCCGGTGTGTTTCCCATCGACCATGTTCACGCGTTTGAAAAAGTGACGCATAAATGGGCGCGGATCATCCCGAACTGGACCGGTGAGCTGGCTATTGTAGGGGCGTTTCTTTCCTTCCTCTGGCCGTGTCTTGAGCGGTACCGAGAGACGCGGCTCGCCGGGTGCATCGTTCGTTCGTCAGTGGCGACCCCACTGAAATTTCTTCGCCAACACCGGCTTGATTTCTTTTTCATCATCGTCGCTTTTGCGCTGAGTACCGGCGTCATTCACTTCTTGAAAAGTCATACCAGCATCTATTGCCCGGTTGAAACGACGCTCTATGGCGGCACTGAAATTCGCAGGGAATGGTTCGAAAACTTCACCCTGTGGCACGAAGCCGGATCCGGGCGATGCTGGCCAGGTGGACATGCTTCCAGCGCGTTCAGCATGTTCGCCGTGTACTTCGTTGCACGACGTTATCGTTGGCACTATTCCAATATCTTGCTGGCTGGCGTGTGCGTCCTGGGCATGGTCTACGGCACCGCGCGGGTGGTGCAGGGTTGGCACTATTTCTCGCACACCCTTTGGGCCGGTATTTTCGTGTGGCTGAGTACGCTGCTGAGCGCGCTGTTTTTCTATGGTCGCTCGAGACTTCAGCAGCCGATCCGAAAAGCCAACGACTCGCGTTCAGTCGCTGGGGGCGCGAGTGATGCATGTGTAGATTAGCCGCGAACCTGGCCACCAACAGTCGAGGAACTAGACCACCGCGCCAAACAAATGGCCGACCAGCGCGGTGACCCCCATGGCCAGCGCGCCCCAGAAGGTTACTCGCCAGACGCCGGTGATGACCTTGGCCCCGCCGACTTTGGCGGCAACGGCGCCCAGTGATCCAAGGAATACCAATGACATGCCCGATATCCAGGCGATCACACTGTGCTCCGGTGCGACTGCCGTCACCGCCAACGGCAATGCGGCGCCCGCCACAAAACTGGCGGCCGAGGCCCAAGCGGCCTGCAGAGGTTTGGCGGTGAACGTGTCGCTGATGCCCAGTTCCTCCCTGGCGTGTGAGCCCAGCGCGTCGTGGGCCATCAATTGGTCGGCGACCTGGCGCGCCAGGTCCGGTGAGACACCCCGGTTGATGTAGATGTCGGTGAGCTCAACGTGTTCGGCTTTCGGGTCGCTTGCCAGTTCTGCCCGTTCCCGGGACAGATCGGCCTGCTCGGTATCCGCCTGGGAGTGAACGGAAATGTACTCGCCTGCGGCCATGGACATGGCGCCGGCCATCAATCCTGCCATTCCGGTGACCAGCAAGGTGGCGTGGCTGGCATTAGCCACCGCGACGCCGACCAGCAGGCTTGCGGTAGAGACAATTCCGTCGTTGGCCCCCAGCACGGCGGCGCGCAGCCAGCCGATTCGATCGCTTCGGTGAGATTCGGTGTGCCTGTGCATGAATTTCATTGTTTGACGAGACTCACTGTGATTGGCGTTTCAAAAGGTCAGGTTGCAGACAAGCGACATCAATGCATTTCAATGTGCGCCTGCAACTGGCCGCCTACAATGGACAGTTCATTGAGCTGGTCACCGTTGCGCACCACGAATAACGCGTCCATGCCGCGCTCCTGTGCCAGGCGCGGGCCTTCGGTTTCGCCCAGGACCATCAGTGCGGTGGCCCAGGCGTCGGCGAGCATGCATGAGGCCGCCACGACCGTCACGGCGGCGAGCGCGTTACGCAGCGGTGCGCCGGTGGCCGGGTCCATGGTGTGGGCATACGACTGCCCCTCCACATGGACCCAGTGTCGATAGTCGCCAGACGTGGCGATGGCGGCATCGCTGAGTTCCATCACACCCATGACTTCACGTGTGCCACGGCAGGGTTTTTCCAGGGCCACCACCCAGGGTTGAGCATCCGGTTTAATACCACGGGCGCGCATCTCGCCGTCGATGCCGACCAGATAGCGTGTGATGCCGAAACCGTCCAGGCAGCGGGCCAGTTCGTCGACGCCGAACCCCTTGGCGATCCCGTTCAGGTTGAGGCTCAATGGCGCGCGTTTACGCACCTGATTGCGTTTCGGATCCACCACCAACGCTGCACTGGCGGACAACCGGGCGCGTGGTGGCAGGGTGCCAGGCTCCCCTTTGGTGATCGACTGTCCGCCGGGTCCGAAACCCCAGGCGTCCACCAGGTCACCGGTGGCGATGTCGAAGGCTCCGCTGGATTGCTGACTTACTCGTATCGCGGCGGACAATACCGTGATCAATGCCTTGGGCACTGAAAGCCATTCCTGTTCTGGCGCCATGTTAAGGCGGTTGAGGTCGGAATCGGGTTTCCAGTTCGACATTTGCTGATCCACCTGACCCACGGTGCATGCCAGGCTCTGGCTGATTTCTTCGATATCGATCCCGGCTGCGGCGAAGAACAGGGCCGTGTAGCGGGTGCCCATGGTTTCACCGTTCAGGCTGTAGCGTTGCAGCTCAGTAGACATCTTCACGGTAGCGTCCCTGGACCTTGAGGGTCCGCACGTTTAGGTTCAGAGGGATAAGCACTTCATCCAGGGCCAGCATGACGCCCTTGGCCATTTCGCGACTGCCACACACCAGGATCTGGGCGCGTTTTTCAATCAACCTGCGCAAGGCCTGCGCGTCGTTGATGAGCCGGTCCTGGACGTAGCTGCGGTCCTGAACCTGAGAGAAGGCGGCGTGCAGTGCGGTGAGTCGTCGATCCGCCAGGTACTGGCCGAGCTCCGTTTCATAGAGGAAATCCGAGTCAGGGTTGCGTCCGCCCCAATAGAGGTGCATCGGGTGATGAGCCTTGTTGTTGCGGATAAACCCGGCCAGTGGGCCGATGCCGGTGCCCGCGCCAATCAATATCACCGGGTGCGCGCCCGACGCCGGGCGAAATTGCGGATTAGGCTGAATAAAGGCTTCGATCTGCGCGCCAATGCTCAGGCCATGAAGGAATGGCGAACACACACCGCTTTCGTGTTTGCGTACACAGATCTCCAGCATGCCGTCCTGCGAACCGCTGGCCAGTGAGTAAAAACGCGGCACAGGGCTGCCCGGCGGCACAATCCCCACCAGGTCGCCGGCCTCAAAAAATGGCAGCGTACCTGCGGCTTTGAACCGCAAAACGTGGGTCGGTGCATTCACCTGGTTACCGTAGATGATGCGCTCGCTGAGCGCCAACCGATGGGTAGACGGCTGCCTGGTGACGTGTACCAGCTTCAGGTCGTGTCCCAGCACTTCGCCCAATGCGTCACCCCAACGAGCGAACGCCTGAGGGGACTGGCGGTTGATGGTTTCCAGCTCCAGTATCGGTGAGCCTCCGGCCCGTGACAGGGCGCTCTACACCTGATGGGCGAACTGACAGAACTGCGGAAACTGCCGGTCGCCAAAGCCCAGTACGGCAAATGGCTGTCCGGGTTTCAGACCGAACCTGGACAATCGCGTCAGGAACCTGGAAGCCGAAGCGGGTGCATCGCCGTCACCCTGCGTGGCCGTAAGGATAAATACGCGCCTGGCGTTGGGGTAATCCCCCGACCATTCATTCATGGCCGCGCTGTGCACCTGATGACCGGCCTTGTGCAAGGCGTCATGCAAGGTGTTGGCAAAGGTCCAGGTGCTGTTGTTTTCACTGCCCACAAGAATAAGGCTGTCGGCAGACCGGGCGGGGCTGTTGTGGCGGATCTTCGGTGCGGCGGAGCGGCGGTGCCACCACAGCAGGATGCCAGTGACGCTCATCAAGGGCACGCAGAGGCCGCACACGCCGAGCGCCAGGCCCAGCCACCAGAGGCCTTCGCCGGTGTGCAACCGGTAGACCCATTCGTAGGCGTCGCGCATCGAATCCTGTGGCTGATAGGACAGCAACGCACCACTGACCGGGTCCACGTAGCCATCGCCCTGGGCCGTGCGCAAGGAAAACACGTCCTGTGGGTTGCCGGGACTCGGGTAAACCAGCTCGCGCAGGTCACTCAGGTCCGTGGCCTGCAAGGCTTGCAGATCGGCAACGGGCAAGCCGGGGCCGACGCTGATGTGGGCAGGGAAGGCAGGTTCACTTTGAGTGCCGTCGGCGATCAGGCCAAACGTAGTGGCGGACATGTAGAGCCCGGTCAACGCAGATAACAGCAACCCGAGCACAGCCAAGCGACCGATTTCCGCGTGCCAGCGCTGGCTGAAGGTGCCCCGCAGTGGCAGCAGCAGATTGCGCCAGCCGCCCAGGCGCCGGGCCAGTAACAGCGCGCCGGACACGCACAGTACCAACATAAACAACGCGCCAGCCCCTGCCACCCCGTGGCCCGTTGTGCCAAGGAACAGCGACCGGTGCAGGTCTTTCACCCAGCGTGAGAACGCCGATGGCGCGTAAGGTGCGAGGCCTTGGCCGGTCAGTGGGTCAACCTTTTCGGCGCCGGCCTGACCGTTCTGGTTGTAGTAGACGATGACGGTGCCGGACGCCGTGCGCTGAATCTGCTCGACGCCCGAGAAGTGATTGGCCACACGCCCGGCTACTTGGCCGACGTTGAGTTGCCCGGCGGTGACGGGCCCGCTTTGCAGGCGCTCAAGGACTGGGTCAACCGACAGGATCGCACCGCTGATGGCTAACAACATGACCAGCATGGAAGCAATCAGACCGGGCAGTGAATGGAATTGGCGAAGCATGTTCAGCCTCCAGAGTTACCAGGTGCTACAGGTCGTATCTAAAGGTGTCGACGTAGACAGTGCCGGTTGCTGGTTGGCCTGCACCCTTGGACGTCAGGGGTACAGTGACATCGGCACGGGCGTCACGTTTGTCCTCGACGGCGCTGTCGATACGGATCTGATACCCGGCATCGATCAGGGTGTCCGCCAGCTCGACACTGACTTTGAGCGTGCGACCGCTGCCGACACTCGCGCCGCTGACCCCGTCAAACTCGCTCGGTTTCAGCCCGCTACCACGGGCCCAATCGCCCAGGTGCTTGTAGTATTTGGCCTTCTTGCCCGCCACCCAGAGGGTTTTCTGATACTGGCCGCTGGCGTCGGTGACATAGATCGCCAGGGACGCTTCGTTGCCACCGTAGTTCTTGAGTTGGGTGGTCAAGGTCACTTCACGCGCCTGAGCGAGCCCTGGCAGGGCAATGGCACCGGCGAGACAGGTTGCTGCGATAATGTTTTTCATGGGGGTGTCCTTTTGATCGGTAAGTGAGAGCTTGGGCCTGCTTGCTGACAACAACCTGAAGGGCAGGAAAAACTCATGGACAGGTGAGGCGTCATTCGGTGAGTGGGCGAGCAAGGTAATCGGCGGCGTCGCCACCGTCGCGGAATCGAATCTGCAAGGTGTGCAGGCGCAGCGAGGCCGGTGAGTAACTGGCTTCGATGGCATTGCCTTTGCGGTCCAGAGCCTTGAGCTCGTAACAGCCGTCATCGACCTTGATGCGTTGCACGCTCCAGCCGTATTGCTGCTCGACCTTCTGACGCAAGGTGTCGCGCGGCTGCCAGTCGCTCACCGGGTCACTGCAATCGTCATCGGCCAGGGCGTAACCGCCCAGCAGCAGGCTCAACAACGCGGCACTGGCAATAAAGCCCGATTTCATGATCTGTCTCCTGTGGGGGGTGGCATCTGTGGCCTATCGTGAGGTGCATTCCTGACAGCCACCTGAATCTTCAGGTTGTCGTCAGGTGAGGCGATTAAGGTGCTGTACGAGAACCACCACAGGAGGTGCCGGATGCGGGTTTTATTGGTCGAGGATGCAACCGGGCTGGGGGAGGCCGTGCGTGAGCAGATCGCCGATGACGGCCACGCCGTGGATTGGGTGCAGAACCTGGGGCATGCGCGCAACAGTGTGCGCACCACACCCTACGACCTGATCCTGCTTGACTTGATGCTACCGGACGGTCGCGGTCTGGACTTCTTGCGCCAGCAGCGCTCAGCGGGATCCGTGACGCCCGTGATCATCCTGACCGCCCAGGATCAGATCTCCAATCGCATCGCGGGCCTCAATGCCGGCGCCGACGATTACCTGGTCAAACCCTTCGACCTGTTTGAGCTTTCGGCGCGTGTGGCCGCAGTGGCCCGCCGTTACAGCGGCAACCCCAACCCGCAGATCAAGCTCGGCGAGTTGCAGGTCGACATGAGCGCCCGCACGGTACAGCGTGCCGGCATCACCGTGGACCTGACAGCCCGCGAATGGGCGCTGTTCGAAGCCTTTGTTCAGCGGCCCGGCGCGCTGCTGTCGAAATCGCAGCTCGAAGAGCGGTTATACGCGTTCGGAGCCGAAATCGAGAGCAACACCATTGAGGTGTACATCAGTCGTCTGCGTAAAAAGCTGGGGCGCGACCTGATCGAGACCGTGCGCGGCATGGGTTATCGGTTGATGTCGGTATGAGGCCGTCTTCAAGCCTGCAAAAACGTCTCGGCCTGGGGTTGACCCTGGGCATGACCTTATTGTGGCTGGGAGCGACGGTCGGAGGCTGGCGGGTGGTCCAGCATGAGCTGAATGAAGCATTCGACAGCGCGCTTGAAGAGACTGCGCAACGCATCCTGCCTTTGGCCGTACTGGAAATCAGCAACCGGGAGGAACCCGGCGAGACACAACACGTTGCTACCCTGAAAATGCACAAGGAGTACCTGACGTACGTGGTGCGCGATGCCAAGGGCACGATCCTGATGCAGTCCCACGACGCCAATCCGAAAATCTTCAGCCAACACCCGAGTGAAGGTTTTTCCACCTCTGCAAAGTATCGCTTGTACGGCGCCAGTGCGTTACGCGAGACGCTGTTCATCGAAATCGCCGAGCCGCTGGATCATCGTCGTGAAGCCGCGCGGGAAGCCTTGTTCGCCTTGTTATTGCCGTTGTTGGCGCTGATTCCCGTCAGTTTGCTCGGCACCTGGTTGTTTGTGCGTATCAGCCTGCGCAGCGTGTTGGCTTACGGTCGTGCTGTCGAGGTGCGGGGTGTGGGAGATCTGTCGCCGATCAAGGTGGCGCACCTGCCCGCCGAAATCGATCCGTTGGCCGAGGCGGTCAACCACCTGCTGGAGCGCTTGCGCAAAGCCCTTGACGCCGAGCGAAGCTTTACCGCCAACAGCGCACACGAACTGCGCACGCCCCTGGCAGCGACCCTGGCGCAGATCCAGCGGCTGCGCCACGAGGCGCCCGAAGGTCCGTTGCGAGTGCGTGCGGCGAAAATCGAAAACTCGCTGCGCGAGCTGGCGCGGCTGTCGGAAAAGCTCATGCAGCTGGCCAAAGCCGAGGGCGGTGGGCTGTTGTCAGAAACGCCCCAGGACCTGATTCCGTTGCTGGCCCATGGGGTGGACGAGTGGAGCCAACGCAGCGGGCAGCGTATTGATTTACAACTGCCAAGCCAGGCCAATGTGTACTCGACCATTGACCCGGACGCCTTCGGCATTCTGTTGCGTAACCTGATTGAGAATGCGCTGAAGTACGGCGCAACGGATCAACCGGTCGAAGTCAGCCTCACCGGACAGGCACTGTTGCGGGTCGTCAATGGCGGGTCGACAGTGCCTGACGCGGTGTTGCAGCACCTGACCGAGCGCTTTGTGCGCGGTCACAGTGACATCAGCGGTTCAGGACTGGGCCTGGCGATTACCAAAACCATCGTGCAGGGGGTCAACGGCCAAATGAAGTTGTTGTCCCCTGCAACGGGTCGACAGGATGGGTTTGAAGTCTGCGTCTGGTTACCCCTTGCATCCATTCCAGAAAACTGAGGTTTTCGCAGAACAGCGTCATTGGCAGAGGTTTACGGCTCACTGCATTGTCCACCGCACTATTCGGCCATCAGGCCGGGCTGGCTTTCGGACGCAGCCTGTTCTTCATCACGCAACCGGGCGCTAAGACCGTCACAACTGGCTGACCACTCGGCCAGCCAGGAGGGCAGCGGTGGCGACTGCTCGTCCAGGCCCATCTCGCGGACGAATTCGGCTGGCATCACGTTGCCCTTCGGGCCGCGAAACAGACCGCGCATGATGACCACGCCGATCACTCGGTCGGCTTTCATAAAGCGGTGCTCGATAAAACTCCACTTGTCATCCCAACCCAGCAGGCGCGTGTGGACCTCGAAGCGCTCGAACAGCCTCAACTCGCGGCGGAACTTGCCCCACACATCGCCGACGATGGGCAGTGCCCGGTGGCGTAGAGCGACCCGAAATGCGCCGCTGCGCAGCACGTAATCCATGCGCCCGACATCCGCCAGGGTGAAATAGCGGCCGTTGGTGACATGCCGATTAAAGTCCAGGTCCAGCGGCCACACGCGCAGGCGCACGACGGTGCTGTCCAGACCATGGCTCTCGCGACGCCAGGGACGGCGTAGCAGCATCAGGAGAAGGCGAAACCAGAGGTTCATGGAGCAAGCACCTGCGTGAATGAGTGGCGGTAACTTTAGGCACAAAGGATGGCGTAGGATAGATGCAGAAATGACTTATTCCATGCGATTAATGCAAGTGAGCCCATCATGCATGTGACGCTGCTGCTCGCTGACCAATGCTCCCTGGCCAGCGCCACCCTGGCACTCGAGGTGTTCGACGCGGCCAATCACTTTGCGGCGCCTGCAAGGCCCGTGTTCGAAGTGACGGTTGCCTCGCTCGACGGTAGTGCGGTGCGCAGCCCTGGAGGGCGAGGCCTGGAGGTGGATGGGTCGCTCGCCGACATTGAGCGGACTGATCTGGTGCTGATCCCCGGTTTTCTCTTCAGCCTGCGCGATGTCCTGCCGCAGCTCGCGCAATACGGCCCCTGGCTGAAACGGCAGCATGAGCAGGGCGCGGTGATTGCCGCCATGTGCACGGCCACTTTCATGCTGGCCGAGGCGGGCTTGCTCGACGGCGTTGAGGCCACCACTCATTGGGCCTTCGCCGACTTGTTGCGCCGACGCTACCCAAGGGTTCACGTGGACGCAGGGCGCATTCTCTGTGAAGACACCCGCCTGATCAGCAGCGGTGGTGCCAGCGCAGCGATGGATCTGCTGTTGCATGTGATCCGCCGTTTCGCCTCGCTTGAGCTGGCTCGGCACTGCAGCCGCTACCTGCTGATCGACAGCGTGCGCACAGAACAGTCGGTCTATGTGCTGTGGTCGATGCCGAGAAATCATGGCGATGAAGCGATTCTGCGGGTGCAGGACTGGATGGACACGTGCTTCGATCAGGCGCTGCTGATTGATGAGCTGGCCGAGCGCTTCGGCTTCGGGGTGCGCAATTTCAAACGCCGTTTCAAGGAAGCCACCGGCTACAGCCCATTGGCCTACCTGCAGGCGCTGCGCCTGGAAAAAACCAAACACTTGCTGGAAACCACACGGCTGGGTTTCGACGCCATCACCCGTCAGGTCGGCTACGAGGACAGTAACTCCTTGCGCCGGCTGTTTCGCCAGCGCATCGGGGTTTCGCCAACGACCTTTCGCAAGCGTTTCGCCAGACCGGAGGCTTGAGCCCGGAGGTGCGTTCGGGACGGGACGCCGCTGAGGGTGGAAGGCTCAGGTGCATCAAGCGGTTAAGCGAGGATCACGTCTTGTGCCTTGCCCCGCACTAAAACCGGGTCCTGCGCAGCGGCTAGGGCAAAGGGCGCAGCCCCTAGCGCTGAGGTTTCGCGAAACAGCCGGGGCGACATGCCGTAGGCCGACTTGAACGCCTTGCTGAAGTGGGAGCTGCTGTTGAAGCCCCAGGCATAGGCGATGTCCGTGATCGAGCGACAGGCATGCCCCGGGTTTCGCAGGTCTTCCGCGCAACGGGAAAGACGGCGTTGCCAGATGTATTCGTTCAGGCTGCTGCTTTGATCGTCTTCAAAGACCCGATGCAGGGTGCGTACGGAGCATTGCACGGCATGGGCGATACGCTCGATGCTGAGTTCGCGTTCGGCCAGGTTGTGCTCGATAAACGATTTGATTCGGTGCTGTTTGAAGTAGCGAAAGTCATGTTCGAGCTTCGCTTCCTGACGCTGATTTTCCAGTGAGTTGTTCAGCAGGGACAGGATGCTCTGGCCGACCAAACCGGATGTCGTGTCGTTCATCAGGGTGTATTGGGCGTAGGCATCGGTGATCAGGTGCTGAAGCATGCGGCCGAGGCCATTGCGGTTGTTCAGGTGCATTTCCTGGCGTTCACGCACGCTCGGGGGCAGGCCGTGGCACAGCAACATCAGGTATTCGCACCCCTTCATGCTGGTGACATTGAAGGGCCGTCCGCAATCGAGCAGCAGAATTTCCCCTGGCGTCAGGGCGCAGCTTTTGCCGCCTTGCTCGAAATGGCTGACCTCACTCATTTGCAGGATGAGTAACCAGGACGTGTCGGATGGGGTGAGGGCTTTGCTCAGGCTTCTTGAGAAGCGATGGGGGCTGCACACCATGCGACAAAAATTCAGATCACCCAGCGCGCCATACTCCAGCCGACCACTGAAAGGGCGATCCAGAATGGGGTCAAAATGGGTGGTCTCCAAACGCCGCACATAGTCCGGGGTCTTGCCCAGATGGCGGCTCATGAACTCTCGCCATTTAATCAGACGATCCGTATGGACGAATTGATCGGTGGAAACAGAGGCCAGTGTGCTCATTGTGTGTTCTCTCGTTATAGTCGTCCGGAGCAGGGCTCCGGACGTAGTTCACGCAGGCGTTTACTGATCAGAAGGGGTAACTGTGTCCCCCAGGCTGCCAGGTGACCCAATGGGCGCGGGTGAATTCATCCAGCGCGTAATGGCCGTTGAAACGGCCCAGGCCGGAGTTCTTCTCGCCACCGAAGGGCGCGTTTGGCTGATCGTCGACGGTGATGTCGTTGATGTGCGTCATGCCCGCCACAATCTGTCGGGAGAAGGCCAGACCACGGGCCATGTCGCGGGTGAAGACAGCGCTGGACAACCCGTACTCGCCCGCGTTGGCCAGTGCCAGGGCATGTTGTTCGTTATCGGCCACCACCAGTGGCAGCAGCGGGCCGAAGGTTTCCTCCAACGCCAGTTCCTGGTTCGCCGGGACGTCGCCGAAGACGTGTGGCGGCAGCACCAGCCCTGACGGCTGGCCGCCGACCAGTTGCTTGAGACCGGCGGTATGGGCGTTGTCCACCTTGCGCAGCAGACCATCGAGCTGAGCCTGGTTGATCACCGGGCCGATGACCGTGTCCGCCAGGTTCGGGTCGCCGACCTTGAGCGCTTTCACCCGCTCGGTGACCAGCGCAGCGAAATCGCCGTAGACCTTGCGGTCGACGATTACCCGGTTGACGCTCATGCAGATCTGCCCCTGGTGGAGAAAACGGCCGACCACGGCTGCATGGGCAGCGACTTCGATATCGGCGTCATCCAGTACCACCAGCGGGCTGTTGCCGCCCAGTTCAAGCGCTACGCGTTTGATGTGCTGCCCACCGGTGGCGATTCGGCCGACGTTGCGCCCGACATCAGTCGAGCCGGTGAAGGAGATGAAACTGGGCACCTTGTGCTCGACAAAGGCATCGCCGATTTCCGAGCCAGCGCCGACCACGACGTTGAGTACGCCAGGCGGGAAACCCGCTTCCTCGAACAGATGGGCGAGCAGCAGGCCGCCGGTCACGGCGGTGTCGCTGGCCGGTTTGAGGACGACGGTGTTACCCAGGGCAATGGCCGGAACCACTGAGCGCATGCTCAGGTACATCGGGAAATTCCATGGGCTGATAACGCCGACCACGCCCAGCGGTTCGCGGAACACGAAACTCTGCTCGCCCGGTTTGTAGCTGGTCAGAATGCGCCCTTCGACCTGAAAGGGCATGCCCGCGCATTCACGTACCAGATTCAATGAACCGTGGCATTCAAAGCTGGCCTTGATGCGAGTGCTGCCGGACTCCTTGATCAGCCAGTCGGTGATTTCCTCGCTGCGTTGCTCGATTACCCTGGCCAGCGTGTTGAGCAACTCGGTCTTGCGGGCCGGAGGGGTGGCCGCCCATTCCTGTTGGGCGCGTTGTGCGGCGGTGTAGGCTGCATCAAGGTCTTCCCGCGAAGCCATGGGCATGACCAGCAACTGCTCGCCGGTGAAGGGGTTGCGGTTATCCAGGGTGCGCTTGGAGTTTCCGCTGATCCAGGTGCCATTGATGTATTGATGACCATTGAGGGCGTAGGCGGCAGGCATGGGGTGAGTCATTGTTATTCTCCAATTAGGGCTGGGCTTCAGCGCGGTTGAGTGATCCAGAGATCAGCTGCGAATCCAAGCGCGGCCCCATGAGTTTAAGGTGTACTCGCATTGCGGCCAGCGGCCCGGCGCTTGCTGAGGCGGGGTAACTTCCAGCTCGGCGGAAAACTCCAGGCGGTTACGGTCGGCGTCGACCACCATGAAGAACAGGTTGTTGCCGGGGCCATGTCGGCCGGGGCCGAAGAAGATAGTGATGTGTTCCTTGGCGAAGCGGTCGCCCCAGTCGCGAATATCGTTCCACTCGTTGGTTTCGTAGCAGTGGTGATCCCACTCATTGTTCGAGCCACGGAAGAACGCCAGGGTGTGGTGCTCGTCGTCCGAGCGCAGGAAGCACACCATCAGCTTGCCGGTCTCCTGATCCACCACGTTGTCGGAGATGGTGAAGCCGACGCTGTTCACGTAGAAGTCCACCATGGCCTCCAGCTCCGTAGTCTGGAAGACCACATGTTGCAGGCGACCGGGCATGCCTGGCATGTCGGCGTGTTGCAAGGTGCCGGCAACCCCGAAGATTGTTTCCCGCCCCTGAGGGTCGCGGATGCTGAAGGCACCCTCATCGAGCAGGGGGGAGCTGACGTTTTCTACCGGGCAGCCTTTTTGCTCCAGGCGCTGGCGCAGTTCGCTCAAGTGCTGCGGGTTTGCCACGCGGTACGCGGCGGCCAGCAGGCCCGAGGTGTCGGCCGGGCTGATTTGCACGGCGCGGTTGGGGCCCAGCAGCAAGGCGCTGCCGTCCGGGTAGCGTTCGCATTGCAAATCCAGCATGCGTTGATAGAAGTCGATCTGCCGCTGAGGCTCCTTACTGCCTATGTGGAGGTAGAGCAGGCGGGCGGGTGTAGAGGTTTGCAGGGTGTTCATGGTGGAACTCCTCTTGGTGCGTTACCTGAGTGCGTCGGCGGCCAGGGCAAATCCGCCGACCGGGACGGCGTGCTGGGTGTGGAACAGCGCTTCGAGCGCCTGGGCGATATGGGCTTCGTCGTGGCAGTCGAAGATCGCCGCGATGTAACGGTCCGGGCGCAGCAGCATGATTGCCCGGGACTCGAACAAAGCGGGCGGCAAGTTGTTTTGCAGGTCTTTCAGCACCTTGAGGGTGCCCGCTCCCTTGACCGTTGCCGGTGCGTCGGCCGGCTCGATGAGAATCCGCCTGGCCGCGAGGCTGTCCCACAGCGGGTGTTGCAGCCGCTCAAGCGCATTGCTGTCGGCACGCCCACACTGGATCAGGGCGAAGCCATCACCGATCAGTTCATCGAGCTTCTGCGCGTTGCCGGTTTCGTCCAGCAAAGTGGGCTGGGGAAACATCTCGCCGGTCTTGTAAGGGCCCACGATGCCGGTGGCGACCACCAGCCCCTTGGTGAAGCGTGGTTTGGGTTTGAAGCGCATCTGCAGGAAGTAGTCGCGCAGCGGCGGAACCTGGCCGATGACCCGGAACAGGCCGCTGATCACCTTGGCGCGCAGCGGGCTCGACGGGGCCATTACAACGCCGAGGTTCAGCGCAAGCTTTATCAGCGCCCAGGCATGAGTGCGGCGCTCGGTTTCGTAGGTATCGAGGACCTCTGGCGCCATCACGCCTTTCATGACCTGGATGAGTTTCCAGCCCAGGTTGTGGGCATCACGAATGCCGCTGTTCATCCCCTGGCCGGCATAAGGCGGCGTCAGGTGCGCTGCATCACCGGCAAGGAATACCCGGCCTGATTTCCAGCGCTCCGCCACCCGGGCGTGGAAGGTGTAGACCGTCTTGCGCACGATAGAAGTGGGCTTGTCGCCGCGGAACGGGCGTAGCAGTTCGCGCAGCTTGTCCTCTGCGAGCATTTCTTCGTCGGTTTCATCGGGCCCCAGCATCAGCTCGAAGCGCCGAGTCTTGTGCGGGCCTGGAACCTCGACGATTGGCCGGCGGGCATCGCAATACACCCGGGTTTGCCAGAAGGGGTCGTCGTCCTGATCGGTGTCCACCACCAGCCAGCGCGACTGGAAGCTGGAGCCCACCATCGACACACCGAGTTGCTTGCGCACAGGGCTGCGGCCCCCGTCACAGGCGATCAGATAGCTGGCGCTGATTTCGACTTCCTCACCTTCGGCATTTTTGACCAGCGCGACAACGCGTTGGTCGTCCTGGCGAAAGCTCAGCAGTTCGTGGTTGAAGCAGACCTTCAGCGAGGGAAAGCGTGTCATGCCCTCGCGCAGGGTCGCTTCAAACAGCGGCTGACGGAACGCATTGCGCTTGGGAAAACCGTAGGTCGCCGAGGTAGGCTCAACCTTGCCGAAGCAATGGCCGCCGGGGCGATTGAAGTAGTGGACGCCGTATCCGGCCACCACATCCTTGAGCACATTCTGATCCAGGCCGATGGCCTGCATGGTGCGCAGCGACTCGTCATCAATGGATACGGCGCGGGGTTCGGCCACGGTGCTGGCCTTGCGGTCGAGCACGATGGTGCTGATGCCTGCCTGGCCAAGCAGGTTCGCCAACGTGAGACCGGTCGGCCCGGCGCCTACGATAAGGACGCCCGATTGCATACCAAGGGTTGTCATTGTTGTTCCCTTCTTGCTTGAGTGGTCACTCAGTCCAACTGCCTGGGGCGGTGGGCTAGAGCGGCCGCTAACTGTGTAAGGTTGTCGGCCAGGGCAACGATCTGCTGCCCGTGCCGTTCATCCAGTGAGGTATCGCGCTCCTGGAGTGGACGCACGCAGGAGATGCTGCCGACGACCCGGTCCTCGCCGTCGAAGATCGGGGCCGCCAGGCCGTATACGCCGGTGTCGACCTCGGCGGCGGTGATCACGAAGCCCTTGCGGCGAATACGTTGCAGTGAGCGGCGGAACTCGTCCCAGGTCTGGCCCAGGTTGCTCTGACGTATCAACTGCGGATTCTCCAGAAACAGCTGGTTGTGCTGGCGCGTGCCGAGGTGAGCAAGGATCGCCTTGGACGTTGCGCCCATGAACAGAGGGCGCGGTGTACCACGGGCATAACTCACTTCATCGGTGAGGTCGCCATTCTGGTGGATGCAGACGACCTGATTCTTGAACAAACGGCAGACCAGCCAGACCTGATGCTCGCTCCATTGCGGCAACTCGGGTTCGAGCTGCCTGGCGGCGCGCACCAACGGGTCGCTGACGCGCAACTGACGATCCCAGGTAATGATCCGTGACCCGAGGGTGTAGCGGCCGGCCTCGACCTGAAACAGCAGATCGGCATCGGTCAGTTCGCGAACGTAGCGGTAGACCGTGGAGCGGGTGTAGCCCAGCGCGGCTCCCATATCGTCCACGGCCCAGATCGGACTGGCCTCGGTAAAGATGTCGAGCACGCGCAGCATGCGCTCAAGGCTGGAGGCCTTGGCGACGACGGGGGCCGTGCTGCGGCTGGGCCGGGTTTGTTTAGACAGGCCGTCCATTTTTCGTTACTCGTCTGCGATGGTGTTGCGCAGGATGCCAATGGACGCGATTTCCACCTCGACCACGTCGCCCGGTTTCATCCACACCGGCGGTTCACGGAATGCCCCCACGCCACCGGTCGTGCCCGAAACAATGACGTCACCCGGCGCCAGTTCGGTGAAGGTGGTGCAGTATTCGATGAGTTTGCGCACGTCGAAGATCATGTCGGCGGTGCTGGTGTGCTGCATCACTTCGCCATTCAGGCGGGTGGTCAGCTCCAGGTTCTGAGGGTCGGCGATTTCGTCGGGGGTCACCAGCCAGGGGCCAAACCCGCCGGTACGCGGGAAGTTCTTGCCCGGTACGAACTGGATGGTGTGCTTCTGCCAGTCACGCACGCTGCCATCGTTGTAGCACGCGTAGCCCGCGACGAAATCGAGGGCATCGGCCTGTTTGACGTGCCGTGCCGGCTTGCCGATGACTATGGCCAGTTCGCCTTCGAAATCCAGCTTGTGCGAAGCCGTGGGGCGCAGGATGGCCTGATCGTGGGCGGTCTGGCTGTCGGCGAAGCGGGTGAAGATCATCGGGTAGGTCGGCATTTCGCGTCCGGTTTCGCGAACGTGGGTGGCGTAGTTGATGCCGATGCAGAGGATCTTGCCCGGCCGGGTAATGACAGGCTGAAAGGTGATGTCCGCAATCGCCACGCGGGGCAGGTCGGCCAGCTCGTTCGAGCTGAGCTCGACCAGACGGTTGCGCTCGATGGCCTCTTTGAGGTCCTGACCCAGGGTGGCTTTCAGTGACTCCAGATCAATGATCCGGTCACCTTCCACAATGCCGTAGGAGTCGCGGCCCTGGTACGTAAAACTGGCGATTTTCATGAAGCGTCCCCTTATGGGTTGTTGTCAGTAAGAGAGGTCAGGCGTTGCTGTGGGCGACGGCCCGCACCTGTCCGAGAAGAATGATCAGCATCGCGCCCAGGGCAATCGTTCCGGGGAGCAGGGCGGCCATGAATATTTGCTGCAGCGACCAGCCCAGGCCCAGCATCAGCCCGCCGAAGATCGGTCCGAGAATGGAGCCGATGCGGCCAATGCCCAGAGCCCAGCCGACACCGGTTGAACGGATGGACTGCGGGTAGATCTCCGCCGCCACGGCGTTGAGTCCGGCCTGGGCGCCCTGCACGGTGATGCCAAGCACGAACATCACGCCCAGGAAGAAGTCCAGCGTCACCGGCAGCGTGCTCAGGACCAGCACCAGCGCCAGGTAGCAGACGAATTCGCCGAGCAGCACGTGAGTCGTGCCGTAGCGGTTCATGGCGTAGCCCTGGCACACCGAGCCGATGACGCCGCCGAGGCTGAACAGGATGATGGCCAGGATGCCGGTGCTCATCGGTGCGTTGGCGCTGGCCAGTACCGTCGGAATCCAACTCATGATCGAGTAGAGAATCAGCAGGTTCATGGCGTACGGCAGCCACAGCAGCAGGGTCCGGCGCCACATGCCGTCGATGAACAGGCGGCTGACCGGGATGCGCTCGGCCGTGCTCTGCACGGTGGCGAACGTCTCGACCGGAAGAGTGCTGACACTGGGAAACAGTTGCTTGATGAGCCGGTCCAGTACCGAACGGTTACGGCTCGAGCGGGCGAGGTATTCCATCGACTCCGGCAGGCGCAGGGCGATGATCAGCGCCACCGCTATGGGCAGCAGCCCGCCGATGATGAAGATGACGCGCCAGTCCCAGTGCGCCAGCACGTGTTGAGCGGTCAGCCCGGCCAGCATGGCGCCGAGCGGCATGCCGCAGAACACCAGGGTCACGGCTGAGCGGGACGCGCGCCGCGGCATGTATTCGGCGGCAAGGGCAACCAGGTTGGGAATCGCGCCGCCCAGGCCGAGGCCGGTCAGAAAACGCACCAGTAACAACTCATCGTACTGGTCGACGAACGCGGTCAGCAGCGCGAAGACGCCGAAGGTGATGACCGAGGCGAGCAACACTTTCTTGCGCCCGATGCAATCGGCCAGGGGGGCCAGCACCAGGGCACCGATCATCAGGCCAACCAGCGCCGCCGCAAAAACGGGACCGAAGGCCGAAGGTGCGATAGCCAGGGAGTCAGCCATTGGCTTGACCAGAAAGCCGATGACCTGGGTGTCGAAGCCATCGAGGATCGCCACCAGCAGGCAGAGAGCGAGCACTTCGTATTGTCTGGCGCCGATTCGACGGTTGTTGATCACGCCCCCAAGGGCACTGGTAGATGTGGAGTTATGCACGGCTTAGGCCTCGTTATTTTTGTAGTGATGCACCTTTCGCGTCTGCAACCGCGATGACCTAAATCTAGAAGTATTCTTAAATCCTGTAAAGTGGGATTTATGTATAAATCCTATATTGTGAAAATACTAATTGATTTTTGCCGTGCCGATGAACCGGCCTAACAGCTCTGGAATGGGGCTTTCAGCTGCATAGACAGGGGCAGGAAGCGAAGCGCAGGCTGACGAGCGGTTCGCTGTTCAGAGGGTGTCTGCCGGCGGAGGCCGGCAGCGCGAGGTGCGCTCAGAACGGGTAGGGACGTGGCCCCTGTTGCACGGAAACCCAGTGATCGGTGGTGAGTTCGGCGATGATCCAGTCGCTGTTGAAGCGCCCAAGGCCGCTGTTTTTCTCGCCGCCAAAGAGGTTGCTGGGGTCGTCGTTGACGGAAATATCGTTGACGTGGGTCATTCCCGCCTCGACCTGCAGGGCGAAACGCACCCCGCGGGCCTCATCCCGGGTGAACACCGCACTGGACAGGCCGAATTCCGTGGCGTTGGCCAGTTCGAGCGCGTGCGCCTCATCGTTGGCGCGGATGATGGGCGCGATAGGGGCGAATTGCTCGGTCTGCGCCAACAGCGAATCATTGGCGACGTCGATGAACACGTGCGGCGGCAATATCTGGCGCTGAGCGGCACCACTGAGAATCAGTCGCGCCGATGTCTGTCTGGCGGCTTCGATCCGCTCCAGGGCGGCCCCGAGTTGGCGTTGATTGATCAATGGGCCGATCACCGTGTCGCTGTCGTTGGGGTCGCCTACCTTGAGGCCGCGAACCCGCTCGACGAAGGCCTCGACGAAACGCTCGTGGATACTGGCATCGACGATGATCCGGTTGGTGCTCATGCAGATCTGCCCCTGGTGCAGAAAGCGTCCGACCGTGGCTCCCTGAACCGCACGCTCGATGTCAGCATCGTCCAGTACCACACAGGGCGCGTTGCCGCCCAGTTCCAGGCCGACTCGTTTGAGTGTCGGGCCGCTCATGGCCAGGCCGCCGATGTGTCGACCGACGCGGGTCGAGCCGGTGAAGGAGATGAATTTGGGAATGGGGTGCAGGGTAAACGCGTCACCGATATCGGCCACGTCGCCGACCACCACGTTGAGCACACCCGCTGGCAGCCCGGCGGCCTCGTAGAGTTTGCCCAGCAGCAGGCCACCCGTTACCGGCGTGTCGTCGGCCGGCTTGACCACCACCGCGTTGCCCAGGGCGAGGGCCGGCGCTATCGAGCGGTTGGACAGGTGCATTGGCCAGTTCCACGGGCTGATCACCCCGACCACGCCCAGTGGCTTGCGATAGACGCAGCTGTCCTTGCCGGGGATATCGACCGGCAGAATCCGCCCCTGAACGCGCAAGGGCATGCTGGCCGCCGCGAGCATGGTCGCACGGACCGACGCCCATTCGACCTCAGCCTTGGTGCGAGTGCTGCCGGATTCACGGATCAGCCAACTGACGATTTCCTCATGGCGCACGTCGAGGATGCTCGCGGCCCGGTGAAAAACCGCGGCACGCTCCGAGGGAAGCAAGGCCGCCCAGCCTTTCTGCGCGGCTGCGGCGGCCCGGTAGGCCTGATCCAGATCGTCCTGACTGGCGAGGCTGATGCGGGTCAGCAGCGCACCGTCGTAGGGGTTGTGATCGTCCAGGGTTTTGCCCGCGTTGCCCGGGCACCAGCGGCCAGCGATGAATTGTCCGGTGAAGTCATGCCATGGATCAGCTATCAGGTTCATGTGGTAACTCCTTGGGTCTGGAAGAGCAATCAGGTAGCGGCGAGGTGGGCGAGTGTTCGAGCGGCGTGTTCCGCGTCGTTTCTGGCCTTTGCGAAGGTCGGCGCATCAGGCATGCGTTCTGGAGGGTGGGGGGCTGTCGCCGCGATGCAGGTGAGGGCGGCGTTGACCAGTTGGCTCGCGCAACCCTCGCTCACCACCAGTGAGCGCAGCAGGGGCCGCGCACGTGCGTGAGCCAGGGCGAGTCGGTTCGGCGCTGTCGCCCGTAGGGTTTGTCTGGTGATGCGCCGTGCCAGCGCGAGGCGGCGACCCGCCGGATGCGCGGGGTGCCACAGCAGCAGACCACCGGCAGCCGCCATCACGCCCAGTAGAATCGCCAGGGTCTGCAGCACAACGTGCTCCACGTCACCCTGCAAATGCACGCCGGGTTGTGCGGTCAGCAGGAACGTCATGTTCAGGTCGATGGCCAGTTTCGCTGTTCTGGCACGGGCCATCAGGCAGGCGCCGATCAGCAAAAAGGGAGCGATACAGAGCAACAACTGCCCATCGTTTTGCACCTGGGGAAGTAGCCAGAGGCGGGCGATCATGCCTGCGCCGGCACCGAGCAACGAGCCGATGAAGACATCCTTGACGGCGTTTTTCGCGTCGTTATGGCTGGAGAACAGCGAGGCGAACAGCACGGCGGTCATGGTCATGATGGCCCCTTCGTCCCAGCCGCTCAGGCGCCAGATAAGAGCAGCGCCAATCAAGGCCGACAGTGGTCTGCCCGCGGAGGTGCCAGCGGCGCGCCAGTCGTGGTTGAGCAGGCGTTCGCGCCAGCTGGCGGTGCTTTTCTGGCCCTTGAGCCGGTCCTGAAGCTGGGTGAGGGCCAGCAGCAGTTGCGCGTGGTCAGGGGTGTCAGGCACCGGGGACTGCAGGGCCGCGATGAATGCTTCGAGGTTTTCCTGCTCGCTGCAACGGTCGTCGAAGCGTGCGTAGCAGAGGGGAAAGCGCCGCGTTTGGGTCATCGTATGGACGAGGGCGACAACCACAAGGAGCGCGTCGATGACCTCATTGGCATGGCGAACTCGCTGGCGACCTTCGCGTGAGCCCGCGGCGGTGAGGTCGAGCAAGCCATCCAGGGCCTTGAAGGCGCCCAGCACGCGGGTGAGGTCAGGCGCGGTGTCGGGTTTCGCCGGGGCGGGGGCGGTCATGCACCAGTGGAGGCTGTCACTGACCAGTGCATCGAGTCGTTCCTCCAGCAGAACGGTGGGTTCGGATTTGGCTGTGAAGAGCCAGGATACGCTGGAGGAGCAGAGTATGCCGATCAGCGTGCACAAGACCCGTCCGCTGGCGAGTTCCGGGTCAAGCACCGGATCGGCCAAGCCGAACAGGGCCACGATAGCGGCGGTATAACCCGCCAGTACCCAGGCGTAGTTGCGGAAGTGACGGAAGAGGTTGCCGACTGCGGCGCACAGCACCAGCCAGACTGCGAGCAGGCAAAGCAGGACATTGGGCCAATCGAAGAAAAAGTACAGCAGGGCACCGCCGACCAGGGCGCCGACAGCGCTGCCAGCCAGGCGTGCGATGCAGCGTTCGATAAACAGGCCACGGGTAGGCTGGGCGACCAGCCACACCGTCATGGCGGCCCACCAAGGGTGATGAATGCCGGCCGCATTGGCCAGGGCGAGGGCGAGCAATGCCGCCACCGTGGTATGCAGGCCGAATACGAGGGGCGTGCGGACCGAGGCCAGGGCCTTACAGGTACGTTGCACAAAGGCGGCGCCACTCATCGTGAGCGGCGCCAGTGCCTGGTTCGTCGTCGCATGGTTTACTCGCCGGGGGCCCAGGAACCGTGCAGTGACATGCGCATGCGGAACGGGATCTTGATCCTTGCCACCGGGCCTGCGGCCATGTCGCGGGAGTCGAGAACGACCAGCTCGCTGCAACTGTCGGCCATATGGTTCAGCAGCGCGATGACATACCCATCACCTTCTGCCGCGTCTGCCGAACGCGGCACGAAGATCGGCTCCTGAAAGCACTCACTGTCGCCTGCGAACCAGCTATCGCTCACACCGGTCCTCAGGTTGAAGTGCGTCAGCAGGTTAAAGAACTGGAACGGCATGGGGCCGTTCTCCTCGCGGTACGGCCGGGTCTGGTCGAACGCGAGCATGAAGCCGTGCTCATACGGCTGGCCGATGTAGCGGTCATCCACCCGGGGAAACTCACAAGGGTAGTCGTTGAGGGCCTGCGGCTCGACGAGATCGCTGGGGGCAGTCGGATCGAAGGTCCAGCGGTGCAGGCTGGATGACAGTGTTTCGGGGGAGGGAACGAAGCCATCCTCCTGCGGGAAGAAGTAGAAGATATTGCCGTCGGTGACCGGCATGTCCACGTGAATCAGGCCGTTCTCTTCGAACGCATTGAGGGTATGACCCTGAAAGCCATTTGCCGGCCCCTTGAACCAGCGAACCCTGCCAGCGTCGCCTTTGCGCGAAAACACTGCGAACAGTTGCGGCAGGTCAGGTTGCCACTGGAAGTGCTGACCCCCGCGCTTCATGCGCTCCACGTCTGTGGTCAGAGGAATGAAGGGCAGGACGACATAGTTCTCTGTCACAGCGAAGTCATGGACCATCGCGGCATAGGGTGCCTGGAACCAGATTTCGTGCAGCAGCTTTCCATCGGGGCTGATTTCGAAATAGGCCATGTCCGGTGAGCCATCGCCTTTTGCTTCGTAGCTGAAGGCAAGGAGGTTACCGCTGGCTGGATCGACCTTCGGGTGGGCGGTGAAGGTGCTTGAAGTGATCTGCCCGTTCCAGTCGTAAACGCCCAGGGTTTCCAAGGTTTGCGGGTCCATGGCGTAAGGCAGTGCGTCTTCCTTCATGGCCAGCAGCACACCGTTGTGCTTGAGCACGGTGGTGTTGGCCGTGGTGTTGTTGGCGGCCGCCAGTGGATCGTTGCTGTAGACGTTGCGGTAAATCCCGTTAAGGGAGCGTCCTTCGCTCCGCTGGGCCAGCAGGCGTGCGGTTTTGACGTAGCGACGACGCAGCGATACCCGGCCGCTCTCGAAAAAGAAGGCGCTGACCATGCCGTCGCCATTGAAGAAGATGTCCTGGCCGAGCATCGGCGGGTACTGCGGATCGGGCGCAACCTGATAGAAAGCACCACGGATGGCGGCGGGCAGGGCGCCCTCGATTTCCAGATCCATAACCTCGGCTTCCACGCGGCTCGGGTGATACAGCGCACCTGAGAACTCGGGTGTTTCGGGAAAGAGGTTGGTCATACGATGATCCTCATAAACGTGAATTAGGCTTTACTGACAGCGGTTGATGAACGGCGTCCCTGCTCGATGGGTGTTCTTCAGGTGGTCTGCAACATAAGGCTGGCGCTGTGCACCAAGGTGCGTTGGCGCAAGCCAGCAGGGTTCTTTTGCTGTCGACAGCTTTGAGCGCATTCATGGTCGGGTCACCTCCCTGAGGTCAAAGCTGATGCGCAAAGCGCACCTGGACGGAGTAGTCATTCCGGGCACGGTTCTCGACATCGGTTTCGTGGTACACATTGAGCCACACGCCTTTGCCTTCCTTGAGTTTCCAGAACATACCGGGGCCGATGCCAAGCACTTTTTCACGCGAGTCCTCCAGCGTGCTGCCGTTCACCTTGTCGTCGCTGAACTGCTTGAAGTAGTAGCCGTTCAGGCCCACCGAGATGTTCGGCAACACTTCGTAAGAGGCGGCGAAGTTGACCCAGGCGGCGTCTCCGGCCTGAGTGTTGCGCACGGTTTGCCCCTCGAATGGCACGGGGGAGCTGCTGGCGGGATCATCGTTCTTGAAGTTGTGCAGGTAGTACAGCCGCCAGCTCGCTTCCCAGCGCGGGATCGGCATCCAGGTGGCGGCCCAGTAAGGGTTGAGCGAGTAGGTGTTGTTGCCCGGGTTGAAGTCCTTGTTTTTGTCGTACTTGCCCGTTGGCAAAATCACGTCAAAGGCGAAACGCTGGACGAACACAGGGCGGCCATAGGCGTCGACGATGGGGTCGAACTGAATCTGCGGCCCCGTGGTGATATCGCCCAGACCGGTGGCGTTGTCTTTCAGCTGTGCGCCTGCATCCCCAAAGTCACCGTCCAGCGACACGATCGGTACGATCAGGTTAAAGCCCAGGTGAGCGCCGCCACCGATGGTTTCCGGCGAGTAATAGCTGAACTGATTGAGCAGTGACACGACGTTCAGCTTGGGGTTGTCGAACGATTTGTTGTCCTTCCCTTTGCTGTCCCGAAAAGAGCTGGCGGTGGCAAATTTCATATAAACCAAGTGGCTGAAGCCAGGAGGGCCAGCGAAACCGTCATAGAAACTCGTGTTCCCCAGGTTGCCGTTAGGCTGACTGACGGAGGGCGGTGGTGGGCCATCGGCGGCGTTTACGGTGTTCTGCATGGCGAGTGTGAACAGTCCCATGGTGCAGGCAAGCAAGGTTTTCATAGGTGCGGGCTCTTATTGTTGGATTTGTGAGCTGAGCAATATGGTTTTTGCGTTTGTAATCTAGGCCTGATGAAGCGGGTGGTCTTGCATGTGCAGGCCGCATTTGTCTGAGCGTGCCATTGCGCTTTCGCGGGACCATCGTTTACATCGAATGAAGGCGAGATCGGCCTGAGGTCGCGTTGAGGCAGGTGGTCGTCTGGTGGCTGCTTTTTCTGGAACGTCTCAGAAGGCGTTTGCTCGGACAAGTTGATTCGAGCTCACCGTTTGCGATGTTGGCGGCTAACCGTCCGGCTACAACGCTGGCGATGACGGTGACGTCCTGCGCCTCGCGATTAGCCATTTTCGCCACGCTTGCGCCAGTGTCGGCTTGGCGGAATGGGATTCGCCTGCTCAACTACGTGTAAGCCTTGTTTCGCCGGCCGTTTTGGCGAGGAGTCGACGTTACTGGCGTTGGCCGCACAACTGGAGCAGGCCCGGCCCTGGCGGCAATGTTTACCGCCGGTGAATGCGTGCCTGCGCAGTTAAGCGCAGTCTCTGCGGGAACAGGCGTGCTCCCGCAGGTCTCGCCCCTTGCCTGAAGGGGATCAGGCCTTGGCCTTTTTCATGGATACCCTCAGAGGGGCGGAACGGGCAACGACGCTGATGATGGTCAGTGCTGCAATCACCAGGCCCGGTGAGGTGGCCAGCAATACTCCGGTACTACCGGCCCCGGCCGCCAGGATCTGCCCGGCTGCCAAGGGGCCGGCCACCGACCCCAAACGTCCAATGGCTACCGCCGCGCCGACACCGGTAGCCCGCACGGCTGTCGGGTACGAAGGGGGTGCCAAGGCGTAAAGCACCAGTTGCGCGGCCATCACAAACAACCCTGCGGAAAAACCGGCGATGGCCATGGGCAGGATACCCACCGACAGACCGACCCCTGCCAGTGCCGCCAGCAACCCGGCATAGACAAACAGCACCACCTTGATGCCGTTGCAGCGATCCAGCAGGAGCCCGCCAAGCAGCGAGCCCAGGGCGCCGCCGATATTGAACACCATCTGCACCATGCCGGCCTGGGGTTTACTGAAGCCCTGTTCCAGCAGCAACGACGGCAGCCAGTTAAGCAGCATGTACATCACCGTCAGGGTGAAAAAATAGCTCAGCCACAAGGCCAGGGTCGTCGGCGCGCGACCTTCGCCAAACAGTGCCTGGCGGGTGGAAGGGTGAGGGCTGGCGGTGTTTTTGTGCTGTTGGCGAAACGCCGTGGATTCGGGCAGCAGCAGGATCATCAGCGGCACGACCAGCAAGGGTGCCAGGCCTCCGATGATAAAGGTGGTCTGCCAATGTTCACTGGAAAACATCGCCACGACGGCGGCCAGTGCGCCACCCAGGGGTACGCCGCAGTACATCACGCTGATGGCGGTACCGCGATTGCGCTCGCTCACGGCTTCGGCGCACAGGGCGATCAGGTTGGGCAGGGCAGCGCCAAGGCCCAGGCCGGTCATGAAACGCACCAGAAGCAGACTGGAATAGCTTTCGACAAACGCGGTGCAGAGTGAGAACAGCCCGAACACCAGCACGGCGATGACGAGGATTTTCTTGCGGCCGATACGGTCGGCGATCCAACCGCCGAAAAAGGCCCCGGGCAACAGGCCGATGATCCCGGCGCTGAACACCCAGCCCAGCATCTTCGGGTCCAGAGCAAAAGTCTGGCGCAATCCTGCAGCCGCTGTTCCGGCCGCCTGCAGATCGAACCCTTCAATCAGCGCAACGATAAAGCACAAAGCGATGGTCAACGTCGAACGACGCGATGGACTGTCCATGGGCAAACCTCATTGTTGTTTTTGTTGTGGTGGCGAGCCAGGCCTCGACGGTGGACGGGTGACTGTGGCTGCTGATGAATAAGATAACAAAGATAACTAAAAAATGAATAGCGTATTAAAACGGTAAAAAATGGTAATTAAAGCGTTTTAATACAAAGGGTTGTGATGAAAAACGGCGATGATCGAAAAAATAGATAACAATATTAATGTTCGATTATCGGTCATTGGTGGTTGACGAAAGCCCTTGGCTGTTTCCATTCTCTGCTGGCGAAGCTGACTGCATGGCGCTCGCGCAACATCGACACAACCCTAAAAACAACAACAAAAAATGGACATCACTATGCTAAAGCTCCCTACGGACGCCGTTGCGGCGGCGTCAGTCCCCTGCGTGTCAAACCACAATCCGGGCCTGCTCCTGGCGCTGCTGGGCTTGAGTGTTCTGCCCACCCAGCTCTGGGCTGCGGGCTTTATCGAGGACAGCCATGGCACCTTGACCCTGCGCAACTATTACATGGATCGCGATTACAAGGATGATGGCGCCAAGACCGCCGCGCGGGAGTGGGCCCAGGGTTTCATCATGAACATGGAGTCGGGGTTTACTGAGGGCACCCTGGGGTTTGGCCTGGATGTGCGCGGACTGGTGGGGGTCAAGCTTGACTCCTCGCCGGATCGCAGCGGCACCGAGCTGTTGCCGGTGTCAGCCAGCGATAAGCGCGCCGCCGATGAGTATTCACGTCTGGCGCCGACCGCCAAACTGCGGTTTGCGCAAACCACGGTGAAGACCGGAGACGTGTCGATCTTCCTGCCGTTCGCTTTTGCCAGCCCGTCGCGACTGCTGCCACAAACGTTTCGCGGCACCACCCTGAGCTCCAAGGATATTGACGGACTCACCTTCAACACCGGCTATATCGATCGCATCAACAAGCGTGACTCCACCGACTACCAGGCGATGACAATCGCCTCGCCTAACCGGCGTTTCAATGCCACGGCAACCACCTCACATCTGGCTTACCTGGGAGGGGATTACCAGGTCAACAAGGACCTCAGCCTGCGTGTATACCACTCTGAAGTGGCGGACCTCTATCAGCAGGACACCCTGGCGCTGCTGCACAACCTGCCGCTGGGTGATGGCGTGCTGACAACCGATCTGCGCAGTTTTTTCAGCCGCGAGGATGGCAGCGCCAAAGCCGGGGAGGTGGATAACCGCAACCTCTCTGCGCTGTTGGGCTACCGCTGGGGCGGGCACCGTTTCAGCGTCGGGTACATGCATTCCACCGGGGATACGGCGACGCCTTATATCTCTGGGACCGAGTTGATGGGCATGAGCGAACTGACGATGAGTTCGGACTTTCTCAACGCCAAGGAACGCACCTGGCAAGCCATCTACGACTATGACTTTGCGGCAGCCGGGGTGCCTGGCCTGAAGAGTCGGTTGCGTTATGTGCGCGGTGACAACATCGAGCTGTCGGCCTTCGATGCCGATGACCGCAAGGAACGCGAGTTCCAGATGGAGCTCAGTTATGTGGTCCAGAGCGGGCCCTTGAAGAACATCGGGCTGATAGCGCGCAAATCTATCTACCGTAACGATTTCCCTGGTGGCGCGGCCTTCCGTGATGAAAACCAGACCCGCTTCCTGGTGCTTTACACCTTGCCTATCTGGTAAGCGCGGCGCCTTGCGCGAACCTCTCCGGCCGCGCCCCCCGCAGTTGAATGGGGGCGCGCGTCGGAGTGGATCAGTCCCGGTAAACCTTCTTCAGCAAACGCAGCAGCTCTGCACGTTCCTGGCCGTCCAGGGCAGAGGTGGCGTCGAGGTCGCTCTGCGCGGCGATCTCCTTCAACTCCTTGAGCAGGGTTTCGCCGGTCTTGCTCAGGAAGATTCCGTAGGAACGTTTGTCCGGTTTGCAGCGCACCCGCACCGCCAGGGCGCGGCTTTCCAGCTTGTTCAGCAAGGGCACGACTTGAGGCGGCTCAATGGCCAGGGCTCGGGCCAGGTCGGTCTGCATCAGGCCGGGGTTCTGGTCGATGATCGCCAGGGCCGAGAACTGCGCAGGGCGCAGGTCGTGGGTCGAGAGCCTGCCGATCAGGTTCTGGAACAGCTTGAGCTGGGCGCGACGCATGGCATAACCGATCAGGTCGTCCAGGGCCGAATCCAGCGGCCCCTGCACCTCGGCGTTATCGGGCAGGGCTTGGCTGAGGTCGGCGATGTGGGAAGGCTTGGCCATTGGCAGTGCAGTTCTCACTAGGTGGAGGTTAAGAAAGCTATCTAGTTTGCCGGGGTTAGCGAGCCATGGCTATGCCGAGTTCTCGCTGGTGGATATTAAAGTGGCTTTCAAGGACGTGAAAACACTGATTAATTCAATTAATAGTTAATTGACATAACTATATTTGCGGTTTAATTTCGAATCATCTTCAAGCCAAGAACAAGAGAGCAACGTCATGAGCAATTACGAAGGCCGCTGGACCACCGTCAAGGTCGAGATCGAAGAAGGCATCGCCTGGGTCATTCTCAACCGCCCGGAAAAACGCAACGCCATGAGCCCGACCCTGAATCGGGAGATGATCGACGTGCTGGAAACCCTGGAGCAGGACCCTGCCGCCGGCGTACTGGTGCTGACCGGGGCCGGTGAAGCATGGACCGCCGGCATGGACCTCAAGGAATATTTTCGTGAGGTGGATGCCGGCCCGGAAATCCTCCAGGAAAAAATCCGCCGCGAAGCCTCGCAATGGCAGTGGAAACTGCTGCGCATGTACGCCAAGCCGACCATCGCGATGGTCAACGGTTGGTGCTTCGGTGGCGGTTTCAGTCCGCTGGTGGCCTGCGACCTGGCGATCTGCGCCGATGAAGCGACCTTTGGTCTTTCGGAAATCAACTGGGGCATTCCGCCGGGCAATCTGGTGAGCAAGGCCATGGCCGATACCGTGGGCCATCGCCAGTCGCTGTACTACATCATGACCGGCAAGACCTTTGGCGGGCAGAAGGCTGCCGAGATGGGCCTGGTCAACGAGAGTGTACCGCTGGCCCAACTGCGGGAAGTCACCATCGAGCTGGCGCGTAACCTGCTGGAGAAAAACCCGGTGGTGCTGCGGGCCGCCAAGCATGGCTTCAAGCGCTGCCGCGAACTGACCTGGGAGCAGAACGAGGATTACCTCTACGCCAAGCTCGATCAGTCACGCTTGCTTGACACCGAAGGCGGTCGCGAACAGGGCATGAAACAGTTCCTCGATGACAAGAGCATCAAGCCAGGTCTGCAGGCGTATAAACGCTGAAGCACACAGGTCAACAGCAGGCGCATCCTGCTGTTCGCTGCCGCGCCCCGGCGCTACTGTTACACCGCTTGAATGCATTCCCGATAAAGACAATAAAGAGGAATCACCATGCTGGACGTGCCCCTGTTGATCGGCGGCCATTCGTGCCCCGCCCGTGACGGTCGAACCTTCGAGCGCCGCAACCCGGTGACCGGTGAAGTGGTGTCCCGGGTGGCCGCCGCGACCCTGGAAGATGCCGACGCCGCCGTGGCTGCGGCCCAGGCGGCCTTTCCCGGCTGGTCCGCGCTGACGCCCAACGAACGGCGTACCCGTTTACTCAAGGCTGCCGAACTGTTGCAGGCGAGCAGCGCGCAATTCATCGCCGCTGCGGGCGAGACCGGCGCCATGGCCAACTGGTACGGCTTCAATGTGAGTCTGGCAGCCAATATGCTGCGCGAAGCAGCCTCGATGACCACTCAGATTACAGGCGATGTCATCCCCTCCGATGTTCCCGGCAGTTTCGCCATGGCCCTGCGTCAACCCTGCGGCGTGGTGCTGGGCATCGCGCCCTGGAACGCTCCGGTGATCCTCGCCACCCGCGCCATCGCGATGCCCTTGGCCTGCGGCAATACCGTGGTGCTCAAGGCATCGGAACTGAGCCCGGCCGTGCACCGCCTGATCGGTCAGGTGTTGCAGGACGCTGGCCTTGGTGACGGCGTGGTCAATGTCATCAGCAACGCCCCGGAGGATGCCGCAGCCATCGTCGAGCGGCTGATTGCCAACCCGGCTGTGCGGCGGGTCAATTTCACCGGTTCGACCCATGTCGGGCGGATTGTCGGCGAGCTCTCGGCGCGTCACCTCAAACCGGCCCTGCTGGAGCTGGGAGGCAAGGCCCCGTTGCTGGTTCTGGAGGACGCTGACCTGGACGCCGCCGTGGAGGCCGCCGCCTTTGGTGCGTACTTCAACCAAGGGCAGATATGCATGTCCACCGAGCGCCTGATCGTCGATGCCAAGGTGGCCGACGCCTTTGTCACCAAGCTGACGGCCAAGATTGCGACCCTGCGTGCCGGCGATCCCGCCGCGGCAGATTCGCAGCTGGGCTCCCTGGTGGACGTCAGTGCCGGCACGCGGATCAAGGGGTTGATCGACGATGCCCTGAGCAAGGGCGCGCGGCTGGTGGCCGGTGGTCAACTGGAGGGCAGCATTCTGCAGCCAACCCTGATCGATGGCGTCACGGACGACATGCGCCTGTATCGCGAAGAGTCCTTTGGCCCGGTGGCGGTGCTAATGCGCGGCGACGGCGATGAAGCGTTGTTGCGTCTGGCCAACGATTCCGAGTTCGGCCTGTCAGCGGCCATCTTCAGTCGCGACACCGGACGCGCCCTGGCCCTGGCCCAGCGGGTGGAATCGGGCATCTGCCATATCAACGGGCCGACCGTGCACGACGAGGCGCAAATGCCCTTTGGCGGTGTCAAGTCCAGCGGCTATGGAAGCTTTGGCGGTAAGGCATCCATCGAGCACTTCACCCAATTGCGCTGGGTGACCCTGCAAAACGGACCCCGGCACTACCCGATCTGAACTGCCGCCCCATCGTCGGCTGCCGACTTCCCCAGGATGTCGCCGCCCCGTGTCGGCCAGCAATAACAATAACAAGGCTTGCAGCCACTGGCTGCCACGCCGCGCCGCGAGTCGCGCCCCTAGGGGCGTCCCCCCGGCGTGCCTTGATGGAGGACAATCACGTGAGTTCCGAATTCAGATCACAACCCCAGACCGATTCCCGCGCACCCCGATACCGAGAGGTGTCTATCGGTCATCCGCCGGTGGAGGTCATTGAAGAGCGGGGCATGCTGCACATGCGTTCCCTGGAACCCTTGGCCGAGTTGCCGACGCGCTTGCTGGATCGTCTGGTGCATTGGGCTCAGGTGCGTCCCGAACAGACCTTTATCGCCGCGCGCCAGGCCGACGGTAATTGGCGTCGGGTCAGCTATGTGCAAATGCTTGAGAGCGTGCGGGCCATTGCTCAGAGCCTGTTGGGTTACGGGTTGTCGGCGGACAAGCCGCTGGCGTTGCTGTCGGGCAATGACATCGAACATTTTCAGGTGGCCCTCGGCGCAATGTACGCCGGCATTCCTTACTGCCCGGTATCGCCAGCGTATTCGCTGTTGTCGCAGGATTTCGCCAAGCTGCGCCATGTCTGCGATCTGCTTCAGCCGGGGCTGGTGTTCGTCAGCGATGCGGCGGCGTACCAGCGGGCGATCGACGCCGTATTGCCGGCCGAGACGCCGCTGATCACCGTTCGCGGCCAAGTGCCGGGACGCCGCCAGGTGAACTTCGCCAGCCTGCTGCAAACGCCCGGTGGCATTGAAGCCGATCGGGCCTTCTATGCCACCGGCCCCGACAGCATTGCCAAATTTCTGTTTACCTCGGGCTCGACCAAATTACCCAAGGCGGTGATCACCACCCAGCGCATGCTCTGCGCTAACCAGCAGATGCTGTTGCAGACGTTTCCGGTGTTCGGTGAAGAGCCGCCAGTGCTGGTGGACTGGTTGCCGTGGAACCACACATTCGGTGGCAGCCACAACGTTGGCATTGTGCTTTACAACGGCGGCACCTTTTATCTGGACGACGGCAAGCCCACGGTTCAAGGCTTTGCTGAAACGCTGCGCAATCTCAAGGAAGTATCGCCCACGGCTTACCTGACCGTGCCCAAGGGTTGGGAAGAGCTTGTCAATGCCCTGGAGCAGGACGCCGAATTGCGCGAGCGCTTTTTTGCCCGCATCAAGCTGTTCTTCTTTGCCGCTGCCGGTCTGTCGCAAAGTGTCTGGGATCGCCTTGATCGCGTGGCAGAGCAGCATTGCGGCGAACGCATTCGCATGATGGCCGGGCTTGGCATGACCGAAGCCGCGCCATCGTGCACCTTTACCACCGGCCCGCTGTCCATGGCCGGTTATATCGGCCTGCCAGCGCCGGGTTGCGAGGTCCGGTTGGTCCCTGTGGACGGCAAGCTGGAAGGGCGATTCCGTGGTCCGCACATCATGCCCGGCTACTGGCGGGCACCTCAGCAGACCGCCGAGGTTTTCGACGATGAGGGATTTTACTGTTCCGGTGATGCCATCAAGCTGGCTGATCCAGATAGTCCGCAACTGGGCCTGATGTTTGACGGGCGCATCGCCGAGGACTTCAAGCTGTCTTCCGGCGTGTTTGTCAGTGTCGGGCCGCTGCGCAATCGGGCGGTGCTCGAAGGCTCGCCCTATGTTCAGGACCTGGTGATCGCCGCTCCGGACCGAGAATGCCTTGGCGCTCTGGTGTTCCCACGGCTGTACGAATGCCGACGGCTGTCGGGCCTTAGCGCCCAGGCCACCGACGCCGAGGTGCTGGCCAGCGGGCCTGTGCGCCAATGGTTCGGCGACTGGCTGCAGCGGCTCAATCGAGAGGTGACGGGCAATGCCAGCCGCCTGGAATGGATTGCCTTGCTTGACGAACCACCCTCCATCGATCGGGGCGAAATCACCGATAAAGGCTCGATCAATCAACGTGCCGTATTGCAATGGCGCGCCACCCGAGTGGAGGCGCTGTATCGCGGCGAAGAACCCTCGATCCTGCGTGCCGGGCCCAGGCCGTGAGCAGTGCCGGTCAGTACTCGGCCTTCGCCGATGTGGCGATTTTTGACGCGGTGCGCACCCCTTGGGTCGATCTTGGCGGGGCCTTGGCCCAGGTTTCGCCTATCGATCTTGGGATCAAGGTTGGCCGTGAAGTGCTGGCTCGGACCGGCATCGATCCACTCGCGGTGGACAGCGTATTGGCCGGGTCCATGGCCCAGGCGAGCTTTGATGCCTATTTGTTGCCACGGCATATCGGGTTGTACTGCGGCGTGGCGCAATCAGTCCCGGCGCTGGGGGTGCAGCGCATCTGCGCCACCGGCTTCGAGCTATTGCGCCAAGCCGCTGAACAACTGCGCGATGACGTGCAACTGGCCTTGTGCGTGGCCAGTGAATCGATGTCGCGAAATCCGATTGCCGCCTACACCCACCGGGATGGGTTTCGTCTCGGCGGCGGCGTGGCGTTCAAGGACTTTCTCTGGGAAGCCCTGTACGACCCGGCTCCAGGGCTGGACATGATCGCCACCGCCGACAACCTGGCTCGCCGCTATGATTTAAGCCGTGAGGTGGTGGATCGCTATGCCTGCGCCAGTCACCAACGGGCTTTGCAGGCGCAGAAAGTGGGGGCCTGGGTTGAAGAAATCGTCGCTGTCGATAACCAGCAGTTCGAGCTTCAGGGGTATCAGCCGCGCAGCATCAGCCTGCCGCGTCACGCCACGGCTGTCACCGAGGACAGCCATCCACGGCCCACGGACCTGCCGGCCCTTGCGCGTTTGCGCGCGGTGCATGCCGGGGGCGTTCAAACGGCCGGCAACAGTTGCGCGGTGGTCGATGGCGCCGCAGCCGCGCTGGTGGGGCGGAGCTCTGCCTGCACACGTCCGCCGCTGGCCCGGTTGTTGGCCAGCGCAGTGGTGGGTGTCGCCCCGGAGTTCATGGGCATCGGTCCTGCGCCCGCCATCCGCCTGCTGTTGCAACGCAGCGGGCTGAATCTGGATGACATCGGCTTTTTCGAGATCAACGAAGCCCAGGCAGCCCAGGTGCTGGCGGTGGCTCAGGCGCTGGAATTGGACAGCGCTCGGCTCAACGTCCAGGGCGGCTCCCTCGCATTGGGGCATCCACTGGCCGCCACCGGTTTGCGTCTGGTGATGACTCTGGCCCGGCAATTACGCCAGCACAACCTGCGCTACGGGATTGCCGCCGCGTGTGTGGGCGGCGGGCAGGGCATGGCGTTGCTGATCGAGAACCCGGCATACCGCGCCTGAAGTTTGTTATGCCCGCCTGACGTGGCGGGCGACTCCTTTTTCGATCGGATGAGGTTTCCTATGTGGAGCTATCAGGCGCCCCTGCGCGATATGCAGTTTGTTCTTGAACACTGGTTGCAGGCCCCTGAGGCCTGGTGTCGCAGCCCGGCGTTTGAAGGGCTGGACCTGCCTTTGGCGATGCAGGTGCTGGAACAGGCGGGGCGTTTCAGTCATGACGTACTGGCACCCTTGAACAGCAGCGGCGACCGCCAGGGCTGCCAGTGGACGGCGGGCCGGGTCATTACCCCTGACGGCTTTGCCGACGCCTATCGAGCCTATGTCGACGGCGGCTGGCCGGCCCTGGCGTGTGCCAATGATCTGGGTGGGCAGGGTTTGCCGCAACTGCTCGACGCCGCGCTACAAGAGATGCTGTACGCCAGCAATCACGCGTGGGCCATGTACACCGGCATTGCCCACGGTGCTTATCTGTGCCTCAAGACCCACGGCGCACCCTGGCTTCAGGAACGCTACCTGCCGGATATCGTCAGCGGCCAGGCCTTGCCCACCATGTGCCTGACCGAGCCCCAGGCCGGCAGCGATGTCGGGCTGCTGCGCTGTCGCGCCGAACCCCAGGACGACGGCCACTATCGCCTGCACGGCAACAAGCTGTTCATCTCCGGCGGTGAGCACGACCTCACGGAGAACATTCTGCACCTGGTGCTGGCACGCTTGCCGGGTGCGCCGACTGGGAGTCGTGGTATTTCCCTGTTTCTGGTGCCCAGGCAATTGGACGATGGCCAAGCCAACGGCGTGCGCTGTGATGGCATCGAACACAAGATGGGCATCAAGGGCAGCGCCACCTGTTCGCTGGTGTTCGAGGGCGCTCAGGGCTGGCTGATCGGCGAAGCCAATCGGGGGCTGGCGGCAATGTTCGTGATGATGAATTCGGCTCGGCTGCATGTCGGCCTGCAAGGCCTGGGGCACGTGGAGGCGGCGTGGCAGAACGCCGGGGAATATGCCGCCGAGCGCCTGCAGATGCGCGCTCCACGCCGACCTGAAGCAGTGGAGGCCCAGGCGGCAGACCCGATCCGTTATCACCCGGCCATGCGCCGGGTGTTGCTGGAGTTGCGCAGCACCAGCGAAGGAATGCGGGCTATCGGTTATTGGGCCGCCCATTTGCTGGATCAGGCCGGGCATGCCGTAGAAACGCAGGCGCGGCAGCACGCCGGGCAACTGGCGCAGCTGTTGACGCCCATTATCAAGGCGTATTTCACCGAGCAGGGTTTTCGTCAGGCGAGCAATGCCTTGCAGGTCTTTGGCGGTTACGGCTATGTCGCCGAGTTCGCCATCGAGCAGACCCTGCGCGACAGCCGTATCGCCATGATCTATGAGGGCAGCAACGAAATTCAGGCCAATGACCTGCTGCTGCGTCAGGTTCTGGGGGACGAAAGGCGGGCCTTCGGCCTGCTGCTGACAGAGCTGCGCGAAGAAGCCGGGCAGGGCGCTGAACTGTCCGACTGCGCAGATTTCGCCATCGCGCTGGGCAGCCTGTGCGACTCGCTGGCTCAGGTGGTGGAGGACATTCGCGAACGGTCCCGGGCGGACAGCGAGTATCCCTATCGGGCTGCCGGGGACTTCCTGCAGTTGTGCGGGGTGACGCTACTGGCCTTCTCCTGGGCGCGGGCGGTGAGGGTTTCCAGGGCTCTGCCCGAAACGGATCCGACACGGGCCTGCAAACTGCAAAGCGCCCGTTTCTTTTTCAATTACGTGTTCCCGTCCCGGGTGGCGCAGCACCTCATCGCGATAGAAAGCGCCCGCGAAACACTGGCGTTCGTCTGACAGGCCCGCTGCTGCTGGGGTGAGGCTTGGGGTACTATGGCGGCCTACGTTTTCTGGAAGCCGCCTGGATGAGCAAGCCCGGTCAATTGGTGCTGGTTGCGCTGCGCAAGATGATCGCCACTGGCGAATTGGCGGCGGGCGAACGCTTGATGGAAACGCCCACGGCGCAGCGGTTCGGCGTTTCACGGATGCCGGTGCGCATGGCGTTCCGCACGCTGGAGCAGGAAGGCCTGCTGGTGCGGTTTGGCGGGCGCGGGTTTCAGGTGCGTTCGGTGAGCGACGACGATATTGCCGGCGCGGTCGAAGTGCGCGGGGTGCTCGAAGGTCTGGCCGCTCGGCAGACCGCCGAGCGTGGCTTGTCCGACGCGGCGCGTGAGGCCCTTGAGCTGTGTCTGGTCCAGGGCGATCAATTGTTCGACAAGGGGTATGTGACCGAGGACGACCTTGGGGTCTATCACGATCTCAACATGCGTTTTCACCAGGTCATTGTCGAAGGCAGTCATAACCCGGCCATTGCCGACGCCCTCGCACGCAACGATCACCTGCCGTTCGCTTCGGTGACCGCGCTGGCGGTGGATCGGGATGACATGGCCCGCGAATACCGGCGCTTCAACTATGCCCATATGCAACACCATTCGGTGTTCGATGCGCTGGTCAATCGTCAGGGTGCGCGGGCCGAAGCGATCATGCGCGAACACGCCAACGCGACGTTGCGCTACGCGCAGATTTTCAGTTCCGCGACGGCGGACGAGCGGATGAGGGTCATTCTCCGCCCGGAGTGACCCGCTTCAGATATCCAGGACCAGCAGCGGTGTTTTCGAGCGTGAGCAGCAGGGCGTGAACTGGTCGTTGAGGGCCTGCTCGTCCTCGGTGAGGAACAGATCGCGGTGCTCCGGCACGCCCTCCAGCACCCGTGTCAGGCAGGTACCGCAAATCCCTTGTTCACACGACACGGCAATCTCGATGCCGTGGCTTTCCAGGACCTGGACCACGGTCTTGTCGGCGGGAATTTCGAACACCTGGCCACTGCTGCCGACCTTGACCGAAAAACGCCCGTCCTGGCTGTTGTCTACTGGGGCTGCGGCAAAGTACTCGCGATGCAGGCGGTCTTCCCGCCAGCCCTGGGCCCGGGCACTGTCGAGCAAATGCTGCATGAAGCCACCGGGACCGCAGACATAAAGGTGCACATTGTCTTCGGGTGCCGCCAGGACCTTGGCGGCATCCAGAGCCGTGTGGGGTTGCTCGTCGAAATGCAGGAATACCCGCTCGGAAAACGGCGAATCCTTCAGGCGCTGGACAAAGGCTGCGCGCTCGCTGGAGCGGGCGCAATAATGCAGGTCGAAGTCGGCCCCGGTATGGGCCAGGTGTTCGGCCATGCTCAGGATCGGGGTGATCCCGATGCCACCGGCAAACAGTATGCTGCGTCGGGCTTCGTCCGCCAGGGGGAACAGGTTGCGTGGCTCGCTGATGCGCAGGCGGGCGCCGTTGTGGATCTGTTCGTGCAAGCGCTGGGAGCCGCCTCGGGAGGCCGAGTCCTTGAGTACGCCAATCAGGTAGCGGTGCCGTTCCTCAGGGTGGTTGCATAACGAGTATTGGCGGATCAGCCCGTCGGGCAGGTGCACGTCGATATGCGCGCCGGCACTGAACGCTGGCAACGGGCTGCCATCGACGCTGACCAATTCATAGCTGCAGATGTCCTGGGCTTCGTTTTTACGGGAAACCACGACCACATCGATCATGTTCAATCCTCGGAGTGTTGCCGCTGCGGGCGGTCACTTCTGCTTGTTTGGCAAAGGTACAGGCAAGGCGCGGCACCGTGAGGGGGCCGCAGTCGGGTCAGGCGCTGGTTGTTGGGATCCGCTGCGGTTCCGCGCCGCGTTCTCTGGCAATCAGACGCTCCAGAATCTTGCGCGACTGCACGCCGCCGGCGTCGATATTGAGCTTGAGCAGGTCCCGCGTCGGGTGGGCGAGCAGGTTCTGTTGCTGGCGTTCGAGCATCTCCAGGTCTTCGCTGAAAATTTTCCCCTGACCTTCACGAATGCTCGCGGTCAGTGCCTGGTCCCGGGGGTTGAAGTTGCGCGCCATGCCCCAGAAGTACCAGATCGAGGTTTCGGTTTGCGGGGTGATAAAGTCCACCACGATGCTCGCGGCCTTGTGCTCGGGCGCGGCGTTGTAACCCCCTTTGCCCGCGTGGGCTACCCCGACGTCGATCAGTACATGGCTGGGTGGGGTGAAGCGGCAGATCTGCCAGCGGTCCACTGGCACATCATCGGCCAGGTTGTTGCCGCGCAGGGCCATGCGCCAGAACGGCGGGGGCATGATGTTTTCCATGTGCCGGGCGGTGATTACTTCGTCGCCTTCGACCGTGGTCACGGGCGCGGCTTCATCGATTTCCTTCTGACCGATGCTGGAGGCGTGGACGTAGGTTTCGTGCGTCAGGTCCATCAGGTTGTCGATCATCAAGCGGTAGTCGCACTGGATGTGGAACAGACCGCCGCCATAGGCCCACTCGTCACTGACTGCCCATTCCAGGTGATGGATCAGCGCCGGATCGGCCAACGCCTGATCGCCGGGCCACACCCAGATGAATCCGTAGCGTTCCACCACGGCGAATGTCTTGTTGCACGGAAAGCCCCGGACCCGTTGCCCGGGCATCTCTACGGTTTTGCCATCGCACCCCATTACCAGGCCGTGATAGCCGCACACCAGGTTGCCATTCTCCACATACCCCAAAGACAGCGGCGCGCCACGATGGGGGCAGAAGTCTTCGATGGCCACGACTTTGCCTTCCAGGCCGCGATAAAACACCATTTTTTCACCACAGATCTGCCGACCCAGTGGCTTGTCAACGATTTCATCGGGCGTACAGGCAACGTACCAGGTGTTCTTGGGGTACATGGAGATTCTCCAAGGCTGTGTTTTTGTTGTTTAGTGGATCCATTAATGTTGAGTTTAGGGTGCATTGTCAAGTTAATTAAGTTTGTTAACGATTCAATGGATCCATTAGTGAGCTGATAGCCTTTTGGCTGATCAGTAACGGATCATCACTGACTTCAGTTCCGTGTAGTCGTCGATAAAGGCACTGCCAAACTCGCGGCCCACCCCCGACGACTTGTTGCCACCGAATGGCACCGCCGGATCAAGCATTGTGTGCATGTTCACCCACACCGTGCCGGCGTTGATGGCCGGCACCATGCGTAATGCCTTGCTCAGGTCGTTGGTCCAGAGGCTGGCGCTCAGGCCATAAGGTGTGTTGTTCATCAACTCCAGCAGCTCTTCTTCGGTGTCGTAAGGGAAGAAGGTGGCTATCGGGCCGAAGGTTTCTTCGTTAAGCAGCGTGTCATCAATGCTGTTGGCGAGGATGACCGTGGGTTCGACATAACAACCGGGTCGGTCGATCAGGTTGCCGCCGTGGATGATGGTGTTGTTTTCCGCACGGGCCTTGGCGAAAAAGCCTTCGAGCTTGTGTTGGTGCTGGCGATTGGTGACCGGGCCGAATTCGGTGAGTTCGTCCAGTGGCGAGCCAATGTTCAGTTTGCTCAGGCGCTGGGCGAGTTTGTCCATGATCGGCTCGATCTGCGAGCGATGGGCGAAGAAACGTTCGGCGGCGGCGCAGATCTGGCCTGAATGCAGGAAACCGGCTTCGATGATGCCGTTGACCGCTTTGTCCAGATCCACATCGCGCAGGAAGCCTGCGGAGTTCTTGCCGCCCAGCTCCAGGGTGGCCCGGGTCAATCCGGCGCCCATGGCAGTCTGGCCGACGGCAATGCCGGTCGGCACGGAGCCAGTGAACGAAACCTTGTCGGTCCCGGGGTGCTCGATCAGGCCTTTGCCAACCAGCCCGCCGCCAGTCAATACGTTCAGGGCGCCTGCCGGGAGACCGGCTTCAATGGCCAGTTCGGCGATCCGCAGGATGGTCAGTGGGGTGAACTCGCTGGGTTTGATGATGATGCTGCAGCCGGTCGCCAGCGCCGAGGCGAGTTTCCAGATGGCGATCATCGTCGAGAAGTTCCACGGCACGATGCCAACCACGACCCCTACCGGTTCGCGCAGGGTGAAAGCGGTATAGCGCTCGCCCGCGAAGGAAGGCAACGACGGCGTGATGGTCTGGCCACTGATTTTGGTCGCCCAGCCGGCGTAATAACGCAAGAAATGGGCGGCCTGATCGACTTCGAAGGCCCGGGAGAGCTGGATGATCTTGCCCGACTGGCAGGTTTCGATCTGCGCCAGTTCTTCCCGGTTTTGCTCCAGCAGGTCGGCCAGTTTCAGCAGTACGTTGCCCCGCGTCGCCGGTGCGACCCGGGACCAATGGGTGAAGCCGCTTCGGGCGGACGCCACCGCTGAGTCGATGTCGGTCGAATCGGCGTCGGCCACTTGGGCGATGACCTTGCCGGTGGCGGGGTTGATCACCTCCAGCGTCTGGCCGGAATGGCTCTGGACGTGGCCACCGTCGATAAACAGTGCGTGGCTTCGGCGCAGGAATGCTTCAACGTGAGGCAGCAGTGCGATATCGCTCATGGGTTTTCCTGATTGCGAACAAGAGAAAAGCCCGAGGTTAATCAACGGTGGCTATACCGACTTGACTGTGGCTGCCGGGTGTCATGTCTGTGACTGCCAGATCAATTGCAGGAGGCGTTGGCATGGTCTGTGAAAAGTACAATCTTGGCTTTGTAAGGTGCATTTTCCAGCCGGAACCCTCGCCGCATACTGGCCCTGCATCCGGCGCCGCTCCTCGATTCTCAAGGGCGACCGGAATTCCAATAATAAGCAGGGCCGTCCATGAAAAAGCCAAACCCGCTCCTTGAAGACCTCAAGTCCATTTTGCCGACCATCGCTGCCAATGCCGTTGAGGCAGAGCAAAACCGCAAGGTCCCCGACGAGAACATTGCGTTGCTCAAAAGCATCGGCATGCACCGTGCTTTCCAGCCCAGGAAGTTCGGCGGCATGGAAATATCACTGCCTCAATTTGCCGATTGCATTGCCTTGCTCGCGGGCTCCTGTGCCAGCACGGCATGGGCCATGAGCCTGCTCTGTACCCACAGCCATCAATTGGCGATGTTCTCGGCCAGATTGCAGCAGGAAGTATGGGGCACTGACCCAGACGCCACTGCCAGCAGCAGCATCGCGCCGTTCGGCCGCACGCAAGAGACCGAAGGCGGCGTGTTGTTCAGCGGTGAAATGGGCTGGAGCAGCGGTTGCGATCACGCCGAGTGGGCGATTGTCGGTTTCCGCCGCAAAAACGCCGAGGGCACCCAGGACTATTGCTTCGCGGTTCTGCCTCGCAGCGACTATCAGATCCGTGACGACTGGTTTGCGGCTGGCATGAAGGGCAGCGGCACCAAGACCTTGATCATCGACAACGTGCGGGTGCCCGAACACCGGATCCAGAAAGCCAAGGACATGATGGAAGGCAAGTCCGCAGGTTTCGGCCTGTACCCGGACAGCAAGATATTCTACTCGCCGTACCGTCCCTACTTTGCCAGCGGCTTCTCCACCGTGAGCCTGGGCGTGGCCGAGCGGATGCTTGAGGTCTTCCGCGAGAAAACCAAAACCCGCGTGCGCGCTTATACCGGTGCAGCGGTTGGTGCAGCGACCCCGGCGTTGATGCGCCTTGCCGAGTCGACGCATCAGGTGGCGGCCGCCCGCGCCTTTCTCGAAAAGACCTGGCAGGAGCACGCCGAGCACAGTGAGCAGCAGCGCTATCCGAGCCGTGAAACCCTGGCGTTCTGGCGCACTAACCAGGCTTACGCGACCAAGATGTGCATTCAGGCGGTGGATCGTCTGTTTGAGGCCGCTGGCGGCAATGCATGGTTCGAGCACAACGAAATGCAGCGTCTGTTCCGCGATTCGCACATGACCGGTGCCCACGCCTATACCGACTACGACGTGTGCGCGCAGATCCTCGGCCGTGAACTGATGGGCCTGGAACCCGATCCGAGCATGATTTAAGCCAGACCGTCACAAAAACCCCATAACAACAATCAGGACTGCTCCCGGAAGCAGTTCAGGAGTCTTGCATGTCTCAGAACAGCGCTTGCGCAACCACTGAAACGACCTTCGACCCCCGGGCGTTTCGCCGGGCATTGGGTAATTTTGCCACCGGAGTGACGGTGGTCACTGCCGCCACCGCCTCTGGGCGCAAGGTCGGCGTCACGGCCAACAGCTTCAACTCCGTGTCCCTCGATCCGCCGCTGGTGCTCTGGAGCATCGACAAACGGTCCAACAGCCACGAGGTGTTCGAGCAGGCCAGTCATTTTGCGGTCAACGTACTGGCGGCGGACCAGATCGACCTCTCCAACAATTTCGCCCGTCCCAAGGAGGATCGCTTCGCCGAGATCGAATTCGAATCGGGTCAGGGAGGCTCACCGGTTTTCGCCGATTGTTCGGCGCGTTTTCACTGCGAGAAATACCAGCAGGTAGACGGTGGTGATCACTGGATCATGATCGGAAAGGTCGTGGCCTTCGACGATTTCGGCCGCTCACCGTTGCTCTATCACCAAGGGGCCTACTCCATGGTCCTGCCGCACACCCGCATGACCAAACGCGACGAAAGCCAGCCGCCGAGCAGTCATTTTCAGGGGCGTCTCAGCCATAACCTGTACTACCTGATGACCCAGGCGGTGCGGGCTTATCAGTCCAGTTACCAGCCGCGGCAATTGTCCACCGGGCTGCGTACCAGCGAGGCGCGAATGCTGATGGTGCTAGAGAGCGACGCCGGTTTGAGCGTGAACGATCTATTGCGGGAGGTTGCGATGCCCGTCCGGGAAATCGACGAGGCCGTGGCCAATCTCAAGCGCAAAGGGCTGGTAAATGACGATGACAGCCGCGTGCGCCTGACTGCTGCCGGTATCGAGCAGACCGAAGACTTGTGGGCGATTGCCCGGGAGCAGCAGGACAAGGTGTTCGCTGATTTCAGCCCGGAACAGATTGACACCTTTAAAGCGGTGTTAAAGCAACTGATCAGCCGTTGCTGATAGCCCATCCATTGTTGACGGCGCCGGTCGGGCAGGGCGCCGTTTTGACGCATGGCAGCCAGGGGCAAGCGAGGTAGCAGCCTGGTACAAGCAATTGCTGTCCGCTTGCAATCAGATCCTGTGTTTCGATTCGATGAACAAAGGACAGGCTGATGTTCTTCAAGAAACACACACAGCAGCAAGCACGCCTTGAAGCTTTGCAACTGGAGCGGTTCACACAGGAAAAAGCCCAATGGGCGCAGCAGTCATTGCTGGCCGCAGAGTTGGCGCAAGACCAGGCCGCGCGGCTGGAGCGCAGCGAACAAACGCTTGAAACGCTTCGCCAGCAATTGGAACAGGCTCGGCATCGCGAACAACACCTTGAAGACGAGTTGGCCCAACACGCTTTGCGGGCCCGTCAACATCAGCAAGAGGCGCAGATATGGGAACTCTTGCAGTCAACGCTCACCGAAGGCTGCTGGGACATCACCGTGGTCAACGGCGACGTCCAGGACCCGGCCAGTAGCATGCGGTTTTCCAATCAGTTTCGCCTGCTGATGGGCTATACCTCCCACGAATTGCCCGACGGCTGGGATGCTCAGGTCAGCATCACGCATCCGGATGATCTGCCAAAAATCATGGCGGTCTTCGAGCAGGAAATTCTCAGGACCCAAGGCAGTGGCGAGTACGTGTTTGAATACCGGATGCGCCACAAGACCCGTGACTATATCTGGTGCCGCGAAAGGGGGCGTGCTGTGCGCGATCAGTCGGGGCGTCTGACGCGAGTGATCGGCGCGGTACGCGACATCAGCGATGAGCGATCGGCCAAGGCGACCCATCATCAAATGCTTGAGCAAAATCAGGCGACCTATGGCCAGATTGCGACAGTGGTCGGTGTCATCAAAGGCATCGCCGACCAGACCAATCTTTTGGCCTTGAACGCTGCGATCGAAGCGGCTAGAGCGGGAGAGGTGGGGCGCGGCTTTTCAGTGGTGGCCGATGAAGTGCGCAAACTGGCGGAAAACACCCGCCAGGCCACTCATCAGATTCAGACGATGTTGCATCAACATAAACAGTAAACCTGTTCAGGAGCTGCATCCGGCAGCTCCTGAAGAAGATCAGAAGGGGACGGCCACGGTCAACTGACTGTAGACGTTGGTGCCATTGCCACCCACCTGATTACCGCCGTCGCTTTCATCTTTTTTCGGTTTGTACAGCCCCACCAGTGGGGTGACTATTAGGTGTTCGTTCACCGCCCATTCGGCATACAGATCCAGTTCCTGGCCGTCAAGATTCAAGGCACCGCTCTTGTGCAGGGTCTTGTAGTCGAAAAACAGCACACCAAGGGTCACGGGCTCCAGCGGTCTGGCCTTGAGTGCCACATGCTGGATCCCGGTGTTGCTGTTGAACGGGCCCGCGTAATTGCTGGCCACTTCACCCTGAAACCACGTGCCATAGCCACGGTTGAAACCGTTGAACATCGAATCCCAGTCCTTCGAATAGCGGCTGTAACGGTACGTCAGGTCCGGTGACCAGGGCAGGTCGGCAAAGGTATAGCCGGCTTCGGTGTACCAGGCCTTTTCCGGGCCCGCGTCCTTGTCTTGCCAGGCATACTCGAAGGAAAAATGGGCGTTCTCTATGCCGCCGTTGCCAGCGCCCCGCAGGCTATAGATGTTCATGCCTTCACGTTGCTTCTGGAAATCGCTGGCAAAACGGTCATCGACGCTGATGCCGTGGATATAGGTCAGCCCCAGGGTGCCGGGGGTCGTGGTGTATTCCAGGGTGCCGGCGGCCATCTCGGTCTTGGCCTGGGTGCGGTTGTCCGACTTGATCCACATCAGGCTGCCGTGAATGCCTTCCTTGCCGCCCAGACGCAGGACGGCCGTCTCGTCGAAGGCGTGGCGCGCCGCCAGATAATAGGTGCCGCCACGGTTGAATTCACCGTCCGCTACACCCTTGCCCAGGTTCAGGCCGTCATCGTTGATGATGAAACCGTCACCGAGGGTAATGATCTGGCGACCGAACGACACGTCCACGCCATCTTTGCCAAGTACCGGGAATAAATCGCCGGAACGCCAGCCGGCGAAGGCTTCATCGAATTTTGTGGTGCGTTCCGTTCCGTCGGTCAGGCCCGCCGCATCGCCATCGCCCCAGGTGCCGGAACTGACCAGATTGGCCGTGCCGTAGACGCTGCCCAAGCCGCCCAGTGTTTGTTCGACACTCAAGCCATACTTGATAAAACCTTCGCGCCAACTGGACCCTCCCTTGGTGCCGTCATAGTTCTTGCGACTGTTGAACATCCCGTAAACCGCCAGGAAGTTGCCCGTGATTCGGGTGTCGTTATCGGCATATAGCTCGTAGGCCTGGGCCGATGAGTCGGCGATCAGAAGCGCGATACCCAGGCCGACCGCCTTGGGCAGCGATTGTGTTTTCAGCGTGTGCTCCATGGTTGTATTCCCCCGTTTTTATTGGACAGCTCGATAGGTCGAACCCCTATTAGGGCGATCGGGGCGGGGGAAAGCTTTCTCCTGCGTGCCAGATAATTGATCCTGTCAGCCACGCACCTAACCTTGGCAGGGAGCAACAAAACCGGCGGCAGGCATGGGCAAGACGATCAGGGTGGGAGGGGCGCAAAGTGGTTCTGCACAGGGCGCCGTTTCGATTGTGGACTGGCTGGGGAAGGCGTTATCGCCAGCGCCTTGAACGGCTCGATTCATCCATTAAAAAAATCCGTTTTAGAGGATCCGCACTATGTCGATCAATGACAGGCTCACCGAGCATTTGAACCGGGGCACGATCGGTTTCCCTACAGCACTTGCCAGCACCGTCGGCCTGATCATGGCCAGCCCGGTGATACTCACCGCCACCATGGGCTTTGGCATCGGCGGCAGTGCCTTCGCAGTGGCCATGCTGATCGCCGTGCTGATGATGCTGGCCCAGGCGACCACCTTCGCCGAGGCCGCGTCCATCCTGCCGACCACCGGCTCGGTCTATGACTACATCAATTGCGGCATGGGTCGTTTCTTCGCCATTACCGGCACATTGTCGGCCTACCTGATTGTCCATGTGTTCGCCGGTACTGCGGAAACCATTCTTTCCGGCGTGATGGCGCTGGTGAACTTCGAGCACCTCAACACGCTGGCTGAATCCGCCGGTGGTTCGTGGTTGCTAGGGGTGGGATTCGTCATTGTGTTCGGGATACTTAATATCTTCGGCGTCAGTGCGTTCGGCCGGGCCGAGGTCATCCTGACCTTTGGCATGTGGACGACGTTGATGGTGTTTGGCGTGCTGGGTCTGATCGCTGCACCGGCGGTGCCACTGGAGGGCTGGTTCGGTGAGTCGCTGGTGGGCACAGACTTGATCACGATTTTATCGCTGGTGGGCATGGCGATGTTCATGTTTGTCGGCTGCGAGTTCGTCACGCCCTTGGCACCGGATCTGCGCCAGTCGGCCAAGGTCATGCCCAAGGCGATGATTCTGGGGTTGCTCAGCGTGGCGACATGCATGTTCATCTACGGTGCAGCAATGAAACGTCAGGTGGAAAACGTGTTGCTGGATGCCGCCAGCGGTGTGCACCTGCTTGATACACCCATGGCGATCCCCAGGTTCGCCCAGCAGGTAATGGGGGATATCGGTCCGGTATGGCTGGGCATTGGCTTTCTGTTTGCCGGGGCTGCGACCATCAATACGCTGATGGCCGGGGTGCCACGGATTCTGTACGGCATGGCGGTCGACGGCGCGTTGCCCAAGGTCTTCACGTACCTGCACCCGCGCTTCAAGACGCCGTTGCTGTGCATTCTGGTAGTGATGCTGATCCCTTGCCTGCATGCGTTGTATCTGGGCGGCAACGCCGACAACATCATGCCCCTGGTGCTGGCCGCTGTATGCGCCTGGAGTTTCGCTTATCTGCTGGTGACGCTGTCAGTGGTGATCCTGCGCATCCGCCGCCCGGATCTGCCCCGCGCCTATCGCTCGCCGTTTTTCCCGCTGCCGCAGATTCTCTCCAGCGTCGGCATCTTGCTGGGCATGTGGTTTATCACGCCGCCCGGCATGAATCCTGCGGACATCTACATACCGTTCGGCGTGATGCTCGGATGCACAGCCGCGTATGCGCTGTTCTGGACGACGGTGGTGCAGAAGGTCAATCCATTCAAGCCGGCTTCGGTGGAAGAGGTGCTGGCCAAGGAGTTTTCCCATGAGCCTGGCAACAATCACAACGGTTATCTCGACCATGCTGCAAAAACTGTCTGAGTTATTCAGTGCCCGACGTGCTCCGGTCGGTTACAGACCGGGGGTAACGCTTGAGTACCTGCGGCGTAACCTCGGCCTGGCGAGCTTTACGGCCACCGGCCCCGCCAGGGCCGTGCTTTTTCTGGAAGAAATCGACCTTGCGGTCGAAATCGTCGAGCGCACTGAATCGCAGTTGCTGATGCACCTGGTCATGACCGAGTTCTCGATCAAGGTGCCTGCCTCAGAGGAGGGCAGTGCTCGCTTCGACCTGCACCACAGCGGGTCGATCCGGCGCACCGGGCTGACGTTTCGGCAACGGGCCGGGGAAATTGCTTTGCTGGCCAGGCTCCGGGCCCGACTGCAGGAAGACAAAGCGTTGCATCAATCGCTGATGGCGCTGGATTTCAAGCGCTTGCACATCGAGTTGAACGACCACGAATGGCACGTGCGACTTGAGCATATGGGCGGTAGCGAGGTGGTCAACCGGATGCCCGCCTTTCGTCGTTACATCGTGTTTAGCGATTCGCAGCGTTTAGAGCTGCTCAGCGTCCTGGCGGGTTTTCAGCGGGCGTTGCGCGGGTTCTGATCTCATATTTGGCATCATTAGTGCTTCTACAGTGGGCATCAAGTACTTGTTGTGTGCATATAGATAACATGTTAACTATTGCCCGACAAAAACAAGAACCATTGTGGAGATGCCATGAGCACTTATCAGTCTGCGCACCATGGGTTGGAAAACTGGACTCGGGATCTGCGAGCAGCATGTGGTCATTTCGACACTGAACTGGCCTACAACCGTTCGCTCTTTATCGGCGAACTTTCCAACCTGTCTCGGGGCGGTCTGTTGCTGGCAAACCTGCGGACCAATGCGGGGGTGATCAAGCGTGACCGGTCCAATGCTGATTACGACAATGACCAGCATTGCTTTTTGGTCAGCCAACGCAGCGGTTATTGTCAGATCACCCAGAACGGCCAGGCCGTTCAGTTAGCCCCGGGCGATATATTGCTCATGGACTCGACAGGTTCGATCGAGATGCGCCCGTTTGGACTGATCGAACATGCCTCCCTGTCACTCTCACGCAACGAAGTGTGCAAGCAGCTGGGAAGCAGGTCGAACATTTTCGGCAAGATTTCTTCCAGCAAGGCCTGTGGCCGGATGCTCCATGTGTTGATGGACCAACTGTGTCGGGAAGGGCTGGATGGCCAGGACTCCATTGTCGAGGGCCAGGCAATGCAATCGGCTTTTGTCTCGTTACTGGGTTCGGCCTTCGAAACGGATGATGCGCGGGGTGAAAGTACCCCGGCCTTGCAGGGCAACAATCTGCGCAACTATGTGCAGAAAGTTATCGATGAGTCCCTGACGCAACCGGGCCTGAGTCCCGTGGGCCTGGCCAGTCGTTTGAACATCTCGGTTCGCCATTTGTATCGTTTGTTTGAAGAGCAGGACGACAGTGTTTGCCGCTACATCCAGCGTGCAAGGCTCAAACGCAGTGCTGACGACTTGATTAATCCGTTCCTGAAGAGTGAGTCGATCACCTCAATCGCCTACAAGTGGGGCTTTACCGATTCCGCTCACTTCAGTCGATCATTCAAAAAGCAATTTGAACTGTCACCCAAGGATTTTCGGGCTCTTCACCTGCAACAGGCAGTGGGTGCCGCGTAGATCGCCCGAACCCTTTTGCCCATCACGGCATTTGAGGCGCTGTCAATAACGTTAATCTATTAATGAGTTGACGTCGAACAAGGTCCTGAATAAGCTCGCCAGGCTTCCTGCCTTTCGGTAGGGAGCTTGTTGGGTATCGGAGTCAGTCATGCGTTTTTCAGTCCGCGGTACGCCATGACAAAACCACTTACGCCTTCGGCCGCCAACATTTGTGCAGTCGCCGTCGAGCATTTTGCTGATCATGGTTACGACGCTTCTTCCCTGAACGAAATCGCAGTCGGGGCGGGCATGCGCAAGGCTTCGCTTTATGCGCATTTCAGCAGTAAGGATCAATTGTTCGAGACAGTGTTCACTATCGCGCTCGAGCATGAGCATCAGTACGTCTCGGCGTGTTTTGAAGAGGAGCGCATGCACCCAGGCGTGCCCGGACAGTCGCACCTTGAACGTTTGATTGGGCGTTATGAGGCGTCGGCGCACTTGCGATTTCTTTTGCGCACGGCCTACTTCCCTCCGGCGGAGATCCGGACCGTCATTACGGCCGGATTCGAGGCTTACCTGGCGCAGATTCGCCAGTATTTCCAACGCGCTGCGCAGCACCGATATGAATGGGCGGCGGCACGACCGGAGCAACTTGAGGTGTTCTGCGACGCGTATCTGGGTATCGTCGACAGCCTGCACGTGGAGCTTATCTATGCAACGCCCCAGGCTTACGCCAAACGCGTTGCAGCCTTGTCACGCGTCTTCAGCGATTCACTGTCAATGCTCTCAGGCGCAAGCCGGGGCGGAGTGCCTGGGATTATGCAATCGGGCACCGGTTCGCAGCTACACTTCGGGCAACGTTGATCCACCATCAACCACGACCGTCTGGCCCGTGATGTAAGCGGCCAGATCGGACGCCAGAAACAGCATGGCCCCGGCAATATCGTTTGCTGTACCGAGTCGTCCCAACGGCACTCGACTTGCAATGTCGCCGTTGACCTGGTCGTCCCCCAGATTGTCCATGGCTGGCGTGGCAATCATTCCTGGCTCGACTCCATTGACACGCACACGGTGGCTGGCCAGTTCCAGAGCGGCATTACGAATAAAACCGTTGACGCCGGCCTTCGACGCCGCGTAATGGCTAAGCCCCGGATAGGCTACGCGGGGCCCCGTAACTGACGAAGTGACCAACACACAGCCACCGCCCTGGCGTTGAAACATCGGCAAGGCTGCCTGGGTCAACCAAAACAGTGCGCAGAGGTTCACGGCCAGCGTGCGATCGAGAATGGAAGAGGTTATCTCGGCGAAGGGCGTCAACGGAAAGTAGCCAGCATTGTGAATCACAATATCCAGACGGCTCCAGTTTCGTTCTATCCCCTGAACCAATGCGAACACCGCTGTGGCATCGGCCAGATCAATGTCCATGGCCTCGACCTGGCAGGCTCGTGTAATCAGGTCTGCGGCAAGTGTTCGGGCTTGAGTCAGGCGCAGGTCGGCGATCATCACTCGGGCTCCGCGCAACGCGAAAGCTTCGACGATTGCCCGGCCGATTCCCTGCGCACCACCGGTGACCAGTACCGTTTTCCCCGTGAAATCAAAGTCTTCAGGCATGCGCGGTCTCCATGTGAGCGTAGGCCAGGGTCGGCACATCGACGATGCTGGAACCGCCGTCGGCGACTACGATAGCGCCGGTGATGATCGAGGCGTCGGGGCTTGCCAGAAAGCGACAAACCTTCGCGATTTCTTCGGCGCTGGCAGGTCGGCGCAACGGTACGTCGGCGCAAACCCGGTCATAGGCTTGCTGGAGCGTATCGCCATAAAAACGCATCAGGGGCCGCATTTCTTCGTCTGCCATCGGGGTGATGACCCACCCCGGACACACAGTGTTCACGCGCACGCCGTGGGGCCCGTAGTCCCTGGCCAGGGAGCGGTTGAGCCCGAGCAACGCGTGCTTGGCGGTCGTGTATCCGCAGACTTCGGGGCCGGCGGCCAACGACGCTATGGAGCCGATCAGCACGATGTTGCCGGCACGTTCGATCAGCAGCGGCAGGCAAGCCCTGGCACTGTAGAAAGCGCTGTCCAGATTGCTGCGCAACGAGGCTTCCCAGGTTTGAGGACTGGTCTGGGTGGCGTTGCCTATGCCACGACCGCCGGCACAGGCCAGCAACACATCGAGTCGCCCGTAGCGCTCAAAAATCTGTGTAACGAAACCTTTCCAGGTGTCTGGGCAGGCTGCATCGCCGACCAGAATCAGGCCGCCGGTTTTCCGGGCTATTTGCTCCAAAGGCTCGGGACGACGGCCGATCAACACGAGGTTGGCGCCCTCGGCGGCGTACAGTCGTGCGCAGGCGGCACCGATGCCCGTTCCGGCACCCGTGATGACGACGGTGCGTGAATCAGGCATCGGGATACTCCGTGCGGTTGAGGACCTGGCAGTAAGAACTGACCGGAAAGTTCGACAGCGTCTCAAAGGACGCCCCGGCATAACCGAAGATCTTGCCGTCACTGCGGTGCTGCCGCAGGTCGATCAAGACCAGGCCCAGGGTCGGAATGATCTTTTCACGCCAGACGAACAGATACAGTTGATCGGCGATCTTGTAATAGTGGCAGCGGTCGGTGTCGCATAGGCCTTGCTCGACGCCCTTGAGGCATTGCCAGGAATAGAACTGATCGTTGAGATAGATGTGTTCGTAGACTTCGCTGGGGCTATAGCGATACAGGTTGCGCAACCCGGTCAGCTCATGGGTCGGCGCGTGGGGGCATTGGCCTGCCTGCCACGGGCGATCAAGGCTGCCATGCAGGAAATCCACGTCAACTGAAGTCAGAGGTTTGCCAGCCAGTGCACGACTGTATAGCCCTTCCTGTGTTTGCGCCTGGGTCGGCATGCGTCCAGTCACGGCAGTGAAAGATGACGTCGTGGTATCCATCACCAGGCTCACCGACAAAACCTGTCCGGCTTCGTATTTAATGAAATCGACCAGATACAAACCGGGGCGAACGGAGGTGGCTCTGTAGGTCGCAGTCCCGCTGGAGTGGCCATCGGTGGCGCTCCAATTCAGAGACTCAGCCTCAAAACGATGCTCGATCTGCCAGCCGTTGGCGAAGTACAGCATGAAGGTCTTGCCATCAAGTTCAGCCAGGTTGGGCAGGATAAATGCCTCAGGGGCGAAACCGTCGGCGAGGGCGCCTACAGTGATCCAGTCAGAGGGTGTAGTCATCGCATGGCTCCAGGTGCGTGAAGTAACAACCTGAATCATGCCTATCGTAGGGTGGGTGGCCTATCAACCAGATGGTTGATGCGTTTTAGAGAAACAGCGTGCCAACCAGCTCGGTTCGGCTGGTCACGCCCGTCTTGCGGAACAGGTTGATCAAGTGGGTTTTGATGGTGGGCAGGCCGACGTCCAGTTCTCGGGCCAACTGCTTATTACTGGCTCCCTGGCGCAACAACAACGCGATCTGGCGTTCCTTGGGTGTCAGGCCATTCAACGAGTCATCACAGGGCTGCATGTTGGCGACAGCCATCTGCAGCAATGATTGCAAGGCATTGAGTTGAGCCAATTGATCGGTGGTGAACGTGCCTTGATCCGCCGTGCGCAGTAACGAGATTGCTGCTTGAGGCTGCCCGGCGCGATGGGCGACGACCTCCACCACATCGACCACCCCGTAACGTCGCAGGAAATCTCGATAGCGGCGACTGTCGTGCGCAGGCTGTTGGGCCATGGCGAAGCCCAGCGGCACTACGGCCAGCCCGCTGGAGTGGCAATTGCGCGGTTGCAATGGGTCGAATTGGCGGTAGTTGTCCAGATAGTCACGATGCATTTCACCGCTCATGCAGTGCAACCGGAAGTCATGCGCTTGCAATTGTCGGTCGACACAGTAGAACGCTGCCTGACTGGCGGGAACGACTTGAGTAAAAGCCTGCAGGCAATGGCCCGCAATTTCCTGAGCCGGGATGGCGTACATGGTCAGTCACCTTTGCCCAAAAAGCTGCCAGTGGGTGCCGGCAGCCGAGACCGATCAGACGACGGCGAAATAGTGCTTCACAAAGCTTTCGCTGACCACTTCCCAGAGCACAGGCGTGCCCTTGGTCACGAACCAGCTGTCACCCACCTTGTAGCGAGTACTTTGGCCGGTGGACTCGTCGGTCAGAACCACCTCGCCAGTGACCACGGTGGCTTGTTCGGCGAACGGATAAACCATGCGGAACTTCCCTTGGGTGGCGCCGAAATAAGCACTGCTGACTGGATCAGTGGGGGCGCCAAACGTCATTTTTCCAAAGGCCTTGACTTCACCTTCGAGGATTTCGGAGCCGAGGTCAGCGACAGTGCCCCATGCATCGAGTTCGGACAGTTGGATGTCTTTCTTGAGGGTGGTAACGGGCATGGCAGTTCTCCTGTGAATGAAAAGGTCGGGATCAACGGCGGCCGTTGAAATAGCCCGAAAGTTGATGAAGGCTTTTGCCGGCAGTCAGCAACAGCGGCCGGATGTGGTCTTTGCCCATGATTTGCGCATGCTTGACCGAGCTGATCAGGTCAAAGCGAGAAGAACCCTCACTCATGCCCTCGGCCAATACCTTGCAAATGATGTGGCTGGGGGTGACGCCAAAACCGGCGTAGCCCTGTACATAAAAGGCGTTGGGGCGGCCGCTGAGGGTGCCGATCTGAGGGAACAGATTGGCGCCGGTCGCCATCGGGCCACCCCATGCCAGGTCGATCTTCACGTCCTTCAGGTACGGGAAGATTTTCAGCATCAGGTTGCGATTCCACGCTTTCAGATCCAGGGGGATGTGCTCGACGAAGGGGGTCGCGGCACCGAAGAGCAGACGGTTTTCGTTGGTGACACGGTAGTAGTCGATAACCGGTCGAATGTCGCTGTAGGCGCCGCGAATCGGGCTGATGCGGTTGATCATTTCATCGGAGAGTGGTTCGGTCACCAACTGGAAGGCATAGGTGTTCAGCGTGGTCTTGTGCAGTTCTGGCTCCAGTTTGTTGAGAAAACTGTCGCAGGCCCACAGCAACTTGGAGGCTTTGACCGAGCCTCGTCCTGTGCGCACCGTGATCAGCTCGCCATAGCTGACTTCCAGAGCCGGGCTGTGTTCGTAGAGGCGCACACCATGCTCGGCCAGCGCTTTGGCCTCACCCAGCAACAAGTTCAGTGAATGCACATGTCCGCCGCCCATGTGCAATAAGGCGCTGGTGTAGGCGTCGGAGCCGATAATCTGCTTGACCTCGGCACCTGCCAAAAAGCGGATTTCGTCCTTGGTGTTGATCGACTTGAAGTCCTTTTCCCAGGCGCGCAGGGTTTTTTCCTGGCGAGCGTTGAACCCCATGTAGCCATAGCCGTTGCAGAAGTCTGCGTCGATGGAGTATTTGGCGATGCGGTCCTTGATGATCCCGGCGCCCAGCTCGCTGATTTCAAAAATCTCCCGCAGTCCTTCGTCGCCCACGTGTTTCTTGATCTTTTCCAGGTCGTGGCCGATACCCGCCATGATCTGACCGCCATTGCGACCCGTGCCACCGAACCCCAGATAGCGCGCTTCCAGCACCACGATATTGGTAATGCCTTTTTCAGCCAGTTCCAACGCGGTGTTGATGCCGGAGAAACCGCCACCGATCACGACGACATCCGCTTCCACATCCTGTTCAAGGGTTGGAAAGCTCAGATTGTATTTTTTGGTTGCCGAATAGTAGGTAGGCGTTTCGATATTGATCATGGCGCAGCCTGAAAAGTGGAGGAAAACCCAATTGCAGGGCCTACAAGAAGCTCTGTACCTGTTGGTTGATATTAAGTGCCTTCCGAGCGGTAGGTGTCTTGATTCTGCGTGCCGTCGGTTTTGATTGTGGGTGCCAGGACGTCGCTGCCCGGAAGTAAAGCTGCGCGCATATTGGATCGGACGGTGATAGAGTTTGGTTAACCTGTTAACTAATTATGAGTTCGAACGTCTTCCGATGCCCAAGCCACGCCCTTCATTGACCCTCACATTGCTCCAGGCTCGCGAAGCCGCAATGGGTTTTTTCCGACCCTCCCTGAATCAACACGGTTTGACCGAGCAGCAGTGGCGGGTCATTCGTATCCTTAGTCAACAGGATGAACTCGAGATCAATCGTCTGGCTGAACTGGCGTGCATTCTCAAACCGAGCATGACCGGTGTGCTGGCGCGCATGGAGGCCGCCGGCATGGTCGTCCGGCGCAAAGCCGAACAGGATCAACGGCGCGTATTGGTGCGCCTGGCCGAGAAGGGGGAGGCCTGCTTCAGCTCCATGAGCCAAAGCATGGAAGCCAACTATCAGCGGTTGCAGGCCGGATTCGGCGAAGAAAAACTGCAGGCGCTGCTGAGCTTGCTTAACGAACTGAAAACCCTGAAAAGCTAGCCACAAAGGGTGCCTGACCCATCCCCAGCGTTACGCCGAGGATGGGTCAGTTATCGCCAATCAGACGCTCAGATGCATCAGGCCTGGCCAATTCCCAGGCACATGTACTTCTGCTCGATGTAATCATCGATGCCGTACTTTGAACCTTCGCGTCCCAGCCCCGACTGTTTGATGCCGCCAAAGGGCGCGACTTCGGTCGAGATCAATCCTTCGTTGACGCCGACCATTGCGTACTCCAGCGCCTCGCTGACACGCCATGCGCGCCCCAGGTCGCGGGTGTAGAGGTAAGACGCCAGTCCGTACTCGGTATCGTTGGCCATTGCAATCGCTTCGGCCTCGGTCTCGAACCGGAACACCGGTGCCAACGGGCCAAAGGTTTCGTCCCGGGCGACGAGCATTGCCGGTGTCACGTCTCCCAGAACGGTCGGCTGAAAGAAATTCCCGCCCAGGGCATGGGGCTTACCGCCCGCCAGCAGGGTTGCGCCTTTACCCAATGCATCGCTGATATGTTCTTCAATCTTGGCCACAGCCTTGGCATTGATCAGTGGCCCTTGTTGTGCGTTATCCACGTCAGCGGGACCGACCTTCAGTTGACTGACGGCGGCCACCAGCCGTCGGGTGAACTCAGCATAGACACTGTTCTGCACCAGGATTCGATTGGTACAGACACAGGTTTGCCCGCTATTGCGGAACTTCGATCCCATGGCGCCTTCGACTGCTGCATCCAGCTCGGCGTCTTCGAACACGATGAAGGGCGCATTGCCCCCTAGCTCAAGGCTGACTTTCTTGATGGTCTCGGCGCACTGCGCCATCAGGATTTTGCCGATACCGGTAGAGCCGGTGAAGGAGACTTTCTGAACACTTGGGTTGCCGGTCAACTCCGCACCGATCTCACGGGCACGGTTGCCGGTAACGATATTCAGCACACCCGGGGGGATACCCGCACGTTCAGCCAGTTCAGCCAGGGCCAGTGCGGACAACGGGGTTTCCGAGGCGGGTTTTACCACCACCGTGCAACCCGCGGCCAATGCCGGCCCGACTTTACGAGTAATCATTGCATTGGGGAAATTCCAAGGTGTGATAGCCACCACGACACCAATGGCCTGTTTGATCACCACCAGACGGCGGCCTTGTTTGTCATGAGGGATCACATCACCGTAGATACGCTTGGCTTCTTCGGCGAACCACTCGATGAAACTGGCACCGTAGGCGATTTCGCCCCGGCTTTCGGCCAGTGGTTTACCTTGCTCAAGGCTGAGCAAACGGGCGAGGTCTTCCTGATTGGCCATGATCAAATCAAACCACTTGCGCAGAAGGTTGCTGCGCTCCTTGGCGGTTTTGCCGCGCCACGCGGGCAAGGCCGCCTGGGCAGCGGCGATGGCCCGGGCGGTTTCGGCCTGGCCGAGGGCGCTGACCTGGGCGATGGTTTCGCCATCGGCCGGGTTGGTCACCGGGAAACGGGTGCCGTCATCGGCATCGACCCATTGGCCGTTGATGTAAGCCTGCTCGCGCAGCAGTTTCAGATCGTCAAGTTTCATCGCACTTCCCGAAAAGTCAGTACACGCCGCCGGAGCGGGTGGGCGCCGGAGCGTCTTTGAAGGTGGCGGCGAGGGCCTGCAGACCGCGCATCAGCACGGTGGTGTCGACGCCGACAGCCACGAACGCCGCACCCAGTTCGATGTATCGTCTGGCCAGTTTGTCATCGGCGCTGAGAATGCCAGCCGCTTTACCGGCTTTCTTGATGCGCGCGATGGCGTCTTCAATCGCAGCCTGGACCTCGGGATGCCCCGGATTACCCCGGTAGCCCATTGAGGCACTCAAATCCGCCGGGCCGATAAACACCCCGTCAACACCCTCGACCGCCGCAATGGCGTCCAGGTTGGCCAGGCCTTCGCGATTCTCGATCTGAACCAGCAGGCACATCTGCGCGTCGGCCTGATCGAGGTAGTCGGCAATACTGTTCCAGCGCGACGCACGGGCCAATGCGCTGCCGACACCGCGTATGCCTTGGGGCGGATAGTGAATGGCGCGCACCAGTTCCCGCGCCTGCCCGGCGCTCTCGACCATGGGCACCAGCAAGGTCTGGGCACCGATATCCAGCACCTGTTTGATCAGGGCTGTATCACCGATCACTGGACGGATGATCGCCTGGCTTGCGTAGGGCGCGATCGCTTGCAGTTGACCGAGCATGCCACGCAGGTCATTGGGCGCATGTTCGCCGTCGATCAGCAGCCAATCGAAACCGGCGTTCGCCGCCAGTTCGGCACAGTAGGCGTCAGCCAGACCAAGCCAGAGGCCGATCTGCGCTTCGCCGCTTTTCAGGCGTTGCTTGAAATGGTTGATGGGCATATCCATGGCACAGTCCTCCAGGAATCAAACGAAGCGGCAGGAGATGGAACCCAGCATGTCGTAATCGACATGGAAGGTGTCGCCGGGGTTGGCCGCCACCGGGCGAGTGAAGGAGCCGCCGAGGATGATCTGACCGGCCTCAAGGGTAACGTCGTAGGCGGCCAGCTTGTTTGCCAGCCAGGCCACCCCTTTGGCGGGATGATTGAGCACGGCGGCCGAAACCCCTGACTCTTCGATCACGCCGTTGCGATACAACACGGCCGGCACCTTGCGCAGGTCGATCTCGGTTGGCCGCACAGCGCGTCCCCCCATGACCACCCCAGCATTGGCGGCGTTGTCGGAAATGGTGTCGAACACCTTGCGGGTCGTTTGGGTCTGGGGGTCGATTTGCTGAATGCGGGCGTCGATGATTTCCAGCGCCGGGATCACCCATTCCGTGGCGTCGAGCACGTCGAAAATCGTGCAGTTCGGGCCCTTGAGCGGCTTGCCAAGAATAAACGCGAGCTCCACTTCCACCCGGGGCACAATAAAGCGCTCAAAGGGGATATCGGTGCCTTCCTCGAAGAACATGTCGTCGAGGAGGGCACCAAAGTCCGGCTCGGTGATGTTTGAGGACACTTGCATGGCACGGGAGGTCAGGCCGATCTTGTGCCCGACCAGCTTGCGCCCGTCCTTGATTTTCTGTGCGACCCAGGCGCGCTGGATAGCATAAGCGTCTTCAATCGTGATACCCGGGTGATCGAGGGAGAACTGTCGGACCTGTTCCCTGGAGCGTTCGGCGTGGCCCAGTTGTGCAGCGGCTTGCAGGATGTGCTGTTGATCAAGCATGACGAAGATCTCTTAGTGTGGGTTGACGATGGCCGCGTGGGTGCGCAGCACCAGGAGGCCGCCAAGGGCGATAAACAGGGCCAGGACATACAGGGCCAGGCTGGCGCTCTGAGTGGTGTCACGCATCCAGCCGATCAGGTACGGCGCCAGAAACGAGGCGATGCTGCCAAACGAACTGATCATCGCGATGCCAGCCGCCTGGGTGCCGTTGGACAGAAAGGCGGGCGGCAGTTGCCAGAACATCGGCAATGCGGCACTGGCGCCCATCCCGGCAATGACCAGCCCGGCCATCACCCACAGCGGGTTACCTGGTGCCAGGCCCGTCACGGCGATGCCAACGGCGGCCATCAGCAGTGGCACACAGAGGTGCCAGCGGCGCTCGCGATTGCGGTCCGAAGAGCGTCCGCAACCGATCATGAAGAAGCAGCCCGCCAGATAGGGCACGGCGCTGAGCAGGCCGACCTTGCCGTCGCTGCCGATGCCCGCGCCGTGAATCAGTGTGGGCATCCAGAAGGCCAGGGTGTTGACCGCCAGCATCACCGCGAAATAGATCGCGACCAGCAGCCAGACCTGCGGGTCGCGCACGATGCCGCCGAAGGAAGTGATGGATTTACGCTGTTCTTCGCTGTTCAGTTGCGCTCGCAGTTGTTGCTTCTGCATCGGGGTGAGCCAGTTCACCGTTTCGAAGCTATCCGGCAGGCACTTGAGCACCACCAGCCCCAGCAGAACCACCGGCGCACCTTCAATCAGGAACATCCACTGCCAGCCGCGCAGCCCACCGAGGTCATGGAAGCTTTCCAGAATCGCCCCGGACAACGGGCCACCGACCACCCCGGCCATGGGCACGGCAATGGCGAACAACGCGGTGACTTGAGCCCTGCGACGGGCCGGGTACCAGCGATTGAGAAACACCAGAATCCCGGGAAAGAATCCGGCCTCCGCCACGCCCAACAGGAAACGCAGGACATAAAAGCCGCTGGAGCTTTCGATCCATAACATGCTGGTAGAAAGCACACCCCAGGCCACCATCAGGCTGGCGATCCAGCGTCGTGGCCCGACTCGGTCCAGGGCCATATTGCTCGGGACGCCAAACAGTGCGTAGGCAATGAAGAACAGTCCGGCTCCGAAGCCGTAGACAGTGTCGCTGAAATGCAGGTCGTTACTCATCTGCATCTTCGCGAAGCCGATGTTGATCCGGTCCAGATGGGCGAACAGGTAACAGATCAACAGCAATGGCATCAGGCGCCAGGTAACGGTGCTGTGGGTTCGGTCGTCTGCGGCAAGGGTGGTGCTGTCGGCGGTATTGGCTGTGCTCATGATGTTGTACTTTTTGTTTGAGTGGCCATGAGTGGAAGGCGGGCGTGGATCAGCCCGCCTGGTTCTTCAAGAAGGCATGTACGTTGTTCTGCTTGAAATTGAGTTCCGGGTGCAGTTCGATCATCTCGAACGAGAGCGCCAGCAAGCATTGCGACTGCAGCTCGGCAAAGTGCTCGGTGATCATGCTGAACAGTGTTTCGGCGACGCGCTGGCGCGTAGGCAGATCCCGTCCGTGGCCGACCTTGAGGGTCATGTGGACGAAGGCGTAGTCGTGCTTGCCGTCCGCCATGCGCCAGGTATCCAGGCGCACGCCGCGACTGCGAATCCCCCCCAGGGGGAACACGCCGCTGTCTCCCAGTACGGTGTGAACCTTTTCGAACAGCGCGGGCAGGTTCGCCTGCTGTTCGATGTTGTCGGTGTATTCGGCGATGAAATGCGGCATGTGCGTCTCCGGGGCCACGAGCAACCCATGGGTTGCCCTGACCACGTGTCAGAGTGGAAAAATGGCGTTGATCTGGCCGGTGCCCGAGCTTCCGAAAGGCTGCGTGATGATCTCGACCGGTTTGTTGTATTCAGGCCCGCCGAGCAGTCCGAGGAGCATCGCGGTGTCGTGCATCTTGCCTTCGCCGAAACAGTGCTCGGCGTAGTCCGGGAGCATTGCGCAGAACTCCTTGAAGCGGCCTTGCTTCCACATCTCGACTACGTGCAGGTCCATCTGCTTGTCGAACTCGCGGGTCCAGTTGTGAATATTGGCTTCGGCTTCGCGGTCGTCGGAGAACCGGTGGGACAGCGAACCCGAGGCCAGCACCAGCACCTTGAGATCACTCTTCTCGATGGCCCTACGCACGGCGGCGCCGAAGGCAAAACTGTCTTCCAGACGGTGCCAGGCGCACCAGGCCGCGATGGAGACCACATTGAACTTCTGTTCGTCGGGTACGCCCATGTGCATGTAGCGCATGGGCACCAGGGTGCCGTATTCCAGCTCCAGGCTCGGGATGTTATGGGCCATGGTGCGAACGCCCGCCTGATTGGCTTCGGCAGCGATCAGTTCGCCCAATTGCGGACAGCCCGGATACTCGTACGCCATGTTCTTGATGAAGTGCGGCAGCTCGTTACTGGTGTATATGCCCTTGAAATGCTCGCCGCCGTTGACGTGATAGCCGCTGTTGACCAGCCAGTGCACGTCGAACACCACGGCGGTATCGGCGCCAAGCTCGCGGGCGCGACGGCCGATTTCCTTATGTCCGGCAATCGCCGCTTCGCGGCAGCCATGATGCTTGCCGGGCAGTTCCGACAGGTACATCGAAGGTACGTGGCAGATTTTTGCGGCCAGGACGACTTCGCCCATGATGACTCTCCTCAAATTGTTGTTATTTGATTCAACCTGACAGCCAGTGAAGTCAGGAATGGGTCGATGTACGCCCCGTATCGGTTTTCAACGGCCGTCACCGACGGTTCAGACGCCCCAGCGCGGAATGTGGTGGCTGCCCATGGAGATACAGACGTTCTTGATCTCGGCGAACACTTCGAAGCTGTACTGACCTCCTTCACGACCCGTGCCGGAACCTTTCACGCCGCCGAACGGTTGACGCAGATCACGCACGTTCTGGCTGTTGATGAACACCATGCCGGCTTCGATGCCGTAAGCCAGGCGATGGGCTTTGCCGATGTCCTGAGTCCAGATATAGGACGCCAGGCCGTACTCCGTATCGTTGGCCAGTTGCAGGGCCTCGGCTTCGTCCTTGAACGGGATCAGGCACACCACCGGGCCGAAGATCTCTTCCTGAGCGATGCGCATCTTGTTGTTCACATCGGCAAATACCGTTGGCTGGATGAATTGCCCGCGACTCAGGTGTGCCGACAGGTTGGCCGGGCGCTCCAGACCACCGGCCAGCAGGGTGGCACCTTCTTCGATACCGATCCTGATGTAGCCGGTGACTTTGTCGTAGTGGGCCTGGGTGATCATCGAGCCAACCTGGGTTTTCGGGTCCTGCGGGTCGCCGACGATCAGACGTTTGGCACGAGCGGCAAACTCGGCGACAAACTGCGGGTAGACGCTTTCCTGAATGAAAATCCGGCTACCCGCGGTGCAGCGCTCGCCGTTGAGCGAGAAAATGGTGAACAAAGCCGCGTCGAGGGCACGCTCCAGATCGGCGTCTTCGAAAATCAGCACCGGCGACTTGCCGCCCAGTTCCATGGAGTACTTTTTCAGGCCGGCGGTCTGCATGATTTTCTTGCCGGTGGCGGTGCCGCCCGTGAAGGAAATCGCCCGTACGTCGGGGTGTCGAACCAGCGCGTCACCGGCAGTGGCACCGTAGCCCTGAATGACATTGAGCACGCCGTTCGGAATGCCGGCTTCGACAGCCAGCCGACCCAGCTCGTTGGCGGTGAGCGGCGACAGTTCGGACATCTTCAGGACGGCGGTATTGCCCAGTGCCAGGCACGGCGCGGTCTTCCAGGTGGCCGTCATGAACGGCACGTTCCACGGTGATACCAGCGCGCAGACGCCCACCGGTTGGTACAGGGTGTAGTTGAGCATCTGGTCATCGACCGGGTAACTGTGACCGTCCATGCGGGTGCAGACTTCGGCGAAGAAATCGAAGTTGTGCGAAGCCCGTGGAATCAACACGTTCTTGGTCTGGTGGATCGGCAAACCCGTATCGAGGGTTTCCAGTTCCGCCAGTTGCGGCACATTTTGCTCGATCAGCTCCCCGAGCTTGCGCATCAGGCGAGCACGTTCCCTGGCTGGGGTGTTGGCCCACTTGGGGAAAGCCTCCCTGGCCGCAGCCACAGCCTGAGCAACCTCTTGGGGGCCGCCGCTGGCGACTTCGCCAATGGCGTCGCCGGTGGCTGGGTTGTAGTTGACGAAAACGTCTTTGCTTTCGACCTCGCGGCCGTTGATCCAGTGTTTGATCATGGTGCTCAAGCCTCTTTACGCGCGGAGAAAAATTCCGCTTCGCTGACAATTCGATTAACCAGACGCCCCACGCCTTCCACTTCCACAATGACCTCATCGCCCGGGACCACATCGGCCAGACCTTCCGGGGTGCCGGTGGCAATCATGTCGCCGGGCTGCAGGGTCATGAAGCTGGACAGGTATTCGATCAGGTAGGGGATGTCGAAAATCATGTCCTGGGTGCTGCCTTCCTGACGCAGTTCACCGTTGATCCAGGTGCGCAGCTTCAGGTTGCCCGGGTCCGGCACGTCGGCGACGTCGACGAGCCATGGGCCGATGGGCGTGGTGGCGTCACGGTTTTTCACCCGCAGGTTGGGCCGGTAGTAATTTTCCAGGTAGTCACGGATCGCGTAGTCGTTGCACACCGTGTAGCCAGCCAGGTACTCCAGCGCGTTTTCACGTTTGACGTTGCGCGCCGGCTTGCCGATGACGGCCACCAGTTCGCACTCGTAGTGCATGTAAGCGACGTTGTCCGGACGCCAGGTGGTCTGGTTGTGGCCGGTATAGGTGCCGGAGGATTTGAGAAATACCAGGGGCTCGGTCGGTGGCGTGAACGCCAGTTCGGCGGCATGGTCGGCGTAGTTCAGGCCCAGGGCGAACAGGCTGCCGGTCGCCGGCGGCAGCCATTGCACTTGATCTTCGGCCAGCAGGCGACCATCGGCCAGGCGCAGGGCATTGTCTTCTTCGACGTGGGCGAGGTGGACTTCGCCTTCAAAACGGATACGGGCGTGTTTCATGGAAACTCCTGTTACTCGGCCACGATGTGGTTGACGAGGCGGCCCAGGCCGCTGATTTCGACTTCAACGGTGTCGCCGGGCTGGACATCGACACGGCCTTCTGGTGAGCCGGTGATCAGCACATCGCCTTCGTGCAGCGTCATGAATTCGCTGATCTCGGCGATCAGTTGGGGAATGCTGCGGACAAAATTGGCCGTAGAGTTTTCCTGACGCAGCACACCGTTGACGAACAGCTTCAGGCTCAACTGGTTCGGGTTGGCGACCTGGTCACGGGCCACCAGCTCGGGGCCCAGCGCGCAAAAGCCGTCACGGCACTTGGCCTTGATGGCAGGGCGGTAGTAGCTGTCTTCCGGCAGACTGAACTCATTGACGATGGTGTAGCCAGCCACATGTTCCATCGCCTGTTCAACGCTGACCCGGCTGGCGCTTTTGCCGATCACCACGCCTAAAGCCGGGCCCGGCTGGAGGCGTTCACCCGTTGGGTGGACCACTGGGAGGTCATGGCCATTGCGGGTATTGGGCGTCTTGATGAACAGCACCGGCTTGACGGGTGGTTTCTGGTAAGGCGCTTGCTCGAATTCGGCGATACGTTGGTTCAGCAACCCCTGAAAGTTCAGCGCAACGCCGAACAGGGTGCCGTTCGCAACATCATGCAGGGCACGGCTCATGCTTTTCTCCTGGCAGTGGCGGGGCAATGACTTCCCCCTGAAATATTCGTTAACCTGTTAACGTTATAATTAATATGTTAACTATCGTCAAGCGTGGCAAAATCCATGGCCAGTGGTTAGCTGCCTGAAACCGGCGCAGGATGAAAGTCCTTGCACGGCCAACACCAGAACAAGAAAGAGAACCCAGCGATGATCGATCGTCAGCCGATCCCCAACATCAACATTGGTCAGGTCTACGACCAGCGCTACAGCGATGCCGAAGTGCACTACGACAAGCTCAGTAATCTGGCGGGGTTTTTCGGGCGCAACATGCCCGTGCACCGGCACGACCGGTTCTTTCAGGTGCATTACGTGAAGAGCGGTGCGGTGCGGGTCTATCTGGATGACCAGCAATACCTCGAGTCGGGGCCGATGTTTTTCCTCACGCCACCGACGGTGGCCCATTCCTTCGTTACTGAAGCGGACGCCGACGGGCACGTGCTGACGGTGCGCCAGCAACTGGTCTGGCAGTTGATCGATGCCGACCCCGGTCTGGCGCCCGGCGCGCAGTTGCCGGCGGCCTGCGTGGCGTTGGCGCGGCTGGCGCCGAAATTTCAATCCGAGGTCAAGCGCCTGGAGTTTCTGTTCGAGGAGTTGTGCAGCGAGATCAACGCCGATGGGCCAGGGCGCGGTTCGGTGCTGGACAGCCTGACGCGATTGATCATGATCAGTCTGCTCAGGCTGTGTGCCAACTCCCTGGAAGCCCGCCCGGCGCGTCATGAAGACTTGCGGATCTTCCACCGTTTCAACGAGTTGATAGAAGATCACTACCTGCAGCATTGGCCGCTGTCGCGCTATGCCGACGGTGTGGGTGTGACCGAGGCTCGGCTCAACGACGTCTGCCGGCGCATTGCCGACCTGCCGTCCAAACGCCTGATCCTTGAACGGCTGATGCAGGAAGCCAAGCGGCTGTTGTTGTTCACCGGCAGTTCGGCCAATGAAATCTGCTATCAGCTGGGATTCAAGGACCCGGCCTATTTCAGTCGGTTCTTCCAGCGCTATGCGCAGATGACACCGGGTGAATACCGCCTGCGGCAGTCGGGGTTGCGCTGAAGCAGCCATGTTCGTTTCTCGATGGGCGTCGAGCGATCATGGCCGCAGTCGCCACCCTGAAAAATGGCTTTTACGGGGAACTGATTGCACTTTCCATGGCCGATTCATCACGAGAGGGCTTGTCAGTGCGGCGCACCCATCAGCGCTTACGAATACGCGAGGGACGGCGGCGTCGATTTGTTTCCAAATTAATGACTTGCCGCAGTGTCGTATTGCATGTGCACGGTGCCGACTCTAAGCTTCGAGGCTTAGTCCTCTCTTGTGCGTGACCTCATGCAGACCCCCAGACCGTCCCTTACGCTCACCTTGCTACAGGCCCGCGAAGCGACCATGGCGTTTTTCCGGCCGTTGCTCAACGAGCATGATCTGACTGAACAGCAGTGGCGGGTGATTCGTATCCTGCGCCAGCACGGCGAACTGGAAAGCCACCAACTGGCTCATCTGGCGTGCATCCTCAAGCCAAGCATGACCGGCGTGCTGTCCCGACTGGAGCGCGACGGCATCGTCCGTCGCAGGAAGTCATCGGAAGATCAGCGCCGGGTATTCGTCGCCCTCACCGAGCAGGGCCAGCAGTGTTTTGTCGACATGAGCGCGGGGATGGAAGCCAACTACCTGAAGATTCAGGAACAGTTCGGTGAAGAGCCGCTTGAGCAGTTGCTGGAACTGCTCAACAAGCTGAAAAACATCAAGCCCTGACTGACACATTGTTTTTCCTACGTCCGGCACATCATCAGCGGGCTGACGGGAGGACGGAGCTGCCTCGCTAGACACCCGTCGGGCTGTAAACGCAAGCGCATGAGGCCTGTGATTGTGCCGGTGCTTAACGTTCGTCACTGTCGAACGCATCACGGTAAAACGCTTTCAATGTCTCGACAAACTCCTCGGCCAGCTTGGTACGTGCCTGCGCGATGGGCCAGATGACGTAGGTGGGGAACAGGATGTCGGGCCTGAACGGGCGAACCACCACGTCGCGATGCAGGTAGTCCCTGGCCACCAGGGGATGAGCAAGCGTGATGCCCATGCCCAGCGCCACCATTTCACAGTTGATGGCGCTGTATTGCGCTTCTACCGCCATGACGCGCTCAACACCGGCCTGCTCGAACAATCCATCCACTTGGGACCGTGTGCCGTCGCCGTGGCACAGGGACACAAATACTTCTCCCTCAAGGTCCGTGAAGGTTATTTGGGCGCGCTTGGCCAGCCGGTGGGTACTGGGCAACACGCACACCGCAGGTACTTGGGTGAGCAGCTCGATTTGATGGCTGCTCACATCGCCGGGATGGACGACAATGCCAATGTCGCAGTACTGGGATTTGACCCATTGTTCCACCGTCTGCGACGTGTTGACGTGCAGTGACACTGTGAGTTCGGGTCGCGAATCCGTAAAGGTCTTGAGCACTCTGGGGATTACGCTCAAACCGTTCGAAGGCACTGCCGCGACCCGCAAGCGACCTGTCCCCAGATTCCGAATGTTCTTTGCCGACAGCTTGAGGCTGTCGAGGCCAACGTAAGCACGCTCCACTTCCTGAAAGAACGCCTGACCTTCCTGCGTCGGGATCAGACGCACTCCGGCACGTTTGAACAATGACAGACCGGTGCTCAACTCCAACTGGGCAATCAGGCGGCTGATATTGGGCTGCGAGGTGTACAAGACCTCTGCTGCTGCAGTCATGGAACCCAACCGCATCACATTGCGAAACGCTTCTATCTGCCTGAGGTTCATGGTGACCTTCCATATCCAATATGAATAGCTAACCCGCATATCCGTATTTGACCATATGAATGGGCCGTCGCAATACTCCGAACCAGCAACCCATAGCGCACATGAAGATGCGCCACCCGGGATGGACCTCCGGGAGCATGCAGCCTGCATGCATGACTTCGGTCTTCTCCGAAGCAACTGACGCATTGTTCGATCTGCCCCATGCACTTCGGAGATAGTCTGTGAATAGTCTGAACACATCCCCTGTGGTAACCCCGTTTCGCCCGCTGAAGCCTCTTTCCCTCGCCGTCGCTGTTGCGCTGGCCGGGTTGATCAGTGCACCTGCATTCGCCGATACGACCTTGTATGTCGCCGGTGTCGGAGGCTCGACGGAGCAGATGTACAAAACCAGAGTGATCCCCGCTTTCGAAAAGCAGCACAACGTCAAAGTCGTCTACGTAGCCGGGAACTCCACGGAGACCCTGGCCAAGCTGCAAGCTCAGAAGGGACGGCAGCAGATCAACGTGGCCATGATGGACGACGGCCCGATGTACCAGGCGTTGCAGATGGGGCTGTGTGAAAAACTCAGCGACGCGCCGGTTTACAAAGACCTTTACCCATTGGCCCGTCTCAGCCCTGAAGCCACCGGTATCGGCGTGGTCGCCACTGGCATCGGCTACAACGAAGAGGCGTTCAAAAAGCGCGGCTGGGCGCCGCCGGACTCCTGGGAGAGTCTGACCGATCCGCGCTACAAGCAACTGCTGGGCATGCCGCCTGTAACCAACACGTATGGTTTGCATACCCTGGTTGAAATGGCCCGACTGCGGGGTGGCAGCGAGAAAAACATTGACCCCGGCTTCAAGGCGCTCAAGGACGAAATCGGTCCTAACGTTCTGGCCTGGGTGTCGGCACCGGGTGAGATGGACGGCATGATGCAGAACGGCGACGTGGTCATGGCGGTGTATGGCAGCGGTCGTGCAGTGGCCTTGCAAAGCACCGGGTTCCCGCTGAAGTTCATTTACCCCAAAGAAGGCGGCATCGCCTTGCTGGTCGCGGCCTGCGGCGTGACGCCCAACACCCAGTCCGAGCTGTCTCAGGCGTTTATTCAGTACGTCTTGTCGCCTGAGGTGCAGGCTATTCAGGCCAGGGAAAACGGCTTTGCGCCGGTCAACAAGACCGTGAGCCTCGCGCCGGACATTGCCGCCCGCATGCCGTACGGGCCAGAGAAGGTCAACGCCTTGATCAAGGTGGATTGGGACACGATCAACCAACAGCGCAGTGAGTGGACCACGCGCTGGAATCGCACGGTCGAGCGCTAGCGTTCACGGTGGTTGTGAACTCCCCGAAACCCTTCTGGAGACGCAGGCTCACGCCTGCGTGGCAAGCCCATGGCATTTCTCACACTCGAAGGTATCGTCAAGACCTACGGCAATTTCAGGGCCATTGACGGTTTGAACCTTGAGGTCCGGCACGGCGAATTCATCGCGTTGCTCGGGCCGTCCGGCTGCGGCAAGACCACAACCCTGCAGTCTATTGCCGGGTTCGTACAGCCCACCGAAGGGCGCATTGTCCTGGATGGACGCGACATTACCCACGTGCGACCTGAACAACGCGGGCTGGGTATCGTCTTTCAGAGTTACGCGCTGTTCCCCCACATGACCGTGGCCCAGAACATCAGCTTCGGCCTGGAAATGCGTCGCGTACCCAAACATGAGCGCGCCAAGCGTGTTACCGAGGCGCTGGATCTGGTTCGCCTCGGCGGTTTGGGCGAGCGCTATCCCAAGGCGCTGTCTGGCGGGCAGCGTCAGCGGGTAGCGATTGCCCGCGCGCTGGCGATTCAGCCCAATCTGTTGCTGCTGGACGAGCCCATGTCCAACCTGGACGCCAAGCTGCGCGAAGAGATGCATATCGAGTTGCGGGCAATACAACGGGATTTGGGGATCACTACGATTCTGGTGACCCACGATCAGGTTGAAGCCATGACCATGAGCGACCGCATTGCGGTCATGCACAAAGGCCGCATCGTGCAGATCGACACGCCCTTCGAAGCCTACGAGCGTCCGCATTCGCCGTTCGCTTCAGCCTTTCTGGGCAAGACCAACGCCTTCGCCGGCGCGGTGCAGCTGCGCAACGAGCGCTGCTGTCACGTGCAGGTCCGGGACACGCTGCTGCATGTGCCTCATGAAGACCGCACGCTGGGTCACGACGTGAATGTCTATATCCGCCCGGAAAAAATCCGCCTGAGCGCGGTGGGTAGCGGTCGGCTGACGGGCCGCGTCCGTTTGCGAGTGTTTCTGGGTAATTTGTGGCTGATTGCAGTGGATAGCCATCTGGGGCTGGTGCACATGACCCAGCCCAATCTCGGCATGCCTCCGCCCGATGAAGGCAGCGAAGTCGGGCTGGATTGGTCCGACGATGACCTGCGCCTGCTCGACCGGGAGGTTGCTCATGGCCAGGTATGATGCCGAACACGTCGGTGTTGCACCGTGGCTGCTCAGCGGCCCGGCCTTACTGGTGTTTATCGCACTGTTGCTGGCGCCGTTGCTGCTCACCGCCGTGCTGTCGTTGAATCTGTTCAGTGACACCGCGGGCGTGGTGCCCGGCTACAGCTTTGGCAATTACCTTGAGGTGTTCAAGGACGACTACTTCCACGAAATATTTCTGCGCACTGGCGGCATGGCGCTGGCCGTCACTGTCCTCTGCGTACTCCTGGGGGTGCCTGAAACCATCATCATTGCGCGCATGGCGCCGCGCTGGCGTTCGCTGTTTCTGCTGGTGGTGCTCGGCCCGCTGTTGATTTCGGTGGTGGTGCGCACCCTGGGCTGGGCGATCCTGCTGGGAAACAACGGGCTGATCAACGACGCGCTGCAGGCACTGGGTATTACTGATCAGCCGGTAAAAATGCTGTTTACCCAATTGGGCGTGGTCATCGCCCTGACACACGTGCTGGTGCCCTTCATGGTGATCGCGGTCTGGGCGACCTTGCAGCGTCTTGACCTGCAAGTGGAATGGGCGGGGCTTTCGTTGGGGGCGTCACGGCTGACAGTGTTCCGGCGGGTCATCCTGCCGCAGATCATGCCTGGCATCCTGTCCGGCTCGATCATCGTCTTCGCCCTGGCCGCGTCAGCGTTTGCCACCCCGGCGATCATCGGCGGCCGACGCTTGAAGGTAGTGGCGACGGCCGCCTATGACGAATTCCTCGGCACCCTCAATTGGCCCCTCGGCGCGGCCATCGCGATGCTGTTGCTGGTGGCCAACCTGATCATCATTCTGGGTTGCAGCAAGCTGGCCGAACGCCGGTTCAAGCAAGTCTTCGAGTAAACGGCCATGCACAAGAACGGATTTTTCTCACAGCTGTATCACGTCTGTTTTGTCACGTTCATCGTTGCGCCCTTGCTGGTGATAATGGCGATGGCATTCACCAACAAGGGCTATCTGTCGCTGCCCACGGACGGCCTGTCTTTGCGCTGGTTTCGAGCGTTGATGGACAACCAGGAAATGCTCGACGCCTTTACGTTGTCGATCAAGCTCGGCCTGGCGTCAGCGACCATTGCCGCGCTGCTGGCGATCCCGGCGGCGCTGGCAATCAGTCGTTACGAGTTTCCCGGGCGTGGCGCGCTCACCGGGTTTCTGCTGTCGCCGTTGATGATTCCGTCAGTGGTGCTGGGGATCGCCTTTCTGCGTTTTTTCTCCCTGGCGCAGATTGGCGGCTCATTCTGGGCCCTTACCATGACCCACGTGATCGTCGTATTGCCTTATGCACTGCGCCTGACACTGGCCTCGACCATCGGGCTTGAACGCGACATCGAACAGGCGGCGTTATCCCTTGGGGCCAGTCGCTGGACTGCGTTTTACCGGGTGGTGCTGCCAAGGATTCGCACCGGGGTGATCGGCGGCTGGATGCTGGCGTTCATCCAGAGCTTCGACGAGCTGACCATGACGGTATTTGTCGCGACTCCGGGGACCACGACCTTGCCAGTGGCGATGTACAACCAGATTTCCCAGACCATTGATCCGCTGATCACCGCCGTCTCCACGGTGCTGATCGTCGGCACTTTGCTGCTGATGCTCGTGCTGGATCGCATGGTCGGTCTGGATCGCGTATTGATCGGAGAAGGCAAATGAGCCAGGACATCCATAACGTCACCCAATCTGACGTGATTGTCGTCGGCGGCGGGCTGGTCGGCACGGCAGTGGCTTACGGCCTGGCGCAAAGCGGCGCCGACACTGTCGTGCTGGATCAGGGCGACGACGCCTTTCGCGCTTCCCGGGGGAATTTCGGACTGGTCTGGGTGCAGGGTAAAGGTCATGACCTGCCGGATTATTCGCGTTGGACACGTTCATCGGCAGCTAAGTGGCCAGCATTGGCGCAGGCCCTGATGGCCGACAGCGGCGTGGACGTGCAGCTCCGGCAGCCGGGCGGTTTCCACATGTGTTTCAGCGATGAAGAAATGCTGGAGCGACAGTCACGCTTGCAGACACTGCAGGACGCGCTGGGTGATTACCCCTACCAGATGCTGGATGCGGCAGACCTCAAGGCTCGCTTACCACTGATTGGGTCTGCGGTGGTGGGGGCCAGCTACACGCCTCAGGACGGGCACGTCAATCCATTGAAACTCTTGCGCGCTTTGCACTCGTCGGCCAAGGCCAAGGGCGCACGGCTCTTTGGTGGCGTTCAGGTGGAACGCATTGACTGTGCTCCCGGTGAATTCTGCGTCACCGCCGGTCAGCGCCGCTTTATTGCACCGCGCGTTGTGTTGGCCGCAGGCCTGGGCAATCCGGGGTTGGCCAGACAAGTCGGTTTGCATGCGCCGGTTGCGCCCAATCGCGGCCAGGTGCTGGTCAGCGAGCGCCTCCGGCCATTTCTGGACTACCCGACTATTAATGTGCGGCAGACCGATGAAGGAACCGTCCAGTTGGGCGACTCGATGGAGGAGGTGGGTTTCGATGATGGCACGTCCACCGAGGTGCTGGCTGCCATCGCCAGGCGCGGCGTCGCCACATTTCCGCTGCTACGCGATGTGCGCCTGGTTCGAGCCTGGGGCGCGTTGCGCGTCATGAGCCCGGACGGGTTTCCCATCTATCAGCAGTCCGACGCGCACCCCGGCGCATTCGTTGTCACCTGCCACAGCGGCGTGACGCTGGCGGCGGCCCACGCGCTACGCCTCGTGCCCTGGATCATGGGCGGTGCGCAACCTGATGAACTGGCGGTGTTTGCCGGCGAGCGTTTTTTAACCGACAAGGTGTTTTCTCATGGGCACTGATCCGCTGTTTCAACCCGTTACAAGCGAAGTCAGGGCGACGCGTACCGTGAACCTGACGTTCAACGAGCAATCACTGACCGTTCCGGGAGGCACCAGTGTCGCTGCGGCGTTGCTGATGTCGGGCATCACGCGTTTTCGCGCGACGCCCGTGAGCGAATCACCCCGGGCGCCCTATTGCATGATGGGGGTATGTTTCGACTGCCTGGTGAACATCGACGGCGTGCCCAACCGGCAAAGTTGTCTGATAGAGGTCGCTGAAGGCATGCGTATCCGCTCCCAGGAAGGTGCCCGCGACCTGATATTTCAAGCGACAAACATCCAGCTATCAGAGGTGCAGCCATGAATCCCGAATCCGTCGATGTCGTGGTGATTGGGGCAGGGGCGGCGGGCATGAGCGGTGCCGTGGCATTGTCCGGGATGGGCCTTGATGTGGTGTTGCTGGACGAGCAGGGCAGCCCCGGTGGTCAGATCTATCGGGGCATCACGTTGGCGCCGTTGTCCCGCCGGGACCTGCTGGGGCCGGATTACGCGCAGGGTAATGAACTGGCACAGCGCTTGGCTTCATCGACCGTACGCTACGAAAAAGGCGCATCAGTGTGGCAGGTGACCCGTGATCATCAGGTCAGTTACTTGCGCGACGGCCGTTTGCACACGCTGAGTGCCAAGGCAGTTTTGCTTGCCACCGGAGCCATGGAGCGACCGTTTCCTATTCCCGGCTGGACGCTGCCTGGCGTCATGAGCGCCGGCGCCGCGCAGATTTTGCTGAAAGGATCGGGGCTGGCACCGACGGAAGGCGTTGTGCTGGCAGGCTGCGGCCCCTTGTTGTACTTGCTCGGTTGGCAATACCTGCGCGCAGGCGTGCCGATCAAGGCGCTGGTGGACACAACCCGCGCGGAGGATTACTGGCGTGCTCGACGTCATCTGTTTGCAGCCTTGCGCGCTTGGCCGTATCTGCGTAAAGGGCTGGAATTGATGCGCAGCCTGCGATCAGCGGGCATCGCTCACTACACCGGTGCCGAGCACCTGTCGGTGGAAGGAGAGGAGGCCGCCACGGCATTGACGTTCACTGCTTCCGGCAAAAAACAACGCGTTGCCACTCGCTGTGTGCTGTTGCATCAGGGGGTGGTGCCGAACATTCAGTTCAGCCAGTCGCTGCGCGCTCGGCATGAATGGGACATCGATCAGCTGTGTTTCAGCCCGGTGGTGGATCCCTGGGGTGAACTGGATGTGCCCGGGGTTTACGTGGCCGGAGACGGTGCGGGCATCGGCGGTGCTCAGGCAGCAGCGGTGCAGGGCCAATTGACGGCGCTGGGCATTGCCTCGCAACTGGGGACAATCAGCCCGGCGCAACGTGATCAACGGGCCGAGCCGCTGCGGGCAACACTTGAAAGCAACCTGAGAATCCGTCCCTTCCTGGACAGCCTGTATCAACCCAAAGAAGAAAACCGCATCCCGGCAGATGACGTCATGGTGTGTCGCTGCGAAGAAGTCACCGCAGGCGATTTGCGGGGATTTGTCGCCCTGGGGTGTGTCGGCCCCAACCAGGCCAAGTCGTTTGGGCGCTGCGGCATGGGGCCTTGCCAAGGGAGAATGTGCGGCCTGACGGTGACCGAAATCATTGCCAAGTCGCGCGGGGTCTCGGCTGCCGAGGTTGGCTATTACCGTATTCGGCCGCCCATCAAGCCGATCACCCTCGGGGAATTGGCCAGTGAGTGAGTCCAGCTCGCATCAAAGCGACGTTTTGGTCATCGGGGGCGGTATACACGGGCTGAGCACGGCGTTTCATCTGGCGCAGCGCGGCGTCAACGTGAGGGTTATCGAGGCCGAATACTGCGGTCGCCATGCTTCCGGGGTCAATGCAGGGGGCGTACGCACGCTGGGCCGGCATACCCCTGAAATTCCGTTGGCGTTGTCGTCTCGGGAACTTTGGCATGAACTGCGGCAGGTGCTGGGGGATGACGGTGGCTTTGTCCCTAGTGGCCAGTTGAAACTGGCGGAAAGCCCGGCTGAGCTGCAAGCGTGCAGGGAGCGTGTCGAGCACCTGCAGGCCTTGGGTTTTAGCCATGAAGTGCTGGTCGATCAGCAGCAGGTGTTCGAGATTATTCCAACCGTTGCCCCACACGTGGTCGGTGGCATCTGGGTCAAGGATGATGGCTATGCCGTGCCTTACAAAGCCGTTACGGCCTTTCGACGGGCGGCAGAGAAACTCGGCGTTCCGGTGCATGAGAACTCGCCAGCGCAGCGCATTGAGCAAACGGGCAATCATTGGACCGTCACCACGACCGGGGCAATGTACCGCGCCGAACACCTGGTGGTGACCGCCGGAGCCTGGGCAGGGGAGTTGGCGGCGCAGGTGGGCGAGGCGGTGCCTGTTCACCCTGAAGGCTTGATGTTGATGGTCACCCATCGGGTCGCACCATTCTGCGCTCCGGTATTGGGTGCCACGGGCAGGGCGCTGTCGTTCAAGCAATTCGCCAACGGCACCGTGGTGATTGGCGGCAAGCTGATGGGCTCGCTGGATTTCCCGGCGCGTCATGGCGAGGTCGACATGGCCCGGCTCGGCACCAGTGCGCGCACTGTCACCGATCTTTTCCCCCACCTTAAACACCTTGGGGTTAATCGTGTCTGGGCGGGTGTCGAAGCCTTTACCGCTGATGACTTGCCGGTAATCGGCGCCAGTCGCAAGGCCAGCAATCTGAGCTATTCATTTGGCTTTTGCGGCAGCGGGTTTCAGATGGGCCCCGGCACAGGCCGGCGTCTGGCCCAGCAGATTCTTGGCGAACATTCGGACATTTCTCTGGACGCTTTCGCCATCGACCGCTTCAACAACGGCGCAGCAGCTACCCCGCTGATGCCTCTGCAACACAGTTCAACCATCGCGCAACACTGAGGAGTTCACATGCTGGAAATCACACGCATCGAAACCAGTCAACGCATGAGCCGCGTCGTTCAATGCAATGGCTTCACCTTTCTGGGCGGCCAGACCGCAACCGACCGCACCCAGGACATCAAGGGCCAGACCGCGCAGGTTCTGGAGAAAATCGACAACTTTCTGGCCAAGGCAGGGTTGGACAAAACCCGAATCCTCAGTGCCCAAGTGTGGCTCTCGGATATCCAGGCCAACTTTGCCGGCATGAACGAAGTCTGGGACGCCTGGGCACCGGAAGGCCACGCCCCGGCGCGGGCTACCGTCGAGTCTCGCCTGGCATCACCGGATCTGCTGGTGGAAATCACCGTGGTAGCGGCTGGCTGAATCCCCTCGGCATGCCTCTCCGAGAGCCCACAAGCGGCCTTGATGATTCAAGGTGGTGTCGAGTGGCATGCCGAAGCGAGACTTGCTTGCGCAGTACCGGCAAGCAAGTCAGCAGGAGCCCGCTGCCATCCTGTGATCGGTAGCGGACTTTTTCCCTGAGCTTCACACGCTGGCGCGCTAACTTGTATTTTTTTCGTGGCATTCCTTGACATGCCTGTCGAAGAAGTACAGAATTGCGTCCATTCCTGATTCGGTAATACGAAAAACCCTTTAAATTTCAAAGGGTTGGAAGCCAAGTAGATTTATTGGATTCCAAGCGAGTTTATACACATTGAGTGCTTGTACAGCATTTGATGTTTGAGGCCGAGTAGCAAAATGGTTATGCCGCGGATTGCAAATCCGCTTACGCCGGTTCGATTCCGACCTCGGCCTCCACTATTAAAAACCCCGAAGATTAACGTTTTCGGGGTTTTTTTTGGCTTTGAAAAAGTGGGGAGTTTCACATTTTTTCAGGTAGCGTTCCGCAAATTGGCTTTGCAATCCTTGCAAAGAAAGCTCTGATTACCGATGCCGAGTTAATGAGTGCAATACAGGAGGTGATGAAAGGGCAGGCCGATCTTGGCGATGGCGTCTGGAAGAAGCGCCTCAATGAGAATCGGCACAGGCCAATCATTCTGGCTAAAGGCCGCTCTTACTGGGTTTACCAGTTCCTTTTTTGCAAAAAGGATCAAGGCAATGTCAGCAAAAGAGCTGGCTGCGTTCAGAGCGCTGGCTAAGGCCTATGAAGGCTTGAGCTTTGAGCAGATACAGCTATCGCTCGATCGTAAAGCTTTTATGGAGGTAGGTCATGGCGAAGAAATTCAAAAGTGAGGCTTTGGCGTCGGTCCACGACTCGGCCAGTGCGTTGCTGGCAATTGGAGCAATCGGCCAAGCGACCATGCGTGAGTTCGACGAGTCCTGCATTGCTGAGGTGCCGGCTGAGATACCGCCTGGACAAATCAAAGAGATCCGCGAGCGCAGTCATGTTAGTCAGCCTGTATTTGCTCGTTACTTGAATACCAGTACTTCAACTGTTAAGCAGTTGGGAGGCTGGTGACAAGCGGCCTGGCGGAATGGCGCTCAAGTTGCTCTCAATCGTTCAAAAGCACGGTCAGGAAATCCCCGCTTGAGCCATCTTGGGATTGGAATGGAAATTCCGGGATTTATTCACTTAGGTTCTGTACGAAATCCTTTGAAACTCCCGTCGCCGCACCTGAACACTGATATTCGATAAAGTTCGCGCCCATCGAAGGCATGAGGCCACGATGGTGAAACGGTACGAAATTCCCGATTGAGCCTGGGAGCTGGTTGCTGATCTCTTTAAGCAGCCCCGGCGTACTGGTCGGCCAAGAGCCGATAATCGCCTAGTGCTTAATGGCAAGACTCATATGCTTTGCGACGCCAACGGCATACCGCTGCGTTTTTTGCTTTCGGGCGGACAGGCCAGTGATATTTCGTATGCCCAGCGCGGTTGCTCGATGAGGCCTACATTCCCAACTTGCGTAAACGCTGTCGCTGGCTTTTGGCTGACAAGGGCTACGATGCTGAAGCCCTGCGTCGCTACTGCGACCGTTACCGGATGCAGCCGGTAATCCCTCTGCGATCCATGAAACGCAAACCCAAGCCCGGCTTGCCTCGCTTGTTTGATCGGTCCAAGTACCGGCAGCGCAACATCATCGAACGCATGTTCGGCTGGCTGAGAGCGAACCGCCGCATCGTCACACGCTTCGACAAGCTCGCGAAAAGTTATGCAGCGATGGTTTCGTTAGCTTGTGCTATGCGGTGTTTGCGACATTACTTTTCGTACAGTGCCTAAGAAAGCTGTTTTGCGTATGCTGACTTTTTAAGGTTGATGATCTGCGGAGGTAGGGTCAGCTTGATTCAGCTTGATGAAATGCTTTTCGAGTGGGTACGGCAGCAGGTCTGAATCCAGCTTGAAGCTTGTAGGACTTAATTGAACACTGCCTGAAAGCCTGCAACCAAACCCGATGCTTTGAAAACCTCGCTAGGCATAGGCAGTGGACAAAACGTATGCCATCATGCATTAAGATGGCAAGAGGCCATCGGCGCGATGAGGTCATAGCAACAATAATTTATATAATACTGAGGCTACTGCTACAAACAACCTGTAATAGTATATTTTTATGTGATTGGCTATATGGATATAATAATTGATAGGTCGCAGAACATTGTCTGTGATAAGTATATAAGCGTGCTGCCGAAAACAAGCGTTAAATTATGAGGTGAAAGGCTTCAGATGCCTTGAGGGGGAGTAATGAAATTTAAAAAAACATTTATGACCATTTTAGTGCTGCTGTCTGGTTTTGGAGTGGTTTTTTTTATGTGGGGCATGATGTCAAATTCATTGAATTTTAGTCCGGGGGTTTGTGCGGCAACAGGCAGGAAACTAACTGATGTGCAGTTGATTAATACGGTATTGAAAATTGTCAGAGCTGATATGGCTAGGCCTGCAGTTCTCGTAGGTCCAGATGGCTCTAGAATAAATACAACATTTAAGAATCATAAGTATAAGGGGTGGAATATTGTAGAAGGCTGTTGCGCGGTTGACAGAGCTGGTACGTTGAGTTTGATGGCCAGGGTGCTTGGCAAGCAAAAGCTTGTTGTTTGGATAAAGACGGATGACAGTGCAGGGTCTGTTGAGTTTTCAGATAATAAATTTTATGTTGAATATGATGTCTGTGGGAATGTAATAAATACAAATCTGATTATGTTGAAGGATGAGTTGAAAGCTATTAATGCAAATGACTAATGGAGCTTCGCATGGTGTATGAATGGAAAAATATTGGGATTGATACTATAACTAATTTTTATCTTTATGGGGGGGGTAATAAGCCTGGAAATATAATTTCAGAAAGTATCATCAGGCCTCTCCCGAGTACCATCATACAAGTCGGTGTTCAGGATTATATGGATAGCGGTCCTGGCAGATTTGCACTGGGCTCAAACTCCGCACTAGTAGAGGAGTTTTTTGCTCAATCCTCAGATCTTTCTTGGATGGAGCCGGGAGTCGAATATACGAAGAGTCAGGTTGCGACGCAATTAGGTATTGCTGCTTATGGTATTTATATCTATCAAAACAAGTTGGCTGACAGCACTGAAGACTACGTGCAAAGAACCTATGTCTGGAATTCGGGGGAGTTTAAACTTTCTGATGATGTCAGGTTTATTGTCGATAAGTTTGGTGAAAGGCAGATAAAAAATTATGCAGTAGTTCCTCTAGGGTCGGAGAATTTTGACTTTGAAGGTGGCGATATGATAACGGGGATTGCTAATGAGATTCTTAAGTATTACGTCGATCCATCTAGTATAGGAAAGAAGGTTTCTATTCAATTTGCTGGTGAAGTATCATCGGATAGAATTTACAGCGCTAATGATTATGCGGCAGATTCGTTGGCCTATTTGAAATATCAGGCCCAGGGGGTTATTCGTCTCGCATCTGCACCGTCTGATCTAGTGGAGCTTCCGCAGCAATTGTGGGATTTAAACTCAACAAACACAATTTATGAAAACAAAGCAGTGATTTATGGCAGTGTGGGGAATGATAGCTTATCAGCCTCAAAGTTTGATGACTCTCCATGGTACTTATCAGCTTTGGGGAGCCATTTACTTGCAAGGCAAGCAGAGCAGAATGGCGTGGCTATCGTCGCTGCCGCAGGTCAGGACACTCTGCTAGGGGGCTCGAAATCCGACATACTGTATGGAGGTGAGGGAAATGACAACCTGATAGGTGGCGCTGGAAACGATCTGCTTAATGGCGGTTTTGGAAGTGATACATACGTATTTAGTAGTTCTGACGTGGGGGTGGATACTATTGTGGATGCTGATGGGTTAGGTCAGATAGTCATTGATGGAACCACCTACTCAATAGCTGAAAAAACTTCACCGTATGCGAATCAGTGGAAAAGTGCAGATGAAAGAATAACCTTTTTGTTCGCTCCAGATAGTGGTAGATCCGGCATTGGAGTACTTACTGCAAGTTATGGGAAAGGCAGTGCAATTGTCATTGGTGACTACGAGAAAGGGCAGTTGGGTTTAAACTTAAAGGACTATATTGCGTCCGAGTCACAAGGTTCGCCAGGCATCAACGTAATTGAAGGTGATCTTGGAGCTCTGGATGTTGACTTGGAAGAAGATGGTGTTCAGGCCGGTAACGACAAATGGGGGAATTTGATTACTGATTCTTCCAAGGCTGATGCCGATGCGTCTGACACTTTTTATGATTCTGACAATAACGATATTATTAATTCTTATGGAGGTGACGATTACATAGATGGCGGAGCAGGCGGAGATGATGAGTATAACGCAGGGAATGGTGACGATACGGTTCAGGGTGGTCAAGGAAACGACCTAATAACGGGTGGGGGAGGGAGGGATATTCTATCTGGAGGGAGCGGGCGCAATAAGATTTATGGTGATGACGCCATGATTGATATCAAGGATCTGGGCACTGCCGATAATGAAAGCTTAGTTAAAGGTGATTGGATTGATGGTTATTCTGAAGACGATGAGTTGACCGGCTCAAACCAGAGTGACGTAATACTTGGAGGAGCAGGCTCTGACTCTATTAATGGGGGAAATGGTACTGATGTGATTTTTGGTGACGCAACCACCATCAGGACGAGTTCTGACTGGGATTTCTTAATGACAGCGTCTGTAGTGGCTAATGTTATACTTTACGATATGTCATTAATAGATTCTGCTGTTGAGAGTATATCGGATGAAGGTGATGATATTATTAATGCAGGAGCAGGGTATGATTGGGTGTACGGCGGTGGTGGAAGCGACTACATAGACGGGGGCACAGGTAAAGATATTCTAATAGGGGGGGCTGGAAACGACATAATACTTGGGGGTACGGGCGTTGACCTCATTATCGGGGACTATAAAGATGATGATGGTGTTAGCGGTAATGATCAGATATACGGCGGCGATGATGGTGATTTTATTTTCGGAGGTAACGGGTCTGATGTGCTTTTTGGAGGTGATGGAAATGACTATATACAGGCGGAGAGTTTAAGTGCGTCAGATTATAGTGTCGATTATATTGATGGGGGGGATGGAGATGATAACTTGCAGGGGGCGGGAGGAGACGATTTTATTCTTGGGGGAGAGGGTGATGACTACCTCTATGGAGAAATGGGGGACCCAAATTTAATTGTTTTGTATGGTAATGACACAATTTACGGCGGAAATGGTGCTGACCAAATTTTTGGTGGCGGCGGTAACGATGTGATATCCGGCGGGAACGGGATAAATCAAATTTTTGGTGATGGGGGGCCATCTAATCCATATGTAGCTGGTAATGATATTATTACCGGAGGGGAAGACTCGGAATTAATTGCTGGTGATGGTGGAGATGATACGATTTTTGGTGCAGCTGGAGATGATTATATTTTAGGTGACAGTTTGACAGGTTTTGAAAATATTAGTGGAAATGACATTATTTATGCTGGGGACGGAAATGACAGGGTTTTCGGTGGAAGCGGTCAAGATATAATTTATGGAGAAGATGGAGATGATTTTCTAGTAGGGGATAACGCCACTGAGTCAGTGTTATCAGACCTTAATGACATGATTTACGGTGGTAATGGTGATGATACCCTCGAGGGCGGTGCGGGCGATGACATTCTTTCTGGCGGAGTAGGGAAGAACTTTATTTATGCTGGATCTGGAAACGATATATTGATAAGTCAAGGTAATGATTGGCTTTACGGAGGGCTGGGTGACGATATTTATTACATACAAGGAGAGAAGTCAGGTCGAGCTGTAATCTCTGATGATGCTGGCCGCAATACTTTGGCAGGGGTGATAGCCAGTGAGATAGAGATTATTCTCGAAGGTGGCGTGTTCGTGGTTTTGTTAAATGATGGAAAAAAGGCGGCTTTAACGAGCGCAAATAGTCTTAGCAATACATTTGTTGATAATGACGGCGGGCAGATGAGCTTGGCGGAAGTTGTTGTCTCTCAACAAAATGGGGTGTTGAAAACAGGTCACTATGTAGCTGGGGTGGGATATGTTTATGCTCCTGCAGAACAAAATATCCAGTTTTCAAATGTTTATGGAAGTGAGTTTTCTGATCGGTTAGAAGGTAGTAATGACGATAACTCAATCTATGCTGGTCGCGGTAATAACATAATAAGCGCTCATGCAGGTAATGATTTTATAGTTTCTGAAAATGGAAATGATTTCATTGAAGGGGGCGAGGGTGGCGATATTGTTTATGCCGGAGCCGGGGACGATAGTATTTTTGGCGGTGCCGGTAACGATTCTATTCGAAGTGATGGAGCGTACGGTAAAATGATCGTAACTCTGTCCCCTGAAGGTCCATGGTATCTCTTTCAAGGCTCTGAAAAAGTTGGAATCTTTTCTGGGAACGACTATATTGAAGGTGGCGATGGGGATGACTATGTGGATGCTGGAAGTGGCGACGATGTGATACATGGCGGGAACGGTAATGATGTGCTTTTTGGAAATGGTAGTGATGTTGTGGATGGCGGCGAATACTATGATTTGACTTCGACTAATGCTGATTTGATTTTTGGTGAAGATGGTGATGATACGATTGGTGGCGGTTCAGGAAATGATGCCGTGTATGGAGGTCAAGGAAAGGATTTTATTGTAGAGTTTGAGGTTGTTATCGATGGGGTAGTTCGCCGTGATTTTATTGATAATGATTACTATGATGGCGGCAGTGGGGATGATGAGATATGGAGCCTTCTGGGCGATGACACATTGATTGGCGGTGATGGGGACGATACGCTGGACGCCAGGGGGGGAGGGGTAGGTTCTCTCTACGGTGGAGAGGGGGATGACGTATTGAATTCTCATGGAGGAGATAACAAGCTTTATGGTGGGATCGGTAACGATACTTACGGTATAGGTGGTTTTAAAAGTTCTGATGCCTCCCAGAAGTATGCGATTATTGAGGATTCTGAAGGAGTGAATATACTTCAGGCTGTTAACTCGGATTCTGTTTTCTTGCCTTTGCTGAAAGCTCCATCTATTTATAGTGAAGGTGGCAAAGTCTTTGCTTTGCTCTATATAGTGGATGACGCAGTCGGCGAAAGCTCTGTTCGGATCCAGCTTCAATCAATAGCTGAGCTTACTAGTTTGTTTGTTGAAGGCGATAATGAGCTAGATACATTGACTAGTCTCTCAGATATTGTTTCCAGTAAGGGCGGGCGTATAGAGTCTTCGGTCTGGGTAAGTGACTCCAGTCTCGTGTCTACCGGCTCTCTTAGTGTTGATCAAAGCCTCAATGGTACTGGCGTCGCAGACTTACTTTCTGGAGGCTTAGGGAATGATGTTCTCAATGGGTATCAAGGTCAGGATACTCTGATTGGAGGGGGCGGGTCTGATACCTATATGATTCAATCAGGGTCAGATCATGATATTGTTTATAATGTTATGTCATCTGCGGTTGATTCTGATGTTATTAAGTTTGGTGAAGGTATTGATAAAATAGATCTTTGGTTTAGCAGGGTGGATGATTCGTTAACTGTTTATCATGTTGGGTCGGATGATGCAGTTACCATCGACGATTGGTTTGCATCTCAAGAAAATCAAGTGTCTAAGATAATGACTTCCGATGGTGATGAGATTTCTGCGGAAAAAATAATGCAATTAGTAGGCTCTATGGAGGTTTATGGTACGCCCTTCAGCGGAGCTATAAATCTAAACCATGAGCAAATACAGCAAGTTGGAATGGCCATCTCTGACGCTTGGGGTTAAGAGTAATATTTTATAGGCTGAAATCGGGGGCAGGCCATCATCGCTCCCGATTGCCTCTTTGCTTCCTCTAATGATCAATCCCCCTAAACCTATCAACCCGGACTCCCCGGAGTAAGGGGTACCTAGGATAAGAGTTCAACGCTCCGCAGCACCTGACAATGCATCAGGAGGTATGACACCATCTGTGATTGAAAATTTTTGATTTGGGCCGGCCAAGTTCAGCTATAAAGCACTGACGCTCGGTTGTAGACTTGCTACTCCTGATCAATCGTAAGCGCTCCATAAACCCCACAGACCTTAAGGTGGGCAGCGCGCCTAGCTAGGCGATGCGGGCAAGCAGTTCCACGGCGACAGCGCTTCGTAATCTTCAACCGAGGTCGCCAGTGGCAGCCGTTCTAATGCGTGGCGCAGCCACGCATAGGGCTCCTGGCCGTTGGCTTTGGCAGTCTCAACCAAGCTGTAAAGTTGAGCGCTGGCCGTCGCGCCTTTGGGCGTGTCGCTAAACAGCCAGTTCTTTCTTCCGATCACGAAGGGGCGTATCGCGCGTTCAGTTGCGTTGTTGTCGATCGGCAAATAGCCTTCCTCGACGTACCGTTCTAGCTTGCTCCAGTTGCTTGCGAGGTAACCGATGGCTTTGCCCAGCGCGTTCTGGGCAGTGACCTGTGGCTGCGTCTTTTCCATCCAGCTTTTTAACTGAGCCAGTATCGGCAGACTCCGATCATGACGGCCGGTTTTACGATCGTCGTCGCACGCATCCTTTAGATCACGCTCTACGCCATAGAGTTTGTTGATCAAGTTCAGCGCGATGTTGGCACGTCCCGTCTTGCCTTTCGGCTGTACTTTTTGGGCTTCAACAAACTTGCGCCTTGCGTGCGCCCAGCAGCCCAAACGCTCAACACCGGCCTGCGCGCCCAACGCGTTATAACCGGCGTAATCATCGGTCATCAGGTAGCCACGATAGCCATCGAGCAGGCGTGTTGGCACCTCCTGCGCGCGGCTGGTGGAATAGTCAAAAAGGATCACTGGTTTATCTGACGGGCCGCCGGTTTGCACCCACATCCAGGACTGGCTGCTCGGTTCTCGATCAGGCTCTTTCAACACCTGCACGCGGGTTTCATCGCAGTGGATGACACGGCTGGCCAACAAGTTATCGCGCATTAAATTCAGCAGCGGCTGGAAGTGTTGACCGCACTGGATAACCCAGCGAGCCAACGTCTGGCGCGGGATATCGACGCCATGGCGGCCCAAGACTTTTTCGAAACGGTGAAGCGGCAATCCATCGACGTACTTGGTGGTCAGCAGCATCGCCAGAACACTTGGGCTGGCCATGCTTTTTTCAATCAGTTGAGCCGGCTTGTCCGCAGTAAACGGTGCCGTCTCGCAGTCGCGGCAACCATAAACTTTACGTACGTGTTTGATCACACGGATCTGCATCGGCACGATTTCAAGCTGCTCGCTGACTTCTTCGCCAATGGCATGTTTGCGGCAACCGCAGACGCACGTCAGTTCATGTTCGGGAAGTTCGTGGATGACTTCGATACGTGGTAGATCAGCGGGCAGTGGCTTCCTTTTGCCTGCCGCGTCGCTTGGCTGGAGCGACGACCTCTTCTTCAGCGTTTTCGCCGACAGGTTCGGCGATGCTTTCCGCTTCATTGAAAAGAGCTAACTGAGGTGTGGCTGGATCAGTCGTTTGCTCGGACTTGCGTCCGAATAAACGCTGGCGCAACAACGCGTTTTCCTCCTCAAGAAACCCGACCCGTGACTGCATCTGCGCAAGCATTTGCTTGAGCAATTCAGGATCGTCAGGAAGGTCTGGGGGCATGGAAATCATGCCCTGGATTATACCGAATCAGGCTACGAATCGCGGCGTCAAAACTTGATGAGGACGGTTGCGCCAGAGGTCAAAGCCATCGAGCATCCAGTTGAGTTCCTGAACCGTCAGGACAATCGCTTCGTCGGTGGCGTCAGGCGATGTCTTGAATCGTTCGGACTCGAGGTGCTTGAGCCAAAGGCAGAAGCGGTTGCGCTCCCAATACAATATCTTCACTCGATTGCGCGGCTTGTTGAGGAAAACGAAAAGCACGGGGTCGAATACCGCGACTTTAATGTCCAGCTCGACCAGCGCAGCCAAGCCGTCGATGGATTTTCGGAAGTCGACCGGCTTGGGGTACAGATACACTTTTTCGACTTTGGCATCGGGTCGCATCATGGCGAGCTGGCTCCTGAGGGAATCGGGAGCACAGCATCCGGGATCAGCTAAGCGCTTTGAATGTGGGGTTTATGGAGCGCTTACGATACTTGTTTCCGGCGATGTTGAATACCACTCGGCCCCTTTCAGGATGCTGGCAGAACGCAGTTCAGCCTTGACCTCCTGAGGCGTGCGATAGCCCGCCCTTTCCATGTGCCTATACCACTCCACCAGTGGTGTCATGGCATCTGAGTAAGCCGGGCTAGTTTCCCAGAAAGCTCGCAAAGCCCCTCGCGCTATCACTCTCAAAAACCATCCTCCCAATATGGGAGGAAACTTATATCTTCCCGCCAGTCGCTGCAAGCGAGCTGTGTGCGCACCTCTATTAGACGCTTACAACCACCATCAAGGAGAATCACGATGCCCATCACCCAGGCGCAGATCCTTCCCGACGCCCGCCCAGTCGCGGGCGTTTTTGTACCTTTTCTGACAGCCCAAGCAGTGACACGCGCTGGTCATGACAGGTGGGCAATGGGCTTCAAAAGAAACATTTCCGCAACGACAATCTCGTGATCTTGCGATTGGGCGCTTGATGGTTTGTGCTTGGGTCGGGAAAGCATTCCTGACCTCGGACACCATTTCTAGCCTTTAAGCGGGTCTTTCCATGCAGCCACAAGATCTGTACGTGTCTGAAGGATGTTCTCACGCGCCTGCCGACGCAGCGGGCGAGTGAATCGGAAGTTGTTACCACATGAGTGGGCGCTCGTTTAGCTACGCAACGCGCGTTTGCCGGACGCGTAGGAATCTAGCTACGACTTAAATTAGATCGCGCCCATTGCTCCGCGCTGGTCACAGGTAATCCATGGATTCCGTTGAATGTCCTCGCTACATCCCATGCAACACCCCGGCCCATCGCGAAAACTGCGCGGTATTTGCGCAGATTGTCGTCGGACATTTCCTCAAGGTCTGCCTGCAACCGCTGCACGCTAAGCTCCCGGCGCTCGATTTTCCGTCCGATGACTCGTTCAAGCAGATCGGCCAGATCGCCGTAGGTGAGGGTGTCGCCGGCAGTGTAGACCACCTGATTGATGACGCGCGGGCTGTGCAGGACGATGGCGGCGGTGAGCGTGCCGATGTCTTCCGGCGTGGTCACCGTAACCTTAGTCTCCAGGCTGCCCAGTGCGTTGACCTGTCCGGCGGGCAGGTCAACGACCCCGAAAGCCGGATCGAACAGGAAGCTGGTGAACATGCCGGTGGAAATGATCACCCATTCAGTCCGGGATTGGGCGCGCAAGAGGTCGCGAACATCCAGTTGCTCGTCGAACAGGTCTTGCGGGCTACCACGGCCAATCCGGTCGTAGTCAACGCCGAACTGCCAAGGAATATAGCGTTTCACACCCGACGTGAGCGCGGCTTCAGTCAACTTGCGCTGAGTGCCCCGGCCCGCCGCAAATCCGACGCAGCTGATCACCGTGTCGAAACGTCGCAGCACCGCAGCGAGTTCTTCCACGGAGGCATCGGTGACGTCGGCTACCTCGATGGCGATGCCGAGCGTCCTGATCACGTCGATTTCCTGTTGTTTTTCCATGGACGAGCTCTGCACAGTGGCCTGGCGCAGCAGCACGGTAATGCTCGCGGATTCGGTCGATCGAGCGGCCAGTCCTCGCAGCACGGCTAGCCCCAGTTCGCCGGCCCCCAAGACCAGAATACGTTGTTTGACGTTTGAATTAGCAGCCTGCATGGTAAGCCTCTGTTTGACGCACTTAACTTGAGGCTTGGATCTTGTCATGAGCATCGATGCGCAAAAAGTAGGTACATCGGTGATACCGTGCGGTCTGGACGCTCAGGAAATCGTGCGGCTTTCGCAGAACGCCTGTCGCGCGCTTAGCGAGGACGAGGATGGTCTCAAGCGCGATATCCTGGGTCACTCCGGTAACCGATGGTCACTGGGGGTGGTGCATGCGCTGGGCGTGACCAGCCCCTTGCGCCACGCGGAGTTACGTCGTCGGCTGCACGGCGTCACTCAACGCATGCTCACTCACACGCTGCGTCAGCTGGAGCGCGACGGGCTGATCTCTCGTCACGATTTTGGCGAGAAGCCCTTGCGCGTCGAGTACGCGCTGACCGAACTGGGAATGGGGTTGCTGGTGCAGATGATTCCGCTGTGGACGTGGGTGATTGAACAGTCGGAGGGCTTTAACGAGGCACGCAAACGTTATGACGAGCAGTAAAGCGTGGATAACGCACTGCTTCTCTTGCGAGCCTGGGACCGCACTCGATTCGCTAGACTAAGGAGATCAGAAATGGACGAACTTACCCTGAGCCTGAAACAGACCATCGAAGCGGCTGACCGCGCTATCACAGCGCAGGACTATGACGCGCTGATGGCGTTTTATTCCGAGGACGCGACATTGGTCGTCAAGCCCGGCTTGAATGTCACCGGCAAAGAGCGTATTCGCCAGGCATTCGTGGCAATTGCGGATTACTTCAATCACAGCATCGTGGTCAGGCAGGGAAGAATGCAGGTGATCCCGGGCGGTGATGTGGCGCTGGTCGTCATGGAGACCCTGCTGCAAACCACTGACAAATCCGGAATCACCACCGATGTCGAGCGGCGGGCCACGTATGTCTTTCAGCAGATTTCGGGCCGATGGCTATGTGTGGTGGATAATTCCTACGGCACCACGCTGCTTGATGAGCAAGTGGATGACACACAGCAGCCTGAATAGCGCACATGGGCGTAGATCCGTTGCCTCTGCAGCTAACAACCCCGATCACTCCAGATGTTCAGGCCTGACCGGGTCCCCCGATTTCATGTCCAGCTGCACGCGCACGTCTTCGAACATTTCGTCGTAGTATTTGTGCATCGAACCGATGCTGCTATACACCTTGGGCATACCGTACTTTTCTGCGATTTGCGTGATGTTATGGGCGAAGTTGTAGGCTTGATCCTTGGGCAGGAAGAATTTTTCTTCCATGTCCGTGCCCTGGATGCGGCCGTGCATCGTGAACAGCATCCCTTTGCCTTCCTTGGGATCCTGTGTCACTTCATAGTCGATGTGCAGGTTGTAGCTGACGTCGTCTTTGTTCAGTGCATGACGCTCAATGTGCAGGTGACCGGGCTCGAACGTAGCCATTTTTTAGGCTCTCCTTGGTTAAAGACTTTGAAGCAAGACAGGCAGCAGGCCTGCTCTGGTCATTTCATGTGGCGAGAGTGGGTATCTGGGTGCCGTAGCGATGGCTTCGGCAGATCAGGCGTCGCACGATTTCGTTACGGGAGAAAGGATACAACAGGTTGAATTTGTTCGTTTTCAGTTATCTGACTCAGATCAATCTGTGTGCATATTTAATTATTGACTTTAAACGTCTACTTTTTGTTAGATATCAGTCAGATAGGTGCATATTTTAAAGCTGGTTGTTCTAGGTGGGTTTAACGGTTTAATTCGGGCTTTGGCGTGAATGAATCAATAAACTGTACCGCCAGTATCCGAACCACACCTTCAAGCCTCTGCGCTTTACACCTAAGGGCCACAGTCCTATGAGTAATCTGGATTCTTCGCCCTCCGCCCCGGAACCCGGCAGGATTGCGCATCGAGTGTCGGTCGGCGATCAGACTGGATGGCGGCGCTGGTTACCGGGGCTGCGTACCCTACGCGGATATCAAGTGACATGGTTGCGGCACGACCTCGTGGCAGGGTTGGTGCTGACCACCATGTTGATACCCGTCGGCATCGCCTACGCGGTGGCATCGGGCGTTCCCGGCATTTATGGTCTCTATGCGACCATTGTCTCGCTGCTCGCTTATGCGCTTTTCGGACCCAGTCGGATTCTGGTGATGGGGCCGGATTCCTCGCTGGCTGCTGTCATCCTCGCCGTTGTCCTGCCACTTTCGGGGGGAGACCCGCATCGCGCGGTCGCCCTCGCGGGCATGATGGCCATCGTGTCGGGAACGGTGTGCATCCTGGCGGGAATCGCGCGGCTCGGTTTCATTACAGAGCTGCTTTCCAAACCGATCCGCTATGGGTACATGAACGGGATTGCGCTGACGGTGTTGATCAGCCAGCTGCCCGGTTTTTTTGGCTTCTCAAGCGATACAAGTGGCCCACTGAGCACCTTATCGTCCATTGCCACTGCGGTAATGGACGGGAATCACAACTGGATTACGCTCATGGTTGGCGCAGCGACCCTGGCGGTAATTCTGCTGCTAAAGGGCCACCCGCGCGTGCCAGGCATTCTGATCGCCGTGGTGGGCGCAACCGTTGCCGTCAGTGTCCTGGACCTTGATACACGCGCCGGAGTGGTGGTCCTGGGGTCTCTTCCACAAGGTTTGCCCGGTTTCACGATTCCCTGGATTACCACCGCTGATATCGTTCCCGTCCTGATAGGCGGTTGTGCCGTTGCCCTTGTTTCGTTTGCCGATACCAGCGTGCTCTCCCGTGTTTATGCCGCGCGTACCCATACCTACGTTAACCCTAACCAGGAGATGGTGGGGCTCGGCGTTGCCAACCTGGCCGCCGGCTTTTTTCAAGGCTTTCCAATCAGCAGCAGTTCGTCGCGCACACCCGTGGCCGAGGCTGCGGGTGCCAAAACCCAACTGACCGGTATTATCGGCGCGCTTGCCGTTGCCTTTCTGTTGCTGGTCGCGCCAGACCTGCTGCAGAGCCTGCCCGCGAGCGCCCTGGCCGCGGTCGTCATCGCATCGGCCGTCGGCCTGATTGAGGTTACCGACCTTCGGCGGATTTATCGTATCCAGCGTTGGGAGTTTTGGTTGTCCATCGTTTGTACGGTCGGCGTAGCCGTATTCGGCGCGATTCCGGGCATTGGGCTGGCGATCGTCATCGCTGTCATCGAGTTCCTGTGGGATGGCTGGCGGCCATACTCCGCCGTGCTGGGGCGGGTTGACGGGATCAAGGGCTACCATGACACCCAGCGCTATCCCGACGCGCGTCTGATTCCCGGGCTTGTGTTGTTTCGCTGGGATGCGCCCCTGTTTTTCGCCAATGCCGAATGGTTTCAGGATCGGGTACTGAACGCAGTGGCTGCATCGCCCACGCCGGTTCGTTGGCTTGTCATCACGGCTGAACCGGTCACCAGCGTGGACGTGACCTCAGCCGATATGCTGGCGGAACTGGTCGACATTTTGTACGCCGCTGATATCACGCTGTGCTTCGCTGAAATGAAGGATCCGGTCAAGGACAAGCTCAAGCGGTTCGGACTGTTCTCGCGCTTCGGGGAGCAGGCTTTTTTCCCCACGATAGGTGCCGCTGTCGACAGCTATCTATTGGCCTACCCGGTGGACTGGGTCAGAGAGGGGTGCTGAAAGATGCAGCAAACCTCAAGCCAGTGCCCTCAGGGACACCGGCTGGCTGCGGAGCGACCTGCCTCGCTGAGCGCGGCAGCCAGATTTCGCAGGTTGGCTTGCTGGGCCAGCACGAGATCTTCCACAGCAACACCTGAAGGTGTCTGAAAAACGCTCTGGCAGACGAGTTCCTTCATGTTCTGGCTGCCGACCTGACCTGAACGGATGCGCCATCTGGCGTCCAGCAGTGCGTAGTGACCGGGCACCAGATCAAAGCGTAACACCGCAATTCGCAGCGTCATTTTAGTGTCACTGTCTGGCCTGGAACCCAAGGCAAGGGTAAGAGCGCTCTGTACTTCCTCGGCGAGGCTCGCGCCCCACCAGTCAGTTTCCAGCAGGATCAGCTCACTGGCGTTTTGGCGAATCACGATTTGCGAACGATCCACCTGTGGCGGCACGACGACCCGCTCGATCTGCAAGTCGTTACCCGGCTGGGGCAAGCGTGGGTTGCCTGAGAACAAAGGCGTCAGCGTGTGGTAATGCACCGGGTCGCTGCGGCACGCCATCAGCAATAAAAATACCGCAAGCAAAGCTACCGCATAGGTCGCACGCATGGGGGATCGCTCCTGTGACCGCCAGGTTCAAGGATTCTGGTTTTCATATTGAGTGCCTCTAGGCCGCCCACGGATAAGCGACTCCGGATGTCGGCCCAGATAGTCGGAAAGATCACGCAAAGACCGCGACATGCGCCCCAACTCGTCAATGACGTCACTGAGCTGTTCGCGCTGCGGCGAGTCATCGGCCAGTGTCGCATTGGCAGACTTAAGGGTTTTTTGGACTTCTTCCAGGGTTGAGCGGACTCCAGGCAGTGTTTGTCCATTGAACTGCTTAAGGCCGGTGCGCAGCTCGGCGAGGCTGCCCTCCAGATTGGACGCAATACGGTCCAGTGGCAGTTGGCCTATTTTCTCCACCACCGCCTGCAATTGTTCCTGCAGCCGCTCGAAGCTGCCGGGCAGGGTGGGCAGCATGACGGGGCGAGCGTGAGGGTCAAACGCAACTTTTTCGGCCTTGGGATAAAAATCCAGCGAGATATACAGCTGACCGGTCAGCAGATTCGCTGAGCGAGCCTGGGCACGCAATCCATGTTCGACGAAATTGGCGATAATGCGAATGCCGCCTTCCAGATCGTTTGGGTCATGTTTGAGTATGGCGAGCATCTTGGTGTGAGCCTGACCCAGGCTTTGCGGATAGATGACGATGCCGACGATCACTGGAAAACTGCTGGTCTTGACGTCGAAGTCCAGGTTCAAAGACACCACCTTGCCGATCTCCACGCCCTGAAACTCTACCGGGGCATCGACCTTCAAGCCTCTGAGCGCCTGATCAAAGCGCAGGGCCATGTATTGCGCTCTGCCTGGCGGCGGAGCGAGCGCTGTCTGCGCGTCGGTGTACAGATCAAAGCGGCTTCCCTGCGAGGCCACGGGACTGGGCAAGCCGTACTCCGGCGAGCCAAATGCAATGCCACCGATGAGCACGGCGGACAGCGATTCAGTCTTTATGGAAAAACCGCTTGCGCCGACGCCGATATCAATACCGCTGGCGTTCCAGAAGCGAGTATCGGTGGTGACGTAGGCGTCGTACGGTGCGTTGATGAACACTTCAACATCGACACCCTTGCCGTTTTCATCAAGTGCGTAGCCGACGACCTGGCCCACCGGAATTTTGCGGTAGTAGAGGGCGGAACCAATGTCCAGCGACGCCAGATCCTTGGTGCTCAGGGTGAAGCGTTTTCCGGGTTCGTCGTAGGTAATCGGAGGCGGTGCTTCAAGGCCAATGAAAGCCTTGACGGTTCGTTGCGACTCACCAGAATCGGCCCCAATGAACGCGCCTGACAAGAGCGTCTCGATACCCGACACACCGCCCGCACCGACACGTGGGCGCACCACCCAGAACCTGGCATCCTCACGGGTAAACGACGAAGCTCGTTTGGCGAGCTTGACTGTGGCTGCCACGCTCTTCTGATCTTCGCTCAGCTCGACTTGAGACACGTGACCGATCACCACATTACGGTATTTGACCTGGGTCTTTTCAGCGGTGAGGCCTTCACCGGTCTTGAAGGTGATAGTGATCTCGGGACCTGCCTGCATGCGGCTATGCACGACCAGGGAAATGCCCACCAGCAAAGCAATAATGGGCACGATCCAGACCAGCGATACGCTCCAGCGGCTGGACGTCTTGATTGCCCCCGGTTCGGGCGGACGTTGTGAGATTTCATGGGGCATCGGGAGCCTCCCGGTCCTCTGAAGTCTGCCAGATCAGGCGTGGATCGAAACTCATTGCCGAGAGCATGGTGAACACCACCACCGTCCCAAAAAACAGAATGCCCACGCGGGGCTCGATAGTGCCCAAAGCCTCAAACTTGACCAGCGCTGCAACCAGCGCGATCACCAGCACGTCCAGCATCGACCAATAGCCCACGAGCTCCACAAAGCGAAACAATCCGGTGCGCTGCCGACAGGCCCATCTGCTTCCCCTTTGCGAGGTGATGAGCAGGAGTGTCAATGCGCCGAACTTGATCGCGGGAACGCCAATGCTGGCAATGAAAATGATCAAGGCAATATCCCAGGCTCCCGCTTCCCAGAACTCCAGCACGCCGGTGATGATCGTGCTGTCTTCGCCACTGCCAAGCATGCTGGTGTTCATGACCGGGAGCAGGTTGGCGGGCACGTAGAAAATGAGTGCGGCCAGCAAAAACGCCCAGGTGCGCGTCAACGAGTCGGGTTTGAGGGCGTGCAGCGCGGTGCCGCAGCGGCTGCATTGGGGGGGATCATCACTGATATCGCAGGCCTGGCCGCAACTGTGGCAAAGGCACAGGTTCAGATCCGCGGCCCGCGGCGGCGTATTCACAGTTGATTCCACAGCAGTCGGACATCACGCCCTGCAACCTTGATCATCAGAATACTCAGTGCAGCAAGGGCCGCCAGGCCGATGCCGGGCACCACGTCAAGCATTCCCGCCAGTTTGAACACCGCGACCATGGCGCCCAACAGACAGACTTCGAGCATGCTCCAGGGACGTAATGACTCAAGCCAGCGCATGCAAAAACCGAAGCCAGGCGAGCGCTTGTTGGCCATGGCGAATGTCAACACCCACAGCAGCAGGCTGACCTGTAATACAGGCGCGATGATGATGGAGATGCCGGCGACAAGCGCCATCCCGGTGATCGGTCCGGCGCTCAACGCCTGCACGCTGTCCCAAAGGGTTGCGGAGTTCTGCAACCCTTGCAAACGGATGCTCATCACGGGATAACAGTTGGCAAATACCAGCAGGACGGCGGCGGTCACGCACAGGGCGAGGCGCTGTTGCAGCGTCAACGCGGTGTACCGCTGAATGACGGCACCACAGCAGACACAGCAGGCTTTCTGCTTTTTTTGAAGGGGCGCAGTGCCGTAGACCGAGTCACAGTATTCGCAAATAATCAAATGTCGGGATGTATTCATTGTTTTTATCAGGCCAGGTGTCTGCGGCAAAAAATGAATAGGGAGGCGCTGTTACATAACAGAACAACGATGGCGGAAACGCTTCTTTTGATGCCCATTACCCAGCGTAGATCATAAAAAGTGGAGGGTGAACTTCTCACGAGAAGTTTGCGTACTCTTGTTATTCCGCTTATCGGGTGTTCACTGTTTGGGATTGGGGATTTATCTGTAATGCAGGATTTACAGAATGGCTGTTGTGCGGAAAGGCTTTGGGTGAGTGAATGCGACTGCGTGAAAGCTCTGTCATGGGCTTTTAATAATGAACGGCGCACAAACAGGCGAGTAAGATAATTGATAAACAACGCCGAGATCATGCGTGTTTGCCGTGACGCACTATGCTCTAGGGTTTATGCCGCCAGACCATAAACAATAACGCCTCATCCTCCGGTGCTGGAGCGTGTTTTGTGCGTGATTCTTGATAAGCGTTGGGGAGTCTTCATGACGGCGTCGAACAAAAAAATGACCCTCGTGGGGCTCACGACCCTGGTCACAGTCAATATGATGGGCTCTGGAATTATCATGCTGCCTTCGAGCATGGCGCAGTTGGGGGCTGTGTCACTGTTGTCCTGGCTAATCACTGCGATTGGCTCGATGGCAATTGCTTATTGTTTCGCTCAGTGCGGTGTCTATTGTCCGCGATCGGGCGGAATGTCGGCCTACACGGAAGAGGCGCATGGCAAGTCAGCGTTTTTCCTCTGTTCGTTTCTGTACTTTCTCTCACTGGCCATTGGAAATGTTGCCATCAGCATCTCTGCAGTGGGGTATTTGACGCCTTTTTTTCCTTGGTTGGGCTCCGGGGCCGTGGGCTTGTTCTCGGGCTGTGTCGGATTGATCTGGCTCACGACTGCAGCCAACTTCGGTGGCGCAGGTATTACGGGAAAGCTCGGCGCTGTTACCGTTTGGGGTGTCATCATTCCGGTTGCAGGTTTGAGCGTCATGGGTTGGTTCTGGTTCGAACCCCGAATATTTTCAGCCGCCTGGAACCCGAATGGCATGCCGATCAAAGACGCCATCACCCAGAGTATTCCACTGACACTGTGGGCTTTTCTGGGGATGGAGTCGGCAGCGCAAAACTCTGATGCCGTGGTCAACCCCAAGCGAAATGTTCCACTGGCATGCCTCTTTGGCACCTTGGGAGCGGCCGTGGTGTACGTGCTTTCAACGACCGTGATTCAGGGCATTGTTCCCAACGAAGCGCTCGCCAACTCGAGCGCGCCATTTGCCTATGTCTACGCCCAGATGTTCGGCCCTCTCGTCGGTAAAATCATCATGCTTCTGGCGGTCATGGCGTGTATCGGCTCGTTGCTGGGATGGCAGTTCACCCTGGCGCAGACCGCAAAAGTGACTGCCAATCAAGGCATGTTCCCCAAGCTGTTCGGTAAAGTCACGACAGCGCAAGCGCCCGTCGTTGGGATGATCGCCTGCGCTGTGTTGCAGACATTGCTGGCACTGTCGACGATTTCCCCCAATGCGAGTGAACAGTTCGCAAAGCTCGTCAATCTGGCTGCGGTGACCAATCTGCTGCCGTATGTAACGGCTCTTTCGGGTCTGCTGGTGATTATGTACAAGGCCGGTGTCAGTCGTAGTGTCTATCTGCGCAATGTGACTGTTCTGATGATTGCAATGGGGTACTCGTTTTACGCGATCTACGCCTCGGGAAAGGACGCGGTATTTGGCGCTACGATCGTGCTGGCCGTCGGCTATTTGCTCTACGGCTTCATCGCCAAACGCTTCGTCCTGGAACCCTCAATGAGTTCGCCGGTGGACGACCCGCACGGGGGGAGCCCCCAAGACATCAGCTCTTCGCAGTTACCGGGGGACACCCTATGAAACAGCACTGGCGCAAATGTGTCATCGTCACGTTTCTGTGTGTGGCAGCGGCTGGCCCCTTACTGAGCGAGGCCGACACGCTGGCAAGAATTCGGGGCAGTTCGACACTTAAGCTGGGGTACTTGCCGAACGCTGCGCCTTTTACCGCCAACACTGACGGTAAACCTGCCGGCTACATGATCGATGTTTGTGAACGGCTCGCCCTCTGGATCAAAGCTCAAACCCGGCTGAGTGAAATGGCGGTCAGTTATGTTGAAATCCCCCAGGGCACCGGAGTGGATGAGGTTCGGCAGGGCAAGATTGATTTGATGTGTACGCCCAGTGTGCAAACATTGAGTACGCGCAAGTGGGTCAGTTATTCAGTGCCTGTTTTCACGGCGGGGCTTACGGCACTGGTCCGCAAGGATGCATCGAGTGATCTGTTGCGCGTGCTCAAGGGAGAAGTGGCCCATCAGGGGCCCACCTGGCGTGCAACGATCAATCGCGGACTGTCCAACCATCGTTATGTCGTGATGGCCGGTGGTGTTACCGAAGGCTGGATACATGAACGCATCAAATCGCTTGGCGTAATCGCCACGGTATTGACCGTGGGAAGCTACGCTGAGGGCGTTGATCTGGTTGCACAAAAAACAGCAGATGCATTTTTTGCAGATCGAATGGTCCTGCTTAACTATGCCGCCAAAGACAACGCGGCCGACGAGATTCAGGTACTGGACGTGCTGTATGACATCGCGCCAGTCGCCTTACCCGTTGATCGACAAGACGAGGATTTTCGGTTGATGGTCGACGGCGGCCTGAGCGATCTCTATCGATCAGGCGATGTGTACCGCCTGTACGCGCATTATTTCGGTCAACCCAACGAAGCCAGTCTCATGTTGTTCAAACTCTATACATTGCCCTGAACGGCCTGAATATTGATCGTCGTGCTGCTCCACCCCGCACCGCTCTGGCGTCCGTTCCTGGCGATTGCCTGACAGGTATCGCCCAACGTCGTGCCTGCCCGCACCTCAGGTATCACGTTTGCCAATACATCGCATCCTGACATGCGATTAGTCAGCGTCCTTTTACAACGGCAACCTCTCCAGCCAGTCAGTCGCCATTTACAGCGCCTGACAACCACCACCGGACTCGCGTGCCTGGCCCTTTGTAGTGGGGCTCAGTGAGTCCGTATCACAATTTCAATGGAGTGGTATGGCATGAACATCATTGGCCTTGATGCCTTGGTTTTTGGCGTCGACGACATCCCAGCCTGTAGCGCCTGTCTGCGTGACTACGGCCTGACCCCGGTCGGAGTCGATAGCGAAGGGGGGCGTTTTGAAGCGTTGGACGGCACGGCAGTTATTATTCGACGCGCCGATGATCCGGCGTTGCCACCTGCCATTGGGCCAGCGCCCTCGATTCGCGAAACCGTCTACGGGGTGGCCAGCGCGGCTGATCTCGATGCTATCGGCCATGAGCTCGCGCGTGATCGAGCGGTGGCCTGGGATACTCACGGCGCGCTGCACAGCGTCGATGACTCGGGCTTCGCCATCGCTTTTCAAGTCAGTGTCCGGCGCGCATTCAGCGCAGCGCCGGATCTCACCAACGCTCCGGGTAACGCACCGCAGCGCCCGGTCAACCAGCTGGGCATTTATCCCGAAATGTCGGCTGCACCGCGCACCTTGTCCCACGTTGTGTACTTTGTGCCTGACGCGGCCAAAGCCGAGGCGTTTTACGCCGAGCGTCTGGGGTTCAAAACAACGGATCGTTTTGACGGAGTAGGGCCGTTCATGAGACCGCAGGGCTCGGATGAGCACCATTGCCTTTTCATGATTCAAACCCCGCCGCACATGCAGGGCTGCGAGCACTTCACCTTTCACATGGGCAGCGGCACTGAAGTGCTGTTGGCGGGCAGGCGCTTCGAACAAAGCGGCTGGACCAGTTTCTGGGGGCCGGGTCGCCATCTCTTTGGTTCAAACTGGTTCTGGTATTTCAACAGCCCCTTGGGTTGCCACATCGAGTACGACGCCGACATGGACAGGCACGACGATACCTGGGCCGCGCGGCAGGCACCGATGTCGTCGGACACTTCACAGCTGTTCCTGTTTACCTCCCGTGAGAAATGGTCACCGGGTGGTCCGCCGCGTCCAGAAGCTAAACGTGGGTGATGGGCACCGTGTTGCTGTGTCGCCTTGACTCACTGGTGGAGGGTCAAGCCTATGGTTTTGATCCCTTGCAGCAGGGCCGTGACAGTGTTTTTGCGCTACGTCATAAGGGGGAAGTGCGGGTCTATCTCAACAGCTGCCCGCATCTTCAGGTGCCTTTGCAGTATCGCAAGGACCGATTCCTGAGTGCCAACGGCGAGCGAATAATCTGTTACGCCCATGGCGCGCAGTTTCTGCCAGACACAGGTCAGTGCATCTACGGCCCCTGTCTGGGGGAGGCCCTGACGGCGCTGGAATTCAGCGAGGAGGCTGGCTGGCTGGTGCTTCCGGTCCAACAGTTGGCGCAACAAAAGGCCTGAACCAGGTATCGCGTTTGGTGATAGATCGCATCCCGGGACTCGATTGGTCAAATTCCTGTTTTGACGAGAAGCTGATTTCGAGCCGGTCCATGCAACCTTGCGTGCAACGCTATCTGGACCCACGGCTTAATTGTTTAGGAAGTGAAAACGCTGCCCCGACTATGGAGAGCAGCGTGCTGAAACTAAAAAAATAAAAACAACAGAGAGGTTTCTCCATGGCACGTATCAATGCCGCCGTTTTTTGCGGCGAACGTCCTCCCTTTGCCCTGAGTCTGGCTGCGCTGATGCTCGGTATGTTCGGCACCAATGCCAGCGCATTCGAAATCGACTCCGGCAATCCCGATCTTCGCGTCCGTTGGGACAACACACTCAAATACAGCGCTGCGTGGCGAGTAGAGGGTCAGTCCGACAAGCTGACCGAAGGGCAGACTTCCCTCAGTCTGGACGACGGCGACCGTAATCTCGACCAAGGCTTGATTTCCAACCGTCTGGACCTGCTGTCGGAGTTCGATGTCACTTACCAGAACTTCGGCGCGCGGGTCAGCGGTGCCGCCTGGTATGACGATGTCTACAACAAGAAAACCGACAACAATGATTTAGATCGCAACAACAGTCTTTCAGGTGATGAGTTTCCCAGCGATACCCGCGAGCTGCATGGTCGCAAGGCTGAATTGCTGGATGCGTTTATCTTCGGCAAGGGGACAATTGGCGATAGAGCCATCTCTGGTCGGGTCGGCCAGTACGCCATGCAGTGGGGCGAAAGTCTGTTCTACGGGGCTAACGGTATCGCCGGTGGCATGGCACCTATCGACGTGGTCAAGAGCCTGTCGGTGCCCAACACCCAATTCAAAGAGCTGATCCGTCCGGTCAAACAAATCTCTACGCAATTTGAGCTGACCCCTGAAGTATCGGTGGGCGCCTACTATCAATTTGAGTGGGAAGCTAACCGTCTTCCGGCCTCCGGCAGCTACTTTTCAACAGATGATTTTTTTGGCGATGGCAACGAGCGGCTGTATGCGGGTTCACCTGTGATCCCCGGCGGGCAGCCGTTGGCCTTTTATCATGGCAAGGACAAGGACGCGAAAGACTCGGGGCAGGGCGGCTTGCAGCTGCGAATTCGCGGCGAGACGGTGGACTGGGGGCTGTATGCGATCCGGTTTCATGACAAATCCCCGCAGCTTAACGTGCGCCCGGACTTCGCTAACCTCAATCCCCAGACGGGCAGGGCGGGAGAATACTACTGGCTCTATCCCGAAGGGATTGAAGCCGTTGGCGGCAGTTTTTCCCTGACCCAAGGCGACTACAACATCGCCGGTGAAATATCGACCCGCTGGCACCAACCCCTGGCGTCGACCAATCAGCGCACCCTGCTGGCGGGAGAGGCGCTGAACAATGATAACGATCCGCTTTACGCCACGGGACACACGTTGCACGCCAACCTGTCCTGGCTGGCAACGTTAGGCCCCTCTGTCATTTCTCAAGAAGCCAGTTTCATGGGCGAGTTTGCCTGGAACCGGACCCTGAGTGTCACCCGCAGCCCTGAAGCAGTAGATCCCAATGCCGATCGCGATGCCTGGAGCGTGCGAACCGTTTATGAGCCGATGTACCGCCAGGCCTTCCCCGGTCTGGATCTCAGTATCCCGATGGGAGCCAGCTACACCCAGGGCAACTCGTCAGCGCTGGGCAGTGGCTTTGGCGTCAATAACGGTGGTGATCTCAACATCGGGCTCAAGGGCAACTACCTCAATAGCTGGAATCTCGGCCTGACCTACACCCATTACTACGGGCCGGAGAATACCTTTCTCGACGCATCCAGCAACTACACCTACGGCCAGACGATGAAAGACCGTGACTTTGTGTCTTTCTCCGTCAGCCGCACTTTTTGACCCAGGGGCAACCGATGAATACCTACAAGCGCGTCGCTACTGTGTTTACCTTTCTGGCTTCTTCATTGCTGATTGCCCAGGGAGCCCTTGGAGCTGTCTCGGCTGAGGAGGCAGCCAAGCTGAAGACCTCGCTGACGCCGCTGGGCGCCGAGCGCGCCGGCAATGCCAGCGGGACGATTCCTGCGTGGGATGGGGGCTACACCAAGGCTGACCCCAACTATAAAGACGGCGGTAAGCGCAGTGATCCATTCGCCAATGAGAAACCGCTGTACACCATCACGGCGCAAAACATGGGGCAATACAGCGACCAGTTGTCCGAGGGCGTCAAGGCGATGCTCAAGAAATACCCGGACACCTATCACCTGGATGTCTACCCGACCCACCGGACCGCTGCTGCGCCACAGATTGTGTACGACACGACCTTCAAGAATGCGACCCAAAGCAAACTGGTGGACAGCGAAGGAGGGCCTAAGCCCGAGAACGCCGAAGGGGGTATTCCATTCCCTATCCCACAGAGCGGCGCCGAAGCCATCTGGAACCACCTGACACGCTGGCGCGCGGCGTCCTGGCACGCCAGTTTCTTCCAGTATCTGGTGACCTCTGACGGTAAGCCAGTGCTGACCAACGATTCGCGGGCCGACTATCAGATGCCCTGGTATCTACCCAAAGGTGCCAACAACGACGGCGTCTTCTGGGAAACGCGGATGACCAACGACGGGCCACCGTTGCGTGCGGGAGAAGGGATTGTCGGGCGCGAGAATATCAGTGCAGACAAAACCGTCACGTGGACTTACCTGCCAGGGCAACGCCGGGTTCGCCGTCTGCCCAACAGTTGCTGCGATACGCCGACGCCGGCCAGCGCCGGGGTCATGAGCTTCGATGAGCTTTATGTGTTCACCGGTCGAATTGACCGATTCAACTGGAAACTGGTGGGCAAGAAAGAGTTGTACATCCCGTATAACTCGAACAAGGTCTTTACCGCCAATGCCCCCACTGACCTGCTGGGCAAGCATCACCTGAACCCTGCCTCAATCCGCTGGGAACTGCACCGCGTCTGGGTGGTGCAAGCATCGCTGGCCGATGGCAAGCGTCACGTATTGCCCAAGAGCACCTACTACCTCGACGAAGACACCTGGAGTGCCGTATTGGCTGAGCGTTACGACGCCCAGAACCAGTTGGTGAAAATGTTATGGACGACCCCGGTTGTCTTGCCTGACCTGCCAGGTGTGGTGACCGTCAACAACGGTTTCTACGACCTGCTGTCCGGGGCCTGGTTTGCAGGCGACATCTTTGCCGGCAAAAACGAACAGTACCGAATCATGCCTGCTTACCCGGATTCAGTGTTCACCGGCGATGCGCTGGCGGGTGAAGGCGTTCGCTGACACCAGGTGTTGCGCCCGTGCAGACGGGCGCATCCAATCGAGGAGAAGATTGATGGTCTGTTGCCTTAACTACAAGAACCTGCTTGCAAGCGGGCTGCTTTGTGCGCTGCTGACCCCTGCGCTGACGCTGAACGTGCGAGCCGCCGAGCAGCCCGATGTACTGGCGCAGCCCAGTGTTATCACGCGACAGGCTACGCATGCGGTGCTGTTGGGCGTCACCCGGGTTGGCCAACGTTTGGTCGCGGTGGGCGAGCGAGGTGTGCTGCTGCTGTCAGATGACAATGGCGTCAGTTGGCGCCAGGTGCAGATGCCTGTCAGCACGACCCTGACAGCGGTGCAGTTTGTCGATGACCGAAACGGCTGGGTCGTCGGACATTCGGGAGTCGTGCTGCATTCTGCAGACGCGGGGCAGAGCTGGCAGTTGCAGCTCGATGGGGTGCGCGCCGCCGGGTTGGAGTGGGCCGAAGCGCAAAAAGCCGTGGAGACCACGGCCAGCGATGACGCTCAACAACGACTGATTGCCGCAAAACGGATGGTCGACGATGGCGCGGACAAACCCTTTCTCGCGCTGAACTTCAGTGATGCCGAACACGGCATGGTCGTCGGCGCCTATGGTTTGGCGATGCGTACCGAGGACGGTGGCAAGAGTTGGCAGTCATTGATGGGCCATATTCCCAATGCCCAAGGCTTGCATCTGTATGCGTTGGCTCGTTCCGGCGAGACGGTTTATATCGCCGGCGAACAGGGTTTGCTGCTTCGATCGCAGGATTCGGGAAAGCACTTCGAACCTCTGGCCAGCCCTTACGACGGTAGTTACTTCAGCCTCGCAGTCCAGTCGGACGGCGCGCTGCTGGTGGGCGGTCTGCGCGGCAATATCTTCCGCTCACGTGATCAAGGTGCCACGTTCGAAGCCTTGGTCAATCCAGTTCCTGTATCCCTTGGATCGGCATTGCGTATCGGCCAACAGACGTTATGGGTCAATCAGGCGGGCGGCCTGCTGTCCGGGGCAGACGACAGCCCGCTGCTGCAACCTCAGGTGACACCGGAAGGCCCACCTCTGATTGACGTGGTCAACGCCCCCGATGGCTCGCTGGTCGGGGCTGGGTTCGCAGGTGTTTTACGCATGTCGATGCCCGGTGTGGGCCTGTCGCCCAGCCAATCTGCCCAAGCCGCTCTGGAGTAATAGATGAACATCACGACTCCTCATAGCGCTCAGCCCGTTGTCAGCAGCCTGGCCGATTTTGATCGCCAGTCCGGGTCGTTACTTGAGCGGGCATTGTTCAACCATCGGCGTCTGGTCCTGCTGATTTGCCTGTTGATCACTGCGTTGCTGGGCTGGCAGACGACTCACCTGCAACTCAACGCCAGCTTCGAAAAGATGATCCCCAGCGATCATCCGTACATCGTCAATTACCTGGATAACCGCAAACAATTGTCCGGTCTGGGCAATGCGGTGCGTATCGCCGTCGAGAACAAGTCGGGCTCCATCTACGATGCGCACTACCTCAAGCAACTGCAAAAGCTCAATGACCAGGTGTACCTGCTGCCAGGTGTCGATCGGGCCTACATGAAGTCCTTGTGGACACCCGCTACCCGCTGGGTAGGTGTCACTGAAGATGGGCTGGAAGGCGGGCCGGTGATCCCTGATGGCTACAACGGTGATGTCTCCAGCCTTGCGGCGCTCAAGCGCAATGTTGAGCGATCCAATGAAATCGGGCAGTTGGTCGCGTTCGATCAACGTTCGAGCATCCTGTATGTGCCTTTGCTGACGACCACCGCTGACGGACAACCGCTGGACTACACAAAACTGTCCCGGCAACTGGAAAGCCTTCGCCAGCAATATCAGAGCGACACCATCGGCATTCACATCACGGGTTTTGCCAAGGTGGTGGGCGATCTGATCGACGGCCTCAGGCAGATTCTGTTGTTCTTCGCGGCGGCGCTGGTGATCACCACCACAGTGCTCTATTGGTTCACCCGTTGCCTGCGTAGCACATTGCTGGTGGTCTGTTGCTCGCTGGTCGCGGTGATCTGGCAACTGGGCCTGTTGCCAATGCTCGGGTATCAACTGGATCCGTATTCGGTGCTGGTGCCATTTCTGGTGTTCGCCATTGGCATGAGCCACGGCGCGCAGAAAATGAACGGGATCATGCAGGACATTGGTCGCGGCGTTCATAAACAGATCGCTGCTCGCTATACCTTCCGCCGGTTGTTCCTGGCGGGCCTGACAGCGTTGCTTTGCGATGCAGTGGGTTTTGGTGTGTTGATGATCATCAAGATTCAGGTCATTCAAGACCTGGCGGTGATCGCCAGCATCGGCGTGGCGGTGTTGATTTTCACCAACCTGATCCTGCTGCCGATCCTGCTGTCATTTCTCGGTGTCAGTAAGACTGCGGCCTTGCGCAGCCTCAAAAGCGAGCAAATGGCCGAGTCTGGGGGCAGCAAACACGCTGTGTGGCGTTTCCTCGATCTGTTCACCCAACGTAAATGGGCCACCGTCGGTGTTGTCGTTGCGGGATTGCTGGCCATTGGCGGCTATCTGGTCAGCACGCACCTCAAGATCGGGGATCTGGATCCGGGTGCGCCGGAGCTGCGTGCCGACTCCCGTTACAACCAGGACAATGCGTTCATGACGGGTCATTACGGGGCCAGCAGTGATGTGTTTGCGATCATGGTCAAGACGCCGGTCGGTGCCTGTTCCCATTACGACACGCTCCGCCGGGTGGACAACCTGGACTGGCAACTGCGTGGACTGGAAGGCGTCGACTCGACCAACTCGCTCGCTTTGCTCAACCGCCGCATGCTCGTTGGCCTGAGTGAGGGCAGCCCGAAATGGTACGAGCTGCTGAACAACCAGGCGACCCTGAACATGATCACGGCAGGGGCACCACGGGGGCTGTACAACGAAGACTGCAGCCTGCTGACCTTGTACACCTACTTGTCCGATCACAAGGCCGACACGCTCAGCCGAGTCGTCGATACCGTAGAGGCCTTTGCCCGAGACAACAACAGCGATCAGGCGCAGTTTCTGCTCGCGGCGGGAAACGCTGGCATCGAAGCCGCGACCAACATCGTCGTCAAACAAGCCAGTCACGAGATGCTCTGGTGGGTTTATGGCGCAGTCATCCTGTTGTGCCTGGTGACCTTCCACTCATGGCGGGCGGTGCTCTGCGCGGTGTTGCCCTTGGTGCTCACGTCCATCCTTTGTGAAGCGCTGATGGTCGCGCTGGGCATCGGCGTCAAGGTCGCCACGTTGCCGGTGATCGCGCTGGGCGTAGGTATCGGCGTGGACTACGCGCTGTACGTGATGAGCATTGTGCTGGCCCGCCTGCGTCTGGGTGAAAGCCTGTCCCAGGCCTATTACCACGCTCTGTTGTTCACCGGGAAAGTGGTGATGCTGACGGGCGTTACCTTGGCTATCGGGGTTGGCACCTGGGTGTTGTCCCCCATCAAGTTCCAGGCCGACATGGGCATTCTTCTGGCGTTCATGTTCGTCTGGAATATGGCCGGGGCGCTGATTCTGCTGCCGGCGCTGGCCTACTTTCTGTTGCCTGTGAGCCGCCGCGAGGGGGCAGGGCAGCGTGTCGACGCTGCAACTGACGGCGCTGCGACACCTTCCCCCGCTGCGCGTGAGCGCGATACCTATAAAACAATACCGGAGATGGCCAATGAGCACTGAACGAAAGGCAAGATTTCCGCAATCTTTGTTGTTGCTGCTGGGCAGTTGTCTGCCGGTACTGGGCGCAGTATTGCTGGCCCCCGTGCTGCCAGGCATGCAGGCGCATTTTGTTGATACACCCGGCGCAAATGTGCTGGTGCCCATCGCATTGACCCTGCCAGCCCTCATGATTGCCCTGCTGGCACCCGTTGCCGGGATCATCGCTGACCGCCTGGGCCGCAAGCCGCTGTTATTGGGCGCCATGTTGCTCTACAGCGTGTGCGGCCTGTTGCCGATCTGGCTTGAGTCGCTGACCGCCATTGTCATCAGCCGGGCGGGCATAGGCCTTGCCGAAGCGGCGATCATGACCTGCTGCACCGCCTTGATGGGCGACTATTACAGCGGGGCGCGTCGCGAGCGGTTGTTTGCCCTGCAAATGGTTGCCACGTCCTTATCGGCGACGCTGTTCATTACCCTGGGCGGTGTCATGGGGGAGAGCGGCTGGCGAACCCCTTTCAGTTTGTACGCCATCGGGTTCATGTTGCTGCCGTTAATGGCGTTGTGGTTGTGGGAACCGCAGGAAAGTCACGCAACGCGCGACGGCGTAAAACCGGCGTCCAGTCCGTTTCCCTGGCGCAGCCTGGCGCCAGCTTATGTGCTGTCAGCCATGGCTGGCGTGAGCCTGTACGTTGTGCCGGTACAAAGCGGCCATCTGCTCAATCTGCTGCATATCGATTCGCCTCAACAAATCGGCATGACTATGGGCGCCAACCAGCTCGGAATATTGGTCGGGTCCCTGAGTTTCCCACTGTTAGCCCGCTGGCGCCCACAGTACCTGCTGACACTGGCCTTCGCTCTGACGGGCGCGGGGGGTTGGTTGATGGCCGTTGCCTCCAGTCATACGGTGTTGGCCATCGCCGTGACGATCAATGGCCTGGGCATCGGTTTGATGATGCCAACCCTGCTGACCTGGATCATGGCCCAAGTCGATTTCAGTCAGCGCGGGTACGCGGCAGGCGGTTTTACCGCGGCGTTTTTCGCCGGTGAGTTTGTCAGTCCGTTGGTGGTGCTGGCGATTATCGGGGGTGCGAAGGTCGAGTTGCCGACTGCACTTCTGGCCCTGGCTGCCGTGCAGCTTCTGGTCGCTGTGGCGTGCTTCGCTGCGGGACTTAAACCACGCCGGGTTCTGGCGACCTGACCGCCTGCGCAATACATCTGACGATTGATGGCGCAAGCACCATCAGCGATGGCGATTGATTAAGGAGTCCAAAAAGAATGCAAGCACTTCCCGGTTTCAAACGTGTGGTCACAGGCCACGACGAACAGGGTCTGGCACTGGTCGCTTCCAGCGGACCGACGCCTCACAATTTCCCGCTCAAGGCCGTCCCCGGTACGGTGTTCTATGAAGTGTGGAACAGCACGAACAGCCCGGTTTTGCTGGATAACGGCGCCGATCCCACGGCCAAACCCTTGCAGCTGAGCCCTTCGGCTCTGGGCAGCCTGATACGTGTCGTGGATATCCCGCCAGACAGTGTGCAGAACGCCGTCAGTGACGAGGACGCTGCCGCAGCCTTCGCCGAAATCGGCGAGTCCCATGCTGGCACCGGGACGGTAGAATCCCGGCACAAATTGATGCACCGCACCGAGACCCTCGACTACGGCATCGTCACCGAGGGTGAAGTGTGGCTGGTGCTGGATCAGGAAGAGGTGCACCTCAAGTGCGGCGATATCGTCGTGCAACGGGGCACCAATCACGCCTGGAGCAATCGCACCGAACATATGGCGCGGATGGTATTCATTCTGCTTGACGGGCGTTACAGCGACGAGCTGGCCGCTACGCAAGGAGCGCACCGATGAAACTGGCAACCCTGAAAAGCACCGGTCGCGATGGACGACTGGTACTGGTGTCGCGTGATCTGCGCCAGGCACTGGACGTGGGCGATATTGCGGCCACCCTGCAGCACGCCATCGATCGCTGGGCCGAGGTCGAGCCGCCGCTGCAAGCGTTGTACCAACAACTGAATGAAGGGCGTGCAGCAGACGCTTTCGTTTTTGACCTGGCACAGGCGGCTGCGCCATTGCCGCGTACCTATCAGTGGCTCGACGGCTCGTCCTTCATTTCCCATGGCTATCTGATGCAAAAAGCGTTTCACCTGGAGCCTATCGAAGACGTCGAAACCATTGCGCTGATTTACCAGGGGGCGGGCGATGACTTTCTGGGCTCCCGTGACGATATCCCATTGCCCAGTGAGCAACACGGCATCGACTTCGAAGGCGAGTTCGCGGTGGTGGTGGATGAAGTGCCAATGGGTTGCCCGGCCGAGGCTGCCATGGGCCATATCAAGCTGATCCTGCAGCTCAACGACGTCAGCTTGCGCGCCCTGGCTCCGCGTGAAATGAAAACCGGATTCGGCTTCCTTCAGGCCAAGCCATCCTCCAGTTTTGCCGCCGTTGCGGTAACGCCGGACGAGCTGGGCGATGCCTGGCGTGAGGGTCGCGTGCACCTGCCGCTGCACGTTCACTGGAACGGTGAATGGTTTGGCAATCCCCATGGTGGAGCCATGCACTTCGGCTTTCATCAGCTTATTGCCCACGCCGCGCTAACCCGTCGCCTGGGCGCCGGTACGGTGGTGGGCTCGGGTACCGTCTCCAATGTCGACCGGCGAATGGGTTCGGCGTGCATCGCTGAACGACGAGCCATCGAAATGATTGAGCACGGCGCACCAAAGACCGGCTTCATGCGTTTTGGCGACCGAGTGCGGATGGAGGTGCTGGGCAGCGACGGGCAGTCGCTATTCGGTGGTATCGATCAGCGCGTCGTTCCAGCCAAAGGCTGAGGAGCACTCATGCGAATACTCGTCACAGGGGCCAACGGTTTCATCGGCCGCGTCCTGGTCCAACGCCTGCTCACGACCGGGGTTTTAAGCGGCAAGCCCATCAGTACGCTGATTCTGCTGGACAAAGAACTGAGCGATTTCCCCGAGGACAATCGGCTGCGCCGCAGCGTCGGCAGTGTCAGTGACGCAGCCTTGCTGCGCCGGATACTGGCTGACGGAATCGATGTGGTCTTTCATTTGGTGAGCGTACCGGGTGGCGCTGCCGAGCAGCATTACGCTCAGGGCTACGAGGTTAATTTGCAGGCCAGCCTGGAGTTGCTTGAGCAACTGCGGCAACAGCCAGCAATTCCTAAGCTGATCTATGCCAGTAGCGTCGCGGTTTACGGCCCGAGTCTGGCGGGGCGAATGGATGAGACTGCAAGAACGCATCCAGAAATGTCCTACGGCTCCCACAAGCTGATGGTTGAGGTGGCGCTGAACGATCTGGCGCGGCGTGGCGAGGTCGATGGTCGCGCGGTGCGTTTACCCGGCATCGTTGCCCGCCCTCGAGCCGCCAACGGATTGCGTTCGGCGTTCATGAGCGACCTGCTGCATGCGTTTGCTGCGGGCGAGCCTTACTGTTGTCCCGTGTCCCCCCAGGCAACGGCATGGTGGATGTCGGCGCGCTGCTGCGTCGATAACCTCGTGCACATGGCGCAAGTGGACAAATCTGCACTGGGGGACCAGCACGTCTGGCAACTGCCTTTGTTGCATTTGTCCATTGCCCAGGTCATCGATGCCCTGGCAGCGGTGTACGGGGAGCACAGGCGCGAACTCATCACGTTTGCCCCGGATGAAAGCCTGGAGGCATTGTTCGGCCGCTTTCCAGCCATGAGTGCTCCCAAGGCCCGGGCATTGGGGCTGCGTCATGATGGCTCCGCTGCGGGGCTGGTCCGAAACGCTTTGAATCCCTCTGCCCGCACACGGCGTGCAGGCGTGGCTAATTATTCTGCTGGAGACCTTGCTCATGAAACTGACTAATCGACGTCTGGTGGATTTGTCCGTCTGCCTGGAAAACAACCTGTATACCGATCCGCCGCCGTTATTGCCGAAGATTGAATACAGTAACCATCAGGAAGGTTGGCCGGAGATGGAGGCCATGTTTCCCGGCCTTAAAAAATCCGATCTGCCGGGCGATGAATCCTGGGCTGCCGAACGTTTGTCTATCACCACCCATAGCGGCACGCATATGGATGCGCCCTGGCACTACGCCTCGACCACCGATGGCGGCAAGCCTGCCTATGGCATTGATGAGCTGCCGCTGGAGTGGTGCCTGCAACCGGGCGTGAAACTGGATTTTCGGCACCTGCCTGACGGGCACGTGGTTACAGCGGGCGAGGTGGAGGCCGAATTGGCACGCATCGGCCACTCGTTGAAACCCTTGGATATTGTCCTGGTCAACACGCGGGCCGGAGCCTTGTTCGGTTCGCCCGGCTACCTGGATGCGGGTATTGGCATGGGGCGTGAGGCCACGATGTACCTGCTGGAGAAGGGGGTTCGGGTAGTCGGTACTGATGCGTGGAGCTGGGATGCGCCGTTCAAGTACACGCGTGCACGCTTCACCGCCAGTGGCGATGCCTCGATTATCTGGGAAGGGCATAAGGCCGGTCGGGATATCGGTTATGGCCAGATGGAAAAGCTCGCCAATCTGGAAAGTCTACCACCCCATGGCTTTTTGGTTTCGTGCTTCCCGTACAAGATCAAGCATGCATCGGCCGGTTTTGTCCGTGCTGTAGCGATTTTCGAAGACGCAGAGTGATTGCTCATGAGTGATATGAGTGCGTTGCCTAAACTTCGAAAAAAGCGCCGTAGCCTTTCTCAAACCCTTGAAGCGCTCTTGTCAGAAGACATTAGCGCGGGGCGGTTGAGAGGGGGCGAACAGCTGCCCACCGAGACGGCTATCATGCTTGAACATGGGGTAAGCAGAACCGTCGTTCGCGAAGCCATGTCTCGCTTGCAGGCCTGTGGGGTGGTGGAGACACGCCACGGCGTGGGGACTTTCGTGCGCGGGAGCACGCTGTCCTTGGGGCCACTCCTTGATCCCGCTACGATGGACATCATCGCCGACTCACTGGCCATCATGGAGCTGCGCGTGGGCCTGGAAGTGGAGGCGGCAGGGCTTGCCGCTCAACGACGAACGCCCGATCAGTTAAAGGAGATGCGCGCGCTGCTTGATCGGTTGAAACACGCCGAGGTCCTGGCTGATGAACTGGCCGTCCTGGATTTTCAGTTCCATTTGAAAATAGCCGAGGCCACCGGCAATCCCTACATCGGCGATACGCTACGCAATCTTGGCAGCGTCATCGTCCCGCGTAGTCGACTCGATTCTGCGCGCCTGTTCCACGATGACCCCCTGAGTTATGAACAGCGCATTCATGACGAGCACGAAAGAATTTATGAAGCGATCCAGGGGCAGAACGTTGAAAACGCACGTTCTGCCATGCGCCTGCACCTGGATGACAGTCGTGTGCACCTGCATCAGGTACACGAACAGAACCAGGTTAGAGAATAAGGGGCGTGTCGAGGTTACGTACCGTATCCACTACCTTGCCCCGAAGCCATCGCAACATCGGGTCGCTGTCCATGCTGCGGTGCCAGGCCATGTATTCCTTCATCGTTGTCAACTCCACAGGCGGTCGAATCAATCGCAAGGGCAGCGTTTTGGCGTACAGCGCGGCAAGCCGGCTGAGCATGGTTGCGATACGTTCAGTGCCCATGATCAGGCTGGGGATCGTGCTGAAATCGTGAGTAATGACCTCGAGCCGACGGCTGCACCCGTATTGTTTAATCAGCCATTCATCGACGCCTGGGGTCCTGTTCCTGCCAAACGTAGCGGCGATGTGACCCAACTCAAGATAGCGTTCCAGCGTCAGGTTCTGACCGACGCTGGTGTTGCCTTCCCACACTACGCAGACGTGTTGTTCCTCAAAGAGCAATTCTGAGGGGTGCTGGGTGGAAATGTAGTGTTCGGGCGCGATCATCAAGTCGATCTCGCCATGCAGGAGCATCTCGAGAGGGGAGTCATTCGGGCTGACCAGTTCAAACGTCACGAAAGGGGCTTCACGATTGGCTTCTTTGATGACCTCGGCAAAGATGACGCATATCAGGTAATCAGAGGCCATGACACGAAAATGACGTTTGCTTTCAGCGATGTTTTCGCCGGGTTTGCTGGTGATCGATGTCTGGATCTTGAGAAGAATTTCGCGCACGGGACTTTGTAGTTGCCTGGCCCGCGGGGTGAGCATCATTTTGCGTCCCACCTGCACAAGCAGATCGTCCTCGAAGTAGGTTCGAAGACGGCCGATGACGCCACTGGTTGCCGATTGAGTCATGTGCAAGCGCGCCGCAGCCCGCGTAATGTTTTGCTCCTCCAGCAAAATATCGAGTGCCACCAGAAGGTTAAGGTCCAGATGTTCGAAACGCATGGCATTGCTCTCTTATTGTTTTTGTTTTTTTGTACTTTCATTGAGCGCCCGGTAGTTGTCAACTGGTGAATGGCGGCAACGTGACTGCTGAACTCCAGAGTTGTTAATGTTTCGAACCGCGTCATGTATCTCGCAAAGTGATAGTGCGTATCGCCATTCACGATGGGTGAGCGGAAGATATCGCGTGCAAGGCCTGAGCCAGGGCTCTACCGTGAACCCGGCGTGCAGGTTCGCCTGGTGGTCCAGGCTTCAAGGCACGCCATGGTTTTGGAGTGGGGCGACATGAAAAACAATAAAAACCTCAACACTACTTATATGTTTGACGCGGCACCTCATGGTGCTTCTTCTGTTTTAACCATTGTCGATCCTCGATGGATATTATTTATACGTGTCGCCACGGTGGGAAGTTTAAGTAAAGTCGCTGCCTTACTTGACATGCCTCAGTCCATGGTGAGTCGAAATATTGCGATGCTCGAATCGCAATGTGGCGAGCGCCTGTTTCATCGGACCGGACGGGGTGTGGTTCTGACCGAGTTCGGGGAGCAGTTACTGCCGTGCATATCGAGCCTTCTCGCGGACGCCGAAGGCCTTGCCGATGACATTCGTAACCTGCGGGGGAAACCGGTGGGCGAGGTGGTGGTAGGCATGCTGCCTTCTGCTGTAAGCCGGTATGCGGGGGCGCTGTTTGCGACAGTTCGGGCGCAGATGCCGGGTGTCAGATTGCACCTGATCGAAGGGGCAAGCGCTCAACTCGAAGAGCAGTTGCACGATGGTCGTCTCGATATGGCGTTGGTCCTGCGTGAGGATGAGATGAGCATCGGTGAGGCGTATCTACTGGCCAGGGTTCCTTTGCACCTGGTAGGGCCCGCCACAGATCCCGTCCTGCGTAATCGGGATATCCCCTTGGGGCGGTTGTCCGGGTTGCCATTGGTGGTGCCCGGGCGTCCCCACTTACTCAGAGCCAGGCTCGATCACCTGGCGGTTGAGCACGCCATGGCCTTGTGCATCGCTGTCGAGGCGGATTCCGTGCACCTCCAGTACGAAGTGGTTGCGGCGGGGGGCGGCTATGCGATTGCTTCTGTACTGCCGGGTTCGCTGGACCGGCGGCTGACCTCTTCGCGCATCGTCGACCCCATGCTCGAGCGCTTTGTAGTGCTTGTCGAGTCGCCTCGGCGACCCTTGACCCGCGCTTCCCGGGCGGTACGCCAGCTGATCTGCAGCCTGGCCATGCCATCGACTTGAACGATAGCTGCTTTCGATTCCACGCAGTATTCGCGACAGCAAGTGCCTCGTAGGGTGTCAGTCAATCCATGACGGACACCCGATTGCGAGGTTAACGATATGCATGAATCCACCATCCCCTCGGCCATCGCGCCGACACTTTTCCTCAGCGACACCGACGTGGCCTCGCTCGCAGACTGGGGCGCAGCTGTCGCCGCACTCGCCGATGCTTATGCCCGGCCCACAGCGGATGCCATGGTGCCGCCTCGCTCCATGGCGCGGGGCGACGGTATCTGGCTGCGCAGTTTGACGGCGGTATCACCCGCTGGCGGCCACATGGGATGCAAGTTGATCGCGGCCTCGATGCGGGCCCGTTGCGCCAGTTACCTGATCGCGTTGTTCAATCAGCAAACCATGGCGCTCAGCGCATTGATCGACGGCAACCGGGTGACGGGGCTACGCACGGCTGCAACTGCTGTGCTGGCGATCGATCTGCTCGCACCTCAGCGAGCGCTGCGGGTTGGCATGATTGGTACAGGGTTTGAAGCACGCGGCGCGCTCGATTGCCTGAAGTCTGTGCGAGAGGTGGCTCGGGTACGGGTGTTCAGTCCAACGCCGGCGAACCGCGAGCGTTTTGCCGAGAGCTTCAGGCCAGCGCTGGATATCGAAGCGGTAAACAGCGCGCAGGCGGCGGTGCAGGACTGCGATGTGGTGATCTGCGCCGCACGCAGCCGCGACGAATCCCCCGTATTGCAAGGTGCATGGCTGTGCGCAGGCGCTACGGTCGTGTCACTGGGTTCGACCCTGCCTGAGCAGCGCGAGGTTGACGCAGACACGATGGAGCGCGCCGCCTGCATCATCGCCGACATGCCCGATGAGGTGCTTCACGATACGGGCGACGCCATTGCGGCGCTCAGCGCCGGCGTAAAAGTCGCCGAAAAATTAATACCGCTGGCAGATCTGGTCTCGGGTCGCGCCCATCCGCGCCAGAACGAACGCGACATTGTTCTCTACAAATCGGTGGGTTCGGCCCTACAGGACGTCGTCATCGCTGAAATGCTTTACGCGCGCGCCAGACAGCAGGGTCTGGGTATCGACCAACCCGCCAGTATCGTCCCGGTTTCGAAATAACCCCTCCACCTCTGAAGGAAGTCATCATGGCAACTTACAAGAAAGCTGATGCCCGCGCCTGGGCGCGGGAAAACCTGGTTGGCTGCTCGGCAGTCACGATCCCCAGCTTCAGTGCCGACCTGAAGCGCCTCAATGAACGGGGCATTCGCCACGACATTGAACATACGGTCGGGCTCGGTTACAGCGCCACGCTGCTCTGCAGCGAGCTTGCGATCACTGCGCAGGAGAACGCTCAATTCACTGCGTGGGCCCGTGAATCCGGCAAGAACCTGATCCTGTTCTTCCATGCGGCGTTTGGCACGCTCGCCGAGAATATCGAGGCTGCCAAACTCGCCGATAAAGCGGGTGCAGACATTGTCCTGCTCTCCTATCCACCGCAGTTCTGGCCGACCTGCGAGCAGGAAATCTACGATTACACCAAGTCATTCTGCGACGCGACGGAGCTTGCGGTCATGCTGTTTCCGATCCCGCTCTGGGGTTTTGAGCGCGTGCACCCGTCCGGCATGTCCCTGGAGTTGGTCCGTCGTCTGCTGGCTGATTGTCCGAATATCGCCGCCATCAAGGCCGAGCAGGGGTTCCCGCTGCCCGCAGGTATCTGCGAGATGTACCACCACTTCCGGGATCAGGTGGTGATCAGCTGTCCGATCGAAAGCGATGCGATCCCGCTGATGAGCCTCATGGAGCTGCAGTTTTCCGGTACCAGCAACACCGCCTGGATGAGCGACTACTACCCGAAAGCTTTCGAACTGGCACGCACCGGCCGATTCGAAGAGGCGATGGAGCTGTATTGGAAAGTCAACCCGGCGCGTGGCGCCAACGGCGCAGCGGCGCAGACATATGCGGGTGGTACGGGGGTGCTCAATCGCACGATGTGGAAGTACCAGGACTGGCTAGCCGGCTTCAACGGCGGCCCGCTTCGCGCGCCCGCCATGCGGGTTCCGGATCGCCTCATGAAATCGTTGCGTCAAGGACTGGTCGCGGCCGGTTTGCCGGTGACTTCGGATCCCGATAGCGCCTTCATGATCGGGCGTAACCCTTGCTGAGTACGAGGACTGCAAAGTGAAGCATTTACTGAATGACCCAAGCCTGTGGCGTACGGGCGCCTACATCGGTGGCCAGTGGTTGAACGAGACTCCGCACGGCTGCTACACGCTGCGTAATCCGGTAGATCAAACGGTGCTGGCTGAGCTGCCGCGATGCCGAGAAGCAGAAGTACGCCGCGCCATTGATGCGGCGCATGAGGCCTTTGGTCCATGGCGTCGCCTGACGGCTAAACACCGTGGTGAGGTGCTGCGTCGCTGGTACGAGCTGATGATCGAGCATCGCGAAGACATCGCCACGCTGATTACTTTGGAGGAGGGCAAGCCACTGGACGAGGCCCGTGGTGAAGTCGATTACGCGGCATCTTTTGTACGATGGTTTTCCGAGGAAGCCACTCGCGTACGTGGCGATCTGATTCCAGGGGTAAAAGAAACCCAACGTATTGTTGTACTGCGCGAGCCTATTGGGGTCTGCGCCGCGATAACGCCCTGGAACTTCCCGGCTGCCATGATTACCCGCAAGGCCGCTCCGGCGCTCGCGGCAGGTTGCACAATGGTCGTGAAACCGGCCAGCCAGACGCCATTGACCGCCCTCGCGCTCGCCGAACTTGCGCAACGTGCTGGCGTGCCTGCCGGTGTTTTCAGCGTGATCACGGGGAATGACACCCGCGACATCGCGGGTGAGCTCACGGACAACCCGTTGGTGCGCAAACTCACGTTTACGGGGTCCACCGAAGTGGGCCGGATACTGTTGGCCCAGGCGGCACAGACGGTCAAGAAATGCTCCATGGAATTAGGTGGCAACGCACCGTTCATTGTCTTCGACGATGCTGATCTTGATGCGGCCGCTGACGGCGTCATGCTGGCTAAATTTCGCAACGGCGGGCAGTCCTGTATCGGTGCGAACCGGGTATTGGTGCAGTCCGGGATTTACGACGCGCTGGCCCATCGCATCGTTGAGCGCATGGCACGCCTGAAGGTAGGTAATGGCCTGGAACCGGGTGTGCAGGTAGGGCCGTTGATCGACGAAGCGGCGGTACGAAAATCCCAAACGCTTGTTGATGATGCGGTAGCCCAAGGTGCAAGACTGTTGTCCGGCGGCACACGCCATGCTATCGGCGGGTGTTTCTTTCAGCCCACGTTACTGGCAGATGTGACGCAGGAAATGAGGGTCGCCCGTGAAGAGATCTTCGGCCCTGTCATGCCACTGCTGCGTTTCGATAGCGATGACGAAGCCATCACGATGGCCAACGACAGCGAATATGGCCTTGCGGCTTATCTGTTCAGCCGTGATGCGGCGCGTATCTGGCGCACCGCTGCGCGCATCGAGTCGGGCATGGTCGGGATCAACTGCGGTTTGATATCCAATGAGGTCGCACCCTTCGGCGGAGTAAAACAGAGTGGACTCGGGCGAGAAGGGTCCCATCTGGGAATCGACGAGTTTCTTGAGGTGAAGTACCTCTGCTGGGACGGACTGGAAAGCGCTTGAAGCGCGGTCGTCGAACGCAGGCAGGCTGACGGCGTGCGGCTTGGATAAGCCGCACGCCGCGGCCCCTTTGTCATGGGCGTGGGGCAGGGCGTCTGTACGCAATCCGCGCAGGCTTCAGGCCCACAAAAGGCCGCCTGAACCCTGCCCCCGACAGCCATCACCTCCGACGATACCTCGGATTGCGTAACGCGATTTCAGCGCGGTTATCCAGTCCGATAGTCTCGTTCCTGATCCGGCATTGTCAGTCGCAATCTTATGAGTTTTCAGCATTCGGTCGACAGCGCCGCTGAGCGCATCGGCGCGCACGCAATGCCAATCCGATAGAAATAAGAATAATCAGGAGTGCGTGATGAGTGCAGCAGTTAATAAGGTCTTGGTGATCGGAGGCGGGTTCTCCGGTATGACGGCAGCCATCCAGCTTGCCCGTGAGGGGATTGAAGTCGATCTGGTTGAAATCGATCCCTTGTGGTGTCCGCTGGGGGCGGGGATCACGCTCAGCGGTCCTACTTTGAGGGCGCTGGACACCGTCGGGATCCTCGAGACGGTGGCTCGGGAAGGGTATCTGTCGAAGGATTTCGATGTCTATTCACCGGCAGGCGAACTGATTGTGCAATTGGCCACTCGGCCCCCTGTCAGCAGCAAACCTATTCCCGGTGGCGGAGGGATCCTGCGGCCAGTGTTGGCTCGCATCTTTGCCGATAAGACGCGAGAGGCGGGCACTCACGTGCGCCTTGGTATGACCTTCGAAAGCATTGTTCAAGACGCAGAGGGCGTCGAGGTCACCTTCACCGACGGGACCTCAGGGCGCTACGACCTGGTAATTGCCTGCGATGGCGTGCATTCGCGGATGCGAAAGGAGTTCTTTCCTGAAGCACCCGCGCCGAAGCCCATTCACCAGAGCGTTTGGCGCGCCGTGCTGAAGCGGCCGCCGGAAATTGTACGTCCCAGCCATTGGCTAGGGCGCACTAAAGTCGGGGTCAACCCGATATCAGAAACGCATATGTATATGTTCATCATGGAAAACCGCGAGCATTCCGAATGGATTGAACCGGAAACATGGCCCAGCGAAATGGCGCGTCTTCTGGGTGAGTTTCCGGCTCCGATCCTGCAAACGCTGGTATCTCAACTGTACGAGCCGTCCGCCAATATCGATTACCGTCCACTGGCTAATCTGTTGGTGCCTTTACCCTGGCATAAAGGCCGCATCGTGATGATTGGAGATACGGTGCATGCCACTACCCCCCATCTGGCGTCTGGCGCGGGTATTGGCATCGAAAGCGCCATCGTGCTTGCTGAAGAGCTTTTGAAACCGTGTGACTTACAGGTGGCCCTGAGTCGCTTCGAAGAACGACGTTGGGAACGCTGCCGATTGGTGGTCGAGAAGTCAGCACGTCTGTGCGAGATAGAAAAAAGCAGTGGCAACAAGCAAGAGCATGCCCAGATCATGCATGAGGCATTCATTACACTGGCTGAGCCTATCTAGGTGATCGAAACGCTCGGGCCGGATCAAAGGGATAACTATCCCCATCCTCTGGCCCGGGTTTATCCATGCAGGTTGTATGAGTAGTTGATCGGCAATGGAGCAGAGACGTGCTGAACTGCCTGCCAGAAGTGGGCAAAGCAGGGCGTGATCAATACGCAGGGGGAGGAGGAGAGAAAAGGCGGCCTAAAAACCGCCTTCTTATAGACTGATCAGGCAGTACGCCCGCCCAGTGTTTCGGCAACCCAGTCGGCAATGTAGTGCCCGGCATTAATGCTGTTGTCGAGACTGGAGTGCTGCACGCCGCCTTCGCGATCAGTGAATATCTTCAGCTCACGTTTCGGGCTGTTGACCAATTGCTCATAGGTGCGGTACGCCCATTTCAAGGGGATCTGCGTATCCTTTTCCCCATGGGTGACCAGGAACGGCACTTTGATCCGATCCAGCACACCATCCAGGTGCATGTTTTCGGCGATGGTCATGAATTCGTCGACATCTTTGGCTCCAAATACCCAGCACACGTGAGCCCAGTAATGTGGCACCGGGAAGTCGCCTTCCTTCTCCATGCGTCGCTTTTGCACGTCACGCCAGTCGTGGTTGGCGCCCCATATCACGCCACAGGCGAAGCGGGGTTCGAAGGCTACGGCGCGAGGGCAGTAGTAACCGCCTAATGAAACGCCTTCAAGGCCAATGCGTTTGGAATCAACATCGCTACGGGTTTCCAGCCAGTCGACAACACGGCTGGCCCAGTGCTCAGTGTCATAGCGAGCGATCAGGTTGTGCAGGCGTAACGCCTCACCGGTACCGGGCTGATCGATAATCAGCGAGGAAATACCACGCTTCGCAAGCCATGCAGGCAAGCCGACGCGGTACTTCATTTCCTTGGTCGAATCGAGTCCGTTGAGCTGCACCAAGATCGGGGCCGGACCGTCCACGCCTGTCGCGCGCACCAGCAGTCCGGAGATATGGGCGCCTTCGTAGGGTATTTCTACGCGCTCGCAATTCTCGCCGCACAACTGAATACCGCGTGCGAAGGTCTGCAGGAAACGCTGATAGAGCGCCTCACGGCCGCTTGCGCCGTGGCCTTGCAGACGCTCGCAGGTGAGGTAGTAGATAGCCGCTCGGTTGTATTTCTCACCCGCGGAGAACAAGCGTCCTGCCGTTTCATCTTCTTCAGCCAGACCGCACAGCTTATCGGCCATGTTAGCCCAGGTTTCTCGGAAAGCCTTGCTGCCGGCCGCGTCTGGTTGTTTAGCGGCCTCATGCAACGGCGCACACATTGCTTCAATCTCGCCCATGCGGGCGCCCATCTCGATGGCGAGGCTGATGGACGCATTCCAGACATAATTGGTGGGGAAGTAACGGAACATTCTTATTGTCCTTTTGGTGGCGGCAGACGGGCGCCGTGACTTGCGCGCAGGGCAAGCCCACGAACGCCGTTTGCCAAACACGTTAAGGAGCTGTGCAGGAATTGGCTAATCGCGAGTCGGGATGCGAGGTATCGTGCGGGGAGATAGGTGAATGCTCATCAGGGATAAAGTCGCTTGCCCTGCGGTGGACAGCATCCGGGCCTGAATACTGCCGCTAAAGCGATCCAGAGAAGCGTGGATATATCTTGGACCTGCAAGTGCAGCACGTTCGCCACTGTTGCCTCACGATAGGTGGCAAAAGTGATATTACATAGCTATACCTTCCTCAATGATTTCACTACCCGTTCATCAGATAGCCCAAATCAACGCTCTAGAAACTACGAAACGTTCATAGGAAGGATCCACTCAATGCTTATTTCAGCCTTGCTTCAGCGCTGTAAACGACTATCCATGGCACAAATGTCTCTCCAGACAGTTGGGCTGGCGTTATGCGGGCTTCTAATCACAGGTTGTAATCCAGGCTTGATCAAAATGAGCTCACCAGCAGAGTTTGATATCACCAAGTCGATGGATGCGAAAAAACAGAAAGTCCTACAAAACACCAAGGTCGACTCGGGCTATCTGAGCGTGGATGCCATGTATATGGAACCCGGACATCGGGATCTGCCCGAAGTCTTAAAGACTCAGCCAGGCAAAGCATTGACAACGATGTGCTTGTCCGGACTCAAGTACGACGACAAGGAACTATCTTCTGTTGTGAGCTTGAAAATCGGGGCCAATGGCGCTATAGATGATAAGTCGATTCCTGTATCCGGCTTCACCCTGAGGCGCAGTGGAAGCGCGTGTGACATTGCCGGTGAGCATAAGCAGGTCACGAATGAGTATCCGGTCGAAGCCACGGTAGTTCAGATTCACTATGGTCTTCGTTCTAGTTCGGGTGCCGAAGTTCCTATAAAAGATATTCAAGATGCAATTAGGGTCATTGGGCCGGCCGTATCTCCAGGCACCTTTGTCTATAGGATCGCGACTGATACTGTTTTGCAAAGTGTTGGTGAGGCTGCCAACGGAAACCTTAAGAGCCGGCTGAAAAGTGAACTCACTGAATCCAAATCTATTACTGCGTACCCTTTTTCCAAATCACAAGCTTTTTTTATTCCTCTTCAGTTTCAACGCGGAGAGGAAAATACATTAGTAGGATTTATAAGAATTCAAACCTCTTTAAATCCCAGCGTCTTCACGTCTAGTATTACTAACGGTTTTCCTGATTATTCTAATAAATCAGTAAAAGGGTTGCTTTCTCAAAACATTAGTACTTCTTTTACACTTACACACTTTGTTTCGAACGAAAAATTCAATATCACCTCAAACCAGAATATGAGCGCCATATCTCTAAATCAGTCTTGCGAGACAATATCCACAGCCCTGGCAGACAGTTTTGCGCTTACAAGATCTGATCGCGCATTCATACTGGATAAAATCCTTAACACTCATCCAAAATACAACAAGCCCTTACCTGACAGATCAAAGCCTGACAGCGAAAGGTTAGGGATACTTAAGGAGCTTAAAGTATTTACTGACTTGGATTGCTTGTCTACTTATAGGGATGTTCTCGATGAGCCGGCATACGGACTTAATAATAAACTAAATGAATATAATGTAGAAATAGAACTAATAACCCGGGACATCATTAGCAATCAAAATAATTTTAAAAATTCTACCTACCTCCTAAACGAATTGGCTACAGCACTTAACTCAACGGATCGGGTATACGCAGCGCGGATTCTGGGCAGCAATTTCCTGGATGCCACATCTGAAATAACAATAGAAAATAGCGTTGTAGATCGAGAGCTCTATAGTGCAGGCGTTGCCCCCATAGCTAACATGAGTAGCTCTCGAGCTGCAGATATTCTCATATCACGATTGTCTCCTGGGAGAGTTGGTTGTTTCATTGGACTGTCTAATCAGCAGCTTCGTGAAAGTCTATATGCTAGCGGTTTTCAGGCTTACGCTCTCTATAACAGTCAAGACCAGTCGATCGGCGAAAAAGGTTGGATGCGTATCCTGATTACGCATTACCAGCACCAAGCAGACAGCAAGCCATTTGTAAAAAGACTTAATTTCTCTCGACCAGATCGCAATGAGCATTCGTTTCTAATCGAGAATGCGGGCGCGGAGGGGGTCAGCTCTGAGTCCTGCCAGAAACTTCTTCAAGAGTATAAAACGCAGACCACCTGAACAGGTACGGCCTGGAATTGAAGCACCGCTTACAGCGGAACTTTCTGTTATGAACAGCGTGTCACCAAGTCGCTCAACCGCAAACATCGAAGGCAAAGAAGGGGGCTTCGAACACCAAGGTAATGAAAGACCCGTTACCAGTGAAGCGGCAGTCGTATTCTACAGGTGATTCGATTCTGATGGTTTGGCCAATGGCAAGGATCCAAGTGCTTTCGATAAAGCGCAAGCGGAAGAAGCCTTGATGGTGGCCTGTATTCGGGTGCACAACAGATCCCACGTGCTCATAGAGCAAACTCAGTAATGGATAAGGAGCTGGCGGTACCGGCGATAGCTCATGAGCACATCTGACATAGAACGTCATTTAACATAATATACATTATGCGTACCCTTCATTGCTGATAGGACGGGTGATAGTCGTAAGAATCCAACCAGCACACATGCCGTGTCAGATACCAGTTAAAGCCTCGAAGGTCCTGAAGAAGCCATTTCCAGTCGATCACATGCGAGTTTTGAAGATCAAGACGCTCAAAGGTTGGATTGAATCGATACTGCTCTCTCATGTCATTACCTCAGTTTGAAGCGTTGCGCCATGGCCGTGCTGGATACTCGCTGTCGGGAACGATCGTAGGATCAGTACCGGAACGGGATGCAACCCTCTGTAACCCCCCTGCGGGCCCTCGGGGGGCTACGTCGGGTTTCTCTGAATTTCTTTGAGAAGACGGTCCATTAGGATTGGCATATGTGGGCATCTGCTTAGTGTCGTCAAAATAGCCATTTTCAACAACAGACATACAAAACTCCAAAGTGGTTTTCATGCGTGTTGACTGCTGGGTGTAACACTGACAAGCAGTCAATTCACCGTTGTGCTCCCCGACCGACTGACCGCGAGCTTTAGCAGTGCTAACAAGCCGAATATCAGTAGATGAAAGGCAAACAGGTCGAGGAAAATCCCGGGCTTTATTCATCTCATCATAACGAGGCGCTGAAGCTTGTACATCGCCAATACGAGGTTTGAACTGAGAAATGTAAACAGCAGGATCAAGGTTTTCAGGAGAAGAACCAGATTTGGGCATCACCGCACTGCCCTGGGGAACAGATGCAGCAATTGCAGCCGAGACCGGTTTGTCGACAGCGTGGGCAGTGCTTTCAGCTTCTTTCTTGTGAACAAGCCACCAAAGACCACCGACAAGAATAGCAACGGGAATCAAAACACCAAGCGCAATGAGCGGCATGATTTTTACAAAACTAGGAGTAACTTTTTTATGAGTATGAACCGTTGCAGATTTGTATAAACCGAAGTAATGAGCGTCAAACTCAATCTTGGATTCTTGAGCCATTTTGAAGTTATTGCGTTTTTCAGGACTATCAACACACATCTCATATTCGTGACGGAATACTCCTTTTGTTCGCCCATACGGGCGAATGAAATTTATGTGCTTACCAACCAATTTACGAACAGGTGAACAAATCAGAGAAGGATGCTGAGTAATAATATGCACATCCCAACCATGATGCCGGTGCTTTTCGAAGCGAGTCACCTTCTCTACTCGAGTGCGCACATCCGTACCAAAGGTGCCCTGGGCTTCGTCGATTACGATCACACAACCATCAGGAAGGTCAAACCACTGTTCAGGAGATTCCCATTCGACCCATTTAGCTTTGAGCTTATCGGTCTGAAGATCAGGTATGCCATTGTAATAAATAGTTCGTGGAGGCAAGTTTGGATCTTGGGAATCCTTGTGCAATCGAAGTTCTGAGTTTTTAGGATCGACAGCATGCTCTTCATCAATTTCTTTGATGGTGTTAAGGGTTTTACCAGCACCGGGAAGACCCGTTCGGAGAAAAAGCATTATGGAGTCCCTCCCATTTTAAAGGATGTTTTATTACCAGCTTTATCAATACCTGCAAGAATCGCACGGGCGAGATAAGCGGAAAACATGATATTCAAACAAACATCAACTTTGAGCATACCTAAAACAGACATCCAATCAGCAGGCAAACCACCGAGTGAAGAAAATGCAAACTCTTTGGCTTTATCAAGAACAGCACTGATGCCCACATAGGAGAAAGCAGCAAAGCCAAGACCGCGAAGCAACTTCCAACCAAGCGGGACAATTGAAAGACCAATCATGCGCATCAATAAACCGATTAAGACAGGCATAGTTATACAATCCCAGTGGCGATAATTTCAGCCGCACGACGCATGGCGAAGGCAACCATTAAATAACCCATGTAAGTCAAGAACGTGCAAAGACCATCAACATTAGGATCAAAAGAATGTCCAGAGCCATCGACCCATGTATAGGAGATAGTCTGAAGACGTGGGCAAGAAGAAGAAAACTTACTAGAAGTATCAATCATATTACTTAAATCGAATGTAGTATCAGCACTGGCCTTAATCGGCTGATAATCGCTGCCAGAAAATTCAGTTGTGAGTTTCGACTTTAGATCAGCGACTTTCTTATCAGTCACATCACGAAATTCTTTGTCTGCGCAACGAGAAGTTTGTTCTTGGCGAAGCACAGCACATTGAATGACATCGCCAGAGCAAGCTACAGTCGATTCACATTGCATATCACCAGAAACCTCACCTTTATCCTCTTCTTCACATTCTTCACCTTCACATTGTTCGTCGTCACCGTCGCCAGAGCCAGAATCACCAGAGCCAGAACCGGTGCCAGCATTTACAGTTCCACCGTTACACTCAGGACCAGAACAAGTAGAGGATGAAGGCTTTGTAGTTCCATTAGAGTTCGTGCCGCCAGTAACTACAGTAGTGGTCGTGCCAGTGGTGCAATTGCCGATGCCACTACAGGAAGTAGTCGTAGTGGTGGTGGTGGTTTTGGTGGTGGTTGAGCCATCAGAGTTTGAAGTAGAGCTTTGATTAATATCTGATACAGATTTGGTAGAGGTGGCCTTTGGCGAGTCAGTACAAACCCAGGCACCGTTAGCGGTTCCACATTTGGTTTGTCCGGGATTGGACTCTTCTTTGGTGGCAGTACAAGAAAAACCGCTGCCTGATGAAATTGCTTGGCAAGGACTTTCACTGGATTCTTTTTGTGGAACGGGATCAGTGCAAGCAGAACCCTCACACTCAGAAGCGTTTCCTTTACCGTCAGCCTCAAGCAGATCACCAGTGATCGTAGCAATGCCGGAGCAATTATAACCGCCGGAAATCGAAGTCAGACAAATTGCAAATCCACTGATAGAAGCAGCGCAACCGTTAATAGACACCGTAGTTGCAGGGGCATCGGAATTAGATTTCCAGTTGTATTTTGTTGACGCACCTTTGGCATCTTGGCATTTTTTATTAGGAGGATCGACAGGGTCTTCAGTGCCACTGCGCGAAAGACCAAATCCCCAAGTGCTTGTACTGCCAGTTTGAGTTTCGTTAATAACTCTACAATAACCAGAAGTCTCCAACATGCCCTCAAGCGTAGCGCTAACAACAGAAATGGCCGGTGGATAAATATTTGCAGCAGCAGTGCCTGTACATGCAGCTTGCGCAGAAGGATAGGAACCATTCCAAACATAAGCAGCGTATGACGAAGTAGAAATAAGACTAACGACCAGTACAAAGAGCGAAGAGACCAGCCGTAACCCAAAACCAAACAAAATCGTCAGGTGAGATATACATTTTAAGAACCTCATTTGATTATCTCCAGACAAAAAAAAGCCCGGAGAGAGAATTCCCACCGGGCAAAGCTTTTGTTAGTTACGTCCCTGCGCGCATTGCTTTTTTGGCAGCGCCGATCAAAGCGACAAGGCCAAACATTGCGCCAGTGACCAGACCAGCGGCCACAACACCACCAGCGATGTACGTCAAAGCTTCCGAGGTGTCGATTTCACCAGCGGCAAAGGAAGAGCCAGCAGACAACATGGCAACGGAGGCAAGAGCCACCTGAGCACGGCCAGACTTGGACAAAGCGAGCAACTTAGCTTTCATAAATCACCTATATGGAAGAACGAACAGTTTTACAAACCCAAATGAAAATGAAAAAGCCTAAAAGAGCCGTTCCAATCTCCACACGTTGGGCGTTGGTTAACAAAGGAGTCAAAGACTCCCTCATCTCCTGGACTGTGAAAGTCTGCAAATTACCTGAGCAAACGGTAGAACCATCTGCAAGGGTCTGCCAAACACCATCACAAGCCAGAAAATTCATAAAAACCTCAAACAGAAAAACAAAAGCCAGAGAGAAGCCGGAAAAATCAAAAGAAGTTAATAATCTTCCTCGTCTTCTTCATCATCACCGCCGAACAGATCATAAGTGGAGGGATCGCCTTCACAATCCTCACAAGCAAATCCGAATTCAGCACTCGAATCACCTTCATCAAACTCAATGCCACAAACTTCACAATCAACCATGACGAGAGACCTTAGGGTTTAACAGCGGTTGAAGCAGATGCAAGCGGGGGAAGATTGGTCCTGCGACCCTGACGAGGATCACACTGAAACTCGAGACGCCCATCGCGAACATCGGCAATTACATCGCACTCATAAGTTCCAGGCTGAGGAACCTCGGAGGCAAGAGCAGCGTAAAACATTGTTTTTTGAGGATACGGAATTTGAGGAAGATGAACGAAACCCTCGAACATGCAGTACGGATTACCAGATTTGGCAGTGCCAGAGCGGGTAATTCCGGTAAGTTCGATCAGAAGAGTCATCGTTTTAGACATGGTAAAAGCCCTTTATAATGTTGGAAGCTGGGTTGAACCCGGCTTACGATATGCCCAACTGGGCGGGATAAGATCAGAATTGCGGCGGAACGTGAGCTGATCACGCTTCAGCGTTTGGCGCTTAACTTGTTCAGTTGAAACAGCCTGTAAAAACAAACGCATAAGCGAATTAGCGAGAGCGCCACTGTCACAGTTGCCAGCGTCATAATTAGCAATTTGATTCTCCACGGACAATCGGAGGTTCTGATAATCGACACGACCCATTAGAAACCCATCCATTCAGCAACAGAGGGAGTACCAGTTTTTTCATAATCAAAAAACCAGATTTGATCGGGTTTAACGCCCTGCTCTTTTCGGCGCTCAATGACAGCAAGCGTGCTAGAAATTTGATCAGCAAGAACAGGATGCATAAAAGAACGCATGTGCTGCTGTTGCTTGAGACGAAGTTTCTGACCGGCAGTTAATTGTATGCCTTGGAAACTGACGGTCTTCATGCTGCCACCTGATGAAGATGATTAACGCGCTTATACCAAGTAGGAACAGCAAGGGTAGATTTGGTGACTTCACGGCACTGACGAACAAAAACAGGGGCAAAACGAGATGTATCACAAGCGTTACGAATGTTAATACCGATCTTATTTAGGCGGGCAGCATGAGTTTCAAAAGACCTGATAGAACCCTGATGTGCATGACCATGCATCCAAAGAATGGCATGTGAGGCAGTAGCATTTGCAGAAGTACGGTTATTGCAAATGCCTTCCTCGATAAGCTTGTCAGCAATTGTCATCATGTCCATAGCAGTCACCTTTAATTTTTCATCAATGCCCAAAAACTCATCGTGGAGTTCGTTAAAACGGCTTTCATTAAATAAACCCCAATAGCAAAGGGCTTCACGCTGCAAAAGCTCGCTCTTGAGCTCTTGTTCCATTCGTACAACACCTTGATCAAAGCAGTAATCGCGGACTTGCTTAACATATTTAAATTCAGGCGAGTCATCACCGAAAAGGCGTCTGATTTTCGGAAGACAGTTTTGATCCATCTCGAAAGCTTTGTCATAAGCTTTACGGTACTGGAGACGTCCGCCCTTACCATTACCCTTAGGAGTCCAAGTTACAGTGCGGCCATTAGGATAAAGAAAACCAATACTATGACCGATTCGCTGACTTGAAATGCCGCGCAAGTAAGAAACAACATTGCCAGAACCAACAGCAACATTGGTTGTAAGATCAATCCGCTCTATCTTGGCCCCATCCGCAATACGATCACCGGACTTTGCACCAGAGGAACCGGCGCGAAAATCAAGACGGGTACACCGGGTAAAAGCAGGAAGGCCGTATTCACGAAGAAGACTGTTGTACACAGACATGCACTGCTCAATTTTGGTATAGCCGAAAAGGTTGTCTTGCCGCCCTACCCGACTCGGATTGCCTTCAACACGGATTTTTCGGCCCTGAACTGAGATAGTCACAGAGGTGGAAAAGCTGGCTTCATGCTTGAAACGAGGCTGACGAGAGCTCAAAACCTCGTTTGTATTGGCGTCAATCGTGAGCGTGAACACGTCACACACGACGGGAAGGTCATGGTCGTGTTCCTGGGAAACGGTGAGCCAGTCGATAAACATGAGCTTCCTTACACATGCACACAAATAACATAGGAAGCAAATCTACACATGTGGAACTGTATACGTCAACACTTGTCGACGTGCACACATGTATTATCGAGAGGATTTTTTGATGAACGGTGATGGAATGGCCACAAACGTAAGGCTGACGGCGGGAGAGCAAGAAGCTATCCGCAAAAAAGCCATAGAATTCAACAAGATACTGATAAAACTAGGAAAGCAGCCCATGAGGGATAGCGAGTTAGTACATAAAATCCTAGAAAAATCAGTGCCTTACGCTCGACTTTCAGAAAGCGGTGACGTGATTATCGAATCGGAGTAAAGCGAAGGACCGCAGAGGTCTTCGGTAAAGTGGGGGTGTAACAGCACCCCCACCCGTTCAGCCGAAAAAAGCAGGAGGCGAAATGCATTGGATTTTATGGATTGGGATCAACTGGGCTGCAAACACAAGCATGGGCAGCTTCGAAAGCGAAGCTGCTTGCAACAAAGCGGCAGATAGCCTGATGGAGCTGCTAGGAGATCCGAAAAAGAACACAATCGCCGCTTGCGTGGCGGAGAAAAGCCGCTAAAAGATCGGACCTGCCGGGACCTGACCGGCGATATCGCTAGACGTCACGGGACCGCGTAGAGCCAGACACGGCCAAGGCTGGGAAAAGCAGAAGATCAGGGCGCGAAGTGTCACCGCGGGGCTTGCAAGGGCTTTGAACGCGACAGGAACCCTCGGGGATCAGAAGATCGTCGGGGGTTTTTTGTTGGACGGAAAATCGGCCGGCGTTGCCGGGTATCGGCGCGGATGTTGATTAGCCTGGCTGCGGATCTGCGAAGCGCCTAATGCCCTTCGGGCAGTCGAGGTATGACGAAAAATAGGCCACGCATAATGCACGTTATGGGTAAATCGGGCACCGGGGCTACGCAATTATCCCGATGCCCGATTCTGCCCTGGGGCAGCGAAGTACCATAACGTCCGTCGAATTATGCGTACCCTTCATTGCTGATAGGACGGGTGATAGTCGTAAGAATCCAACCAGCACACATGCCGTGTCAGATACCAGTTAAAGCCTCGAAGGTCCTGAAGAAGCCATTTCCAGTCGATCACATGCGAGTTTTGAAGATCAAGACGCTCAAAGGTTGGATTGAATCGATACTGCTCTCTCATGTCATTACCTCAGTTTGAAGCGTTGCGCCATGGCCGTGCTGGATACTCGCTGTCGGGAACGATCGTAGGATCAGTACCGGAACGGGATGCAACCCTCTGTAACCCCCCTGCGGGCCCTCGGGGGGCTACGTCGGGTTTCTCTGAATTTCTTTGAGAAGACGGTCCATTAGGATTGGCATATGTGGGCATCTGCTTAGTGTCGTCAAAATAGCCATTTTCAACAACAGACATACAAAACTCCAAAGTGGTTTTCATGCGTGTTGACTGCTGGGTGTAACACTGACAAGCAGTCAATTCACCGTTGTGCTCCCCGACCGACTGACCGCGAGCTTTAGCAGTGCTAACAAGCCGAATATCAGTAGATGAAAGGCAAACAGGTCGAGGAAAATCCCGGGCTTTATTCATCTCATCATAACGAGGCGCTGAAGCTTGTACATCGCCAATACGAGGTTTGAACTGAGAAATGTAAACAGCAGGATCAAGGTTTTCAGGAGAAGAACCAGATTTGGGCATCACCGCACTGCCCTGGGGAACAGATGCAGCAATTGCAGCCGAGACCGGTTTGTCGACAGCGTGGGCAGTGCTTTCAGCTTCTTTCTTGTGAACAAGCCACCAAAGACCACCGACAAGAATAGCAACGGGAATCAAAACACCAAGCGCAATGAGCGGCATGATTTTTACAAAACTAGGAGTAACTTTTTTATGAGTATGAACCGTTGCAGATTTGTATAAACCGAAGTAATGAGCGTCAAACTCAATCTTGGATTCTTGAGCCATTTTGAAGTTATTGCGTTTTTCAGGACTATCAACACACATCTCATATTCGTGACGGAATACTCCTTTTGTTCGCCCATACGGGCGAATGAAATTTATGTGCTTACCAACCAATTTACGAACAGGTGAACAAATCAGAGAAGGATGCTGAGTAATAATATGCACATCCCAACCATGATGCCGGTGCTTTTCGAAGCGAGTCACCTTCTCTACTCGAGTGCGCACATCCGTACCAAAGGTGCCCTGGGCTTCGTCGATTACGATCACACAACCATCAGGAAGGTCAAACCACTGTTCAGGAGATTCCCATTCGACCCATTTAGCTTTGAGCTTATCGGTCTGAAGATCAGGTATGCCATTGTAATAAATAGTTCGTGGAGGCAAGTTTGGATCTTGGGAATCCTTGTGCAATCGAAGTTCTGAGTTTTTAGGATCGACAGCATGCTCTTCATCAATTTCTTTGATGGTGTTAAGGGTTTTACCAGCACCGGGAAGACCCGTTCGGAGAAAAAGCATTATGGAGTCCCTCCCATTTTAAAGGATGTTTTATTACCAGCTTTATCAATACCTGCAAGAATCGCACGGGCGAGATAAGCGGAAAACATGATATTCAAACAAACATCAACTTTGAGCATACCTAAAACAGACATCCAATCAGCAGGCAAACCACCGAGTGAAGAAAATGCAAACTCTTTGGCTTTATCAAGAACAGCACTGATGCCCACATAGGAGAAAGCAGCAAAGCCAAGACCGCGAAGCAACTTCCAACCAAGCGGGACAATTGAAAGACCAATCATGCGCATCAATAAACCGATTAAGACAGGCATAGTTATACAATCCCAGTGGCGATAATTTCAGCCGCACGACGCATGGCGAAGGCAACCATTAAATAACCCATGTAAGTCAAGAACGTGCAAAGACCATCAACATTAGGATCAAAAGAATGTCCAGAGCCATCGACCCATGTATAGGAGATAGTCTGAAGACGTGGGCAAGAAGAAGAAAACTTACTAGAAGTATCAATCATATTACTTAAATCGAATGTAGTATCAGCACTGGCCTTAATCGGCTGATAATCGCTGCCAGAAAATTCAGTTGTGAGTTTCGACTTTAGATCAGCGACTTTCTTATCAGTCACATCACGAAATTCTTTGTCTGCGCAACGAGAAGTTTGTTCTTGGCGAAGCACAGCACATTGAATGACATCGCCAGAGCAAGCTACAGTCGATTCACATTGCATATCACCAGAAACCTCACCTTTATCCTCTTCTTCACATTCTTCACCTTCACATTGTTCGTCGTCACCGTCGCCAGAGCCAGAATCACCAGAGCCAGAACCGGTGCCAGCATTTACAGTTCCACCGTTACACTCAGGACCAGAACAAGTAGAGGATGAAGGCTTTGTAGTTCCATTAGAGTTCGTGCCGCCAGTAACTACAGTAGTGGTCGTGCCAGTGGTGCAATTGCCGATGCCACTACAGGAAGTAGTCGTAGTGGTGGTGGTGGTTTTGGTGGTGGTTGAGCCATCAGAGTTTGAAGTAGAGCTTTGATTAATATCTGATACAGATTTGGTAGAGGTGGCCTTTGGCGAGTCAGTACAAACCCAGGCACCGTTAGCGGTTCCACATTTGGTTTGTCCGGGATTGGACTCTTCTTTGGTGGCAGTACAAGAAAAACCGCTGCCTGATGAAATTGCTTGGCAAGGACTTTCACTGGATTCTTTTTGTGGAACGGGATCAGTGCAAGCAGAACCCTCACACTCAGAAGCGTTTCCTTTACCGTCAGCCTCAAGCAGATCACCAGTGATCGTAGCAATGCCGGAGCAATTATAACCGCCGGAAATCGAAGTCAGACAAATTGCAAATCCACTGATAGAAGCAGCGCAACCGTTAATAGACACCGTAGTTGCAGGGGCATCGGAATTAGATTTCCAGTTGTATTTTGTTGACGCACCTTTGGCATCTTGGCATTTTTTATTAGGAGGATCGACAGGGTCTTCAGTGCCACTGCGCGAAAGACCAAATCCCCAAGTGCTTGTACTGCCAGTTTGAGTTTCGTTAATAACTCTACAATAACCAGAAGTCTCCAACATGCCCTCAAGCGTAGCGCTAACAACAGAAATGGCCGGTGGATAAATATTTGCAGCAGCAGTGCCTGTACATGCAGCTTGCGCAGAAGGATAGGAACCATTCCAAACATAAGCAGCGTATGACGAAGTAGAAATAAGACTAACGACCAGTACAAAGAGCGAAGAGACCAGCCGTAACCCAAAACCAAACAAAATCGTCAGGTGAGATATACATTTTAAGAACCTCATTTGATTATCTCCAGACAAAAAAAAGCCCGGAGAGAGAATTCCCACCGGGCAAAGCTTTTGTTAGTTACGTCCCTGCGCGCATTGCTTTTTTGGCAGCGCCGATCAAAGCGACAAGGCCAAACATTGCGCCAGTGACCAGACCAGCGGCCACAACACCACCAGCGATGTACGTCAAAGCTTCCGAGGTGTCGATTTCACCAGCGGCAAAGGAAGAGCCAGCAGACAACATGGCAACGGAGGCAAGAGCCACCTGAGCACGGCCAGACTTGGACAAAGCGAGCAACTTAGCTTTCATAAATCACCTATATGGAAGAACGAACAGTTTTACAAACCCAAATGAAAATGAAAAAGCCTAAAAGAGCCGTTCCAATCTCCACACGTTGGGCGTTGGTTAACAAAGGAGTCAAAGACTCCCTCATCTCCTGGACTGTGAAAGTCTGCAAATTACCTGAGCAAACGGTAGAACCATCTGCAAGGGTCTGCCAAACACCATCACAAGCCAGAAAATTCATAAAAACCTCAAACAGAAAAACAAAAGCCAGAGAGAAGCCGGAAAAATCAAAAGAAGTTAATAATCTTCCTCGTCTTCTTCATCATCACCGCCGAACAGATCATAAGTGGAGGGATCGCCTTCACAATCCTCACAAGCAAATCCGAATTCAGCACTCGAATCACCTTCATCAAACTCAATGCCACAAACTTCACAATCAACCATGACGAGAGACCTTAGGGTTTAACAGCGGTTGAAGCAGATGCAAGCGGGGGAAGATTGGTCCTGCGACCCTGACGAGGATCACACTGAAACTCGAGACGCCCATCGCGAACATCGGCAATTACATCGCACTCATAAGTTCCAGGCTGAGGAACCTCGGAGGCAAGAGCAGCGTAAAACATTGTTTTTTGAGGATACGGAATTTGAGGAAGATGAACGAAACCCTCGAACATGCAGTACGGATTACCAGATTTGGCAGTGCCAGAGCGGGTAATTCCGGTAAGTTCGATCAGAAGAGTCATCGTTTTAGACATGGTAAAAGCCCTTTATAATGTTGGAAGCTGGGTTGAACCCGGCTTACGATATGCCCAACTGGGCGGGATAAGATCAGAATTGCGGCGGAACGTGAGCTGATCACGCTTCAGCGTTTGGCGCTTAACTTGTTCAGTTGAAACAGCCTGTAAAAACAAACGCATAAGCGAATTAGCGAGAGCGCCACTGTCACAGTTGCCAGCGTCATAATTAGCAATTTGATTCTCCACGGACAATCGGAGGTTCTGATAATCGACACGACCCATTAGAAACCCATCCATTCAGCAACAGAGGGAGTACCAGTTTTTTCATAATCAAAAAACCAGATTTGATCGGGTTTAACGCCCTGCTCTTTTCGGCGCTCAATGACAGCAAGCGTGCTAGAAATTTGATCAGCAAGAACAGGATGCATAAAAGAACGCATGTGCTGCTGTTGCTTGAGACGAAGTTTCTGACCGGCAGTTAATTGTATGCCTTGGAAACTGACGGTCTTCATGCTGCCACCTGATGAAGATGATTAACGCGCTTATACCAAGTAGGAACAGCAAGGGTAGATTTGGTGACTTCACGGCACTGACGAACAAAAACAGGGGCAAAACGAGATGTATCACAAGCGTTACGAATGTTAATACCGATCTTATTTAGGCGGGCAGCATGAGTTTCAAAAGACCTGATAGAACCCTGATGTGCATGACCATGCATCCAAAGAATGGCATGTGAGGCAGTAGCATTTGCAGAAGTACGGTTATTGCAAATGCCTTCCTCGATAAGCTTGTCAGCAATTGTCATCATGTCCATAGCAGTCACCTTTAATTTTTCATCAATGCCCAAAAACTCATCGTGGAGTTCGTTAAAACGGCTTTCATTAAATAAACCCCAATAGCAAAGGGCTTCACGCTGCAAAAGCTCGCTCTTGAGCTCTTGTTCCATTCGTACAACACCTTGATCAAAGCAGTAATCGCGGACTTGCTTAACATATTTAAATTCAGGCGAGTCATCACCGAAAAGGCGTCTGATTTTCGGAAGACAGTTTTGATCCATCTCGAAAGCTTTGTCATAAGCTTTACGGTACTGGAGACGTCCGCCCTTACCATTACCCTTAGGAGTCCAAGTTACAGTGCGGCCATTAGGATAAAGAAAACCAATACTATGACCGATTCGCTGACTTGAAATGCCGCGCAAGTAAGAAACAACATTGCCAGAACCAACAGCAACATTGGTTGTAAGATCAATCCGCTCTATCTTGGCCCCATCCGCAATACGATCACCGGACTTTGCACCAGAGGAACCGGCGCGAAAATCAAGACGGGTACACCGGGTAAAAGCAGGAAGGCCGTATTCACGAAGAAGACTGTTGTACACAGACATGCACTGCTCAATTTTGGTATAGCCGAAAAGGTTGTCTTGCCGCCCTACCCGACTCGGATTGCCTTCAACACGGATTTTTCGGCCCTGAACTGAGATAGTCACAGAGGTGGAAAAGCTGGCTTCATGCTTGAAACGAGGCTGACGAGAGCTCAAAACCTCGTTTGTATTGGCGTCAATCGTGAGCGTGAACACGTCACACACGACGGGAAGGTCATGGTCGTGTTCCTGGGAAACGGTGAGCCAGTCGATAAACATGAGCTTCCTTACACATGCACACAAATAACATAGGAAGCAAATCTACACATGTGGAACTGTATACGTCAACACTTGTCGACGTGCACACATGTATTATCGAGAGGATTTTTTGATGAACGGTGATGGAATGGCCACAAACGTAAGGCTGACGGCGGGAGAGCAAGAAGCTATCCGCAAAAAAGCCATAGAATTCAACAAGATACTGATAAAACTAGGAAAGCAGCCCATGAGGGATAGCGAGTTAGTACATAAAATCCTAGAAAAATCAGTGCCTTACGCTCGACTTTCAGAAAGCGGTGACGTGATTATCGAATCGGAGTAAAGCGAAGGACCGCAGAGGTCTTCGGTAAAGTGGGGGTGTAACAGCACCCCCACCCGTTCAGCCGAAAAAAGCAGGAGGCGAAATGCATTGGATTTTATGGATTGGGATCAACTGGGCTGCAAACACAAGCATGGGCAGCTTCGAAAGCGAAGCTGCTTGCAACAAAGCGGCAGATAGCCTGATGGAGCTGCTAGGAGATCCGAAAAAGAACACAATCGCCGCTTGCGTGGCGGAGAAAAGCCGCTAAAAGATCGGACCTGCCGGGACCTGACCGGCGATATCGCTAGACGTCACGGGACCGCGTAGAGCCAGACACGGCCAAGGCTGGGAAAAGCAGAAGATCAGGGCGCGAAGTGTCACCGCGGGGCTTGCAAGGGCTTTGAACGCGACAGGAACCCTCGGGGATCAGAAGATCGTCGGGGGTTTTTTGTTGGACGGAAAATCGGCCGGCGTTGCCGGGTATCGGCGCGGATGTTGATTAGCCTGGCTGCGGATCTGCGAAGCGCCTAATGCCCTTCGGGCAGTCGAGGTATGACGAAAAATAGGCCACGCATAATGCACGTTATGGGTAAATCGGGCACCGGGGCTACGCAATTATCCCGATGCCCGATTCTGCCCTGGGGCAGCGAAGTACCATAACGTCCGTCGAATTATGCGTACCTGGCTGTGTGAGGCTGGGGGGCTCTGGTGGTCAGATTTGCGGCAGGCACTGCCTTCTGGCCTAGTCCAGCGGCCTTGATCGGAGCTTACAATTAAGATCTGGTTGCAAGGTTGGCAGTTCTGGCGACATCATCCTGGCGCGGATACTAGAAATATCATTTCACATGGAGTCAGAATGGAAGTCACATGGTGGGAGAAAACTGTTGAATATCGCTTCGTCTTCGAAGCCTTGAAGGCCAATAAGCTGGACTTTGCGGCACCGCTGTCAGGCATCGAAGAGCGTACTGTAGGCGACGGGATTTTTGGAAAGGCCTCGACATTCGTTCTGATTGAGTTCAAGCGCGATGCCGGCCAACTGAATACCGAAAAGACCATTTTCACGGATTACGAAAGTGCTAGAGAAGATCTCAAGTCACACAACCATCATGTAATGATATATGGCACGCCCCATGACACGCCTCAAAGCTTGCCTGTTTTTCGAGAAATGCGGTTGTCGGCCTGTCATTATTTCAACCATCAAACCCCCATCTCTCCATTGGACACCTTGAATAATGGCGTTCCGCTCAAGGATTTTATGAGCTATTTGGACAAACTCATGGCTTTTAAGAAAAAAGATAAACGCAGCAGTAGCCATGCCGGTTCTGGGCAAATATCGATGGTCCTTGGTGTGTCCGCCAAAGGAGCGATCGTACAAACCCAAACGCTCTATCAATTTGCCCCGCGTCTATTCCCTGCCCCAACCAATAAAATTACAAATACCTTCGGTCGCTAAGAGTTTACGGATTAACCTTAACTCAACTAAATGTCTATTTAGTTGAGTTATAACTTAATACGCTCTCTCAATGCTGTCCGCCCTCTCCCTCCTTGAGTTTAATTCGGCATCGAAAATACGATGCCAACTTCAGACCGTACGCAAATTTCTCGATCACTGTCTGCTATCGGCCGATTTTGTTTAAAAACGAGATACTCACACTGCTTGCCGCACCACTAAAGAATACCCCCATCAATGCCCCCCAGAACGCCGACTGCGTAGCGATGACAACTGGTCAATCAGCAGATTGACCCCGATGGTTAGCGTGCCAATGGCCAGTGCCGGAATCACGATAGCGGGCGCGCCTTGGTTAAGACCGCCGATGTTTTCCCGCACCAACGAACCTAAGTCAGCATCCGGGGGTTGGACACCGAGTCCGAGGAAGCTCATGCCACTGAGTAACAGCACGATGTAACCGAAACGCAAGCCTAGATCGGTCAAGACGGGATTGAGCATGTTTGGCAGGATTTCCATGCAGGCAATATACAGTCGGCGCTCGCCACGGGTGCGGGCCACCTGCACGTACTCCAGGGCTTCAATGTTCACCGCCATACTGCGGGCGACGCGAAAAGCGCCGGGGGTGTAACTCAGGACGGCGGTGCAGATCAGCAAGGTCACCGAGGAACCGAAAGCCGAAACCATGATCAGCGCTAGCATTTTGCTCGGGATCGAGATGAAGGCATCCATCAGGCGACTGATCACTTCATCCAGCCATTTGGGCGAAACCACCGACAGTAACGCGCAACCGGTGCCTAAACCACTGGCCAACACCGCTGCGACCAACGCGAGGCCCACGGTAAAACGCGCGCCGATCAGCACGCGGCTGAGCATGTCACGGCCCAGGTAATCGGTGCCGAACGGGTACAGGGCACTGATGCTGTCGAAGACATTGTCAGAAACCACTTCACCCACCGGGTGCGGCGCTAGCCATGGGCCGAAGATCGCCACCAGTAACCAGATAACGCACATCGCGGCGCCGACCAGCCCCAACCAGAAGGTGCCATGAGACAGCTTGCCAGCAGAAAGATTGAGGGGGGCTGCGGTCGGTTTCACAGTGATTTTGTTCATTGGTTTCTCACCCTCAGATTGGACGCCGATCGCGGTGCATACACGCCGGTGTATCTATTTATCAAGCGTCAAACCCAATCAGTTTGCTCATATAAGTTCGTATCAGGACGGTCTTGAGAGTTGGTCATAAGACGGCTAGCACCCTATTGGCTCGTTGAGGCGCTAGACGAAGAACCTGAAGCGAACCGGTCCTGATCATTGTTGAGGGTGTATGCCCATAAAGCATGGGGGCAATGCTGCCGCATGGGTTCATTACACCATTGCGAGCCCCTGCATATCGTTTAAAAATGCAGGTTTTTTGACACAAACTACCGTTTTCAAGGTCGCGCTCAGCAGAGTTTGCGGAGCGTTCCAGCATGGGAATCCTTCGCGGGATCAATGAGGTGATTCGTGATGCCTGTCGACCTGATCATGCTTTCAATGCATCTTCCAGAAATGCCACCAACGCCTGCACGCGCGGGCTGCGCAGTTTGCGTGAGGGCACCAACAGGTTGATCGGCGCGCTGTCGAATTGCCAATCCGCCAACACCCTTATCAGGCTGCCGTTGGCGATTGCGTCACTGACATCCCATTGCGAACGTAACACCAACCCCAGGCCTTGTTCGGCCCAGCGCCGGGCTACGCTTCCATCGTTGCTCAATAATGCAGGTTCGATGCGCAACGTTTTGCGCCCCTGCCCTTTGCGCATATGCCACAGCGTGACATCTTCATCGTTCTCCCGAATGCAAATACAGCGATGTTCGGCGAGTTGGTCCGGCGACGACGGCACACCGTGCTGGTCCAGATAGGCCTGACTGGCACATAACCATCGGTTGTTTTGTGTGAGTGGCCTGGCGATCCAAAGGCTGTCATTGAGGTGACCAATATGAATCACAGCATCGCTGTCATGACGATCAGGCCACGGTGTTTCACGCAAGTCCAGGTGCAGGCACAACTGTGGATGCAACCTGGCAAAACGAGCCAGCAGCGGCGCAATGCGCTGTCGCCCATAACCAAACGGCGCCGCCAGCCTAAGGGTACCCACTAGCCGCTCATCCTGTTGCTTGAAGGATTCCGGGAGCGCGTCCAGCTGTTCCAGCAACAGGGCACTTTCCCGGGAAAAGCGCTCGCCATCGGCCGTTAGACTCAGGCGCCGGGCGTCACGATTGGCCAGCGCGACACCCAGTAGCATCTCCAGCTTACGCAGACGCATGGACAGAGCCGGCGGCGAGACATTCAGGGCTCTGGCGGCAGCGCTTAAAGACTCGGAGCGCGCCAGCGTTACGGCCAGGCGCAGGTCTTCGACAGAGATCATTCAGTTTTACTTAATGATTGATGACGATCCATTGAACCACAACTTTATGACAGCTGAGTAGAGTCGACGCTGTACCCAGCTACCCGAGCCCTGTCATGTCAGCCACCCTTGCCTCCCTTGATACCCCCATTGCGATAATCGATATCCCGCGAATGCAGCGCAATATCCAGCGTATGCAGCAGCGCATGGAAACCTTGGGTGTGCGTTTGAGGCCACACATCAAAACCAGCAAATGCCTCCCTGTGATCAAGGCACAGATAACCGCTGGCGCAAGCAGTGTCACGGTTTCCACCCTGAAAGAAGCTGAGCATTGTTTCTCTGAAGGCATCAGCGATATTTTTTATGCCGTTGCAATAGCGCCTGGCAAATTGGCCCAGGCACTGACACTCAGGCGCAAGGGGTGCAAGCTGAGTGTGCTCACCGACAGTGTCATCGGGGCGCAGGCAATCGTCACCTTCGGACAGAAACACGACGAACGATTCGAGGTGTGGATCGAGATAGATTGCGACGGCCACCGCTCAGGTCTGACCGTTGAAGACCACGCACTCATAGACGTCGCACGTATCCTTGTTGACGGCGGCATGCGATTGCGAGGCGTGATGACCCACGCCGGGTCCAGTTACGAACTGGATAATCTTGAAGCGTTGCAGAATCTAGCCGAACAAGAACGCTTCCTCTGCGTCAGCGCCGCTGAAAGAGTTCGCGCCGCCGGGTTGGCGTGCCCGGAGGTCAGCATCGGCTCCACTCCCACAGCACTGTCGGTGCTAAGTCTGGAAGGCGTCACTGAAGTGCGCGCAGGCGTCTATGTCTTCTTCGATTTGGTGATGCACAACATCGGCGTCTGTCAGCCAGACGAGTTAGCACTGAGCGTGCTGACCACCGTCATAGGCCACCAGCAAGATAAAGGCTGGATCATCACCGATGCCGGTTGGATGGCCATGAGTCGTGATCGCGGCACGCAGCGCCAACGGCAGGACTATGGTTACGGACAGGTGTGTACCGAAGCCGGCGACTGGATCGAGGGCGCGCGGGTCACGGGCGCCAACCAGGAACACGGCATCATCACACTGGGAGCGACCGAGAGCGCCAACATCGTCGCTCGCTTCCCCATCGGCAGCCGTCTGCGCATTCTGCCCAACCATGCCTGTGCCACAGGCGCGCAATTTCCGGACTATCACGCCTGTGATGCCGAGGGCGTCGTGCACACCTGGAGTCGCTTACATGGCTGGTAATCAAGCAGGTTCAATAGACTTGATCCACACGGCTCATGCAGCAGCTCCGGGCGGACATTACTCCCAGGCGGTCATGCACGAGGGCGTTTTATATGTGTCCGGGCAACTGCCCGTACGCGCGAACGGCGACCACTGTGCCGACCAGCCGTTTGAGGTTCAAGCATCAATCGCCCTCGATAACCTCATGGCGATCCTCAGCGGCGCGGGCCGGGGCACGAGTGACCTCTTGAAGGTCACTGTCTATCTCGTAGGGATAGAACACTGGCCCGCTTTTGATCGGATTTATGCCCATTACCTGGGCGACCATCGACCGGCACGCGCCGTGGTGCCCGTTCCGGCCTTGCATCATGGTTGCTTGATCGAAATCGAAGCATTGGCCCGTGGTGAACAAAAGGAAACCTGCCGATGACCAACGTCGAGGAGCTCTCATGAAACCACAAAAAAGCGATGTCCTGATTATTGGCGGCGGCATCATGGGTTCGACGTCGGCGTTTTTCCTGAGCCAACGTGGACACTCGGTTACCCTGCTGGAGCGGGACCAGATCGGTCAATACGCCAGCGGCGTGAACTTCGGCAACGTGCGGCGCCAGGGGCGTTACCTCGGGCAGCTGGAACTGGCGAATCGTTCCTGGGCGTTATGGAAACGACTGCCGGAGCTGATCGACGACGACCTTGAGTTCATTGCCAGCGGCCATATGCGCGTCTGTTACCGCGAGGACGAGATCGCGGAACTGGAAGCCTACGCTGCGGCACCGGAGGCTCGTGAACTGGACTTGCAGATACTCACCGGCAAGGCCTTGCATGAACGCTTCCCGTTCCTCGGTCCGAAGGTCAAGGGCGGTTCCTACGCGCCTCACGATGGCCACGCCAACCCGCGTCTGGCGGCGCCGGCTTTTGCCCGGGCGGCCAGACGCCTCGGTGCGCGAATCGAAGAGCGCACTGAGGTCATCGAGGTCCAGAAGGCCCATGACGAATTCCACGTCACGACCGCCGAGGGCCAGTTGTTCGTGGCCCAACAGCTGTTGATCACCGCGGGCGCCTGGGCCGCCAGGCTGTCCGAGCAATTCGGCGAACCGGTACCGCTGGAACCCAATGGTCCGCAGATGTCGGTGACCGAGCCTGTGCCCTACGCCTTGCCGACGGTAATCGGCGTGTTTACCAAAATCAAGGAAGAGGTGATCTACTTCCGTCAGATTCCCCGGGGCAACATCATCATTGGCGGCGGCAACCGTTGCAAACCGGACATGCTCAACCGTCGTGCATACTTCAAGCCGGAAAGCCTGCTCAACCAGATGCGGCAAATGCGTGACCTGCTGCCGGGGGCCGAGAAGCTGAACATCATCCGGGTGTGGAGCGGCATCGAGAGCTACACGCCGGACTCACTGCCGGTCATAGGCCCTAGCGGTACCGTCGATGGGTTGTTCTATGCCTTCGGCTTCTGCGGCCACGGCTTCCAGCTTGGCCCGGGCGTTGGCGACGTGATGGCCGAACTGATCAGCACCGGCAGTACCAGAACCTCTATCAGTCCATTCGATATCCGTCGGTTTACTAATCCTTCCACGATTGCGATGCCGTTATCTACAGCCCTTTTCAGCACCGGCAAACTTATATGAGCCGCGCACCAAAAATCGCTGATCCCGCCACTCAAGATCGCCCTTTTCAAGGAGGTTCCATGCCTGCATCGTCAGATTCTGTCTATCGCTATCGCACTGTCACCGCGAAAGACATGCCCGCAGCACACGCCCTCTCCGTGCATCTGAAATGGCCTCACCGAGAAGAAGACTGGGCCATGGTGCAGCGCACGTCAGAAGGCTTTGTTGCGGAATATGACGGTCAGTTGGTCGGCGTGGCATTCGCCTGTCATCAAGGTGCTTATTCCTCCATCGGTCTGGTGATCGTGAGTGATGAGCACCAGGGAAAAGGGATTGGACGTCGACTGATGAACCTGTGCCTGGAAGCCTCCGCGCCACGCACGCCGATTCTGAATGCCACCGAGTCAGGCGCACCGCTGTATACAAGCATGGGATTCGTCGATTTCTCGCGAATCCAGCAGCATCAAGGCGTGCCACAGACACCTGTGCCAATGTCTTTGACCAACAACTCGCAGTGTTGCGAATTAGGCCCGGCCGATTACCCGAGGCTGATTGAGTTGGCCAATGCGGGTAGCGGTCTGGACCGCACGGCAGTGCTCAACGATTTGCTTCCGATGGCCGAATGCGTGGTCGGTATTGACGTGAATGGGGAGCTAAAAGGGACTGCCCTGCTCCGCCGTTTCGGCCGCGGCCATATCATTGGCCCGGTTGTCGCACAAAACCAGGAACAGGCCCGCCACATGATTACCTACCTCCTGCGTTTGATACCCGGTGCCTTCGTTCGTTTCGACATTCCGAGCGATTGCGGGTTGGCCGAGTGGCTGGAGGGTCTGGGGTTGCCATGCGTCGACAGAGCGCCGCGAATGGTATTGGGAGTACCCCCGCAATCACGCGACGGAATCAGACAGTTTGCCCTGGTTACTCAAGCTATCGGCTAGCGATCAATCCCGTCAAAACGGGTTTGATCGCTAGCACTACCCACGCAAGCGGCTCCAGTCACAGGGGTGCAAAGTTAACCTCGTAGATACGGCAGATTATCCCTTGCAGGCATGAATAACGGCATACTTTGACGGGGCCGCTTTGTTAGTTTAACGAGACGAAAGACTCAGGGATGTACGGCGACGCCTCCTCCCTACCCGGCTGCTCGCAGCACTTATTACTGCTCCAGGGAGCTCGTTGGATGACAACTCACTCTTCAAATAGCTACAGCATTGATCCGCAAGCCGCTCACAAGTTTTATATCAATGGTCAGTGGGTTTCCCCCGTAATTCCGGCCAGTTTATCGGTGGTTAATCCGGCTAATGAAGCCGTTGTTGCGCAGGTCGCGCTCGGGTCTGCCGAGGATGTTGATCGGGCAGTGGCTGCTGCACGTGCAGCGTTTGCGGGTTGGTCTACCTCTTCCGTAGCGTCCCGCGCGCGTGTCCTTGGCAAGATCTACGAACTCATTCTTGAAAGAAAAGAGGCGCTTGCGCAGGCCCTCTCTCTGGAAATGGGCGCTGCCATCAGCTTCTCCCGGACAATGCAAGTGCCTCTGGCGGCAGAACACGTTCGGGTCGCACGTGATCTCTTGTCGAGCTATCGCTTTCAAACCGTTGAAGACGGCACCGCCATCGAACGCGAACCCATAGGCGTCTGCGGTCTCATCACTCCGTGGAACTGGCCCCTTTATCAAATCACCGCGAAAGTTGCCCCGGCGATTGCTGCCGGGTGCACAGTGGTCTTGAAACCCAGCGAACTGTCGCCTCTGAGCGCCCTTCTTTTTGCCCAACTGGTACATGACGCAGGCCTGCCGCCCGGTGTCTTCAACCTGGTGAATGGAAATGGTTCCGAGGTCGGCGCAGCCATGGCGGCGCACCCCGATATCGATATGATTTCAATTACCGGATCAAACCGCGCGGGCGCTCTAGTCGCACAGGCCGCCGCCCCTACGGTAAAACGCGTTACACAAGAGCTGGGGGGCAAGTCGCCGAATCTTCTGCTGCCCGATGCCGACTTCGGCAAAGCCGTTCCGCTGGGCGTGATGTCTGCTTTTCGCAACGTCGGACAATCGTGCAGCGCCCCGACCCGAATGATCGTTCCAAAGAGCAGGTTGGCCGAGGTCGAATCTCTGGCGGCAGCCACCGCCAATGCAATCATTGTCGGTGACCCGACTTCGGAAGACACCGTATTGGGCCCCATTGCCAACGCGGCTCAGTTCAACCGCGTGCAAGCAATGATCGAGGTCGGCCTCGCTGAAGGCGCAAAACTCGTTTGCGGCGGACCAGGACGTGTGCAGGGTTTTGAAAAAGGGTTCTATACCCGGCCAACCGTTTTCTCCGAAGTGGACTCCGCCATGCGGATTGCCCAGGAGGAGATTTTTGGCCCGGTGTTATGCATTATTCCGTATGAGACGCTGGATGAGGCGATCGCTATCGCAAACGACACGGTATATGGTCTGGGCGCCCATGTTCAGGCTCAGGATCTTGATCTTGCACGTGCCGTTGCTTCTCGTATTCGTGCGGGACAAGTTCACCTGAATTACCCCGCCTGGAATCCCATGGCTCCGTTCGGTGGCTACAAGCGCTCGGGAAATGGTCGTGAGTACGGTGTATTCGGTTTCGAAGAGTACCTGGAAACCAAAGCAATCATTGGTTTGGGGGCATTGTCAGAGCCGCCTTCGCGGACGTAAAGGCGATTGGATCATAACCAGACTCAATACAACTCAGGCGGGTCCTGTCATTAATCCGGGAAAAGCACTCGCGACCTCAGTCATTACCGAGGCCGCGAATTAACCAGCTTTTAAAGCATAGGCAACGCACTTACCACGCGTAACGCCAGACCTTCATAAGGGTCCAGTGTGATGGTGAATTCACCTTGTTCGGTCAGGTCGCCTTCTACCCGTTCGTTGATGATATCCACCACGGGCCCTGGCGCGACATCGGCGAGGTGCAATGTTTCAACCACGGGTTCAGAGCTGAAGTTCAGGGCCGTGATTTGTGTACCCTTCCCTGCTGGCAACTCGTGAACCATGATCAACAGGCCTGGATGCAGCACATCCGGAATCAGTATCTGTTTACTCGCTGCAATGTCGTAGGCCCGACGTACCGCCAGTATTTTCTTGAGCTGTGACGCAAAAGAGTCCGGACGCTTAAGCTGGTCGATCAAACTGCCATAGAGCGTCTTTGGACGTGGCATGTTCCCGGCGGAAAACTCCGCTTCAGGGTCCAGGTCGACCAGGTCGTAGGCACCGCGATGAATCCAGCGGGTATCGCCGTCCTGCATCAGGTGTTGAACCTGTTCGGCCGGCAATGTGAGTGCCCCCACCAGGTCCCAGCCTGATAAAGCAAAAACGCCGGGCTGCATGGCGTTGAACATCACCAGCAACAAGTGAATGTGCTGGATCTTCTGGATGTCCGCATCGGTGATCGCTTCAAGGTCACGAATGCCCAGTGCGGCGGTGATGATGCTCGCTGTGGTGCAAGCCACACCGTTAGTGACGAACTTCAGATTGTAAGGCGCGTGCTCGCCCGTCAGACGTTCGTACATCTCTTCGCGAATATGTTCACGCAGGATGTTGCCGGGAAAGGTCTGACCTTGATAGTGATACGTGTCATGGGCGTGCAACGTCCAGAAATGCACCAGTTCCAGGGTCAATTCATCATGGTTTTGCAGCGCATGAATCAGCGAAGCCGGGTCGATCCCGAACGCATGGACTTGACGCAGCATCAGCCGCAGAAACTCGGTATTCCCGGTCAACAGAGCGTGCTGATACGCCGGGCGCGTGATGAAGTCGTAGGACAGGTCCGCACCGCCGTGGGACATGGAGGCAATATCGTCCAGGGTCAGGTTCAACTCCTGAAAGCTGAAACCCCCTGCCTTGCGAATTGCGCCGCCCAACAGCTGATTGCCGGTGATGGATAGCGGATGACTCTCCGACCAGGCGTTACCCTCTGCCTTGCGCTCTACCCCAAGGAAACCGTTGGCATCCAGGCGTAGTACCCGTGCGCCCATGACATCAATGGCGTGCAAGGCATCACCAATGATCATCTGCTGCGCGGCGAAGCTCGGGTCAAGCCAGTTCAATGAAGGCTGGCCATCCTTGAAATAGTGCAGATACACCCACCGGCGTGCCTTGCCGTCTACGCCCTGGACAATGGCGGTAGCGCTCCAGTCAGTTTCCTTTACGCCAGGCTCAAAAAAGATCACCCGCTGCAACTGTCCAACGATGTAGTGCTTTTCCTTCAGCAGATCGACCACTTCGGGGAGCAGGTTGACTGCATCGCGCCCCTCTGGAATATCTGGCAAAAGATGCCAGTCTTCCTCACGAATCTCCACCATATGGTAAAGACCGGGGTAATCCTCGTAGGCCATTTCCGCGAGACGAAAGTCTGCACCCTTGCCGGTGTGGGAAGGAATCACGTCATCAATCATCACCGCGTTATGCGCGGCAGCGATGCGGCTCAGGCTCAGCAGTTGCGCTTCGGTGCCCAGATCCGGGTCGATGCCAAAGCTGATACGGTCGAAATTGCCGTCGATGCTGGGCGTGCGCTGTCGCCCTTGCAGGCCGCCCGAGGTTTTCAAAGGCCCGTTGTGAATACCCTGAATACCGATCTCGGACAGCGCGTGCCACAAGGCTTCATCACCCAGGGCTTCCAGGACCGAACCGCCTTCGCGTGTGACGATAGACGCCGGATAGGCCGTGAACCATACAGAGGCGATGGCTGAAGCATCGCGCGGTCGGGCCTCGGCGAAGGGGCGCTGCCATAGCCTGCCCTGCCCCGAATACAATTTTGCCCGTTGTTTAGCCGCGTTCAGCATCGATTGCTCTACCAGCCAATCCACGTATTGCTTGTCCGGTGTCGTCATAAATTCCAATCATCCGCTTCTAGTGAGCCGAGCCGAAACGATTCGGATTGATGTGAGCTGTTCCGATTCTGCTTCAAAATACCTATTGCTATGAGCCTCGTCAGAGCCAAACGTTGCATTTTAGTTTTCAGCGAGCTGCCCGTGCTGATTGCCGTGGACGTCTCTCATCGAGTCAATCAGTGGTTTTCAGTCCAGTCGAAATCGAGCTGCAACGCGGTGCGCTCTGCCAGCTTACGGCTGTGCAGGCGTTCAACCATATGCAGGCTCATGTCGATACCTGCCGAGATGCCCGCCGAGGTAACGAACGCTCCCTCATCCACCCAGCGCAGGGTGCTCAGCACATCCAGAGACGGGAACATTTCCTTGAGGTCAGTGATGTCTTCCCAGTGCGTCGTGACCTGTTTGCCCGCCAGTTTGCCGGTCTTGGCAACCAGAAAAGCACCGGTGCAGACGGATGCGATGACCCTTTGAGGCACCGCCTGAGCGCTGATCCAGTGGATCACGTCGGGTTTGTCCAGTTCAGCGGTAATCACGCCGCCTGGCACCACGAGGCAATCCATGACGGGATGATCATTGATCGAATAATCCGGATCTATTTTCAAGCCGGCACGCGCCCGTACGGATGCCAAAGTCCGGCCGACGGTGAAGACGTTGAACAGCATGCGGTCGTCGCCGCTGCTACGCAGGTGCATGCGAGAGGCAGTAGTGAACACTTCATAGGGGCCGGCGAAGTCGAGGACTTCAACCTCATCGTAAACGTAAATACCGATGTTGATTGACACGGAAAAACTCCCTGGTGGCTTGCGCGACCCTGATCAAGTATTCAGGCGAGGGCCTGATTTCACCTTGCAGGTTAACCAGTCCATCTACACGGGACTACGCTCTGGAATGCCAATATCCGGTAACATCGCGCCATGAAAAATCACCTTGTCGTCGCGCTTATCTACAACCAGTTGTGCACCTTCGAATTTGGTTGCACGGTGGAAGTCTTTGCCTTGAAAAGGCCCGAGCTGGGCGTGACCTGGTACGAATTCGCAACCTTCCCGGTCGATGAAGGCGCGATCACGGCGGCTGGGGGCATCACCATTGTCCCGACCCCAGGAAACGTGCTGTTGGAAAACGCCGACACCATCATCGTACCCGGCTGGCGTGGCGTGGAATGTGAAGTGCCCGCCAGGTTGATCACTCAACTGCAAGCGGCCCATGCACGGGGTGCGAGAATTTGCTCGATCTGCACGGGTGCATTCGTGCTGGCCGCTGCCGGGCTCCTTGAAGGCAAGCGGGTCACGACGCACTGGCGTTATACCGATCTGCTGGCCAGCATGTATCCCGAACTGATCATCCAGCCCAATGAGCTGTATGTCGACCAAGGCCAGATCGTGACTGCGGCCGGCTCAGCAGCCGGCCTGGACATGATGTTGCACCTGGTACGGTCAGATCATGGCGCACGCGTTGCAAACATGGTCGCGCAACGCATGGTGATCCCGCCCCACCGTGAAGGTGGGCAATCCCAGTATGCGTCGCGCCAATTGGTGTCGGCCAGCGATGGGCCGATATCGAACCTGATGGACTGGATTCGCAGCGATCTGAGACACGCCTACAGCATCAAAGAGATGGCCGACCGGGCCGCTGTCAGCACACGCACGCTGCACCGAACGTTCATGGAAAGCACCGGGCTGACGCCCTACGACTGGATTTTGGGTGAGCGAATCGCATATGCCAAAGAGCTGTTGGAGTCTTCCAGCATGCGTTTGGCCGAGTTGGTGGAGGTGACGGGGTTCGGCTCAGAGGAATCCCTTCGTCGGCACTTTCGCAATCTGGTTGGCATCAGCCCCAGCAGTTATCGCAAGCGATTTTCCAGAACCGGAGCTTGATCGGTTGCAATGCACCGGGCTGACCCTTGCGGTCAACCCGGCGGTCTAGTCGGTCAGAAGATAGTGATCGGGTAATCAGCGATCAAACGCAGTTCGTTGTTATCCTCTGTATATCGAATAGTTCCTATCGTTGTAAACACGCGCTAAAAGGTCAATCCTGATACGCCATCGAATATGCGCGATAAAAACAAATGGTCGGCAGAATGCTGAAAAGATAAGCAGAATTGACAGACAGGATTGCGCAAGGATTCTATTGATCTACTTTTTCCCTGTCGAATGCCCGTGTTCATGGTGAACGCCCACGCCGGGTTTTTAGCATTTTTCGTAAAAAGGCATCATGTTGGTTTGATAATAGTCATTATCAATTATCGTAATAGTTATAAGGATGGAACCGGTGCTAATGTCAGCGGCGATGAAGCACAACGTTTCAAGCGTTTTCCGACTCCGCATCGGAAAACAATCGAATACTTGCTCCACTTCATCATTCCTTTGGTTAGAACTTTAAAGTCACCTCACGCCAGTGCGGTGACTTTTTTTTGCGTAAAATTCGCCCTCTCCACCGATGTCTTGCTTGATAGTCACAGATCGAATCGGTCCACTACCCTACGCCGCTCGTTTTCGCCGCGCATGTCGTACGCTGCGGTGGTGGCGATATGGGTGTGGTGCGCGAGTTTCTGAGCGATGGAAAGATCGAACTCCTCAATCACGCGGGTGATAAACGAGCGGCGGAAATCGTGGGGCATGATGTCTACACCGATTTGCCGACCTCGTTGCTTGGCGATGAAGTAGATGGCGTGTTTGGTGATGCGATCACGGGTGATGTGATTGCCCCGTCGAATCCGGTTGAACAGAAACGCATCATCATCGTGCCCTGGCGGCAGGCTGGAGCGGCGTAACTGGAGCCATTGTTCAAGCACCTCAAAGGCCCACGTCGGCGCATATTTGATCAGCTGTTTATTCCCTTTGCCCAACACCTGCAGGCTGCGCTCGGCAAAATCGACCTGCGCCAGATCCAGATTGACCGACTCCGCCTTGCGCATTCCGGAACCATAGAGAATGGCGATGATGGCGGCGTCTCTGCGGCCCTGGGGGCGGGGATCGGCAGCGCACACCTCCATCAATTCGCGGATAAGTGTGCGGCGGATATTCTTGCCTTTGACCACTCGACTGCCACTGACCGGCTTGACCGAGCGAATCATGAGCAGTTGTTCATGGCTGATCAGATTCTGTCGCCATGCCTCGTTCATCACACCGCGAATGGCATTGACGTACAGCGAGGTGGTATTGGGTGCGTAGTTGTCGGCGCGTAACGTTGCCACCAACGCTGTCAGGTGGCCCGGCTCCACGCAATGCCAGGGAACGTCATGGATGTCGATGTCCACCATCCCCAGCCGATCTGCCGCGTCCTGGAGCACATACGTCATGGTCACGCGACTCGAAAGCGCCAGTCGCGCCAGATACAGCTTGAGGGGTGATTGCTGTTTACCCAGTCGTTCGGAGTGGGCCGTTATCAACGAGTCGGCGCTGCTGGACGGTGGTTGTGGCACATCAAAACCCTTTCGTCACCGGACAGTTCCAACACTGGGGTCGAAACTGCAAAAGAAAGCGATTCTATAGGAGTGCTGTACGCATATCCAGTGATTAGATCAAGATCAAGCTCATGGGTACTGCCCACACCAGTGTTGCTGAGCGCTCCTATCAACCATCACTGTTTCGCATGCCCATCATTAATAAATAAAGCTGCACGAGTGGCTCGTGACTGATTCAAACTGAACCAATGGTAGCCATGTGATATCACATGGAGCCTCTACTCGCCGCAGGAAAATTTCGTCATGCTCGGACAACTAACAATAGCCAAACGCCTCGGTTTGGGATTCGGCCTGGTGCTGGCTCTGATGATCGCTGTGGCGGCCATTGGCGTACAACGTGTCGGGCTCATCGAGAACCGGCTGACGCGCGTCAGTGAAGATGCAAGCGTCAAGCAACGCTACGCCATCAACTTTCGTGGCAGTGTCCACGACCGCGCCATCGCCATTCGCGATGCGGTGTTGGTGCATGACGACACAAGCCTGGAGATCCACCTTCGCGATATCGAACGTCTGAACGGTCTTTACCAGACCGCGGCATCGGGTCTGGACGAAATCTATCGGGCCAAGGGCAGCAGTCCTGACGAAAAACGGCTGCTGGATGACATCAAAAGCAGCGAGCGCTCTACCCTTGCCCTTACCGATAAATTGTTGAAAATGCGGCAGCAGGGCGATATCGACGGCGCGCAGACACTGCTGATAACGGACGTTTCCGGTGCCTACAAGGAATGGCTGAAGCGGATCAATGGACTCATTGACAACGAGGAAGCAGCCATCGGCAGTGATGTGGGGTTTGTGCGGGTGACTGCTGCTGATTTCGCCTGGCTGATGTCCGTCGCAACGGCGGTCGCGGTGATCATCGGCGTGATCGCGTCCTTGCTGATCATCCGCAGCATCAAGTCGACCCTGGGCGCCGAACCCAATGAAGTTGCGCGTCTGATACGGCGTTTGGCCAGCGGCGAGCTCAACGACACAATTGACACACGCTACCCTGACAGCGTGATGGGGGCCCTCAAGACTACCGCCTCTCATTTGTCGGTCACTATCACTCAGGTCCGATCCGCCGCGATGGAGTTAATGGGTTCCTCATCCCGAATGCGAGCCAGCTCTGACAGCAACAGTGAACAAATGCGTTTTCAGAGCGGTGAAACAGAGCGCATGGCCTCGGCTATTGCACAGATGACGGTCACGGTTAACGAGGTGGCGGGTTATGCCAGCCGAGCCGCGACCGCGTCCCAGGCAGCGGATCAGGAAGTGGAAAAAGGCAAACGTGTGGTTGAAGGCACGGCGGCGGCCATGGACGAACTGGCGAAGGTGCTGGAAAGCGCCACACAATCGGTCGGGCAAGTGGCTCAGGACAGCAAGCAGATCGAAACCATTGTGGCGGTGATCAACTCCATCGCGGAGCGCACCAACCTGCTGGCGCTCAATGCCGCCATCGAGGCCGCTCGTGCAGGGGAAGCCGGTCGTGGGTTTGCGGTGGTGGCCGATGAGGTTCGTTCGCTGGCGACAAGGACTCAGGACTCCACCCGCGAAATACGCGACATGGTGGGCCAACTGCAGGCTGGCGCAGGCAAAACGGCGACGCTGATGCGCGACAGCCGTGAAATGGCCCAGCACACCGTCGAACAGACCCACCTGGCGGAAGCGGCACTGATCCAGATTCGCCATGAGGTGGCAGCCATCAACGACATGAACGCACAGATTGCCACGGCGGCTGCGCAACAGGGCATTGCGGCCCAGGACGTCAGTCTGAATATCAACAGAATTCACGATGCCGCCGTCGAAACCGCCGAAGGCTCCAATCAGGTCGCCCGTGCCAGCAAGGAGTTGTCGACGCTGGCTGATGTCCTGACCGAGCGAGTCAGCTTCTTCAAGGTCTAGTCAGGCTGGGTGCCATCGCGGGGCAAGCCTTCGGGCGCGATTTTGTTACCCGATCCTGACCTGAATACTGGAGTCGATCGGCAGTTTCTGGTCTAGTAGCCCGATTAACTGCCGTTCGCGCTTCAATTCAGTTCAAAAAAACAGGTACTTTATGTCTGCCCTTCGTTTTAAACACTCCCTTGCCTGCTTGACCCTGCTCGCTTCGGCGTCCCTGTCCAGCCTGGCCTTTGCCCACGCTCACCTGGAAAGCCAGCTTCCCGCTGCAGACAGTACCGTCACCCCCCCTAAAGAGCTGCGGTTACGCTTCACCGAAGGTGTTGAAGAGAAGTTCACCAAAGTCAGCATTACCTCAACCGCCCCGTCGGGTAAAACCATGGTTGAGGCCGCGCCTGACATCGCAACCGATCCGGCGGACAACAAAACGCTGATTGTCACACCGGTTGCGCCTCTTGCGGCTGGCCGATACAAGGTCGAGTGGCACGCGGTGTCCGTCGACACCCACAAGAGCGAAGGCAGTTACAGCTTTACGGTTACCCCCTAACGTCATGTGGACTGCACTGATCCTGTGCCGATTCGTGCATTTTTCGGTGGTGTTGGTGCTGTTCGGTGTCTGCCTGTCGCGAGCGATGATTTTCCGTCCAAGCCTGATTCCCGCCTGCCTCCCCTTGCTGGACCGGCAGCTTGACCGAACGATGCAGTGGCTTGCGGTGCTGGCCCTGGCAAGTGCTGTCGTCTGGTTATCACTCACGGCTGCCAGCATGGCCGGTAGTTGGGCTAATGCTGTAGATCCACAGACGGTGCTCCTGGTTCTCGGCAATACCTTCTTCGGTAAGGTTTGGGCCTGGCATTTGGGCCTTGCCGTACTGATGGTTTTGCTGCTGCGCTCGGCCACGGCGGCGCCTGCGTTGAGGTTGATCGTCAGCGGGCTGTTTCTGGCTACACTGGCCCCGGTTGGCCACGGCGCCATGTTCAGCGGCATAAGCGGGCAATTGCTGATCCTCAATCAGGCGATTCATCTGGGGGCCGTTTCAGTGTGGCTGGGTGCTCTGTGCGTGTTGCTGGCGTTGGTCCTGCGGCCCGGAAAAGTGGATGTGCGGGCGACATTGCTTCGGTTCAGCGGCATGGGCTATGGGTTGGTGACCCTGATTATTGTCACCGGGTTGATCAATGTTCGCGTCTTGAGTGGCTCGCCCTGGCCAGTTCCTGCCTTTTCCGGTTTCGGTTTGATCCTCGCCATCAAAGTCGTCCTGGTGCTGTGCATGGTGTTGTTGGCAGTGTTCAACCGGATGATGCTGCGTCACCGCGAAGTCCCTCTTGGGCGGTTGCGGATCAGCATTGCGCTGGAATGTCTGTTCGGCTTTGCGGCCGTTGCTGCCGTCTCGTTGCTGGGAACGTTACCGCCGATATTGGCAACGTGACAGGCGTGGGCCGGTGTTCTCGAATTTGAGCGCAAGACTCGGAGTTCCGCAGCACTCGCAGAAGCCTAAGCTAAGGTCAATCGCGTTCAGTCACAGGTAACCAGGCCATGAGCAGTCCTCTTGCAACCGCTTCTTTGACTACCCATCTCCCTGGGGAAGATGATCCTCGCTGGGCGGCCGTACTGGCTCGTGATGTTTCTGCCGATGAGCAGTTTGTCTATGCGGTGCGCACCACGGGTGTTTATTGCCGCCCCAGTAGTCTTTCCCGCCTGCCACGTCGGGAAAACGTGGTGTTTTTCGACTGTGCGGCCGACGCTGAAGCCGCCGGTTATCGCCAGAGCAAGCGTGCGGCAGCGGATCAAACGCGGGTCGCCGCGCAGCATGCAGTGCTGGTTGCGAACGCATGCCGTGCCATAGAACAGGCTGAGGTCATGCCGGGCCTCAAGCACTTGGCCGAGGCCAGCGGGCTGAGCCCTTATCACTTTCACCGCGTATTCAAGGCTGTCACCGGCCTGACGCCCAAGGGTTACGCCAATGCGCACCGAGGTCAAAAAGTACGCGAGCACCTTTCCCGCAGCCGCTCCATCACAGATGCTCTTTATCAGGCTGGCTTCAACTCCAACAGCCGTTTCTACGAGGCATCCGACACATTGCTCGGCATGAAACCCAGTCAGTACCGCGATGCCGGTGCCAATACTGAAATACGGTTTGCCGTGGGTGAGTGCTCCCTCGGTGCGATTCTGGTCGCGCAAAGCGGGCTGGGGGTCTGCGCGATCCTGTTGGGCGATGATCCTCACGCCCTGATCCGGGACTTTCAGGACCAGTTTCGCAATGCCACCCTGATTGGTGCGGATCCCGATTTCGAACAATTGGTGGCCAGAGTCGTGGGCTTCGTCGAGGCGCCGTCCATGGGCCTTGATCTGCCGTTGGACCTGCGCGGCACGGCCTTTCAACAGCGGGTCTGGACGGCATTGAAGAATATCCCGCCCGGCACCACCGCCAGTTACGCCGAGATTGCCCGGCGTCTGGGTGCGCCCAAGTCGTTTCGCGCGGTGGCTCAGGCGTGTGGGGCCAACCGCCTGGCGGTGGCCATTCCTTGTCATCGAGTGGTGCGCAGCGATGGCAATCTTTCCGGCTACCGCTGGGGCGTCGAGCGCAAGCGGCAGTTGCTGGACCGGGAAGCCGAGGCGCTTTTTTGCCTGATGCCTGATGCCTGATGCGCCTGCCGAGCTGTCAGATTAGCTGCGGATCAGCGCCGGACATCGACCACTACCCTGCCCCGCACGGTGCCATTCATCAGCTTCGCAGCGGTGTCGATCACTTCGCTCAGCCCGATTTCACGACTGATCAGCGGCAGGAGCGACTTGTCCAGATCGCGGCCTAGCCGCTCCCAGGCCTCAATGCGGTCGGCGCGAGGGCGCGTCACGCTGTCGATGCCTGCCAGAGTGATGCCGCGCAGGATGAAAGGCGCCACTGAGCCGGGGAAATCCATCCCTTGGGCAAGCCCGCAGGCTGCAACAGTGCCGCGATAACGGGTGGCGGCACAGATATTGGCCAAGGTATGACTGCCGATGGAATCAATGGCGCCGGCCCAGCGCTCCTTGGTTAGCGGCTTGCCGGGTTCAGAAAGGGTTGCACGGTCGATGACCTCCGCCGCCCCGAGTTGCTTGAGGTAGTCGGTTTCGCCGAGGCGCCCCGTGGAGGCAACGACCCGATAGCCCAGCTTCGCGAGGATCGCCACAGCGAAACTGCCTACCCCTCCATTGGCGCCAGTCACTAATACGTCGCCCTTGTCCGGGGTTACGCCATTGTTCTCCAGGGCCATGACGGCGAGCATCGCGGTGTACCCCGCCGTGCCAATAGCCATGGCCTGGGCGGGTGTGAATGCTTTTGGCAGCGCAATAAGGCACTTGCCTTGCAGGCGCGCCTTTTCGGCCAGACCGCCCCAATGCCCTTCACCCACCCCCCAGCCATTGAGCAACACCGCGTCGCCGACGGCAAAGTCGTCATTGCTGCTGGCACTCACGGTGCCGACAAGATCCACTCCTGGCACCATCGGAAAGCTACGGACGATGGGGCCTGCGCCGGTAATCGCCAAACCGTCTTTATAGTTCAGCGTGCTGTAGGAAACGTTTACGGTGACATCCCCCTGTGGCAGCGAATCCTCGCTGAGCTCTGTCAGCGAAGCACGATAGCCGTGCATGTCACGACTCGCAGGGTCGTCCTTTTCGATCAAGATGCCTTTGAACATACTTGCCTCCTGTTTATTAGACCGATCGTCTATAAATTCGCCGCAACAGTCACTGGGGAAGTCCGCGCAGAAATCCGCTGATAAATATATTGAGGGGGGCATCGTTTTTGACCAGCCGGGCGCGCATCACCGCCCCTTCCCAGCCGATCCAGAAAAACGCTGCCAACTCATCGCAGTCCGCGTCCGTGGCGAGCTCGCCGGCTTGCTGGGCGGCTTTAAGGCACTGGCTCAAACGGGCCTGCCATTCAAGGAAAATGGCTTCAAGTGTTTCCCGGAACGCTTCCGGAAGCACGCTGACTTCCTGACCCAGATTGCCCACCATGCAACCCCGGCGATAGCCGTGCCGCGCCATTCCGGCCTTGGCATGCTGGACGAACCCAACCAGGCGCTCCAGCGGACTCAGAGTTTCGTTGCCCAGCCAGAGATCCAGCCGTTGGGCGAAATAGCGTGCGTAGTTATCCAGCACCGCCCGCCCGAACGCCTCCTTACTCTCGAAGTAGTGGTAGAACGAACCTTTGGGCACCCCTACCTGCTTGAGAATGCCGTCAATGCCGGTCGCCATGAAACCCTGCTCCGTAAGCACCTCTGTGCCGCAGCGGATAAGCGCTTCGCGGGTTTCGAAGTTCTCTCGATCCACCTTGGGTGGACGCCCGGGGCGTCGGGTCTTGATAGGTGCTGTTGTCATCGGACTGAATATTAGACCGATCGGTTTTAATGTCAATACGGCCAATACCTTGGTTGCCAAGCCGCCATAATCGACGCTCAATAGCGTCTTCATTTCGTGCGCAACGGAGCAAACATGACCGCCTGGCCTGATAACCGAATCCTGACGCTGTTCGACATCGAGCTGCCCATCCTCCAGGCCCCGATGGCGGGAGCCAGCGGTTCGGCCCTGGCGATTGCGGTGGGTAATGCTGGCGGTCTGGCCTCATTGCCCTGCGCCATGTTGAGCCCGCAGCAGATTCGCGAAGAGGTCGCGCTTATTCGCCAGCACAGTCGCGGGCCACTGAATCTGAATTTTTTCTGCCACCGACCACCTGCGGACGACCCTGCCCGGATCGCTCGCTGGAAAGAGGCGCTGCAACCGTACTATCAGCAGTCCGGCGCCGACTTTGCCGCACCGTCGCCGGTGTCCAGCCGCGCCCCGTTTGATCAAGCCAGCTGCGAACTGGTTGAAGAACTCAAGCCAGAGGTTGTCAGCTTCCACTTCGGGTTACCGGATGCCGATTTGCTGGCGCGGGTCAAAGCCAGCGGGGCGAAGGTGATTTCATCGGCGACAACGGTTGCGGAAGCGGCCTGGCTGGAACAGCACGGCTGTGACGCCATTATCGCCATGGGTTACGAAGCGGGCGGGCATCGGGGCCTATTCCTCACCGATGACTTGAATAGTCAGGTCGGGACAATGGCTCTGGTCCCTCAAATCGTCGATGCCGTGCGAGTGCCGGTCATTGCAGCAGGCGCGATTGCAGACGGTCGCACAATGGCCGCGGCCTTTATGTTGGGCGCATCGGCGGTGCAGGTCGGTACGGCCTATCTGTTTTGCCCTGAATCCACCATCAGTGCGCTGCACCGTGAAGCATTGCAAACAGCCAATGGGAGCCAGACGGCGTTCACTAACGTTTTTACGGGACGTCCGGCTCGGGGCATCATGAACCGCGTCATGCGTGAGTTGGGCCCCATCAGCCCCATTGCGCCAGCGTTCCCCTTGGCCGGCGGCCCGTTGATTCCGCTTCGGGCCGTCACCGAGCCCCAGGGCAGCAGTGGCTTCATGAGCCTGTGGGCCGGTCAGGCGGTGGGCATCAAACACCATCATGGCGCAGCCCAATTCACCCGAATGCTGGCAGAACAGGCACTGGAAAAACGGGTAAGCCGTTGAAACTCAGCTTCCCCTGACGCGACCAAGCGCTATATATTCTTATATATAGCGTCTGGCAGACCGCTTGCTGCCAGTTGAACCTCGTGTCGTTGCATTCGGAGCTGTTCTCAATGCGTACTACCTACAAAAGCCTTGCCTTCAGATCACTGACTGGTATGGCGTTCGCCCTGACAGTGAGCACGGCTTTGGCTGATGAAGTGCAAGTGGCTGTCGCCGCGAACTTCACAGCCCCTGTTCAGGCCATTGCGAAGGATTTTGAAAAAGAAACGGGCCATAAGCTGGTGGCGTCATTCGGCTCAACAGGGCAGTTCTATACCCAGATCAAAAACGGCGCACCCTTTGAAGTCTTCCTCGCTGCCGACGACGCCACGCCCGCGAAACTTGAGCAGGAAGGCGAGACCGTCAAGGGTTCGCGCTTCACCTACGCCGTGGGCACCCTGGCGTTATGGTCGGCCAAAAGTGGCTACGTGGATGACAAGGGCGAAGTGCTCAAAAGCAACACGTTCGAACATCTGTCCATCGCCAATCCCAAGGCCGCCCCTTATGGTCTGGCGGCGACTCAAGTGCTCGCCAGACTAGGCCTGACGGACGTCATCAAGCCGAAGATCGTTGAAGGTCAAAGCATCACGCAAGCGTATCAGTTCGTGTCCACCGGCAATGCCGAGCTGGGTTTCGTTGCCCTGTCGCAGGTTTTCAAAGATGGCAAACTCACGGGCGGATCGGCCTGGATCGTGCCCGACAACTTGCATGAACCGATCAGGCAAGACGCCGTCATTCTGAATAAAGGCAAGGACAGCGTGGCTGCCACGGCACTGATTGCTTACCTCAAGGGCCCCAAGGCTGCAGCGGTCATAAAATCCTTCGGGTATCAGCTGTAAATGCCTCTGGACAGCGCTGATCTTGCAGCCATCTGGTTGACGCTGAAGCTGGCGTCAGTGACCACAGTGATTTTGCTGGTAATCGGCACCCCCATTGCGCTTTGGCTGGTGCGCACCCGTTCCTGGCTCAAAGGCCCGGTGGGTGCAATTGTCGCCCTGCCCTTGGTGCTGCCGCCCACCGTGATTGGTTTTTATCTGCTGCTGTTGCTCGGGCCAAACGGCGCTGTCGGTCAGCTCACGCAGTATTTGGGGCTTGGAACGCTGACCTTCAGCTTCCCCGGCCTGGTGATCGGCTCTGTGCTGTACTCCATGCCATTCGTGGTGCAACCCCTGCAAAATGCTTTCGCCGCCATCGGCACGCGGCCTCTGGAAGTTGCCGCCACCCTGCGCGCCGGCCCTTGGGATACGTTCTTCAGTGTGGTTTTGCCCTTGGCCAAGCCGGGTTTCATCACCGGCGCTATTCTCGGGTTTGCTCATACAGTGGGTGAGTTCGGCGTGGTGCTGATGATCGGCGGCAATATCCCCGAGAAAACTCGCGTGGTGTCCGTGCAGATCTTTGATCACGTCGAGTCCATGGAGTATCTGCAAGCCCACTGGTTGGCAGGTGCCATGCTGGTGTTTTCATTTCTGGTGCTGTTGGCGCTTTATTCCAGCGGCAAGACCAAGCCCGGCTGGAGTTGACCGATGACATCGCAGATACAGGTGCGCCTGCAGGTGGCTTACCCCGGGTTTTCCGTGGACGTGGATCTCGCTCTCCCCGGCCGAGGTGTCACGGCGCTATATGGCCATTCAGGCTCCGGCAAGACCACCTGCCTGCGCTGTATGGCGGGTCTGGAAAAAGCCCATCAAGGCTATGTTCAGATTAATGACGAGGTTTGGCAGGACAGCGCAAAGGGCCTGTTCCTTGCCCCCCACAAGCGAGCACTGGGTTACGTGTTTCAGGAGTCGAGCCTGTTTGCGCATCTGTCTGTGCGGGACAATCTCGAGTTCGGCATGCGCCGGGTCCCTAAAACCGAGCGGCGTATCGATCTGACTCAAGCGACACAGCTATTGGGCATCGAACCGCTGCTTGAACGTCACCCGGACAAGCTTTCCGGAGGGGAACGGCAGCGAGTCGGCATCGCCCGGGCGCTGTTGACCAGCCCTCGCCTGCTGCTTCTGGATGAGCCTTTGGCAGCACTGGATGCCAAACGTAAAAGCGAGATTTTACCGTATCTGGAGCGGCTGCATGACGAGCTGGACATACCCATGGTGTATGTCAGCCATTCTCAGGACGAGGTCGCGCGTCTGGCCGACCATCTGGTCGTGTTGAGCGAAGGCCGGGTGCTGGCCAGCGGACCGATTGGTGAAACCCTGGCCAGACTCGACTTGCCGCTGGCCATGGGCGACGACGCTGGCGTGGTCATTCAAGGGACGGTCAGTGGCTATGACGCCGTTTACCAATTGCTCAGCGTGCACCTGCCCACCAGCCATCTTTTAATGCGTGTTGCGCATACACCCCTGGCCATCGGCACATCGCTGCGTTTCAAGGTGCAGGCACGCGATGTCAGTCTTAGCCTGCGACCCGATGAGCAAAGCAGCATTCTCAATCGACTGCCCGTCACGGTGGTCGACGAAGTCGCCGCCGACAACGTCGCCCATGTGCTCGTACGTCTGGATGCCGCGGGCACCCCGCTGCTGGCAAGGATCACTCGCTACTCTCGCGATCAATTGCAGCTGTTTGCGGGTCAGCCGTTGTGGGCGCAAATCAAATCGGTCGCGGTGCTTGCCTGATTAATTGCATCCAGGGCAATCACTCTCATGGCAAATTGTTGGCACCACTGCGCAGGTGGGTGGTCAATGCACTTAACTGCCTAACGGACCGATTGCCATGCCCGACCCCACTGTCATTGCACAACTTCCTGCTGATCTGCACTACGTCGAAGACACCCAGATCGGTTTGAGTCGGAAAATCCTGCGGGGCAAATTCGTTTATTTCGATGCGCTGGGAAACCGCATCCGCGATGAGTCGGAGATCAAGCGCATCAATGCTCTGGTGATACCTCCGGCCTACACCGATGTCTGGATATGCGCCGACCCGCTAGGTCACCTGCAAGCAACCGGGCGCGATGCACGAGGGCGCAAACAGTATCGTTATCACCCACGCTGGCGGGAAATTCGCGACCAGAACAAGTATTCAAGAATGGTTGAGTTCGGTCTGGCGCTGCCCAAGGTGCGCAAGAAAATCGAGGCGCAACTCGCGCAGCCCGGTATGGGTCGGGACAAGGTCATGGCGACGGTCATTTCATTGCTCGATGCAACGCTGATTCGCGTTGGCAATAGCCAGTACGCTCGGGACAACCGATCGTATGGGCTGACGACGTTGCGTAACAAACACGTGGCGGTTCGGGGGGACTCCATCCTTTTTGAGTTTCGCGGCAAAAGTGGCGTCGAGCACAGCATCAGCGTGAAAGACCGCCGACTTGCCAAAGTCATCAAGCGTTGCATGGAGTTGCCGGGTCAGAATCTGTTTCAGTATCTGGATGATAATGGCGAGCGCCATACCGTCAGTTCATCGGATATCAATGCGTATCTGCAAAACCTGACGGGCGCGGACTTTACGGCCAAGGATTATCGAACCTGGGCCGGCAGTGCCCTGGCATTGGCCACGCTGCGCAAGTTGCAGTGGGAGCCGGAGGCTGATGCGAAGAAGCACATCGTCGATATGGTGAAGGCCGTTTCCCGACAACTGGGGAACACGCCAGCCATTTGTCGAAAGTGCTACATCCATCCAGCGGTCATGGAAGGTTTTCTGCAGGGAGAACTTGCCCGATTACCGCGCAGCCGGCAGCGCAAGGGTTTACGTGCTGAAGAGGTCGCTCTGGCAAGTTTTCTGCAAAATCTGATGGCGAAGGCCGAAGCCCTTGCCGTAGACCAGGCCTGATAGTCAGGGTTGGCAAGACGTGTTGCTTGCCGATACCTGGAAAGTGGCGGGCTCGTTAAGTAGTCAGTGTTCTTCCCTGGTCAGACACCGTTGTTGTTTTGCTTGCCGTCTACATCATAGGTATTGGACAGCTCTTCTATGGTCGACAGGAAATGCCTGACAGCGTGCTGCACTTCGGTCAGGAGCGCCTCGGAATCCCCTGAAGGGGTTTCGACCTTGCTGAAGAGGTTATCGACCCTGAGCCCCGTGGCGCGGCGATTCGTCAACACGAACAGGACGTCAACGCCTACGGCTGCCAGCGCCGCCAGGTAATCAGCCTTGGGCACTCGCTCACCGCTTTCGTACTTTCCTTGCGCGTTTGCAGCCACTCCGCCCAGTTGGCCCATCTCTCGTTGTGACAGACCCAGGCGCTTGCGCTCCTGTCTCAGTCTTGTGCCTATTTCACTCATGGATCCGGCTACTCCTGCCCTCGCATGGAGCAAGTTTCTCAAAAAAGACAGACGATTAAAACGACGTCTTGCGGTTAGCCGCTACCAAACATCAGAGTAGGAATGCTCCTACGCTCTCGTAAACCAAATCCTACCGCTGCCCGGCGACCGCGAACGGGATCCAGGCGGGTCCAACCAGCGTTCGACATAATGGCGGTGCAACACATCCACCGCTTCTTCGCCGTGCCTCCGGCGGCCCTTATGAACTGAACGATCCGGCGGGTTGCCGGATCGTAGTCATATCAACCCAAGGAGATGCCCTGAATGCAAAACGACAAACGCAAGGTTCGCGGTGACAACATCAACGACCCCGAGGCAAGCCCTTCCGACATCGCAGATCACCTTGAACGCACGGAGGAAACCCGTGAAGAGGTTGATCAAACCGGCGGTGTTCACGATGACCAGGGGCACACGGCCAAAGTGCCTCATTCCCCCGCTCCTTGAATGAAACCTGCTGCCAAACGCTGACACTCCAGCGTTCAAGGCGTTTATTGACGTGCATAAGGCTGGACGATGACTTCTCAGCGTAATACGCCAGACAGCGAGAACCTGTCAGCTCTGGCGATGACGAATCACACCGGCTTCGTCCGGGTGCGGGGTGCTCGCGAGCATAATTTGAAGAATGTCGATGTCGACATCCCCCGAGATGCACTGGTGGTCTTCACCGGTGTGTCGGGGTCTGGCAAATCCTCACTGGCTTTCTCGACGTTGTATGCCGAGGCGCAGCGCCGATATTTCGAATCCGTGGCGCCTTATGCCAGGCGTCTGATCGATCAGGTGGGTGTCCCGGACGTGGATTCCATCGAAGGGTTGCCGCCCGCAGTCGCCCTGCAACAACAGCGCGGCTCACCCAGCGCACGCTCATCGGTGGGCAGTGTGACGACGCTTTCAAGCCTCATCCGCATGCTGTACTCCCGCGCTGGTAGCTATCCGTCTGGCCAGCCCATGCTCTACGCCGAGGACTTTTCCCCCAATACGCCTCAAGGCGCGTGTCCCGAATGCCACGGCCTGGGTCGGGTTTATGAGGTGACCGAGCAATCCATGGTGCCTGATGATTCGCTGACCATTCGCCAGCGCGCCATCGCATCATGGCCCACCGCGTGGCAAGGGCAGAATCTACGCGACATTCTTGTCACCCTGGGTTACGACGTCGACGTTCCATGGCGAGACCTGCCGAAAAAACAACGCGACTGGATTCTGTTTACTGATGAGCAACCCACTGTCCCGGTTTACGCGGGCCTGACGCCTGAACAAACGCGTGTCGCGCTCAAGCGCAAGCTTGAGCCGAGCTATCAGGGCACGTTTACTGGCGCACGACGCTATGTGCTGCATACGTTCAGCCATTCCCAAAGTGCGCTGATGAAGAAACGGGTCGCGCAGTTCATGACGGGCAGCGCGTGCCCGCTTTGCGAAGGCAAGCGCCTTACGCGGGCGGCGCTGTCGGTGACATTCGCGGGGCTGGATATCGGCGAGCTGTCGCGAATGCCATTGCTGCAATTGGCACAGCTTTTAATGCCCATAGCTGACGAGCAATTTCTCACTCAGGGCCCAAGCGAGGGTGAAGTCATTACCCCGCAAGAGTCGACACGCACGCGCAAACAGCGCTCCGCCCAAGGCAAGTCCGACCATTCGGCGGCGCCGGACGTCAGGCTTACACCCACCCTTTCTATTGAAAAGCGTTTGGCAGCGCAGCGGATCGCTCAGGATCTGCTGAGCAGGGTCACCACCCTTACGGAGTTGGGACTGGGCTATCTTTCGCTGGAGCGCAGCACCCCGACGTTGTCGTCGGGAGAATTACAGCGGCTACGCTTGGCCACACAGTTGGGGTCACAATTGTTCGGCGTCATTTATGTGCTCGATGAGCCGTCGGCCGGGCTGCACCCGGCGGATGGTGAATCGTTGTTCAGCGCGCTGCAACGACTGAAAGCTGCCGGCAACTCGTTGTTTGTCGTCGAGCATGATCTGGAAACCATGCGCCGGGCAGACTGGCTGATCGACGTGGGCCCTGCTGCAGGCGAACAGGGTGGGCGCATTCTCTACAGCGGCCCGCCCGCCGGTCTGGCCCAGGTCGCCGCTTCCCAGACCCGACTGCATTTGTTCGGCAATCATGCACCTCAGCACCCCGCCCGGCGCGAACCCTGCGGTTGGCTGCGACTGGAAGGCATTACGCGCAATAACTTGAATAACCTCAGTGCCGAATTTCCCTTGGGCTGCTTTACGGCGGTGACGGGAATCTCGGGTTCGGGAAAGTCCAGCCTGGTCAGTCACGCGTTGTTGGAACTGGTGGGCATCCACTTGGGACGTGCAAACCCTGATCAAGGCCAGGAAGCACCCAGCCTTGAAGATGACGCCCCTCAAACCGGTACAGGGAGGGTCACGGGCGGACTTGAAGGTATTCGGCGTCTGGTGCAGGTGGATCAGAAACCCATCGGCCGCACGCCGCGATCCAACCTTGCGACCTACACGGGACTGTTCGACCAGGTTCGGAAAATCTTTGCTGCAACGCCCCAGGCGCGAAGTCAGGGCTTCGACGCGGGACAGTTTTCATTCAATGTTGCCAAAGGCCGTTGCCCCATCTGCGAGGGGGAAGGCTTCGTCAGCGTGGAATTGCTGTTCATGCCCAGCGTTTACGCGCCCTGCCCGACTTGTCATGGCGCGCGCTATAACCCCCAGACCCTGACCGTGACCTGGCAAGGGCTGAATATCGCCCAGGTTCTGCAGCTTACAGTCGACGAGGCCGTGGTGAGATTTGCAGACGAGCCCACTGTGCTGCGCGCTCTTGAGGTGCTGCGCGATATCGGCCTGGGGTACTTGCGATTGGGTCAACCGGCAACAGAGTTGTCCGGTGGCGAGGCGCAACGCATCAAGCTGGCAACGGAGCTGCAGCGAGCCCAGCGCGGCGCGACGCTGTATGTTCTGGACGAACCCACAACGGGCCTGCACCCCACCGACGTGGACCGACTTCTTAAACAACTCAACACGCTGGTGGATGCCGGCAACACAGTCATTGTGGTCGAGCATGAAATGCGGGTCGTTGCACAGAGCGACTGGGTCATCGACATAGGACCCGGTGCGGGTGACGAAGGTGGGCGCATCGTAGCCAGCGGTGTTCCGGCGGCCGTGGCCAAGGTCAAGGGCAGTCGTACCGCGCCCTTTCTGAAGCCGTTGTTGGCGCGGTGAGCGGTTGATTGTACGGGACCCGCAGAAACACTCAGCATGTCTCTCGAGAAATCATCCGGCATTCTGCGTATTCCATCTGATCGTTAAAGCCTGACGATCAGATGGTGGTAGAGTGGCGGCCTGCACAGTGGTTGCCATCAGGAAGCCACTACACGCAGTAGTGTATTTCTGAGGTTTACGGCATGCGTTATATCTTTCCAACATTGGCATTGAGTTTTCTGATTACCCAAGGCGCCATGGCAGCCGGCGATGGCACCGCTGCTATCGGGGGCGGCTTGGGTGGCGCGTTAGGTAACGTTATCGGGCAACAAATGGGCGGCAGCACGGGCGCTGCGGTAGGCGCAGGCGTTGGCGGCGCTGCAGGCAGTGCCGTAGGCGCTCGCAAAGGCAGCAAGACTGAGGCCGCCATTGGCGGTGGCATTGGCTCTGCCGGCGGTTCGTTGATTGGCAATCAGTTGGGTGGCAAAACTGGCTCCACTATAGGCGCTGGCTTGGGCGGTGCCGCAGGTGGCGCAGTCGGTAACAACATAGGCAGCAGCGACAGCGGTAAAAAGAACAATAACAATCGCAAGCACAAGCGCAAATATCGTAACAATCGGTAAGTCGTTTTCAGTACCGACTTATCGGCGGTGCTGACCTCGCGTCACGCTGGGTTCGACCTGTAATCGCAGGTTGGGCCCTTGCGCAGAAAACAGAGCAATGTATTCGCTCCTCCATTTATTCAAATGCATAGCCCAGCCTGAATTCCCCCTCAATCACACGCTTTTCAGTTCATTAGATAGATGATTTGGCTATTATCGGTCGCTTTCTAATGTCTCTCCGATGGCTGCACTGGATATCTCTTCATCCCCAGCTACCCTCCTCATAGAGAAGTATTCTTTAAGCGCTGTTTACTCGCGAAGCGCACCTTGTTAATTTAGCAGCGGGCACCCTTTTGTTATAAGCATTTATGAACACTCAGTGGTTGGCTGGCGATCAATGCACCGCTGATAAAACTCATTGCAAAATTCTTGGAAACTTAACACCAGGATGAAGTGTTAAGTAATATTAACACTGACGCACTACAGGGAGTTTCATCAATGAACCAGGCTAATGGTTTCAGCACATTCGCTATCGCTCGGCGATCGCCGTTTTCATCGGTAAGCCTTGTGGGCAATTACAGTTTTAATTGTCGTCACCTGTTTCCGTGGCCGAAGAAGCGTTGTTCAATCCTTGCCGGTCATGTTGTTGGATTACCGTCTGCGGTGTTCATCGCAGAGCACGCCTCATGAGCGATCTGCACATCAGGCTACGCGAAGAACGCATAAGAATAGGATTGCCGCAATACACGCTGGCGTCGGCAGGCGGTGTAAAGCCTAACGCTCAGGTCAACTACGAGAATGGGAGTCGACTTCCCAGGGGCGACTACCTGGCAGCCATTGGTGCCACGGGTATTGACTTACTGTTTGTCCTCACGGGGCAGCGCTCGGCCGGAATACCCAGACTGGCGGGTGATGAGCGCCTGTTCATCGCTGCGTATCGTAAAATTGATGGCCTTGACAGGCAATTGATGAGCCATCTTGTTTTCCGGATAGACAGTTACATGAGTGTCTGATGCGTCATCATTGGGTGCACTGTTGGAATTCGATTTCAAAGGGAAGACAGATCATTAAGCACAGGCGCAGCCTTTGTTTCTTTTAGCAAAAGGAGGTTCAATGAAGTTGCTGTCTAGCCAACAAATTGCCACTGTCCTTGAAGCCAGGCTTCTGGACTACAAGGTGTCCTGCAGGCATGCAGAAAATAAAACGGTGTCATTGGTGTTAACCCATGTTTACACCGGTGCGGTTTTTGGTGTTTCCGGAATAATCCCCTCGGACTACAGGGGTGCATACGGAGCAACAATTCTGGCGAAGAAACTCGCGGAAACGATCGAGAGGGACTGCGTTGAATTCAATCCTTTTCTCGGAAAAATGATTTCGATCACACGCCCGCGCCCCGCTGAAGCTGTCCGCCGAGATATCACTGTATTGACTCTGCTGGCCGGGCAATGAACATCCTGTTGCCTTTTATTAGCGAGTACATCTGAGACCGAGAACATTATGTCTGATACCGAAGAGCTCAATGACGTGGACGATGCAGAGGTTTCATTAATGTCCACAGACTTTCTTAAACTCATCAAGCGTCATACGGACGACCAGTCTTCTTGCCTGGAGGCACTCAAGCCTTGGTTTGTGCTGACGGATGGCGAGGATGACAACGGCTGAAGGCGCTTTCCCGAGGCGATAGGCATGAGGCTGTGCGCTGCAGAAGCGTGCAATGTAAAAAGCCCCGATATCAGTCGGGGCCTTCGAGGAAACGTCTGGATTATTTTCGAGCAATGCTCCCGATGGTGAATCCCGTTATGGACGCAATCTTACCGCGCCAGAGAACGCCCTCGGCGCAGATGGGGTTCTGCTCACTTGTATAAGTCTTGCAGTCCTTCAGGTGAATAAAGTGAAACTCGGGGGTGTCATCTGACGATTCACCTGGGCGAAACGACAGGATCATCTCTTTCATGGAGGCCTCGGTCCCGTTGTTGAACTGGGCGAAAGGCGCAGAAATGTCAGTTGCCAATTGTTCAAAATAGGCGTCGTGGGAAATCAGCTGGCCTGAAACAAGGTTGCCGCCCACGGACAGAGTGATGCCCATTTCCACTTTGGTGTTGGCAACAAATTTGACCAGCCATTGCAGCAACCAGTCGATTTGCTTGCCCTGCCACCTCAGGTGCGAAAGCGCCTCTTCAATTTCACCGCTGGGTGACGTGTCCGACTGCTGGGTGGGTCGTTGTTCTGTCATTGTTGCCTCCGTGCTACACAAAGTAGGAGATCAAGCTATACATCACTCAGCGTCAAAACAAAACAGCGCAATCTCCATGCCGACGCAAAGCCTGACTTCCATTTATCAGACGCAGTTCACGTTAGCCCAGCATGTCAATAGGCCATGGAGCGCAACAATGGGCGCCTGCTGAGCGGGTTCCCCTACCATAAAAAAGCGCTGTAGAACCATGATTTCCAAGCTTTTTTATTTCGACTGGAAGTAGGATTCTGTCTCATTTAAGGGTCGGGCAAGCTTGCTTAGGGAGGGCGGGATGTATATATTCCCTCCTCTCGCGCTTGACCGCCCCGATGGCGAAATTGGTAGACGCAAGGGACTTAAAATCCCTCGTTCTAGGACGTGCCGGTTCGACCCCGGCTCGGGGCACCATCTTATACAGCAAGGGCCTACACGATTTCGGGTAGGCCCTTTGTGTTTTCCGGTCTGCAAAAAATAATCTGCTCCGCAATTGAAACAGGCGACCGCCCTCCTCGGCGTCCTGCAGACTTACAAAATCCTGCGCTCAGCCCCCATTCCGATAGCTGTCCAGACAATCGCTCAAGCTCTGCCTCGAATGTGAAAAAATATGTGAAGAAGCTCGCTGAAAAAAGAGGCCTTGATTCGCCAAAAGCCCCTTAAAATAAGGCGTTTTCCTGAAACCCATATGTGAAGTAATATGTGCAGCATATTCACATTCAGAAAGGCGTTCAGGGATGTCATTGATCACATCGAAGACTTGGCTCGACCCCATCCTGCCTGAAGATCTTCCACCCTCCATCGTCTCGATGGCCGATGCGCTCCCGAGGAAAACCCAATTTCTGGCTGGCCGTCTGGCCCCGGAAACGGGTGTCCGACTGGCGCGTCTGCTGCGCATCACGAACACCTACTACTCCAACCTGATTGAAGGGCAGTACACAGAGCCTGCGGACATGCAGAAGGCTCAATCCGCACCGCGCCGCGAGCGTAAGCTGCTCAATGATCTTGCCGTAAAGCACATGGAGGTGCAGTCGGTTCTTGAACGTGCCTTACGTCGTAACGTGCCCGAAAACTGGGCTCAAATGTTCGATCCCAAACTGCTGTCTCTGGTCCACTACCGGCTGTTCGCCGATACCCACGAGAGCAGCAGGACGCTACAGAACGGATCCGTCATGGAGCCAGGGGTTCTGCGGTCCGAGACCGGTCAGAACGTCTCAGTGGGCGGGCACGATGCTCCCGACGCGGCCGCCGTGGACGCCATGTTGTCGCATCTGCAAAACGGGTTCGGCCGCATCAAGGACCCGCGACGACAACTTATCGGGGCCTTGGCCTACCACCATCGTTTTGCCTGGGTTCACCCGTTTGTGGACGGGAACGGTCGAGTGGCGCGGATGCTCACCCACCTGCAACTGGTCTACCTGGGGCTTGAGCCGCGCCTTTGGTCTCTGGCCCGGGGCCTGGCGAGACGGCACGAGGACTATTACCGCATGCTTGCCCTGGCAGATCGTCAGCGTGAAGGTGATCTGGACGGGCGAGGACAAATGTCGCGCAAGCACTACTTTGCGTTCATCGAGTTCATGCTGGATGTTTGCCATGATCAAGTCGATTACATGACATCGGCGTTGAATCCTGCGGCGATGCGTGAGCGCATCGTGCGGTCGTTCAAGACCAATGAAAGGCTACTGGATCTGAAAATCAGGCCCCAGAGCGCGCCAGCGATTCACGCGCTTATCATGGCCGGGTCAATGCCCCGCAACGACCTGAAAACCTTCACCGGCTTGACACCGCGCCCAGCCATCGACGAATTGACACGACTGATCAAGGCGGGTCTGGTGGTCAGCCCTACACCAAAATCCAGGACCGTAACGCCGGGGCTGCCCGCGTGGTTTGCACAGGATATATTCCCGGACCTGCACCGACGGTTTCAGTAGTCACCCGATGCGCGCGCTATTCAGCGCGGTCCGGGTGGCGATCTGTGAATCAGTTTTCTTGCGCCAGAATCATCGCCAGCAAGCCTGGAAATCGACTGTCCAGTTCATCTCGGCGTAGCGAGTTCATGTGAGTCGTTCCAATGCTCTGGGTCCTGACAAGGCCGGAATCTCGCAGCACCCGAAAATGATGGGACATGCTCGACTTGGGCCGTCCTCCGTCCAGTTCGCCACACGTGGCTTCGCTGACCCGGCCGAGGTGCCGAACAATTTCAAGGCGAACCGGATCGCTCAGGGCATAAAAGACCCGTTCGAGGACAAAATCACTGGCTAGAGGGTGTTTGAATGGACGCATGGGCGGATCATACACAGTGGTTTGCCAGACAGCCATTGTTCGAATAGTATCGAACAACCGAATTTGCAACCGATCCGAGGTATGACCATGTCTGCTCTGTTCCAGCCGTATACCCTGAAAGACGTCACACTGCGCAACCGCATTGCGGTGCCGCCCATGTGCCAATATTCGGCAATCGATGGGCTGATCAACGAGTGGCATCAGGTGCACCTGGCGGCTATTGCTCGCGGCGGGGCCGGTCTGGTCATCGTCGAAGCCACTGCTGTTGCACCCGAGGGCCGCATTACACCGGGCTGCACCGGCATCTGGAACGATGAGCTGGCCCAGGCATTCGTGCCTGTGGTCCAAGCCATAAAGGCCGCAGGATCAGTGCCCGGCATCCAGATCGCCCACGCCGGACGCAAGGCCAGCGCCAACCGTCCATGGGAAGGTGACGACCACATTGCGGCGAACGACGCGCGAGGTTGGGAAACCATTGCCCCCTCCTCCATCGCGTTCGGCGCCAATCTGCCGAAACAACCCAGAGCCATGACCCTGGATGACATCGCCCGTGTTCGCGACGACTTTGTTGCCGCCGCTCGTCGTGCACGTGACGCAGGCTTCGAGTGGCTCGAGCTGCACTTCGCCCATGGCTATCTGGCGCAGACGTTTTTCTCCGAGCACTCTAATCACCGTGAAGATGCTTATGGGGGCAGCTTTGCAAACCGCAGTCGCTTCCTGCTGGAAACCTTGGCTGCGGTGCGTGAAGTCTGGCCGGAAAACCTGCCGTTGACGGCGCGTTTCGGTGTCCTTGAGTTCGACGGTCGCGACGAGCAAACCCTGGTTGAGTCCATCGAATTGACCCGTCAGTTCAAAGCCGCGGGCCTGGACATGCTCAGTGTCAGCATTGGCTTCACCATCCCGGAAACCAATATCCCCTGGGCGCCCGGATTCATGGGACCCATTGCCGAGCGAGTCCGTCGTGAGGCTGGTATTCCGGTGTCCTCGGCATGGGGCTTTGGCACGCCGGCCATCGCCGAACAAGTGGTCAAGGACGGACAACTGGATCTGGTAATGGTCGGCCGCGCGCATCTGGCCAACCCGCACTGGGCTTACTTCGCCGCCAAGGAGTTGGGCGTGGAACGGGCCAGTTGGACGTTGCCGGCACCTTACGCGCACTGGCTGGAACGTTACTGATATCAGCGCTTGAAACAGGCGACCCACTGCCGGTCGCCTGTTACGCAGGGCAAAGTGTTATTCGGCGTTGTGGCCCCAGATCCAGTTCCATAATCCGGGCAGCTTCACGGGGTCGCTGCTCTGCTGCACGGTTCGCGCCAGCGCAGCGCGCATCAAGCCGGTGTGATCATCGTAGAAAGGCTTCTCTGCAGTCATGACACCGTTTGCCTTGGCGCTGTCCAGCAGGATCTGCAGGTATTCCTGCGTGTGCCGAGCCGTATAGCGGTTCAAATCATGGAACGTCACCACCACGGGAATCACACCATCGACCATCGGCAGCTCCCCGGCGGCGATACGTTCGCGAACCTCGGAAACCTGCCTGAGCATATTGGCGCGCCTGCGGGGGCTGGCATTGAATCCCCATATCTTGCCGTCATTGGCGCTTATGTCCGTGAGCAACATGTGCATGCCATGCTGCTGATAAGCGGCAAAGGTGCGTCTGTCATAACTCCAGAACGGCGGGCGTACCAACGCAGGCGGTGCACCGGTGATGCTCGCGATGATGGCGCTTCCAGCGGTCAAGGATTGCTCCAGCGCTTCAGGGGTCAGCGAGCGGTGATTGGTGTGTCCGGCAGTGCCAGTATGGAAAGCCAGAATATGGCCCTGGGCATTTTCCCGATTCATCACACGCAGGCCGCGCTCGCTGCCACCGGCACGCGCCGCGCCGGTTTGCACAAAAAACACCGCCTTGATATCGGGCTGCAAAGGATTGTGCGCGAGACTGTCCAGCACGGTCAGGGTAGGATTGGCGAAGCCCGAGGCGCTTGGGCCGTCATCGAAGGTCAGCAAAAACCGGATCGGGGCCTGGGCCTGCAGACGTTGGGCTGTCTCTGCAGTCAGAGGAATGGGAGCAGAGATACATCCGGCGAGGCTCGCCAGCATGGCGAACCCTGATAAAGCGTTGGCGATACGTCTCATTGATGTGTTGCGCCTGGGTGACTGACGTGAACGGGTGCGATTGCGATAACCGGCGCACAGTCTACTGGCCTCTTGCCGGATCTGCTTGTCCGTCGTTGTTCACATGGCCAAAGAGATAAAACGGGTTTTCTTGTCCGTGAAAACGGGCAGTATTGCCACCGCTACACTCGGCTTTGATACCCACGATCAATCGCTAATCGTCTGGTATTTGACGCTTTTTATTTATTAATGAAATTTTTACGTCCGGTTTCGCTCAGATGACTGGGAGTCAACGGGAATGGATCCACGTTGCAGTGCTCCCGGATCGTTTAATGTGCAGGTTGAGGGGACCAAAATGACGCAGTCATCGCAATACGATAAGACCCGAACTACTGAAAGTCTGGTGTTGGTTGTCGAAGATGAGCCAATGATTCGGGACTTCGTGTGCGAAATCCTGTCGGACGAAGGCTGGGCTTGCCAAGCAGTCGAGAATGCCGACAAAGCTGTGGAATACCTCAATGCACACGGCAACGAAGTTGCATTACTGCTGACCGACGTGCGCATGCCGGGCAGCATGGATGGCATCGGGTTGGCTAATCTCGTTGCCGAGAAGTGGCCAGAGATTCCAATAGTGGTTATGTCCGGACACGGTACGCCGGGCAGCGATCAGCTCAAGCCTGACGTATTGTTCATTGCCAAGCCATGGACCATCAACGAATTGCTCAGCGGTGTGCAAAATCAGCTGGACAGGGGCTCGCGCTCTTTTGAAGCGATCGACAGCACGCCTCAGTGATTCAATCGGGTACGACTCAATCAATGTCACTGACCCGAATGACAGGCACTGATGCTTCGGTACCTCATTTAAAATCACGACTGCGCACGTCCAGCCCCGTGAGCAGTGGCGTCAAATCATAAAGGCGCTGGGCAATCACATGCCGCACACCCTTCTGAGATTCCAGTCGTCCGAATACCTGCATCAACTGCGCCCCCACCAGAATTTTGCGTTGGCGCTGGGCCAGGTCCAGCCAGACCACGACGTTGATCATGCCGAACTCGTCCTCCAGGGTGACGAATGTTACGCCACTGGCCGTGCCGGGACGCTGGCGACCTACCACCAGGCCGGCGACACTGACCGGTCGCCCGTGCTCAAGGCTCTGCAGGTCATGGCCGCTGTAAAAGCGTTTGGCAGCCAACTGCTGACGCAGCATCGCCAAGGGATGCGGGCCCAGCGTGGTTCCGGTCGTGGCGTAGTCGGCGAAGAGATCCTGCGCCACCGTCGGTAAAGGCAAGGCTATTTGAGGCTCATCCACCGAGTGTTCCGGGTTTAGCAAGGGGCGTTGTGCCTCGACGCCTGCGATCTCCCAGCGTGCGCGATGTCGATGGCCGATCAGGTCGCGCAACGCGCCTGCATCAGCCAGGGCTTCAAGCGCCCTGTTGTCCAGTGCGGCACGGCGGCTCAGGTCCGAGGCATCGACAAATGCCTGACTCGCTCTGGCAGACGCGAGCCGATGGGCGTCGTCTTCGCGGAACCCGCGGATCATGCGCAGGCCCATGCGGATCGCCAGTGTCCGGTTGCGCTCATGATGATCCACGGGTTCCAGTGAGCAATCCCAGTCGCTGTAACGCACATCCACGGGACGAATTTCGATGTGATGACGACGGGCATCCTGAAGAATCTGATCAGGGCTGTAGAAGCCCATGGGCCAGCTATTGATCAAGGCGCAGGCGAAGGCTGCCGGTTCGTGACATTTGAGCCAGCAACTGGCGTAAGTCAGCAAGGCGAAGCTGGCCGCGTGGGATTCCGGGAAGCCGTAACTGCCAAAGCCTTTGATCTGCTCGAAAATCCTCGTGATGAATTCCTGTTCATAACCATTGGCTTCCATGCGCTGCGCCAGACGCAGGCGATGGGGCTCCAGCCCGCCGTGGCGCTTCCAGGCGGCCATGGAGCGCCGCAGCTCATCGGCTTCTCCGGGTGTGTAATCGGCCGCCAGGATTGCGACTTCCATGACTTGCTCCTGAAACAACGGCACCCCCAGGGTTCTCTTGAAGACCTTTTCCAGCCGGGGTGGGTAAGTCACAGGTTCTTCGTTGTTGCGCCTGCGCAGGTAGGGATGAACCATATCGCCCTGAATCGGGCCGGGGCGGACGATGGCCACTTCGATGACCAGATCGTAGAACGTCGCAGGCTTGAGGCGCGGCAACATGGCCATCTGCGCCCGCGACTCGATCTGAAAAACGCCGATGGTGTCCGCTCGGCCAATCATTTCGTAGGTGGCGCGATCTTCCGCAGGCAGCGTCGCCAGGGTCCAGCGACGTCCCCGATGCTGGTTGACCAGATCGAATGTACGGCGCAAAGCGGTGAGCATGCCCAGCGCCAGAATGTCGACCTTGAGCAGGCCCACCAGATCCAGATCATCCTTGTCCCACTGGATGATGGTGCGGTCGGCCATCGCTGCGTTTTCCACGGGCACCAGGGTTTCCAGAGGATGCTCGGAAATGACAAAGCCCCCAGGGTGCTGTGACAAGTGCCTGGGGAAGCCGATCAAGGTTTCAGTCAAGGCCAGCACGCGCCGCAATACGGGGGCGTCAGGGTCAAATCCGCTTTCACGCAGACGCTCGGCCGGCGGCATCTCGTCGCTCCAGCGGCTGAAGCAATCGGCCAGTGCATTGATCTGATCCGGGGGCAAGCCCAGCACCTTGGCGACATCACGCACCGCGCCTGCGCCGTGATACGTACTGGCCACAGCCGTCAACGCCGCCCTGCCCCGACCGTAGCGCCGGAATACGTACTGCAAGACCTCCTCACGGCGCTCATGCTCGAAATCCACGTCGATATCCGGTGGTTCGTTGCGCTCTCTGGAAATGAACCGTTCGAACAGCAGATTGCTGTCTTCAGGATTCAATTCGGTGATACCAAGGGCGAAACAGACCACCGAGTTGGCGGCCGAGCCCCGGCCCTGACACAAGATGTCGCGGCTGCGGGCAAAGCGAACAATATCGTGGACCGTCAGAAAGTAGCTCTCGAACTTCATCTCGCCGATCAGCGCCAGTTCTTTCTCGATCTGCGCCCGGGTTTGCGCCTTGAGCCCTTGGGGCCAGCGTTTTCGCGCGCCTTGCTCGGTCATTTCCCGCAACCATGAGCCTGGGCTGTGCTCGGGCGGCACCAGCTCATGGGGGTATTCATACCGCAACTGGCGAAGGTCGAAGGTGCAGCGCGCCGCGATCAGCAGGGTTTGCGCCAATAAGGGCTCGGGATAGATGTCAACCAGGGCACTGCAAGGGCGCAGGTAGCGTTCGCCGTTGGCAAACAGGTGATGCCCGGCCTCGGCCACGGTGGTGTGATGGCGGATGGCAGTCATGGTGTCTTGCAGGGCGCGACGACCTCGGGCGTGCATCTGCACATCGCCACTGGCGACCATGGGGATATTGGCCTGCAGCGCCAGCGCCTCAAGCTGGCCAAGCCGTTGCTGATCATCTGGTCCGCGATGCAGTTCCACCGCCAGCCACGCCGCGTCCGGGAATGTTCTGGCGCACCATGCGCCATGGTCCCGAAGGGTAGCGGCTGGCAATTCGAGATCGGGTAACCATAACGCCAGCAAACCACTGCCTGGACAGTCGAAATCCTCACGCAACGACAGGTATTCACCTTTTTTGGCCCTGCGCCGGGCGACGGTGATCAACCGGCAAAGCATTTGATAGCCGCTGAGGCTTTCCACCAGAAGCACTATTTTTGGCCCATGGGCGATGCTGATCTCACTGCCGATGATCAAGGGTACAGAGTGATCCATGGCCGCCTGCCAGGCACGCACGATACCGGCCAATGTGCATTCGTCAGTGATTGCCAGCGCCTGATAACCCTGTTGTCCGGCCCTCTGAAACAGCTCTGCCGCGCTGGAAGCCCCACGCTGGAAGCTGAAATTCGACAGGCAGTGCAGCTCCGCATACCGGCTGCTCATGCAAACCAGCCATGCAACAAAAGATCGCCGCTTTCACCCACTGACCGATAAGCCCAACCTCGCTGGCCACTGCGCGTTTCAATCAAATAATAGTCGCGCCTTACATCACCTCCGTCCCACCAACCGGACTCGATACGCTCGGGCCCTGCAAGGATTCGCGTCCCTGCTTCAGGCAGCGGCGAGGGCTGACTCAACAGCCAGCCGGGACGGGGCACCTTGGGCGGCGCAAGCCTGACCCTGGCCTCTGTCTGCGCTTGCCACGCACATTCGGGGCGATGATCGGCTCGCAGGGCCATGCCATTGACGGACTCATTCCCCAGCCGCGCTCTGAGTCTTTCACGCAGTTGCTCCCAAGGCAGTGACTGCTGTGGACGCTCCTCGAACAACTCCCGATGAGCCGGAACAAAAGGCGGCAAGTCACGGGCGTGCAAACGCAGTGAACGCACGGGCGAAGGCACCTGTATCTGTTCCAGCCGACCACGCGCCAGTTCAAACAGCATGGCAGCATCGCGCTCTGCACTGAGCAATCCGACCGGTACGTGTGTGTCAGGCCCTTCGGTGTGCTCCAGATGCAAGGTAAAGCGCTGCACGCCGCTGTCACGCCCCCCTAAAAACATCGCCAGATCGGAAACAAGCCGTTTGAGGGGGAACAGCAAGGCCTGATGAGACTCGACGTCAAAATTCAGCTCGATGCGCACGTCGAAATAGTCCGGCGGCGTGTAGTACTCCAGTGCCAAGGGCCGGTCGCCCAGGAGGGTGTCCAGGTGCTGCATCACCTGGGCCGGAAAGCGTCGGGCCAGACTGGCACGCGGCAAGGCGAGAACCTCGCTTAAGTGACGCAACCCCATGCGCGTGAGGGCTGTCGTGGTTTCCCGGTCAAGGCCGATGCGATCCACGGGCATCTGTTCCAGGACGTGGCGCAAGCTGTCTCGGCAGGTGACGGCCAACCCGTCATGGACATTGGCAAGCATGCGTGCAGCCACGGGATTGGGGGCAACAACAATGCGGTGGGAAAAACCCAAGGCCGTCAGTTCTGCACGCAATCGTGCTTCGAAGCCCGGCCAAGGCCCGAACAAACCCAGGCTTGATTCGACTTCCATCATCAAGACGCGAGGGTATCTCAAGCTGACTTGCGAACTGAAGCGATACGCCCAGGCGGCCAGCAAGCGATGCCAACGCTCTGTCTCGGCCGGGTCGAATTCCACCGTGGCGAAATCGCGCACCATGGCGTGCGCACTGGTCAACGACTGTCCGGGTTTTAGCCCAAGGGCTCTGGCGGCCTGATTGACCGTCTGCAAGATGCGCCGTTGCGGTGTCCCGCTCAGCAGTGCCAGCGGCTCATCGGCATTCGCCCGGCGGCGCATGACACCGTCAAGCGCCAGTTGTGGCAACAAGACACAGGCCCACAACATAAGAACCTCAAGCGTCTGCCAAAAAGGGAATGGGAAAAGACGGCGCCATGCCGCCACGGCATTTGAGTACCCGCAGGCACAAGGGCCGGGTCTCAATGGCAATGCGTAAAGCCGCAGGCGACGGATTGGCAGCCGCCTGCAAGGGGCGGCAGGCAAAGGCCAGGGTCTGGCCGGTTTCAGCAGCGACTTGCAGACGGCGCAGTGTCCGATCCTCCGCATGCCGTGGCCAGCACACCACCGCTCCGCAACTGCCGGAGCGCAAGCATTGTTCAGCCGCCCACAAGCTGTCCTTGTCACTGGCTTGAATCACCGCCAGCCAGCGCAGATCGACACCGGCTGCCTCCCAGGCCTGCGGATACGGTATGAACGGCGGTGTTACCAGTACGATGCGCTCGCCCTTGCTGGCCAGACGCGCCAGGGTTGGCCATAACAAACGCAACTCGCCGCTGCCGTCGGCAGGGATCAGGATTTCACTCAGCGCCGACGCGGGCCAGCCACCCAGCGGCAAGGCTGCATCCAGCGCCGCATGCCCTGTGGGTTGCGGGTTGATCGGGGGCGCCGTTTGCCGGCCTTTCCAGACCCGGCGCTCGTCCAGAAGTGCATCGAGACTGACCACGGCGCCCATCATGCACGCCTGACCAGGCCGCAGAAAACGCCTTCGATGGCGAAATCCTGATCGGGCTCGACAACAATCGGGCTATACGCCGGATTACGTGGCAACAAGAGAAATGTGTGATCGCCGGTTTGCAGGCGCTTGATGGTGACTTCGCCGTCCAGCCGCGCAACCACGATTTGCCCGTCCTGGGCCTCGCTGGTGCGATGCACTCCCACCAGATCGCCATCAAGGATGCCATCCTCGATCATCGAATCGCCCTGCACCCGAAGCAGATAATCAGGCACTCGGGAAAACGTGGCACGGTCCAGAAGCAAGGTGTCGTGGGCGTCCACATCCGGCCCGATCGGCAGGCCCGCCGCCACGCGGCCCATGACCGGGATTTCCAGCAGTTCGGGACGCGGGTTTGTTTGAACCAGACGTATGCCACGGGCCTGATTGGGCATGACCTCGATCAGGCCCGCCTCGGTCAGCGCCAGAATGTGCTTGCGTGCCACGCTTCGCGAAGCAAAACCGAAGGCTTCGGAAATTTCCGCAAGGCTCGGTGATTGCCCCTGTTGCGCGATGCGATCGCGGATAAAGGTAAGAATTGCGCTACGGCGGGGAGATAGTGTGCTCATGGAGTACATTTGTACTCCACTGTGCTTTTGTTGGCTAGAGCATTTGGTCGCCCGATTTGCAGCCAGCGGCCCGCCAGGGCTCAATCAGGTTGGACAGCCTTCGTCGCCGCCGTTCAGGCCCTGTTTGTAGTTCTCGTAATCAAGGGTGGCCTTGCCATTGGTCCATTTCAGTGTCAGCACGGACACCGAGTCAAAGTCGTCTCCGGTCCAGTCGTCCATTAACTTGATTTTCTTGCCGGACGCTTCTTCTGCCACCTTGTTGATCAACTCAGGCAGGTAGCCATGGGACCACGCGGTGTAAATGGTTGCGTCATGGTATTTGTCGTTCATCAACTCGTCGGCCAGGTCACTGGTGTCGTTGGCCGAAAAGTCGATATTGACCGGAAGACCCAGTTTTATCGCGCTGGGGCCAATCGTCATTAAGGGACGCAGGTAGCTGTAGGAGTGATCACCCTCGCCCTCCTCGACGTGACGACTCGGGTTGGCGGCAAAAATGAAATTGGCCTTGCCGAACGCCTTCGGCAGCATTTCTGACAGGTCAATGGCGCGGTTCAGGCCCTGGCAGTTCAACTGGCCCAGGCCCATGGAAGGTTTTTCCGCGTGACGCATGAACACCAGCGTTTGAGTGCCGTTCTTGGATTCGGCATGTACGCCTTTGCCCATGCTGAACAGGAAAGCCGACGACGCGACCAACAACACAGGGAGAGCAAAGAAAGCACAGCGACGCTGGAATCGGGTGATGAGAGGGGCTTTGAAGATTTTCATGATCTCGGATTCTGGCTCGCATTATTAGAGGTATAGCGCCGACGGTTACTGAGAATAAGGCTCCCTGATAAACGGGTTCTCTACCTGCAACTTCCGTGTTCCGATCCGCATGCCACTCAATGAGACCGCAGCTTATAGGCTAATGACCCAATGTTTCTAAATGAAGAATGTGACAATAAGAGTCAAAACGGGCCTGAAGGTTGCATCCAAGCCCATAAAAAGCCGGATTATCAAAGAGTAAAGTGACGTCTCGCCAAGGAGATAACGTGATTTCTACTTGCCTGACCGCGCGCCGACTCCCGTTCACTCGCCCCTTTCATTACAACGCCAACCCTCCACCGCAGCGGGTTTACGAGCGCGAGTAGACCTCAACACATTCAACCTTTGATCCGACACCGGGTTGACTCAAACCGGGCTTTAGTGTTTTCTGAAACCGTTTTCAGAGCCCGCCAATAAATCCAACAGGGTGTTCAACGTGAGTAGTATTCCTCCTTCCATGCGTTCACGCGTGACCATGAATGATGTTGCCGATCTGGCGGGTGTATCCAAGGCCAGCGTCTCGCGCTTCATTGGCGATGACCGGCCATTGCTCTCTGATGCCATTGCCTTGCGCATCGAACAGGCTATCCAGACCCTGGGGTATCGACCCAACCAGATGGCCCGTGGTTTGAAACGTGGCCGTACCCGTCTGATTGGCATGCTCGTCGCTGATATTCGCAACCCCTATTCCATTGCCGTTATGCATGGCGTCGAAACAGCCTGTCGTCGTCATGGCTACAGCCTTGTGGTGTGCAATACCGATCGTGATGACGAGCAGGAACGCCTTCATCTGGCAGCGTTGCGCTCGTACAACATTGAAGGCCTGATCGTGAACACCCTCGGGCATCACCTGGATGAATTGCGCGACCTGCACCGCGACCTGCCCATGGTGCTGGTGGACCGCAAGGTCGATCAACTGGACAGCGATCTGGTCGGACTGGACAACACCGCTGCGGTGCAACAGGCCATCGACCATCTGCAAACCCGTGGCTATCGGGACATCCTGTTGGTCAGCGAGCAACAGGACGGCACCAGTTCCCGGCTGGAGCGCATGCAAGCCTTCAAAGCCCTGATGGCGCAGCGGACCGAGCTCCGCGGCCAGATTGTGCAAACCGATGACCAATTGACCCGCAATCTGCAAGCCTTTCTGGCCTCCCCCGGCCCCGGTCCCAAGGCGTTGTTCACGGCCAACGGCGTCGCAACACTGACCTGTACCCGCGTACTGCGCGAATTGGGGTGTGACCTCTTCGAGGATATCGGCCTGATCGCACTGGACGAACTGGACTGGTATCCCTTGGTGGGCAGCGGCATCACCGCCTTGGCACAACCCACCCACGATATCGGCATTACCGCATTCGAATGCCTGCTGAACCGCCTGCGTGGCGATCAGGCGCCCTCTCGTATGCTCGATTTCCCAGTCAAATTAATTGTTCGCGGATCGACTCGTCTGCGTTCCTAACACACGCGACCATTGGTTCCACACGCATACGATTTTCGCAGCCAAAAAATGAAACCGGTTTCAGAGGATAACAATAATGCACGTCTACCCCGTCTCTATCAGTCTTTCCAGCTTCGGCGCCGATCTGGTTCGCCAGCGTGGCCAGGCTGCATTCATTCCCTTGCTGGCCGCTTGCGACGTTGCGCGCATCGAATTGCGTGAAGAGCTGTTCACTCACGAAGACCTGCCCTCCCTGGCCGTAGCGATTCAGGCACAGGGCCTGCAATGCCTGTACTCCGCGCCGCTGGAGCTGTGGCTGTCCGGGAACCCGCGATTCAATCCTGAGCTTCAGGCCACGCTGGTTCGGGCCAACACCTGCGGCGCGAAATGGCTCAAGGTCTCTCTGGGGCACTTCACCCCTGAGTGTGATCTACAAGGGCTCATCGACTGCCTGGCCGAACATGACGTGCAGTTATTGGTGGAGAACGACCAGACAGCCCATGGCGGCATCATTGCGCCGTTTTGCGATTTCTTCGCCGGGTTACAGGCCCTGAAAGCAGACATTGGCATGACCTTCGATGTCGGCAACTGGCAGTGGCAGGATGAAAACGCGATCAGCGCGGCGCAACAACTCGGTCCCTATGTGCAGTACGTCCACTTCAAGGCCGTGACCCGCAATGCCAGTGGCAAGTGGGTTGCGACCCCGCCTGGCGAGGCTGATCTGCCCGTATGGCGAGCACTGCTGGCGTACATGCCCAACGCAGTGCCCCGCGCCATTGAATACCCGTTGCAAGGCGACGACTTGTTGGAAGTGACTCGCCGACAGGTGAACACCCTCGCTCACCTTGAGCCCGAAACGCAGCATCAGCAGCGCGAGGTATTGAGCCATGTCTGATATCGACATCCTCTCATTCGGCGAAACCATGGCGATGTTCGTTGCCGAGCAGCCCGGTGATCTGGCGCAGGTCAGCCATTTTGAGAAACGCATCGCCGGTGCCGACAGCAACGTTGCCATTGGCTTGGCGCGCCTGGGCTTCAATGTCGCCTGGCTGAGCCGTGTGGGTGATGATTCCCTTGGCCGCTTTGTGATCGAGAGCTTGCAACGCGAAGGCGTGAGTTGTGAGCACGTGGCGGTGGACCCTCTTCATCCCACCGGCTTTCAACTCAAATCCCTTGAGCTGCAGGGCGCAGACCCCAGCGTGGAGTATTTCCGCCGAGGTTCGGCGGCCAGTTGCCTGTCACCCAAGGACATCGACCCGCGCCTGCTCAATGCCCGGCATCTGCACGCAACCGGTATTCCTCCAGCGCTGTCGCAGAGCTGCGGTGAACTGTCCCGGGAATTGATGACCTGCATGCACAACGCCGGACGCAGCGTGTCGTTCGACCCCAACCTGCGCCCGTCACTCTGGCCTAATCAGGCGCGAATGATCCACGAGATCAACGCCCTGGCCAGTCTGGCCCATTGGGTTTTCCCTGGGCTTGCCGAAGGACTGGTCCTGACGGGCTATGAAGATCCGCCCGACATTGCCTCGTTCTATCTGGACAAGGGCGTCGAGGCCGTGGTCATCAAGCTGGGGGCCCATGGCGCGTATTACCGCACCCAACACGATCAGGGATTTGTCGCCGGCGTACCGGTCAGACAGGTGGTTGACACCGTCGGCGCCGGGGATGGTTTTGCTGTCGGCGTCATCAGCGCCCTGCTGGAGAACCAGAGCTTTGCCCAGGCCGTGGGACGGGGTAACTGGATTGGCAGCCAGGCCGTGCAAAGCCGCGGTGACATGGAAGGTCTGCCACGACGCGCCGCGCTTGATGCCGCGTTTCCTCAAGCGCGACAACGGCCGGAACGGGTTTGACCTCTTCAGCCTGATGCACTCTCACACCGATTCACACAACGCACCTGCTGCAACAAAAACAAAAAGCTCAGGAGATCGACATGGAAAAAATACTCGATAACGTCAAAAGCAGCGGCTTGAAACGTCGCTGGCTGTTGATCATGCCTATCGTTTTCATCACCTACAGCCTGGCCTATCTGGATCGGGCCAATTATGGCTTTGCGGCCGCTTCGGGCATGGCTGAAGACCTGAATATCACGCCAGGCATGTCATCGTTGCTGGGCGCGCTGTTCTTCCTGGGGTACTTTTTCTTTCAAGTGCCGGGGGCCATCTACGCCCAGAAGAAGAGCGTGAAGAAGCTGATCTTTGTCAGCCTGATCCTGTGGGGCAGCCTCGCAACGCTGACCGGCATTGTTTCCAATGCCTACATGCTGATCGGCATCCGCTTCATGCTGGGGGTGGTCGAGGCCGCCGTGATGCCCGCCATGCTGGTTTATCTCTGTTATTGGTTCACCCGTGCCGAGCGTTCACGGGCCAATACCGTGCTGATCCTCGGCAACCCGGTGACCATGCTCTGGATGTCGGTTGTTTCCGGCTATCTGGTGGCCCATTACAGCTGGCGCTGGATGTTCATCGTCGAGGGCTTGCCCGCGGTGGTCTGGGCGTTTATCTGGTGGCGGCTGGTAGACGAGCGCCCGGCCCAGGCCACGTGGCTCAGCGACGCCGAGAAAACCGAACTGCAAGCGCGTCTGGACGCCGAGCAAGTAGGGATCAAACCGGTCAAGAATTACGCCGAGGCGTTCCGCTCGCCCAAGGTGCTATTGCTGGCGGCGCAGTATTTCTGCTGGAGCATTGGCGTGTATGGCTTCGTGCTGTGGCTGCCGACCATTCTCAAGCAAGGCATGCAGATGGACATGGTCGAAGCCGGTTGGCTGTCGGCTCTCCCTTATCTGGCTGCGGTGATCGGCATGATTGTGGTGTCCTGGGCCTCGGACAAGTTGCAGAAGCGCAAACTGTTCGTGTGGCCACCGCTGCTACTGGCCGCCATCGCCTTCTATGGTTCCTACGCCCTCGGTACTGAGCATTTCTGGTGGTCCTATTCCTTGCTGGTGATCGCCGGTGCCTGCATGTACGCCCCGTACGGTCCGTTCTTCGCCATTGTTCCGGAAATCCTTCCGTCCAATGTTGCCGGAGGTGCCATGGCCTTGATCAACAGCCTGGGGGCGCTGGGTTCGTTTGCCGGGTCTTATCTGGTGGGCTACCTCAACGGCGTGACGGGAACACTGAGTGCCTCGTACCTGTTCATGAGCGGCGCGTTGCTGGTTTCGGTGTTCCTGACCCTGATGCTCAAGCCGGACAGCAAAACGAAACCTGCTGGGGATGGACACACCCTCCGTCGCGCCCCGGCGCATCCTTGATCTGGAAAGGCTCACGATGAAAAAGCATGTTGTTCTGTATAAGAAACTTTCTGAACCGCTCTTGGCGCGCTTGCAAGCCCACGCGCAGGTGACGTTGGTCGCAGACCCCAAACGTGACGATCACGCGGAACTGCGCGCGGCCCTGCCCCACGCCGACGGTCTGCTGGGCGCCAGTATCAGACTGGATGCCCGTCTGCTGGACCTCGCGCCACAACTCAAGGCCATATCCACGGTTTCGGTGGGCGTGGACAACTATGACATTCCCTATCTGGACCGGCGCGGGATCGCCCTGTGCAATACCCCGGATGTATTGACCGAGACCACCGCCGATACGGGCTTTGCCCTGATCATGGCTACTGCGCGGCGAGTGGTGGAGCTGGCCAGCATGGTGCGCAACGGTGACTGGACGCAGAACATCGGCCCGGCGCATTTCGGTAGCGATGTGCACGGCAAAACGCTGGGGATCATCGGCATGGGACGCATCGGCGAAGCGTTGGCCCAGCGCGGGCACTTTGGTTTCGGCATGCCGGTGCTGTATCACAGCCACTCCCCCAAGCCCGCCGTGGAAGCGCGGTTCAATGCAGGCTATCGCAGCCTTGAAGCGTTACTGAGCGAAGCCGATTTCGTTTGCCTGACGGTGCCGTTGACTACGCAAACCGAGGGGCTGATCGGCAAGGAGCAGTTGGCATTGATGCGGCCCGAGAGCATTCTTATCAACATTGCACGAGGCAAAGTGGTCGATGAGCATGCCCTGATTGCAGCCCTGCAGAGCGGGAAAATACGCGGTGCAGGGCTTGATGTGTTCGAACGGGAGCCGTTGAACAGTGACTCGCCCTTGCTCCAGATGAATAACGTCGTGGCCACGCCTCACATCGGGTCCGCAACCCACGAAACACGGGAAGCCATGGCCCGTTGCGCGGTGGACAACCTCATCAGTGCCTTGCAGGGGGAGAGACCTGCAAATCTGGTCAATTTGAAGGGCCGTGAATTGCGGGGCTAAACAGACGCGCCAGCACAACCGTGTTGCTGGCGCGCCCTTGGAGCCTGATCAGGGGATTGAACCCGCTGTAAGATGTTTAAGGAATAACCGATATGACGCGCATCAAATAAATATAAAACTTTTGTCCATTGGGCAAAAAGTTATCTGCCTGTAACGGATGCAGTGCTATGTTGACTGCTCGACAGGACTGTTCGGATTTTTATCAGAAAAGCGCCTCGACCCTCCCAGGAGTCTTGATCAGGACTCCGCTTCAAGGTCTGCCCGCGTTTTGCTGGCCATCCTGGCAGATCCATTCCCTACCCATTGGAGCTATCGCCAGTGCTGATGTGATCGAGGTGGGCTGAATGAATAAAGTGACGTTCCCCAACGCGTGCCAGTTGATGCGCTGGTACTTTCATCCGGTCGGCTTCGAAGCCACTATGGACGCGCCCAGTAGCATGGTGGCCCGACTTTTTGATCGCGCCAGCGGCGAAACCGTCATCGCGATTGCGGGCCTGCCTTGCGCCACGGTGATGAACGCGACCGAGGTGGAGTTGATCATCGAGGCGATAGAAGCCGAGCTGGAGTCATTCCGCCCTCCCAGGATGATGAACGCGTCCTGAGCCTCAAGGTTTGCGCCGCAAATCCTCAAAGAATGCTTGGTCAGCGTCGATTCGATCCGACGCTCGGGTCACGTTCGCGTCATCTTTGGCGCTGCCTTCGATAAACCAGTAGCAGTGCCGCACGGCACGGGTGATGGCGACATAGGCCAGGCGCATCACTTCGTCTTTCTGCGCGTTGTCGAACGCGTCCGAATCACCGGCATTGCCCAGCCCGGCCAGGCGATACAGTTGATTCTTGTAGGGCGAATGGGTCAGATGCTGGCAGTCACCCAGCAGGAACACCGCATCGGCCTGCAGCCCCTTGGCACTGTGATAGGTCAACTGCTTGAAACGACGCGCCTGAGGCTGCTGCGCATAATCGGCATTAATAAGTGCCTGTAACCTGTTTGACAGCAACGCTTTTTCACTGCTTTTGCGATACAGCAACAGAATCGAATCGCCGTCGTTGTAGTGTTCCAGCAACCGATCCTCAAGCGCCTCATCGCTGCGATCCAGTACCGTGACCGGCACCAGGTCCTGAGTGGCTCCGCTGGCGCGGGCCTTCTTGCCTGCAATGGCCGGGGCGGCCCGCACAATGTGTTCAGCCGCATCAATGATGTGCTGATGGCTGCGGTAGTTCTCGCTGAGCATGACTCTGGTGGTCCCGGGAGATGAAAACTCCTTGGGGAACTCCATGAAATACTTGGGTGAACTGCCGCGCCAGCCATAGATGGATTGCCAGTCATCGCCCACGCACATCAGGGAGGCATGCTGCGCCGCACGCCCGGTGTGCAGGGCTGGACCGCGCCGCCGGATCTCCCGAAGGCTGGCCCGAACCCAGGACACGATCTGCGGCGATACGTCCTGAAATTCGTCGATCATCAAGTGCGCAAGTGGCCTGAGCTGCTCGTCAGCCACTTGTTGCAGATTTTCCGGGGAGTTCTCGCCAAACAGGGCAAACATCCGGTTGTAGGTCATGACCGGCGGCGTCTGCGCCAGCAGGTGGTTTTCAAAAGCCTTCCAGAACAGGCTCAGGGCCTCGAAGTAGTAACGATCCGGGTCATCGTTGGCAAAGCTCATCTCGGCCACGGCAGCCGGTACATCCAGCCCCAGGTTTTCGATGAAACCGGCCGTCGTGACGAAACTGTCCAGCAACGGCGCGGCGCTCAGTTCGCCTTTGACTTTATAGTCGAACCCTGGCCCCGCCACCGCTGCGCCGGAGAGCGACTGCAAAACCCGACCACCCGCCTCATAGTTTTCCAGCCAGATCATAGGTTTGCGACAGAAAGCTTGAAACAGGGTGCGCTTGATGACCCACTCGGCCCACACCGGTAATTTGGCCCCCGGGCGTTTGAGCTGCTGATCTTCCGAAGGATCGAACCCCAGCACGACCCAGGCGTCCAGTTCGGCGATATAGCCGTGCAGGTGAAAGCCGAAACCGTTGATTTCCACGGTCTGGCGCATCGGCTCGATGCCTTTGATCGGCCACGCCTTGGCCCGAATCCACAAGTCTTCGAGGGTGTCGCACAGCTCTTCGTCCCGCTTGGCCGACAACTCGGTCACGGTGACGCGTTTCTGTACATCCGGATGGTCGCGCTCCAGTGCCTTGAGTTGCAAAGCCTGGCGGTACAGCGGAGCCATGACCTCGCGAAAACGTTCGTTGCTCGCGTACAGGTCGCGATAGCACAGGTTCAGTTGCTGACGCTGCGCGTCGTTGATGCGCAGATCGAACGGGTTGCTGTCCGCCCCCTCTTCCATGCCCGCCATGGATTGGCTACCCAGGTTCTCGAATGCCGTCAGTTGTTCGAGCCCCGGCAGGCTGCGCACCAGCGGCAGAATCCGCGAGTGGAAAGTTCGGACCAGGTCTCGGCCCTGCTTCTGACTCAGGCTATGACCCCAAAGTCCGAAGATTTCGATCAACTTGGTAATGAAGTCCTTGCGGGATTCGCGCGTGAAGGTCACCACGGTCATTGAGTCCAGTTCGAACCCCAGGTAGTGACTAAGCACCAGGACCCGCAGCACCAATGAGGTGGATTTGCCTGCACCCGCGCCTGCAATGACATACGTCGACGGGGTATCGCTGAAGATCATCTTCCACTGCGCCGCACTGGGCTGCGCATGGGGCGGCAACTTAAGGGCGACGTCGGCCTTGATGCGCTTCTTCAACTCGGCGCTCAGCGGCAGGCGCCAATCGTCGAACAGGTGATCATCCACCTTGGGGCCGCGATGCTCGCTGGGGCGCATGTCGCGTATCACCAGCACCTGACGACCCTGCTCGACGCCATCCAGGTGGCCTTCGGCATAACCTTCATCCACGCCCTGCAAATGACCATTCAGATAGCCGTCGGCATGTCCCAACGACCACGAGGGCCTGTGTTGCGAGCCGAGTCGGGTCAGCGCTTTGCCCAGCAGACGGGCCGTCAGACGCTTGAAGAACGGCAGTTGGGCCGGAGGCGTCAAGTCCAGCTCGGCATGGGGATGAAGATCGGTGTCAGACACGCAGGCTCCAGCAGTCAACAGATTGAGCGAAGGCGGCATGGTGGCGCTATTCGCGTCTGAGCTCCAGTGAAAAGCTTGTCGATCAAGCGATTAGCCGATCAATTGCAGGTGAAATAGAGGTGTGACAGGTGTTGATATATCAATGAATCAGATAGTAACTAGTCAGAATTGTCGCTTTTTAACGATAATAATTTGATAGATCATCGCTCCATCAACCACGAATCATCGTTCAGCAGCCCGGGTGAATACCTCTCCCGGCCCTGCTCAGGAGGCCACACCATGCTGCAATTACGACCTTTCAACACATTGGGCGGCGCCAACCACGGCTGGCTGGACGCACACCATCACTTCTCGTTTGCTGACTACTACGATCCAAAACGCATGAACTGGGGGCAGTTGCGGGTCTGGAATGACGATGTGATCGAATCGGGCACGGGCTTTCCGAAGCACCCTCACCGGGACATGGAGATCATCACTTACGTTCGTGAAGGCGCCATTACCCATGAAGACAATCTGGGGAATAAAGGCCGCACCGAAGCCGGTGATGTACAGGTCATGAGCGCCGGGACCGGGATTGCTCACAGCGAATACAACAGGGAGGCCAAGGCCACCAAGATCTTTCAGATATGGATCATGCCCAATGAAACCGGCGCGGCACCTTCCTGGGGCGCCAAACCCTTTCCCAAGGGTGATCGGGAAGGTTTCGTGACACTGGCAAGCGGCAAGAGCGGCGACGACGTGAGCCTGCGCATCCGCGCCGATGCTCGCCTGGTGGCGGCCAATCTGAAAGCGGGTGAAAGCGCGGAGTACCGTCTGGACGCAGGTCGTCGTGCTTATCTGGTTCCAGCAACGGGCAGCATCGAAGTCAACGGTCTGCATGCAAAGGCCCGGGACGGCATTGCCGTTGAAGATGAGCGCGTGTTGCGAGTGACCGCCATCGAAGACAGCGAAATCGTCCTGGTCGATGTCGCCTGACAGTTTGCCCGACGCAGTCAGCAAAAAGCCCCGACTCACAGGAGTCGGGGCTTTTTCGTGTCACTTCAGTTCAGGTCATTGGGGCGCGATAGCCGCGTCCACCAGCACTTGAGCTTCGGCCACCAGACGCTTGAGGTGATCTTCGCCGACAAAGCTTTCGGCGTAGATCTTGTAGATATCCTCGGTGCCTGATGGGCGCGCCGCAAACCAGCCATTTTCGGTCATGACCTTCAAGCCGCCGATCGCCTGGTTGTTGCCCGGCGCATGGCTGAGCACGCTGAGGATCGGCTCACCCGCCAATTCCGTGGACTTGACCTGATCGGGTGACAGCTTGCCGAGCAACGCCTTTTGCTCCGGATTGGCCTTGGCTTCCACGCGAGTCGAAAACGGTTCGCCCAGTTCCTCGGTCAACGCCTGATAGATTTCGCTGGGGTCGCGGCCCTTGCGCGCGGTGATTTCAGCCGCCAGCAACGCCGGGATCAGCCCGTCCTTGTCGGTGGTCCATACCGTGCCGTCCTTGCGCAGGAATGACGCCCCGGCACTTTCTTCGCCTCCGAAGCCCAGCGAACCGTCGAACAGCCCTTCGGCAAAGAACTTGAAGCCCACCGGCACTTCATACAGGCGACGGCCCAGGCGCGCGGCAACCCGATCAATCATGCCGCTGCTGACCACGGTCTTGCCCACGGCGGCATCTGCACGCCAGTGCGGTCGGTTCTGGAACAGGTAGTCGATCGACACCGCCAGGTAATTGTTCGGTGCGAGCAAGCCACCGCTGGGCGTCACGATGCCGTGGCGGTCGTGATCCGGATCGCAGGCAAAGGCGACTTGATAACGATCCTTGAGGCCGATCAAACCCTGCATGGCGAAGTTGGACGACGGGTCCATGCGGATCCGGCCATCCCAGTCGACGCTCATGAAGCGGAACGTCGGATCGACAAATTTGTTCACCACGTCCAGGTTCAGGCCGTAGTGCTCGCCAATGGCCGACCAGTAACGCACCCCTGCTCCGCCCAGCGGGTCTACGCCCAGGCGCAGGTTGGCGTTGCGGATGGCATCCATGTCGATGACGTTTTTCAGGTCCGCCACGTAGGTGTTGAGGTAGTCGTGGCGATGGGTGGTGTCTGCACGCAAGGCTTTGTCGTGGCTCATGCGCGTCACGCCGAGAATCTTTTCAGCCAGCAGTTCGTTGGCCTTGGCTTCGATCCATTTGGTGATGTGACTGTCGGCGGGGCCGCCATTGGGCGGGTTGTACTTGAAACCGCCGCTTTCCGGCGGGTTGTGGGAAGGCGTGATGACGATGCCGTCGGCCAGCCCCGTCGTGCGGCCCCGGTTGTAGCAGATGATCGCGTGGGAAATCGCAGGGGTTGGCGTGTATTCGTCGCCTTCGGAAATCATCACCTGCACGCCATTGGCGGCCAGGACTTCCAGAGCAGTAGCGCTGGCGGGCGTTGACAGGGCGTGAGTGTCCGCACCGAGGAACAGCGGGCCATTGATGCCGTTGACTTCACGGTACAGGCAGATGGCCTGGCTAATGGCCAGAACGTGCCATTCGTTAAAGCTCAAATCAAAAGAGCTGCCACGGTGGCCGGAGGTACCGAAAGCGACCCGCTGGGTGGCAACCGAAGCGTCCGGCTGACCGGTGTAATAGGCGGTTACCAATCGAGGAACGTCGACCAGCAACTCGGCCGGTGCCAGCTTGCCGGCGAAAGGACTCAGACTCATACAACCTCCATGGAACAGGGGAAAAAAATAATGCTGGCAGCTGCACGGTTTCATGAAAGATCAGCAGCGCGGCAGTTTACTGGCAGTTTGACCGCCGCGCTCGGCTATTGATCCCTAAACCCTTGAGCCTCAAAGCTGCCACCACTTGGGTAACAATTGCTGCACCTTGCGCTCTGCAAAGCGGTCGTCGATCAGCATCACGACGCCTCGGTCTTGCTGACTGCGAATCACCCGGCCCGCAGCCTGCACGACTTTTTGCAGGCCCGGATACAGGTAGGTGTAATCGTAGCCTGCGCCAAACAACACAGCCATGCGCTGTTTAAGCTGTTCGTTGACCGGATTGAGCTGCGCCAGCCCCAGTGTCGCAATGAAGGCGCCGATCAACCGCGCACCCGGCAAATCGATCCCCTCACCGAAAGCGCCTCCCAGCACCGCAAAGCCGATACCCTGACTCTTCAGGGTAAATCGCTCCAGAAACTCATGCCGTTCGCCCTCGCTCATGCCCCGCGCCTGCAACCAGATCGGCACATGGGGATGCTCGGTCCGCATCAATTCCGCCACTTGTTGCAGGTAATCAAAGCTGCTGAAAAACGCCAGATAATTGCCAGGCTGCGACTCGAACTGCTCAGCCATCAGCTCGACGATCGGCGCAAGCGACGCCTGCCGGTGGGTGTAACGCGTGGAGATCCGGCTGATGATCCGCACGTCCAGTTGCTCACGACTGAAGGGCGACTCCACGTCGATCCAGGCCGTATCGGCTGGCAGGCCCAGTAAATCAGCGTAGTAATGCCTGGGGCTAAGGGTCGCGGAAAACAGCACGCTGCTACGGGCGGCGGTCAGCCTGGGGTGAATGAACCGGGCTGGCACGACGTTGCGCAGGCAGAGCTTCGACAGGCTGCTGCGCCGGCCTCTCGATTCGCGCTTGCTGATATCGAACACGAAATGCTCATCGAACAACTCCGCGATGCGCACAAACGCGATGGCCTCGAAGTAAAAGCTTTGCAGCGGCCCATCGACAGCTTCGGGGTGTTCGTTGAAGTAATCACCCATGGCCGTTACGCACAGGTTGAGGCTTTGCAACAGTTTCCCCGGTGTGACCGGATAGGCCTGATAGCTCCCGGTTTGCTCCTTGTGCAGCGCGTTCCAGTCACGATTCAAGCGCTGCAAGGGTTTCTTCAGCGGCGCAGGCGCAACGTCGCGGATGGCATTCATGCTCTGCTGATCAAGGCTCGCGCTGTACATCTGCCGGGCACGCTCGACCATGTTGTGCGCTTCGTCCACCAGCACCGCCACGCGCCATTGATTGAACTGCGCCAGGCCAAACAACAAGGCACTCAGGTCGAAATAATAGTTGTAGTCGGCAATCACCACATCCGCCCAGCGTGCCATTTCCTGGCTCAGGTAATAGGGACAGACCTGATGTTCAAGGGCGACCGTGCGCAAACCGGTCTGGTCCAGCCACGGAGCGATCAACGCCGCGCTGCGTGCCGCAGGCAGTCGGTCATAAAAGCCGCGGGCCAATGGACATGAGTCGCCATTGCAGGCTTTGTCCAGATGCTCACAGGCCTTGTCCCGGGCCACCAGTTCCAGAACGCGCAATTCAAGTTCTGGTGCGCTGTGGCGAATCACGCCTAAAGCGTCCAGCGCCAGTTTGCGGCCCGGGGTTTTGGCGGTCAGGAAAAACACTTTATCCAGTTGCTGGCTGGGGGCTGCCTTGAGCATGGGGAACAGGGTGCCGATGGTCTTGCCAATGCCGGTGGGCGCCTGAGCCATGAGACAACGCCCGGTGCTGACCGCCTTGTAGACAGACTCGGCCAGATGCCGCTGGCCGATGCGAAACCCTGCGTGGGGGAATTTCAAGCCACGTAACGCTTCGTTTCGCTGGTGGTTGTGGGCCAATTCCTGCCGTGCCCATTGCAGAAATATCCCGCAGTGCTGCTCGAAAAAGGCCTGCAACTGCTGAGCCGTGTAGCGCTCGCGGATCAAGGTTTCCTGTTCGCTGATGATGTTGAAATACACCAGCGCCAGGTTGACCTCATTCAACTGCAACTGCTGACACAGCAGCCAGCCGTAGATTTTTGCCTGGGCCCAATGCAGTTGGCGATGATTGTCAGGCATGGCGGCCAGCTCGCCCCGATAGGTCTTCACTTCTTCGAGTTGGTTGAGCTGCGAATCATAGCCATCCGCCCTGCCCCGGACTTTCAACTGTTGGTATTCACCCGACAACGCCATCTCGGTCTGGTAATGGGGTCCACGTCGCGTGGCAACGGTGCGATGTCCGGCGATACCTTGCTGGGCGGTAGGCGCTGGCGTAAAGCGCAGATCGAGATCACCGGCCTTCGCCGTAAACTCGCACAGGGCGCGAACCGCCACGACGTAAACCGTGGCGTCCACATCGAGCGGGGGCCGGTCTTCGTTCATAGGGATCAAAGGAGCTGAAGTCACTGCAGGGAGGAACCATCAATTGCCAATACTGGATGGGCGTACAGATATCAGTCTGCCAGGCATCTGGCAAATACAAATGGATCGGCGGATCCGGTTGCGGCGCCCTCAATCGCAACGGGCCTGGGCCAATGCCGTGCGTAATGCAGTGAGCGTAGGCTCAACGGGCAGATGGTCGCTGACGGCATAGCTGATGCGCAGATGCTGGCGATGCAAACCTTGCAGGCTGAACAACTCCCCCGGAGCAATGACGATGCGCTCGCGCAGCAACTGCTCAAAGACGCGGCGCATGTCCACGCAGTGCGTGCTTTCGGCCCAGATTACCCCGCCGCCTTGAGGTACTTCATAGTTGAGCACCGGCCTCAGGTGTTGGTCGATCAGCACGGTCATGTCCCGCATGCGCTGCTCCAGCACGCAACGCAATTGCGCCAGATGCTGATCCAGCCGGCCATTGCTGTACAAACGCGCTATGGCTTTTTGACGAATGGGCGGCAGGTTGAAGGCGCGCAAAAGGAAGTACTGCTGCCATTGGGGAATGAAGCATTTGCTCAGCAGATAACCATAAGGGGCTTCCGGGCCCAGGATTTTTTCAAATGACCCCATGATCAACAGGCGCTCGGGGTCGATCAAATCCCTCAGTCGGTTTTGGGGAGGCTCGAAGCCCAACTCCCCATGATTATCGTTTTCCAGCACCCAGACCCGGTAACGGTTAAGCAGGTCCGCCACCGCCTGGCGATTGTCGGCCGGTAATCCACTGCCGCGCACCGCATTGAGACACGAGGGCAACAAGGCCAGGCCTATGCTTTCAGTGAGTAACGCCTGATCCAGTGCAGGGAGATTAATGCAGCCTGACCGGTCCACAGGCAGCTCGATCACCCGGATGTCAAACGACTGCAGCAGACGCAAGAGTGTCCAGGTACAGGGTGATTCAACCAGAACCGCGCTGCCCCTGAGCGACAGGGTTTCGATCACCACCTTTAGCATGCCCAGCAGGTCAGGCCCGACAAAGACATCTTCCGGCAGCCAGCTTTTACGGGTCGAAACGGTGTAACGAGCCGCCAGCGCGGCACGCAATTCACCATCCCCGAAAGGCTGGAAGTTCGGGTCCGGCGGTTCGGGATGCTGGCGGACCCACTCGCGCTCGATCGCCAGAAGCGGGCTCTCAAGCGACTGGGCCAGCGTCGGCTCGTCATTGCCAAACACCTGCATTCCGGGACGGCGGGCACTGTTGTAGAGGGTCTTCAACACGCACTGCGACTCGCCATCATCGGACAGGACGCTCTCCTGGGCCATCGGTTGCGTGTAGTAGCCCGACTTGGCCACAGGACTGACACGCCCTTCTTTCTCCAACAGTGAATAGGCGTTTTGTACCGTGGAAATGGACACTTTCAGACGCCTCGCCAGTTGGCGCAGTGACGGGAGCCGTAGGGGTGTATCACTCGCCGCATCGTTAATCAGGCCAACAAGGTAGCGATACACCGTTTGATAGGCGAAATCGGATTTTCTTTTCATGAGCGACACTCGTCCATGCGTAACCGCCGGCCCCGGATTGCTTGTTCAATGAAGGCGTACGTGACACCGCGAGCGAGGCACATGGCAGGCGATTGAGAAGAGGGATCAACGTCCGGAAATGATTTCTCTGACCGACTCACCGGTCACCGGGTCCAGCGTTGAAACGAGCCGTTTATCAGGGTCTGCGGCGCGTACCCGGGCAATGATCGAGTCTTGCAGATCAAAATCCACGCGCTGTTTGAGATACAGGCTCTGCAGGCCCTTGATACTCAGGCCACTGATATCAACCAGCCACTGGACGACTTGTTCGGGCGCGGGCGTGCCCGACAGGGCCTTGTGCAAGTCCGGCAGCGCGACCAGCATGCCGGGGTGACAACGTCGCAGGAATGTTTCCAGGTCTCGGCCTTCGTTGACGAACGGTGAAAAGAGCAGGCAAACCAGTTGCGCCTCATTCAGACCGAAGCCTTCCTGAGCAAAGGCTGCAGCCAATTCCCGGCGGGCCTGCAAGCGAGACTCACCGGCGTAGGCAGCCAATGCCTGCTCGATCAGACGCTGAGGCATCTGTTTTCTGCGCATCAGAGCCTTGGCCAGCTCCAGGTATTCGGCAATGCCATCTGCATAGTCGCGCCCTTGAAGGTACTGGGCTTTAAGCCCCCGCATATGGGCCATCAGCAATGGATTGGCGCAATCGGACTCGCTGAAGCTGAACGCCAGATCATCAAAACGAAACCCCAGAAACTCGGTCAGTAAACTCCAGTGCTCGTCCACCCTGCTGTGCACCAGATCAGAAATGGTGATGTAGGCCGGTACGATGGCTTTGTTCGGGAAACCCAGGGGGCGAATCATTCGCCCATTCACCTCGCCGCCGTCGCCATACAGTTCCTGGTAATACACCTGTCCCACGCTGTCGAGGGTTCTGAGCACACCGTTGAAGCTCTGGTTGCCATGATCATTGAAATGCTTCGCGCCGTGCGGGGCGAGACGCATGAGCCAGGTGATGTACTGCTTTTGTTCCTTGCGTGAATCACCGCTGATCAAGGCATCGACGCCACTGCCCCACGCAGCGGCCCGGCTAAAAAACCCGGCGATCCCCAGGTAGCAACTGTTGCAGAAGGTGGTGCGTGCGTCCCCTGCCGATAAATGTCCGCTCACGAGCATGTCCGAACGATTCTGTTCACGCCCGGCTTGGGAAAAAGGCAGTTCCGGCTCGAAAATCTGCACGTACTGGTTATCGATCACCAGCAGTTCGACGCGCGGGTCGTCATGAAGAAACAGCGCCGAATACGTGCGCTGGATGTTGTTCATCACGGCCGGTGTCATGCCTGCATGGCGCATGTTGGCGATGCGCAGGTTAAAGGTCGCCGGTGATCGTCCCGCGATGCTCAATTGCGCGGCCCGCAGAAACGCCAGCGTGTAGGCGCTGTCCTTGCCGCCGCTGAAGGCCACCATGACCTTGAAACTGGCGATACGCTCGATCCCCCCGGCGGCGACGATCAAACGCTGAATGAGTAACTGCAAGGCTGTACGTTCGGCGCGAGAAAAATAACTCAACAAGCGTTGCAATACTTGTTGATAGACATAACTCATCGCCTGTTCGTGAATGGAACTCATCGTGTTTCACCTGCCTGCTTGTCAGCGCGTGAAGGTGTGCAGATGAGGTATACATTGAACAGGTATCTGAATGGATAATCGACCATGACTCATTCCCTGAGTAATAATTACCTCACTATTATCAGTCATACTCCCACGATTACAAGGTACAGATAAGTTGCCCCATACAGCTCAGATCAACACGTTTAAACATAACGATAAACAGCCGTGTTTAATTAATATCGGCGGCGCAGCGTCAAGCCTTTCAAGGCCATAATGCACAAGGGCTCCAGGCTTGCCTGTCCAACGTTGAGTCCCTTGATTGGTTTATGGTTGGACTCACGCGATCCTGCGGTGGGTTAAAACCCCGAAAGCACAACGCTTATAAACTTGGCGGGCACACGGGATTATAAATAAACGACGCTTGTTTATTCGTGAGAATGAATAAGCGACGTTTGAAATGCTGGGGGTGTCGAGAGCACGCCAGGGCAAGGAAGATACATAGAGAGGGTATGGCTAACAGGAAACGCGGACAGCGAAGAGATTTTCCAACACATCGACGCCTGTCCGGAGGCGTCGAGTATACCGAAGTGCTGCGTCAGCACTTCTCACGCAGGATCAGGCAGGCTCCAATTCAAGTACAGCTCGACCGCCGATCGGACAGCCGTCCATGTAACGATGCGCCTGGACCACTTCGCTGAACGGAAACACACGCATTTTGAGCGGGACCAACACGCGATCTGCCGTCAGCTGGTTGATGTCGCGCAATGCCCGTTGCAATGCGGCCTCATCCTGGGAGATGCCCAGTTCCGGCTTGCCGGTAAAGTTGCCCAGGCAATGCACAAAGAACTGAATGTTCTTCTGGAAAGCGGCGCAGGCCGGGAAAGGCGTCTGGTTACCCCCTTGCAAACCGTACAGCACCAGGCTGCCGCGAGGCGCCAGAACATCACCCATGATTGACATCTGTGGCCCACCCAGACCGTCCAGCACAACATCAACACCCCGATTGTCGGTGTATTTGTTGATGGCCATCAGCAGGTCCTGCTCTTCAGTGACCACCACCTTATCGGCGCCCAAGGACAGCAGGTAATCTCTTGCGTCTTCAGTCTTGGTCGCGGCGATCACTCGCACGCCCAGTGCCTTGCCTAACTGAACGAAGGCCGGGCCGGCGCAGTGGCTGGCATCAGTCACCAGAGCTGTCTGCCCGGGCTTGATGCGCGCAAGGTCCATGTAGGCGAAATAGGCTACCAACAGCGGCGTGTAATGCACGCTGGCTTCCACAGGCGTCAGGACGTCGGGATAACGAGTCAGCGCGGAACGCGGCAAAACCACCACCTCGCCGTATACCGGATGCTGGTTAGGGTCTGCAGACGGGAAGCTGGCGACCTTGTCGCCGATAGCCAGATCGTCGACGCCTTCACCCAGCGCAGTCACGACACCGGCCATTTCATGACCCATGCCCGCAGGAAGCCGCGCCTGGGACGGCGCCAGGTTTTGCCGCCAGAGGACGTCATACCAGCTGATGCCAATCGCCTGGACACGTACTTGAACCTCACCGGGTGCAGGCAACGCGTCAGGATGCTCTTCGATCTTGAGCACCTCGGCTGGGCCAAACTGATGAAAACGAATCGTGCGGGACATTTCAAACCTCGCCTAATGAACCTTGATGCCATGAACTCTAGCCGGGCGCTGCCGGGAACACTATCAGTGGCTATTAATAGTCGACATGCCTGTCATTGATTGCCATTACATTTCATAGGCTCTTCACCCCGGACAATCACTGGCTCCTTGTGTGGTCATGGACGGCCATTGTTCGCATGTCGAACAGACAATGCAACCCATACAGGCTCGATCTTCACCTGACCGGACACCCCCTGCGCGCAAACCGTGGCATCCGCCCCGCCCGGACAAAACCCGGGACAAGAATGCTGCCGGGCGTTGCATGACGGTCGGGATCATGAATGACTTCCAGGCGCAGGTATCTGATCTGGCGATGAATTTATACATGCGCAAAGCGCGCATTTGCTCGTACTATTCACGCCAGCAATGAATGCACTGGCCATATGCTGGTAGATCGTTGCTTCGACAAACGCCTTGAGATCACCTGCCATGAACCGCAACGACCTTCGTCGCGTCGACCTCAATTTGCTGATCGTTTTCGAAACCCTGATGCATGAACGCAGCGTCACTCGGGCTGCCGAGAAGCTGTTTCTCGGGCAGCCGGCAATCAGTGCCGCCCTGTCACGCCTGCGTGGGCTCTTTGATGATCCGCTGTTCGTGCGCACCGGTCGCAGCATGGAGCCGACCGCCCGGGCGACGGAAATCTTCGGGCTGCTGTCGCCTGCCCTGGATTCGATTTCCACAGCGGTGAGTCGCGCCTCCGAGTTTGATCCTGCAACCAGTACCGCCGTGTTTCGCATCGGCCTGTCCGATGATGCCGAGTTCGCGCTGCTGCCCTCGTTGCTCAAACGGCTGCGCTCGGAAGCACCCGGCATCGTGCTGGTGGTACGTCGGGTCAATTACATATTGATACCCGCGCTGCTGGCCTCCGGCGAGATTTCAATCGGCGTCAGCTACACCAACGATCTGCCGGCCAATGCCAAGCGCAAAGTCCTGCGCAGAAGTAAACCCATGCTGTTACGTGCCGATTCGATGCCCGGCGCCCTGAGCCTGGAAGATTTCTGCTCTCGTCCGCACGCGCTGGTGTCATTCTCGGGCGACCTGAGCGGCTTCATCGATGAGGTACTGGAAAAAGTCGACCGCAAACGTCATGTCGTGCTGGCGGTTCCGCAGTTCAACGGCCTGGCCACGTTGCTGGCCGGTACTGACATTATCGCCACGGTGCCAGACTACGCCGCCGCCGTGCTGACCGCCGCGGGCGGAGTCCGTGCCGAAGCCCTTCCAATCGAGACACCAACCTTCGAGTTGCACATGGCATGGCGCGGCTCCCAGGACAATGATCCAGGGGAGCGCTGGTTGCGGTCGAGAATCCAGATGTTTTTTGGCGACCCCGATAGCTTGTAATGCTCCATACCGCAATCAGTGGTTTTGCGCAGGAGGTGCAGGCTGGTAAGTTTATGGGGGCCGGACGTACGTTCCGATCCCCGGTACCCAGGCGATCCAACGCTCGGCTTGAACGCCTGGCGTGCGTTCTCCGCCAGAGCCATTTTCAATGATCTACGCACCTTTGAAACAAAGCGCCAACTTGACGGTATGCCAAAGCCATAACCTCCTTTTTAAGGAGATCAGCGAACCTCCTGTGTATTGCGCGGCCCCGCGGCTATGCAAATCGATGCTGGCGTCGCTAAGGTCGGGCGCCAGGATGGAAGCCCGAAACCGGGCATCGCCATCGCCGAGCATGAATGAATAGGCCTCCTCGGACCGACCATGCTCGGCATTGGTTGCCCAGCCCATTGCGAGGATTTGCAATCCACCGGGCGCACCGTCTGTGTAGAGCGGTTCTGGGAGACCGTCGACGAACGTGTATTCCAGGCCATCCACCTCATAGCCAAAGATGTTGGGTTCGTCTCCGAACATGTCCGCGTAACCCAGGCCCGTCCCCGTAAGCGCCCAGTGCTTAGGCCTGAAGACTGTATAGCCGCGAGGGCTGCGCGGAGCCATTCCTCCAAAACTGGCGTAAATCCCTCGCAGAGCATTCACCCCGAACGTCCTTGCCCCGGGGTGATTTACCCTCGGATCTTCCCAGGCTCCCGTTAGTCGATGAGGCTCGGTAGCCGCCACAGGATCGAGCGCACCAGCATCGTACTTGTAGGCCACCTGCCGCCGGCCCTCATCCTCCAAGCGGATCTGCCACATGAAATTGCCGGCGAAGCGCGCGACCTTGCCGCCGCCCTCGACAAAGGCGTCGACATGGTCGCGCATTTCCCGCGTCCAGTACTCGTCGTGCCCGGCGAAGACGGCGCAGGTGTAGCCTTCAAGCGCGTGCGGGTCGTGATGCAAATCGTCCTGGGTCAGGATATGCACCGTATAACCTTGCTGTTCGGCCCAGGCCACAAAAGGTCTCTCGTAAGAAACCCACCCCGCCAGCGCGTAGTACTTGGCGTAGCCGTTAAGGTTGGCCCATTCGATGAACTCATAGCGCGCGGGCCCTGGCTTGCGGGGCCGGGTCGCGTTGACGCAACGTGGTGCATCCTCCGGCAGCCAGACCTGCCCTCGCGCCCAGGGGCGCTGCGCCGACAGCAACGGTGAGCGGCCACGCGGCGTGCCGGGGTGGAGGCCGAAGTAATGATTGGCACCGCCCCAGTCGTTATAGGCGGCCCACGTCGAGGTGGCCGCAACGAGCACCAAGGCATCGGAACGCTTGCGCACCGCCTTGACGATGAACAGATGATGCCCGAGGACGCTGTCAGCACCATCCCGTACTTCCACTACATAGCCACCCTGCTCGGCATCCGCCGGGATTGACCATTGCATGAAGACAGGCCATTGGCAGCCATGCTCATAGGCACGTTCGGGTATGGGATGGAATCGAGCGTCAAGGCTGTCGGTGGTATGCAGCGTGCGGGTGATGGCGCCGTCACGATAGATCCGGAATCTCACTTGTGAGCGGTTCGACGACAGATACAGGCAAACCGAGTCACCCGGGCTATAGGCGCGGCGGTCCGAGTAGCACCAGGCAGCCGCCGAGCCCGACTCGGAAGGGACTTCGACCCAGGTCTCACGTGCGGCCTGACGTGGCCCCGAAGTCTGGCTGACGGTCACGCCGGCGCCCGGTCGTTCACCGCGTGCAGCGGCGTTTTTGAGGTCTGTGGAATTCATTGAGGCGTACTCCTTTGATCGGCTGATTCTGCGGATCGACAAGCCAAGTGATTTAGTCCCGAGACGCCATCAACGGCCGTGAGCCAGCGCTGACTCGAGCACCAGGCGCCTCGATGTGCGCAAGATCGATGCCCGCCGTTTCGTCGATAAGAAACCCTGCCAGGACAGTGATTACGCCCAACCCGATGACATAGCTGACATACAGATAGCCAAGGTCGGCGCCGCTAAGATAGTTGTGTAAATAGGGGGCGGTGCCGCCAAAGATCGCCACCGAAACCGACGAGACCAAGCCAACGCCCTGGGCCCGTGCCTGGGTCGGTACCTGCTCGGACAGCACGGCAGGGAAAATCGCCGCGATCAACGACCATGCGCCTAGCCCCAGCACCTGGGCGAAGAACAGTGTGTAGGGCTCAGTGGTCACCATTATCGAAATGGGATAGGTCAGCAGGATCACGCCCAGGCCCCAGGCGATGACCATGGGCCGGCGCCCTACCCGATCGGACAACATCCCGCAGACCGGCAACCAGCACACGCAGAGGATCTGCGCGAGGAGACTTGCCACATAGGCACCCGTGGCGTCCATACCCTGCGCAATCGCCGTCGAAGCGCCGAACGTGACCCAGGCGTAGTAAGTGACATTGGCGGCCGCTGCAAGCATGACGATGTTACGCGCGACGCGTAGCATCTCCCCCCCTGGACAGCTTACGCGGCGGCCGCGCCAGACCCTGCTGCTCTACGAACACATGAGACTCCTGTGCACCGCGGCGCAAAAACAGCGCATAAATACCGAGTACTCCACCAATGGCGAAGCCGATCCTCCAGCCGTAGTCACCCATGGCCTGCGCGCCCAGCAGCCAGGTCAGCGCTGCCGCCACGGCCGCCATCACCCCTACCGTCACCCCCACATAGACGGAACTCGACCATAAGCCACGGTGCTTGCTTGGGGCGATCTCGGCGACATAGGTGTAGGAAACCCCGGTCTCGCCACCATGGGCGAGCCCCTGCATAAGCCGGAAAAACAGCAGCGCGACAGAGGCATACAGACCAATGCTCTGGTAGTCAGGGATAAGCGCGATGCCCAGGCTGCTGATCGCAAGCAGCACCATGATGGTCCGACGCCCCAGTCGGTCGCTCAGTCGGCCAAACAACCACCCGCCGACAGGGCGTGCGACAAAGCCAACCGCAAACACAGCAAGGGTCGCGAGCATCGCCGAGCGCGCATCGGTCTTGTCGAACATATTGCTTGCCAGGTACACCGAAAAGGTTGCGTACAGGGTCCAGTCAAACCATTCAAGCGCATTGCCAATGCCTGCCGCGCGCAACGATTTGAGGCGTCCTTGGTGAGACGTCGTATTGTTCATGGTGCATCTCCTGGTGGCGGACGGAATCGAAGCGGTTTGGGAAACCGGATCAAAGGTGCAACGCGGGTTTGGGCTGGCGAACGCCTTGAACAGAAGGGACTCGGACACGCAGCGCAATCAGCAACGCGGCCAGCAGCATCAGCACGGCCGCCGCGACGAATACGCCCGCGCTGCCACCGAGGCTGAACACTGCACCGCCAGCGGCGGCGCCCGTTGCAATGGCTGACTGCACAGATGCCACCACCATGCCTCCGGCGCTTTCCGCCTGATCAGGTACCGCCCTGGCGACCCAGTTCGACCACGCCACCGGCACACCACCAAAGGCCAAGCCCCAGATCGCCAGCAGTGCCGCCTGCCCCGGCACCGAGGCCGGCAACAGCACCAACGCCAGCGCTGCAACGCCGACCAGCGCGGGCATCAACACCAGAGTGGCCAGCGGGTGGCGCTCCAGCAGCCTCCCGGCCAACAGCGTGCCCACGAAGTTCGCCACACCGAACCCCAGCAGCATCAGTGACAGCCCTTGGGGACCGATGCCGGTAGTACCTTCAAGGAATGGCCGAACATAGGTGAACATCGCGAAGTGCCCGCTGTGCACCAGCACACAACCGAACATCCCCATGGCGATGCCCGGGCGCTGCAACACCTCGAAAACGGTGCGCAGTCTTGCCGGCCGGCGCGGCGCGAGGCGCGGCAGAGTGAACGACTGGAAAGTCAGGGTCACCATGCCTACCGCCGCCGCGGCAAAAAACGCGCTGCGCCAGCCATATAGCCCGCCCAGATAGCTGCCCAGCGGCACTGCCACTACCGTGCCGATGGCAATGCCGCTGAAAATGATCGACAGCGCCCGGGGCAACAAAGCGCTCGGCACCAAGCGCATCGCTACCGCCGCCGCCATGCTCCAGAACCCGCCAAGGGCAATACCCAGCAAGATACGCATCAACAACAGCACCGCGAAGCTGGAGGAAACGGCGACCAACAGATTGGAGGCGACCATCAACGTGGAAAACCCCAGCAACACCCAACGTCGGTCAATGCTGCGGGTCAGGCCTGGCACCAGTAAGCCAGCGAACAGCGCAACCACGGCTGTCACCGTTACCGCCTGGCCAGCCAGCGCTTCGGACACTCCCAGGTCAGTTGCCATCAGCGTCAACAAACTGGCCGGAAGGTACTCAGCGGTCAGTAATCCGAACACACCCATTGCCAACGAGAAGACGGCCATCCACGCGGGGGTCGTGGGCTCAACATCCGAGCCGACGCCGGGATGGCGGTCGGATACGGCATTACATACACAGTCAGTCATTGCACGGATCTCCCAATCTTCATTGCGAGCCGCAGTCTAGGCACCGAAAGCTGGATGATCTATGATCGAAAATCTCTACTTTTTGACTAAAACACCTGAACGATGCCTGTAGATCAGTTTGCTCTTTCCTCGGATCTCATCAACGAGCTGTTGCGCGGCATGCGCCTGCGTGGCGTCGAATACCGGCGTATTCAAGCGGGTCCAGCCTTCGGTTTGGGCTTCGCTGAAAAACCTGGGCACGCCTGGTTCCACTTCATGGCCGTCGGCACTGCGGTGCTGCAAATGGAGGACGGCACCACCTACGCGCTGACTGCGGGCAACGCCGTGTTCATCTCCCATGGCGCCGCCCATCAACTGTTTTCCCATCCGGACGTGCCTGTTCAGGACATCGACCATCTATACGGCGCCCCCCTCGGTGACACCATCAGCGCAGTGGATACCGGAACCGATGCCAGCCCCACGCCGAGCACTATTTTGTTCAGTGGTTGTATGGAGTTTGAACTGGGCAGCATCCATGGTCTTGGTCGGCTGATGCCGGGCCTGATGCTGATTGATGCCGGCGGCCAGCGTTACCCCGGACTGGTGCCTATCCTGACCACCATGGAACGCGAGGTCAGCGCCGCACGTGTCGGCTTCGCCGGTATCCTCGCGCGTTTGGCCGACGTGGTGGCCGCCATGGTCGTTCGCGGCTGGGTGGAGTGCGCCTGCGGGAACGCTTCTGGCCTGGTCGCCGCCTTGCGCGATCCACGCTTGGCCGGTGCACTGCTTGCGCTCCATCAACAACCGGGCCGCGACTGGACCGTTGCGCAGTTGGCAGAGCACTGCAATACCTCGCGCTCGGTCTTCGCGGACCGCTTCCAAGTGACGATTGGCATGACCCCGCTGCGCTATGTCACCGAACTGCGAATGCGGCTTGCAAGCCAGTGGCTGAGCCTCGAAAGGCTGCCGATTGAAGAGGTAGCACAGCGTTTGGGCTATACATCACAGGCCGCTTTCAGTCGTGCATTCAAGCGCATTACGGGCAAGACACCTGGAGTGAGTCGTAAGGTGAGGCAGCCCGCTGTTACTTGAAACCGAGCGCAGTAGTCGATGATCCATGCCTCTGACTCATTTACCGCCCGTTACGTCGAGGAATGTACCGGTAACGAATGATGCCTCCGCGCTCGCCAGCCATAGAATCGCGCGTGCCACTTCTTCAGGCTGACCGCCCCGCCCCATGGGGATCGAGTCCTTGACACGATCGACCCGCCCCGGCTCGCCGCCACTGGCATGCATTTCGGTATAGATATGTCCGGGGCGAATACAGTTGACGCGTATCCCTTCCCGGGCCACCTCCTTTGCAAATCCAATGGTGAAAGTCTCCAACGCGCCCTTTGACGCCGCATAGTCGACGTACTCATTCGGGCTGCCGAGGCGCGCCGATGCCGAAGAGACATTGATCACCACGCCGCCCGGTCCGTTGTGGCGGTAAGACATGCGCTTCACCGCCTGTTGGGCGCAGAGTATTGGCCCAATGGCATTGACCGCAAAGATGCGCTGCATCCGCTCGAAGCCGAGGTCTTCCAGGCGTGACTGAGGCGCCAGCATCCCAGCGTTATTGACCAGTACGTCGATGCGTCCGAACGCGCGGTCGATGGCCGCGAACAAATCGGCCACCTGTTGAGGGTCCGCACTGTCGGCCCGCATCGCCAACGCTCTGCGCCCCAAGGCTTCTACATCCGCAGCCACCGCCAGCGCCGCGGGTTCGTTGGCAACGTAGCTGATAGCGACGTCATAACCTCTTGCGGCCGCCAGCCGGGCGGTTGCTGCCCCCACTCCACGACTTCCACCCGTGATTAGAATCAGCGGTGCCTGCGAGACGTTGACCATTTAACATAGCTCCTGAGCCGTTGGCTGTATCAGCCGATGATGAGGGTGCCGCTGGCGATCACTACGCACGCCAATATCCGCCGTGCGGTGAGCGTCTCGCCGAGGAACACATAGCCGATCAACGCCGCAAACAGCACGCTGGTTTCGCGCAATGCGGATACCGCGCCCAGGGGCGCTTCGTTCATGGCGTAGATGACCATTCCATAAGCGAGCAAGGAGACCAGCCCGCCGACCAAAACGGTCACTGTTCCGGGCCGGACGGAGAGCAAGCTGCGGGTGTCGCGTAGGCCGATATAGACCACTGGCATCAGCACGCCCCACAGGGCGCACATCCACACGGTGTAGGCAAGCGGCGCACCGGAAAGCCTGGCACCGATGCCGTCGACCACGCTGTAGGCCGCGATAAAGCAGCCCGTCCCCAGCGCATAGGGCAGGCTGGGAACCGACAGACTGCGCCCTCTGAAGGCCAACGAAATAATCCCGCCTGACACCAGCGCAATACCGAGCAACTCACCAGACGTGATGCTTTCTCCGGCAAAAACGGCGGCACCCAGGGTGATCAGCACCGGCGACGATCCGCGTGAAATCGGATAGATCTGCCCCAAGTCGCCGACCCGGTAACTGCGCACCAGAAACAAGTTGTAGCCCACATGCAGCAACCCCGAAAGCACCGCGTAGCCCCAGCTTTCAATCGCGGGGGGCACCATGAACGCTGCGGCGACGACACTGGTGATGGCGATTGCAATGCACATCACCGTCATGGACCACAGCCGATCGGCACCGCTGCGCAGCAGCGCATTCCAGCTGGCATGCAGGAGCGCGGCAAAAAGCACGAGGAGGATGAGATGAATAGGCATGCGCCACTTTAGGCAATCCGGCGCCGGGACTAAAGAGAAGTCTCTTCATCGCAGCATGAATGAATGCTCATGGATCACTGTTCTACTCGTTGTACTTTCAGCGCCTCACTGGCTAACCATTGACGAAAACTGGCGATGTGCGGCTGCGATTCGATGCCCTTGGGGCACACGAAGTAGTAAGCAAGCGGCGATGGAAGCGGCACATCGAACAGCCGAACCAAACGGCCATCGCTGATTTCGCTCTCGACATGCCCGCTGCGCACCAACGCAACGCCTTGACCGAGTAAGGCCGCCTCGACCGTCATGTTGGTATCGCCAAATCTGACGCTCTCCTTGAGCGGCAAATAGGCGAGCCCGACAGCTTGAAACCACACCTCCCACTTTGGCACCAACTCGGCGCCATCCCGCGTCAGCAGCGGGAAATGCAACAATTCGGCGGGGCTCTGTGGTATCCCAACGCGCCGCAGCAGTTCGGGGCTGGCCACAGGAAATACCTGCTCCCCAAACAAGAACTCCGAATGCAGGCCTGGGTAATCGCCCTTGCCGAGCCTGATCGCAACATCAGCTTGACCGTGAGAGAAGTGGATTATTTTATCCGTGGTGTCCAGCGAGACCAACACCTCGGGGTGCTGGCGAGAGAGACGCGGCAAGCGTGGCAGCAGCCATTTGAGGGCGAAGGAATAGGTGGTGCTGACGCTGAGTCGAACCCTGCCTTTTTGCTCGCGCAGATCACCCAAAGTCGCCTCCAGGCTGATGAAAAATTCCCGCACGATGGGCGCCAGCGAAGACCCCGCTGCCGTGAGGCGTAACGCCTTGCCACGTTCAAATAACTGCAGCCCCCAAAGCGCTTCAAGATGCTTAAGCTGGTGACTGACCGCGCTTTGAGTAACATGCAGCTCCTGTGCGGCGGAAGTAAAAGTCAGATGTCGCGTGGCAACTTCAAAAGCGCGCAAGGTCGCGGTGGGCGGCAGGTCTCTCATAGGGGCGGTATCCAGCGAGTGATCAGAAAAGCGCATGCATGAACGCTAGCTCATGATAGAGCTAAACTCACTCGAAACGTCACTTAGGGAACCATCACATCAGGGTGAGCGGCTTCCCACTCTTTCAGCTCCGCCTGGAATCGGCTCAAATCCTGGGTCCGAGCACCTTCAACCTTCGTCAGAAGCTCCGCCCGTTGGCGCACTTCCAGCTTGAATATACGACTCCAGAAGTTCGGTCGGTAGCCTTCAACTGCACGCGCTATAACTACCGTGCTAGAGCCTGGTCAAAATGTTTTTCGGGGATCCGGACAGTCTTTAATGCACCTGACCTTCAATCATGAGTCCTGGAAAAACATCCTCTGCTTTTCCACCGTTCTCGGCTGTTGAAGTGTAACGTCGTCAGCTAAGTCAAGGGCATCATTAACCAGCCGAGCAGCCACGTCAGCGCAGCCGTTCGATGTTCTCGTCGATTCGGCCCTGGATGTTATTCAGGGTGTCTTGGGTGATCACGCCTGGATACAGGTTTTCGGCGATGGCCAAAAACTGGCTGGCGACGCGGCACATGTTGTCAATGATGCCGCCAGCATTCTCGACCGAGACTTCTGCTTCGTCTGCAAGTCTGAGCATCACGTCTCGGCCAATATCCAGGGCCTCGCCCATCACGTCCATCTGGTGATAACCCCCCGGCCCCTCGCAGAAAGTGACGTCGTAGGCTGGCGCCAGCTTCCATGTACCGGACGGCGACATGACGTAGGCGAAGTTTTTGGGGTGGTCGTCTCGGTTATTGAACGCGACATTGAAGACGGCCCGCTCGAAGGCAATAGCTTTCTCTCGTACATCGTTGGTGCACAGCTGTGTCGCACGCAAGAAGTTGACATAGTCCAGGGCCCCCGGTGACGTGTAGTCGGCCCCGGTAAAGGCTGCAAGGCTCTGCATAGGCACGCGCTGACCGTTGATACGATCAAAGCGCTTACTCGCGAAAGCTGCCAGCCCATTGGGCAGGCTAAAGTGCTGTGTATCCGGAGTCTGGATACCGCACATGCGCAGGCACTCGGCATAGACCATTTCGATAGCGCACACCTCAGGATGTTCGCCTTTTGCCGGGAACTTGATCATCCAGGCTTCAAAGCCCGGTGTGGCGGCGGTGGTAAAGGCTCCTGTCTGAGGATCGCGATAGACCAACGCCTTCGGCCTGGCCCCTTGAGGCGAGCCCCCCACCAGGAGCAATGTCTGCAGGAATTCCCCACCTTCCCCCCTGAGAACTTCCTGAATCTCAACGGCAAGCAGTTCAAGGGGGATGTGCGCGTCAGGCCCTTGCATTTCGGGCGCCACGGGTTCGAACGACATTGCCCCCATGGCACTGTCGCCAACATAGGCCAGCCGTTCCAGAGGTCCGATGCGTACTGTGTTGAGGCCGCGTCGTCTGAACAATCGATCCATCAGCAGCATGCCCCAACCATCGGGCAACGAGTCATAAACAGGCCCAGGCAGGCCCAACTGATGTGACGGAAAGCCTCGACGTAACGGGGGGCCCTCCAGCGCAAGCGTGTAGGACGACAGCTCCAAACCTCGACGCTTCGCTTCGTTGCTGTACTCAAACACAACCTGTGGGCGACCGGTGATGGCGGTTGTAGACACGAGCGAGCCCCACAGCCAATGTTCCCCCCAGCCATCGAAGTAGACGTCCACTTGCTCAAGCATTGTCGGACTTCCTCCTCGCCCGATGGCGATTAGCACTGGTTTCGTATCGACGAATGTCTTCAAGGCTATCCAGCTTGGGCAGGAACAACCCTTCGAGCTCCTTGGTCCGGCCCAGGACCATGGCCACACGGATCATATTTTCCAGCCCGACATTGCGCCCGGCTTCGAGGTTGGACACGGTATTGGTCCCAATACCGGCGCGACCGGCCACATCGGCTTGCGTCATCTGCAGAGCCAGTCGCTCCGTGCGCAGTCGCTCACAGAGACGCTTGACGATCTCCTCCGGTTTGCTGAAGCTCAAATCCAACATAACGTGCCTTCTGCCGCTAAACGCCACTTAACACCCAAAATTATAGAGTTAACCAACGTCCGGCTCAAGGCAGTTAATCCCCTATAATTGTGTTTTATTAGCGTTTTATAGGCTTTACCCACAATTTAGTGGAATTAAATGCATTTCTGGACAGTCTCCCTGTGGGTAGCACTTTCCGGGTAGAAACGATTAACAGCATTGATCTGATCAAGCAGATGCCTGATGTTGCGTCGCGGTCTTGTCCAGCCAGGCCGGGGGCGGCTTCAACCGTTTTCGGCCGTAACCCTTGATCCAGAGCCCGGTTGGAATGTCTTTCAGTGATCCGGATGGCCTCTGATTGTGACGCTCTAAAGAAGGCCAATATCATTCCGAATGATATTGACCTTTGTTTCATTCGATTCGTGCAATAACACCCTCCACAACAAAATCCGCCCATCTCAACTTTATTGGCGGATTCCTTATGGCTCAGACATTCAATCATCTGCGTTACCCCCTCGCCGCGCTGGCTCTGGTGGTAATCAGTGCCTGCGGCCGCGCGCCAGAAGCGACGATGGCACCGTCAGCCCCCCAAGTGAGCGTCGCCAAGGTGCTGGAGCAACCCGTCAATGAATGGGATGAGTTCACCGGACGGCTGGAGGCCCCGGAAACCGTTGAAATTCGCCCGAGGGTTTCCGGTCAGATCGATGCGGTTACATTCACCGACGGTGCGCTGGTCAAGAAAGGCGACCAGCTGTTTCAGATTGATCCGCGCCCTTTCCAGTCCGAAGTTCGCCGCCTGGAAGCTCAGCTTCAGCAAGCCCGTGCCACCGCCACTCGCACCAGCAGCGAAGCCGAGCGTGGCGAACACTTGCGCACCAACAATGCGATCTCGGCCGAACTGGCTGACTCTCGAACCACCAGTGCTCAGGAGGCGCGGGCCGGTGTAGCCGCGATCCAGGCACAGCTTGATCTAGCCCGGTTGAACCTGAGCTTTACCCGTGTCACCTCGCCCATCAGCGGCCGCGTCAGCCGTGCCGAGATAACGGCCGGCAACATCGTGACGGCTGATGTCACGGCCCTGACCAGTGTCGTGTCGACCGACAAGGTCTACGCCTACTTCGATGCCGACGAGCGTGTATTCCTCAAATACACCGAGTTGGCCCGCAAGGGCCAGCGTGGCCAGACCACGCCGGTCTATCTGGGGCTGTCGAACGAAAGCGGCAATCCCCACGAAGGGCAGATGAACTTCGTCGACAATCAGGTTGATCCTCAAACCGGCACCATTCGCGGTCGAGCGGTCTTCGATAACTCGGATGGCAGCTTCACCCCCGGTTTGTATGCGCGACTCAAACTGGTGGGCAGTGGCACCTACTCCGCCGTGCTGATCAATGACGAAGCCGTGGGGACTGATCTGGGCAAAAAGTTCGTGCTGGTCATGGACAAAGACAACAAGCCGGCCTACCGCCCGGTTGAACTGGGGCCGAAAGTCGAGGGCCTGCGCATCGTGCGTAGCGGCTTGAATAAAGACGACACCATTGTGGTCAAGGGACTGCAGCGTGTTCGCCCCGGTCAGCCTGTAGAGCCGCAAATGACACAGATGGCCAGCGCGGAAACCCTCGCCGCCCTCCTCAAACAACGCCAGGCCCTGGAAGCCAGCAATCTGCCGCAAGTGACGTCCAAAGTGGCCGTCAAAGCCGACAGCACTGCTACGCCACGCGGTTAAGGGATTAATCAGATGAATTTCTCGCAATTTTTTATCTCGCGACCGATCTTCGCGGCGGTGTTGTCGCTGATGATCCTGATCGCCGGTGGTATCTCGCTATTCCAACTGCCCATCAGTGAATACCCTGAAGTCGTGCCGCCTACTGTCGTGGTGCGCGCAAACTTCCCGGGCGCCAACCCTAAAGTCATCGGTGAAACCGTCGCCGCGCCATTGGAGCAGGCCATCACCGGGGTCGAGAACATGTTGTACATGTCTTCGCAATCCACGGCGGACGGCAAGATCACTCTGACAATTACCTTTGCACTGGGCACGGATCTGGATAACGCCCAGGTGCAGGTGCAGAACCGGGTGACCCGCACCGAACCCAAGCTTCCCGAGGAAGTGACGCGTATCGGTATCACCGTGGACAAGGCGTCACCGGATTTGACGATGGTGGTCCATCTGACCTCGCCGGACAAACGCTACGACATGCTGTATCTGTCCAACTACGCCATCCTCAATATCAAGGATGAGTTGGCCCGCCTTGGCGGTGTAGGTGATGTGCAGCTGTTCGGCATGGGCGATTACTCGCTGCGGGTCTGGCTGGATCCGAACAAAACCGCTTCGCGCAATATCACGGCAACCGACGTAGTCAATGCGATTCGCGAGCAAAACCGTCAGGTAGCCGCCGGCCAGTTAGGTGCTCCGCCCTCGCCGTCTGCGACCAGCTTCCAGATGTCGATCAATACCCAGGGCCGTCTGGTCAGTGAGGAGGAGTTCGAGAACATCGTGATCCGCGCGGGCGCGGATGGCGAAATCACTCGTCTGCGTGATGTTGCGCGGATCGAGCTGGGTTCCAACCAATACGCCTTGCGTTCGCTGCTGGATAACCAGCCCGCCGTAGCAATTCCGATTTTCCAACGCCCTGGCTCCAACGCCATCGACATTTCCAATGACGTGCGCGCCACAATGGCCGAGCTGAAAAAAAGCTTCCCTCAAGGGATGGATTACGCCATTGCCTATGACCCGACGGTGTTCGTGCGGGGCTCTATCGAAGCGGTCGTGCATACGCTGTTTGAAGCCCTGATACTCGTGGTTCTGGTGGTGATCCTGTTCCTGCAAACCTGGCGGGCATCGATCATTCCCCTGGTGGCCGTGCCAGTGTCGCTGATCGGCACCTTCGCTGTGATGCACTTGTTCGGCTTTTCACTCAACGCGCTGTCCCTGTTCGGACTGGTGCTCGCCATCGGTATCGTGGTGGACGATGCGATTGTGGTGGTGGAAAACGTCGAGCGTAATATCGAACTCGGGCTCAACCCGGTCGAAGCGACCAAACGGGCCATGCGTGAAGTCACCGGGCCGATCATCGCCACCGCATTGGTGCTGTGTGCGGTGTTCGTTCCGGCCGCCTTTATTTCCGGGCTGACGGGGCAGTTCTACAAGCAGTTTGCGTTGACGATTGCGATTTCCACCGTCATTTCGGCGTTCAACTCGCTCACCCTGTCGCCAGCGCTGGCGGCCGTGTTGCTCAAAGCTCACGACGCCCCCAAGGACCGCTTCTCCAGATTCCTTGACCGAATCCTGGGTGGGTGGCTGTTCACCCCGTTCAACCGTGTATTCAAACGTGCCAGCGACAGTTATGTAGGCGTGGTCGGGCGAGTGATCCGTGGCAGTGGTATCGCGCTGATTGTCTACGCAGGGTTGATGGTCCTGACCTACTTCGGTTTCGCCACCACACCGACCGGCTTCGTCCCGCCTCAGGACAAACAATACCTGGTCGCCTTCGCGCAACTTCCCGACGCCGCGAGCCTGGACCGCACGGAAGATGTCATCAAGCGCATGTCGGAGATCGCCCTGAAACAGGACGGTGTGGAAAGTGCGATTGCCTTCCCGGGGCTGTCCATCAACGGGTTCACCAACAGCCCGAACGCCGGCATCGTGTTTGTGACCCTCAAGCCTTTCGACCAGCGCAAGGACATCAGCCAGTCGGCCGGTGCCATCGCCGGGGCGCTCAATGGCAAGTACGGCGCCATTCAGGATGCGTACATGGCGATCTTCCCGCCGCCACCGGTTCAAGGTCTGGGCACCATCGGCGGGTTCCGCCTGCAGATCGAAGATCGGGGCAACCTGGGTTACGACGAGCTGTACAAAGAAACCATGAACGTGATCGCCAAGAGCCACAACGTTCCCGAGTTGGCCGCATTGTTCACCAGCTACACCGTCAACGTGCCACAGGTCGATGCGGCGATTGATCGTGAGAAAGCCAAGACTCACGGGGTTGCTATCAGCGACATCTTCGACACCCTGCAGGTTTACCTGGGTTCGTTGTATGCCAACGACTTCAACCGCTTCGGTCGTACCTATCAGGTCAACGTTCAGGCCGAGCAACAATTTCGCCAGGATGCCGATCAGATCGGTCAGCTCAAGGTACGCAACAATCGAGGCGAAATGGTCCCGCTGGCCACCTTCATCAACGTGACCAATACCGCAGGGCCTGATCGGGTAATGCATTACAACGGGTTCATCACGGCAGAGATCAACGGCGCAGCCGCTCCAGGTTACAGCTCCGGGCAAGCCCAGGCGGCCATGGAAAAACTGCTCAAGGCTGAACTGCCCAACGGCATGACCTACGAGTGGACCGAGATTACCTATCAGCAAATCCTGTCCGGTAATACGGCGCTGCTGGTGTTCCCGCTTTGCGTGCTACTGGCCTTCCTGGTACTGGCCGCTCAATACGAAAGCTGGAGCCTGCCGCTGGCAGTGATCCTGATCGTGCCAATGACACTGTTGTCTGCCATTACCGGCGTCATTCTGACCGGCAGCGACAACAACATTTTTACTCAGATCGGGCTCATCGTGCTGGTGGGACTTGCCTGTAAGAACGCGATTCTGATCGTGGAATTTGCCAAGGACAAACAGAGCGAAGGCATGACGCCACTTGCCGCCGTACTGGAAGCCTGTCGCTTGCGGTTGCGTCCGATTCTGATGACGTCCTTCGCGTTCATCATGGGTGTTGTGCCTCTGGTGTTCTCCAGTGGGGCCGGTGCCGAAATGCGCCATGCCATGGGCGTCGCGGTGTTCTCCGGCATGCTGGGTGTGACCTTCTTCGGCCTGCTGCTGACACCGGTATTCTATGTCCTGATCCGCAATTTCGTTGAACGTAGAGAGGCCCGCAAAGCGGACAAGGCTCTGCAGTTGGAGACGCATCCATGAGCGTAAAACTGTTTTTACCGAGTCTGCTGGTTCTGGCCCTGGCCGCGTGCGCTGTAGGGCCGGACTACAAAGCCCCTGACACAGCGCCTGCCAAAGTCACTGCAGCGTCTCAGGGCAGCTACGATCGCACTCATCTGGATGCGCTCTGGTGGCAGCAATTCGACGACCCGATCTTGAACAAACTGGTGGCTCAATCACTCAATGGCAACCGTGAACTACGGGTCGCCTTTGCCCGACTCAAAGCTGCCCGAGCGATCCGCGACGACGTCAGCAACGATGCCATGCCGGTGATCACCAGTCGGGTCAGCAGTGACCAGGGCAAGGGCCAACAGCCGGGTATTACTGAACGCCGGGTGCACAGCGAGCGTTATGACCTGGGGCTGGACATGGCCTGGGAAATCGACTTGTTCGGACGCATCCAGCGCCAACTGGAGGCCAGCGAGGCCGATCAGCAAACCGCCGAGGCCAATCTGTATGACTTGCAGGTCACGCTGACCGCCGAAGTGGTCGATGCCTACGGCCAGTTGCGCGGGGCTCAACTGCGAGAGCGTATTGCACGGGACAACCTCAAGAATCAACAGGACTCTCGTGGTGTCACCGCCCAACTGCGCGATGCGGGCGTGGGTAACGAGCTGGACGTGGTACGGGCTGATGCGCGGCTCGCGGCGGTGGAGGCTTCGGTGCCACAGTTGCAAGCCGAACAGGCGCGTCAGCGCAATCGCATTGCCACATTACTGGGCGAGCGACCGGAAACCCTCAGCGTCGACCTGAGCCCGTCGAAACTGCCCGCCATTGCCAAACAGTTGTCCATCGGCGATCCCACTCAAGTGCTGCGTCATCGTCCCGATGTCTGGGCGGCAGAACGCCAACTGGCCTCCTCCACTGCCCGCATCGGGGTGGAGACGGCAGACCTGTTCCCTCGGGTCAGCCTGAGCGGCTTCCTGGGATTCACCGCCGGACGCGGATCGCAGATCGGCTCTTCGGCGGCCAAAGCCTGGGCGCTGGGCCCCAGCATCACGTGGGCGGCTTTCGACCTAGGCAGTGTGCGAGCACGGATTCGCGGTGCTGACGCCGATGCAGAGGGCGCGCTGGCCAACTACGAGCAGCAGGTCCTGATGGCCCTTGAAGAGTCGGAAAATGCTTTCAGTGACTACGATAAACGCCAGCAACGGCTGCTCGCGATCATTCGTCAAAGCGAAGCAAGTCGCGCAGCGGCGAATCTGGCCTCGGTTCAGTATCGGGAAGGCACGACGGACTTCCTCGTTTTGCTTGATGCCGAGCGCGAGCGCCTGGCCGCCGAGGATTCACAGGCCCAGGCGGAAATCGACCTGTACCGTGGCATCGTTGCGATTTACAAGGCAATGGGTGGCGGCTGGCAACCTCAAGCCTGATCCGCGACGTGACCGCTGAACGGTAGCCCCGACCCGGCGGCTTGCGACATCTGCCCAAGCAACAGCCCCGCGATTTTTGAGTCGCGGGGCTTTTTTATGGCTGCACTCCTCCATTTCGGTTAATTGCCGGCATTGACGTTTGACAGCCAGCGAGCACTCCCTGAAGCTGCAATCCGACATGAATTGGATATCGGTATGCCCAAATCGCCTTTACCCGAAACTTCCACTCAAGTAATTGCTCGACGTCGCTTACTGAAACAAGGCGCGCTTGCCCTGCTGTTGCTTCTGTTGATTCTGGGATTTTTTGCCTGGCGCAGCCCGTCCTCCCCCCCTGTGCCGGCCCCGCTCAATCACACCTACGCTGAGGCCCTCGAACAGGCGCACAACGGCAAACCCGGCGCTGCAAGGGTGCTGTATCAGCAATTGGCCAGGACCGATCTTTCAGATATCCGGCGCGCCAGCCTGCTGGCCGAGATCGGCAATTACCCAAGCCCCCAGGCACTGAAACGGGTCGGTATGGACCTGCGCAACGATTCTCCTCTGGTTCGCCAGGCGGCGGTCGCTGCCGTAACGGCGCTGGTATCTCCGGGCCAACGCAGCCTGTTGCTCGGCCCATTGCTGGAGGATCCCGAACCCAGCGTACGGTTCAGCGCCACCCGAGCAATGCTCGGACTGACTCCCGATGATCTGGGGCTGTATTTTGCAGCGTTTGAAAAAAGCGTTGACGACTATGAAACGGCCCTGAAAATCGAGCCGCCCAGCGTAGACAATCAGCTGCTGTTGGCTCAGTTGTCTATGCATGACAACCATTTTACGGAGGCACTGGACTGGGTTCGGCAGGCGCTGGCCCTTGAGCCGGAGAACCTCGACGCTGCTCTGGCGCAGATTCACCTTATGGACAAGCAAGGCCAGACCGATAAAGCGCGGCAACTACTGGGTCGATTGTTGGAGCGACATCCTCAGTCTTCTCGTTTGCAGCACGCACTCGGGATGTGGCTGCTGAATCATGGCCAACAGGAATACGCACTGTTGGGGCTTGCCAAGGCTCTGGAGCTGGAACCGGAGAACAATGACTACCGTTATGATTTGGCGGTTGCGCTGCATGACCTGAACCAACTCGAGGCGGCTCAGAAACAATTAATGGAAATCCTCGAGCGTCAGCCTGGAAACCGGCGCGCACGGGTACTGCTGATCAACTACTGGAAAGAAAACGGTCAATTGCAAAGGGTGCAGGTACTGCTGGCGGAGCTGGAGCAGCAAAATCCGGACGATCCGGTGTTGCAACAAGGCTTATAGCGCTGCGCAGGTCTGCCCACAGGCGCTGTTTTTTTTCTGTCGATCGCTACTATCGGAAATAACTTACGTCTCGCTTCGCGTAGTAACACAACGCACAGGGAAAAGCGGAACTGCTCATCCCTCGTTTCAGTACTTAATTATCAATAGACTGTTTTCTAACTCGAAAAAAACGTGCATCATTTACTGGCAGCGGATGCAACTACCCTCCTCTTCAGGGCGGGACTGAAGGCCAGCTTTATTTTTTTATCAAGCCCATCTGCACCTGGTCCCTGGGTATCGCATCTCGCGAGCGAATCAGCCAACAGCTGTTCTCTGCATGCCTTGTTGGCGGGTTACAGCCAATACACTTTCGGAGTATGTTATTTGTCTAGACTTGCCGAGTTTCGAGCAGCAGAAAAAGCCCTTCAAGAGCAGCTTGCACAGCTGGAATCCTTGAAGAACGATGCCGGGCTAAAGAAGGAGATTGAATTCGAGCAGAAACTCCAGGGCTTGATGAGCAGCTATGACAAAAGCCTGCGTGACATCATCGCAATCCTCGACCCTAAAGGCTCGTCCTCACTGCCTGTGGCTACGGGGCCAAAGCGTCGTCGGGCACGCGTGATCAAGGTCTATCAGAACCCGCACACCGGGGAACTGATCGAGACCAAAGGCGGAAACCATCGCGGTTTGAAATCCTGGAAAGAGCAATACGGTGTCGACACCGTTGATTCATGGCTGCGCGCCTGAGCCCGGCCATTGAATATAAAAAGCCCTGCGGTGCAGGGCTTTTTTATTGGTGTCAATTGATATCGAGCGATTAAAAGTATTGCATCGAATACAGCAGACATCGGTCAGAATTGTTCAAGTTTGTTCAATAACGTTTAACTACGCTTGAACTTTGGCTGACGCTTCACTCGCGCGCCTCTTATTTAACGGCGCTCGTCGCGGCACAGATCCTCGGATATAAAAAAATAAAGCTGCCCGTTCTGTCGTTCTTATTCGTCAGAATGTTCTGATTTTTTTACCGAGAATGATCGTAAAATTCGAACAATTGATTCACGAATTTTTCACACCCCGTATCTCAGGATAGAGGCTGCTAAAGGATTAGCGCCCCAATGCCCGCTTCGGCGGGCTTCTTTTTGCCTGCGTTTTCACTCAGGCGTCTGTCCTTGGCCCACGCCAAGGCGCAAGCCATCCCGAATGCGTTGAGCCTCTTCCTTCGTCGCGGCATAACCCGCAGCAGAGCCTGCATAGGAAAGCGACCAGGCCATTTCTTTATTCGCCGTCGCCACCAGCGTCTGGGTCATCACATGCACTCCGTTCTGGGTGATGGTACAGGTTGTCTCCAGGGCAGGCATCTGGCTCAAGGTGCCCTGGCGTGTCCGGGTGCAGACGCTTTGAAATCCACTTCGGGCAAACATCACCTGAATCGACTTGCGCATCTCCAGCAAGACACCCTCTACGTTAACCTGGTGCCCCGCCACCAAGGGCGACTGGGTGAGCTCCATCACCATCATTGGATTACCCGCCTGATCATTCTTGACGGCCCGTTGTCTTAACGGTGCAGCGGGCTTGCCGGCAACATCGGCTTCAACCGGCAGGGATTCAATCTGCCATCCTTCGGGCCAATTGATCATGGCATCACCTGCCTGAATGAAGCCTGAAGCAAATAACAGGCAAAGGCCCGCAATCGATACGGGGGCTAACCGGATGAACATGATGGGGCTTTCCTCAAGGCGTAAGCTGGAAAGTCTGACGCGCCAGGCTGCGATGAACAAGAGCAACGACGCCTTATTGCTCGCACGTTTGGCAATCGAGCGACACCCCCGTACCATTTAACGCATTTTGAACACTCAACCGGAGTTATCCATGAGCCTGCAACTACTCAACTCGTTTCCCGGCGTGACAGCAGAACCGGAAGCTGCCACCCAGCAATTCGTGTTCAATCACACGATGCTGCGCGTCAAGGACATCACCGCTTCCCTCGATTTCTACACCCGTGTTCTGGGCTTCAGCCTGGTCGAAAAGCGCGACTTTCCCGAGGCCGAATTCAGCCTGTACTTCCTGGCGCTGGTGGACAAGTCACAGATTCCCGCCGATGACGCGGCACGCACCCACTGGATGAAGTCGATCCCGGGCATCCTTGAACTGACCCACAACCACGGCACCGAAAACGATCCGGCGTTTGCTTATCACAACGGCAACACCGATCCCCGTGGATTCGGGCATATCTGCATCTCCGTGCCAGACGTCCACGCCGCCTGCGAGCGTTTCGAAACCCTGGGCGTGAATTTCCAGAAGCGTCTGGCGGATGGCCGCATGAACAGTCTCGCCTTCATCAAAGACCCGGATGGCTACTGGGTAGAGATCATCCAGCCCGCACCGCTGTAACACATAACAAAAAAAGGGCCTCATGATTGCTCATGAGGCCCTTTTTGCTGGCCCATTATCAGGCTGGCGCGGACGTACGAATCAAGTGATCAAAGGCGCTCAGGGACGCTTTGGCGCCTTCACCCAAGGCAATGATGATCTGTTTGTACGGCGTGGTCGTGACGTCGCCTGCTGCGAAAATACCCGGGATGGACGTTTCACCGCGAGAATCGACCACAATTTCGCCTCGGGGCGACAGCTCGATGCTGCCTTTGAGCCAGTCGCTGTTGGGCAACAGGCCGATCTGAACAAAGATACCTTCCAGCTCCACCGCAATTTCTTCGCCATTGAGGCGGTTCTTGTAGCGCAAACCGTTGACCTTCTGCCCGTCACCGGTGACTTCCGACGTCTGGGCGTTGGTGATGACGGTGACGTTAGGCAGGCTCATCAATTTGCGCTGCAGGACAGCATCAGCGCGCAGCTGCACGTCGAATTCAAGCAGTGTCACATGGGCAACGATACCGGCCAGGTCGATTGCAGCTTCTACGCCAGAGTTACCGCCACCAATCACCGCGACGCGTTTGCCTTTGAACAGCGGACCATCGCAGTGCGGGCAGTACGCTACGCCCTTGTTGCGATATTGCTGCTCGCCCGGGACATTCATCTCCCTCCAGCGCGCACCGGTTGCCAGGATCACGGTCTTGGCCTTGAGGCTGGCGCCGCCAGCAAACTTCACTTCATGCAGCGCGCCATTTGTGCCTGGAATCAGCTTGTCGGCACGTTGCAGGTTCATGATGTCGACTTCGTATTGCTTGACGTGCTCTTCAAGGGCTACCGCCAGTTTCGGGCCTTCGGTGTGTTGAACCGAAATGAAGTTTTCAATCGCCATGGTGTCCAGCACCTGACCACCAAAACGCTCCGCCGCCACACCGGTACGGATCCCCTTGCGCGCTGCATAAACCGCCGCCGCCGAACCCGCTGGCCCACCGCCTACGACGAGCACATCAAACGCCTCTTTGGCGTTCAGTCTGGCTGCCTGGCGATCACCGGCACTGGTGTCGATCTTCGCCAGGATTTCTTCCAGCCCCATGCGGCCCTGGCCGAACAGTTCGCCATTCAAGTAAACGCTGGGCACCGACATGATCTGGCGATCAGTCACTTCGTCCTGAAACAGCGCGCCGTCGATGGCAACGTGATGCACGTTGGGGTTCAGCACCGCCAGCAGGTTCAACGCCTGGACGACATCCGGGCAGTTCTGGCAGGACTGGGAGAAGTAAGTTTCGAACCTGAACTCACCTTGCAGCGAGCGGGCCTGTTCGATGGCTTCGGCACTGGCTTTGGACGGATAGCCGCCAACCTGCAGCAGGGCCAGCACCAGCGAAGTGAATTCATGCCCCATGGGGATACCGGCGAAACGCAGGCTGATATCTTTGCCAGGGCTGTTGAGCGAGAACGACGGAGTACGCGCATCGTCACCGCTTTCATTGAGGAAAATGTTTTTCGAAACGCTGATCACGTCGTTGAGCAGTGCCAGCATTTCCTGGGATTTCGCGCCGTCATCAAGGGACGCGACGATCTCGATCGGTTGTGTGACCCGTTCCAGGTACGACTTCAACTGGGCTTTAAGATTGGCGTCCAACATGCGGGCGATTTCCATTTTAAGAGGGTAGAAAAAACAACGCCCAGGCGATGGTCGCCCGGGCGTTTTTGGGGGCGATGCGGTTTACTTGCTCAAGAGCTCACGGCCCCCAGCTCTATCATTGACTTAGATCTTGCCGACCAGGTCCAAGGAGGGAGCCAGAGTCGCCTCGCCTTCTTTCCATTTGGCTGGGCAAACTTCGCCTGGGTGAGCAGCAACGTACTGAGCGGCTTTCACTTTGCGCAGCAGCTCGTTAGCGTCACGGCCAACACCGCCGTCGTTCAGCTCAACGATTTTGATCTGGCCTTCTGGGTTGATCACGAAGGTGCCACGGTCAGCCAGACCTGCTTCTTCGATCAGGACGTCGAAGTTACGCGACAGCAGGTGAGTCGGGTCGCCGATCAATGGGTACTGGATTTTGCCAATGGCTGGCGAAGTGTTGTGCCATGCAGCGTGGGCAAAGTGAGTGTCAGTGGACACACCGTAGATTTCGACGCCCAGTTTTTTGAACTCGGCGTAGTTGTCAGCCAGGTCTTCCAGTTCGGTCGGGCATACAAAGGTGAAGTCGGCTGGGTAGAAGAACACGACAGACCACTTGCCTTTAAAGTCAGCTTCGGAAACCTCGACGAACGCGCCGTTCTGGAATGCAGTGGCTTTGAACGGTTTTACTTGGCTGTTGATGATAGGCATCGGTGAATCTCCTGATGGGTTGAATTCGATGGAGTGAAGCTTACGCACAATCATCGGCAGGGTCTCATTGGCAAACCTCATGCTCCTGATTGCTTTTCACTATAAGAGATCTTCATTAATAGACGAAATCTGCATGAGCTTTTCATCCCGGCTGGCGAACGGCGTGGCTTCGAGGTAGCGCATGGCGGATTTCATGTCCTTCCAGCCGACGTAGCTCATCAGTGACTTGAGGTCCCAGCCATTGTGATGGGCCCAGGTTGCAAAACCGCGACGCAGGGAATGGCTGGTATACAACTGCGCCGGAACACCTGCCCGCTCCAGGGCAAAACGCAGCAACGGGATGATGCTATTGGCGTGCAGCGGCTTGTCGCTGAGGTTGCCCCACCGATCAATGCCGCGAAAAACCGGACCTCGGACCAGGGCAGAACACTTCATCCATTCGACATACGCCTGCACCGGGCAAAGACGCTGCAGCGCGGGGGTCTGATAGCGCTTACCCAGATTGTCACGGTCGCTTTTGCTACGGGCCAGGTACAGAGTGATGCCGGACCCTGCTACGGCCTGTACATCCTCCACCTGCACGCGGCACAGCTCGTCGCTGCGAAAACCCCGCCAGAACCCCAGCAGAATCAGCGCGCTGTCCCGCCGACTGCGTAACAGGCGGGGATAATCACCGTCAGCCGCAGCCTGACTGGCTTCGTGTTCCAACCACTGTGCGACTTGCTCCAGATGCTGCAACTGCAGAGGTTCGGCCTGTTTCTCCTGAGCCGGATGCAGGGCACGAATGCCCTTCAATACTTTACGCACCACCGGTGCCCCGGTCGGATCGGGGAAGCCCTGGCTGTTGTGCCACTGGGCCAGCGCCGAAAGCCGGGATTTCAGTGTGTTGACCGACAGCGAGCCTGCATAGCTGGCCAGATACCGGGCGACCGCGTCGCTGGTAGCGGGCAGAAAGCCGCCCCACGTCACTTCGAAATGTTCAATGGATGCCCGGTAGCTCCGTCGGGTGTTGTCTCTGGTTGCGGCTGCGATGTAGCGATCGACGTCCGTCATGCCTGAATTCCCGTGTGCGTACTGATTTTGGTGCCAAAAACGTGAGCAGCGCTTCTGACACGGGATAATACCCCATTATCACGTGCTGAATTTACGCGAATTATCAAATCTATAAAGACTTCTATAGTATGTAATTACAGGATACATACCACAGTACGAAATCGTAGGAGATCATATGGCTCGCGGCGGCGTAAACAAGTCAACGGTGCAGACTGCACGTCTGGCGCTCCTGGCACGGGGCGAGAATCCCAGCATTGATGCCGTGCGAGTCGAGATGGGTAATACCGGCTCAAAAACCACTATTCATCGCTACCTGAAAGAGCTGGATGAAACGGATATGCGCCGTGGCGCGCCTCAGGAAACCATCGGTGAGGAGCTGACTGAGTTGGTTGCTCGCCTCGCCCAGCGCCTCAACGAACAGGCACAGGAACACATCGCTCAGGCGCAGACTGCCTTCGATACACGCCAAAGCGCCTTGCAGGACGAATTGATAGCGACACGTAATGAGCTGGCTGATTTAACCCGGCGCTTTACCCACCAAACCGGGGAGCTGGAACAGCAAAGCATGAGGTTGCTGGCAACCGGCGAGCAGTTGCAGGGTGAGCAAACCGAGAATGCCCGCCTGCGACAAGCCAATCAGGACATGGCAACGCGGCTGGAAGACAAGGATGGGCAGATCCGCTCTTTGGAAGAAAAGCACGTTCATGCCCGAGATGCCCTTGAGCATTACCGCAATTCGGTGAAGGAGCAACGCGATCAGGAGCAGCGCCGTCACGAAGGGCAGGTACAGCAAGTACAGATGGAATTGCGCCAGGCCCAGCAAAACGCACTGATGCGCCAGGAAGAAATCACCCAACTCAATCGCGCCAATGAACGTCTGCTGACTGAAAGCCGCAGCGCCACTCGCGAACTGGAGAATCACAAGGATCAACTGAGCAAGCTGAAACTTGAGGCCAACGAGGCAATGGAACGCCTGCAACAGTCACAGACCCGACAGGCGTTGCTGGATGAGCGTTTGCGCAGCAGTCAGGATGAGGTGAGCGACCTCAAGCAACGCGTGACTGAACGGGAGCAACGAAGCCGGGTTCTGGAGTTGATCCTGATAAAGACCGAGCTGGCACTGGAGAACCTGCGCAAGGAACCGGACACGCACGATGCCCCGCCCCTACCGCCCGATCAAGCCTGAACGGGCGAGTGTCCTTCGATCATTTTTCTGACCATTTGCGCAAGCTCATCGGCGCTGAAGGGCTTGGCCAACAGGTCCATGCCCGAGTCGAGAAAATCACCGCGAACCTGAGCGTCAGGGGCATAACCGGTGATAAACAGCACTTGCAGCCCCGACCGATACTGACGGGCGATTTCCGCAAGCTGACGTCCGTTCATGCCGGGCAAGCCAACGTCCGTGACAAGCAGATCAATTCGTTCGCCCCCTTGCAGAAGAGGCAAGGCGGCCTTCCCATCGTTAGCTTCCAGGGTTGAGTAGCCCAGTTCGCGCAGTACATCGATGACCAGCATTCTGACTGCATCGTCATCTTCGACGACCAACACACGCTCGCCCTCAATCGCTCGAGGCGCCTGGGTGGGGTCTGCTTCCATCACGCCCTTCGCTTGAGCCTTCAACGGACATGGCAGATAGAGATCAATACGCGTTCCCCTGCCCTCGACGCTGTCGATCTGAACGTGACCACCGGCCTGCTTGATAAAGCCATACACCATGGACAACCCAAGGCCAGTGCCCTGCCCGATAGGTTTGGTGGTGAAAAAGGGATCGAAAGCGCGACCGATCACGTCCGCCGACATTCCGCAGCCGGTGTCTTCAATGCTCAGTTGCACGTAGTTGCCGGGGGATATCATGCCCTGCTGGGCGTCAATCTGGACGTTTCGGCTGCGCACTGTCAGTCTGCCGCCCCCAGGCATGGCATCCCTGGCGTTGATGACCAGGTTCAGAAGCGCGTTTTCCAACTGATGCTCGTCGGTATGGGTCTGCCACAGCGCGTCGTCCAGATCGATGCACAACTCAATACTTTCACCCGTGGTGCGACGCAACAACTCTTCCATGGACGACACCATTCGGTTGACGTCGACGTTGCGGTTATTGAGTGATTGGCGACGCGCGAACGCCAGGAGACGGTGAGTCAGCGCGGCGGCGCGATTGGCCGAAGTGACGGCCACGTTGATATAACGGTCGATCTCCCCGACACGCCCTGCGGCCACCCGACGCTGAATGAGATCCAGCGCACCCAGAACGCCCGTGAGCATGTTGTTGAAGTCGTGGGCAATGCCGCCAGTCAGTTGGCCAATGGCGTCCATCTTTTGCGCATGGCGCAACGCCTCTTCGGCCTGCTCACGCTCAGCCATCTCTCTTTGCAGCAATTCATTGATGGATGCCAACTCGCGGGTCCGCTCAGCCACCCGAAGTTCGAGGCTTTCATTCAGTTCGCGCAATGCTTCTTCGGCATTGACCTGAGCCGTGATGTCAGTGTTAGTCCCCAGCCAGTGCGTGATATGACCTTCTTCGTCGCGCATGGGCAATGCGCGGGAAAGAAACCAACTGTAAGTGCCGTCTTTGCCGCGCAAAGGAAACGTATCTTCCCAGATCGATCCCGTGGCGAAACAATGGGAAGAACGTGCCGTGACGCGCTCTACGTGATCCGGATGATGCACCGACCGCCAGCCTAAAGCCTGCATGGCTTCAAGCGATGAGCCGGTGTACTCGTACCAGCGCTCGTTGTACCAATACACATTGCCGGCAGGATCGGCTGTCCAGGCCAACTGACTCATGTTGTCAGCCAGGGTGCGGAATTGTCGTTCGCTTTCACGCAAAGCATCTATCTTGCGCATGGTGTCTTCGTCTTGCTCAGCAGGATGCAGCGGTAGCACTGCCCAAGGGTAAGGTCTGCTCAACGACTGGGTCCTTCCAGAAAATATCGGGGGATTCCCGAGCTTCATCCTGAATCTCGGGCCATGCTCTTGCGCTCGCCTGAATCAGGCCGGCTTGGGGGCAACCGCTGCGCGCATCGTTACAAACTCTTCAGCCAGTGTCGGGTGCACGCCAATGGTGTCATCGAAAATACGTTTTGTTGCACCGGCCTTCAACGCGATTGCCAGGCCCTGGACAATTTCCCCGGCGTCTGGCCCGACCATATGGCAACCCAGAACCTTGTCTGTTTTGGCGTCCACCACCAGTTTCATCAGGGTGCGCTCCTGATTGTCGGTCAGCGTGAGCTTCATTGGCCGGAAGCGGCTTTCGAAAATCTGCACCTCATGACCCGCCTTGCGGGCTTGTTCCTCAGTCAGGCCGACGGTACCGATGTTCGGCAGGCTGAATACCGCGGTCGGAATGTGCGAGTAATCCACCGGCCGGTATTGGTCAGGCTGGAAAAGACGCCGCGCAACGGCCATGCCTTCGGCCAGCGCCACAGGGGTGAGCTGCACGCGGCCAATCACATCGCCTATTGCCAGAATGGAAGGCTCGCTGCTTTGGTAGTTCTCATCCACCTCGACATAGCCATCCTTGTCGAGCTTGACGTTCACGGTTTCCAGACCAAGGTTGTCGAGCATCGGGCGGCGGCCAGTGGCATAGAAGACCGCATCACTATTGAGCGTGCTGCCATCCTGCAGGTGCAACTGCAGGCTGCCATCGCTGAGCTTTTCGATACGCTCGATATTCGCGTTAAAGCGGACGTCCATGCCCCGCTTGGTCAATTCTTCATGCAGGTGCGTGCGGACGCTGCCATCAAAGCCCCGCAAAAACATCTCGCCCCGGTACATCAGCGTCGTGTCAGCGCCAAGCCCGTGGAAAATCGAGGCAAATTCAACCGCAATGTATCCGCCACCCACCACGACAATGCGTTTGGGCAGTTCATTGAGAAAGAAGGCTTCGTTGGACGTAATGGCGTGCTCGGAACCCGGGAACTCCGGCACATGCGGCCAGCCACCGGTAGCGATGAGGATATGTTCGGCGCTGTACGTCTGACCGTTGACCTGCACCTGATGAGGCCCGGTCAGTTTTGCGTGCCCTTCAAGCAGCGTTACGCCGCTGTTCACGAGCAGGTTGCGATAGATGCCGTTCAGATGATTGATTTGTGCATCTTTGTTGGCGATAAGCGTTGACCAATCGAACGCTGGCTCTCCACTGGTCCAGCCGAAGCTTTTGGCCTGCTCGAAGTCTTCTGAGAAGTGGGCGCCATAGACCAGAAATTTCTTGGGCACGCAGCCGACATTCACACAAGTACCGCCTAGATAACGGCTCTCGGCAACGGCCACCCGGGCACCAAAACCAGCGGCAAACCGTCCGGCGCGCACGCCGCCGGAGCCGGCACCAATTACAAAGAGGTCGAAATCGTAAGCCATGAGAGTCTCCTGAGCAGGTCGATAGCATAACCGCTTAGCGCTGAGTCAGAAACGACAAAGCCACCCTGAGGTGGCTTTGTCCTACAAACAACTCTGAAAGAAACTCAGTCGGTTAGCTGCCTTTCTTGTAGAAATGCTCGAAGCAGAAGTTAGTTGCTTCGATGTAGCCTTCCGCGCCGCCGCAGTCAAAACGGGTGCCCTGGAACTTGTACGCCAGTACGTTGCCTTCGGCAGCCTGCTTCATCAGGGCGTCAGTGATCTGGATTTCGCCGCCTTTACCCGGCTCGGTGGCTTCGATTTTTTCGAAGATATCAGGCGTCAGGATGTAGCGACCGATGATCGCCATGTTGGATGGCGCATCTTCAGGCTTTGGTTTTTCGACCATGTTAGTCACACGGAACAAGCCCGGCTTGATCTCTTCACCGGCGATAACACCGTATTTTTGGGTTTCGCTGGGATCCACTTCCTGGATTGCAATGATCGAGCAGCCATAATGCTTGTGCAGCTTGACCATCTGGGCCAATACGCCTTCGCCCTCAAGGTTTACACACAAGTCATCCGCCAGCACCACGGCGAACGATTCATTGCCGATCAGCGGCCGACCGCTGAGGATAGCGTGCCCAAGACCTTTCATTTCAGTCTGACGGGTGTACGCAAAGCTGCACTCGTCGATCAGGCGACGGATACCGACCAGGTATTTTTCCTTGTCGGTGCCCTTGATCTGGTTTTCCAGCTCGTAACTGATGTCGAAGTGGTCTTCAAGCGCGCGCTTGCCACGACCGGTAACGATGGAGATTTCATTCAGACCCGCATCAAGTGCTTCTTCCACGCCGTACTGGATCAGTGGCTTGTTGACCACCGGCAGCATTTCTTTGGGCATGGCCTTTGTCGCTGGCAAAAAGCGAGTGCCGTAACCGGCTGCTGGAAACAAGCATTTTTTGATCATAAAAGTCCTTGATAAAGGCTGGGTGTTTGCGGCGCAGTCTAATCAGGCGGAGGTCACCTTACAATGCCCCGCCACTGGCCGTCCGATGCCATGGTAGAGGAATCCTTGAGCAGATAGTTCCGCACAATCATAGATAATGCGGCCACCGGATAGCGCCGGCATGCGCATCAGAGCCCTGACGCGGGCAAAATCCGCTTGGCGAAATGGCTTCCATTCGGGCATAAGCACGACGGCGTCCTCGCCCTCTGCACAGCTGCATAACGACTCATTCAAGCGTAGCTGACCACTTTGGATTGCGTAGGAATATTGCATGGCAATCGCTTTGTGTGTCGCAGACTCAATGGCCTTGGCCTATCAAGCAGGGCCAGACCGGACGCATCGGGCAGGTCATCAGTACCTGGCTTGAACAGAGCAATCCACCGGCGATGTCCCGAGGGCGACAGCCCGATGACAGTCGTTTTATCATGGCCCTTTAACACCTATGGAACGAGGCAGTTTCGATGTCGGATGTAAAAAGCGTAAATGGTTATCTGATCAAAAAGCTGAATGATGGCCAATGGTGGGTAACCGCTACGGACGGCGAGGCCATTGCGGGCCCGTTCGCCACGGAAGCTGCAGCCGTCGAGGTCGCTGCGGTCCTTCAGGACCAACCCAAGGCGGCCCGCCGCCGGTCAAGCCCCAAGCCTTAATTGCAATGCCTGCAGAGTGATGCCGGAACGATGGCACTTTCCGCAGGTCAAACCCGCATATCAGGATTTTCCTTTCTTCAGCCTTAATTACGAAGCGCAAAAAAAACATGATCAGACTTTTGTTCGTTGTTGCTGTTCTGGGCCTTGCCGGCTGTGCGACTGCATCCAATACCTACCTGAAAAACGGCAAGCAGGGCCTGAGCATCGACTGCTCGGGCGAAGCCATGTCGTGGGCCAGTTGCTATGAGAAAGCAGACGCCTCCTGTGCAGGCACGGGCTATGAAATAGTCGGCACCGACGGCACGCCCCAGCCGAAAGAATCGGACAAGACACTGGGCGTAGACGTCGGCAACTTCAAAAGCCGCAGCGTGTTGGTGGTGTGCAAGTAAACCTTTCCCCGCGCAACGATGTGCTCAAGGGAACCGTGCAGGCTGCGAGTCAGCAGCCTGAACGTATCAACCAGAGATACAGGTTGTGGCCGCGCGCTGAACGTCTTTAGGGCGTATCGGCAGGTTTGACAAGCGTTCATAGACCTTGATCGAGCTGCCGCCGGAGCGCGTTTCGATATCCAGAATAGCGGCCGGATCCTTACTGAATTTCTGCGCGACGATGACGCGTAGACCATCGTGATGCGGCTCGATGGTCGGCGGCTTGCGGCTGCCGGCGATCTTGTTGACGAAGCATTCGGCATATTCCTTCGGATTTTTGCCAGACATCACGTTCATCGTGGCTGGTGTGTGCTCGATGTCTGCGACGGTGGCACAGCCGGTCATCGCGAGAGCCAAAATGACGACACCCAATTTCATACAATCCTCCTAAATAAAGTCCTACGACAAGCGTGAGCGCGATTAAATCCCGGCGAGGGTACTTTTAGCCACAAACACTGCAATTAAGTTTCAATCACCAGGCCATGCCAGCGCTCGCCATGCTATCGTTTTGATTTTTCGAAAAAAGCCTCACCGTCGGAGACATTCATGAAATTCGTACACCAGCGCGAGCACCTCAACGAAGACGACCTGGTCGTCATTGAGTGCTCCCAGCTTTGCAATATCCGCCTGATGAACGATTCGAACTTCCGCAGCTTCAAGAATGGCGGTCGCCACACCTATCACGGCGGTGCGTTCGACAAGTTCCCCGCGAAAATCGCAGCCCCAAGCACGGGGTTCTGGAATATCACCATTGATACCTCTGGACGCAAAATGGACACCAACGGGGGGCGTAAGACCAACTTCACTCACTCGATCAAAATCGTACGCCGCTCGACCTCACGCTTGAGTTGATTACCGCTGTCACCAAGGAGCCCTCGTGAATACGCCTGCGAACCCGACTACCAAATTTGCTGTCAGCTACAAGCTCAACGGCGAACGTCGTTTCGAGTTTGCCCATCTGAGCTGCGCCTCGGTTGAGGAAGCCCGTTCGGCACTGGAGAAGATGCACGGCCAAAGCGGCGACGTCATATCCGATGTCAAAGTCAGCAAAGCTTTGTAACCCCCGCCCTTCTGCGCGCCTATGAAGCTGGAAGGCAACACCCCGCTCACCTTCGATCTGTTCGGCAACGAGCCATTGCAGTCACAGGCTGCGGTGGAACAGATCGGCCCTTGCTCCTGGGTTCTGCGTGGCTTCGCCTTGCCTTGGGTTCAGCCCATGCTCCCTGCTGTGCAGGCTGTCCTGGCCCAGGCACCGTTTAGACATATGGTCACACCTGGCGGCTTTACCATGTCTGCTGCGCTCAGCAGTTGCGGCAGCGTCGGCTGGACCACTGACCGCCATGGCTATCGGTATAGCGCCGTTGACCCACAAACAGGTCAGCCCTGGCCCGCAATGCCCCAAGTGCTGATGGAGCTTGCCTGTGCGGCGGCGTCGGAAACAGGCTTTCCGGATTTCATTCCTGATGCCTGCCTGATCAACCGCTATCTGCCGGGGGCCAAAATGTCTCTGCACCAGGACAAGGACGAACAGGACCTGCAATGGCCTGTTGTCTCGGTGTCGCTGGGTATTTCAGCGGTGTTTCTGTTTGGCGGCCTCGAGCGCAAGGACAAGGCCCGCCGCGTTGCCCTGCAACATGGCGATATCGTGGTCTGGGGCGGCGTCGATCGCCTGCGTTATCACGGCATTCTGCCCATCAAACCGGCCGAGCATCCGCTGCTGGGCGAGCAGCGGATCAATCTGACCTTCAGAAAAGCCATGTAACGCAGTAGCCGGTCGATTACGACGTGGCTTTGGCCTCGCACATCGCCCGTGACTGGACCGGACATGCCGCGCGGTGCAGGTTCAGCGCCGTATTGATAATGCCAATGTGACTGAACGCCTGGGGAAAGTTGCCCAGCATGCGCTTGCCGCGCGGGTCATATTGCTCAGCCAGCAGCCCCACGTCATTACACAGCCCGCACAAGCGATCAAAGAGCGCTTTGGCTTTCTCCCGCCGACCCAGCAGGACATAGACATCCGCCAGCCAGAACGAACAGACCAGAAATGTTCCTTCGTTGCCTGATACGCCGTCGGTGCTGTGTTCACTGTCGTAGCGCAACAGCAAGCCATCCTGCATCAGGGTGCGCTCGATCTGGGCAACGGTGCCGATCACCCGTGGATCATCGGCCGGCAGGAAACCCGTCAAGGCAATTTGCAACAGGCTTGCGTCCAGCGCCTTGGCGCCATAGGTCTGCACGAAGCTGCCCAGTTCGGGATCAAAGCCGTTCACGCATACATCGGCGTGTATCCGGTCAGCCACGTCGCGGTAGTGTTGCGCCAAGGCACGGTCTTCATCCGTGACAGCGGTCTGGTCGATCAGGGACGAAACGCGATCAAAGGCCACCCAGGTCATGACTTTGGAATGGGTGAAGTGGCGCGGTTCCGATCGGATCTCCCAGATCCCCTCGTCCGGCTGATGCCATACGCTCTCAAGGAACGGCATGATGACCTTGGAGATCGCGATGCTGCGCGGCAAGCGTGGCAACCCGCCTTTCAATGCCTGGGTCATGGCGTCGGCGACCTCGCCATAGACATCCAGCTGCATCTGCGTCGCCGCTGCATTGCCAATGCGCACAGGGCTGGAATTTTCGTAACCGCTCAACCAGGGCAGCTCGTATTCCGGCAGGCGTCTTTCGCCGCCGAGCCCATACATGATCTGAATCTGCTCCGGGTTACCGGCCACTGAGCGCAGCAACCAGTCACGCCATGCCGAGGCTTCTTCGAAGTAACCCAGGTTCATGAACGCAAGCAAGGTCATGGTTGCATCGCGCAACCAGCAATACCGGTAGTCCCAATTGCGCTCACCCCCCAGCTGTTCGGGCAACGAGGTCGTCACCGCCGCGACGATACCGCCGGTGGGCATATAGGTCATGGCTTTGAGGGTAAGCAACGACCGCTTGACCTGTACGGTCCACTGCCCGACGTCAGGGCATCGATCCGAAAACTCGCGCCAGAAGCGTTCGGTTTGCTCCATTGCCTGTTCAATGACGAGGGCGGGATGAAGCGCTTCTGTAGACGGCTGATGACCCAACACGAAGGTTTCACGCTGGCCAGCAGAGATACGGAAATCACAGCCCGTATGATGATCCAGCGCATGCAGGCCCTGGGAGGCACGTAGCACCAGCATTTCCGGCCCCGCTACGGCCGTCAACGTCTGACCGTCCCTGTTCTCTACCCAAGGCACCGCGCTGCCGTAGTCGAACCGGATGGCCAGGTCCATGGCGAAATCGACTTCGCCCTCAAGCCCCACCACGACACGCACCACATGGCTGCCGGCCTCAATGGGCATGAAGTCGATCAGCATGGCCCGACCGGTCGACGTCTCGAAAATCGTTTCGAGAATCAGTGTGCCTTCACGGTATCTGCGCTCTGTTGACGTAACGGGGGCCTGGGGCGAGATTTTCCAGCGGCCGTTATCGCTTGTGCCCAGCAGCGCCGCAAAGCAGGCGGGTGAATCGAAGCGTGGAAAACATAACCAATCCAGCGACCCATCTCTGGCGACCAGCGCGGCAGTCTTGCAGTTGCCGAGCAATGCGTAGTCTTCAATCAATGCAGCCATCAAAAGCGTCCACCGTTCCAGGTGTTATTGGTTATCCGCAGCTCTGCCGTGTGGGTCAGCGCGGCAGAATGTAGCGCTCAATCGCCGTTGCCACTCCATCCTCAAGATTGGTGCCCGTCACATGATCGGCCTCGCGACGCACGCTCTCCTCGCCCTGCCCCATGGCGATGGACAGGCCGGCCTGATGGAACATTGCAACATCATTGCCACCGTCACCTATTGCGGCGGTGTGCGAACGGTCAATGCCAAACCGTTCTGCCAGGGTCAACAAGGCTTTGCCTTTATTGGCGTCCAGTGCAGTGACGTCCAGGTAGTACCGCTGGGATCGTGCAGCCAGCGCAAGCCCGTCAATAAGCGGATTGAGTTCGGATTCCAGACGTATGAGCAAATCGAAATCCTTGCTGGCCGCGACAATTTTGTCTACCCGATCCATGTACGGCTCGAAACTCTCGACTCGCACAGGCTCATAGCCCAGCGTATTGCGCTCGTGTTCGACGTAGTCGCCGTCTGGATCCATCAAGAACCATTGATCGTCAGCAAAGACCCAAAGCGCAACCGGGTGCTGAGTGAACAGATCGATACAGGTCCTCGCCGCTGGCTCGGCGATTCGGTAGGCCTCCATCAAACTGCCATCTGGGTTAATGATGTTGCCACCATTGAACCCCACGTAAGGCAGGTCGATGCCCAGCGCCTTGACCTGCTGACGCATGGCCCGGGGCGGACGACTGCTGGCAATCGTGAATAGAATGCCGGCGACCCTCAAGCGCGCAACGGCGTCCATATTGGCCTGACTCAGACTGTGGTCGGGACGCAGCAGCGTGCCGTCAACGTCGGAGAGCAGGAATCGGACTTCGTGCTTTGAATTGTCAGACATCTATATCCCGCCATTCGCGGCCATCGCGGCCCAGTAAGTCATCGGCTGCAACCGGCCCATCTTCCCCCGCCTTATAGAACTCGACATGGGGGTTTTTCTGCCAGGCATCCAGAAACGGCTGCACGGCACGCCAGCCGTTTTCGATGTTATCAGCGCGCTGGAACAGCGTCTGGTCGCCGGTCAGACAGTCATAAATCAGGGTTTCATAGCCGGTGGACGGCTGCATCTCGAAGAAGTCCTTGTAGGCAAACCCTAGCTCGATGTCCTCCATGTCCAGCGTCGGGCCTGGACGCTTGGCGAACAGGTCGAACCACATGCCTTCATTGGGCTGGATCTGGATGCGCAGGTAATTGGGCTTGAGGCGGTCCACTTCGGTGTCACGAAACTGCGCATAAGGCGCAGGTTTGAACGAAATGGCAATCTCGGTGCTGCGTGCGCCCATGCGCTTTCCGGTACGCAGATAAAAAGGTACACCAACCCAGCGCCAGTTATCGATCATCACCTTGAGGGCGACATAGGTCTCGGTGGTACTGTCCGGCTCGACTCTGGCCTCCTGCCGATAGCCCGCAATGACCTGGCCTCCTTCGCTGCTCTCGGCATACTGGCCACGGACGGAGTTGGCCAGCGCTTCTTCCTCGGACCAAGGGCGAATCGCCCCGACCACCTTGGCTTTTTCGCCACGAACCGCGTCGGCACCGAAAGCCGCCGGCGGCTCCATGGCCACCATCGCCAGCAACTGGAACAGATGGTTAGGCACCATGTCGCGCAGCGCGCCGGTGTGTTCGTAAAAACTGCCCCGGGTTTCCACCCCGACGGTTTCAGCCGCGGTGATCTGCACGTGATCGATGTAATGGTTGTTCCAGAATGACTCGAACAGCGCGTTGGAAAACCGGCTGACGAGAATGTTCTGAACGGTTTCCTTGCCCAGATAGTGATCGATCCGGTAGATCTGCTTCTCGCTCATCACCTTCAGCAAGCAGGCGTTGAGTGCGACAGCGCTGGCAAGGTCGGAACCGAACGGTTTTTCAATGACGACTCGGCGAAAGCTGTCGTCGCTCTCGGTCAGCAATCCTGAAGCCCCCAGTCGCTGAGCCACCTCGCTGAAAAAGCGCGGCGCGGTCGCCAGGTAGAACACCGCGTTGCCCGTGCCGGTGCTGGCAATCCTGGCACCGATATCGGCGTAAGTAGAGTCGTCGAGAAAGTCACCCTGTATGTAGCTGATCCGGTTCGCCAGGCTGCCCCACAGCTCCGGGTCCAAAGGCTCTTTGCCGCCCTCCGTCACCTTGCTGGCGGCTTCCTGACGAATGAAATCCTCAAGCTTTTTGGCGAAATCGACGTCACTGATCGCGTTATGGTCAACGCCGACGATGTGCAGATTCTCGCCAACCAGCCCATCACGGGCCAGGTTGTAGAGTGCGGGCATCAGCAAGCGCTTGACCAAATCGCCGTGAGCGCCGAATAAAAATAGCGTCGTGGGCGGCGCAACAGCGGGAGTTTGTTGGGACGTGCTGCGCGACAACCCCATTATTTTGGCTCCTTGTGCCCACCGAAACCAAAGCGCATTGCAGAAAGCAACTTATCTGCATAAGAGCTCTTCTGCCGCGAGCGGAAGCGGGCGAACAGCGCACTGGAAAGCACCGGCACCGGCACGGCCTGTTCCATGGCAGCTTCGATGGTCCAGCGGCCTTCACCACTGTCGGCCACTTCACCGGAGTAGGCATCCAGTTTCGGGTCGGTGGTCAGGGCATCGGCGGTGAGGTCCAGCAGCCAGGAAGAGACCACGCTGCCGCGACGCCATACTTCGGCGATATCAGCCATGTTCAAGTCAAAGCGCTGTTCGGGCGGCAGATTTTCCGAGTTCTTTTGCTTGAGGATATCGAACCCTTCGGCAAAGGCTTGCATCATCCCGTATTCGATACCGTTGTGAATCATCTTCACAAAGTGCCCGGAGCCAGCAGGACCGGCATGAATATAACCACGCTCGGCCCGGTCGTCCGCCGCATCGCGGCCTTTGGTGCGCGCTATCGAGCCATAGCCGGGTGCGAGGGTTTCAAATAGCGGGTCCAGGCGACGAACAATTTCATTCTCGCCGCCGATCATCATGCAATAGCCGCGCTCCAGCCCCCAGACACCGCCCGAGGTGCCCACATCGACATAGTGCAACCCCTTGGCCGCCAGGGTCTTGGCGCGACGTACGTCATCTTTATAGAAGGTGTTGCCGCCATCAATGATCACGTCATTCGCGTCAAGCAATTCGGCGAGGGCATTGATGGTGTCTTCTGTCGCATCGCCAGCGGGCAGCATGACCCAGATCGCGCGGGGTTGTTCCATCGCGGCGACCATGGCTGCCAGGTCTGCTACGGCGATTGAGCCCTCTTTGGCCAACACGTCGCGCGAGGCCTCATCGCGGTCAAATACCACGGTGGTGTGACCGTCAAGCATCAGACGTCTTGCGATATTGCCGCCCATGCGGCCCAGCCCGACAATTCCAAGTTGCATGTGGCCTTGCTCCTGATTCGTAGAAAGATTGCCTCACATCCGGCCCGCCCAAGGGGGCCTTCACATGAGAGGTTAGTCATGAAAGTCTGGACGTCGGTTCCCCGCCGCCAGCCAAAGCCTGCGTTCAGGCTTTTGAATAAGTCATTCTGTCGCGCCTGGAAACCTTCGCGACCATTGAAAATAAAAAAGTTCCAATCCCGGGCAAAAGAAATCAGAATTGCAGCCGATAGAAAGGTATGCAGAGGCGATTCGGCGTTCGATAGTCATTGCACCGGACCTTTCAGGTTGAGTCCCGCCATTCGCGAGGTAAGCAATGAGCACACTACTACCAGCACTTGCACCACAAACCCTCTACGTCTCTATTCGCCGTGATGAATTGCGCAAGCTTAAAGAAGAGCGCGATCAATTGCAGAAAAAGGTCGCTCATCTGAGCCTCATGCTGCAACAGTCCAGCGCCAGCGAGCCTCTGACCGCCCTGCAAGCCTGATCCGTCCCCCGCTTCACAATCGACCCTCGCGGCAAGCCCTGTTCGTTGGCTTGTCCGCTTGCTCTCTTTATTGCCCTTGTGTGATCCGCCTTCGCGGCTTCCTGCCGCTGAACCGCTGCGAGACACATTTTGTAATGTCTGACCTTTTACCGCCACCCCAATGTGCCTGAACGCCTGACGTTTTTTTCACACTGGCGTCGCGATACTTGCCGGCCCGTGAAAGGCCCCTGGTGTTATGCCTCATGACACCGGCGGCGTAGCGAGTGATCCGAACCTTTGTTTCGGGTCGCTCAACTGAATGAGTTGGAGTGTTTGATGGCTAGGGTTAAACGGAGCGATACGACTCCGAACGGTTTTGATTGGGCAGGTATTGCCTGGCTGTTCGTTTTTTTCTGGTACTTCTCGGGTATCACTCAATTACTGATTCAGTTGACGGATACCTCAGGGTTTTCGGGCTTCCGTCAGGCGTTTTTGATGAGCGGTATCTGGCTTGCCCCCATGCTGATGTTTCCGGCCAGGACCCGCCTGATGGCCGCCGTGATTGGCGTCGTCCTGTGGGCATGTTCGATGGCCAGCCTTGGCTACTTCTTCATCTATCAACAAGAGTTTTCCCAGAGCGTCATCTTCATCATGTTCGAATCGAACGTGTCCGAAGCGGGTGAATACGCGACGCAGTATTTCGCCTGGTGGATCATTCTGGCGTTTATTGCTCACACAGCCTTTGCGATTTTCCTCTGGACGCGCCTGCGCCCGGTTTACCTGCCACGAGGTCGAGCCTGGGCCGTGGCGACCGTATTGTTGGTGGCAATCATTGGCTATCCCCTGGCGAAGCAGATAGCTCGTCACGATGATCTGGCCAGTGGCATCGAAGCGTTTGAAACGCGAATAGAACCTGCCGTGCCATGGCAGATGCTGGTGGCCTACCACCGCTACACGCAGCAATTGGACAATATGCAGGACATGCTGACGAGCAGCAGCAATATCCCGCCGCTCAGCCATCTGAAAGACCAGCAGGCCGGTTTGCCGGCAACCCTGGTCTTGGTGATTGGCGAATCCACCAATCGCCAGCGCATGAGCCTTTATGGGTATCAGCGCAAGACCACGCCGAATCTGGATCAGCTCAAGAACGAGCTGCAGGTTTTCAACAACGTCATTACGCCGCGCCCCTACACCATCGAAGCGCTGCAGCAGGTGTTGACCTTCGCCGACGAAGAGCACCCGGATCTTTACCTGAAGACGCCATCGCTGGTCAGCGTGATGAAGCAGGCGGGCTACAAAACGTTCTGGATCACCAACCAGCAGACCATGACCAAGCGCAACACCATGCTCACGACGTTCTCCGAACAGGCCGATGAACAGGTGTACCTCAATAACAACCGCAACCAGAATGCCCGGCAGTACGACGGCGACGTGATTGCACCGTTCGGCAAGGCCTTGGCCGACGCCGCGCCACGCAAGCTGATTGTCGTGCACCTGCTGGGCACGCACATGAGCTATCAGTATCGCTACCCGCCGGCATTCGACAAGTTTACCGACCGTACAGGCGTGCCTGCGGCGATCAGCGACAGCCAGTTGGAGCTGTATAACAGCTACGACAACGCCGTGCTTTACAATGATTTCGTGGTGTCCAGCCTGATCAAAGAGTACGCCAAAGCCGATCCCAATGGCTTTTTGATGTACCTGTCCGACCACGGTGAAGACGTCTACGACTCTCCGGGGCATAACGTGCTGGGCCGAAACGAAGCCAAGCCCACCCTGCCGATGTATACCGTGCCCTTCATGGTCTATGCGTCACCCAAGTGGCAGCAAACCCATAACTGGGACTTCACCAGCATCAAAGACAGGCCTTACAGCAGTTCAGAGCTGATTCACACGTGGGCACAGCTGGCCGGGCTTTCGTTCGATGAGCTAGACCCGACCAAAAGCCTGGTCAGCTTTGACTTCAAGGAAAGACCACGCCTGATTGGTGATCCTTACCATGAGAAAGGCCTCACTGATTTTGCTCGCCTGGAAAATACGGCACCGACACCGCCCGCTCCGGAAGTCGCCCAACAATAACCTGATACCGGGGCCTGCCAGCAATGACAGGCCCCGGTATCAGCGGGCAGCAGGCGTTACTGATTCAGCGGCCGGCCATGTTTCAGAGCGTCTTCTGCCAGAACATCGCCTTACCCATGGCAGGGTCCAGTTCATAGCCGGCGAAGCCCTGCTTCAAGTAAGCGTTCTGCGCGACGGTGTTGCCTTCCAGCACCTCAAGGGTCAGCTTGCAGCAGCCCCGCTGGCGGGCGATCTCTTCCACCTTCGTCAACATCTTCTGGCTGATGCCCAACCCACGCTGTTCGCTGACAACCACTACGTCATGGATATTCACCAGTGGACGACACTGAAACGTGGAGAAGGCTTCGAAGCAGTTGACCAGCCCGACCGGCTGCCCTGCGACAAAGGCCAAAACACTGAACGCATAAGGCCGTTTGGCCAGCTCGATCGCCAATTGCTGCTGCGTATCAATGGACAAGGTATTGCCCCCGCCCATGGCGTCCTGGGCATATTGATTGAGCAAAAAGCCAATCGCTTCAGCGTGAACCTGATTGGTGTAACTCGCTTGCAGTACCACTACCTCGGGGGCTTGCATTGGCTTCCTCACCTGACTGCTTTGATGGGCCTCTCCCTTGGGGTTCGGCTTTGGGTCGCTGATTCTATCCCGACGCACCCTGAAATGTCCGGAGGGCAAGTGTTGCTTTATCTCTGCGCAAAACGGGATTGAGCCTCTGCACCAGGACAAGGCAACTGCGGTTTTCGTGCGCACAAACAGGCCGCGAGGGCCTTGAAGCTGCCCGAACAGGTAATGAAACGGATAGATTGTCGAACAATCCGACAGGCGGTCTGGAGTAGCAACCCTTCAAAAATGACGCTCCACAAAGGAGCGTAAGGGCGTGTACAGCGACCTCTTACGCGCTCTCAGGCCGTTAAGAATTCCGCGATAAGCCGCGTTCCAGACATTTCCTACGAAAAAAGTCGAAACTTCTGAAATACCCACGGGTCAGCTTAATAGAGCGCCTATGCTATCGGTTTAGAATCAAAATCAAGACGCTGCCCACCTGTCCATTCTCTACGCAATCGGTAAATGGGTACTGATCTTGCGTAGTGTTTTTACGCCCGGCCATAGGACATGGCCTATAAAAAACTCAAGTGCAGTACTAACACTGTGTTAATGGGAGAAAACGATGATAAGCGCCGCTGTCAAAACCCAGAAGGGAGAGAGTTTTAATCAGCCGGCCAGCGAGCTGACGCATCTGCCGGTTTTCGCTACGACAAGCGTTCCACTGCTGCAACTGCCTACCTCACAGCCAACCATTGCTCCGGTCAACAGACGTAAAGTGCTGTTCGTGACGTCGGAACTGGCTGACCTGGTCAAGACTGGGGGGCTTGGCGATGTGTCTGCTGCTCTGCCGCGAGCCATGCGTCACCTGCACGACGTCCGTGTGCTGATACCCGGCTATCCGCAGGTCCTCAATAGTGGCAACCCGATTCATGTCATCAGTCAACTGGGCGGTTACGCCGCCCTGCCGCCCTGCAAGATTGGCCGCATGGACATGAAGGACGGGCTGGTCATCTACGTGCTGATCTGCCCTGAGCTGTATGAACGCGAAGGCACGCCGTACGCCGACAACAACGGTCGCGACTGGTCCGACAACCATATTCGTTTCGCACGTCTGGGCCTGGCTGCCGCTGACTTTGCAGCAGGCGCCGTCAAGACTCAATGGTGCCCTGAACTGGTCCACGCCCATGACTGGCCAGCGGGCCTTGCTCCGGCGTACATGCGCTGGCGCGGGCAGACGACGCCTAGCATTTTCACCATTCACAACCTGGCCTACCAAGGCACGGTCAGCACCGGTTCGAGCCGTGAACTTGGCATTCCAGAGGAAGCGCTTAGCGCTGACGGCATGGAGTTTTACGGCAAGCTGTCCTTCATCAAGGCAGGTATGGCGTACGCCAGCCATATCACCACCGTCAGCGCGACCTATGCCAAAGAGATCACCACGCCTGAGTTTGGTTGCGGGCTGGAAGGTTTCCTGCAGAGCAAAGCCAATCGTGGCCAGCTCAGTGGCATCCCCAATGGCATTGATGCCAGTTGGGACGCGGCGACCGATGAACACCTGATTTGCCACTTCGCGCCTAACGAATGGCAGCGCAAGGAAATCAACGCCGATCATGTTCGCGAATTGTTTGAACTCGAGCCCTCTACCGGGCCTCTATTTGCTGTGGTGTCGCGTCTGGTCTATCAAAAAGGTCTGGATCTGACCATTGGTGTTGCCGAGCATATCGTCGCCCAGGGTGGGCAAATCGCGATCATCGGTCGTGGCGAGCCTGAGGAAGAAGACGCCATGCGTGATCTGGCGCTCAGGTTTCCGGGGCAGATCGGCGTCCGTGTAGGTTTCAATGAAACCGATGCTCGGCGCATGTTTGCTGGCAGCGACTTTTTGCTCATGCCTTCTCGCTACGAGCCTTGCGGCCTTAGCCAGATGTATGCGCAACGTTTCGGATCGCTGCCGGTTGCCCGCAATACGGGTGGACTGGCCGACACGATTGAAGACGGCGTGACGGGTTTCCTTTTCGATGAATCGACGGTGGAAAGCTATACCGAAGCGCTGAACCGAGCTTTCAAAGTATTCGCCAACCCGGCGTTGCTCAACGCCATGCGCTGCAGAGCGATGGCCGCCCCTTTCAACTGGCACCAAGCGGTAGAGCCATACGCAGAGCTTTATCAGGACCTGTTGAAGAAGAACGTGGGTGTTTCAATTCATTATTAATTTAGGGGTAGACGGATGCCTCTGCGTACGGACAAGAACTGGCGCCACGGCGCCGTATTACTGGACTCTGAAAACACCCGGTTTGCCCTCTGGGCACCTGATGCAAAAGCAGTGAATGTCGAAGTGCAAGATGGCCAGTCACTGGCCATGGTTGCGCAAAACGATGGTTGGTTTGTACTTGAGGCCCGCTGCCCGGCGGGCACTCGTTACCGCTACAAGATCAACGGAGACATGGAAGTCCCCGACCCCGCCTCCCGCGCCCAAGCTTCTGACGTTCACTCCCCCAGCGTTGTAGTCGACCCCCTTTCCTATGAATGGCAGAACACTGACTGGCAGGGTCGCCCCTGGCATGAAGCGGTGATCTATGAGGTTCACGCGGGCGTGCTGGGCGGCTATGCCGGTATTGAAAAGCATCTGGAACGGCTGGCCGGACTGGGCGTCACGGCGATTGAACTGATGCCCATCGCGCAGTTTCCGGGAACCCGAAACTGGGGCTATGACGGTGTTCTGCCCTACGCGCCGCAATCCACCTATGGCACGCCGGAAGAACTCAAGCACCTGATCGACGCGGCTCATGGCTTTGGACTGATGGTCATCCTTGACGTGGTCTACAACCACTTCGGGCCAGATGGCAATTATCTGGGCAGCTACGCCAAAGGCTTCTTCCGCAGCGATGTGAGCACGCCTTGGGGTGATGCCATTGATTTCCGGCGCCGCGAAGTGCGGGATTTCTTCATTGATAATGCCCTGATGTGGCTGAAGGAGTACCGTTTCGACGGCCTGCGTCTGGACGCTGTCCACGCCATCAATGATTCGACCTTTCTCACCGAGCTTGCCGCGACGGTCCATGAGCATATTCCTGCGCCGCGTCACGTGTGGCTCAACCTTGAGAATGAGTTCAATCAGGCAAGCCTGCTGGAACAAGGCTTCGATGCGCAATGGAACGACGACGGGCACAACACACTGCACGTGTTGCTGACCGGCGAAACCGACGCCTACTACTCGGACTTCGCTCACCAGGCCACCAACAAACTGTCGCGTCTGTTGAGCCAGGGTTTTGTGTATCAGGGCGAGAGCACGCGTCACGGTCATACGCGCGGGGAGTCGAGCGGGCATTTACCCCCCAGCGCCTTTGTGCTGTTTCTGCAAAACCACGATCAAATCGGCAATCGGGCCTTTGGTGAACGGCTCTCGCAGATCAGTCATGGCCCTGCGCTGAAAGCCGCCACCGCGTTGTTGCTGCTTTCCCCCATGATCCCGCTGATGTTCATGGGCGATGAATGGGCCGCGAGCGAACCATTCCTGTTCTTCACCGACCATCATGGCGAACTGGCTGACGCAGTACGTGAAGGCCGGCGCGGTGAGTTCGCCGACTTCGCCGCGTTTGCCGATGAAGAAAAGCGCGAGCACATTCCCGACCCCAACGAACCCGCCACTTTCGACGCCTGTAAGCCGGCGTTCGACGCGGTGTATCTGGAAACCGACATCGGTGCCGATCACCTCAGCTGGCTGGAGCTCTACCGCCAACTGCTTGATATTCGCCATCGCGAAATCATGCCACGCCTTGAGGGCGCGCAAGCGATTGACTGCCAGGAGCTGAGCGACGGGGCCGTCAGTGCTCGCTGGAGCATGGGGGACGGCAGCCTGTTGCGAATCGACCTGAACCTCTCCGAGCATGCAGTGGCTGCCCCTGAATGGCATCCCGGCAGTGTTCTTTTCGAAACACTGCCACATGCGGCAGAACTTTCCCGGCGGGGCACCCTCAATCCTTACACGGCCATTGTCAGCCTGATAGCAACAGATGTTTCGGAGATACAGGATGAGCAATGAGCAATTAGAGGCACTGGCCACCGAAGCGGGCCTGTCAGTGGACTGGATCGATGCAAACGGAAGGCCCCAACGGGTCAGCCCTGAAGTGCTGTGCAAAGTACTGGATGGTCTGGGTTATCCCGCCGACAGCCATGACCAGATCGACGCCAGCCTGCAGCGGCTGTTGGCCGCCAACCATCAGGCCACTCCGCCGCCGCTGTTGACTGTCGACCACGGCAGCAACCTGAATCTCAGCGCCTGGTTTGAACCTGGAACACCCTTTGTGCTGTCCCTGGAAGACGGCGCAACCATCGCCGCCAACCTGACCGCCACCGGCCAGTTGCCGGCCCTGGCACCCGTCGGCTATCAACAGCTGAGCATCGCGGGACAACACCTCACCATTGCCGTCGCTCCCGAAACCTGCTTCAGCATGGCCATGGCCACCGACACCCAGGTTGCACGCACGTGGGGCCTGACCGTTCAGTTGTATGGCTTGCGGCGCGAAGGCGATGGCGGATTCGGCGACACTCAGGCTCTGGAAGCGCTGGCCCGTTCAGCGGGCGAACGCGGAGCTGACGCCTTGGCCATCAGCCCTGTGCATGCAATGTTTGCCAACGATCCTCACCGATACAGCCCCTACTCGCCTTCGAGCCGACTGTTCCTTAACAGCCTGTATTGCTCGCCGGGCACGATCCTGGGTGAGCGGGCCTTGCGCCTGGCCATCGATGAGACCGGGCTTGGCGATGAACTCAAGCGCCTGGAAAGTCTCGAGCTGATCGACTGGCCCGCTGCAGCCGCTGCCAAATGGAAGCTGCTGCACAAGCTCTACGATGCGTTCAGCAGCTGCGATCATCCGTTGTACGAAGACTTCAACAGCTTCCGCCACAGCGGCGGTGAGGCGCTGGAGAACCACTGTCGTTTCGAAGCCCTGCGCGGCGAGTGCGACCGCCTGGGTATCAGCCAGAACTGGCATGAATGGCCGTTGGAGCTCAAGGACCCGCGCAGTGACGCCATCGCCCGCTTTGCCGCCGAGCACGGCCCGCAGATCAGCTTTCATGCGTTCGCTCAATGGTTGATGGCGCGAGGCCTGGAACGCGCTCAAATCGCGGCGCGTAGCAGCGGCATGCGTGTGGGCCTGATTGCCGACCTGGCGGTGGGTGCCGATGGCGCTGGCAGCCAGGCCTGGAGTCGTCAGGATGAGCTGCTTTCCGAGCTGACCGTCGGCGCGCCGCCAGACATCCTCAATCGCTCCGGCCAAAGCTGGGGCATCTCGGCGTTTTCGCCGGATGGCCTCAAGCGCAATGGCTTCCGGGCGTTTATCGAGATGCTGCGGGCCAATTTCGCCCATGCGGGCGGGTTGCGTATCGACCACATCATGGGCCTGCAACGGCTCTGGGTGGTGCCCGTGGGCGCGGCGGCAAGTGAAGGCGCCTATCTGAATTATCCGCTGGACGACATGCTGCGCCTGCTGAGTCTCGAATCCTGGCGGCACAAGGCCGTCGTGCTGGGCGAAGACCTGGGCACCGTGCCCGAAGGGCTTCATGAAAAACTGTCGGCACGGGCCATTCTGGGCATGCGTGTGCTGTTGTTCGAACAGCACAACGCCCATTTCAAACCCGTGCTGGACTGGTCGGACGAAGCGCTGGCCATGACCAGCACGCATGATCTGCCCACCTTGGCAGGATGGCTGGCCGAAAAAGACATCGACTGGAATCTGAAACTGAATTTTGTGGATGAGCAACAAGCGCATCAGTGGCGTCAGGATCGACAGCGCGAACGCGCAGGCTTGTGCACCGCACTTGAGCAAAACGCTGACAATTTCACCGGTAATGCCAACGAGGTGGATCAAATCATTGATGCGTCCATTCGTTATCTAGGGCATACCCGGGCTCCGCTGGTGCTGCTGCCGATGGAAGACGCCATGGGTCTGGATGAACAGTTCAACCTGCCCGGAACCACGGACAGCCATCCTAACTGGCGGCGGAGGTTGCCAGGGGACTGCGCTGGCTTGCTAGACAATCCGCACGTCGCCCGACGCGTTGAACTGCTCTCCCAGGCACGTCTACAAGCTGCGGAGCGTGACCAATGACCCGTCAACTCCAAGCCCTGCGGGCCACACAGCGTTTGCAGTTCCATAAAGGCTTCACACTGGACGATGCGGTGCCGCTGGTGCCCTACTTTGCCAGCCTGGGAATCAGCCACATCTATGCGTCACCGCTATTCAAGGCGCGCGCCGGGTCAATGCACGGTTATGACGTGGTTGATCCCCGCGTGATCAATCCGGAGCTGGGCGGCGAACCCGCCCTGCTTAGACTGGTCGCAGCCCTGCGTGAGCAGGGCATGGGGCTGATCCTGGATATCGTCTCCAACCACATGGCGGTGGGCGGTGCAGACAACCCGTGGTGGCTTGATCTCCTTGAATGGGGACGCCGCAGCCCCTATGCCGACTTCTTCGATATTCAGTGGAACTCACCCGATCCGCTGCTTGAGGGGCAGTTGCTGTTGCCGTTTCTGAGCAGCGATTACGGCACCGTGTTGCAGGCGGGGGAAATTCCGCTGCGGTTCGACGCCGAACAGGGCGCTTTTTACATTGAGCACTACCAGCATCACTTCCCGGTCAACCCGATCACCTATGGCCCCCTGCTCGACTCAACCGAACACCCGCAACTGAACGAGTTGAGCAAGCGTTTCGCCGCGCTTGGGCAGTACCCGCAAGCGTACGAGCGTGCCCGCCAGGCGCGTGCCGAACTGGCTGAACTGGCCCGCGACACTGCTATAGCCGAGGCCATCCAACAGAACCTGGCGCGCTTTGATTCGAGCCAGCCTGAAGGCTTTGATCGTCTGCATCAGTTGCTGGAGCATCAGCACTATCGCCTGGCCAGTTGGCGTACGGCAGGTGATGACATCAACTGGCGTCGATTCTTCGACATCAACGAATTGGGCGGCCTGCGTGTAGAGCGGCCCAATGTGTTCGAAGCCACCCATGGCAAGATCTTCGAATTGATCGCCAAGGGGTTGGTGGACGGTTTGCGCATTGACCATATCGACGGTCTCGCCGATCCACGCGGCTATTGCCGCAAGCTTCGCCGTCGTGTGGAAAGCCTGCTCTCCCAACGGCCCGCGGGCACCGAACTGGCGCATTTGCCGATCTTCGTCGAGAAGATCCTCGGCCCTGATGAGCAATTGCGTGAAGATTGGGGCGTGGACGGCACCACCGGTTACGAGTTCATGAATCAGGTGTCGCTGCTGCAACATGATCCCAAGGGGCAAGCGCCGTTGGCAGAGTTGTGGAGCCGATTGAGTGAGCGCACGGCTGACTTCAATGAGGAAGTGCTGGAAGCCCGGGATCTGGTCCTGCACGGCACCCTGGCCGGGGACTTCGAGAATGTCGCGCAATCCCTGCTACAAGTGGCGCGCAGCGATCTGATGAGCCGCGACCTGACCTTGGGCGCCATTCGCCGTGCATTGCTGGCGTTGGTGGTGAACTTCCCGATCTATCGCACGTACATCAGTGTGTGCGGCCGATCCGAAGAAGATGACCGGTTTTTCCAACAGGCCATGCAAGGCGCGCGTACGACCTTGAGCGAGGCTGACTGGCAGGTGCTTGATTACCTGCAACGCTGGCTGGGCGGCGAATCGTGGCGGCAGTTGCCGCGTGGCCCCAAACGCAAGCTGTACCGCAACGCGTGCATTCGTTTCCAGCAACTCACCTCCCCCGTGGCGGCCAAGTCAGTGGAAGACACGTCGTTCTATCGCAGCGCCGTGTTGTTGTCGCGCAACGATGTGGGGTTTCATCCCCAGCATTTCAGCGCGCCGGTTGAAGACTTCCATGGGGCCTGTCTCAAGCGCATCGAGTCGTTTCCCGACAACCTGTTGGCGACCGCCACTCACGACCACAAGCGCGGCGAAGACACCCGTACACGACTGGCGGTATTGAGCGAGTGTTCCGGCTGGTATGCCGAGCAAGTGGAACGCTGGCGACAACTGGCCTTGCCCCTCAAAGGGGCAGAGGTTGCGATCAGCGCAGGCGATGAGCTGATGCTCTATCAGGCGATGCTGGGCAGTTGGCCTTTCGGTCTGGAAAGCGACGCCGACTACAAAACCTATGCCGAGCGACTGACTCAGTGGCAGGAAAAAGCCCTGCGCGAAGCCAAGCTGCAGAGCAGCTGGAGCGCCAATAACGAACCCTACGAACGTGCCTGCCGGGAATTTCTGCACAGCATCCTGCTCAGTCCTGAAGGCCTTGCGCTGCGTCAGTCTTTGGGTGCTACGGCAAACCGTATTGCGGCAGCGGGCGCGCTTAACAGTCTGGCGCAGGTTTTGCTTCGCAATACCGTTCCCGGTGTACCCGATCTTTACCAGGGTACGGAGTATTGGGATTTCAGCCTGGTGGACCCGGATAACCGTCGCCCGGTGGACTATGCTGCCCGTCAGCAGTCATTGAGCGAGCCTCGCGCGATTGCCGAACTGCTCGGTAACTGGCAGGACGGGCGCGTGAAACAGGCCGCTATCGCCCAGGTGTTGAACGTACGCGCCGAGCATCCGGATCTGTTCAGTCGCGGCCGGTATGTCCCATTGGAAGTGGCCGGTATCCATGCTGAGCACGTGGTGGCCTTCGCCCGAATACTCGATGGGGCAAGCGCTATTGTCATCGTTCCACGCGTGTTCAGTGAACTATTGGGTACTGCCCAGGCTCCATTCATCAATGCCGATAGCTGGGGCGATACGCGCGTCCTGTTACCGTTCACGGAGACAGATACAACATGGAAGGGACTTTTTTCGGAGACTGTAGTCACACCTGATAGCGAGTTGTTGCTCAGTGCAGCGCTTCAGGATTTTTCTGTGAACCTGTTTATTAAAACTACGTAATACCTGGGAGTGTCGAGATGAGTGCCGACGAAAAACGAATTCGCGAGTTTGCGTATCAGATATGGGAATCAGAAGGCCAGCCCACAGGTCAGGATGAGCGTCACTGGGAAATGGCTCGCAAACTGGCTGAAGCCGAGGCGCTGGCTCCTGAGAAGTCCACGGCTCGTAAAGCGGCCAAGCCTAAACCCAAAGCTGATGGCGTGACCAATGGAAAGGCTGCGCCGGCTGCGAAATCGCCGGCCAAAACAGCAGCCAAACCGGCGTCTGCGCCAAAGGCGGCAGTCAAGGCCAAGCCTCCCGCGCCGGCAACGCAGGCAGAACAGCCTGCGAAAAGCGTCGAGAAGAAACCGCGCAAGCCTTCGGCCCCCTGAGCAAGCAAGGCCCAGCGTCAGATCAAGACCGCAGAGGTATGACCCGGTACCGGTCGACCTCTGCGGCAGTCCCCCTTTTTTTAGTTTTTTGTTGAAGTCAACGCTTCGATAGCGGCCTCGGCCGCCTTGAAAATCTCCGACACCAGGATTAACCATGAGCACGCAGCAATCCAAAACCGCAAAAAAAGAGGCTCCCAAAGCCGAGTCCCCCCAGGAAAAGCCAGGGGCTCCAGAGGCCAATCCCTCGCGCATCAAGGAAGGTTTGCCCTTCCCCCTCGGTGCGAGCTGGGACGGCCTGGGCGTCAACTTCGCGTTGTTCTCGGCCAACGCCACCAAAGTGGAACTTTGCCTGTTCGACTCGACCGGCGAAGTGGAGCTTGAGCGAATCGAGCTGCCGGAATACACCGATGAGATCTTCCACGGCTACCTGCCTGATGCGCATCCGGGCCTGATCTATGGCTATCGCGTCTACGGGCCTTATGACCCGCAAAACGGCCATCGCTTCAATCACAACAAGTTGCTGATCGACCCCTACGCCAAACAATTGGTCGGCGAATTGAAATGGTCTGAAGCCCTGTTCGGCTACACCATCGGCCATCCCGATGGCGACCTGAGCTTTGACGAGCGCGACAGCGCGCCCTTCGTTCCCAAAAGCAAGGTCATTGACCCGGCTTACACCTGGGGTCGCGATCAGCGGGTCAGTGTGCCGTGGGACAAAACCATTCTCTACGAGACCCATGTGCGCGGCTTCACCATGCGCCACCCGGACGTACCTGATGAACTCAAGGGGACGTTCTCCGGCCTGATGGTCGAGCAGGTCATTGATCACGTGCGCAAGCTGGGTGTGACCTCCGTCGAACTGCTGCCTATCCATGCGTTCGTCAATGACCAGCATCTGCTGCAAAAAGGCATGACCAACTATTGGGGCTACAACAGCATCGCGTTTTTCGCCCCGGACCCGCGTTACCTTGCCCACGGCAAGATCGCCGAGTTCAAGGAGATGATCGCGCACATGCACCACGCTGGTCTCGAGGTCATCCTCGACGTGGTTTACAACCACACGGCCGAAGGCAACGAGCTGGGCCCTACCCTGTCCATGCGCGGTATCGACAACGCGTCGTACTACCGCCTGATGCCGGATGACAAGCGCTTCTACATCAACGATTCCGGTACGGGCAACACGCTTGACTTGAGTCATCCGTGCGTCCTGCAGATGGTGACGGATTCGTTGCGCTATTGGGCGACAGAAATGCACGTCGATGGTTTCCGCTTCGACCTGGCAACCATTCTCGGCCGTTACCACGACGGCTTCGACGAGCGTCACAGCTTCCTCGTGGCGTGCCGCCAGGACCCTGTGCTGCGTCAGGTGAAACTGATTGCCGAGCCGTGGGACTGTGGCCCGGGCGGTTATCAGGTCGGTGGCTTCCCGCCAGGCTGGATGGAGTGGAACGATAAATTCCGCGATACCGTGCGGGCATTCTGGAAAGGTGACGAGGCCCAACTGGCCGACTTCGCCGGGCGCATGACGGCATCGGGCAACATGTTCAACCAGCGCGGTCGCCGTCCTCAGGCATCGGTCAACTTCATCACCGCCCACGACGGTTTCACGCTGCACGACCTGGTGTCGTACAACGACAAGCACAACGAAGCCAACGACGAAAACAACCAGGATGGCAGTAACAACAACCTGTCCTGGAACCATGGCGTCGAAGGCCCGACTGACGACCCGGAAATCAACGCCCTGCGCTTGCGGCAGATGCGTAACTTCTTTGCCACCTTGCTGCTGGCCCAAGGCACGCCGATGGTGGTCGCCGGTGACGAGTTTGCCCGCACCCAACACGGCAACAACAACGCCTATTGTCAGGACAGTGAAATCGGCTGGGTCAACTGGGATCTGGACGAAGACGGCAAGGCGCTGCTCAAGTTCGTCAAACGTCTGATCAAGCTGCGTCAGACCTATCCGATTCTGCGTCGTAGCCGCTTCCTGGTGGGCGATTACAATGAAGAAATCGGCGTGAAGGACGTGACCTGGCTGTCTCCGGACGGCAGCGAAATGGGCATCGAGCAGTGGGAAGACGCCAACGCCCGTTGCCTGGGCATGCTGATGGATGGCCGCGCCCAGGAAACCGGTATTCGTCGTCCGGGTTCTGACGCCACCTTGCTGTTGGTGGTCAACTCCCACCATGACGGGGTCAACTTCACGTTGCCTGAGGTGCCTGAAGGTGCTCACTGGACTTGCCTGATCGACACCAACCAACCGGATACACGCCTGCACGAAGAGTTTGGTTTTGGTGCCGAGTACACCGTGACTGCGCGCTCCCTGCTGCTGTTTGAATTGCAGCGCGACGAACAGCCATGAGCCTGGCGCTGAGCGAGTTTCTTGACTGGCGCAAGCACGGCTATGCCGACACGCGTGCGCTGGGTGAGGGCTTGCAGGCGCTGGTCAATGAAGGGCTGGACCAACTGCCATTGCCTGCCGGGGGTCAGACACTTGAGCGCTGGCAGGCGCTGGCGTGCGTTGCCGGACATGACCTGGGGCTGTGCAAACTGTTCGAAGGTCATACGGATGCTCTGGCGATCATGCAAGAGCTTCATGCTGCCCCGCCCGACTCGGGCAGCACGTGGGGGGCCTGGACCGCCGAACCTCCCCAGACCCGGGTCAATCTTCACCTACAGGGCGAGGAGCCTCGGCTTTACGGCCGCAAAGCCTGGTGTTCGGGTGCCGCGGTAGTAAGCCACGCACTCATGACCGTCTGGGACCCGCAGGACCGCCAGCAACTGGTGGCGGTCAAGCTGGATCAGCCGGGCGTGACCGTCACGACTGAGGGTTGGCGCGCAGTGGGTATGGGCGCAACGGGCAGCGTTGAAGTGATCTTCGACAACGCTCAAGCAGTGGCGATCGGCGACCCTGGGGCCTACCTGGCCCGTCCGGGGTTCTGGCAAGGGGCAATCGGTATTGCCGCTTGCTGGCAGGGAGCGGCACGCGGGATTGCCCAGCGTTTGTTGCTTCATGCCAGTCGGCACGATGAACCTCATGCACTGGCGCATTTGGGTGCAGTGGATATTGCATTGCACAGCGCGTCCAGTGTGCTTCACGCAGCCGCTGTCAGCCTTGATTCAACTCCACATGACGACGCCGAGCTTATCGCTCGGCGTTGTCGTGGGGTGGTCGAGCAAAGCGCTGAACACATCATGATGCACGTCGGTCGAGCACTGGGGGCAAGCCCCTATTGCAAGGACGCGCATTTCGCCCGGCTGATCGCTGATCTGCCGGTATTTCTCAGGCAAAGTCATGCCGAAAGAGACCTCGCGGTGCTGGGTCAACTGACTGCCGGCTCCAATGGGGCTACGCCATCAAGGAAGTGGCTGCTATGAAAAACAATCCAATCGTGGGCGGCGGAACCTCGCTGCAAGCATGGAATAATTCGCAAAAACTGGCTCAACTGCCCGTTATCACAGTGGATGTTCTGGTGCCAGTCAATTCCCGAGCGGTCGTGATCGCACCTCACCCGGATGACGAAATCCTGGGCTGCGGTGGACTGATGCGCCAATTGGCGCAACTGGAACGCCCGTTGAAGCTGATCTCCATCACTGATGGGAGCACCAGTCATCCTGGGTCGCAGACCTGGCCGACTGATCGTTTGGGCATCATCCGCCCCCAGGAAAGCGCAGAAGCCCTGCGCCGTCTGGACATCCCGCTGCACAGTTTGAAATGGATTCGCGGCGGCTTCTGCGACAGCGCGGTGGCCGAACAGGAAGACGAACTGGTGGCCTTTCTTGAACGCTACCTGTGCCCCACCGATGTGGTGTTTGCCACCTGGGCCCAGGACGGTCATGCCGATCATGAAGCGGTAGGTCGCGCCAGCGCGCGTGCCGCCGCCGCCGTGGGCGCGCAGTTTCATGAGGTGCCGATCTGGGCCTGGCATTGGGCAGAGCCCGAAGACGAGCGTATGCCCTGGGATCGGGCCCGAAAAATCCTCCTGGACCCCATGACCACTGCGCGCAAGCGCCATGCCGCTCACGCGTTCGCCAGCCAGCTGGAAGGTGATCCGTTGATTGGGCTGGAGCCGGTTTTACCGCCTTCTGCCCTGGAAAGGTTAATGCGCCCCTTTGAAGTGGTGTTCTTGTGAGTGCTATCGCCTGGAGTTGTCGGCCTCGCGTTACCACCAGCACCCGACTCAACGCACGTGCCCAAGGTGGATTTGGCGATTACTTGAAAACCCTGAGCACCACCCCGGCTTAGTCATGTGTTTGCAGTACGTGTTGATGAGCGGTTTGCAGGCCGCCAGCCTTCAGTTCGGGAACGCCCAAGGCCCCTTCAAAGAAGCGCACGGCTTCGTCACTCAAATAGCGATGGATAGCTTCCCGATCCACGCCTTCGCGATCAGTACACAAGGCGGGCGCTGCGGCCCTCTGATCTTCGCTGCAAGGTGCCATGAACACAAAGTGCCCTGCTCCAGCCAACAATGTGTAGTCAGGGGGTTGCGGCAACTTGCGCGCCAGTGCATCTGCGTTCATGTCGACGGCCACCAGTTCGTCGCCATCACCGCTGTACATCAGCACCGGCACGTGAACGCCACCCAGGGCCGTGCGCCCGAACATCAGGCTCAGGGGCGCCATCAACATAATCGCGCCGACCCGAGGATCAGCCTGTGGGCTCAAGTCGTCGCGGTCTGCAATCAACTGGCCCTGCGTCTTGCAAGCGTCACGGTCCTGCGGACGCTGCAAGCAGTACTTGCGCAAGCGCGCCAGGTCTGGCTGGGCACCGGCCAGGATCAACGCCGTCTCGCCGCCCGCCGAATAGCCAATGATGCCCACCTGATCAGCGCTCAGGTAAGGCGCAAGCAGGGGATCGAGCAGCGCGGCGCTGATCGCCTGTGAAACCTGCAGCGGTCGCCCGTAAAGATTGCTCAGACTGCCCAGACGGCTGTGATCAAGGTAATTGTCACCCGGATGAAGCACTGCAACGACAACGAAACCCTGACGCGCCAGCGAAGTGGCCAGATCGTGCAACGCCAGCGGCGTGCCGGTATTGCCATGGGAGAGGACCAGAAGCGGAAAGCGGCCCATTGCAATATGGGCGTCCTCAGTGGCTTCAATCGTATAACCCTGAATCTTGCTCAACTGCGCCTGATCCGTGGAGGGATAAAACGCGATGGCGTGCATGGGTTGCGAATCCAGCGGATCAGGGAAGTCGAGCTGATGAAACCCGACACTCCAGCTCTCCACGGCCTGGGCCTGCACCGAAAGCGCGCCGTTGAGCAAACCCATCAGCAGCAATGCACACAAACGCATCATGACAAAACCCCTACTCTGCACTGTTGGGGAACACCATCGCGCCAATGAATAGGAGCCGAGACGAGCCAAATGCCCCGCAACGAACCCCTATACGCCGGCGTATCTTCGATTTTGAGTGGTTGTGAATGAAATAGTGCACAAGGCAGGCCAACAAAAGCGGTGGCGGCTGAACAACGGTTTATTTCCTGGCCGGGACCTCTTGAGCGATTGGCACGGCGCACAACAAAAAACCCCAAAGCCTGGTTAAGGCTTTGGGGTCGTTCTGTTCAGCAGGCGTGCGATATGAACTGTCCCCCCAAAAGTTGGACGGTCTTGTCAGGCAGCTCGCGGCTGGGTTTTGTAGGCGCTCGCACAATGTTCCTGACCCGTGGGACCGGCTTTAGCCGGGAAAGGGTATTTCAGGCGATGCAGATGCAGCGAATGCCCTTTCCTCTTCCCGGCTAAAGCCGGTCCCAAGAGGTGTTTTGATAAACCATCAGGCTACGGCGAACAACTCTTCGGCGATCAGTTTCTGCGCAGCGTTCATGGCGTTGGCACGAGGCTCATCACCGTAGGCCAGGCCGTGGGCAAATACGAACTTCACGTCGGTGATGCCGACGAAACCGAACAGCAACCGCAGGAAGTCTTCATGACCGACGCTGGTAGGCTGGCCGACGTGCAGGCCGCCCGCAGTCGACACGATGATCACTTGTTTGCCGCCGCACAGCCCTTCAGGACCGGCTTCGGTGTAACGGAACGTGCGACCTGCAACGCTGATACGGTCGATCCAGGCCTTGAGCTGGCTCGGAATCGTGAAGTTGTACATGGGCGCGCCGATGACCACCACGTCCGCATCGAGAAACTCTTGCAACATGGTTTCGTTGCTGTCCACTTCCCGTTGCTGCTCAGCGTCACGGCCTTCAAGCGGCGTGCCCGCTGCCGCCAGGGTTGCCGCGGAAAAGTGGCTCAATGCATCGCTGGCCAGATCGCGATAAGTGACCTGACTGGCAGGTTCAGCGGACTGGAATGCTTCAACAACGGCGCGGCTTAGCTGACGCGAAGCGGAGTGATCGCCGAGGATGCTGGAATCGATGTGCAAAAGTTTCATAACGTGCTTCCCAAGTGAGAATCGCCGCTTGGCGATCAAGTGGGATAATCCTACCGTGCAAACCAATAGCTGATTAGCCCGCATAAATGCGATAGTTCGTCCTACTCATAGGACAATAGGTAGACCCATGCAGGACCTCAATGATCTCTATTACTTCGTCAAGGTGGTCGAGGCCGGGGGGTTTGCGGCGGCTGGCCGGCAACTGGGTATCCCCAAATCACGATTGTCACGCCGCATTGCCGAGCTTGAAACCCGCTTGAATACCAGTCTCCTGCAACGGACCACCCGTAAACTCGCCCTTACGGCGGTCGGCGAGCGCTATTTAAGTCACTGTCAGGCAATGCTGCTGGAGGCGGAAATGGCCGACGAAGCCGTCGCCTCCCTGTCTGCGGAGCCGCGGGGGCGCTTGAGAGTGTCTTGCCCCGTCGGGATGATTCACTGGAACCTGTCTTCGGTGGTAAACGAATTTTTACTGCGCCACCCTCAGGTAGAGCTCGAACTGATACTGGTCAATCGCCGGGTCGATCTTGTCAACGAAGGCATTGATGTGGCATTGCGCGTCCGTGATATCGGGGATGAAGACCCGAGCCTGATCGTACGGCAGTTGTTGCCGGCCAGAGCCGCGTTGGTTGCCTCCCCGGCGCTGCTGGAAGGTAAACGCATTCACACACCGGCGGATTTGGCCAGTCTGCCGGTACTTGGCGCTATCGAGGCCGATCGCAAGGTTCACTTCCAGTTGCAGCATCTCAATGGCGAGCGGTGTGAAGTGGCCCTGCAAGCCCGTCTGGTAGTGGACGATTTTCCGATACGTAAAAGCGCGGCATTGCGCGGGTTGGGGTTCACCCTGTTACCGATGATGAACTGCCATGAAGAATTGGCGAGCGGCGAATTGATCCAGCTGCTACCCGAGTGGTCACTTCCCGGAGGCAACCTTCAGGCCGCCTATACTCAGCGACGCGGCATGTTGCCTGCGGTTCGCGCCTGGATCGAACACGTCAGCGTTTCGTTCACCGCCGATACCGGTTGTGTTTGAACAACCTGCACAGGAGCCGTCATGCAGACAGAAGAAGTCGCGCAATTTTGCCTGAACCTGCCAGGCGCTCGCGAAGATTACAAATGGGGAGGTGTCCGGGTGTTTTCGGTGGCCGGGAACAAGATGTTCGCCGTGATGGACCTTGCCGGTAAAGGGCTGTCGTTCAAGGTAGGACCTGAACTGTTCCTGGGCTATGTGGACCGCCCCGGCATTCGCCCGGCGCCTTATCTCGCCAGAGCTTACTGGATCAGCGTGGCGGTGCCCTACTCACTCTCGGACGTTGAATTGCAGGACTTGCTCACGCGCTCCCACCAGCTCGTCGTGAGTCGTTTGCCCAAGCGCCTGCAAATCGCGTTGAAAATCCAGCTCAGTAGAAATGCCGCGCCAGAAAGTTACCCCCCAGAAACAGCCAATCAATCCACACCACCTGATGCAGAAGAACAATCAGCCAGAACACCATTTGGTAACTGAACTTGCGCGTCTTGTGCCGGAACGCTTGCTGCGCCAGCAGAGCACCTGGCCATCCGCCCAACAGCTCCACGCCGTGCAGGACTTTCTCCGGCGTGCGCCAACCGTCGAGGCGGGCCTGACGCTTGTCTCGCCAATACAGACCAAACGCCAGGAGACTCATGCCCAGGTAAATGGCGGCGGGCAGCCAGGAACCCTGAAGCAGCAGCGAAAAGGCACCGAATAAAGGAACGGCGCACACTACAATCAAGACGATCAGCTTGAGCTGCGGGAACTGCATCGAACGTCTGGCCCGGGCGGGTTCGACGTTTCTCTTGCTTTTCGACAGGTTGGGTTCATCCATGGTTTATTCAGCCCTTGACCGATGTCCAGTCCACCCAGCCAAACTGCCAGGTGGCGAGAATCAACAGACCGAAGGCTATCCGGTACCAGGCAAATACCGCATAGCTATGGCTGGCGATGAATCTGAGCAGGCCACGTACGGCGATCATGGCGAAGATAAAGGACGTGATAAAACCCACGGCAAACACCGGGAAGTCATCCGGGCGAAACAGTTCCCGGTATTTGTAGCCCGAGTACACCGCCGCGCCAACCATCGTCGGCATGGCCAGGAAGAATGAAAACTCCGTGGCGGTTTTGCGCGACAGCCCGAACAGCAGGCCGCCAATAATCGTGGAGCCCGAACGGGAAGTGCCTGGAATCATCGCCAGACACTGAGCGAAACCGATTTTCAGCGCATCGCTCCAGGTCATTTCATCGACGCTATGGGCATGCACCACATGCTCGCGGCGCTCGGCCCAGAGCATGATGACCCCGCCGATCACCAACGCGGTTGCAACGGTAATGGGGTTGAATAGGTATTCGTGAATGAGGTCCGCAAAAATGACCCCTAATATCACGGCGGGCATGAACGCGATGAGCAGGTTCAGGGTAAAACGCTGCGCTTCCCGCTGCCTGGGCAAGCCGGTGATCACGTCAAGAATCTTGCGGCGAAACTCCCACATCACCGCCAGAATCGCTCCCAGTTGAATAATAATGTTGAACGCCATGGCGCGTTCCCCACCGAATTCGATCAAGTCAGCGACGATAATCTGATGGCCAGTACTGGAAATGGGCAGAAACTCTGTCAAACCCTCCACTACGCCAAGAATAAATGCCTGAGCGGCGGTCCAAAGATCCATCATTCCCCCAGTGAAGCGTTGCTCGAAGCAGGCCTCTTAGTTATAGGTGATTCAAACGGTTGCGAATATGCCCGGCCAAATGTGAAAAGCCCGTAAAAACCGCTACTTGGCGATCATTTTTGTGCAAGGCGCCGCGATGCTAACAGACCTTGCGACACCTGCGCGCGCATTGAACATTGGTGTCTGGGCGTGGCGTCACGAGGTCAGAAGTAACGTTTCAGCCATAGGCACGCGTTTAAGGGGGCCGAACAGCATTTCCATCAGCAAAATCTGCCGGACTGTTCAATATCCGCTTACAATCGCCGCGCTTTTTCTCCCCCCTGCAAGGAGCAGTAATGTCCCCTCTTGAACTGTTCGCCGCAGCCTTGGGCGTAATCGCTGTCTGGCTGACGGTCAAACAGAATTCGTGGTGCTGGCCGATAGGGCTGGTCATGGTGTTGATCTACAGCTGGATCTTCTACGACGTCAAACTGTATTCGAACATGTTGCTACAGGTGATCTATGCCGCCCTGCAGGTCTATGGCTGGCTGCAGTGGACCCAGCGAGGACAAACGCAAAAACCACGTGCGGTCACATCGCTGTCGCCGGGCTCGGTTCTCATCGGCCTGGCAGTGGGCGGGGTCACCAGCCTGTTGCTGGGCGGTCTCATGTCCAGCTTTACCGATGCCACGCAGCCCTGGCTGGATGCTGCCCTGACAGGCTTCAGCCTGGTGGCGCAAGTCTGGATGGCACAGAAGCGCGTGCAATGCTGGCCATTGTGGATCGCGATTGATTTCATTTTTGTGGGCCTGTTTGTTTACGAGGCGCTGTACGTCACCGCAGGGCTCTACGCCATGTTCTTGTTGCTGGCGATTCAGGGCTGGCGTGAGTGGCATCGTGTCCCGGTGGCGGCCCAATGAAAGTCCTCGTGCTGGCCGGCCCGGAATCCAGCGGTAAAAGCTGGCTGGCAGGGCAAATTCAAGCGCATTTTGGCGGCGTCGTGGTGGGTGAGTACGTACGCGAGTTTATTGACGCGCAGCAACGGGACACCGTGTACGCGGATATCCCGGTCATTGCCCAAGGCCAACTCGACCAGGAAGATGCCGCCCGCGCTACCGCTTGCGCGCTGGTGATTCTCGACACGCACCTGTTGAGCAATATGCTCTGGAGTCGCACGTTGTTCGGGGATTGCCCTGCCTGGGTCGAGCACCAGTTGCTCCAGCGTCATTACGACCTGCACCTGTTGCTGGCACCCGAGGGCGTTGAGTGGATCAGCGATGGGCAGCGTTGCCAGCCCGAACTCGAACTGCGTCAGGCATTTTTCTCAGACAGTCAGCGCTGGTTCGAAACGCATCAACAGCCCTACCAAATCATCAGCGGAGATTGGCTCACTCGCAGGCATCAGGCTTTCGCGGCTGTTCGGGGACTGCTCGCCGAGTCGTGAAGCCCGGCGTATAGCCCCCCACATCCCTCAACGAATCTGGTGTTTGTGCAGCAATCGATAAAAGGTCGGACGTGATACACCCAGCACTTTGGCGGCAACACTGAGGTTGTCGCTGTGCCGGGTCAGCACATCGCACAGCGCCTGGCGCTCGGCTCGGGATTTGTATTCGTCCAGAGTCCCCATGCTGGTGACGATCTCATCCTCCCCCAGCAACCCCAGATCAGAGGCTTCAATCTGCCGACCTTCGGCCAGAACCAGACCACGCCGCACCCGATTGGCCAGTTCACGCACATTTCCCGGCCAGTCGTGCTTGCCCATGGCTACCAACGCGTCCTGGCTGAAATTGCGTGCCCGGCGTCCGGTCTCCTGGCTGTAGAAATGGGCGAAATGATTAGCCAGCAGCGCCAGGTCCCCATGTCGCTCACGCAGGGGGGCCGTTCCGACCTGCAAGACGTTGAGGCGGTAATACAGATCCTCGCGAAAACGCTTTTTGCGAATCGCCGCTTCAAGGTCCACATGGGTGGCCGCCAATATCCGGACATCGACGGGGATCGGCTCACTACCGCCGATGCGTTCGATGTGCCTGTCTTGCAAGAACCTCAGCAGGTTGGCCTGGGCGTCCATGGGAAGATCGCCGATATCATCGAGAAACAGCGTTCCTCCATCGGCGGCCTCGATACGGCCGATCTTGCGCTTCTGGGCACCTTCGAACGCCCCTTGCTCATAACCGAACAACTCGGCGTGAATCAAATGCTCGGGAATGGCGCCGCAATTGATGGCGACAAAGGGCTTGTGTCGGCGATGGGACTGCATGTGCAACGTGCGCGCCACCTGTTCCTTTCCCGTGCCGCTTTCTCCGCGAATCAGGACCGGTGACTCGGTAGGCGCCAGTTTGCCCAGCAGTCGGCGCAGCTCACGGATCGGCCGACTTTCACCCAGCATCTCGTGCTCCGGGCCCGTGACATAAGCGCTGCCTTGGGAACGCAACCGCGCCATGCCAAAGGCACGACCTAACGTCACCTGCATGCGGGTGACATCAAAAGGCAGCGTATGGAAATCGAAAAACCACTCGCACACAAAGTCGCCGATCTTTTCCCGCCGCAAATCATCAGGCGCAAGAACAGCGATCCACTCCGTGTGGCTGCGTGTAATCAGCTCCTTGACCAGTTCCGGATGGTCGAAGTGATAGGGCATGAGGCGAATCAGACCCACATCACAGCTACGGCCGATGGCAGATTCCAAAGTGCTGCTATCGACGTCCCAACCCGCGCCTTGCAGGATGGGGATCAGCTGATGACAGTCATCGCACGGATCAACAATTAACAGACGTCGCGGTGGTGCCGATTCATGCATAAGAATTCCCTGGCGCCGTGGTGGAAGAATTAAATAAGAAAGTTTTTTATAAACAGGCAGTTGGAGATCACGTTTCTTACATTAGCTAAAATTTGACACTCACTTGTACCGATTATCTATAAGCGTCAGATCAAAATGTAATTAAGCGATCAAAGGCAGGTTTTTTTCTGTCGGCGCGGTTTTCAGAACGGCTTGAAGGCCTTTACCTCAACCTTAAACCTCGTCTGCAGCCCTCTGAATACGGGGGGCTGGTGAAAATAAAAGGAAAATATCGAAAACGAATGTGACTTACCCCGGGTTCCTTGGCATCAACACAAGTAACCAGCCGAACGGTTAGCCCAACCGACGGCGACCAACTTGTTACGGGCCCCCTGAGGAAATAACCATGAACGCCCCATTGCGCTTCAACGATGCACTTCTGATCGCTGGACACGCCTTCGAACCCTTCCAGTGTGTGGCGTGGGCGCCACAGGACGGCAACGGCGAACTGAGCCTGAGCGTCATCGACCGGACCAGCACCCGCATCGGCCACAGTCAGATTCCGCGCAGCGCGTATTCAGACCCGGAGCAACTGGCAAGCCTGCTTGAACAAGCGCGTGCGGCTATCAGCAGCGAAGGTTATCGTCTTGAGCCCTGGACAATGCCAGCCTGATGACCGGCTCGCCCGCCTGCCTCTAAAGGGCAGCGAGGCTTTCAATGTGTCGATAACCAAGTCCGAGCCGGGCAGCGAGTTGCCCGGCACGGCCTAACCGGATCGGCCCGCACTCGATATCGATCAACAGTCCGGGGCAGTTGAACACCCCCAACCCAGCTTTATCCTTCACTCGGCCGTCGGTCACCACCAGCAAACGATGCTGCTCGGCGGGATAACGCTTGCGACGCGACGCCAGCCAATCGGTGGCCAGATCGAACGCTTCGAACAGAGGCGTTCCACCGCCCGCTCCCAGGTTATCCAGCCAGGGTTGCAGAGCCTTTGAAGCCTTCAACCCCTGATGCTGCCAGCGTGCCGAGCTTCCGTTCGCAGTCAGCAGCGCCATACGCACTCTCTGGCGATACGCGTCATCAAATACCTGAGCCAACAACCCTTTGGCGAGACTCAACGCCTGATGACGCCGCGTGGAGGCCGACGCGTCCACAATAATCAGCCACATTTCCCTGGGCCGGCTGCTGCGCGGCTGACGAACCAGATCGCTGCTGGCACGAGGCCGGCCGCGAAGTAAGGTCGGAACCCAGGCGACGCGCCCATTGGCTGCCTTTCGAAGTGCACCGCTCTTGCCGGCGCCAAGTGATCCAGGACGAGGTGTGGCATCGACTCCCAAGGCTGCGCGGGAGCGGATGCCTAAGGCTTTTTTGGCCAGCTCGGCACTTCCCGTCGAGCCCCTGAAGGCATCGCCTGCGCCGAAAGTTCACCCCAGTTGCCCTCGTCCTGCTCTGTTGAGGTAGACCCCTGCGGCGCTTGAGCCGTGGGCGGCTCCGGTTGCTGGCCTTGATCAGGAACCTGTGAAAGTGGCAGTTGCCGACGTCGATGCCGCAAGGCAAATTCGGCGACGGCATCGATGTCCTGCTCTTCAATCTCCCGGCCCCCACGCCAGGCGGCATGGGCGCGGGCCGCCCTCAACCAGACCAGATCGGCGCGCATCCCGTCTACGTCGGCGGCAAAACAGCGTTCGGTAATGGTTTGCAGGGTTTGATCGTCAAGGGCAATGCTCTCCAGAAGCTGCCGCGCCTGGTCACAGCGCTGGCGCAACGCATCTTGCCGGGTTTGCCACTGTGCGCAGAACGCCAGGGGATCGCTGTCATAGTCCAGTCGTCGACGAATGATCTGCCCGCGCTCGGCCGGCAGGGTCTGCCCGCTCAAGGCGACATTCAAACCAAAACGGTCCAGCAGTTGAGGGCGTAACTCCCCTTCCTCGGGGTTCATGGTACCGATCAGCACAAAGCGGGCGGGATGGCGATGGGATATACCGTCGCGCTCTACCAGATTGGTGCCGCTGGCCGCGACGTCCAGCAGCAGGTCCACCAGATGATCCGGCAGCAGATTGACTTCGTCGACATACAGCACACCGCCGTGCGCCTTGGCCAGTACGCCGGGGGAAAACTGCGCTCGCCCCTGGCTCAGCGCCGCGTCGAGGTCCAGCGTGCCCACCAGCCGCTCCTCAGTCGCGCCTAGCGGTAACGTGACAAACTGCCCGCTGGCCAGTAGGTCGGCCAGCCCCCGGGCCAAGGTTGACTTGGCCATGCCACGGGGCCCTTCGATCAGCACCCCGCCAATTTTCGGGTCGATAGCCGTCAGGCACAACGCCAGTTTCAGTTCGTCAGCGCCCACCACGGCCGCCAGCGGAAAATGGAGAATGTCACTCATCGTCGTCTCAGGCAGTGTCATCAATTCTCTTCTATGTCCAGCAGCAGGCTTTCCAGCGCTTCACGATAGTCACCGGGTTCCTCCCACAAACCGCGTTGTTGTGCCTCAAGCATGCGCTCGGTCATGTCACGCAGCGCATCGGGATTGTGCTGCTGGATGAACGCTCGAGTCGATGGGTCGAGCAAATAGGCGTCGGCCAGCAGTGCGTATTGGTGATCGTCGATCAACTCGGTCGTGGCATCGAACGCGAACAGAAAATCAACCGTCGCGGCCATTTCAAATGCGCCCTTGTAGCCGTGGCGTTTGACCCCGTCGATCCACTTCGGGTTGGCAGCACGGGAGCGTATGACCCGATTCAGCTCCTCCTTGAGCGTGCGGATTTTCGGCAGATCCGGCTGGCTGTGATCGCCATGGTAGCTGGCCGTCTTCGCCCCGCTCAGGCTTTCGGCCGCAGCCAGCATGCCCCCTTGAAACTGGTAGTAATCGTTGGAATCCAGCAAGTCGTGCTCGCGGTTGTCCTGATTCTGCAGTACCGCCTGAACCTGGGACAGACGCTGGGCAAATCGCTCCCGGGCTGGCGTGCCGTCATCGCTACCGCCGTAGGCGTAGCCGCCCCAGTTGAGATAAACCTCGGCCAGATCGTCGCGGCTCTGCCACAGGCGTCCATCAATAGCCCCTTGCACCCCGGCGCCATAAGCGCCCGGTTTGGCACCGAATATGCGCCAGCCGGCCTGCTTCGTCGCGTCCTCTATAGACATTCCGGTGCTTTGCAGGGCAAGGCGTTCCAGGCGTACTTTGGCGGCCAGGGGGTTCATGTCATCAGGCTCGTCCAGATCCGCCACCGCTTGCACGGCCGCATCGAACAACCGGATCAGGTTGGCGAAGGCATCCCGGAAGAAACCGGACACCCGCAGCGTGACATCCACCCGAGGGCGATCGAGCAGGCTCAGGGGCAATATCTCGAAATCATCGACCCTTTGGCTGCCCGTGGCCCATACCGGGCGCACCCCCATCAGCGCCATGGCCTGAGCAATATCATCGCCCCCGGTCCGCATGGTTGCCGTGCCCCACACCGACAGGCCAAGTTGACGTAGATGATCACCATGGTCCTGTAAGTGCCTTTCCAACAACAGATTTGCTGATTGAAAACCGATACGCCACGCTGTGGTGGTGGGCAGGTTACGCACGTCCACCGAGTAGAAGTTGCGACCGGTCGGCAGGACGTCCAGACGGCCCCGGCTCGGCGCACCGCTGGGACCAGCCGGTACGAACTGCCCACTCAACGCGTCCAGCAGGCCCTGAATTTCTCCGCGACCGCAGGCGTCAAGACGCGGCGCCACTACCTCTCGTAAGTTCTCAACAATTAACGACAGCTCTTTGTTATCAAACTGTTTTTCAGGCGATGACCCCAGCAAGGCTTGCTCGATCAACCACGCTGCATACAACTCAAGCCGCTCCCGGGTATCCCCGGCAGTGCGCCAGGGGTCAACGCTGACTTCATGTAAAACCTGAGGTCTGGGCCCGGTCCACGGCTCGGCCAGCTCGCAATCCAAGGGGTCAAAGCCCAGGCCGAACGCCTTGCTCAGCACGCGCAACAGGCTCGATTGCGCACCGCGACCATCGTCCCGTGCAATTCGCAACAGTGCCAACAGCGTATCAATGCGTAGCCGCCCGCTGGGGGATTCGCCGAATACATGCAGCCCGTCACGAATCTGTGACTCCTTCAAGTCGCACAAATACGTGTCCAGACGTGGCAGCCAGGTGGCGGTGTCACCATCGTCCACTGACTCAAGGGCGAGTTCCTGGTCGATGTGGGTTTCGCGCACCAGTTTGAGAATATCGCGTTGCAGCTCAAGGGCACGGCGTGGGTCGAGCAACTGGGCTTCGTAGTACTCGTCCGCCAGCAGCTCGAGGTCCCGCAAGGGCCCATAGGTTTCGGCACGGGTCAGCGGTGGCATCAGGTGATCAATGATGACCGCCTGGGTGCGCCGCTTGGCCTGGGCGCCCTCGCCCGGATCGTTGACGATGAACGGATAGATATTCGGCATCGCCCCCAATGCCACATCCGGCCAGCAACTTTCGGACAAGCCAACGCCCTTGCCCGGCAGCCACTCGAGATTGCCGTGCTTGCCCACATGAATGACCGCATGGGCACCGTAGACCTTGCGCAACCAGAAGTAGAACGCCAGATACCCGTGGGGCGGAACCAGATCCGGGTCGTGGTAAACCGCGCTGTGGTCGACCTGATACCCCCGGGCAGGCTGGATGCCGACAAACGTCAGCCCAAAACGCAGACCGGCGATCATCATGCGCCCGGCGCGGAACATCGGGTCGGTATCCGGCGCTCCCCATCGTGCGTTCACAGCCTCCCGGTTGGCCGCCGGCATCGCATTGAAAGTCGCCAGGTAGTCGTCCAGCGCCATGCTCTGCTGACACGGACGCAGATCCAGGCTGTCCAGGTCGTTGGTGACGCCACCCAGCAGCTGATGGATCAACGCAGTGCCGCTCTCGGGCAAAGGCGCGAGTGGATAGCCCTCGGCCTGCATCGCCTTCAGGATGTTCAGCGTGGCCGCCGGGGTATCCAGGCCCACGCCGTTGCCGATTCGCCCGTCCCGGGTGGGATAGTTGGCAAGAATCAGGGCAACCCGTTTATAGGCATTGGGCAGACGGGCCAGCAGAATCCAGCGCCGCGCCAGTTCAGCGACAAACTCCATGCGCTCCGGCTGGGCGCGATAGCAGACCACGTCCGACTGGCTGCGCTCACTGTGCCAGGCCAGGTCCTTGAAACTGACAGGGCGACTGATAATCCGCCCATCCAGCTCCGGCAACGCAATGTGCATGGCCAAGTCACGCGCGCCGAGGCCTTGCTCGCTGGCGCGCCAGCCCGGCTCGTTGTCCTGGGCACAAATGGCCTGAATGACCGGAATATTGCGGCGAAATGGCCGCAAGTGAGGGGCTTCGGGGCTGGACTGAGCGAAGCCGGTGGTGTTCAGGATCAGCTCTGCATCCACTTCATCCAGCCAGTCTTCCACCTGAGTCATGCAGCCTGCCTCCTTGAGGCTGGCCACGGCGATGGGCAAGGGATTCAACCCTTGCGCCTGCATGCGGCTGCAAAACTCATCGATGAAGGCGGTATTGGCGGCCTGAAGGTGGGAGCGATAAAACAAAAGCCCCACGATCGGTTGATCAGCCTTCCAGTCAGCCTGCCAGTCACTGAGTTCGGCCCGGGCTTTGACTGGATGGTAAACCGCCGTGCGCGGCAACGGCTGAGGTTCAGACCATGAATAGTCGCGACCTAGCCAGCCGCTGCCCAGGCAGCGATACAGTTCCAGCGCATTGTGCATGCCGCCCTGACGCAGAAACTGCCACAGACGCTGGCAATCCTCGGCGGGCACGGTGCTCAGGTCCGTGAGTTCCGGGTCCGGGCGGTCGCAACCGGGCACCAGAATGATCTGCACGCCCTGCCTCGCCAGCTCCACCAGACGCTCGACGCCATAGCGCCAATACCCGATGCCACCGTGCAGGGAAATGAGGATGACTTTGGCGTGACGCAGCACCTGATCGACGTACAAGTCCACCGAAGCGTGATTCTGCACCTGCATGGGGTTGGCCAGGCGCAGGCTTGGGTAGTCTTGCGGTAATTGCTGCGCGGCCTCGGCCAGCAAGGCCAGGCTGGAATCGCCGCTACAGAGAATCACCAGCTCGGCGGGGGTTTGGCCCAGGTCGGCGATGCTGTCGTCCGGTACGAAACCACCGGGCTGGGTTCTCAGGAGGTGCATGGGTCAACCAGCAACCGCGGCACGAAGCTGTGCCTCAAGTACCGCAGCGTCCAGTTTCTGGCCGATCACCACCAAATGAGTCGCGCGCTCTTCGTCAGCGCCCCATGCGCGGTCAAAATGCTTGTCGAAACGGGTGCCTACCCCCTGAATCAGCAGGCGCATCGGTTTGCCCGGAATCGCGGCAAAACCTTTGATGCGCAGAACCCCGTGTTCCACCACCAGTTGCGTCAGGGCGTCGAGCAAGGCGCTTTCATCGGCCTGAGGCAGTTTGATGGAGATGGAGTCGAAGGCATCGTGATCATGATCGTCATGGTCATCGCCTTCGTGATGGTCATGGTGTGTCTTGCGGCCGTCGATATGCTGCTCCGACTCAGCCCCCAGCCCCAGCAAGACGCTGATCGGCAAACGACCGCTGCTGGCTTCGATGACCTTGACTGCGGGCGGCAGTTCTTCACACACCTCGGCGCGCACGGCGGCAATGCCTGCGGCATCGATCAAGTCGGCTTTATTGAGAATGACCAGATCAGCACTGGCCAATTGGTCAGCAAACAGCTCATGCAGTGGCGATTCATGGTCCAGGTTCGGGTCGAGCTTGCGCTGTGCGTCGACCTGATCGGGAAAGGCGGCAAAGGTGCCTGCCAGAAAGGCCGGACTGTCCACCACCGTAATGACCGCATCCACGGTGCAGGCGTTGCGGATTTCCGGCCATTGGAAGGCTTGCACCAGCGGCTTGGGCAGTGCCAGCCCCGACGTCTCGATGAGAATGTGGTCCAGGTCGCCGCGACGGGCCACCAGTTCACGCATGACCGGGAAGAATTCTTCCTGCACGGTGCAACACAGGCAGCCATTGGCCAGCTCGTAAACCCGACCGCTGGCTTCTTCTTCCGTGCAACCGATGGTGCACTGCTTGAGGATTTCGCCGTCGATGCCCAGTTCACCGAACTCGTTGACGATCACTGCAATGCGCCGCCCTTCTGCGTTGTCGAGCATGTGACGCAATAACGTGGTTTTGCCAGAGCCCAGAAAGCCGGTGACGATGGTGACGGGAAGTTTGGCCAGTGTTTTCATCAGGTGCCCTTTGGCAAAGCGGCGGGCAAACAGGACGAAAACCCGGCGACCAGGCGCAGGGTTCGATTCGCCACCGGATCACCCCGCCCGGTTGTAGTGAGAATTCGTCGGGCTTGTTTGCCCGAATCGAGGCAGGTCTCCTGGCTTGCGGCTGCGGATGGAGAGCCCATCAGCTGTTCATGACGCCTTCCCGCTCGTCGCAGTGGCTGTGCCGTGAACCTGACCGCTTACAGTTGCGGGGGCAGCCGCGGCATTGACCGCGTTCCCTTCTTAGCTGTGCCTGACCAGACTGCATGGCAACGGTTGCAGCGCACAGAACCTCGAATGCGCAAGGCTACGCAGTGACCCTCGGCAGGTCAATCACAAGCCGGCACATGGCGCTATCTGATTGACGCTCAACGTCGGCCCATGCTCTCCTGTACGCCTTGTTCGGGTGCCCTTCACAGGGTGAAACGGGAAACCGGTGCGTTCAGGCCTCATGGCTTGAGCAAGTCCGGCGCTGCCCCCGCAACGGTAAATGAGTGAAGAGCCAGATCCACTGTGCTGCTTAGGCATGGGAAGGTGACTCTTTGAGGTTGAGCAATCAGCCCCTCACAAGCCCGGAGACCGGCCCGACATGAAACACATGACAACCTGCGGTGGGCAGGCGCTGTTGAATCTCTTCTGACGTCCGTCAGCCGGGTTTCTTTGCGCGTGTCCCACCTTTTGCCGACATCCAAGAGGGACGCGCCATGTCGATCAGCACCGCCCGCCACGCCGCCAGCACCGTAACCACCCAGACCCAGCGCCTGACCGCCGCCATCAGCGCCGCCATTCTCGGCGCCTGCCTGGTCTATTTTGCGGGCTTTTCCCACATTGACGCCGTACACAATGCTGCCCATGACACGCGTCACAGCGCTGCCTTTCCTTGCCACTGAGAACCGATCATGTTCAAGAGAATTGCTCAAACGGCGGGTTTCACGGGCCTGCTGGCCGCGTTGCTGCTGACCCTGCTGCAAAGCATCTGGGTGGTGCCACTGATTCTGAAAGCCGAAACCTACGAGAATGCGCCCGTCGAACAGGTCCATGAACACGGCGAAAACACCCCCGCCAGCCATGTTCACAACGAAGAGGCGTGGTCGCCGCAAGATGGCTGGCAGCGCGTCGTATCCACCACCGGTGGCAACCTGGTGGTCGCCGTCGGTTTTGCACTGATGCTGGCAGGCCTATACACCCTGCGAGCGCCAGGGAGCACGGCACAAGGCGTGCTGTGGGGGTTGGCGGGCTTTGCCGTGTTTACCCTGGCGCCGACCCTCGGCCTGCCGCCGGAGTTACCGGGCACCGCGGCGGCAGACCTGACCCAACGGCAAGTCTGGTGGATCGGCACTGCCGCCTCCACCGCGGTAGCCCTGGCCTTGATGGTGTTCGGCAAGCATTGGCTGCTCAAGGTGCTGGGCGTGGCGATCCTGCTGGTGCCCCATGTCATCGGCGCGCCACAGCCGCCCGTCCACGAAAGCCTTGCGCCTGAGGCGCTGGAATCCCGATTCAAGATCGCGTCATTGTTGACCAACGCGCTGTTCTGGATAGCCATGGGCGTGATCAGCGCGTGGCTGTTCCGTCGCAACAATGCCGAACTTGATCACGCCTGATCAATTGCAACCGACGTTGGTGGCCGGCATCGGCTGCCAGCGTGGCTGCTCTGCGCGCACACTGTTTGAGTTGATCGAGCCTACTCTGGAGCGTCATGGATTGCAGCTGCAAGACCTCAGTGCCCTGGCGTCTATCGACATCAAGAGCAATGAACCTGGATTGCTTGAGCTGGCTCGCCAGTTGGGTCTGCCGCTGATATTTTTCAGTTCGGCGCAGTTGGCGCCTTTCGAATCGCAGTTGACTCACCGCTCGCCACTGGCCTTTCAGCACACCAAGTGCCACGGCGTGGCAGAGAGCGCGGCACTGGCTTTGGCCAGTCGCTCGGGTCCGGCAACCCTGTTGATACCCCGACTTAAAAGCCAGCAGGCAACATTTGCCTTGGCCAGCGCCCTGGCCCAGGGCCGATAATCGTCCCCTCACCCCGCTATAGATTCTGGAGTTTCCATGACCGTTTTTTTCATCGGCGCAGGCCCCGGCGACCCGGAGCTGATCACGGTCAAGGGCCAACGTCTGATCCGTAGCTGTCCGGTGATCATTTATGCCGGATCGCTGGTGCCAACCGCTGTGCTGGAGGGCCACAACGCCATTCAGGTCAGCAACAGCGCCGAGTTACATCTGGAACAGATCATTGCCCTGATGAAATCCGCTCATGAACAAGGTCTGGATGTGGCACGGGTGCATTCGGGGGACCCGAGCCTGTACGGCGCTATTGGCGAGCAAATCCGTCATCTGCGCGAATTGAACATTCCTTTCGAGATCGTTCCGGGCGTCACCGCCACCGCTGCCTGCGCCGCCTTGCTAGGTGCCGAACTGACGCTGCCGGATATCTCCCAGAGCGTGATCCTGACCCGCTTTGCCGACAAGACCTCCATGCCACCTGGCGAAGAGTTGGCAAGCCTGGCGCAACACCGAGCCACCATGGCGATTCATCTGGGGGTCAACAACCTGCACCGAATCATTGCCGAACTGCTCCCTCATTACGGCAGCGACTGTCCGATTGCAGTGGTGCATCGTGCCAGTTGGCCGGATCAGGATTGGGTGCAGGGGACGTTGGCGGACATCGAGGGCAAGGTTCAGGCCAAAGGTTTCAGGCGTACAGCACTGATTCTGGTAGGTCGGGTATTGGCTGACGACAACTTTGGGGAGTCTTCGCTGTATCGTGCGGGGCATGCGCATTTGTTCAGGCCGTGATTCAGAGCCCTTTGCTGGAGCGAGGCGTGGCCGCGAAAGCGTTATTCCAGGCGATAAACAGGTCGACTGGAATTACGATTCGCGGGCAAGCCTCACTTCAACATGAACACTCACACGTTAGTAATAAGCGTTTTCTTTCTGCGTATGATCGGTAACGTCACGCACACCACTCAGTTCCGGGATGCGTTCAAGCAAGGTGCGCTCGATGCCTTCCTTAAGCGTTACATCAGCCTGACCACAACCCTGGCAACCGCCACCGAATTGCAGCACCGCGATGTTCTTCTCTTCTTCTTCGATGACGTCGATCAGCGTGACCTGACCACCGTGGCTGGCAAGGCCCGGGTTGATCTCGGTTTGCAGGTAGTAACTGATGCGCTCATTGATGGGGCTGTCGGCGTTGACCATCGGGACCTTGGCGTTAGGTGCCTTGATGGTCAGTTGGCCGCCCATGCGGTCAGTGGCGTAATCGACGACGGCATCATCGAGAAACGCCTCGCTGAAGCCATCAATCCAGGCCGTGAAGCTTTTCAGGCCGATAGCCTTGTCTTCCGGCTTTTCTTCGCCCGGCTTGCAATAGGCAATGCAGGTCTCGGCGTATTGCGTGCCAGGCTGGGTAATAAACACACGGATGCCGATGCCCGGGGTGTTCTGCTTTTCCAGCAGATCGGCCAGATAATCGTGGGCAGCATCGGTAATAGTGATAGCGGTCATGAAAATTCCTCGCAGACGTGGCGGCAGTTTACGCCAATCGGATGCGCCTTACAAAGTCCTAGTATTTTTGTCAGGAAATAGCCTGTTGCGTGTCGCTGTCGCGGCGATTGTCCAGCCACTGCTTCATGCGCCGATGCAAACCCTTTTCAATCCACTCGTAGCTGCCCCAGGCACCCAGGCCAATAATGGGCACGCAGACCGCAAACACCCCATAAGGGTTGAGACCGTAATGCTGCGCCGCGAGCAGGCCCAGATACAGCACCAGCACGTGCAGTAAATACACCGAATAGGAGCAATCCCCCAATACCTTCAGCACCCGGTTGCCCCGGAAAATCGGCTCCAGGGAAATGCACGACAGGACGATCAACGCACTGGGTAGCCCCCAGTTGAGCAGGCGCTCCGAGGGCGTCAGGTGATAAATGGTGACCACCGCGACTGCAATGCCGAGCAACGGCAACCAGAGACCCTGCTTGATCCAGCCCTTGCGATAAATGATGCCGATGCCAATGCCCAGCAGAAACTCATAAACGATGTCATTGCCGTAGAAACGGCTGATGACCCCGGAACGGGCCAGTACTTCGCTCACGGCGAACAGCGCGGCGGCAATGATCAACGGGCGGTGACGCTGTTGAAACATAAAGACCGTCGAAAACAGCAGGTAGAACAGCATTTCGTAGTTCAGCGTCCATCCCACATTCAGTGTGGGGTAAAGCCCATAGCCGCCAGGGTTTTCAGAAGGGATGAAGAGCAGCGACAACAGAAAGTTTTGCCAACTGATCACTTGATGAGGCAACAAGGGCGCCGCGACCAACAGAAGCAAGCCCATGACGGCGGTGTAGAACCAGTAAGCGGGCACGATGCGGATAATGCGGTTGACCATGAAACGCCCGGCGGGCATGTCACAATTCTGCGTGGACAGGAAGATCACAAACCCGCTGATGACGAAGAAGATATCGACGCCCACGGCGCCTTTGGAAGAAAAGAACTGGCCTATCGGGCCTGAAGCATGGAAATCAAAAAATATCTGCATGAAGTGATGACACACAACTGCCCACGCGGCGAGTGCCCGCAAGGCTTGAACCGAAATCAACATCTGTAACAACCTCTTGTAGCCTGAAGCATGAACCGAAGTCCGAGGGTGCGAGCCAGCAGCACTTACCCGGACACTCGTCGAGTCGGACCGCATTTTTGGCAAAAAGATCGGAAAAAGACTCGAGAAAGCCCAATTAGTAGATGGCCGCAGGCCATGTCCCATAAGGCTCGTGTCGTTTTTCCGGCACTCAGGCATGCCTCGAAGGGTGTGGTAGAAGATCTACGGTCGCAGTCCGGTAAATCGCCACCAACATGAGCAGTATTCATGCAAAACCGTAATCAACACTAAAAGCGCTCGGGTTTGATATCATTCCGACCTTTCTGTATCGACCTTTTCCAGGTAGCCCTATGTCCGACCGTACCGCTCGCCTTCACGCTCTCCAGCAAGCTCTGCAACAAAGGATTCTGATCCTTGACGGCGGTATGGGCACCATGATCCAGAGCTACCGCCTCGAAGAGCAGGACTACCGAGGCAAGCGTTTTGCTGACTGGCCAAGCGACGTTAAAGGCAACAACGACCTGCTGATCCTGACGCGACCGGACGTGATTGGCGCTATCGAAAAAGCGTACCTGGACGCCGGTGCCGATATTCTCGAAACCAACACGTTTAACGCCACGCAGGTTTCCCAGGCCGACTACGGCATGGAAGCGCTGGTGTACGAGCTGAACGTCGAAGGTGCCCGTCTGGCCCGCAAGGTGGCCGACGCCAAAACCCTGGAAACTCCGGACAAGCCGCGTTTTGTTGCAGGCGTGCTCGGCCCGACCAGCCGCACCTGCTCGCTGTCCCCGGATGTAAACAACCCCGGCTATCGCAACGTCACGTTTGACGAACTGGTGAAAAACTACACCGAAGCCACCAAAGGCTTGATCGAAGGCGGCGCTGACCTGATCCTGATCGAGACCATTTTCGATACGCTCAATGCCAAGGCGGCGATCTTTGCCGTGCAGGGCGTATTCGAGGAAATCGGCTTTGAATTGCCGATCATGATTTCCGGGACCATCACTGACGCTTCCGGCCGGACGCTTTCCGGGCAGACCACCGAAGCATTCTGGAACTCGGTCAGCCACGCCAAGCCTATTTCCGTGGGCCTGAACTGCGCCTTGGGCGCGAGCGAGTTGCGACCTTATCTGCAAGAGTTGTCCAATAAGGCCAACACGCGGATTTCTGCGCACCCCAACGCGGGCTTGCCCAACGAGTTCGGCGAGTACGACGAAACCCCGGCGCAAACCGCGCTGGTCATCGAAGAGTTCGCCCAAAGCGGCTTCCTTAATATCGTCGGCGGCTGCTGCGGCACCACCCCCGGCCATATCAAGGCCATCGCCGAAGCCGTCAGCAAATACGCGCCGCGGGCGATCCCGGACATCCCCAAAGCCTGCCGCCTGTCGGGTCTTGAGCCATTCACCATTGATCGCCAGTCGCTGTTCGTGAACGTCGGCGAGCGCACCAACATCACCGGCTCTGCCCGCTTTGCCCGTCTGATCCGTGAAGATAACTACACCGAAGCCCTGGAAGTCGCCCTGCAACAGGTCGAGGCCGGCGCTCAGGTGATCGATATCAACATGGACGAAGGCATGCTGGATTCGAAGAAGGCCATGGTGACCTTCCTCAACCTGATTGCCGGCGAGCCCGATATCTCCCGCGTGCCGATCATGATCGACTCCTCCAAATGGGAAGTGATCGAAGCCGGCCTCAAGTGCATTCAGGGCAAGGGCATCGTCAACTCCATCAGCATGAAGGAAGGCGTGGAGCAGTTCATTCATCACGCCAGACTGTGCAAGCGCTACGGCGCGGCCGTGGTGGTCATGGCCTTTGACGAGCACGGTCAGGCCGACACCGAAGCGCGCAAGAAAGAAATCTGCAAGCGCTCATATGACATTCTGGTCAATGAAGTGGGCTTCCCGCCGGAAGACATCATTTTCGACCCGAACATCTTCGCCATTGCCACCGGCATCGAAGAGCACAACAACTACGCGGTCGACTTTATCAATGCCTGCGCCTACATCCGCGACAACCTGCCCTATGCGCTGACGTCGGGCGGCGTGTCCAACGTGTCGTTCTCGTTCCGTGGCAACAACCCGGTGCGCGAGGCGATTCACTCGGTGTTCCTGCTGCATGCCATTCGCAACGGGCTGACCATGGGCATCGTCAACGCCGGTCAGCTGGAGATCTACGACCAGATCCCGGCGGAACTGCGCGACTGTGTGGAAGACGTGGTGCTCAACCGCAACCCCGAAGGCACGGATGCGCTGCTGGCCATCGCCGACAAGTTCAAGGGCGATGGCAGCGTCAAGGAAGCAGAAACCGAAGAATGGCGTGGCTGGCCGGTCAACAAGCGACTGGAACATGCGCTGGTCAAAGGCATCACCACGCACATCGTCGAAGACACTGAAGAATCCCGTCAGTCATTTGCGCGCCCTATCGAAGTCATCGAAGGCCCGCTGATGTCCGGCATGAATATCGTCGGCGACCTGTTTGGTTCGGGGAAAATGTTCCTGCCCCAAGTGGTGAAGTCGGCTCGGGTCATGAAGCAGGCCGTGGCCCACCTGATCCCTTTTATCGAGCTGGAAAAAGGCGACAAGCCGGAAGCCAAGGGCAAGATCCTCATGGCGACGGTCAAGGGCGACGTGCACGATATCGGTAAAAACATCGTCGGCGTGGTGCTGGGCTGCAACGGCTACGACATTGTCGACCTGGGCGTGATGGTGCCTGCGGAAAAAATCCTGCAGGTTGCCAAAGAGCAAAAGTGCGACATCATCGGCCTGTCCGGCCTGATCACGCCTTCTCTGGACGAAATGGTCCACGTCGCCCGGGAAATGCAGCGCCAGGACTTCCACCTGCCCTTGATGATCGGCGGCGCGACGACGTCCAAAGCCCACACCGCGGTGAAGATCGAACCCAAATACAGCAATGACGCTGTTATCTACGTCACCGACGCCTCCCGCGCGGTGGGCGTAGCGACGCAGTTGCTGTCCAAAGAGCTGAAACCGGCGTTTATCGAAAAGACCCGCCTGGAATACATCGAGGTCCGCGAGCGGACCTCGGCTCGCAGCGCCCGCACCGAGCGTCTGAGCTATGGCGCGGCCGTCGCGAAGAAGCCGCAGTTCGACTGGGCCGCCTATACCCCGGTCAAACCCACGTTTACCGGCGCCAAGGTGCTGGAAAACATTGATCTGGACGTGTTGGCCGAGTACATCGACTGGACACCGTTCTTCATTTCCTGGGACCTGGCCGGCAAATACCCGCGCATTCTCACCGACGAAGTCGTGGGTGAAGCGGCGACGTCGCTGTTTGCCGACGCTCAGGAAATGCTGCGCAAGTTGATCGACGAGAAGCTGATCAGTGCCCGGGCGGTCTTCGGTTTCTGGCCCGCCAATGAGGTGGATGACGATGATCTGGAGGTCTACGGCGACGACGCGCAACCCCTGACACGGCTGCACCATTTGCGTCAGCAGATCATCAAGACTGACGGCAAGCCGAACTTCTCCCTGGCCGACTTCGTTGCCCCCAAAAGCAGCGGCGTCCAGGACTACATCGGTGGTTTCATCACCACCGCGGGTATCGGCGCGGAAGAGGTTTCCAAGGCTTATCAGGACAAAGGCGACGATTACAACGCAATCATGGTCAAGGCCCTGGCCGACCGTCTTGCCGAAGCCTGCGCCGAGTGGCTGCACCAGCAGGTCCGAAAGGAATACTGGGGTTACGCCAAGGACGAGCAATTGGGCAACGACGAACTGATCAAGGAGCAATACGTCGGCATCCGCCCTGCCCCCGGCTATCCGGCCTGCCCGGACCATACCGAAAAAGGCACCTTGTTCGAACTGCTGGACCCGATGCCCGATGGGCGCCCTGGCAAGAGCGGCGTATTCCTCACCGAGCATTACGCGATGTTCCCGGCAGCGGCGGTCAGTGGCTGGTACTTCGCGCACCCTCAGGCGCAGTACTTCGCGGTAGGCAAGGTCGACAAGGATCAGGTTGAGAGCTACACCGCCCGCAAACGCCAGGACCTGAGCGTCACCGAGCGCTGGCTGGCGCCCAACCTGGGTTATGACGAGTAATCCGGGCCAGTCGTGAGTGGATAAGAAAGGAGCGCAACCCTGCGCTCCTTTTTTTCGCCTAAGCTTTCGGGACCGCTTCGACGCCGACTGCGAGGACGTATGGACGACCCTCTCAACACCTCACCCGATGGCAAGCCCCCTACCTTCTGGCAAATGCTGCACAGCGTCATGGCTGCGGCGTTCGGGGTCCAGAGCGGCAAAAATCGCGAGCGGGATTTTACCCACGGCAAGCCCATGCACTTTGTGGCGTTGGGTCTGCTGTTCACGATTATTTTCGCCGCTGCGCTCTTTGGCGTGGTCCAGCTGGTCATGCACTTTGCAACCCGCTAGACGCCGCAGTATCAAGGCGCGAGGGTCTTGCGAACGAATTCATACTCGCTGCCTGGCGGCTTGCCCTTGAGACTCAGGCGTCGCACGTCCACGCCAAAGTCAGCGCGACGACTCACGGCACGAATCCGGGTGATTTCCCCGGGTGCCAACAGCCGCATCAGCTGCGCTTCCCGTGCCCCGATCTTCTTGCGCGCTGCGGGCGCAGTGGCCTCATAGTCGTGCAATAGCACGATGGCCAGTCCTCCGAGCATGAAGTGGCCTCCGGCAATAACATTGAGTTGGCCCTCTTGTACCGCTCTCAAGGCAGCCGGCGACCAATTGATCGAGCTGAACAACACATCCTTGCCCGGTTGCTGGCCGCTTTCGGTCACAGCGTCCATCACACCAAAGGCCATCTGATCATTGGCGGTCCAGATCAAACGTGTTTGGGGGTAACGCTTGAGGAGAATGCGCGCCTGTTCCAGCGCACGATCGCGCCGCCAGCCGCCGAGCACGATCTGTCGCAAATGGACTTCAGGGTGCTCTGCCAGTGCGCGATACAGGCCCTGCTCCCGGTGCACCGAAACCGGGGTGCTGCTGGTGCCCGCGAACGCCAGCAGCTCGATAGGTTGCCCATTGCCGCTGGCCGTACCGAGGCGGATCAGCTGGCTCGCCGTCAAATACCCGGCTTCTTCATCATTGCCCACCAGGCTGCCGATGAAGTCAGGGTAATTCTCCGCCAGGTCGCCAACGATACGTATTTGATTGGCCGTCAACGTGTTGTTCACGGCAAACAGTTTCACGCCACTGCCTTTGGAAAGCCGGAGGATTTCCGGCGCCACGTTCAGCTCGTTGGAGAACACCAGATAGTCCGGCCGCTCAACGCCCTGTAACGCCTCACGTGCGAAGGCCAGCAACTTACGGGTGTCCCGGTCGGTGTAGAGCACCTCCAGGGACATATCGAACTTTGCTGCCGCAGCCTGCATGAAATTGCCATACGCCAACCAATAACCGTCAGTGACAGGGCCCGGGTTGAGAAACACCACAGACACTGCCATGGCAGAGTTCGCCCAAATGCTGGCGGCGATGATGAGCGAAGCACGCACCAAACGGTTGGTAGCAGTAAACGATGTGATGAAAGAGCCGGACATATTCCCGCCAAAAAAGGCCTGTGAACCTTTATCGGCTGGTATTTCGATAACCTGTACCGCTATTTCAATTCCAATGACTCACTGATGGCTGACCCAGAATACCGCGGCCCCCACGACCAGAATAATGATGAAGAAAATAGCCCAGGCATCCACGTGGCTGTCGGTTTTGCTTACTTTCGGATGATTGCTCATTGCATCCCTCTTGTCTGTCTTATGGGTTGCTGCAAAAAAGAGCTGAAGGTCACACTCATCGACGGTCGGCTCGACCTCATTAAAGTCAAGGCATGCCCTTATGACAAGCAGGGTTATGCAGACAAGACCAGCGACTTAGAACTTTTGGTTCTGTGCATATATTCAAACTTCACTTTTGCGCATAACTGCAAACTGGTATCTTCCCTCGGCTCCGTTGGGAGTGCGCGGCCGTGCGCGCAGATTTGCCGTTATTGCCTGAGAACAGGACTTATATGTACGTATACGACGAGTACGATCAGCGGATCATCGAGGACCGCGTCAAGCAGTTCCGTGATCAGACCCGACGCTACCTGGCGGGGGAACTCAGCGAAGAGGAGTTTCGTCCGCTGCGCCTGCAAAATGGCCTCTATATCCAGCGTTTTGCGCCGATGTTGCGTGTGGCGGTGCCTTACGGCCAGCTCACTTCCCGTCAGGCGCGCATGATGGCGAAGATTGCCCGGGACTACGACAAGGGCTACGCGCACATCAGCACCCGTCAGAACGTTCAGTTCAACTGGCCGGCGCTGGAAGACATTCCCGACATTCTGGCTGAGCTGGCCACCGTGCAGATGCACGCGATCCAGACCAGCGGCAACTGCCTGCGCAACGTGACCACTGATCAATTCGCCGGTGTGGCCGCCGACGAAATCGTGGACCCGCGTCCGTGGTGTGAAATCGTTCGCCAATGGACGACCTTCCACCCGGAATTCGCCTACCTGCCGCGCAAATTCAAAATCGCTATCAATGGTTCCAGCACTGACCGTGCCGCCATTGAAGTGCACGACATCGGCCTTGAGCCGGTGCTCAACGCTGCCGGCGAGCTGGGCTTTCGCGTGCTCGTCGGCGGTGGCCTGGGACGGACTCCGGTAGTGGGTGCATTTATCAATGAGTTTCTGCCTTGGCAGGACCTGCTGAGCTACCTCGACGCCATCCTGCGGGTCTACAACCGTTACGGCCGTCGCGATAACAAATACAAGGCCCGCATCAAGATTCTGGTCAAGGCGCTGACCCCCGAAGTGTTCGCCGAAAAGGTCGAGGCGGAAATGGCCTACCTGCGTGGCGGCCAGACCACCTTGACCGACGCTGAAGTCCATCGCGTTGCCAAGCACTTCGTCGACCCCGAATACAAAACCCTGGCTGATCAGTCTGCGGAACTGGCGGCGCTGGATCAACAGCACCCAGGCTTCGCCCGCTGGCGCACCCGCAACGTCTTGGCCCATAAAAAGCCTGGCTACGTGGCCGTGACCCTGTCGCTCAAGCCCACCGGTGTTGCGCCGGGCGATCTGACCGACAAGCAACTGGACGGCGTTGCCGATCTGGCCGACCGCTACAGCTTTGGTCAGTTGCGCACATCCCATGAGCAGAACATCATTTTGGCTGACGTCGAGCAGGCCCAACTGTTCGCTCTGTGGAATGAGTTGCGCGAGCAAGGCTTCGCCACGCCGAACATTGGCCTGCTGACCGACATCATCTGCTGCCCCGGTGGCGACTTCTGCTCCCTGGCCAATGCCAAGTCCATCCCGATTGCCGAATCCATCCAGCGCCGTTTCGACGACCTGGATTACCTGTTCGACATCGGCGAGCTGGACCTGAACATTTCCGGCTGCATGAATGCCTGCGGCCACCACCACGTGGGTCACATCGGCATTTTGGGCGTGGACAAGAAAGGCGAAGAGTTCTATCAGGTTTCACTGGGTGGCAGCGCCAGCCGCGACGCCAGCCTGGGCAAGATTCTCGGCCCGTCCTTCGCCCAGGACGTGATGCCGGATGTGATCGAGAAGCTGATCGACGTCTATGTTGAAAAACGTAACGAAGACGAGCGCTTCATTGATACCTACCAGCGTATTGGTATCGACCCATTCAAGGAGCGCGTCTATGCAGCGAATCATTAAGAACAACGAAGTCATCGACGAAACCTGGCACTTGCTGCCCAAGGACGCCTCCTTCGATGGTGTGTCCAACTGTGATGACCTGATCGTGCCGCTGGCGTTGTGGCGCGAGCACTCGCACGCGCTGAAGGCCCGTGACGGCGGCCTGGGTGTATGGCTGGACAGCGACGAAGAAGCTGAGGAAATCGGCGATGACGTCCATGAGTTCCAGGTCATCGCCTTGAACTTCCCGGCGTTCACCGACGGCCGCAGCTTCTCAAACGCCCGTTTGTTGCGTGACCGCTACGGCTTCAAGGGCGAGCTACGCGCCATTGGTGACGTCCTGCGCGATCAACTGTTCTACATGCACCGCTGTGGTTTCGATGCGTTTGCGATTCGTGCCGACAAAGACCCTTACGAAGCCCTTGAAGGCCTCAAGGATTTTTCCGTGACGTATCAGGCAGCCGCCGACGAGCCATTGCCGCTGTTCCGCAGACGCTGATACCAGCGCAGCGCGGTGCTGACTTTTTGCATCGCTGAGTCAATCGAAAGCCCGGACCGGGGATACGGTCCGGGCTTTCGCGGTTTTAACTTAAACAGTATTGGCGCCGGGGCCGCCCGCCAGCTCTGCCTGAGTCAGTTGCTTCATCAGGGTGGTTTCATCGGCCTTGCGTTGACGCAGGATTTCGTCAGCCGCCTGTTTGTAGGCGCCATCGGTCATGGTTCCTTTTTCCAGCCGATCATCAAGGGCGTCCATTCGCCATTCAGTGGGCTTGCGACAAGCAAGAAACTCGTCTTGATAGCGGGTTTCCAGATACTTCACCCAAAACTCCCGCGTCAGCGCGAACTCAACCAGGGCATCCTGGGTTTCGCTGGCCAGAACAATCTGCTCTGCCCTGTCCAGCATGGCCTGAGAGACAGCCGCCGACGTGGAAAACTGCATGGTCCGGGTGCTGACAGGCAGTTCAAGCCGACTTGCCAGCCCCACGCGATAGGCCAGCAGCACCTCTACATCCTCGATGAAATCTGTTCGCCCTGCGATATCCAGTCGGGCAACACCGTCGACTTCTTCAAGACGAAACAACCCTCGCACCAATTTCATCAGATGTGGGCCTTCATGGCCGGCAACCGCGAGTGAACGCGCCTGGGTCACCAGCACTTCCAGTTCCATGTTGCTGAACATGACTGTTGCGCCATCGACACAGGTTTCCGGGTTAGCGGCCATGGCCATCAAGCGACTGCGCAATGCCGGGTCATCGGCACCTGCCTGCATGAGCTGCCAGACTCTATCGGACACTGACGCGGGCGACAGATTGAAATCGGCAGAGTTACGCAAGCGGGTGAGCACCCCGAAAAAATCCTCTGCGTTCTCCTGCGTCCAGTACAGGTCCCACACAGCCCGTCTTGCCGTGCGCTCCAGCGCGGGCGTGCGTTGCAGCCAGAAATCCACATCATCCAATGGCTCGACGGAAAACGACGGCCCGCCAATCCGGGCGATCCGCGCCCGTGTGGCGACCGAAAGCGGATTGCCGTCCAGCAACGTATGGTTGCCCGCGCCTGGCGTCGTGAAGAAGGTATCGGGCAGTGTCGCGATGCGGTTGTTCCTTAGATCAAGCGCAACCATTTCAGGCAATTCGAACGCACCAACCGGGGCCTGCTCGATGCCGGTGCTGCGCAGAAACAGGTTGACCAGTCGGGGCATGGAGCTCACGTCCAGCAGCGGTCCCAAGGGATTGCGCTCCAGATTCAGAAGCCGCAAGGTCCTGAGGGGCCTGAGCTGTGCCATCATGAACGGTGACAGGACGATCCGGTTATTCGCCAGACTCAATCGTGTGAGGGCTCTCAACCCCCCGATGTTAGTGGGCAAACCCCGCAAAAAATTGTTCTCCATGTTCAACCAGCGCAGGTTCGGGGTTTTCGCCAGCAACTCGTTGGCGCTCTGCTCCGAAATGAAGGTGCGCGACAGGTTGACTGCCGTGACATGACTGAAATCCCCCGGCAAATGAGGCAAGTCACCGATTTCCATACCGTGCAGGTCGAGCACATAACCATTGATACGCAGCGCGACGGGGCCGTCTGTCGGCGTCAGTCGCTGCCAGCACCGCCTGATCATATCCGCTGCCTGACGCCGGGCCATGGGTAAAATCGGCACGGTAGAGGTGTCTGTCACTGCGCGCCAGGTCATGGGGCCGCGGACCCAACGGTCCAGCGCGCGGTCCAGTGATCGGTACTCGGTGGTCAGGCGCGCCAGCTGGATTTCCACGGAAGTCCCGTTGGCACGCAATTCGGCAAGAAAGTCAGCGGTCTGATCCGCCGTGAATCCGGGGTACAGCGCTTTGACTTGCTCATTGAGCGATGGCCCCGGCGGTATCGGCGCGCCTGCGGAACCGGCCTGATTGCCGTCCATTCCACCCTTGAGGCCACCCGGATCAATGTCCCACTGACCGGTCTCCAGCTGTTTGACAAAAGGCCCCGGTTTGCCGGTGCCATCAGACGAGATGATCCGCCACTGGCGGGCAGTTTGCTCCCATCGAACCTGGTAAGCCTTGTCGTGCAGGCCCAGGAAATACCGGCCATCCCGGTGGTAAATATCCAGCAGGCCGTTCGGGCCGTGAATGGTCGGCTGACCCTGAACCGAGTCTGCGGGGGCCTCGAACGTGCGCAACGACGCACGCAGTCGCTCATCGAGCGATCGCAGGTTCGCGGGTGCGTAATCGAACCTCGGCCTGACGACACTGCCTGCTTCCAGCTCGGCATCGTCCGGCGAACCTGCCAGCGGCTTGAGCTTCGTGGACACGACGTCCAGTTGCTCAGCGGCTGCCTGCGCATCACTGGTCGCCGCGATAAGGGGTTCGACCACGAACGGAAGTGCATTCAATACGCCGAACACCACGCGCTGCCCGCCTTTCTGGCGCGCCTGGTAAGTCCGGCCTTTCACGGCTTGCCGGGTGCCCACCCCCATCAGGGAAACAGAGAGCCCGATCATGAATGGAATCGCTTCAGGCACCGCCAACGCGACAACGCCTGTGAAAATCAGGCTGCGGTTGAGCCCTTCGGCAAAGCCTTCCCACCGCGCATCGCCCTGGGTATGGATGCTGAACCTGGCATCGGACTGCAAGCGCTGGACCATCCAGTCGCGCACCTGAATGAAAGGATCACCGTGGATTTTCTTTCCTGCATGGACGATGTGACGAGGCGACCACGTCCCTGTGGCGCTGTTGAGCGCTCGGGGATAGCGGGCAACGCCCTCGAGGGCACTGCGCAGCCCGCTGATAAACAGCCCGTCGCCATCCTCCTGCTCGGGAAAGTGGCCCTCCAGTGCCCGCCGCTTTGCGGGATCCCTACATTGCTCGGCCACCCATCGAGCGAGTTCGGCGTCATTGACGAACCCGTGAAGCGGAGAAGCGTTGCCGGGGATGTACAGCACCACACGGCCCGATGACGAGTCTTTGATGACCAAGGCATCGGTGGCGCAGTATCGGTGTACCTTGAATGGCGCAACAAAGACATGGGGATCAACACCAAGGGCGCTTTCAAGCATTTCGACTGTCAGAGCGTGCCATTGCAGTGTAAGCGGCAGGCCCAGGCTGCGCAGAACAAGCTGCTGATCGACTTCACGCAGGCTGTTTTCATCCCGCTGTAAAAACGCCGCTTTGATGAGTGCTGCCTTACCCAGTACCGGATAGTCCTTGGCATGTTCGTTGACGAATTGCTTGAGATAGCGCTGATACTGCCCGCGCAGGTCGGTTTCCCAGACAAATTTCCTGAAGTGAGCCGGATCGATATTGAGGTGGGTTTCAGCGTCGTAGGTTTGCGGCTCACGTCGCAGATACAGCGCTTCATAGACCCTGGGTCGAACAGGCAGCCCATGCTCCTGCACAAGGCGCAGGGGCACACCACCAGGACGATAGGCTTGTACGGCCCCCAGACCACTGAATAGCGTGACGTGCTGCTGCCACTTGTTCAGCAATGCCTCGGTCAGGGACAGCGAGGTGTGCAGTGTTGCGGGGTAAGGGGGATCCGATGGCACCTGATGGTAGATAAACGTGTTCAGGCGAACATCATCGGGCTCGATATCCAGTTGCCAATGTTCTTTCACGTAAGCCTTGATGAGCTGACGGGCATAACTGGCAGGGCTTTTTACGACGATGCCCCGGGCGGCGATATAAGCATCCAGCGCCGGGTTGGCGTAGGGGGAATTAACGGTGGCAGGCACGCTGCAATCTCCTTATTGCAATGACAAGCCCCCGAGCCTATCAATGCAAAAGGAGTGAAACGGTTGTGATAATTACCGCCCCGGGTCCGACGACCGCCACTCATGGCTGACGTCGAACAGAAACGCGGCAGTCACTTACCAGAAACGCTGCTGAGTCAGACGATTCCACCAGCTCACCAGCAAGCGGTCCACTGAACCGCTTGCGGCCAGACCGACACGCTCCTGCAGGCTTTTGCGCTGAGCGTAATGCAGGTGAAATACGTCGGCGGTTTTGGCGCGCTCGGACAGGTATTCATCGCTGGTCTTGAGTTCATCGACCAGTTGGTTATCCAGCGCGGCGATACCCAGCCAGACTTCACCCGTGGCCACTTCATCAATGGCCAGCTGTGGCCGGTAGCGCGCCACGAAGTTCTTGAACAAGTCATGGGTGATATCCAGATCTTCCTGGAACTTCTCGCGGCCTTTCTCGGTGTTTTCGCCAAACACGGTCAAGGTGCGCTTGTATTCGCCCGCCGTCAGCACTTCAAAATCGATGTCGTGCTTCTTGAGCAGGCGGTTGACGTTAGGCAACTGAGCAACCACGCCAATCGAGCCGAGAATCGCAAAAGGAGCACTGATGATCCTGTTACCGATGCAGGCCATCATGTAGCCGCCGCTGGCCGCCACCTTGTCGATGCAAATGGTCAGGGGAATGCCCGCCTGACGAATCCGCGCCAGCTGCGAGGAGGCAAGGCCGTAACTGTGGACCATGCCGCCGCCGCTTTCCAGACGCAAAACCACTTCATCCTTGTCGGTCGCCAGCGTCAGCAACGCGGTGATTTCGTGGCGCATGCTTTCAGTGGCCGACGCCTTGATGTCGCCATCGAAATCCAGGACATAAACCCGAGGTTTGGGGTCAGCCAGCTTTTTCTCTTTTTTCAGGGTCTTGGCCTGCGCCTTGCGCAAGGCTTTGACGCGCTCCTTGTCCAGCAGCGACTGCTCAAGACGTTCACGCAACCCTTTGTAGAAGTCATTGAGTTTAGTGACCTGCAACTGCCCGGCGGACCGGCGTCGGCCCTTGCCGCGCATGGAGGCGATAGCGACAAGCACAACGACGATTGCGATAACCAGCGTGACCGTTTTGGCCAGGAAACTGGCGTAATCGGCTAAAAACTCCACAGATACTCCTCACATGGATGTGTGCCCTCTCCAAACAAGGGCAGCTAACCGCTCAAGCATACCGACGCCGCTGAGCGGCGACCAGCCGGACGTCGCTGCAAACCCTCATCCAGCTCATTCAAACAAGCGTATGTTTTTTCATTGACACGCTCTTGGCATCCTCATAACCTCGCAAAACTTTCAACGTACCGGGATGACGCGGACGTGGGCAGCATCTATTTGATACGACATGGCCAGGCTTCGTTCGGTGCAGACGACTACGACGTCCTGTCGCCCATCGGAATTCGTCAGGCCGAAGTCCTGGGTGAGCACTTGGCTCAACTGGGCGTGAACTTCGATCGATGCATTGCCGGTGGCTTGCGCCGCCAACAGCACACCGCCCAGGCCGCAATGGCTCAATTCACGGCCCTTGATCTGCCCGCCCCCGATCTGGAAGTCAACCGCGCCTTCGATGAGTTCGACGCCGATGCGGTGATCCGCGCCCTGCTCCCGGCCATGCTTGCCGATGAACCGCAAGCGCTGCATGTGATGCGCAACGCCGCAGAACACCGGGCCGAGTTCCAGCGTCTGTTCGCCCTGGTAATCGCTCGCTGGCTCAGCGGCCGTTACGACACCCCTAGTTTGCAAAGCTGGCCTGAGTTTGTCGCTCAGGTTCAGTCCGGGCTGCTTGGCATACTTGAAGACGCGCGGCCAGATGCGCGTGTTGCCGTCTTCACTTCCGGCGGCACTATTACCGCCCTGCTGCATCTGATTACCCAGATACCTGCACAGCAGGCATTTGAACTCAACTGGCAAATCGTCAACACCTCGCTCAACCTGCTGAAGTTTCGTGGTCGCGAGGTGGCTTTGGCCTCCTTCAACAGTCAGGCTCACTTGCAACTGTTGAAGGCACCGGATCTCATCACTTATCGCTGAGTCCGACCTATCCTGTTCTTCGGGACATCGACATCACCACAATAAAGGATCGAACCATGACCTCTGTAGCTGACGCCGTACAAGCAATGAAAGCCAAGTTCAACCCAAGTGCCGCTGCAGGCCTGGACCTGGTATTCGGTTTCCGCATCGACGAAACCCAGAACTTCTCGTTGATCGTCAAGGACAGCACCTGCGAACTGCAGGAAGGCGAAAATCCGGACGCCCAAGTGACGCTGGTCATGGACGGCGAAACCCTCAAGGGCATTGTCAGCGGTGAAACCGATGGCATGCAGGCTTTCATGGGCGGCAAGCTGCGCGCTGAAGGCGACATGATGTTGGCCATGAAGTTGAGCGAGCTGTTCCCGGCCTGATTACAGCCTGTTTGCATGAAAAACCGGAGCCCATGGGCTTCGGTTTTTTTATGACCGAAAATCGGCGGGGCCGCCTCCTCCGGCGTGCAATAAAGGCCAATGATCGGACAGCAACACGCCGGTCGATAAGACAGTTTCGAGCTTGTGAGCTACATTCGATTAGTCAATGATTGACCCGCACCATAATAAGTAGAAGGGATAAGCATGGCGCTTACTGACCAGTCCACACAGATCCGTCCCGGCGAAGAACTCGACGTCGCGTTGATTGATCCCTACCTCAAAGACCATATCCCCGGACTTCGTGGCACGGCGCATATCAGCCAGTTTCCCGGCGGTGCGTCCAACCTCACTTACCTGATCCAGTATCCCGGACAAGAGTTCGTGCTGCGACGCCCGCCTTTTGGGCAAAAGGCCAAGTCCGCTCACGACATGGGCCGCGAATTCCGAATCATCAACCAACTCAAGGATGCCTTCCCCTATTGCCCGAAAGCATACGTGCACTGCACGGACGAATCGGTGATTGGCTCTGAGTTTTACGTAATGGAACGCATCAAGGGCATCATCCTGCGTTCGGACCTTCCGCCGGAGCTGGGCCTGGATGCTGACCGGACTCAGGTTCTGTGCAAAAACTTCATCGACAGGCTGGTCGAACTGCATCGTGTGGACTATCAAGCCTGCGGCCTGGGAGATCTGGGCAAGCCTCAAGGCTATGTACAACGCCAGATCCACGGCTGGAGCGAGCGTTATGACAAGGCGCGCACCCCTGATGCGCCTCAGTGGGACGTAGTCAAAGCCTGGCTCGTCGACAAGATGCCTGCGGACCACCCGGTGGCGTCCATCGTGCACAACGACTACCGCTTCGATAACGTGCTGCTGGACCCGGCCAACCCCATGGACATCATCGGCGTCCTGGACTGGGAACTCACGACACTGGGCGATCCATTGATGGATCTCGGCAATACCCTGGCGTACTGGATCGAAGCCGACGACCCGGCACCCGTGCAGTTGATGCGCCGCCAACCCAGCCACGCCCCCGGCATGCTCACCCGGCAGCAGTTCGTCGACTATTACGCCGAACGTTCGGGCATCCGTATCGACAACTTCGACTTTTACTATACCTACGGGCTGTTTCGGCTGGCCGGCATCGTGCAGCAGATCTACTACCGGTTCTTTCACGGCCAGACCCAGGACAAACGATTTGCGCAGTTCATCCACATGAACAAACTGCTGGAGCAGATGAGCCTGCGGGTGATCGGCTCATCCGCCCTTTGACAGCCACACTCTGACAGTGACGCCATAAGGAACACGACATGTCCAAGACCCAACTGTTCGACCTCGACGGCAAGATTGCCTTTGTTTCCGGAGCCAGCCGAGGCATCGGCGAAGCCATTGCCAAATTGCTCGCCCAGCAAGGCGCTCATGTGATCGTGTCCAGCCGCAAGATCGACGGCTGCCAGCAGGTGGCCGACGCCATTGTTGCCCAGGGCGGACAAGCCACCGCGATGGCTTGCCACATCGGCGAAATGGAGCAGATCACCGCCGTATTTGCGCAGATTCGCGAGCAATTCGGTCGCCTGGACATTCTGGTCAATAATGCCGCGACCAACCCACAATTCTGCAATGTGCTGGACACGGATCTGGGCGCATTCCAAAAGACCGTGGACGTGAACATCCGTGGCTATTTCTTCATGTCGGTGGAAGCCGGCAAGCTGATGCGCGAAGGCGGTGGTGGCAGCATTATCAACGTCGCGTCGATCAATGGCATTTCTCCAGGGGCATTTCAGGGCATCTATTCGATGACCAAGGCCGCCGTGATCAACATGACCAAAGTGTTTGCAAAGGAATGCGCACCGTTCGGCATTCGCTGCAACGCACTGCTGCCGGGCCTGACGGACACGAAATTCGCCTCGGCCCTGGTCAAGAACGACGCCATCCTGAATATGGCCTTGCAGCAAATACCGCTCAAGCGTGTGGCGGACCCCAGCGAGATGGCTGGCGCCGTGCTGTACCTGGCCAGCGAGGCATCCAGCTACACCACGGGTGTTTCGTTGAATGTGGACGGGGGATTTCTGTCCTGAAGTTGAGCGTGGCCTTTCTGTACGCAACGGGCGCGACCTGACAGGCCGTCCGCTTGGGGTTAAGATGCGCGGCTTATGACGCAGCCTTTCTGCGCAAACTGCCCTATAAGCCCCTCGCCATGCCCTTTGAACTCAGTGTCGACTTCACTACCCTTGCTGTGCTCGCGGTCGTTGCCTTTGTTGCCGGATTCATCGACGCCATTGCAGGCGGCGGTGGCCTGCTGACCACGCCGGCCCTGATGACGGCCGGCCTGCCGCCCCACCTGGTACTGGGCACCAACAAGCTCAGTTCCACCTTCGGTTCGGCCATTGCCAGCTTCACGTTCTACCGGCGCAAGCTGTTCGATCCCCGCCAGTGGGTTCATGCGTTGGTGGGCACGGCTGTCGGCGCGCTGATCGGCGCTGTGGTCGCGCATTACTTGCCTGCCGAGTGGTTGAACCAGATGCTCCCGGTCATCGTCTTCGGCTGCGGCTTGTATCTGCTGTTCGGCGGCACGCCCAAGGCACCGCTGGACAGCAATGCCCCGATAAAAAAGAAATGGCAGTTGCCACAGGGTCTCGGGCTGGGGTTCTACGATGGCGTGGCTGGCCCGGGCACCGGTGCGTTCTGGACCGTCAGTAGCCTGCTGATTTACCCGCTGGATCTGGTCAAGGCCAGCGGCGTGGCGCGTAGCATGAATTTCGTCAGCAACGCCGCCGCGCTGTCGGTGTTCATCTTTTCCGGCCAGGTGGACTGGTTGATCGGCTTGAGCATGGGGTCAGCGTTGATGGTCGGTGCCGCTATCGGCGCAAGAACAGCGATCAAGGGCGGTGCAAAATTCATCCGCCCGGTGTTTATCACGGTCGTCCTCGGGCTGACGGTTCGCCTAGCCTGGCAGCACTGGTTCGGGGGTGCCTAAGCGTCGGGCCACGTAGACATCAATCAGATAGCGGGCAATGGAACGGTTGGCCGGAAGCGGCGGTAAATCGTGGATACTGAACCAGCGGGCGTCTTCGATTTCGTCGGCCTGGGGCACGATGTTGCCGCTTTCATATTCCGCGTGAAAACCCAACATCATCGAATGGGGAAAAGGCCAGCACTGGCTGCCCATGTAGGTGATGTTCCTGATCCTGACCTGCACCTCTTCCATGACCTCCCGGTGGACACACTCCTCCACGGACTCACCCGGCTCGGCAAAACCGGCCAGTGCGCTGTACATGCCCGTGACAAACCGCGGCGAACGCGCCAGAAGAATCTCGTCTCCACGGGTAATCAACACAATCATGCTCGGTGAAATGCGCGGGTAGAACCGCAGGTTGTCATGCTCGCAGTACATCGCCCGCTCCCCGGGCACCTGCTGCATAGGTCTGCCGCAACTGCCGCAGTACCGGTGTTCTCGAGCCCAGGTGCTGATCTGTGCCGCATAGCCCAGCTTCTGGAAAATGTCGAAGTCACCTTCCATCATGAATTGCCGCAGCCCCTGCCATCGACAACCGTCAACCTCCACGGCGCCCTTGAGCACCAGGACGAACACCGGTTCGCCATCAAAATGGCCAATACCGTGTTCGCTGATCACCGGCAGGTCCTGGCTTTTCAGCCATTCGCGGGGGAACATCACCCCCTGTTCGTCCATCAGGAAACCTTGCTCGCTGTTAACCACCGCCCAGCCACCGGTGAATTCGGTATCCAGCACTGCTGTAGTCCAGCGTCCGAGGCTTGTCATGGAACCCTCCCTTACTTAATTCTCGAATATGGGTTTCTGCTTGCTCAGGTGCGCCACCATGGCCAGCTTCAGGTCCGCTGATTGCAGCATGGCGGCGTTCCAGATAGCAACGTGTTCCAGGCCGTCATCAATCCGGTGGTCACGCATGTAAGTAATCATTTCCTTGGTGCCGGCAATCGCGATAGGCGACTTGGACGCTATTTCGCGCGCAATGGCGAACACACCCTCAAGCAGGCCCGTCAGGTCGGCAAAAGTTCCGTTGACCAAACCTATGCGTTGAGCCTCTTGTGCATGAACCGTGCGGCCGGTGTAGGCCAGCTCACGCATCATGCCATCACCGATGATACGTGGCAGACGTTGCAAGGTGCCGACATCGGCCGCCATGCCCATGTCAATCTCGCGGATAGCGAACTGGGCATCTTCGGCGGCGTAGCGCATGTCGCAGGCAGAAATCAGATCGATGGCCCCTCCCAGGCAATAGCCCTGGATGGCTGCCAGAACAGGCTTGCGACACTTGTCGACGGCCGTGAAGGAAGCCTGCAGCCTAAGAATGGTCCGTCGTAACGTCCGCGCATTGCGGCCCGCATCCTTACCCAACTCGTTGGCCACGCTGGCAAGCATCGCCAGGTCGATGCCCGAAGAAAAATGCTTGCCGGCACCACTGAGCACCACCACGCGTACATCGTCCGTGTCGTCGACCCACTGAAAAATCTCGATGATTTCAGACCAGAATGCCGCGTTCATAGCATTGATTTTGTCCGGCCGGTTGATCTGTACGTGAGCAATGTGATCCTTCACTTCAACCGCAAAAGCTTGGTAGTCAGGCACGGATTCAATCCTCCAATAGAAATGTTATTCGGGGTCGGCAATCAAACTTCAGGCCATCGACTATAACAAGGTGCCAAGGCTGCCAGAAGGCGTTGAATCCGCCATTTGCGGGACCTGCGGCGGGTCTGCCGGCGTGGAAAATCCAATGACATCGGGCAAAAATTCTGAACCGCTGATAGGCACAGCGGTCCAGTATCAAGTAAGCAATACTGACTCACACAACAAGCAATACGCGGCGCTGCAGCCGGTAAGAGGCAGACCCGCGCGGATACTTCCCCAGGTCGCGAGAGGGCGATTCTTGATTACATCAAAAGCAGCAACCGGCATCTTGGGTCTTGACGACATCCTTTGCGGAGGTCTGTCTCGACGTCATGTTTTCCTGCTTGAGGGAGAACCCGGAACAGGAAAAACCACTGTAGCCTTGCACTTTCTTCAAGCGGGAGCCAAAGCCGGCGAACGCTGCCTCTACATTACGTTGTCAGAAACCGATCGCGAACTGCGCGAGGGTGCCACGTCACACGGCTGGGAGTTGGGCGAGAACATCGTCATCTTCGAACTCACCCCTCCGGAAAGCCTGCTCAACAGTGACAATCATCAAAGCCTGCTGTACTCCTCGGACCTGGAACTGGGTGAAGCCACACGGCAGATCTTTGAAGTCGTTGACCGTGTAAAACCGACGCGGGTGGTGATCGACAGCCTGTCGGAGATTCGCTTGCTGGCGCAAAGCTCACTGCGCTATCGCCGTCAGATCCTGTCGATCAAACATTACTTTGCCCGTTTTGACGCAACCGTATTGCTGTTGGACGACCTGACCACTGAAGCACTGGACAAGACCGTGCACAGCGTCGCTCATGGCGTGATCCGCCTGGAAGAACTCAACCCGAACTATGGCGCGGAACGTCGCCGTCTGCGGGTGGTGAAATACCGTGGCGGCTTTCATGACTTCACCATCATGGCCGACGGCATTCATGTCTTCCCGCGCCTGGTGGCGGCTGAACACCGCAATCAATACGAGCGAACCGTCATGTCCAGTGGCATCAGCCAACTTGACTCGTTGCTCGGCGGCGGCATCGATGGCGGCTCCAGCACCTTGATACTCGGGCCGGCCGGTACCGGCAAATCCCTTATATCCCTGGTTTTCGCGGCAGCCGCGGTGGCCCGTGGCGAACGCGTTGCCCTGTTTATTTTCGATGAAGAGCTAGGGCTGCTGTTTAACCGCATGCTCAAGGTTGGCATTGACCTGGCGGCTTTGGAGGCCACAGGAGATCTCTTGATCGAGCAAGTCGATGCCGCAGAACTGTCCCCTGGCGAGTTTGCGCACCGGGTGCGCAGTTGCGTCGACGAGAAGCGGATCAAGACCGTGGTGATCGACAGTATCAACGGCTATCAGGCAGCGATGCCGGAAGAGAACGCCCTGGTGCTGCACATGCACGAGTTGTTGCTCTACCTCAACCGTCAGGGCGCATCGACCTTCATGACGGTTGCCCAACATGGCCTGGTGGGGGACATGCGTGCGCCGGTGGATATTACCTATCTGGCCGACACCGTTATCCTGCTGCGTTACTTTGAAGCCATGGGTCAGGTAAGGCGCGCCATTTCCATTATCAAAAAACGCACCGGGACCCACGAGTCCACAATCCGGGAATACCGCATCAGCCATCAGGGCCTGAAAATCGGTGCGCCGCTGGAAGCCTTTCAGGGCGTCTTGCGTGGTATTCCTCACTACACCGGCGCGGGCAACCCGCTGATGCAGGATGAAGACGCGTGAGCACGCCCGGACTGTTATCGGAACGGGCAATCATCCTTGCCCCGCGGGGACGTGACAGCCAGATTGCATTGGCGCTTCTGCAAGAGGCAGGTTTCCCCGCCATGGTTGTTCAGACGCTCACTGACTTGAGCCACGAACTCAACTGCGGCGCGGGCATGGCCATTATCGCTGACGAGGCGCTTAGAAGCGCCGACCTGAGCCCTCTGCTCGAAACGCTGAAACAGCAACCCGCCTGGTCAGACATCCCTATTGTGCTATTGACGCACCACGGAGGACCGGAACAGAACCCGTCGGCCTACCTCGGTCCACTGCTGGGTAACGTCACCTTTCTTGAGCGCCCTTTCCATCCAGCGACCCTCGTGAGTCTGGTGACCACCGCCGTGCGCAGCCGTCGCCGTCAGTATGAAGCCAGGGCGCGCATGGAAGACCTGTTGGAAAGCGAGCAACGTTTGCAGCATGCCCTGAAGGCCGGGCGCCTGGGCTCATGGCAACTGGAGGCGGAGTTCATGACCCTGACCTGCTCGGCCATCAGCAAAGCCCATCATGGCCGGGACGAATATGACGCCTTTGAGTGTGACCATTGGCTGGACTCGGTCTACGCCGACGATCAGCCTCCCATGCAGTCTGCCTTGCAGCGCAGTCTGGATTCAGGTGATGACTTCGTCGTCGAGTACCGCAACGTCTGGCCCGACGGTTCATTGCACTGGCTGGACGTGCGTGCCAGAGCCATCCGCGCCAGGAACGGCAAGGTTATTTCGCTGGCCGGTGTCACCTCGGACATCACCGAGCGAAAACAGGCCGAAGCCCAGTTACGCCGTCTCAACGAAACCCTCGAACAGCAAGTCGAAGAACGGACTTCCCAACTGCGCCACAACGAGGAAATCCTGCGTCAGTCGCAAAAGATGGAAGCGGTTGGACAGTTGACCGGCGGTATCGCCCACGACTTCAACAACATGCTGACCGGGATCATCGGCAGCCTGGAGCTGCTGCGAAGGCGGCTTGCCCGGGGCCGCACCGAGGATCTGGACGGCCTGATCGATCTGGGTGTGACCTCGGCCAACCGTGCCGCCGCCCTCACCCATCGCCTGCTGGCGTTCTCCCGCCGCCAATCACTGGATTCCAAGCCTGTTCAGATGAATCAACTGGTCAGCTCCATGGGCGAGTTAATCCATCGCAGCCTCAATGAAAGCATCCAGCTGGATATGCGGCTCAATGGGCAACTCTGGACAGCGGAGGCCGATCCCAACCAGTTGGAGAGCGCTCTACTCAATCTTGTGCTCAACGCCCGGGACGCCATGCCCGATGGGGGGCTGCTGGTGGTGGAAACCTTCAATCAGCGCCTGGACCGGTCGTTCACGGATGCTCATGACAACCTGCTGCCGGGTGACTACGTGGTGCTGAGCGTCAGTGATTCGGGCTACGGCATGCCTGAGGCCGTCATCAGCCGCGCGTTTGATCCTTTCTTCACCACCAAACCAATAGGTCAGGGAACCGGTCTTGGGCTGTCGATGATCTATGGATTCAGCAAACAGTCCCACGGCCACGTCTCGATCAAAAGCGAGGTGGGGAGCGGCACTACGGTGCAGTTATTCCTGCCACGTTTTAAGGGCGAGCAAATTCAGGACGATCTTGCCTATGTCGGCAGAGAGACCGAGGCCAATGAGGGGGAAACGGTTCTGATTGTTGAAGATGATCCGGCCGTACGGGCGTTGGTCAGCGAAGTCCTGAGCGAACTGGGTTACAGGTTTCTGGTCGCCGCCGCCGCCGATTCGGCAGTGCCGATTCTGGAGTCCGGTCAGCGCATCGACTTATTGATCAGCGACGTGGGCCTACCCGGCATGAACGGGCGTCAGCTTGCTGAAATCGGCCGTCAACTGAGGCCCGGCCTCAAAGTGCTGTTTATCACCGGTTATGCCGAACACGCCGCCGTGCGGGCAGGATTTCTTGATAACGGCATGCAGATGATCACCAAGCCGTTTGCCTTTGATCACCTGACGGCCAAGGTTCGGGAAATGATCGAAGCGTGAAGCCGGGTTCTCAACGCCATCGACCTGGCAGTCAGTGGCGTTATCAGGGCGAGTTCAGTTCAGGAAAGCAGGCTCTGGATCTGCAAATGCAGGCTGTCCATGGTGAACGGCTTGGCGAGGATCGGTGCTTTGAAGGCAATCGGGCTGCCGGAGTCGGTGATTTCCGCGGGATAACCGCTGATGAAAATCACCTTCAATTCAGGGCGTAGCTTCACCGCTGGCTCTGCAATCATGACGCCTGAAATCCCCCCGGGCAGGCGGTAGTCGGTGATCATCAAATCCAGGTGCGGCTTGGTGGCGAGAATTTCAAACGCTTGCTCGCCATTCTCAGCCTGCAAGACACGGTAGCCCTCTCCTGCCAGGTAATCGGCGAGCAACATGAGAATCAGCGGTTCGTCTTCGACGATGAGTACGACATTTTCTGCATCAGAGCTCATTGGACTGCCTTTGATCTGTAGATAGCTGCCATTACGACCGTGGCGTGTGCCTTAGGTTGCGCAAATATCAGATAAATCTGCCCGGTCCATCCATGCACTCAAAGCGGCAGGCAGATGCGAAACAGCGAACCTTTGCCTTCCTCGCTCTCGACCATGATTTTCCCGCCGTGAGCCGCGACGATCTGATCGGAGATGAACAAACCCAAGCCCAAGCCGTGCACCGCATGATTGGCCGTGACACGCTCGAACTGCTGAAAGATGCGCTTCTGGTTTTCCAGACTCACGCCGATGCCTTGATCCTGCACGTCTACCAGCGCCTGGCCGCCCTCACTGTACACACGCACTTCGATAGGCTTGCGCGCGCCGTAACGCAAGGCATTGGTCAGCAGGTTGGCCACGACCTGTTCAATGCGAAACTCATCCCACACACCGATGACCGGCTCGTCAGCGAAAAAGCTGACAGTGGACCCGGCGGCCGCAATTTGCGCCGAGAAATTTTCCAGCAGTTTACTGACCAGCTCCACCAGATCGAACGGGTTGGTACGGATCGACAACTTGCCGGTACGAATGCGGGACACATCAAGCATGTCTTCAATCAAGCGGATCAGACTCTGGATTTGCCGCTCGTCGCGGTCGACCATCGCCCGCAGTTTTTCCAGCGTGAACGCCGCCATGTTGTCCTTGGCCAGATGCAGCTTGCGTAACTGGGTCTCCAGGATCAGCCCGTTGAGGGGCGTCCGAACTTCATGGGAGACGATCGACATGAAGTCATCGCGCATACGCACGGCGCGCTCAAGCTCGTTCTGCGTGGACTGCAACTGGTTGAGCAAGGCTTCCTGTTCCTGACGGCTTTGCTCAAGCGCTTCGACCTGCGCCTTCATGGCCTTGCGCTGGCGGTACAGGTCCACAAACACGTTGACCTTGCTCTTGACCGCGTGGATATCCAGAGGCTTGTGCAGAAAGTCCACTGCACCGCTCTCGTAGCCCTTGAACGCATAATTGAGCTCGCGGCCGGCGGCACTGACAAACACAATGGGGATGTTCTTGGTGCGCTCCGTGCTACGCATCAGCTCAGCCAGCTCGAAACCGTTCATCCCCGGCATTTGTACGTCAAGAATCGCCATGGCGAACTCATGTTGCAGCAATAGCGACAGCGCTTCGTCCGCTGACAATGCCTTGAAGACGGCTCGGTCCTCGCGCTTGATCAGCGCTTCGAGTGCCAAAAGGTTTTCTGGAAGATCGTCCACGATCAGCAGCTTGGCTTGAATATGACTCAGCATGCGATTCTTTCCAGCTCGACCAATAGTTGGCTAATGTCATTCAACGGCAGCAGGTAATCGGGGCTGTGCAATGCCAGCGCCGCCTCGGGCATGGTACGCGCCTGAGCCTGATTCGGATCCTGTACCACCGTTAATCCCCCACAATCCTTGATATAGGCCAGACCTGAAGCCCCATCGTTATTCGCGCCGGTCAGCAATATGCCCGCCAGACGGGCCCCGAATGCGTCGGCGGCCGAGCTGAACAGAATGTCGATACTCGGCCGCGAGTGGTACACGCGGTCTTCCTGGCTCAGGGAAAGACTGCGGTCAGCCTCGACCGACAAATGGTAACCGGGCGCAGCGAAATACAAAGTGCCGGGAGCAATGTCTTCCTTATCGTCTGCTTCCTTGACCCGAATCGGCAGGCGCGCGGCGAACACTTGAGCCAGCTGGCTGCGTCGTTCCTCGGGCACATGCAGCACCGTGAGAATCGGCAGGCGAAAGCCCGGCTTGATGGAAGCAAACACGTTCAGCAGGGCTTCAACGCCGCCGGCCGACGCGCCTACCACGATCGCATCCACTACAGGCAATGCCCAATCAGCCCGTTCACCGCTATTGAGGGTCGTCTTCATGACTTGCGGTAGATCCGCTCCTGTTTGACCAAGGCCTCAAACTTCTTGCTGTAAGCCGAGAAATCCAGGGTCTCTTTGCTGCCCAATACCAGGAAGCCGCGATGACACAGGGATTCGTGGAACAGCCCGAAAGCGCGATCCTGAAGTTTTTTATTGAAATAAATCAACACATTACGACAGGAAATTAACTGGGTTTCAGAGAATACGCTGTCCGTGGCCAGGCTATGGTCGGCAAAGGTCACGTTCTCGCGCAGGGTCTTGTCGAAAATGGCGTAGTCGTAAGCACCGGTGTAGTAATCCGAAAAATCCCGCTGCCCCCCTGCCTTCAGATAGTTATCGGTGTAAGCACGGATATTCTCCAGGGAAAAAATCCCCTGCTTGGCCTTCTCCAGCGACCTTGGATTGATGTCCGTGGCGTAAATAATGGTGCGGTCCAGCAAGCCCTCTTCACGGAGCAGAATGGCCATCGAATAGACCTCTTCCCCGGTGCTGCAACCCGCAATCCATATCTTGATTGACGGATATGTCCTGAGCAGCGGCACCACTTCCTGGCGGATGGCCAGAAAATGCTCCGGATCGCGAAACATCTCGCTGACCGGAATGGTGAGGAACTGCAGCAATTGCATGAATGCCGCCGGGTCGTGCAGCACCCGCTCCTGCAACGCGGAGATGGTGGAGCAATCGAACTGGCGCAGCGCATGGTTGACCCGACGCTTGACCGAGGCGCCCGAGTAATCGCGAAAGTCGTAGCTGTATTTGAGGTAAATCGCCTCGATCAGAAGGCGTAACTCGATCTCGGTATTGGGGTCGTGAGGCATGGGTCAACCTGATGATGAAGGCGAAGGCTCGAGTTGGGCCGCTGCAAGTCAAATACGTTCCATTTTGGGCAACCAGACGCGGATCAGCGAAAACAGACGATCCAGGTCGATAGGCTTGGCCAGATAATCGTTGGAACCGGACTGCAGGCAGCGTTCCTGGTCATCCTTCATGGCCTTGGCCGTCACCGCGATGATCGGCAACTTGCGCCAGCGAGGGTCCTTGCGAATTTCGGTGGTCGCTTCATAGCCGTCCATCTCAGGCATCATCACGTCCATCAAGACCAGATCGACGTCCTGGACCTCATTGAGCTTGCTGATGGCCTCAAGGCCATTGCGGGCGATCTCGACAATGGCCCCCTTGTGTTCCAGAGCGCTGGTCAGGGCGAAGATGTTGCGCACATCGTCGTCGACCACCAGGATCTTGCGGCCTTCGAATACCTTGTCCCGACTGCGCGCCGTCTTGAGCATTTTCTGTCGCTCGCTGGACAGTTGCGCTTCGACCTTATGCAGGAACAGCGTGACCTCATCCAGCAGCCGCTCAGGCGAGCGCGCGCCCTTGATGATGATCGAGCGGGAATACCTCATCAGCTCGGCTTCTTCATCCCGGGTCAGATTGCGGCCGGTGTAAACGATCACCGGCGGGAACGAGCGGATTTCTTCGGTGGACATTCGCTTGAGCAAATCATTACCCAGCATGTCCGGCAGTTTGAGGTCGATGATCATGCAGTCATAGATATTCTCGCGAAGCAGGTCCAGAGCATCCTGGGCAAAACCCACCGCCGTGATCTCGATGTCATCATCACCAATCAACCGCGCGATACTGTCGCGCTGCAAGGCATCGTCTTCTACCAACAGGACCCGTTTGACCTTCTGGGTCAGCTTGGCTTCCAGCTTGGCAAACACATCCTTGAGTTCTTCCCGGGTGGTCGGTTTGACCGCGTAACCGACAGCGCCCATGTGCATGGCGGCCTCCTGGCGATCTTCCACGGAAATAACGTGGACCGGGATATGACGAGTCGACGCCAGTTCCTTGAGACGCTGCAGAACGGTGAGACCCGAGTGATCCGGGAGGCGCATGTCCAGCAGGATGGCATCGGGTATGTACTGCGCTGCCAGATTGAACCCGTCGTCCGCCGCATGAGCGACCAGGCAGTGATAGCCCAACTCATGGGCCAGATCGAAAAGAATCCGCGCAAACGCCACTTCGTCCTCGATCACCAGAATGCAACGTTTGGTGAACGGCGCCTTGTCGCGGTCATCGGCAAAGTCCACGCGGGGCTGAGTTGATGCCGATGCCAGTGTCGGTGTCGGTGTCGCAGCGGCCACTGCCGGTATGGACTCGATACGGGCAACGGGCAATGGAGGAGCAATCGCCGGTATGGGCGCCTGACCATATTCGAGTTGCACCTGTTCAACATACTGCTCAGGCAATACCAGCGTGAAAATACTGCCCTGCCCCGGCTCGCTGGTCACGCTGATGGAACCACCGAGCAAGGTGGCCAGATCCCGGGAAATCGACAGGCCCAGCCCTGTTCCGCCATAACGGCGATTGGTTGTACCGTCCGCCTGACGGAACGCTTCGAAGATGCTCTGCTGCTGTTCCTTGGCGATGCCAATCCCCGAATCGCGTACTGTAAACACGATGCCTTCGCCCGGCTGTCTGGAAACAATCATGCTAACCGTGCCGCTTTCCGTGAACTTGATGGCGTTGGACAGCAGGTTTTTCAGGATCTGTTCCAGACGCTGGCGATCCGTGTACAGAATGGTCGGCGTGCCCGTCTGCAACTCCACGTGAAAGTCCAGGCTCTTGTCAGCAGCCAGCGGCTGAAACATGGACCGCAAACCTTCCACCAGACGCGCCACGCTGCTGTTCTCCGGGCGCACTTCGAGTTTGCCGGCCTCCACCTTGGAAATATCCAGAATGTCATTGATCAGATTCAGCAGATCGTTACCCGCCGAATAAATCGACTCGGCGAACTTGACCTGTTCGGCGGTGAGGTTCTCCGTGGGGTTTTCCGCCAGCAGCTTGGCCAGGATCAGCGAGCTGTTGAGCGGCGTACGCAACTCATGGGACATGTTGGCGAGGAATTCTGACTTGTACTTGCTTGAACGCTGCAACTCTTCGGCGCGGGCTTCCAGCTCGATCTGGGCGAGATGCAGCTCTTCGTTGTTGCGGTCCAGCGCATCCCGCTGGTCAGCCAGCGCCTGACCTTGTTCGGACAACTGTTCGTTGGTTTGCTCAAGTTCGGCTTGCTGGGTTTCAAGATTGGCCTGTGACTCCTTGAGGATGCGCGATTGCTCCTCAAGCTCTTCGTTGGCGGTGCGCAGTTCTTCCTGTTGAACCTGCAACTCTTCGTTGAGCTGCTGGGTTTCAGCTAGCACTTCCTGAAGGCGCTGACGATAACGCGCCGCTTCGATAGACGTACCGACGTTGTCGGCAATCAGCTCGAAAAATTCGATGTCCTGTTCCGTCAACGGGCGTAAGAAGCCCAGTTCGATGACGCCATTGACATGATCGTCGTTGCTGGTGGGAATCACGACCACGCTGCGTGGCGCGCCCTCTCCCAGCCCCGACGCCACCTTGAAATAGTCCACGGCGACATCTTCAAGCCTGATGATCTGCTTGTGCCGGGCAGCCTGCCCCACAATCCCTTCGCCGCTGTAGATCGACTGCTCGTTGTTTTCCTGCTCCCGGGAAAACCCATAGCACGCCACGCGTTTAAGGCCGCCATGTTCCTGGCTGACATAAACGGCGGAGACCACCGCCCCCATATATTGAGCAAAAAACTGCAATACCTTGGCGCCCACCATGTTCAGGGTCAGTTGACCCAGCACTTGTTCCGCCAGCTCGCTCTGACCGTTGCGTAGCCAGGCCAGCTTTTGCAGCCGCTCGGCATTGGCCTCCTTGAGTTTGAGGTTGTCGGCATAACTGGTAGACAAGGCGAGCATGTCCCGTCGCCCCACGTAAGCCAACATACCGCTGACGCTCAGGATGAATATCAGATACAGCGCCACTGAAAAAACAGTGGTTCGGGTGACATCATTGTTGCGTGTCAGGCGTAACTGTTGCTCTGTCGCGACGACCTGTTCGTATTGATTGCGAATTTCATCTGTCAGGCGCTTGCCACGCCCCGCCTGAACCGCGCCCGTGTAGTCACCGTTCTCACGACGCAGCGCAATCATCTCCTGAGCGAAACCGTTCCACTCGGTTTGCAACGCGACCAGGCGCTTGAGGCGGTCGACTTGAGCCGGGTTATCAGCCACCAGCGCTTCCAGCCCTTCAAGCTCTGCATTAACCCCGGGCTTGGCCACTTCGTAGGGGTCAAGGAAGTGCTCATCCCCGGTGAGCAAAAAGCCGCGCATGCCGGTTTCCATGTCGATGGACAGCTTGAGGGCGCGATTGGTGTTGTTCAGCACCCGGTCTGTATGCTCGACCCACTGAATCACAGACAGCAGATAACTGATCAGGCCGACAAAAAACACCGCACTGATGACGCCAACCCATAACGGCAGGCTGACATTGCGGCTCAGCACTTTACGGAAACGTTGCTCATCGACGGCAGACGGATGGTTCATGAGAAGTCCCATACGATTAATCAAACGTACGAGTCTGCCGCAATCTTCAGGAAAAGACTCTGATTTCTGACACATCAATTTGAAATTTCAGTCTTTTGTCAGATTTTCCAGCTATTAGGCCAAGGAATGTGACCGTTTACTGCCAATCAAGCTTAAAATCATTGTTTTTCCGGTCTACAGGAACTTCCAGAGGTATTTCGCTTACTCATTAACGGGCGCGCCCAGTCATCTTCATTTTTCAAAGGAACTCATTATGTCTACCAGCACCATTCTCGTAGTCGAGGACGACAACATTGTGCGGATGCTGATCGTCGACGTGCTTGAGGAGCTGGAGTACAGCGTTCTGGAGGCTGAGGACGGGGAGTCGGCATTGGCGATCCTGCGTGACGAAATGACCACTATCCATCTGCTGATGACCGATCAGGGCTTGCCTGACACGACCGGCTTTGAGCTGGCACACCAGGCCCGTCAGCTTCGCGCTACGCTGCCGGTGCTGTTCGCCAGCGGCTACTCGGAAACTCTCGACGTGCCCCCCGGCATGCATTTAATCGGCAAACCGTTTTCCATCGATCAACTGCGAGACAAGGTCAAAAGCGTTCTTGGACAAGCCTGACACCCCTCACTCGATTGCCATGAGCACTGCGCAGCCGACCCGCGTCCTTATCATTGGTTATGTCTGGCCGGAGCCACGCTCCTCGGCTGCCAGTGGACACATGATGCAGTTGATCCAGTGCTTTCTGGAGCAAGGCTGGCAAATAACCTTCGCCAGCCCCGCTACAGAGGGCGAACACCGGGCAGACCTCGACGCGCTGGGCATCACGCAAGAGCGCATCGAACTCAACAACAGCAGTTTCGATGTATTTGTCAGCCAACTGGCTCCGGATATCGTGTTGTTCGACCAGTTCATGATCGAGGAGCAATTTGGCTGGCGGGTCGAGAAGCAATGCCCCCAGGCGCTGCGCATTCTTGAGACTTCCGACCTGCAAAGCCTGCGCAATACCCGGCACCTTCAGCTCAAGCGATTTCTCGGAGAAAGTGCCAAACCTGATGATTTAAATGAATACTTTCAATCGTCATGGCAGACGATTTTTCCCGACATGGCTGCCAGTGATCTGGCTCAGCGTGAAGTGGCGGCGCTCTACCGTTCGGACCTCAGCCTGATGACCTCCGACGTCGAGATGCACCTGCTCACAACCCGATTCGGGATGCCTTCCGCTTTGCTGCATTGGTGCCCGTTGATGATAGAGGGGAGCACTACTGCGGTCCCCTCCTTCAAAGAGCGCGCCCACTTCCTCAGCATCGGCAACTTTCGCCACGCCCCCAACTGGGACGCCGTGTTATGGATGAAGACCGCGGTCTGGCCCTTGATTCGTCAACAGCTGCCCACAGCGCAGCTGCACATTTACGGTGCTTATACGCCGCCCAAGGCCACGGCGCTGCATAACGCCAGTCAGGGCTTTCACATCATGAACTGGGCGCCGGACGCTTTGCAGGTCATGTCCCAGGCTCGCGTTTGCCTGGCCCCTTTGCGCTTTGGCGCAGGTATCAAGGGGAAGATCGTCGACGCCATGCGGTGCGGCACCCCGACAATCACCTCGCCCATTGGCGCTGAAGCCATGCACGGCGACATGCCATGGCCGGGAATCGTCGCCAGCAGCGCAACAGAGATCGCTCAGGGCGCGGTGCGTTTGTATCAGGACCAGCCGTTATGGCAGCAGGCGCAACAGACGGGCTGGGCGCTGCTTGAAGCGCGTTACCAGCACAAACAGCATTGCAAAAGCCTGATCGACAGAATTGCCACGCTGCGTGAAAACCTGGAAGCGCACCGTATCGCGAATTTCACAGGCTTGATGCTGCGCCACCATCATCATAAAAGCACCCAATACATGGCGCAGTGGATCGAAGCGAAGAACCGGATCGTCTAGATTCGCGGCCAGGCACTTCAGGGCCTCATCAGCTTCCGGCGGCGTGTTTCGCGATTCAATCCAGCTTGCGCAGCAGGTAAGCGTCCATGATCCAGCCCCTGTCCTGACGGGCCTTCTGCCTGACGTGCTTGATGTGCTCACACACCTCATCCAGCTCGCCCGCGATGAGTATTTCGTGGTCAGTGCCTAAATACGCCCCCCAGTAGATATGCAAGCCACGCCCTAAAAACCCCTCGAACGCGCTGTGGGCGTCGAGCATCACCACGGTGTTGTCCACGTTCGCGCCTTCATCCAAGGCCAGGCGGCGGCCTGTGGTGATCTGGATAGGTTCGCCGATCCGGTTCAGGGGGATGCGGTGCTGCGCCGCCAGCGCCTGGACGCTGGAGATGCCCGGAATCACCTGGTAATCGAAGGCAATAGCCCCCCGACTTAGCACTCGCTCAAGGATTCGCAGGGTACTGTCGTAAAGAGACGGGTCGCCCCATACCAGAAATCCGCCCGTTTCATCCGGCCTGAGTTCCTCGTCGATCAAGCGCTCGAACAACACCGCCCGCTGCTCGTGCCAGCGCTCGACACCCCGTTGATAGGACAGTGGATCAGCCTTTCGCTGCGGGTCATGGACGACAACAATCCGATAACCCGGAGCGGTGATATAGCGCTGGCAGATCTCTGTTCTCAGCCGTAACAATTCGTCATCGGCATACCCTTTGTCGAGGATGAAAAACACCTGGGCACGATTGAGAGCATTGATTGCCTGAACGGTGATGTGCTCCGGGTCACCGGCACCAATGCCGATCAGCAGGACAGTTTTCATGGATGGGATGCCCCTCGAAGTTATCCGGGTACCGCCAACTGACGCCCAAGCGGTTTGATCCCGTGTCCAAATAGTGCACATTAACCGCTTGGCAACTCTTTGAATGGCCACCGCATGACAAAAACAACAAGAGTTTCTGACCCATCCTACGAGCTGATGGACGATCACAACGGGTTGTCGATCATCTATCGCGAGCACGGTTTCCCATGCCCCCTGGTGCGCTGGCACTTCCATAAAGAGTATGAGCTGCACCTGATCGTTGCCAGTTCGGGGAAGGTCTTTGTCGGCGACTACATCGGCAATTTTTACCCCGAAAGCCTGTTCCTCACCGGCCCCAACCTGCCCCATAACTGGATCAGCCAGGTGGAAGAGGATGAGGTCATCCCCAAGCGCGACATGCTGGTGAATTTCACCGACGAACTGCTGGAAGGTGGCAATCAGGTCTTCGCCGAGCTCAAAACCCTGGCGCCATTGCTGGAGCGGGCGCAGTCAGGCATCGAGTTTCGCTGCAAACGCACCATCCGCCAGGCCACGAAGTTGATGCAGAAGATTGCCGACTCCAAAGGCATCAGTCGTCTCGGTCACTTCTTCATCCTGCTGGAGTTGCTGGCGGCCAGCGATGATTACCAGTTGCTGTCCGGCACGACGTCAACACAGATGACCGACGAGCACAGTGTCGACCGGACCAACCGCGCCGTGGACTATATCTTTGCCCACTACGGCCGGGAATTGCCGTTGGAAGAAGTCGCCGAGTATCTGGGCATGAAGCCCACGTACTTCTCTCGCGTCTTCAAGCAGGCCACCGGGCGCTGCTTTGTCGAGTTCGTCAATCGCCTGCGGATCAGCAAATCCTGCGAGTTACTGGCCGTGGGCGACAAGCCGGTCACTGACGTGTGTTTTGAGTCCGGGTTCAACAATATTTCCAACTTCAATCGACGCTTTCAGCAGCTCAAGGGCATGACCCCTTCTCATTACCGCCGCCTCGCCGTTCAGCGCCTGACCGAACAAAACCTGTACTGATTCACCCCTCCCCAATCCTCACCGTCTACGCTCAGACAGCGCTGTTGGCTGCTACAGCGTGGCCGAGACGGGTTTCGCCCCACTCAGCCAGTGCAAAAAAGTATCAGTTGCAGTGTTGCGCAGGATTTGTCATTGCGTCTGCGGGCCGTTGTAATCAGTGCACATCTTCCTTGCCTCCGGAAGAGACAAAAACAATAACCAAGCTTCTGCAGTCACTGGCCGCGGAAGAGGAGTGATCGATGAAGACCTCAGCAAAACTGCTACTTGCCTGCACCTGCCTGACGCTCAGCGGCCTGGTCAGCGCGGGCACTGTGACCATCGCAACCGTCAACAACAGCGACATGATCCGCATGCAGCGGCTGTCCAAGACCTTCGAAGAACAGCATCCGGACATCAAGCTCAATTGGGTTGTCCTGGAAGAGAACGTCTTGCGTCAGCGCCTGACCACCGACATCGCCACCAAAGGCGGCCAGTTCGACGTGCTGACGATTGGCATGTACGAGGCTTCGCTGTGGGGCGCCAAAGGCTGGTTGCAAGAGATGAAGGACTTGCCCGCCAGCTATGCACTGGATGACGTATTCCCCTCCGTGCGCGATGGCCTGTCGGTAGACGGCAAGCTGTATGCGCTGCCGTTCTACGCCGAAAGCTCCATGACTTATTACCGCACCGACCTGTTCAAGGCCGCAGGGCTGACCATGCCCGAGCGGCCCACCTGGACGCAGATTGCCGGGTTTGCGGACAAGCTGACCGACAAAACCAAGGAGCAATACGGCATTTGCCTGCGGGGCAAGGCCGGCTGGGGCGAGAACATGGCGTTGATCACCACCATCGCCAATGCGTTTGGCGGGCGCTGGTTCGATGAGCAGTGGAAACCCCAGTTCGATCAGCCAGAGTGGAAGAACGCGCTGAATTTCTACGTCAACACCATGAAAAAATCCGGGCCACCGGGGGCATCCAGCAATGGTTTCAACGAAAACCTGGCGCTGTTCAACAGCGGCAAATGCGCGATCTGGATTGATGCCAGCGTTGCCGGTTCTTTTGTGACCGATAAAACCCAAAGCAAGGTGGCCGATAACGTCGGCTTTACCTACGCGCCTCATGAAGTGACCGACAAAGGCTCTGCATGGCTTTACTCCTGGGCGTTGGCCATCCCGGTCAGTGCAAAAAACCAGGTGGACGCCAAGACCTTCAGCAGTTGGGCCACGTCCCAAGAGTACGCCGCGCTGGTCGCCGAAAAAGACGGTGTCGCCAACGTGCCCCCTGGCACCCGGGCTTCGACGTACAGCGACGAGTACATGAAAGCCGCGCCGTTCGCGAAAATCACCCTGGAATCCCTCAAAGCGGTCACGCCCAAAACGCCCACGCTCAAGCCTGTGCCGTATGTGGGCATTCAATTGGTGACCATCCCTGAATTCCAGGCCATCGGGACGTCCGTGGGCCAGCAGTTCTCTGCGGCGCTGGTGGGCTCGACTTCCGTGGATGCGGCCCTGGCCGCCGCGCAGACTGCTACGCAACGGGACATGAAACGCGCGGGTTATCCGAAGAAATAGTCGTCACGGACTATCGGCCGAGGGACGTTGCGCCCTCGGCACCCGCTCCCTCATGCCCCCAGGTTCGGAGTCATCATGAATACCTCAGCCCTCGACCCGCGCAGGGAATCGGCCAGCGCACAACCACAGGCCCCAAAAAGCCGTCTGACCAGACCCGGCTGGTTTCTGGTCAGCCCTTCAGTGCTGCTGTTGCTGGTCTGGATGATCGTGCCGCTGGGCATGACCATTTACTTCTCCCTGATCCGCTACAACCTGCTCAACCCTGGCGAGAACGAATTCGTTGGCCTGGAAAACTTCGAATACTTCGTCACGGACAGCGGCTTCATACCCGGTGCCACCAACACCCTCTTGCTCGTGGGCAGTGTGCTGGCCATCAGTGTGATTCTCGGCGTACTGATCTCGGCGTTGCTGGAGGCCAGCGAGTTTTTCGGCCGTGGCATCGTGCGCGTGCTGCTGATTTCGCCTTTTTTCATCATGCCGACGGTCAGTGCGCTGATCTGGAAGAACCTGATTTTTCATCCGGTGTCCGGCATTCTCGCCGCTGTCTGGAAGTTTTTTGGCGCCCAGCCCGTCGACTGGCTGGCGCACTTCCCGCTGCTGTCGATCATTATCATCGTGTCCTGGCAATGGCTGCCGTTCGCCATCCTGATTCTGATGACTGCCATGCAATCTCTGGATCAGGAGCAGAAGGAAGCGGCACGTCTGGACGGCGCTGGCCCCATCGCAATCTTCTGGCACCTGACCCTGCCGCACCTGGCCCGGCCTATCGCCGTCGTGGTGATGATCGAAACCATCTTTCTGCTCTCGGTGTTCGCCGAAATCTTCACCACCACCAACGGAGGCCCTGGGTTCGCCTCGACCAACCTGGCGTACCTGATCTACAACCAGGCGCTGCTGCAGTTCGACGTGGGCATGGCGTCGGCGGGCGGTCTGATTGCCGTGGTCATTGCCAATATTGCGGCGATCATCCTGATTCGGATGATCGGCAAAAACCTCACCGACAAGTCATGAGGGCCTTGCCATGATGACGCTCAAACAATCCCGTCGCCTGCAAAGCGTACTGCTCGGCATGCTGTGCTGGGCCATCGCGGCGCTGATCTTCTTTCCGATCTTCTGGATGGTGTTGACCAGCTTCAAGACCGAGATCGACGCCTTCGCCACGCCGCCGCAGTTCATTTTCATGCCGACCCTGGAGAACTACCTGCACATCCAGGAGCGCAGCGACTACTTTCACTTCGCCTGGAACTCGGTGCTGATTTCCTTCAGCGCCACAGCGTTGTGCATGCTGATCGCGATTCCGGCGGCCTACTCCATGGCGTTCTTCGAGACCAAGCGCACCAAAAGCACGCTGTTGTGGATGCTGTCCACCAAGATGCTGCCGCCGGTGGGCGTGTTGATGCCGATTTACCTGCTGGCCAAGACCTTTGGCCTGCTGGATTCGCGCATCGCCCTGATCGTGATCTACACCCTGATCAACCTGCCCATCGTGGTCTGGATGATTTACACCTACTTCAAGGATATTCCGGGCGAAATCCTCGAAGCTTCCCGTCTGGACGGGGCCAGTACCCGCCAGGAAATCTTCAAGGTGCTGATCCCGATCTGCAAGGGCGGGCTGGCCTCCACTGCCCTGCTGTCGTTGATCCTGTGCTGGAACGAAGCATTCTGGTCGCTGAACCTGACCTCATCCAACGCGGCACCGTTGACGGCGTTGATCGCTTCATATTCCAGCCCTGAAGGGTTGTTCTGGGCCAAGCTCTCGGCGGTATCGACCCTGGCCTGTGCGCCCATCCTGATCTTCGGCTGGATCAGCCAGAAACAGCTGGTGCGGGGCCTGTCATTCGGTGCCGTCAAATGACGAAGTCCAGCCCGCCGCTCCTGTCAGAACCTCTTACGCATTCCAAGAATAAGAACGGAGGCCATCATGGCTAACCTCAGCATCAGAAACCTGCAAAAAGGCTTTGACGGTCATCAGATCATCAAGGGCATCGATCTGGACGTGAAGGACCGGGAATTCGTGGTTTTCGTTGGCCCGTCCGGCTGTGGCAAATCCACCTTGCTGCGCCTGATTGCGGGTCTTGAAGACGTGACGTCCGGGACCATCGAGCTGGATGGCCGCGACATCACTCAAGTGACGCCAGCCAAGCGCGATCTGGCCATGGTGTTTCAGACCTACGCTCTGTACCCGCACATGACCGTGGGCAAAAATCTGTCGTTCGCCCTGGATCTGGCCGGTGGAGACAAGGCCGAGATCAAGAAGAAGGTCGACGAAGCCGCCCGTATTCTCGAACTCGGCCCGTTGCTGGAGCGCAAACCCAAACAGCTTTCCGGTGGTCAGCGCCAGCGGGTCGCCATTGGTCGTGCCATCGTGCGCAACCCGAAAATCTTCCTGTTCGACGAACCGTTGTCCAACCTTGACGCGGCGCTGCGTGTTCAGACGCGACTGGAGCTGTCGCGTCTGCACAAGGAGCTGCAAGCGACGATGATTTACGTCACCCACGACCAGGTCGAGGCCATGACCCTGGCCGACAAAGTGGTGGTGCTCAACGGCGGCCGGGTCGAACAGGTTGGCGCGCCGCTGGAGCTGTATCACCACCCGGCCAACCTGTTTGTGGCCGGGTTCCTCGGCACGCCGAAAATGGGCTTCCTCAAGGGCAAGGTCAGTCGCGTCGAAGCCAATGGTTGCGAGGTGGAACTGGACGCCGGCACGCGCGTCAGCCTGCCGTTCACCCATCCACGCATGGGTGTGGGCGACCCCGTCACCCTGGGCATTCGCCCGGAGCACTTGAACCTGGCAAAGGAAGATGACTGCCAGTTGCAGGTCATTGCTGACGTCAGCGAACGTCTGGGCAGCGACACCTTTTGCCATGTGCGCACCCGCGTCGGCGAGTCATTGACCATGCGCATCCGCGGCGATCTGGCCAGCCAGTACGGCGAAACGCTCAACCTGCACCTGGATAGCGCCCATTGCCATTTATTCGACGCCCAAGGCCTGGTGATCACCAGAGCCCTGCAGGTCGCCGCCTGAATCTTAGAGATCGTCACCATGAAACTGAACAAACAGAATCTGTCCCTGTTGGGCGCAACCGTCGCCCTGCCGACCTACACCTCGAATGCAGTACAACAGGGCATCGCTCATATCGGCGTCGGTGGCTTCCACCGGGCGCACCAGGCGTTTTATACCGATGCACTGATGAATACCGGCGAAGGTCTGGACTGGAGCATTTGCGGCATTGGCCTGCGGCCGGAAGATCGCGCCGTGCGTGACGCTCTGGCGGAGCAGGATTACCTGTATACCTTGTACGAACTGGGGGATACCCCGGACACCGAAACGCGCATTATCGGCGCCATCAGCGACATGTTGCTTGCTCAGGACGGTATTCAAGCCCTGATCGACAAACTGGCCGACCCACAGATCCGCATCGTCTCCCTGACCATTACCGAAGGCGGCTATTGCATCGATGACAGCACGGGCCAGTTCATGGCCCATCTGCCGCAGATTCAGCATGATCTGGCCAACCCCGGCGAGCCGACAACCGTGTTCGGCCTGCTCTGCGCCGCGTTGAGCAAACGCCGCGCCACTGGCACGCCCGCCTTCACCGTCATGTCGTGCGATAACCTGCCCCACAACGGCGCGGTCGCCTGCAAGGCTCTGCTGGCGTTCGCAGCGTTACAGGATGCCGGGTTGCATGACTGGATCGCCGAGCACGTGAGTTTCCCCAACGCCATGGTCGATCGCATCACGCCCATGACCAGTTCGGCGCATCGCTTGCAACTGGCCGACGACAAGGGCATCGACGACGCCTGGCCTGTGGTGTGCGAACCCTTTGTGCAATGGGTTCTGGAAGACAAGTTCGTGGAGGGTCGCCCGGCGTGGGAAAAAGTCGGCGTGCAGTTCACGGATGACGTCACGCCTTATGAAGAAATGAAAATCAAACTGCTCAACGGCAGCCATCTGGCTCTGACCTATCTGGGCGCGCTCAAAGGTTATCGCTTCGTCCACGAAACCATGGCAGACCCGTTATTCGTGAGGTATATCCGTGCTTATATGGACCTGGATGTCACCCCGCAACTGGCGTCGGTGCCCGGGATCGATCTGGAAGCCTACAAAGACACGTTGATCGAGCGTTTTTCCAATCGAGCGATTGCCGATCAACTGGAGCGCGTCTGTTCCGACGGCTCGTCGAAGTTCCCCAAGTTCACGGTGCCGACCCTCAACCGCCTGATTCTTGATCAGGGCAATCTGGAGCGTGCTTCCCTGGTGGTCGCTGCGTGGGCCGTTTACCTGCAACGCGGCGAAGGGGAAAACGGCGTGCCGTACACCGTAGTCGACCCCCGAGCCGAGTTCTGCAAGGCGCTGGTGGCGGATGATGGCGTGATCACCCGGCGCCTGCTGGGGGTTGAAGAAATCTTCGGAATGGCTATCCCGCAGTCCGCCGAGTTTGTCGCGGCTTTTGAACACAATTTCAACAGCCTGAAGGAACAGGGCGTTAGCAAAACGCTGGAAAACCTGTTGGCCAAGACCGTCTGAGGCGCTTATGTTTCTTGGAATCGACTGCGGTACTCAGGGCACCAAGGCCATCGTGCTGGATGCCGCCAGCGGCAAGGTTCTGGGTCAGGGTTCAGCCTCGCACAGCATGATCAGTGGCGCCAACGGGCGTCGTGAACAGGAGGTGCAGCAATGGCTGACCTCTTTTGAGCAAGCCACGCGTGACGCGCTGACCCAGGCGGGTATCAGCGGTGCCGAGATTCAAGGGATCGGCGTGTCCGGTCAGCAACACGGCCTGGTATTGCTCGACAGCCAGGGCCAGGTCCTGCGACCGGCCAAACTGTGGTGTGACACCGAAACCACCCCGGAAAACGACCGATTGCTGCACTATCTGGGTGGCGAAAGCGGTTCGCTGGCGCGCCTGGGCGTCGCCATCGCGCCGGGTTACACCGTCTCCAAACTGTTATGGACGCTGGAGCAGCATCCCGGCGTCTTCGAGCAGATCGACAAGATCCTGTTGCCCCATGACTATCTCAATTACTGGCTGACTGGCCGCTGCTGCAGCGAGTACGGCGATGCCTCGGGTACTGGCTATTTCAATGTACGCAGTCGGGACTGGGACCTGCCGTTGCTGGAACACATCGATCCCAGCGGCCGTCTTTGCCGGGCTTTACCTCAATTGCTGGAAGCGCATCAACCCGTCGGGCAGATTCTGCCGCACATCGCCCAGCTGCTTGAGTTGAACCCGTCGGCGCTGGTGTCCAGTGGTGGCGGTGACAATATGATGGGCGCCATTGGCACGGGCAATATTCAACCGGGGGCGATCACCATGAGCCTCGGCTCGTCCGGGACGGTCTACGCCTTCAGCGATCAGCCACAGGTCAGTGAGCAGCCTTCGGTCGCGACATTTTGCTCGTCGTCCGGTGGCTGGCTGCCGCTGATCTGCACCATGAACCTGACCAATGCCAGCAGTGCCGTTCGCGATCTGCTGGGGCTCGATATAGCCGCCTTCAATGAAGCTGTCAGTCGAGCGCCCGTGGGTGCCGAAGGCGTGTTGATGCTGCCATTTCTCAACGGTGAGCGCGTGCCCGCCCTGCCCCACGCCACAGGCAGTATTCTTGGCCTGAACAGCACCAACCTGACACCGGCCAATGTGAGTCGCGCCGTGGTTGAAGGCACCACGTTCGGATTGCGCTACGGCCTGGACCTGTTGCGCGACAGTGGAATACGCAGCCAAAACATTCGCCTGATCGGCGGCGGCGCGAAAAGTACTGTGTGGCGGCAGATCGTGGCGGACATCATGAATACGCCGGTCATCTGCACCGAACAGACCGAGGCCGCGGCGCTTGGGGCCGCGATTCAGGCAGCCTGGTGTTTTTCCCTGGCGACCCACACCCCGGAAACCCTCGAACACCTGTGCACACGCTGCGTCAGCCTTGACCCGGCCAGTGAAACCCATCCACTGGAACAGAACGTCGCGGCCTATCAACCTATCTATGAACGCTATCGCACTCAGCTACCGGCGAGTTGACTGCGCGGTTCATCATTTTCAAGGAGCCTGTATGTTTCTGGTTTGCGGGGAAGCGCTGTTCGATTTTTTCAAACAGCCAGACAGCGATGGCAAGAGCAATACCCTGGGGTTTCAGGCCATTGCCGGAGGTTCACCTTTTAACGTTGCAGTGGGCTTGCGCCGCCTGGGCGTGGACTCAGGTTTTCTGGCCGGCCTATCAACGGACTACCTGGGTCGGCGTCTGCGTACGGTGCTGGATGAAGAAGGCGTGCGTCCCGATTATCTGGTGGACTTTGACGCGCCGACGACCCTGGCCATGGTGGCCGTCAGTGCCGATGGCTCGCCCCACTACAGTTTTCGGGGCGACGGTTGCGCAGACCGCCAACTGCGCCTCGAGCACCTGCCAGACCTGACGGAGGCCGTACGTGGCATACATGTGGGATCGTTTTCCCTGGTGGTCCAGCCGATAGCCGACACGTTGCTGGCATTGGTGGCGCGGGAAAGTGACCGACGACTGATCACGCTGGACCCCAATGTACGCCTGAACCCGGCGCCGGATATCGCCCGTTGGCGCGAGCAGATCAGCGCATTTGCCGAGCACGCACACATCATCAAGGTCAGCGACGAAGACCTCGCGCTGCTCTATCCCGAGCGCAGCCCCGAAGACATTGCCCAAGGCTGGCTTGGCAAGCGTTGCCAGCTGGTCATCCTGACCCGCGGCACTCAAGGCGCCAGTATCTTTACCCGCCAGCATGGCAACTGGTCGGTCCCGGCACAGACGGTAGCCACGGCCGACACGGTGGGTGCGGGCGACACCTTTCAGGCAGCGTTGATCACGTTCCTCACCGAACGCCAATTCGACAACCTGGCGAGTCTGCCTTCATTGCCTCGGGAGACACTGGATGAAATGCTCAGGTTTGCGGTGAAGGCAGCCGCGCTGACCTGTACCAAAGTCGGCCCGGACTTGCCCTATCGGAATCAGTTGGAGTGATATAGCGCAGCGAACACAGGAGCCGTTGGAACGCCACCCGCTCGCTCCAACGAAACCGCGCTAGTTGAGGAAAGCGTTAAACCAGTGCCAGTCTGGCCGCCAGAATCTTGCTGTTGATGTCCGTGGTCGCTGTCTGCTGCTGTTCCTTGAGGGCAGCCTGAAGGGCGTTATCAACGGACAGTTTCTGCTCCGGCGACATGGCCTCGTACTCCTGCGTGCTGACCCCGGTCAGGCGCTCCCGCATTTGCTCGGCCGGCGACCGATTCATGAAGTCCATGAATTCCTGTTGCGCCGAGGACGTCGTGTCGGTCGCCGCTGCGATATCGGCTTCGGTGGTCACTGCTGAATCCGTCGCTGCGATGCTGGTATCCACAACAGGCGACGTAAAGGCCGCCTGGGAATCACTTTCCTGCGTCGACGCCTTCAAACTCACGAGCAATCGGGCGAATGCCTCGTCAAAGGTGGCATCGCTATTGTTGTCGCCGGTGTTCTCGCTCACGGCATCCACGGCTGGAACCGGACTGGTCGACGTGACCGGGACGGAGAATGTGTTCCCGGACACATCCTCCTGGGTCTTGCGCCCCACCACTTGCGAGACCAAGTGGTAAAGCGTGCTGATACTGGCTGTATTCATCACTTGCCTCCTGCTGCAGAGTGCAGTCCCGGTAAACGCAGCAAAAGCGGTGCCACTTCATGACCTGCTCTAAAGCCCCCGGAAAACAAGGCTGCCAGCCCGAGTCCGCCTTTTGCTGCTGCAAACAGGCGGCAACGAACAACCGAAAGTGGCCGTCCATTGCCGCCAACTGACTGAACAACGTTAATCGTCCAGCACCAACTGCTCCTGAGGCAATGGCATTGCGAAGTAGTAGCCCTGCGCCTGTCCTGCGCCGATTTCACGCAGAAGATTAAGGGACGCCTCGTCTTCCACGCCCTCGGCCACCACAGTCAGGTCCAGGGATTGCGCCATGCGCACAATAGCCCGCACGATGGCCCGGCTGCGGGCGCTGGTGGTGAGTTCAAGAATGAACGACTTGTCGATTTTCAAGCCACTGAAGTGGTATTGATGCACGTAGCTGAGTGAGGAGAAACCAGCGCCAAAATCGTCCAGCACCACCGACATGCCATGGTCGGCCAACTGCTTCATGGATTGCCGGGCGAGTTCAGGCTCGGCAACCAACGCTCCCTCGGTCAGTTCCAGGCAAATCCTGGACGGCGCAACCTCATAACGCTCCAGCATGGCCAGCAGTTCCCCGGCAAATTCGGGTCGGGTAATGCTGTAGCTTGAACAATTCACATGAACCGTCGGCCAGTGACTGTTGGCCGGCTGCGCCAGAATGGCGATGACGCACTGCAACATGTATTGATCAAGCCGCCCGATCAGGCGCAAGCCTTCCAGGGCGGGCAGGAAATTCCCCGGCGCAACCACTCGCCCGTCAGGCTGGTGCCAGCGAATCAGTGCTTCAAGTGCCAGTATTTTCCCTGTTTCAATACAGATGATCGGCTGGAAATAAGGAATCAGTTCATCGCTGCGCTTGAGGGCATTGCGCAATGCGCCTTCTTGCTCGACCTGATCGGAAACTTCCCGGCGCAGCTCTTGATTGAATACCGCGTAGCTGTCACGCCCGCCGTTCTTGACTCGATACATGGCCATATCGGCGTCACGCAGCAGGTCTGTGGGTTCCTGATGGAACTGTCTGTCCGCCCCCACGATCCCGATGCTGCACGATGAAAACACCGAATGGGCGTCAACGCGGAACGGCAGATCGAATGCCTGAAGAATTCTTTCGGCGATGCCAATGGCAATGTCCAGTGTCGCACTGACGGCCAGCACGGCGAACTCGTCGCCTCCCAATCGCGCCAGCAAATCGTTTTCACGCATGCAGCTGCGCAGACGATCCGCTGCCTGGGTCAACAGCAAGTCACCGAAATGATGACCGAGGCTGTCGTTAACCAGCTTGAACCGGTCCAGGTCAATGAACATCACGACCATTGGCTGGCCTTGGGTAAGGTAATTCAACCAGGCCGTGTTCAGGCGTTGCTGCAAGTGACTGCGGTTGGGTAATCCGGTCAGCGAGTCGTGGCCGTTCTCATGTTGAAGCCTTGCGTTGACCTTATCGAGCTCTCGAGTGCGGTCGCGGACACGGGCTTCGAGTCGCAGGTTATCGGTATGCACCGCCTCGGCGGCACTGCGCCGAGCGAGCGCGGTGTCGATATGGCGCGAAACAAAGGTCAGCAGCTCCTGATCACGCGGTGAGTAGCTCACCAGCGCCGAATAACTTTGCACCGCCAGCACACCACGAACGTTGTCACCCTCGAAGAGCGGTACGCCCAACCATGACGAGGATCGATTGTCCTCGTTGCCGATCTCGATTTCGCCAAGGGACTCAAGGTAAAGCGCATGGTCACTACTGATCAGGCATGCCTGCCGTTGACGGATCACATACTCGGTAAAACCCCGCTGCCCCCGACGAGGGACCGGTCGGCTGGCCAGCCGTTCATCCACGTAGTACGGAAAGGTGACTTCATCGGTAGCGGTATCGTACAGCGCAATATAGAAGTTCAGCGCAACCAGCAACTCGCCAACGATCAAATGCAGGCTATGGAACAGCTCAGCCATGTCTCCCGGTTGACTCGACAGTTCGGCAATCTGAAACAACGCACTTTGCAGATGCTCGGCACGCTCCCGCTCGATGACTTCCTGGCGCAGCGCGGCGTTGAGGGCCGACAGCTCCTGAGTACGCAACAGTACGGTCCGCTCCAGGTCTGCGCGGTGCAAAATCCGGTCAAGGGCCATCGCCACATGACGCGCTACGACCTGAAACAACACGCGATCTTCGACGCTGTAGATCCGCGACACGTCATAAACCTGCATGGCCAGCATGCCGAATACTTCATCGGAGGCATTCTTGAGTGGCGCCCCCATCCAGAACTCGGGCTGGTGGCCAAGGCAAAAGAACTTCTCCTCTCGTCTGGCCCGCTCGATATCCGCCGCATCGACCAACAGCGGCTCCCCTCGGGTCAATACGTAGCCGGTCATGGATACACACGCAGGGTTCAGGTATTCATGCGCCTCCGGCTCCATGGCATCGACATCGGTAATATCGACGTAATAGGGGTAGGTGATTTTTCCTGTAGAGGGATTGTAGAGCGCCAGGTAGAAGTTTTCGGCATCGATGAGCGTGGCCAGTTGCTTATGGACGCCCTCCAGGAACGCGCCCCGATCCAGGGTCGTGCTGGCCAGGTACGTGATTTCGTAAAGCACCCGCTGAGTGATCTGCGCCCGGGCCAAGGCCTGGGTCTGTAACTGGTAGCCCACCCGCAACGCCAGCGCGGCCAATGTCAGGTGACCACGATGTTCCAGGGGTGCCAGCAGCCAGCCCAGCGGCTCTTCCCCTCTCCCGGCAGGCCATCGGTGCAATTGCTGTTCTTGACATAACACCTCAAGCTGGCAGGCAGTGACGCTTGGCGGCCAACTCCCTTGAGACATTGCAGCCCCATGCCCCAACAAGTACATCGGCTCGCCAGCGCCGTACAGCGCCCAGGCAACATCATGCACTTGACTCTTTGCCGATTGAAGAAGCGCCTTGATCGTTGGCTGATCAGCCAGGAGGTTTAATGCATCCATGCTCGCTATCAGCTCCAAAGCAGCACCTTCGCCATGGTCGAGTCGTCCCTGATCATGGGCCAAAGGAGGAACATTCATGAAAGCTCCAATACCGGAAACGGCAAGGAGCTTATATTCACGGCGGGTGATGGGCGGCGCAAGCGGGATATTCGATTGATCTATAAGAAAACGAAGTAATTTCGTTTGCGCAGCATGAGTCAACGCTTTCCCTGTCGTTAATGGGCATGAAGCTGTCGGAGAGCAATCCCTTGGGCTGTGTTGGCTGCCGTTATGACTGGGCGGCCTTCACGGAGCTGATAGCAGAAATACCGAGCAGCGAGGCCTGGCGCAAAACTTCATCAGGCGCCGCATCAGCGGCGGGCATGATCAAGTTGTTTTCCGCATCACCGAAGTGCAACTGCAGCAAGTGCAGTGCCGCCACATGGGTCGGTAACGTGGACTTATCGAGTTCGAATGCGTGCTCACGCTGCTCATCATGAAATCGATAGACAATACGATGGGTATATAACTCAGCCATAGGGGGCTTTGCTCACGTCGGAACCGGACCAAAATGATCCGATTTCTTCAGGAAAGCGGACCAGCGACCATACGAGTTACGTTGGCGCCTGGCCGCCGCGTCCCAGGCAGGGCCCGTAGTCTGGCGGGAACATACCAGCCCCATCATGGCTGAGGTGGAATCGTCCAGTTCAACCATCAGGACATTTGCCTGAGCTTGAAAATCATTGATATGCGTCATAAGCATCCTGCGCTCTACCCGAGCCGGTGACGGAGAACAGCCAAGGCGCTGCCTCGCGATAGATGTGGACACCATAAAACGCTCCTTGGCCAAAACTGTCCGATGGCCGGTCGTCTATGCCTGCCAGTCGTCCAGACACGCTTGACACGCACCTTTATGGGGCGCGCAATGGTTTTTTCACGCTGAGCGTGGAGGTATCACATGGCTAAGATCAAGGTTTTAGCGGGTGACTTTCTTCAAGGTGACGGGGAGTATTTTTCGGGCAACATTAGAATCGAAACGCCCCTCCATCCTTGGCCTGGTATCAGGATTTCGGGCGAAGCACTCCAATCGGTAGAGGTTGCCAGCCAGGTTTCCAGCAAACGAGTGGATGACGCAATCGGCTTAGGACTTGCGGGCGCATTGATGTTAGGGCCGGTAGGCGCTGCGGCAGGTTTGATGTTGGCGGGCCAGGACACAGAAGTTACGTTTTGGGCGACGTTAAAGGATGGGAAGAAGTTTTTGGCGGCCACGGATGACCAGACCTATCGCAACATTGCGAATCACGTGGCGAAGCCAGAGTTCGTTACCAGGCATTAGTCGTTGATGGCGAACTATTCTGACCATGATGTGCTCAAAGAAAGCCAATAGCCCGGCGATGCGCCGGGTTTTTTCAGAAAATACATATGCATTGCTTTTGGCACCCATCATGCCTTTAACATGGAGTGTGAAGGATTTATGACGGTTAACTCACTGGTTTACCTTCGAATAAAGCAGGCTCAGGCAAGCAACCCGCGATTGATCGGGTGATGCGAGAAGGTAGATCAAGCAATGAAAAAGCGGGCGACGGTCATTTGCAAACGCAAAGGGATGATTCTTTATGTGCGCAAAACCAAATCAAGATGGGCATTGCCAGGCGGCAAAATCGAATCTGGAGAAACACCGAAACAGGCGGCAGTCCGTGAATTGAGCGAAGAAACGGGCCTGGAAAATCAGGAGCTGATTTATCTCGCTCAATATGGAAACGACAAGGTTGTCCATCATGTCTTCATGGCGTTGATCTCGGACTCTGCCAAGCCTTCGCCCAAGAATGAAATAGCTGCGTGTAAATGGCTGCATTTGAAAAACGTCTGCGATCTCAATGCCAGCTCAGCCACTAAATCCATCGTCAAATCGTACGCCACCCGACCCTGAAATCAGACCTGGAGAGTGGCATCCTCGACTCAGACGTTACTTCACCAGGATCACCGGTACCGAGATCTCATGCACAACCCGGTTCGCCACCGAGCCCAGCATCAGACCGCCAAAACTGCCTAGACCCCGCGTCCCCATGACGACCGTATCGCAGCCCAGTTGTTTGATCGCAAGATTCACTTGCTCGGCAACAACACCAAGAGCGGCGTGGGTTTCGTGCGGAGCATCGGCCGCAACGAGAATATCCCTGGCTTGTTCAAGCACACTCTCGGCTTCACTCAATAGTCCGTTATTGACGTCGTCCACCATTTCCTGCGTCAGGTAATCCCCGTAAACAATTGCCCCATACTGAACGTTGAGCACGTGAATCACGATCGAACCGATGCTGTTGCGCCAGAGGTCGACCGCGTAGTCAAGCGCACGTTTGGAAGGTTCTGAGCCATCAAAAGCTACCAGGACTTTACGCATGTGAGTTCTCCATCAGTGAGTAAGCTCAACATAGGTTTTCTCGCCGTCGGGTGCCACTGCAAACACGGCCTGGATTGATCCAACTCAATTTTTCAGTGGTCTTTTTACGAGGCGCATGACACAGGCCAGGTCGAGTGATTTTTCGGCGTTTCCTGGGCGGCGAACCTCTGAGAATACAGAAGTCATGGGCCCGCAAGAGAGCTACGGATATGCCGCACTTTTCGAAATCAGTCAGATCCGGACACCCCGCGTGTCAGGAGGCGTCAGGTCGGGGGAATTGTGGCAAGAATGCCGATGCCAATGGTCAGCACCAGAAAACCAATCATGAAAAATGCGAGCTTGGCCATCATGTCTCCTACTCAATGACAGGGTGTCGGCACAACGCATTGATCGACCCGAGCTGTCGTCAGGTGGTCAAGCGGCGCAGGCAACCATTGTCGGAGCGCAGCCTGTAGCGCAACAGTGGCAGATGGGGAAATTAAAGGCGGCTCAGATGGGAATGACTGCATTCATCCGGGCAGGCGCTGTCGACGGATTGGCGATTCTTGACCCATAGCCCAAACTGTTTCATTACCTCGACGACTGGCTCTAACCGGCGTCCGTCACCGGTGAGTTCGTACTCAACCGTTACGGGAACGGTCGGAAATACAGTGCGCTTTACAAGTCCTGCTTCTTCCAGGGCGCGCAAATCGATGGTTAGCATTCGTTGTGAAATAGCCGGGATATCCCGCCTCAACGCATTGAAGCGCTTTGGCCCATCAAGAAGATAGGATGCAATAAGCAAACGCCACCGGCCACCTAACAAACGCATCGCTTCTTCTACCGAACAGCCTGATATGTTGCCTTTCATCGTCAGAATCTCTACAGAATGTAGGTATATTCTTTGTACCTATACTACAAAATAGTGCCTTCTTTCTATTTTATACCTGACCTCTAGAATGAGCTGAAGCCGTCTCTGCGTTGGAACCGACAGCGCTCACTCATGCTCTGGAGTTTACAAATGAAGCTGTACTACATCCCCGCGTCTTGCTCCCTTTCGCCCCACATCATTCTGAACGAGCTTGGCCTCGATGCCACACTGATTAAAGTCGATCACAAAACGCACCTCACCGAACAGGGCGACAATTACCTAGAGATCAACAGCTTAGGCTATGTACCGGCAATCGAGCTGAACGACGGCACTCTCCTGCGTGAGGGCCCGGCAATCGTGCAGTATCTGGGCGATCTCAGGCCCGAACTTGGACTTGTTCCAGCTTCTGGCACGCTTGATCGATACCGACTTCAAGAATGGCTGAGCTTCCTGACATCCGAAATCCACAAGGGGTACATTCCTCTGCTGTACGCAACACTCGCGGGTAAGTATGTGGACACCGCCAAGCCAAAGTTAGAGAAGCACTTCGCCTGGATTAACGAACAATTGGCTACCCGCCCCTATCTCATGGGTGATTCCTTTACTGTGGCTGACGCCTACCTGTTCGCATTGACAGGCTGGGGCCAGGCCTTCTGGTTGACCAGCTATTACAAAGCGGACATCCACTTCGACAATTTGAACAACCTTCGGGATTGGTATGACCGGGTCAAGGTGCGCCCTGCGGTTCAGAAAGCATTGCGGGAAGAAGGCCTTGCGTGAACGGAAACACATTTCAGTGTGAGATGATTATCGTCAATGGAAGGGCTGACGCTTGCTCATAGTCGATGGCTGTAACGGAGGCGTCTAAGATTGACCGGCCAGACCAGAGGCGCGGGTATCAGGAAGGCGTGCAGCCCAAACGGTTACTCAGAAAACTCATCGTCGAGTAGAAAACATGAATCGTCGAAAGAAAATAAGTCAGTTACTAAAGGCTCACGCCAAAAAGGCAAGCGCCAAACTGGCACCGTCCAGCAAGTCGAAATACATTAGTAAAGCTGACCGATTGAAGCTGGAGGCTGAATCCGGCCGCGATGCAACCGCGGCTTCTGAAAACTGAGCCATGTGGCTTATGCGCTAGCGGGATTTGCAGGTCTCAAGGGTGATGTTATTCGTAGCACACAAAGGCCCGGCCAGTCTTGCATCAGAAGCCCTTAACTTCCCATTTAGATGTGTGGGAATGTCACAGGGTGCTGCGCTTACGGCGAGTCATGCGTACTCCCGCCCTTTCGAGCGTTGCCATACGCTCCACTCCTTAGTCCGAACCAGCTGGCACAGATTCGGTTCCTGCGTAACCCTTGTCATCGGGCTGTCTGGTTGTTTGAGCAAGTTCAACATAGCTCGGGACTCACCCGCACTGTCTCGGTAAATCCGATTGAATCGGCATCCAGATCCGACCGAGGGCTCCCGGACGCATGAACTGACTCTTCGCAGGGTCGCTACGCAGCGGCACGCGGGCGGCAGCGATCATGAGTTTGTCCAGTCTGCGCGGCTGAATGGCCATGATCCGTATGCTTGTTTGAAGGACATCCTCACGCGTCTGCCGACGCAGCGAGCAAGCGATATTGCCGATGTGCTACCGCTTGTAGTTGCAGGTCGGAATACATTGAACGCCTTAACCCGGCCTGACTCCAAGTATTGCCCCGACGCTCACAGTCAGCGTATCGCGTCGATAGGCGTTTGAATCATCTGCCCAATCAAGGAATTCCCATGACAGACCCACGTAACGTCGCCCACGACAAAAAAGTACAGCAAGAGAAAAAGAACCACGGCGAAGAAATAGCGCCCAATGCGGAGCACGCACCCCAGCCAGGTATGAAGCCAGCACTCAAGCACGATGATGACGAGCAAGACGAGCAAGCTTGAGCCAGGCACTCACCTGACCTAGAGATTGCCGTTTGGCGGCGCTGGCTGAAGTCAGCAGCCGCTACGTCGCCGCCCCCTTTTCGTCAAGCTCAAGAACGAGATTGAGAACGTCGCGTGTGTAACGGCGAGCCGATCAAGCCGCAGCACCACCGATTCGTCGCCCGCGTTCAGAATGACATGATGGCTTCCAGCTCGGACCGCCCCTTTCGGAACGCTCCTGATCCTGATCCTGTTCCGCTAACAGCAATACTGGTTACGACCGCCTTACAAAAACATGGGTGGCGATCGCGACAGTTATCATTCCACCGGCGAGCAGGAAGGTGAGCTGCATGCCGCTGGCAATCGCCGCAGGAGCGGCATGGGCAAGCTCTTCCGTCCCGACGCCAAAGGCGAAGACCGTCCCCATGATGGATGCCCCCCCGATCAACCCAATGTTCCGCGACAGGCTGAGAAGTCCTGAGACCGTGCCGCGTCGGTCCGTTGAAACATCCGCCAGCGCGGCGGTGTTGTTGGCGGACTGAAAGAGCTGGTAGCCCGGCGTCAGGACGATGATTGAGAGTACATAGCCAACGACTCCGATCATGTTTGGCAAGAGCGCCAGAAGGAAGGCACCGACGGCCATGAGGACGAGCCCAATCGCCAGCACCCGGCTGCTTCCCCAAGCATCAACCAGTCGCCCCGAGGGAACGCCGCTGAAGACTGAGATCACCGGACCAATCGCCATGAGGAACCCCACCACTTGTTCCTTCAGACCGAGCCCGAGGCCGAGATAGAACGGGCCGACCACGAGCGTCGTCATCATGACGGCGGCGACCAGCAGGTTGACGAGAAGATTGGGAACAAGGCCCGTGTTCAGCACGGACCACAGACTTACTGAGAGTGCCTTCTCCTTACCGGTGTCGCTCGGCAACAAGGTGAAAGCCAGAAACAAGGCGATAGCCGCTAGCGGGAGCTGCACCCAGAAGATGCCGCGCCATCCCATTACCGGGATCAACAGCCCACCCAGCGAAGGACCGAGCGCCGTGCCCAGCGCCGAGACCGTGCCGAGCAGGCCCATGGCTCGCCCTACGCTCGCTTCGCTCGCCGTCTGACGCATCAGCGCCATGGAAAGCGTCATGAGGAAGGCCGCACCGATGCCCTGAAGTGCACGCGCACCGATCAGCGACCACAGGTTCGGCGCAAGACCGCCTGCCAGCGAGCCGATGAAGAACAGGCCAATGCCCGCGAGCAGCGCGGGTTTCAGTCCATGCTTGTCGCCGAGCCGACCGGCTATGACGACTGTGGTTGTCATCGCTGCAAGATAGGCGATGACGACCGCCTGCACCTCGACAAAGGGCGCGGAAAATGCCTCGGCCAGCGCCGGCAGTGCAATATTGGCGATACTGGTGCCGAGCGAGGCCAATAGCATCGCCAGAGCCAGCGTGATCGTAACCCCCGATTGTTTCCTCTCTTGTGTGAGTGTTTCAGCCTGTTGCATCGTCTTGTCCTCTTGCTCGAATGTCCGTTCAAGAGCATGCTGCCACTTCAAGTCGGCTTGAGGTCAAGCATGAAATTTCTGGATATCGGAGAGGTGGCGGCACAGAGCGGAATCAAACCCTCGGCGCTACGCTACTACGAGGAAGTGGGGCTGATTTGCTCGGTTTCACGGCACGGGTTGCGCCGGCAGTTTGCGCCCGAAGTCCTGTTGCAACTCAAGCTGATCACGATGGGTAAATTGGCAGGGTTCTCGCTTGAAGAGATCGCCGGGATGTTCGGCAGAAACGGCATGCCAGACCTTCCGCGCGCCGGGCTTCATCAAAAGGCCGACGAGATTGATCGGCATATCCGCGAATTGATCGCGCTCCGCGACACGCTCCGACACGTCGCCGAGTGCCCTGCGCCGTCACATATGGAATGCGCCACCTTCAAGCGGCTCCTGGAGGTCGCGGGAAAGCGGGGCGGCGTAAGGAAAAATATCACCGGCAGGCGATGATAGGCTTCGACCGAATCCGGGTCATTGGTCACGCCTAGGGCGCTCGAAATCAATGCGCCAACTGCGGCGCCAGCAGGGCCGCCGAGCAGCGTGCCAACCGTACCTGGATCAGTCCGCACCCCCGAAATGTCCAGCCGTCACCTGTCACTGGCGGTCCGTTGCCCATGAACGGCATCCCGCTGCTTGCCTGCTCGCACGGCAATGCCGATGGGTTCGGTGCCGCGCCTCATCAAGAAGTAACGTGTTCGGTTTCCCTTCGCCAGGCTGCGCTTGCTGTCAGTGCTGTTGGATGCCCGGTCGAACTGAGCGCTCAAGGCCACACGGAGAAGGATATTTTTATACGTCGATGTGAACGCCGACTTGGCGTTCTGAGGTGGGGGTTTTGCAAAGTTTTGCAAGTTCATCCGAAATTCAGACAACAAAAAAGGGCCCACCTTTCGGTGAGCCCTTCTAGACCGCCCAGCAGAGCGGATTTTGTTTGGTAGGCGCGATTGGACTCGAACCAACGACCCCCACCATGTCAAGGTGGTGCTCTAACCAACTGAGCTACGTGCCTGCTGTGGGTCGGCATTCTACGGATATCTGAATGTGTGTCAACACCTTTTTTCGCGCTAACCCTATGAATATGCGTATTTTTTACGTTTCGTCGTTTTCGCGTTTAATTTAGTACTGGCTGGTGCAGGATTTTGATCTCCGGTAGGATCGCGCAACTCGTAAAAAATATTAAACGGAGGTTAAAGGATGACGAACACTCCTTATCCGCAGTCTTATTACGCGGCATCGGCAAACCCCGCACCGCCTCGGCCGCAGTTGCAGGGCGACGTGGAAACGGACGTCTGTGTCATTGGCGCGGGCTACACGGGCCTGTCCAGTGCGCTGTTTCTACTGGAGCATGGCTTTCGGGTAACCGTGCTGGAAGCCGCAAAGGTCGGCTTCGGCGCATCGGGTCGTAATGGCGGACAGATCGTCAACAGTTACAGCCGGGATATCGATGTCATCGAGCGCACCGTCGCCCCCAGGCAAGCTCAGTTGCTGGGGCAGATGGCGTTCGAGGGCGCAACGATCATTCGTGATCGTGTTGCCCGATACAAGATCCAGTGCGACCTGAAGGACGGCGGTGTGTTCGCGGCGCTCACCCCCAAGCAGATGGGTCATCTTGAAGCGCAGAAACGGCTTTGGGAGCGTTATGGTCATACGCAGCTGGAGCTCATGGACAAAGCCCGCATTAGGGAAGTGGTAGCGTCCGACCAGTACATCGGCGGGATGCTCGACATGAGTGGTGGGCATATCCATCCGTTGAATCTTGCGCTGGGGGAAGCGGACGCCGTTGAGTCGCTGGGCGGCGCGATTTATGAGCAATCGGCGGCCGTTCGTATTGAGCGTGGCGCCAATCCCGTGGTGCATACCGCCGAAGGTAAGGTTCGAGCCAAGTTCATTATTGTCGCAGGCAATGCTTACTTGGGTAATCTCGTGCCTGAGTTAGCCGCCAAGTCCATGCCCTGCGGCACGCAGGTGATTACCACCGAACCCTTGAGTGACGAACTGGCCAGGACGCTGCTGCCCCAGGATTATTGCGTCGAGGACTGCAATTATCTGCTCGATTATTACCGTCTTTCTGCCGACAAACGCCTGATTTTTGGTGGTGGCGTCGTCTATGGTGCCCGGGACCCGGCCAACATCGAAGCGATCATTCGGCCCAAGATGCTTAAAGCGTTCCCACAGCTCAGGGAAGTGAAGATTGATTACGCCTGGACCGGAAACTTCCTGCTGACGCTATCCCGATTGCCTCAGGTCGGTCGGCTTGGCGACAACATCTATTATTCGCAGGGATGCAGCGGCCACGGCGTGACGTACACGCATTTGGCGGGCAAGGTGCTTGCCGAGGCCTTGCGAGGCCAGGCGGAACGCTACGACGCGTTTGCTGAACTGCCCCACTACCCTTTCCCCGGCGGAGAATTGATGCGCACTCCACTGACCGCGCTGGGGGCCTGGTACTACAGCCTGAGAGACAAGCTGGGTTTTTGACTGTTGGATAGCGGCGCCCTGGGGCGCCCGTTTCAATGGGTTGCCTGCCGCGCTTTCAATACCTTGATCGCCTCGCCGGCGGCCTGTTCCTGCCCTGCCTGAGCCAGTTGCTCCGCCGCCTTTGTCCAGCGCTGCTCGTTGAGAGCGGCAGGCAATTGGCGGGGACTTTGAATCAGCACTGCCCAGCTTCCTGCATTTTCCCAGGCCGACGTGAAGCTGCCGAAACTCATCATGAAGCGCCGGTTCATACCTGCGTGCAGCAACACTTTCTGCTTGATACGGTCATAGCCCACCATCACCGCGTAGCGCGGCTCCTTGAGAAACGTACCGTCGGAAAAACGCAGCATGACCGGGTAGCCGGCGGAAACTTGCGTCAGCAATGATTGCAAGCCGTCATCCAGCGGGTATACGAGAAAGCCGTATTCCCGGGCCAGTTTTGCCATGTTCTGTTCGAGTTGATCTTCTGCGCCTGGCAACTGGAGGGGCTTGTCGAGCAAACCCGGAGTGATCTGGACATGCTGATTGGCCAACATACTGGCCAGTGCGCCGGGGCCGCTCTGATACGCGTTGCCACGAAAGAACGGTACGTTATAAAGCTCAACCCGGTCCGGCAGTCGTTGAATTTCGGGGGTAACAGCTGAAGCACAGCCGGCCAGGGCCAGGATGAAGGTCATGGCTAACCCGACCCGTTTTCCGGCAACGACGGGCGATCGAAGGAATTCCAGCAACATGTTCACTCACTTCAACAGGCGTCGGCCACTTGCGGCCTGACTTGAACGCCGATCATAGGGCGACCCAGCGCGTGGGTATAGCCTCAATGCGCAGTCTGATCGCCTCGCTATGCCAAATCGGTCCTATGACCGCGACCATTGGTCAATTTACCGCAACAACCCCGGGGCTAGACTGTCGATGAGAAAGACTGGATAGAAAGGAAGGTCCGTGGAGGACTTATGAGCCTGGCAATGACAATCGTGATGCTGATTGCCGCATGGATAGCCGTTGCGACCGCGATGCTATGGGGGGTGATGCGAGTTTCTCGTCGCCATCATCACCGCGAGATCGATCCGGCCCCCACCAAGCCTGAAGAACCAAGCAAAGAACGGCCTGCTGCCGCCCACTGAATCTGGACAATAAAGGTCGGTGACGGTTATCACACCGCACCGACCTTTTGTTTGACGCTTACTTACAGCGCTTCAGACGCCTGAGCGGCTTCCCTTTTGAGCCTGGCTCTGCGCGACAGCATGTTCAGCCCCTCGATCAACGCTGAAAAGGTCATGGCTGCATACACATATCCTTTAGGCACATGTGCACCGAAGCCTTCGGCGATCAATGTCATGCCGATCATGATCAAGAACCCTAGTGCCAGCATCACCACGGTCGGGTTGTCATTGATGAACTTCGCCAGCGGGTCAGCGGCCACCAGCATAACGATTACCGCGCTGACCACAGCGATGATCATGATCGGCAAGTGTTCGGTCATGCCCACGGCCGTCACGATGCTGTCGATGGAAAACACCAGGTCCAGCATCAGGATCTGACCAATAGCGGCGGCCATACTCAGGGTCATGGTCGATTCGATTTTTTTCTCGGCTTCAGTCTTGATGTCCACGCTATGGTGGATCTCTGTCGTTGCCTTCCAGAGCAGGAAAAGACCACCAGCGATCAGAATCATGTCCTTCCAGGAGAACGTCTGGCCAAATACTTCGACGATCGGCTCTGTCAACTGGACGATATAGGCCACGGTGCTGAGCAGGCCCAGGCGCAGAACCAGCGCCATGCCGATACCCAACCTGCGGGCTTTTTGCTGCTGGTGCGCGGGCAGCTTGTTGGTAAGAATCGAAATGAAGATCAGGTTATCGATCCCGAGCACGACCTCCATGACCACAAGAGTGGCCAATGCAATCCATGCTGCCGGACTTGTCGCGAGTTCTAAAAGGTATTCCATAGTGATGCCCTGGTTCAGTTGATAACGAAATCAGATTTCTTGATCTGCTTTTTCTGTTTTGGGTGGGGACTCGGGATGCGCCATTGAGAGATCCTGCCTGGTTTCCTCGAGCGCTTGGGTTACGGCCTTATGTGTCTCGTCGACAGCCTGTTTAGCGGCGTCGGCTGCGGTGTTCAAGAGTTGTTTGGCGGATGTTTCGGCCTGATCACAGCCAGCTAATACAATTAACGTAAATGTGACAAGAGCGATACGCATTGGTTTGATCATGGATACCTCATCAAATGAGCCAAACGCTTTTGCTCGGTCCGGCGAAGGCCGCATTCTAGACAGCAGAACACTTCAGTAAAATTCGTATTTTCAAGGCGTATACTTCGGCCATACCGAATCGGGAAAGCTCATGTTCAATTATCGTCAGTTGCATTACTTCTGGGTGGTGGCCAAAACCGGCAGCATTGTTCGTGCATGCGATCAATTGAACCTGACCCCGCAAACCATCAGCGGGCAAATCAGCCTGTTGGAACAGAGCCTGGGCGTGGATTTGTTTCAACGTGTCGGCAGGCAACTGGAGCTGACAGAAGCCGGACGACTTGCCCTTCCCTACGCCGAACAAATGTTCCAGCTGGGTAATGAGCTGGAGGCGATGTTAAGGGCTCAGCCTCATGAGCAGCAGGTGCTGTTTCGGGTTGGCGTCGCCGATGTGGTGCCCAAATCCATCGTTTACCGACTCATTGCCCCCACCATGGAGCTGCAAGAGCCCATGCGCATCAGTTGCCGGGAGGACAAACTGGAACGGTTGCTGGCGGACCTGGCGATCCAGCGACTGGACCTGGTCATCTCCGACAGTCCCATGCCCTCGCATCTGGATATAAAGGGCTACAGCCAGAAACTGGGCGAGTGCGGGATCAGCTTTTTTGCCACGCCTGAGCTGGCCGAGCGTTACGGCAAAGACTTCCCTGCCGGGATGCAGGGCGCACCTTTACTGATTCCTGGACAGGAAACCGTGGTGCGCAGCAGGTTGATGCGCTGGTTTGCGGATCAAAATGTGCAACCGCGTATTATCGGAGAATTCGACGACAGCGCACTGATGAAAGCCTTCGGCAAGTCAGGCAGCGGGATCTTCATTGCACCCAGCGTCATCGCCGATGAGGTGCAGGCGCAGTACGGCGTTGTATTGCTGGGCCAGACCGATGCAGTGACCGAGTCGTTCTACGCCATTTCCGTAGAACGCAAGGTCAAGCATCCCGGCATTGTCGCCATCACTGAAAGTGCGCGACACAAGCTGTTTACCGACACGGTCTAGACCCGGCGCTGGCGGATCAGTAACTCAATGCACGACGCAGCTTAAACCGCGCCCATGTAGTCACGTTTACCGATGGCGACGCCGTTGTGACGCAGCAAGTCGTAGGCGGTGGTCACGTGGAAGAAAAACTGCGGAAGGCTGTAGCTCAGCAAATAGGTCTGACCGGTAAAGCGCTTTTCTTTCGGCGTGCCCGGACGAAGAATGATTTCAATCCCTTCATTACCGTCAATCTGCTCGGGCTTGATGGTTCCGATAAATGCCAGGGTCTTGGATAGCAAGGCTTGTAACTCGGCGAATGAAGTTTCCGTGTCGTCGTATTGCGGCATTTCCACACACGCCAGACGTGCAGAAGCACCCTTAGCGAAGTCGACCGCGATTTGTACCTGACGGGTGAAGTTAAGCATGTCTGGAAACAGGCGCGCCTGCAGCAGCGCTTCTGGCTGAATGTTTTTCTCTGTGGCGTGGGCTTCAGCCTTAACCAGGATCTCGCTCAGTGCCTTGAGCATTTGCTGGAACACCGGGACGGAGGCGGAATACAAAGAAATAGTCATGGTAAATCCTGAATGGGAGGTGAGGGATTATAGACACGCCTACCCCGCGACGCAGCGGGTCTTTACTGCCTTGATCGGCGAAAACAGGCAGGCAGTGTTTTTGGAAGCTGGAAAATATCGGTCACACAGCCTAGGCTGATCCCCCGCCATCGCCTATGGAAAGCGCCATGTCTATCGAACAGTCTCCGACGTCGTCTTCTGATGTGACCGAGTCACTCCACCTGAGCAGTACGGAGCTGCGCATTCTGGGTTGCCTGATCGAGAAGCAGGCAACGAGCCCGGAAACCTATCCACTGACCCTCAACGCCCTGGTGACCGCCTGCAATCAGAAAACCAGCCGTGACCCGGTGATGAACCTGACGCCGGGTCAGGTCGGGCAAAGCCTGCGCGCGCTCGAAGGCCGTCGTTTGACGCGACTGGTGATGGGCAGCCGTGCTGATCGCTGGGAGCACAAGGTCGACAAGGCGCTGGAGTTGGTCCCCGCGCAAGTCATTCTGACCGGGCTGTTGCTATTGCGCGGCCCACAGACGGTCAACGAGTTGCTCACCCGCAGCAACCGAATGCATGACTTCGAAGACAGCGAGCAAGTGGTTCACCAACTGGAACGGCTGATTGCACGCGGCATGGCCATGTTGGTGCCACGCCAGTCCGGGCAGCGGGAAGACCGCTACATGCATCGCCTGGGGCATCCCGACGAGCTTCAGGAAATACTCGCCAATCGACAGCACGCGCCAGAGCGCAGCACCGGCCACTCACCCTCCACCGAACGCCTGGATGAGCTGGAAGCGCGCATAGCAGCCCTTGAGGAGCGCCTGGCAAAACTTGAGTAGCCTGTAGCCCGCCAGAACGCCCTACCCTGTTTTCCCGGTCCGGAAACAGGGCTGAAAGGGGTTGTCAGCCACGGGCAAACGCCGCAGCCCGCTCAAACTGCTCAGGGGTCGGGCGCACTCCGGTGTACAGCACGAACTGCTCCAGCGCCTGGATGGCGGCCACCTCATCGCCGCTGATAATGCGCTTGTGCTGACGCCGCGCGGCCTGGATCAAGGGCGTGTCCGACGGTGTAGCCACCACATCAAAAACAGTCTCTGCAGCTTCGATAGCCTGCTCGCTGAACGACAGTTCGTCAGACTGCGCGCCCGTCATGCCCAGCGGCGTGACATTGACCAGCAACCGCGGGCGCTCGACCCCCAATTCCGATTGCCAGCGCAAGCCGCAGCTATCGGCCAGGGCGCGCCCGGTATTTTCGTTACGGGCCACGATCACCCCTTCGGTGAAGCCAGCATCGCGCATTGCACAGGCAACCGCCTTGGCCATGCCGCCGCTGCCCCGCAGGGCAAACTCGGTACGCGGCACACCTCGACTTTCCAGCAGCTGTGCCACTGCGATGTAGTCGGTGTTGTACGCTTTCAGATGGCCGTTTGTATTGACGATGGTGTTCACCGACTGGATGGCGCTTGCAGAAGCCTCCATCTCGTCCACCCATTCAATGCAAGCCTCCTTGAACGGCATGGACACCCCGCAGCCTCGAATGCCAAGCGCACGAATGGCTCCGATTGCAGCAGGCAGATCATCGGTCGTAAACGTCTTGTAGTAGAAGTTGAGGCCGAGTTGCTCATACAAGTGATTGTGAAAACGCACACCGAAGTTACCGGGGCGGCCGGCAAGTGACATACACAGCAGTGTTTCCTTGTTGGGGGTAACGGACATTTTTTCTCCTCAACGGTATTGGATAATCCCTGTTGGGCAAGCGTACTATTCACATTGTGTGATGTAAGTGAATCCGGCGTGTTGAAACAGGCCGGATACCTTACACAAAATTTACGCAATGGCTTCGCAGATTTACCTGAAACCGCTGTCTTAGAATTATCCCGTGGCAGTGCTTGAGAACAACGCAAGCTCGCGACAACGGGGTTGAAAAACGAGGAACAGTCATGATTCGTCAAATCCCCAAGGTTGCCTTGTTACTAGGTGCCCTAGCCCTTGCAGGCCAGGCCAACGCCCATGGCGGCGATGGCTGGGGTGGCCCTGCAGTGTTTGGTGCCATTGTTGGCGCTGCAGTAGTGGGTGCTGTGGTTTCGTCCGGCCATGACCGAACCGTCTATGTTGAGCCGTCTCAACCTGTTTATGTTCAACAGCCGGTTTACGTCCAGGCACCTCCGCCGCCGGTTTATTACGAGCCGGGCTATCAGGTGATCGTGCCACCGCCCGTTTACTACCGACCACGCCATTATGGCCCACCGCCGGGCTATTATGGCCCACCCCGTGGCTACTATGATCGCGGTCGTTGGTAACAGCCGACCTCCAGCCCCGCCTCCTTGGCGGGGTTGTTGTTTATCAACCTCAGGGAAGACAGTTCGACTGCAGATATTGACAGGGCACTTCACAGGACACTGATTGAACTCGGAATCGGCCATTATCAGCGTGCAGTGACTCAGCGGGCACGCCATCCGCACTTTCGAATCACATAAAAACAAGGAATGCGTCTATGCCGACACATCACCCTCACCGGGTCGCCGGGCTTTGCACCTCTAACAAGGTTTACAGCGCCCTGACTGAACTGAAGAGCCTTGAAGGGCATCGCACCGCGAAGTTTCTGGCCCTTCTGGCACAAAGTCTGGTTGAAAAAGGTCTGCTGTCCGATCAGGAAGTGGTGGCCATGCTTGATCAGGTCGTCGAGTGACATCCCTGAGCTGGTAGGTCTGCGTAGTTATCGTCAATGTCGACTATCGAGAGCAATGATTTTTGCATCGAACCCTGGAGTCTTAAAGTAGCGGCATAGATTGAGGAGGCAGTTATGGTCAAGGTTCAAATCATGTCAGTCGTGGGCAGCGCGGTTCCGGCCAGCCTCAGAGCGCGCGGCCTGCTGGCGTGCTGGTATCTGATGCACAACGGCGAACCCGTTAGCGGGCCGCTGGCCTCATTGACCGTGGCACAGGCGCTGTCCGAAAAAATAGACGGTGCCCAACTCAACGGATAGCTCCGCTTACTGGTTCTTACCACCGATAAATCGCACGTTACTCCAGACAACCTCTTGCCCGCGCCCTTCCCCGCTGCGGGCTTTTTTGCCAGAGCAGCGTTCAGGTGCGCTCGGCCATGGCAGCGTTTACCTGACACCGATGCGCCAGCTTTTGCAGGCGTTTCTCGAGCCCCATGAAAACGACCCGATCCGCTCGGCCGCTCTCAAGCTCATCGATCAGGTCATTGGCCACTTGCCGCAGTTCGTAGGCGATGACGACCCGATCGTCGTTCAAGTCCTGTTTATGCGATTCAAAAAGACGATGCAGGTAATCCTGCAAGGTGTTCTGCAGGCGGTGCCGGTCCGAGGCGCGCAAATGGCTGAGGCTTACACTGGTCTTGGCGAGCAGTTCGCTGAGTTCGCCGCAGAAGTATTGAATACGACGGGCGTAACCGGTCTCACGCTCACGCAACTGCTGACGCAGCATTGCAGCTTCTTGCTTGCGCTGAATGGCAGGTACAGACACCGCGACCATCATCCCGACAATCAGCCCGGTTGCCTGCATCCAGCCCGCCCAATCGGCAGGCCTGGAAAAAAACCCCAGGCTTGACAGGATTACAGCGACGGCACCGGCGACTATCACCAATACAACGTAATCCCTACTGATAAATCCCTTGAGCATTGCGTGCCTCCTTCAGCCTGCATAGACAACTATCGATGGCATGGGATGCTAATCGTTGCGCGCTTTAGGCACCACGACTATCGCGTATCAAACTTCACTTTTAAGGGTATTTCCTGCCAAATACTGAACATTACCTGTCGCCTTACTTTTATTAGTGAAACGCCCTACAGCCCCCATCGACACTGACGAAGCGTCCTCCTAGAATGAAGCGTTGTTTAGAACTCCGTGCGCTATCGTGCATTCCATTCCTAGTGAGCATTTCGTTTGAAAATTACTCTTCCTCTTCTCGGCCTATTGTTTGTCCTTACAGGCCCGGCACTCGCGATCAGTGCCCAGGCGAATGAACCCGCCGCGATTTCACGCGACCCCTCCCAACTGCATCTTGCCTCCGGCAGCGCGATGGTCGTGGATTTGCAAACCAACAAAGTGCTGTACGCCAGTAATCCGGACGTGATTGTGCCCATCGCTTCGGTGACCAAACTCATGACGGCGATGGTCGTACTCGACGCAAAACAACCCATGAATGAAGTTATACCGGTCAACATCTCGCAAACGCCGGAAATGAAGGGCGTATTTTCCAGGGTCAAGCTCGGCAGCGAACTGCCCCGCAAAGAGATGCTTTTGATCACCCTGATGTCGTCGGAAAACCGCGCTGCTGCGAGCCTGGCCCACAGCTATCCCGGTGGTTACGCGGCGTTTATCCAGGCGATGAACGCCAAAGCCAAGGCGCTTGGCATGAAACACACGGTCTATGTCGAACCTACCGGTTTGTCTGTCTACAACGTATCCACCGCTCGTGACCTCACCACACTGGTTCTCGCCGCACGAAAATACCCGATGTTGAGCGAATTAAGCACCACGCCGGAGAAAACCGTCACTTTCCGCAAACCTACGTACAGCCTGGGCTTCAGCAATACCGACCACCTCGTGCGCAAGTCCGGCTGGGACATCAAGTTGACCAAGACCGGTTTCACCAATCAGGCGGGACACTGCCTGGTGTTGCTCACCAGCATGGCCAACCGCCCCGTGTCGGTAGTGATCCTCGATGCGTTCGGCAAATACACCCACTTCGCCGATGCCAGCCGTTTGCGTCGCTGGATGGAAACAGGCAAAAGCGGCCCGGCCCCGGAAGTTGCCTTGCAATATAAAAAGGAGAAAAACCTGATCATGAAACAGAATGGCTTGCAGGCGAAGGAATAACCCCTGCACTGCTCTTCATGATCCCTGGTTGACGTCGCCGGACTGCGAGATCCGTGAAGGTCTCGCCGTCCGCGACAGCGTGATACCCGTGCTAGTTAAACTGCGTCACCAGCTTGGTATTGAGGTAAGCCTCGATGGCTTCAGTGCCGCCTTCCGAGCCATAGCCTGAATCCTTGATCCCGCCGAACGGAATCTCCGGCAAGCCGATGCCCAAGTGGTTGATCGACAACATGCCCGCTTCGATATAAGTGCTCAGTGCATTTGCCGTTTTCATTGACGTCGTGAACGCATAGGACGCAAGCCCGAATGGCACGCGATTGGCTTCTTCCAACGCTTCTTCAAGACTGTCGAAAGGCACCAGTAGAGCAACCGGCCCGAAGGGTTCTTCGTTCATGATGCGCATTTCGCGGGTCAAGCCACTGAGTACCGTCGGTTCGAAAAAATAACCCGGCCCTTCGATAGCCCGCCCACCGGTGTGCACCAACGCCCCTGCCGCCGTCGCGTCGTCTACCAGAGCCGACAAGGCCGGGATACGTCGATCATTGGCAACCGGGCCCATGGTCGTTGCGGCATCAAGCCCGTTACCGACTTTGATTTCACGGATCAGACCGACAAATCGCTCGGTGAAAGCGTCGAACACCCCACGCTGCACAAGGATGCGCGTGGGTGAAACACATACCTGGCCTGCATTGCGAAACTTCGAGGAGGTCAGTGCCCGCGCCGCCAGATCAAGATCAGCATCATCAAACACCAGCGCCGGGGCATGGCCACCCAACTCCATCGTGGCGCGCTTCATGTGCTGCCCGGCCAAGGCTGCCAATTGCTTGCCCACGGGTGTCGAGCCGGTAAACGTGACTTTACGGATCACTGGATGGGGGATCAGATAGCTGGAAACCTGCGCGGGATCTCCGTAAACCAGACCGATGACACCGGCAGGCACGCCCGCATCGGCAAAGGCGCGAATCAATTCAGCAGGTGAGGCCGGGGTTTCTTCCGGAGCCTTGATGATGATCGAACAGCCCGCAGCCAGTGCCGAGGAAAGCTTGCGCACCACCTGGTTGATCGGGAAGTTCCAGGGCGTAAATGCGGCGACTGGCCCAACAGGCTCCTTAATGACCTTTTGTTCGATTCCCGCACCCCGAGACGGAACGATGCGCCCGTAGCTGCGGCGCCCCTCCTCGGCGAGCCACTCAATGACATCGGCGGCGGCCAGGGTTTCAGTACGCGCTTCAGCCAGTGGCTTGCCTTGCTCCTGCGTCAGCATGGGCGCGATAGCGTCGACGCGTTCGCGCAGCAACTGCGCCGCTTTTTGCATGATTTTGTAGCGATCGAATGCAGAAGTCCGACGCCACACCGCAAAACCCCGCTCTGCAGCGCCCAGCGCTTCGTCGAGATCGGTAATGCCTGCATGGGCCACGGTTCCCAGCGTCTGACCGGTAGCCGGGTCGATGACTGGCAGGGTTCGACCATCACGGCTGGCCCGCCACTGACCGTCGATAAAGAGATGGACATCAGGATACATAGACATTCTCCAACGGCATTCGAGTAGGAAACGAATTTATGGGGGCATACGCCTGAGGATCAAGGCTGATCGCTCGATCAGTGTCCATCGGCGCTGACCGGTCCTGCTGATCAGCCAGTCAGCTCCGCTTCGCGCTGAGTGGCAGCATCATCGAACTCCACGTAAAGACGTTCGGCGACCTGGCTTTTGATCACCTTGGCGGTCTCCAGCCCGAGCACAAAACCTTCAGCCTTGCCGCCCGCCCGATTCAACTCGCTGACGGAACCCGCCTGAGTAATGGCTTCAAACAGTTTTTCAGCATGGGGGCCGGCTCCTTTAGGGAGGGATATCTGATCAATGTTCATGCATGAATTCCTGGGTTGAAAAAAAAGAAAACAGACCGCGCCAGGCGAAACGAGACAGAACACCCACAAAACCGACGCGGCAAAAGGGGTACACATGGTAAACCCGTCAGCAGAACCCAGGGGCAGCAATTGCATTGCAATAATGAATGCCGCCGGCCTGAATCAACCCTTGCGACGCTGCTGCCAGGCGGCGGCCAGACCACTGAGGCAAATGACGGTAATACCGAACTGAGCCGTCAGTGACGGCGCATGATCAAACACCAGATAGCCCAGCAGACCTGCGAACACGATCTGGCAATAGCTGAAGGGGGCAAGCATTGCGGGCGCTGCGAAGCGATACGCTTGCGTCAGCAGCAAGTGCGCAACCATGCCACAGGTGCCCAGCGCCAGCATCAACGGCAGATGCTTGAGCTGCGGCGTTTGCCAGAACACCGGCACCAAGGCCGTCATGACCAGCGTGTTGAACAAGCCCGCAAAGAAATTACTGGTGGTAGGGCTGTCATGAGCACTCACCATGCGTGTCAGCAGCTGATAGAAGGCAAAACACAACGCTGAACACAGCGGCAACAGGCTGGCGGGCGTAAACAGCTCACCACCGGGGTGAACGATGATCAGCACACCTACGAAACCGACCAGCACTGCTGCCCATTGCTTGCGAGTCACATGCTCCCCCAGCAACGGCACGGACAGCGCCGTGATCAGCAAGGGCGCCAGGAAGTTTACGGCGGTGGCCTCAGCCAGCGGAATGAACATCAACCCGGTCGTGAAAAACAGACTGGTGCCCAACAGGCACAGTGCGCGCATGACTTGCAGTTTAGGGCGCTTGGTACGCAATACCCGCAGCCCCGCCGAGGGCATGAAAATGCAGGCCATCAACAGGGTATGCACCACATAGCGCACCCAAACCACCATGACGATGGGATAAAAACCTGACAGGTACTTGGACAGCGTGTCATGGGTAGAAAAGAGAAGCGTCGCCAGAACAATAAGGGCGATACCCTTGAGTGGCTGATTGACGCCGGACAGTGGCGTGCTGGCAGTGCTCATGGAATTTCCTTGGCGAGGCAGAAAACAGGCACGTGAATGTATGCCGATGTGGCAACGTGCCCGCCGTCCCTGAGTGATGGATACCGCAAGAATATAGAACCGTCTCCCGTTGTCCAAACAAAGCCGGATAAATCAACGACATTAATGACCCGGCAGTCTGCAAACGACGCTCAGGTCCGGCGCGAATCGGGTTTCCTCGACTTCGAGGGCGTCCTGCATGCTTCCGGCTGCCCCCGACGCCGCGTCATAACCTCAGGCAGCGCTGGCCCGTGGCGGTTCCGCCTGGGGCACGGTAAATACAAATTCGCTGCCCTGACCCAGCTCGCTTCGGGCCTGCAAATCCCCACCGTGGGCCTTGATGATGCCCATGGAAATATAAAGCCCAAGCCCGGTGCCGGTCGGGTTGCCCTCACGGATACGCCAGTAACGCTCGAAAACATGAGGCAGTTGTTCGGGGGCAATGCCATCACCGGTATCCGTCACACTGAATTTCACGTACCCGTCCTCGGCGACAGCTTTCACTTCGACCTTGCCTTCCTTGGGCGTGAACTTGATCGCATTGCCAATCAGGTTGGAAAGCACCTGAAAAAGGCGTTCCGGGTCCGCCAGGATTTGCAGGTCCGGCTCGGCATGGAACTCCAGCTCGATCAACTTGTTGAGCGCAAGGGGCGCCAGCAGCGCGTAACCCTCTTCGAAGATCTGACTGACGTCCAGCAGTTGCGGTGTAATGGAATACCGGCCCGCCTCTATCTTGGAGGTGTCCAGCAAGTCTTCCAGCAAATTGGTCATACGCGTCGTCGCCCGCTGCATGGTATCGATGGCAGAACTGATGCGTTTGGAGGCGTGAACGCTGTCGGCGGTCATGACGCGTTGCATCATGCCGCACTGCATGACAATAACGGTCATGGGGCTGCGCAAGTCATGGGACACCACGGCAACCAGCTCGTCCCGCGCCCGCACCGCTTCCTGCTCGCGAATGACCTGACGAGCGAGATCGGTCTCCAGGGCAGAACGACGAAGGTCGGTGGCAGCAAACACGTCAGCCTCATCCCAGCGCCGGGCCTTGCCGTCCACCTGCTCTTTCCACTGATCGAACGACACCCGCGGCTGCAATCGACGGCCGGAATCGGTCCCGGCACGCTCCAGCGGTTTGTTTGGATTTCCGCTCCAGCTCACGCTTTCCTTCACTTCAGGCCGAAACCACAGCACAGCGTTATCGACGGGTTTGGGCAGGGAAAAACTCAACAACCCGCTGGCCACGTCGTGATAGTCCCGCGCGGGCGAAAAGGCGGCGCTCAGACTGGAGGATTCAAACACTGCGCCGGGTTGCTGTCGGACCCATTGGTACAGGGCGCGAGTCTGCTCGGCGGACGGGCATTTGCCGAACAGGTGCAGCCTATCTTCCGTAAGCACGGCGGCGCCCGATGCAGCAGTCAGCAACATGAGCTGATCCGGATGTTGTGCAAGGGCTTGCAGCACGTCCCCGTCAGCATCGCGCATCACTTGGCCAAGGGCTGCGAGCAGCGTTTCCTTGGCCTGCCTCTGCCTGAGCATTTCCAGCTCTTGCAAAGCACTGATCTGCATCGACAAGACCTGGCCAATCGCCTGGCAGGCCGCCCGCAGCTCATGAGGGACGATCAATGGCTGGCGATTCCCGCAACTTATCAGCCCCCACAAACGATCATCCTTGAGCAGCGAAATACTCATGGACGAAAGCACGCCCATGTTTTTCATGTACTGGCAGTGAATGGGCGAAACACTGCGCAACACCGAGTAAGTCAAATCCAGAGGCTGCAGGTTGTCCGGACGCAGCAAGGGAACCATGGGCACAGGCATATAGGCGGCGTCGGGGATAATCCGCAACCAGTTCAAGCGGTAAAGTTCCCGGGCTTGCGCCGGGATATCGGAAGCCGGAAAGAACAGCCCGTTGTAGGCGTCCATCCCCGGGCTGGAGGCTTCGGCAATCACCTGCCCGTGACCTTCTTCCTCAAAGCGATAGATCAGTACCCGGTCATAGCCGGTCAGTGCCTGTATTTCGTTGACACTGATTTCGTAAAGTGACTCCAGGGACTTGGCTGATTGCAGGCGACGCAACGTGCGGCTCAAGCCACGATCCAGTTTGTCCAGGCTAGCCGCAGGTAACTGATCAGGCACTTCAATTTCAAGAATCAGCAGCCCGTCGTGTCGATGCAGGATCCCGTCAGCCCGCAGACCGCCAACGTTCACTGCCAGCGGATTTACATCATCCAGCGACCGGGCAGCTGCAGCACGACGTACGAGTTGCGCCTGCTCGTCACCCAATACATCCGCCAACGGCAATCCCGCCAGATCAGCGGCAGACTTGCCCGTTAACGCCTCGGCGTTGGCACTGATCTGCTGCACGCGCCACTCCGGCTCGTCAATTGTCAACAACACCCCATGAGGCTGGATAGCGCCTGGAACCTGAATAGGCTCCTGATTACAGTTGGCAAGCAAACGATCAAGGGTGTTCGCATCGTCGACAATCATCGTAAAACCTCCGAACGCTCCAGCCAGCGCTCAAAACTGCTAAAGGTGAGTCGCGCAGAGTGAATGACTTGCGCGCGCTGTGAGGGTTCGACGACGTGCGAAAGAAGCGCCAGAACGTCTTTCCACATTTGATCTGCAGCGCCCCCGTAGACATCAAGAAATGCACCACCGCTGTCGGTTCCTATCAATAACTTGCCCTGTACGACCCGGCTTAACACCTGACCGCCAAGAGTGGCTCCCTCCATGACATACATGACACCGAGCGCTTGCAGGTTGTTTTCCACCGCAGGCAGGTCGGTGCATAACGCGAGCGTGGCTATTCCCTCCGGGGGCAACCCCAGAGCGTGAAGATCACGGGCCAGTACAGGTGCCTTGCGGCGCCCGTCGAGGTTAGCCGACTGCAGATTGGGGACCTGGTCCAGTTGACGCTCAATAGAATAATAAAAGCCGTAATAGGCTTCGAGCAGGCGCTGATAAAGACGTCTGTCGAGGTGAACAGAAATAAAGGGCAGCCGTTTCTCCAGCGAACGATGGGCAACGGCAGTGGCCTCGCGCAGTTCCTGATGCATCACAGAAACATTGCTCTTCCAGGAATTTGACGGTGTTTGAAAATGTGTTTCAACCAAGGTTGTTAAAGTCCGGAACTGTCGCGCGGGAAAGCCGCCAGCGAGCGGTCATATAGCTTCGAGTGCCGAACAAATTCATTCGTTCACCTAAAAACGGCGAACGCATTACAGTAGCCGGTCAATATTCCGAAATACTCGGACGCCACTGTACAAGCCGTTGATCGAATATAGGCTCGACTGTTGCAGAGCAAGCAAATCCAGCCCTGAACATGGACCAATCGTCGCGAAAAGAACGAGCAGCCACACAACCATTTGAGAGGCTGCTGCGCGCGGGTAGCCCGTCTATCTCGCTCCTCGTGAGATTAGCCATGAACGACGCCGTTCACAGAAGCTTGCCCACAATCGAACCCGACGACACGAGTTGGGGATACGCTAAATATTTTCGAGAGCGTCTTGACTTCTCTATTCCAATCAGTAACATAGCGCTCATTCCGCGATAGCTCAGTTGGTAGAGCAAGTGACTGTTAATCACTGGGTCCCTGGTTCGAGTCCAGGTCGTGGAGCCACTTTTAAAGAGCTGTAGATTCAAGGGTTTGAGTGGGTTGTGTAGGGTTTTTTACCGCTATTACCGATTAACTCGGTAAAACGCTGAAAATTTCCCAAAAACACCCAAATCCTCTTCAGCTTACCTCTAGTTACACTTCAGTATGTGAGTCAAAGCGCTGTCTCTAATCATTCGATTTAGAGGCAAGCATCATGACAATCGCATCGGTCCTTTCGACCAAAGGCGGCCCTGGCAAGACCACGGTAACCGCAAATCTAGGCGCTTTCTGCGCCGACGCTGGCATACGCACCCTCCTCATAGATCTCGACACACAACCTTCGTTGTCCTCGTTTTATCGCCTTGAGCATGAAGCGCCCGGCGGCACGTACCAACTGATATCTCAAAACAACACCCGCGCCGATCAGGTCATTTCACAGACCTGCATCCCCAATCTGTCACTGATCCTTTCCAACGATCCCCATAACCAGCTGAGCAACATGCTGCTTTACGCGGCTGACGGGCGTCTTCGCCTGAAGAATCTGGTACCTGCGTTTGCCGACGACTTCGATCTGATCCTGATCGATACCCAAGGCGCGCGATCTGTGACGCTAGAGACCGCGCTGCTGTGTTCCGATCTGGCGATTTCCCCCATCACGCCTGACATGCTGGCCGCCCGCGAGTTTTACCGCGGCACCCAGCAACTGCTCAAAGACCTGGAGCCGCTCTCGTCGCTGGGCGTACACACGCCACCACTGAACATCGTCATCAACAAACTCGACGCCACCAACGATGCGAATCTGATTTATCAGTCGCTGGTGGAAACCCTGGCGGACCACCCGCAGATCAATCTGCTGGACACCACCATTCCCGCTGCAGTGAGCTTTCGCCGCGCCGCAACCGAAGGCACGCCTGCACATCGCCTTGAATACCGCCAACCGCAGAATCGCCGATCCCCGGCAGCATTCAGCGTGATGAGATCACTAGCCTCGGAGCTGTTTCCCCAGTGGCGCGCCCATTTCGACAAACTGGCTTTCGACACGATGGGCACTCCGATCAATGACGGTCAGGAGCTTGCCTCGTGAACCTCACGGATCTGGTACCACCTCATTCGATTGAGGCTGAACAAGGTGTGTTGGGCGGGCTGTTGCTCGACAACAGCGCTTGGGATCTGATCGCCGACACGGTAAGCGCGCAGGACTTCTTCAAGCGCGAACACCGGCTCATCTTTCAAGCCATACAGACGCTTGCCACAGCCAACCAGGGATTCGACGTACTGACGGTGGCCGACTCCATGGCCGAAGTGCCAGAAGCTGGAGGTCTCGGCTATCTAAGTGAATTGGCCAAGAACACTCCGTCGGTGGCCAACATCTGCGTCTATGCCGCCATTGTCCGTGAGCGCTCCCACCTGCGTCAGTTGGTCCTGCTCGGCCACGAATGCAGCCGCAGCGCCACGGCTGCGCAGGCAAAAAGCGTGGCGGTGCAGGAAGAGTTCGAGCAGAAGCTTTTTGCACTGGGACAGGGACACGCGCCCAACAGCTTTATCGACGTCAATGACACGCTGATGAAAGTGCTGGAGCAGGTCGATTTCAATTTCAATCACGGCAATGGTGTGACAGGCGTACCCAGCGGCCTGGTGGATCTGGACCAGAAAACCGGAGGATTTCAGGATGCGGATCTGGTCATCGTCGCGGCCCGCCCTTCGATGGGCAAAACCAGCTTCGCGCTTAACATCGTCGATGCGGTACTGGCTCAGGATCCGGCCAACAGCGTCCAGATCTACAGCCTGGAAATGCCAGCCCAGGCTCTGATGTACCGAATGATCGCAATTCTGGGACAGCTAGATGTCGCACGACTCATGCGCGGCCAACTGGAAGATGATGACTGGGCCAAGCTCACCGCCGGCGTGGCCAGGATCAACCAGTACGGCGAACGCCTGGTGGTTGATGACAGCTCCGCACTCACACCCTCCGCCCTACGCGCCCGAGTGCGACGAGCAGCACGGCGTTACGGCAAGCCACGATTGATCATGGTCGACTACCTGCAACTGATGCAGTGCCCCGGCAAGGAAAATCGCAACCTGGAGATCGGTGCCATTTCCGCCGGGCTCAAGGCCGTGGCCAAGGAATTCAACTGCCCGGTTGTCGCCCTTTCCCAGCTCAACCGTTCGTTGGAGAACCGCCCCAACAAGCGCCCGCACAACGGCGACCTGCGCGAATCCGGCGCTCTGGAGCAGGACGCCGACCTGACCCTCTTCATCTACCGGGACGAGGTGTATCACCCCGACTCGGAAGATCAAGGCATCGCCGAACTCATCATCGGCAAACACCGAAACGGACCTGTCGGGATAGTGCGCACCGCATTCATCCCGGCGCAGACCCGTTTCGTCAATCTGGAAGCCAGGGATCGGCGAGGAGCATCAGCATGAACAAACGACCAGTGCCCCGAGGAAACTGCAAGGACTGCATGGCCGAGTTTGCCCTGCACCGGGCGATACAACGCTTCTGTGATCCACAACTGAACGAAGAGCTGGATATCTACACCTGCCCGGAATGTGGCAGCTACGCGGTGGAGGAAGAACATCTTGAATAACAGAACTGAGCTGGCCAACGAAGACCTCTGCACCGTTGTATTTCGCCTGAAAAACGGCCGGGCCGACGCCAACCGTTTTGTATACGCGCTCGCCTGCCGGGTAGAGCAATGGAAAGACGTTGAAGTCGTCAGCCTGGACGTCGGTGATTGGCACTACAAGACCCTGGCAGACCAAGGATCGGAACAAGGAGAAGTGAAATGACCAGCCGTAAACAGGACAAATTCGTTGTGCGCTTTTACGAGACCGGATTGAGGGATCAGATCGCTGACATCGCTCGCAACTCGCAGCGGTCCATGAACGCCGAGATCATGTTCCGCCTGTTCCGCAGCTTTGAACTGGAGCAGGAACTCAAGCGCGCCAATGCGGTGATCGACCGTCTGACCTGTAGCGAGCAGGCGGCTGAGGGTGATGCCTGATGGCTGCCAAATCTCCCGACGCCGAGACGATCAAAAGCAAGCTGCTACAGGGGTCGTTCATGAATAACGGCCCAGTGATGTCGCAGCTTTCCGATCCCGTCGCAGACACGCCAATGGTCATCACCCTGGACAAACTGCGGCCCTACGAACACAACCCGCGCATCAATCGCAATCCGTTGTTTGATGAGCTCAAGGCCTCGATCAAAAGTCGCGGCCTGGATGCACCGCCGCCAATTACCCGGAAGCCTGGAGAAGAACATTTCATCATCCGCAACGGTGGCAATACGCGGCTCGCAATCCTCAACGAACTTTGGACCGAGACCAGAGACGAGCAGTTTTTCCGTATTCACTGCCTGTTCCGCCCATGGCCCAAGCGAGGCGACATCGTCGCCTTGACCGGCCACCTGGCCGAGAACGATATGCACGGAGAGCTCACTTTCATCGAGCGCGCATTGGGAATTGATCGGGCCAAGGAGTTTTACGAGCTGGAGGCCGGTCAGCCGGTCTCCCAACGGGAGCTCGCGCGGCTACTGGGTGCCGATGGGTACCCGGTTTCACAGTCGCACATCAGTAAGATGCAGGACGCTGTGCAGTTTCTGCTGCCTGCGATCCCTGCGCTGCTGTTCGCCGGGATGGGCAAGCCGCAGATCGAGCGGCTGATCTCACTCAGGCGCAGCGCTGGGAAAACCTGGCAGCAACATACTCGCGACACCGACATAGATTTCAGCATGTTCTTCACCGACATACTGAACTGCTTCGACGGTAAGCCCGACTTCAGCTTCGAGCGGTTTCAAGATGAGTTGATTCATCAGATGCAAGAGCCACTGGGCAAGGATTACAACTGGCTCAAGCTCGATATGCTGGAGACTAAAGGGACGGATAAAGCCTCGCCCGCTAAAGAGCTGCCGCCTGCGCCGACTAAAGCCACTGTGACTGCACCCTCCTCCGGCTTGCCTGGAGAGCGATTGGCGGAGTCTTCAACCAACGACAGTAAACTCACTGTTCCGCACGAACCTGAACCAGACCCGCTGCAGCAATCTGATCACACGTCGGACCGCGAACCACTCTCCGATGAAGATCAACAGGCACTGATCCAGAGCCATATCATCACCCCGATTGCAGGGCTGACACCGCGCACTCAGGCCATGAAACGTCAACTGGCGCAGGCAACAGGCGAGCCGATTCCGGACTTTGAGGAAGCTTGCCTGCAAGCCATCCCCGTGCAGGTCGGAGGCCTGCACCCGGTCTCGGATCTTTGGTACATCGAACGGCAGATCGATGAGCCTGCTGAACTGCGCCAGCAAATCTTTGGCTTGGCCAGCGAAGTGGCTGAAGAAGTCCAGGCACCTGACATTCTCCGCCCCAGCGAATGGGGCATTGGTTTCAGCCTGGATCCCGACGCAACCGTTGAGATTGTCCAGGGATCCGTCACTACAGCGACCATCAAGCTGCTGGAGTCCCTCAGCGGAAGCTTCAGCGACACGAAGGCCAGTCAATTAGTGCTTTCCGGCGACTTGGGTCAGTTGATGCTTGGATGCTCCCGACAGCAATCTCAAGCGGCTTCGGCAAACGATCGCCTCAGCGATCAAGCCTTGGTGAAAGTCTTCCGCGTGATGCGCCTGGCTCGCCGCTTGATCGAACTGGAGGCCAGCGCATGAGCACCCGTCCCGACATTCCTGAAATGGAGAAACATCCATGGCACACCCACTGAATCTCGCCGTTGCACTTCAGGTATTGAACGACATGCGCAACGGCCAGTTGCGCAGTTGTCTGGCTATGGGCTTCGCGGAACAGGATCTGAAGGACCTTATCGAGCCGCAGTGCATGAGCGTGCTGGTCAACGCGCCTGTGCCGTGGTTTCGGGTGGTGGTGGACAGTACCGTCGTCCAGCGCCTACTGGCCCAGGCCAAGGATAACGAAGAGGATCAACTGATCATGTGCGCGCTGCAGAACGGAGCAAGCTCGCCGCTGATTCATGACCTGTTCGGCTTGTCTGCCAAGGAGGTGGCGCTCAGGCGCGCCATGCTTGGCCTGCCCAATCGTAAGGGCCGGTGGCCAGCAGTGAATCAGGAACAGGAACGCGCGTTATGGGACCGCTGGAGCAGTCTGAACCGAGAGAATCCGGTGGACCCTCGGGACAGTCGTGCCCTGCTAAAACTCGCAATTAAAATGACCCATAGCGTGCCGCCACTCAACCTGACCATGACCTGGAACACCCTTCAAAGCTGGATTGAACAGGACCTGCTGTGATGCACGACCCGTCACGCAGATTCACGCCGGGCAACCTCGATACGCTGAATGCCCTTCTGGATTCAGCCTCGAACTCCTTGAACGAAAAACGTCGCGATGCACCGCGAGAGCAAAGGTCGACTCCACGCGACATCAAACCACTGCCAACTATTCTCGATACTGAAAATACCGGCATCCTGTTCACCGGCAACCCTCATGAAGCGGTACCCAGACGGCTGTTGCTGGACAACCGTCTGACGCCGCTGGAGCGAAACGCCTGGCAGGTATTCAGACTGTTGCTCAATAGCGATGGCCTGACCTCTTTTCCGACCTACGAACAGTTGCAGCCCTACCTGGCTGCTTCGCCGTTCAAGGTCGCCTCCCGGGAAACCGTAGCCAAAACACTGACAACGCTGCGCCTGACTCGCTGGCTGAGTTTGGCCGGCCGCGTGCGTGACGAGGTTACCGGGCAAATGAAAGGCAACATCTACCTGCTCCACGACGAGCCGATCAGCATTTCCGAGGCGATGCTGCTCGATCGCGGATACCTGGAATTGGTGGGTAACTCACTGGAGCACGCGAATAAATCCATCTGCCAGGTCGCTGCGCATACCCTTGAGGAATTTGCCCAAGACCCAGATGTGCGCGAGCAACGTATTCCAAGTCGTCTCGACATCATTGGCCAACGTGTTGCAAGGCAGCGCTGGGGCAAAAACACAAGCACGCGGGACATTCCCGTGCCGCAATCCGAACGCGGCTCAAACGATTCCGAACTCAGTCAAAAGCATTCCGAACTCAGTGGATTGAGCCCAGTTCGGAATACCCCGCCGCCGGGTTCGGAATCCGAACGCTGCCGTAAACAGGGCGAATTCGACCCGGTTCGGAATCCGAACTCATTTAGTACAGGTAGTAATACAAATACATATGTATTCAAAAGCTTTGTACCGCGTGTGGATACTAGGGCCGACTACCCACCTCGCTTCCAGGCTTTGCCGCCGGATCAGCGACAGAAGGCGATCGTCGCCATGGCTCCACTCACTGAGGAATTGTGCAAGGACGTGCTCGATCAATGGGCCGCACGCCCTGTTGACGCTATGCGAAACCCCTTCGCCTACCTGCTGCGCATGATCGAAAAAGCGCGCAACGGAGAATTCAACTTGATGACTCAACCCAGAACTAACGTCACTCCAGTGAGAACTGCCGCCAGGCCTGAGCCCACACAGCCAAAGCCTCACGCTCCAAATGATCAGAGCAAAGCGATAGCCAGCCAGAGGATGGCGGCGATGATGAGCTTGGTCAAACAACGCGGAAACGGCCCGATCGCACGCATTGGCGGAACGACAGCATGATTCCAGTGGAATCACACATTTCCCACGCCCGACATTTTGCCCTATCATCACAGGCAAATTGCCAAATAGTGGAGAACGGCATGATTACTCAACCAGACTTTCAGGTGCTGGAGCTGATGGCGGGCATCCCCGGGCAGCCGATGGATTTGCTTATCCGCAGCGGCGTATCGCTGGAAGCAATAGACAACCTGTCACAACACGGCGTCAACGCAGTCAACGTCGGCATCATCAACGCCCGCACCCTGCGCCACCGTCGAACCAAAGGCGAACGGCTCTCCCCTGAAGAAGGCGACCGCCTGTATCGCGTGAGCAAGCTGGTAGTGCTGGCCGAGCAAGTGTTCGGCGATAAGGACAAGGCAGCCCACTGGCTGAACAAAGCTCAAAAAGCATTTGGAGGCCTGACCGCACTGGAAGCGGCAGCCACCACACCTGGCTATGTGGCTGCTGAAGAAGTGCTGGAACGGATCAATCACGGATTTTTTGCATGACTGAACGTGTTCTATGGCGCATATCGAATTACAAGGACCTTAGCGGGATTGGAGGCACCAAGGTATCGGGCCGTTGGCACACCAAAGGTCGTCCCATCGTCTACCTTGCCGACTGGCCGGCCACTTCATTGCTTGAGGTGCTGGTCCATATGGAGCTGAGCATCGAGGAATTACCGGAGACATTTACCCTGCTACGCGTTGAACTGCCGGAAAGCACTAGCGTAATCGATGGGCGTGAACTGCTGAAGGACGACTGGTCGGAGGATGTGTTGGCCACTCGCAAGATGGGTGATGACTGGTTGCAGGGCGAGGGTTCTCTGCTGTATCGGGTGCCGACGGCGATTGTTCCGGCGAATTGTAATTACCTGTTTAATCCGGCGCATCCGGAGGCTTTGGGGGCGAGGCTTTCGGTGTTTGATTTTCCTGCGGATAGGCGGCTGTTTTGAAGGGGCGCTGTTAACACCGCGCCCATAGTGCCGGGGCAGGTTAATCCGTGGCCCGCTCTTCTCTTAGATTTAGACAGAAAGTGTCACGAGCGGTTTTCCCAACGTAGGTAGTAAGCGCGTATTTCGCCGTTCCGCCAACGATGCCCCCTATTCCGAAGGGGATCACTTTCGTTGCAGCTTTCTGTGTAAACGAAATGCCGATCTTCGCGAACAACTCCTTGATGACCTGCAGGGTTGGTCCCTTCAAATACTGATGTACCATGCGCACGCCCGCCTTGCTGGCGATTTTTTTGGCACCGACAGAGCCCATCCGTTCCAGCGAACCGTACAGCGCGATGATGTAGGACATGTGCTTGGCATCCTCATTGGACATCTTGCCGTTAATAGCTACCACTAGGCACATGGTCATGTCGATCTGCAACCGAGATATCCGCCAGTCCACCCCCCACAGCACTCACCATAGTGCCGATAACGGGAATGACACCCGGTAGGGCAGTAGCTGCGCCAGATGTCGCAGCAAGCTTTGAATAGCGGCTGATGATTTTATCGACAACAGCTTCTTTGATTTTTTCATCCGTAGCGGACGGGGCCGAGCTTCGCGCTTGGCGATCGTACTGAGCAACTAGTTCACGCGCATCTTGCGGGCTGATGGCGATGGCTTCGACCATCTTCATCAATGAAGAGCTGCTTTCGTCTTTTTCTGTTGTGCCAGATTCCATTCAAAGGTTGATTTATCCGCGGCCTGTTAAAGGCTAAGCGCTGATGCAAAGAGTGACACAAGTGATACCAAAATAACATTACACCTGTTGCCAAGTGTCGCTGGTGACTCGAAGTTATCGGACAGTTTTCAAGGTTGGCCACGGAAGCCGTTCCCAGAAATTGCGCACATCAGCGGCACTTCCTAGTCAATAATCAACTGCCCGCCGAGCTTTTTTGGGAAAACCCGGGCCTACCCGACCAGCAAACTGACAGCCAATCGTTGTATCAAGGCGAAATTTCCGCTTTTGGACCACTACCGCCCTCACCCTCAAGAACAAACTCGTCAGAAGCGGCAGTCCCATGTAGGCGTTTGACTTGCCAGTAGGACGTTGGAGGCGGGTTGAAAGGAACTAGTGGGGGAGGTTTGAGATGAAGAGGGCGAGATCGAAAAAGTACAGCTACCACCTAGGTACGTTCAATTACCGGTGCGGAAGGGAGCGCATGTGCATGCACACGGTTTCCCATTGCCCAAACCGGAAACGGTTGTACTGGCGAACCAGGACAACTTTCCCATGATCGGTCATAGCGTATTCTCCAACTGATCTCAGCGGGCCGCTGATAGCCTTTACACGCCACGTGCAAAGCGAGCAGTTGAGTGCCAGGCAGGAAGGAGAGTCCTTTGGTGGTAGCTGCAGGCGCAATGCTATCAGCGGATGCCGAGTTTGGAAAGGCTAGCTGTAAACCCGTGATGCTCGCCCCTTCGACCATATCCCTCGAAGCACGTCCAGCCTGAGTTACCGCTGTTTACGACATCATCTTGTCGAAATGGGCTTCGTATTTCGTTTTGACGAACACATCCCTGAACCGATCGATGAAGGTCGCCGGATCAATCTCGCCGAAGTCAGTGAGGTTAACCGAGTCAGTGTGGGACTCGCGATTGATATAACGGTAAAACGCCCTGAACTCCGGCTTGTCCTCACTGAGCTCCATCAACGCTTGGCGCAGCGTGGGCGCCTGGTGCACGAAGCTAAAGTAGTACTCCAGAATGTTGCGCATCATGTTCGGCATAACATTAGGAGACGTTCTGCCTTGCAACGCGTCCTTGATGGTCTGCCAGAAGGCTTGGTAGTCGTTCTGGATTTCCCGTTCCGCCATGGGCACGACGGAGCTGTATTCAGACTTGGTGATCCGAAACATGGCAACCGCTTTTTCCCCATCCTCCTTCAACAGCTTGGCCATCTCGTGGAAGAAAAACAGGTTGTGCGTCAAGATGATCACCTGCTTGAACCGATCCCTTGGGATGAGCACCTGGCGTCTGATCAGCGAAGCGATATCGTACACATAGTTATGGGAGAGGCTCGATATCGGATCGTCGATGACGATGATCCGATCACGCTTGAGCTTTCCACCCGCGGTGTCCATCTCGCCATTGCAAACCTCAAGGAAGTAGAGGAACGAGATCAGTGTTTTCTCACCCTCGCTCAGCGTTCTGAACACCCCTTCGGTCTGGCCAGGGCGCTCAAGACGATACTGGGGTACCGAGCCCTCCTCCCTGATCAGCCCAAAACCCTTCAGCCCCAGCACCCGCAGCCAATTGTTGATGCTCTCGACGGACTGATCGATGTTCGTGATGGCAGCTCTGGACTGAGCGACAATCCCGCGCTGCTCTTGAATTCGTTCCCGAAGCAACTGAACCTCATCTTTGGCGGCCTGCCGCTGACGGCCTTGCGCCTTGTCTACCTTCTCGAATGCCTGGAAAGCAGCATTGCAGGAAGCTCTGTACCAGCGCCAGAAGCGTTCCTTGATGCTCTCTTCATGCTGTTTCCTGTTCCTGATCCGCTCATTGATAGCGTCGATTTTCAGCTGTTCAGCCGCGATCTCGCAGTTCAACTCAGCAACCAGTGCTTCAGTGGATTCCAGCGTCGTGACAAGAGATGGACTGGCGATCTTCTCGCCAATGGCTTGCAGGTTCTTCTGGAACACCGCGTGTAGGCGAGTAATATGCAGCCTGATGGCTTGAAGCTTATAAACAGGGGCCTCGCATCGTTGTAGAAGTTGATCCACCGCACCCCGGTACTGATATTCGAGTTGCCTGAGCGTACCTAGGCGCTCCTCATAGGTCTTGTCGAAGACCTTATGGATCTCAGCATAGAAATCTTGCGGCAAAGGTTGCTGACATAGCGGGCATTTGTCTTCTGCTTCAGCCCGATAACGGAGTGCGTGTTTGACCCAGTCCGAGTTTCCCAACTGCTGAATAAACGCAGAAAGGTAGGAGTTGCTCGATCCGGTGATGACCTCCTGCAGCATCGGATCAACTTCCAGCTTATGCGCCTGGAAAGAAATGGGCGCGATGTTTGGCACTTCCTGATCGTTGGTCTCGCTAAGCGCTGCCGCCTCCCCAAGCATCCCTTGGGCGGTATCGGTGGTAGCCACAAGCGGAACCCGCCGGACAGCGTCCAGCAAACGTTCTCTGGTGTTCAGCGACCTGAAGCAGTAAGCCAGAGCGGAGCCATCGAACTCCCGCTTGGGCTTCCAGACACTGTCCAGGAGCACTTCATGAGCGGCGTCCTGGGCCTTCTTGCAATTAACGCCCTTTTCCATCTCAGCATCGTGGGCGATCGTCAACTCAGCGATTGACGCCTCTGCTGCTGCCAAGGCGGCCTCAGCCTCAATGTTGCCCTCATTGAGGGTGAAAACTCCCGGCTGAGAGGAGGCCTCATGGAAGTTCTTCTCCATGAACACGTGGTTGTAAACCAGTACCTCCCGGCCAACCTTCACCGGTTCCACACCACAAACGTTATAGCAGGCCTGACCAGGGGACTGGAGGAAGTTGCCGATGGTGGTTTTGCCCGTCCCATTCTGACCGTAGAACAAGTTCACGCGCTTGAGCGGGGCAATGGACACCGCAGCGTCAGGCGAGTAGCTGGAGACATTACGAAGCAGGACTTTTTCTAGCATTGGGCAATCCTTGGCATGGGAAAATCCAGATCAAAGATAAGCGGAACATTTCCGACTTCATAGTGCCACTACGTTTTTTGGTCAATCTCATTAGTGTTTCTACCCCAAGAGCGGCTCGGATAGGGAGCAATCCTCCATCTGAGACGATTCCTGCGGAGCCCCCCCCGCAGGCTTTAATCGGTCAGTTAGCAGATACTTAGACTTAAGCAGTCCCAACAGTATTCAGGTTCGAGCATCCACTACAAGCCAATCGCCACCATGATTCCACTGGAATCACTCCCTCATTCACACCCTCCCCTCAAACCCCTGCCCTTCATTCCAGTTTCCCAACTGACAGCCTTCCTGCCGCCTCGCAACACTGGACACTCTTTTCAAGCCCGGAGGCCTGACGTGTCCGAATCCATACAGCTGAACCTCGGCGCGCTACGAAGCGCGATGAAACTCACCCTGCACACTCACCACGCCGCCAGGATCTGGCATGGCCGACAAGCCAGTGAAAGCAAGAACGGCATCGTTGGCCTAAGCGGTTTTGTCAGCATGATGAACAAGATGAAGCGCGGTGCAGAGCAGGATGACCCTTACTCGGACTGGTGGATGATCCGCATCGAAGAAAAGCTCATTGCCTGTAAGACCGAGCTCGCGACCATCCAGGAAAACCTGGACCAGCTCATGGCCGATATTCCTCATGCGCTGAGCATCGGTGACAACCTCAACATCCAGCCCGTCACCCTGCCCTTGTTCGTCAATGCACAGCTTGGCTTCATGGCGGTGTATCTGCTAACCCAGTTCGACGACCTCGCTCGACGCCTGCTATTAGCTCATCACACTGCACGGATCGGGCGTCGGGATATGGAGCGCTGGCTCGACGAAGGCGCGCATGTGCTCCGGAGCCTGTTTGGCCTGGCTCAGCAGTACAAATACTCTGGGACAACACGCGACGACTTCGCCGCCAATAACGCCAAGGCTCGGGAGGCGCGTGAGAGTTTCGGTGAACTGCCGCAGGAGGTGCTTGAGGGATTGTGGCGCTCAGAGTTTGCCCCACCCATCACGCGGCGACGCAGCACGGGTGACACGCACATAGCTGCTGCCGCAGAAGATCGCGATGATACGGAGCGCTGAGCCATGTCAGACCTCGACGACGCTCTGCAACCTAGACCGCCAGCCTTCCAGCCCTTGCAACAGACAGCCTTCTCCAGCTTGGAACACGCCGCCTTCCTTAAAGGGCTTTTAAAACCTTTTAAGGGTAAGGGGGAGCTAAGCCAATTAGCCGTTGTTTGCCGGCAACTGCTGGACAGTCTAATCCAGCTCGCAACCCACCAAGTACTGCCTCAAGCACAGCGCTACCCCTTCTCGCTGCTACCTATTCACATTAAACAGCAGTCAACCGGAGCTGGCACCGTGTTCCTGCGCTGGAGCAGAACCGATCGCAGCAAGATGGGGGTCGGGCTCTGGTCAGAGCTGCTCAACGACCCACGCACACCCCCAAGCTTAATTCACGACCTGCACCAGTTGGAGCTGCAACGCATCGTGCTGAACATGCAGATCAGCCTGATCTCCACCATCTGCCGCCAGGCAACCGAGTGCGAAAAAAAGATGGCGCACGCGGACGCCACCTACCAACACCGACTCTACATCATCAACAACCACGCAAAGGAGGCCTGACCATGGCCACGAGTTTTTGGGGCGAAGGCAACATCGGCAGCAAGCCGGAATTCAAGGAATTCCCCAACGGAAATGAAGAGCCACGACGACTGCTGCGCCTGAACGTGTACTTCGACAACTCAATCCCTCGGGGCGATGGCAAATACGAAGACCGCGGAGGCTTCTGGGCCAACGTCGAACTTTGGCACAAGGATGCCGAGCGCTACTCGCGGCTGTATGCCAAAGGCGTTCGGGTGCTGGTGCAGGGACGGATGCAGATGGATAAGTGGGAGGACGACGATGGAGAGGAGAACAGCGCGATGAAAGTTCAGGCCAGCAGGATTGGCATCCTGCCGCATCGGATCGAAAGCATCGTGCTTGCTGCGCCAGACCATACCAGTGCAGATCCTGAGCCTTGAAGCTGGCACAAAAATCGCCCTCCACGTGAAGCTTCTGCAGCCTGGAAGCTTTACGCGCGGGGGACTGCGGCAACAGTTCAAGGGACGTGATCATGAACTTCCGGGAAGTGATCCCACTGGCATAATAATGGCGAACAGCCACTACCCAGCGCTCGGCCAAAAAATCGCGCAGCCCGTGAGACTCTTCCAGAACATGAACCATAGGCCGCAACGCTTGAGGCGGCTCTCAAGCTACCGCGAAACCAATGCTCTCGATCATGAAGCAGAACGTCCTCCGCTGGTCAAACGAGCCGTGTTTGACGGCTACGGCGAGGTAATGGCGTAGATCGCTCAGATCGAGGCATCGATCAATGTTGCGCAGGAGGTGATTGGCTGGGATGTGATCTTCAATGTTGAACGAGTAAAACAGTCTCTCTTGCCCATTCGACAATTGCCCCATCATGCTGCGAATCCGCCCGCTGGCCGATGACCTGATGTTGCAGCAGGCCAGGCAGGAGATCTCCTTTTTCAACAAAATCGGCCAACAGAGGACTCTCATTAGGAGCACCACCAAACTAATGATACTTCAAACCTTCTTGCTACTCTTGATCCGGGGGAACGTCGGACGGGCCGCGTGAACGCTTGTACGATGTCGTCATCGAGCAAGGCTTTGAAAGCTTGTCCCCCCGACCAGGGAAACGATGGAACTATTAGGTGGATAGTATGGACGGCCCAGACCAGAAGCGAGTTTCAAGTCCGATTGCCACCGGGGGTGAGGGGGTTTTCTTCGAACAACATGTCGCGGCGTATTGGCTGGCGCAGCTGCTCGTCCGCAGCATCCCGCCGATCTTGACCGATACAGGTGTCGTCGAGGTCCATTTCCAAACGGAGCATCTCGGCTTCAATACGGACGACTTCCTTGTCGTCTGCGCGCGCGCGGGCACCGCACCTGCACGACTCGTCGGGCAGGTGAAGCGCAGCCTCACGATTAGTGCTGCCGACGAGGAATGCAAGAAGGCCGTTGGCGATTTCTGGAGAGATTTCAAGAAAGCCGATCCTTTCAATCCCCAGTACGATCGTCTTGTCCTCGTCGCTCTACGCGGCACGAACACGCTCCTCGAGAACTTCGTAGGGCTGCTCGACTGCGCTAGGGGCGCTGCGGACAGCGAAGAATTCCAGCGGCGGCTATCTCTCGACGGTTTCATCTCCAAGAAATCAGTCTCCCAGTGCAACGAGCTTTGTCAGATCGTCAGCGCACTGGAAGGGACGCCCGTCACCGCTAAAGATCTGTGGCCTTTCCTGCACGTGCTACACGTACTGAGCCTCGACCTGCACACATCTACCCGTCAGACCGAAGCGCTTATCAAGACGCTGCTCGCCCTCAAGTCTGCCGCCCCAGATCCCGTCGTCAGCGCGACGGCTGCATGGGACGCTCTCCTGTACTTTGCCAGCGAGGCCGGACCGTCCGCGCGGAGCCTGAAACGCTCCGATCTTCCGGCCGCTCTCGTCCAGTCGTACGATGAGGTGGGCGCGAACGAGCAGCGCGTACTGACGGCCTTGATGAACCACACGGATTTCGTCCTGCGGAAGATCCGCACGACGATTGGATCGGCCTTCCACCTGCAGCGCGCCGGAATCGTTCAGAAAGTTCTTGCAGCAATCGAAGCGAAGCAAGTCGTCCTGATCACGGGGCCGGCCGGTAGTGGCAAATCTGTCATCGGCAAGGAAGCGGTGTCTTTTCTCTCCCGCGATTTTTTCGCCTTCGGGTTCCGAGTTGAGGAATTCGCCGTCGCCCACATCGACGAAACGCTCCACAACGGTCAGATTCCGACGCGTGCCACAGAGCTTCAGGCTATCCTCGGCGCACAGGGCCGCAAGGTGCTCGTCATCGAGAGCGTCGAACGCCTGCTTGAAAAACCAACGCGCGACGCCTTCAGCGATCTGATGACGATCGCCCAGGGCGACGAGGGCCTTGCCATCGTCATGACTTGTCGTGACTATTCTGTGGAGCAGGTGCAGGCTAGCTTCCTCCAGCCTGCGGGAATTGATCACGCAGTCATCGAGGTTCCGCCGCTCGACGACTCCGAATTACAGGAGATCCAGACGGCGTTTCCGTCTCTGGGGGTACCGCTGGGCAATCCGGCCCTGCGCCAGATCCTGCGCAACCCGTATCTCATCGACAAGGCACTCCAGATTCCCTGGGACGCGGGACGTCCGCTTCCAGAGAACGAACGTGATTTCCGGGCCGTCTTCTGGCGGCAAAACGTGCGCGCGGACCACAGTCCTGCCAACGGCATGCCGCGTCTGCGCGAAGAGGCCTTGCAGGAGCTGGCGGTGCGCAGGGCGCGCGCGCTTTCAGACTATGTGCCCGCTACCGGACTCAATGCTGCAGTCATCGCCCTCCTGAAACAGGATTCTCTCGTTGTTTCGCCGGACAACAATCCTCTGCTCGTCGCGACTGCGCACGACGTGCTTGAGGACTGGGCCATCCTCCAATGGATCGAGGAACAGCACCTCACAGATGAGACTACGTTCAAGACGTTGTCCTCCGCGATCGGCCCACATCCTGCGGTGCGCCGCTCTTATCGGAAGTGGGTTGCCGAGCTGGTCGACCGTGACGCGCCCGCAGCGGACCGACTGTTTAGCGCGGCAATCGCCCAAGCCGATGTGCCCGCTCAATTCCGCGACGACACGCTGGTGTCGCTGCTGAAAGCACCGTCGGCGTCCAAGTTCCTAACACGGCACGAGGCCGAGCTGCTCGCCAATGACCGCGCCATTCTCAAGCGGGTCATCCACCTCCTGCGTGTTGCCTGTGTGACGTCGCCCGCCTGGCTTGCCGACGTGCGCGGCCACAGTTCGATCCTCAGCGTGCCGGACGGCCCGGCCTGGGAAACCGTCGTGGGACTGGTTCACCGCAACGTCGGAAGCTTTGGACTAGAAGATGCACCGCTGCTTCTCGCATTGATCGAGGATGCCGTGCGCAGCGTCAGCTGGTGGGCGCCGGACATCGATGGAGCCGAACACGTCGCCGGCATTGCCCATTGGCTCCTCCCGCGCTTTGACCGCTACAGGGGAGGCGATGCGCGCAAACGCATTCTTAAGGTCATTGCGAAGATCCCGAAGGCCGACCCTGCGCGCTTCGAAGCCATCCTGCGCGGGCAGATGGGGGAGGGACGCCACCGCGATCCCGTCGCCGAAGAATTCCGCAACATCCTTCTTGGGGGCCTCGACGGCGCGGCTACGGCGCGCGACCTACCGGACCTTTTGATCTCCGTCGCACTGCATAATTTCCTCGCTACAGAGGAGTATCTGCGCGAGGCACGCTACGACCGCTCATCCATCGACGTTGACCTTTACTTCGGCATCAAGGAACACCTGCGCCACGACTTCTTCCCTGCCAGTGCCTTCCGTGGGCCGTGGATCAGCCTGCTTACGCACCACCCGAGAAAGGGTCTTGAGTTTCTGATCCAGGTCTTCAATCACAGCGCCGAGTGGTACGAGCATCCGCGTCTAGGCGACTCCCTTGAACCCGCTTGGGAAATCGAGCTGACGTTCGCAGGCGGGATGATGCGTAGGCAGTGGGTGAACCCGCGCCTTTGGGGTCTGTACCGCGGTATGACCGTCGGCCCTTATGTGCTCCAGTCGTTGCTGATGGCGTTCGAGAAATGGCTGCTCGACTACGCCAAATCACATCCCGAGGGGCTAGATGCGGTGCTCCTCGAAATCCTGCAGCGCAGCGATTCCGCCGCGCTCGCTGCCGTTGTCGCAAGCGTGGCGACCGCCCATCCTCACCGGTCAAGTGAAGCCCTTCTGGTGCTGCTTTCGGCGCAGGATTACATTGAGATCGACCGCAGCCGTATGGTCGGCGAGCACCAGACCTCGATCCTCACGGGATTGTTCCCTACTTTTAGCGCCGAAAACAAAATCTACGAAGAGGAGCGGAAGAAGTCGAATGCGCTGCCGCACCGTCGGCGCGACCTTGAAGTGGCCATCACAAACCTGCAACTCGGCCCTCCGGCCCCACGGGTTCACGCGATCATCGATAAGTACATCGCCGCGCTTCCCGCGCCCGACAAGCGCGACGAGCACGACCTCATATGGCAACTTGCCCTTCATCGGATCGACTTACGGCAGTACGACGTAGCCGAAGTCCAGCCAGCATTGAACACGACATCAGCAACGGACGGCGAAGAGCCTTCGAATAGTTACATCACTCTCGAACCCAAACCACCGGCTCCGGAAGTGCAGCAACTTATTGACGAGAGCACAAAGAGTCTGGGAGAAATGAATGCCCGGCTAGACATCTACAATTGGGGCCTCCAGATCTTCCAGCGCGACTCCAGCTCTGCTGACCCCGCCCGGTGGCGGGAGAAGTTAGCAAGTGCCCAGGACATGGATGGTGCTGCTGAACATCCGGACAACAGCCGTAACGCCCCCGGCTTCGTCGCCGCTGTCTGCGTCCGCGATCACTGGGAGGAGATGTCGCCGCAGGAACAGGACTGGTGCAGCGACGTCATCTGCTCCGAAATCTCCAGGCACGCGGACGAATGGGAAACCATAAACCGCGTGCAGCGGTTTCCGATGCTCGCGGATCGCCCGTGTGCCTTCGTGGTGCCGCTGCTCTTGTCCAAGCCCTTGGCTGAAGCCCAAACACCGCGTGTGCGGCAGGCCTTTATTGGCGCGCTAACCCATCCAATCGACGAAGTCCGTTGGTACGCCACCTGGGGCATTAACAACAAGTTTTGGGCAGCAAGCCCCGACCTTGCCCTTCGCTCCGTCAACGCAATCGCGACAGAGGCCACTCTTGCAGATCGCGATTGGAAAGCTGAGGAGAGGAAGCGTTACGACAAGAGGCGCGCGCCGAACACAATCGCCGCCATCGCAGCCGTAGACGTTCGCCGGCGGTTCTGGACCGACGGTGAAATCGCCGAAGATGCACACATCAAGTTCGACTGCACGGAGGTATTCGGAGCCGAGGCGTCCGCGAAGGTCCTCGCGATTCTAGGCGAGGTGCCCAACGAGCCTCTGGCCGTGACCGCGCACAGGCGCGCCAGCGAAGACTTGGTCGACTGCTGGAACCGCGAGAACGACCGCTCTACCGACCGGCGCGACCGGAACTTCCACAGGGAGCAGGCGATATCCGAGCGCATTCAGCAATTTGTGATGCGCGCGTCAGATGCCGATGCCGAGCAAGTCCTCCAGCCCATCCTAGGTGCGGTTGACCAGCACCCGCGCGAGGTCCACAACGTCATCCAGGGGTTCACCAGCAGCGAGGACCGTAATCCCAACACGAAGCACTACTGGTTCCTGTGGAACCTGTTTGCCGAGAGGGTCAAGCGCGCCAAGTGGCTTGCGCATCTTGACAGGGAGCATCCGTACGGCAGCGAGGTGCTCTCGACGATCTTCCTGACCGCGTGGTGGAAAGACGACGTCCGGCAATGGCGGAGCTTGGAGGGTTACGCCCACTACGTCGACGCACTCTTCAATGCGCTGCCGCCAGTCTGGATAGTGCTGGATAGCTACGTCCGTTTTCTCTACCACGTCGGCGAGCGTTCCATGCCCGCAGCTTTTGTGCTCGTCGCGAACGCACTTGGGCGTGGAAATACCGCCGACATGCTGCGTAAGTCCAACACCGTTTTCATGCTTGAAGTCCTTCTCCAGCGACATGTCTACGCGCGCCCGCTAGAACTCAAGCGCGATCCAGCACTGCGCGAGGCGATCCTGTATGTGCTCGACGTGCTTGTCGATAGCGGTTCTTCCGCAGCGTTCAGAATGCGGGACGATTTCGTGACGCCGGCTACCTGACGCTCCCCCATCTTTTGCCAAGGAACTGGCTGAAAAGTGCGCCATGAGCTTTCTCAAAAATTTACGCCATGCGCTCGAGAGCGCCGCCTTCGACAAGGCGGAACAACGACAGCTATCGATTTCCGAGGAGTCACGCTATATCGCCCCGGCTTTTAATAGCGTTGAAGGTTGTAAGCCAGTCACCCAAGTGTCCGCTTCGGGTCGATTCTGTTGAAACAGTCGGTTCTTCCAGACTACCGACATACTGACAGCTGAAAACGCCTTTTTTGCGCGCCGCTACGCGAAATCTGAACCCGGAACCTTCTGCTCATAGTGAAGAATTCAATCTCAAGCGCGTACTATTTTGCCGTAGAAACCATGGACGATTTTTTCAACAGAATCGCTCGAAAGCAGTCACCTGCCATGCATACCGTTCACTTACAGCGAACGGTCCAAAGCTGATCCACCCTAGTCGTAAAACTCCCACTCATCATCTCCCGCCGCATCCCCCACTCCGGATCCGCCGGAACACAAGCAGCCCGAAGTGTCCCCCTACCCCATCTCCCATTGATCTCATCCAGCACAGTCATGACTTTCACCGCCGCCTGCGGCTGAGCAGCCGCAAACAAATCATCCGTAAATTCCCCAGGCTGTCTCAGATCCAGCAGTAATACTTCCGCCTTGCTGTACTTGAACCCAGGCCGAAACAGCCGATTCACCGCCTCAGTCGCAGCCTTGGTCATCAGCCTCACATCATTCGTCGGGTAAGGCAGCTCCACCAACGCGCCGTTGGCGTACTTCGCTTCCTCTGGGTTGAACATGCCGGTGCGGATGCTGACGCGGATCTTTTTGCAAAGTGAGTTCTGCGCTCGGAGCTTTTCCGCTGCGCGCTGGACGTAGCTGGCCACCGCCTCTTTGATTGGCTCGATGGTCGTCACTCGATGCCCAAACATGCGGCTGCTGCAGATTTCTTGCTTGGGTGGATCTGCCTCGTTTAGCTCAAGGCAGGATGTCCCTGCCAATTCGCGTGCAGTCTTTTCGATGACCACGCTGAATTTCTGGCGGAGCATCGATGGATCAGCTTTCGCCAGGTCCATCGCTGTCTTGATGTTCATGCCCTCCAGGTGGGCTTTCATGCGCCGACCGATCCCCCACACCTCGCCGACATCGGTGTTGCGTAGTACCCAGTCGCGCTTGAATGGATCGCAGATGTCGACCACTCCGCCGGTTTTGTCCTGCAGACGCTTTGCCGTGTGATTGGCCAGCTTGGCCAAGGTTTTGGTGTGGGCGATGCCTACGCCCACTGGAATGCCTGTGCACTTGTAGATGGTCGTGCGGATCTTTCGACCGAATGCGGTGAGATCCCCAGGCATGCCGGTGAGATCCGCAAAGGCTTCGTCGATGCTGTACACCTCGACGGCGGGCACCATGGACTCGATGATGGTCATCACCCGCTCGCTCATGTCCCCGTACAGCGCGTAGTTACTGCTGAAAACCTCCACACCGTTCTGACGCAGCGCGTCTTTGATCTGGAAGTACGGCGCGCCCATTTTTACGAACGGCTTGGCATCGTAGCTACGTGCGATGACGCAGCCGTCGTTATTGCTCAACACCACAATCGGCGTCTTCGCCAGGTCCGGGCGGAATACGCGCTCGCAACTTGCGTAGAAGCTGTTGCAGTCGATCAGCGCAAACACGGGCTCACGATTTGCCATGAGCGCGCACGCTGTATTTCACCACGCCCCAGATCACCAACTCGTCGCTTTCCATCACGTGACGTGGTGGGAATTTGCTGTTTTCGGACGTGAGTATGCAAGAGTTCTCACGCATATGGAGGCGCTTGCAGACTGGCTCAGCATTGAGCGCAGCGATGACGATGTCGCCATGCTCTGCGTAAAGACTGCGATCAACAATCACAAGATCCCCGGAGAAAATCCCCGCCCCCTGCATGCTGTCGCCCTCAATTTTCGCCACGTACACATGGGGGGCACGGATGTCGAACAGCTCATCCAGGGAGATGTGCTTTTCGATGTGATCGGCGGCCGGTGACGGGAAGCCCGCAGGCACCCTAAAGGAATAAAGCGGGAGCTTTGCTCCCCCTGCCGATATCTGACCAAGGATGGTAATACTCATGATGCTGACCTTGCGACGAGTGACTGTATGTATATACAGTTAACGATCTCGGCCGCACGCGGTCAATCTCATATGTAGGAAATTTCGACGGGTGACACCATGTGCGGACGCTACTCGATCTACGAACCGATGGACCATTACCTTAAGGAACTCGCTCCACAGCAGCTTGTGATCAATGGATACGACCTTTGGGCGATTGATCGGTACAACGTCGCGCCCACAACCAAAGTCGAAATCATCCGACCGGTGGAAGGTGGGCTTAGCGTCGATAAGGTTCGTTGGGGTTGGTCGCCATTCTGGGCAAAAGGAAAGCGGCCTGACCCGATCAATGCGCGAGTCGAGACGGTTACGACCGGGAAGTTTTTCAAGCAGCTTTGGCCGAACGGACGAGTTATCGCGCCTGCCAATGGTTGGTTTGAGTGGGTGAAGGATCCGCTGGATCCGAAGAAGAAGCGGCCCTATTACATTCGGCTGAAGAGTCAGGCTCCGATGTTTTTTGGTGCTTTGGCTCAGGTTACGCCAGGGCTTGAGTCGCGAGAAGATGATGGGTTTGTGATTATCACGGCGGCGAGTGATTCAGGGATGGTGGACATCCATGACCGACGGCCGCTGGTGCTGACGGCGGAGATGGCTCGGGAGTGGCTGGATCCGACAACCGATTCAAAAGCTGCAGAACTGATTGCGAAAGAAGGTTGTCGGCCAGTCGATGACTTCGAATGGTTCTGCGTTGATAAAAGCGTTGGAAGTGTCAGTAATCAGGGGGCACAACTCATCGACCCCGTAGTGACAAATGAAGTGTGATTGGTGAGTTGAGAGCGATGGTGGTGCCTGATTAATTCTTCAAAGCACCGGCATGGCATCCAATTGGATTGTTTAGGGTCTATTTGTTCATATTCCGTTACAAATAGTGGCGTTTCGCCGCGCCGACAGTCATGATCCTCAAATCTTCACGAATGGATTCGAGTATGAACTGGGATGTCACGGTTTCCGTCGACTGCGCGATATATCCGCTAAGCGTCGTGCAAAGAACTGCATACGCTCTCGCGCCGAAGATCTCTATTCAGATCAGCCAAACGCTGAATATGCTTCATCTGCACGCGGTTCCTGCCCTTTTGGCAGGAGGCCCCCAAGACGTCCCATCAGAAGATGAAGGGCGCGAGCTTATTTTGCGTAATCTCAATGATTTCGCAATGCGCGCTCTGATTCAGCAGGAAACGTCAGGACTGAGACAGGTCCTCGCCAATGCGGCACTGCATGGAGCTGGCGTGTGACCACCACGCTCATAGCCAAGGAGGCCTGTTATCGACTGCTCCCATTTCGGTTTACCCGAATTGATAGCCACCCTAGCAGTAATATTTTGCTAACCGCGGAAACAGGTGAGTATCTATTCGTCTCGGAAAACCAGTTGCACGATCTAGTCCATAAAGCTTTAAGCACAGGATCAACTTACTACAAGGATCTCCTCGCTCGTCACTTCATCTACGAGCCTGAAGGGCACGATCCGATCCCGGAAATGGCAGCTCAGTACCGCAGTCGTAAAAGCTTTGTGTTCGACGGTCCAGCGCTGCACATCTTCGTGGTGACCTTGCGCTGCAACCACACCTGCCAATACTGCCAAGTCTCTCGGGCTCCGCTCGGCGGAACGGGCCATGACATGTCCGCAGCAAACGCAGTTCTGGCAGTAGAACGACTCTTCGAATCGCCCTCGCCTGTAATTACAATCGAGTTCCAAGGCGGCGAACCGCTGCTCGCGTTTGAGCGCATTCGCCAAATTGTAGAGCTGGTGGAAACCCGCAATGAGATAGAGCAACGAAGTATTCAGTATGTGATCACGACAACCCTTCATCATTTGAATGACGATGTTCTGAATTTCGCTCAACAACACAAAATTCAGTTCTCTACCTCCTTGGACGGCCCCGCTTTTCTGCACAATGCCAACAGGCCAACCCCAACGAAAGATGCCTATGAAAAAACGGTAGAGGGCATTGATCGTGTAAGAGCAAGGCTGGGCCATGACTCGGTATCAGCGCTAACGACTATCACCGCAAAAAGTCTGAAGCATTCGCAGGCAATCATTGATGAGTACATTGCCAGGGAGTTCAACAGCATTTCCCTGCGACCATTGAGCCCCTATGGTTTCGCCAAGAAATCAGCGAGTCGCCTGGATTACACAATGAGCGAATTCATCGATTTCTACATCGAATCCCTTACCTATCTGATGAAGGTAAACGCTGAAGGGAAGTACATATCCGAAGGTTATACATCGCTCTTGCTGACCAACATCCTCACCCCTTTTGCGTCTGGCTATGTGGACCTGCGCTCCCCTCTTGGCGCGGGGTTGGGAACACTTGTCTACAACTATGACGGCGATGTCTATCCGTCAGATGAATCCCGGATGTTTCTAGAGATGGGAGAGGACGGACTCAAGCTGGGTAACGTGAACCAACCGTTGAAAGAACTACTAGAGTCACCGGTCATTGACGTTTTGCTCTCTGCGGGTGTGGCGGAGGGATTGCCTGGGTGCTCCGACTGCGCGCTAGTGCCCTACTGCGGTGCTGATCCAATTGAGCATTATGCCCGTCAAGGAGACCCTATCGGTCATCGCGGTTTCAGCAGCTTCTGTCAGAAAAATACAGCCTTACTCACGCACCTTTTTTGCCTGCTTCGTGACGGAGACGATACGAAGCAAAGGGTTCTGATGTCGTGGCTGGCGCGCCGCTCTCTGGGCGACCTTCCATCTGCTGGTTATAGGGGCTGAAGATGCTACGCCTAGACACTCAGTTCGAAATTAGCAACTTGGCAGAACCCAGGATTTTCAAGGTTATTACTCCCGATGAGCTTGTAAGCAAAGGTACCGCTTGTTGCGCTGGGGACGCATCATTTGATGACCTGATGTTGTGGCTGGATGGCTCACTCTCTGCTAATTACGACCAGGTTTTTTCACTCCCCGTGGGTGGTTTTTTGCTCTCAGGCAGCGCAAGCGCAAGGCCCGACATCGACGCACCACTGCTGACGAACCCTAAAGATCCTTTGGTGGTGCAGCCGGGCGATGTCATAACTGTCGGACCCGGCTCAAACGTCGTACGCGTACTCTACCGGCGTGGCGCTAACAGCAACCTCTTGTTTATGACTGATCGCTGCAACAGCCTTTGCCTGATGTGCTCCCAGCCTCCCAAGGACATAGATGATCGTTGGCATATTGACGAGAATCTTAAGCTCATCGACCTGATTGACCAGGGTGATGAGCAGCTTGGTATAAGCGGTGGAGAACCCACTCTCTATCGAGAGGGGCTGCTTGCAATTGTCGAGCATGCCAAGCGAGTAGTCCCTGAGAAATCTTTGCACATCCTTAGCAACGGCCGATTACTAAGCGATCCTACGTGGATCGCAGAACTTCAGCGACTGAGCCATCCAAACCTCACTTGGGGTGTCCCTTTATATGCGGACAACGCAGCCGATCATGACTATGTCGTGCAGGCGATCGGTGCGTTTAGCCAGACAATGATTGGGCTCTATAACCTGCAGCGAGCTGACCAAAAAATCGAAATCCGCATGGTGTTGAGTCAGCTAACGACACCAAGACTTGGACAATGGGCGCACTTCGTTTTTCGTAATTTACCCTTTGTGCGTCACGTTGCACTAATGGGAATCGAGAACACCGGATTGGCCAAGAAAAACTATGACCAACTCTGGATTGATCCTGCGGACTATCAAGATGAACTGACTAAAGCTGCATATTTCCTGGACATTCGAGGTATTGCAGTCTCGATCTACAACCTCCCGCTGTGCGTGCTGCATCCGGCACTTGGCCGCTTCTACAGGCAGAGCATCTCTGACTGGAAAAACCTGTTCATTGATGCGTGTCAGACCTGCTCAGCCACACATGCTTGCGCAGGGTTCTTCAAATCTCATTCATCTCGTTGGCAGAGCCGCAATATCCACCCCCTCTCCGCCGAGGATTTAGCCAATATGCAAGGAGCACTTTATGAAACTGCTTGAGCGCTGGAAGCTGCTGATCGGCCAATCGATCGCATTGGTACCAATGATCGGAAGCCCGCTAGCTGATGCAAGCCAGGCTCAGCTGGCAACCGCTGATTGGTTGCCGAATCCAAATAGTGCCCCGCCAGCGTTCAAGAACACACTTAACGCCAAGGACGCCATCAATATCTACGCCGCACACCGCTCGCATAGTTCGCACCGATCTCACAGCTCGCACAGTTCTCATTACAGTGGTTCCGGCGGTTACAGTGCTCCTCGAACTTATACGGCGCCTAGCACCAATTACTACACTCCGCCCGCATCGATGCCGAGTAACACCTATCGCTCAGCGACTGGAAGTACCAGCACGACAACACAATCGAGAAACCCGAGTCCGAACGTATCGAATTCAACGCCTTCCAAACCCGCTGCAGCAGACCTTTCGATGCTTGTACGGCGTGTCCAACTCGCATTGATGATCAAAAAATACTACACCGGACCTATAGACGGGATACTCGGTAACAGCACTCGCGGTGCGCTAATGGCTTTCCAAGCGGACTCTGGAATCAGCAGCAGTGGGAAAATGGACACACCTACGCTGAATGCGTTGGGGATTTCGATTCCCTAAGTTCCTGACCGAATCAAATAGCGCGTGACTGCCAATAGGTTGTTGGTCCTCGCTAAGAAGATGAAAAAGCTAGGCCGCAAGTAAGCTAAAGACAGGAGACCGCTTCCCAGATGGACAATTTTACTCCTACTCCCCTGATATTTGCTCTGTGAGAAGCTATGACTAAAACTACAATTCTGCATCTCTCAGACCTGCATAGGGATGCTGAGAGCCGCATCAGAACGCAGCCGCTACTGTCATCACTTTGGCGAGATAGCAATCGTTATACTGGGACAGAGGGTATTCCCAAGCCGGACATTGCCGTCATCAGTGGCGACATCGTTTATGGAGTAAAAGGTAACGACCCTGATGGCGATAGGAACCTCGAACTACAGTACGAAGAAGCCTATGAGACATTAGTCGGTTTAGCCGACCGTTTTTTTGATGGTGATCGTGAGCGCATTGTCATAGCGCCAGGAAATCATGACATAAGCATGCCGCATGTGGTCCGAGCTACGCGACTCGTAGAAGTCCCACCTGAGTATGAAAAAAGACGAATACTTATGCAGAAGGTTTGGGAGCAAGGGTCTTTATACAGATTGAATCTTCCCGAACTATCCGTATACGAAATCATCAACGCGACGGTTTATCGTCAGCGCCTAGAACCGTATGCGAAATTTTACGAGCGCTTCTACGAGAAAAAAAGAGAGTTTTCATTAATCCCTGAAAAGCAGTACTCAATTCATAACTTCTCTAAATTTGGGGTTTGCATAGTCGCATTTTCCAGTTGCTTGGAAAATGATCTCTACAATAGGACAGGTGCTATCTCAGCTGAAGCAATCAGTCGCGCGATGGATGAGGTTGCGCAAAAGGCTCACCCTGAGGCGCTTATCATTGGGGTATGGCACCATAGCATTCAAGGGGGGCCTCAAGAGAACGACTACATTGACTCCGACTTTCTCCGACAGCTAATGGACTCTAACTGCTCGATAGGGATGCATGGGCATCAGCACCGATCCGGCCTACTTGAGAACAGATTCTCCGCTGACGTCCAGAGACATATCGCAGTCATAAGTGCAGGAACACTCTGCGGCGGCCCTCGCAGTCTGCCGCCTGGACGTATGAGGGGCTATAACGTCGTTGTACTGGACCGAGAAACAGGAGACGGCACAGTACACGTAAGGGAGATGACTAATAATGATTTTAGCTCTCCTGTTTGGGATCGTGGTTACGTCAGTGAATATGGCGGCAGTTTCATGAAGTTCAAGCTAGCAAAACCGAGAAGCCGAGAGCAATCGCCTCTTGAATTAGCAGGCAACGCCGACGAGTTGATTCGAAATGGGCAGGCCAAAAAAGCTTATGAGCTTCTTCGTGACCATACAGATGACGTATGGGTACGCGAGATAGCAGTCAAAGCGTTGACCGCCTTATGTGACTGGCAGGCGCTGGCTGACTTACTCAGCCCTCCAGCTTCGCCGACAGATTTTTTATCCCTCTGCGAGGCATATGAACATTTACTTGATTGGTCATCGTTACGTCTTCTAATCAACTCTACACACACAAAAACCTTCGCCGACTCATCCGCAGTACGCCAGACAATCGAACAATGTCAGATACTTTTGAGGGGCAAATGAGCATGTCAAAAACCAGCATAGCATTTCAAGTTGAGACAGATCGCGTACTGGAGATCCTCTCAAAGCAAATATACGACTCACCATTTGCAATGGTACGAGAGAATATACAGAACTGCTACGATGCCGTCCTCATGAGAGCCAATGCCGAAGGTGGCGACCTATCTTCTTACCTTATAAACGTTGAGGTGGCCCATGAATCGATAGCAATCTCTGACAATGGCATTGGGATGTCAGAAGATGTTTTAAGAGAAAACTTCTGGAAAGCAGGCTCGTCGGGGAAAAATACAGAAAGTGCGCGTCAAGCTGGAGTTATTGGTACGTTCGGCATTGGTGCAATGGCAAACTTCGGAGTCTGCTCTGAGCTTTCTGTCACGACACGGGCATTGGGTAGCGATGTTGGTTACCGCACCGCGGCGCAGAAGAAGAATCTAAAAATTGGTCAAGACTGTATTAGCTTTGAACAATTAGGTGATTCGATCCCCATTGGCACAAGCATAGTAGCCACGCTTGACGGAGACACGCTGCTCGACATAGAAGGTCTAAAGAACTACGTAGGCCAGTTCGTAGGATTCCTGCCAGTGCCTGTAATGATAAACGGGGCACTGATCAGTCAACAAGACCAAATGGCGGCAGTCGGGATCAAAGATTGGCAGTCCCTTGGTAAACAAGACATAGCGGCCGGCACCTTGGAGTTTAGCGTAGAGGCCTATGTTGCTGGAACCACTGGAGTAGGAGTGGTATGCACCAATTTTCGTCGCGACGGAACGCCTATTAAAGGGCAGCTTTATCTCCGCAATGGCATGGGGTCGATAATGGGTCTGCGCTCCAGCTTTGGACTAGCGCCGTTGCCTGTAGCAGGGGTTTACCAACTAGGCGGTTTCGCAGACCTGCCGTTTCTGGTGCCCACCGCCGGCCGCGAAGCCTTGACTAGGGAGTCCATTGCCGATGCTGCTAGGATTTTCCCGCCCCTTGAGAGGCATTTAACTAACATGTTGGCAACTCATCCAATTGCGGACAGCCTGACAGCGTTTCAACAATTCGTGGTGAACAATCAGCTAACGGCTTTGGGAGGTCGGGTAAAAATTCAAATCCAAGAGGAAGGCGAACAACTAGAAATGGGAGCGCTAACGACCCACTTCACCGGCCTTCAAATGCAATCCTACGAGGGTACAGATCCTGATCTGATAAGAATGTTTTCGGGTGCAGAAAACCCGTTAATCAGGATTAGCCAAAGCCAACCTCGTCGCGAACTGCAGCGTAGATATTTGAATGAAATACTCCACATCCCGAGTATTCCAAACCATGCGACCATATCTCACACGTATACACCCGGCGACTTGACTCGAGAGGAGGTTAGCCTCACCTTTGCCCTTGCCAGGGTGCTTAGAACGGACTATATGCTGGATGACGTAGATATAATCTGGGCTGATATAACGCATGGAGTACCAATGACGGCCAAGATGGAGGCAGATAAGGTAACGCTTACCCTATCTAGAAGCTGGCCTGCATTGAAAGCGGTACTGAACCATCTTAGAACCTCAAACGAACTCCTCGATAGCTTCGCAAAGGATTTCGTCAGGGTTCATATCTACTCTCAGATTCAGTCATTTGTGCCGAGCTCTCAGCGTTCTGGGCTTGATGCTCTTCAGCGCGCGTTAGAACGCAAGCGTGAGATCTTCCGTCTCGAGCGACAGGACAACGGTGCACTGGAACCACTTATCGCCGACTACCTGAGCGGTAAGGTTGAAATAGGCGAAATGCTCAGCGCTGCCGTGGCAATCACGGCGGTGCAAAGTCAGCACGTCAGTGATCGGCAAGTAGGTATCGTGGAGCAGGTTCTGCCCGATGTTTTAAGTGCAGCAGTACCTGCTGCTGCTTCGGCAGGCGCGTCAGTTGCGGCCCCCACCGCTGGCTCTCCGATTTTGCGATTAGATACCACTATTGAAGATCGACTGCTTACAACGGAACAAGATCTCCCGCAGTTGAATAACTATCGGATGTTCTTAGCACTATCAGACCGGCTTTTTCAGCAGGAGCTCGAGTTTTTTAAATGGCCTCACTCCAGCCAAGTGGCTTGGGCCGGCCGACGGATTGTCTATCTCTTTTCTGGCGCTAACGCGGGTATCAGCTTGTACTACGATATCGAACTGAGAGGAGGTAGACTTGCTGGGGATGCGGGTGGAACGGCATTGGCCACAACAACTATTGTGTCGAATAATCGGATCCTGGTACCGGTTCCATCTGCGCTGATGGAATGCTTCACTGTCACGGATGAGCCGGTCGAATTTTACGTCAGGTTTGACCTCCTTATGCACTATGAAGCTTCACCGAAGCCGACAGTTTGATCGGGCCTATTCTCAACGCTACATTCTGAAGCAGATGTGGCCAACCTAAAATCAGAGAAGGGTATGTAAGTTTTTTGGCTCAACTGGACACATCGGCTTGAATGACAAGCCGATGTCAGCTCTCATCCACATACTCGCCTCATCAATCCTAAGTTGGTTCCATGAAGAGAAAATCGTTGCGATACCGACATGCTTTGATGCTGCAGGACTGCGCGGCAGTGTTACCAAGCACCTTTGAACCTCGGGCTCACCGCGCGCGCTCATAGAGCTCCAGTTAGTAACCCTTAACTGCCATACCCGTTTTCCTCAGATCTTACCTACCTCTTCATGCAATGGTCAGGGCTCACTATTACCAGCCAAGCCCACCCATGCGCCTATTCCTCTGCGAAAAACCCTCCCAAGGCAAAGATATCGCCCGAGTAGTCGGCGCGACGCAACGCGGTACCGGTTACCTCAGCGGACCTGATGTCTGCGTAACCTGGTGCATCGGCCATCTGCTGGAAACCTGTCCGCCCGAGGCCTATGACCCGAGCTACAAAAGCTGGTCACTCGATCACCTCCCCATCATCCCCGAAGACTGGAAGGTCGAGGTCAAACCCAAGACAGCAACTCAGTTCAAAGTTGTGAAAAAACTGCTCGGCCACGCCAACGAGCTGGTGATCGCCACTGACGCAGATCGTGAAGGCGAGCTGATTGCCCGGGAGATCATGGAGTACTGCGGCTACCGCGGTCCGGTTCATCGACTTTGGTTGTCAGCGCTCAATCCTGAATCTATCCGCAAAGCACTGGCGGCTTTGAAGCCGGGTCAGGAGACGTTTTACCTGTATCACGCAGCGCTGGCCCGATCGCGAGCGGACTGGTTAATCGGCATGAACCTCACCCGTCTGTTCACGCTGATAGCCAGGCGCTGCGGCCACGATCAGGTCATGTCGGTTGGCCGGGTACAGACGCCTGCGTTGTACCTGACGGTCATTCGCGAGCGGGCTATCAACGCCTTCGTCAAACAGCCCTATTGGGAGGTCGAGGTGACTTTGAGGGCTGAAGGCGCTGAGTTTCTGGCGAAGTGGAAACCACAAGACAACATGGTCGATGCGGAGGGGCAATGTTTAGATCGATCCCAAGCGGACCAGGCACTGCGACAACTCACCCATGGCCAGGCAACGGTTACAGCCGTCGACGTCGAGCGGGTCCGCGAACGGCCGCCCTTGCCTTTTGATATGGCGGCGCTGCAGGAGCAATGCGATCGCCAGTTCGGCATGGGCGTGGAGGAAACGCTGAACATCGCTCAGTCGCTATACGAGACTCACAAGGCGACCCACTACCCCAGGACCGAGTGTCCGTACTTGCCGGAAAGCATGCTGACGGAAGTGCCCACTGTCATCGCGGCGCTGGCCAAAACGGACCCATCGTTTGTCCCGGTGCTGCAGAAGCTGGATTTGACCGTGCGTTCCCAGGCGTGGGACGACGTCAAATTAGCTGGCCCTCACCACGGCATCATTCCCACGACCGAAGCCGCAGACATCTCTAAGATGTCTGAAAACGAGCGCAGGGTTTACGACCTGATCCGCCGGCGGTACATCGCCCAGTTCATGCCACATCATGAATACAACCGCACCGTCGTAATGCTCGATGCCTCGGGTATGGTTTTGAAAGCTGTTGGTAAACAAATCATCGCACCTGGATGGAAAATGCTATTCACCCGCGAAGACGAAGCTGAGTGTGATGAGCAAGCACAACCGAAAAGCCAACATCTGCCGAACCTGCAATCAGGCCAGGCGTGCGGAGTTCAATCAGCGGAACTCAAATCGCTGAGTACATCGCCACCTCGGCGCTTTACCGAGGGTACGTTGCTCAAGGCGATGAAGAACATCGCTGATGTGGTCGAGGATCCGAGGCTCAAGGCCAAGCTGAAAGCCACCACCGGCATCGGTACTCAAGCCACCCGCGCATCAATCATCAAGGGGCTTATGCAGCGTGGGTATCTTGATAAAAAAGGCCGCTCGTTGAGCCCGACGTCTGCAGCTTTCGCGCTGATCGACACGGTGCCAAGCATGGTCAAGGATCCAGGCATGACGGCAATCTGGGAGCAAGCGTCTGACGAAATCGAAGCCGGTCGTATGCCGCTGGAGACATTCCTCAAGGGGCAGAGCGTATGGATTGGCAAGCTGGTCGAGCAATGTTCACAGTTGACCTTGAGCATCGATCAACCACCCTCGCCGCCTTGCCCCACATGCGGCGCGCCGATGCGAAAACGAAACGGCAAGAACGGGCCGTTTATGTCCTGCTCAAAATACCCCGAGTGCAAAGGCATCCTTAGCCTGAGTCCCGCGAAGAAAACCCTGAAGAAGTAAAATTTCCTACCGACTGATCCCACTAAATCTGTCGGCACCTAAGCTCATTTACTACATTCCCACGTCCATCGGCATGTGCAAGAATTTGAACGGGTCACGGATCACACCCGTTGGCTACTGACGGTCATCAGTAGCGAGCAACCCAAGCACGCTCAGCCTCGGGAAGTGTGTGCAGATTCTCCCTGCGTCTCCCTGGTTATCCAGGCATGTTGCCGTCACGATCACCCTGCCCGGGTAGTCATAGACGCATAGAGTCCGAAGCCTACCAAACCTCGGGCCGCTCTGTTCCAGCGCGGCCCCTACTCTCTTGCTTCACGGCAACTCTGAAAGGTGCCCTGACGCTCTGTTCGCCGGAGTGTCAGGACACCCTTCCGAGGGCCACTATTCAGTGCCGGTACCCGCCGGTGAAATAACGGGTTCCTTTTGTGCGTGGATACGCGCCAGTTGATACCGATCCCAGCCACGACACGGATCGGGTGTTTGTATGCGATGACAGGTCAATGCCAAGGGGCCGTCTATGCAATACGTTCACAGGTGGTGATCTCTTCTCAGCCGAAGACAGTCTTCGGCCCACTTCTCCTTCCAACGGGAGAAATCAATATGTGCAGTGCCTTGATCATATTTTCGGTTGCCTCGGCACGGGCGGTTTTACATTCTTTCCCTATGTCCGCTGACGTCGTCAGCAACATGCCCAGGTAGTCAGGATCCTCAAGACTACGACGCGATAGCCCGCGTTGATCCAGCCAGGGTCGCCAGCGCATTCGTCAGCGCGATCGTTCGCCAGCAATGGCGATGGAATGCTTAAAACACCAACCCATGCGGGGATCAATTCCCCTGCCGGGTGAAACGTATCTCCGCGCCGAACACTCAGGAGATACCCATGCACTCACTTAGCTACCGGTTTGGCCATCACCTCGGCGTTTTCGTTGTGCAGGCCAGGAAAGCATTACGCACCATGGACGTTCAACCTGTCGATGAGGATGACCAGCCAGAGCAAACCGTATCACTGAAAAATCTCGCTGAGGTCCCGGCCATGGTTCGCAAAGGCATCAACCTGAATCACTGGTACGACAAAAACGTGGTTGCTTCCAAGCCTCCAAAGGCGACTCGTAAACGGCGTCGCGGCAGCAATCCAGTTGAAAGAAAACGCGGCTCGCTAGATCCACTTTTATAGCGCCACCGAACCTTGACGCTTCAAGCATCGTTTTCCATGCTTCATACATGTTCCGCTGACGTGTCAGCAGCATGCCCAGGTAGCTTCGATCTTCAAGGCTACGGCGCCGCAAAGCGTTGATCATCCCAAGATCGCTAACGCATTCGGCAGCGCGATCAGTCGTCGGCAGCACTGACGATCGGATGCCTGACAGCACCATCACCCACGCGGGGAATTACTTCCCGCAAGGGCTAGTCGTTCCCCGCTTTTGATTCTGAAACGGAGAAACGACCATGACTCAATCCAACGAAAGCAAATACTTCGACCTGCACACCACCGGCATCGGGTACCTCAATCGCATCCGCGAAGTTGAGGTGCGCAAAGGCAAGCCTTTCATCTGCGTCACCGTAGCAGCGCTGCATGGCAGCTCGGACGACATGGAGTATTCCTATATCGACTGCAAAGTCAGTGGTAGCGAAGCTGAACGACTCGTTCTGCTTCACAGCCCTGAGGTATCCGCCGGCAAGAAAGTACTCGTTGCTTTCAAAATCGGAGATATCTGGGCTGACGCATTCACTTATGCCAAAGGCGAAAAACAAGGCAAACCCGGCGCGAGTCTTAAAGGCCGCTTGTTGTTTATCTCTTGGGTGAAGGTCGATGGGGAGACGGTCTACCAGGCCAAACCCCGAGATGATCAAGAAGCGCCTCAGGATGATCAAGCTCAACCAACAGACACCGCACCACAAACCCCGAAGGCAGAAACACCATCAGCTGCTGTTGCAGAACCTGATGCGTACTACGCCCCCTGACACTTCGCTTATCTGAATCAGCAATAACGCGGTCATGCCCACACATGACCGCGACACCTACCTCCCGGGGAGCAATCCCTTTGGGGTGCTGCCCGTCCTGAAAATCGGAGAGCACCTCATGAAACTGGCACTGATTGATAAGACCATCAGAGAACTCGAAACATCCATCACCACCGCCGAAGACGAGCTGATTCAGGAAGCCCTGCTGATCCTCGATCGTCGGCTGTTTACCACCGAAGCGGCGCTTGAATCACCAGGCGCAGTAGCGTCATACCTGAAGCTCAAACTCGCTGCAGAAGAGCACGAAGCTTTTGGCGTGGTTTTTCTGAACGCCAAGCACCAGCCACTGGTATTCGAAATACTATTCCGGGGCAGCATTGACTGTGCCGCGGTCTACCCACGGCAAGTCGTTAAACGCGCACTCGCGCACAACGCAGCTGCAGTCATTATCTGTCACAACCATCCTTCGGGATGTACCGAACCCAGCTCAGCGGACATCACCCTGACTACTCGCATCAAAGATGCGCTAAGCCTGGTTGACGTTCGGCTGATTGATCATTTCATCGTTGGTAACGGGAAACCGCTGTCTTTTGCGGAGAGAGGGTTGATTTGAAGCAAGCGCCTTCGGGCGCTTTTTTCTTCGCGTGATGACATGATGCCACCCATCAATTATTGGAGTGAGCAGCATGTACCAGGGAGTTTTAGATTTTTTTAGCAGTACGCAGGTGATCGTGGCGGCAGGCGTGGCGGTCCTAGTGGTTGTAGTTAAATCACTGACAATGCTAGGGAAAGTCATGGAGTTTCACGACCTCCATTTTGTACTGAAACGCCATAAACGCCTGCAGGAGCTTCGCTCAAACTTCACTCTAGATAGCCCATTCAGCCAATATTTGGATGAGTCCATCAAGCTTGAAGCATTCCGGATCGCTTCCGGCATCAGCACAAACGCGCTGAATACGGCGGCTCTCATCAAATTGTCGAGCCTAGGATTCTGGAACAGATCACAGCTGAGGCAGGTAGCAAAGTATTTGGTTGCTGACACCAAAAGTGGAAAACCGCGCATTCAAATCGACCAGGGAGACAAGCTCGGCGCTTGGTTAGGTCTGTTCCTTGGAATCTTATGCTTGGTGATCGGAGGGGTATTCTGCATCGCCTTCATGGTCATACTTCCCCCCTTCGGCCTCCTGATAGGTATGGCACTGTTCGCAGCGATGATTTTTTGCGGGGGGCTTTTCGCAACTGACTATGGTGCCTATAAAAATGCCGAGCGGGTCCAAATTTATCTGCTTGATCATCCTGATACCTTTTGAATCAGCCATATGACGAGGCAGAGCATTGTTAGCGTTGCCTTAGCAATACCCATTTGACAACGAAACCTGTCGCAGGCTAGTCAACAAGAAGCAAGAAATTTTAACGCCCACCTCACCCAGGAATTCTCCCTCCCTTCAATGCGCCTGCCAAAACCAGGCGCTGCAGGAGTGAAGATGAATGAGTTGGCTCTTTTCGCGGGCGCTGGTGGTGGAATATTGGGCGGGCATTTGCTCGGATGGCGAACCGTATGCGCCGTTGAGCGTGATGCCTACGCCGCACAAGTTCTGGCGCAACGACAGAACGATGGATTGCTCCCGCCTTTCCCGATTTGGTCTGACGTGTGCAGTTTTGACGGTCGTCCATGGCGCGGACTTGTTGATGTGGTTTCGGGAGGTTTTCCTTGCCAGGACATTGCCGTCTGCGGACTCGGTGCGGGCATTGAAGGCGCCCGATCCGGTCTGTGGAAACACATGGGCAGAATCATCAATGAGGTTCGACCTCGATTTGCCTGGCTGGAGAACTCCCCAATGCTCATCAGCCGAGGCCTTGCCATGGTCCTCGGTGACCTTGCCCAAATGGGGTATGACGCGCAGTGGCATTGTCTATCAGCGGCTGAATGCGGTGCGCCGCATCGTCGCGACCGCATCTGGATCCTGGCCAACGCCCGTGGCGAGCATGTCCAAGGGCTCTTCACCGGGCTCACTGATCCGCAAGTCTGGCCGGGACCGCTCACGGGATCGGCTGGATCACGCGGTAATGGCGCTGCATGGTGGGCCACTGAACCCGGAATGGGTCGAGTGGCTGATGGGGTGGCCTATCGGGTGGACCGACTTAAGGCCCTTGGAAATGGGCAGGTTCCGGCAGTGGTTAGGGCTGCTGCAAGGTTGGACCGATGAAACAAATCAATAAAATCCGCCGAAGATGCTGTCGGCAACGATCCGGGCGATGATGATCACCAGTTACCTCAAAAGCAGTAATTGATCTTCGTTGATGGCCTCAAGTGATTTTGCGCCTAGGGATTCCCCCTGTTAAGAAGTAGTCATTATCAAGAATATAATCTGCCATTTCTGGGCTGCTGAGATAGCCAACCAGACCAACGATTTGACTCTCTGCTAGCGCCGTTGGCGAGTAACCGGCCGGATCCAGTGTCCCTTCAGGCACGTAGCCCCCAAAAACAAAAGCCCCAACAATTAACTCAGAGCAAAAAAAAGAGTCTGCGGCTTTTTTCTTGATAACGGGTACATGTGTTCGGAACGTTCGATTTATGTGTCTAAGCATCTGATATTCCAGCAGTGGTGCCTTCAGGGCTCCTGCCTTATTGTATGGAGTATTGAGATCAACATGCCTAGAGCAAAAATCTACTACTTTTGAACTAAGTTCAGGCAAGCCATCTGGACTGGCACCAGGGCAGCGGCTTGCCACGACGTAGCGATATCTAGCGATCAGCTCAGTAAGCGGCACCCTGTTTACCCCTTTTAGGGTTGACTCAACGACATACCCATTACCAACATATACTGCAGCATGAACATAATCGCCTGAAGACCCAAAGGAGATCGCGCTCCATGCCAAATCCGAGGAGTCGCCCACACAAAACAAAACGTCAGCTGGAGCCAGATCTGATTCAGTAACCAGTACTGGCTGAGATCTATCCATTAGCAACCCGGCATAACGTAAGTCAGCGTCGCACTTTTGCTTGTAGAGTGGTCTGCTCAAGGCTTCAAATCTAGAGTTGATGGGGGCTGGGTTACGAGTGAGCAGTTTGGCAATGAACTTTTGAGTGCTGACACGTACCACATGGGTCAAACTCTTTACAAACTTCATATCGATCATCAACTCACTAAAATGACAACATTACAAGCATCATAAATATTTATGTATAATTTAGAAAGCCCACGTACCTTTTATGCTTCAACCACCTCCGAGAAGTCCATATTCAGCGTTTAAACCTATCTGATTGACTACCCTCCTCAAAATCATTAAAAATCCCCTACAGGATCGCTGTCGCAGACAGCACCCTGCCCAGGTAGCCTGAATCTTCAACGCTACGGTGCGGTTTACCGCACTGATTCAACCCAGTCCGTATCGCATTCGGTAGCGCGGACAGTCGTCGATGCCCTCGATGATCGAATGCTTACTCAAACCACCCTGACGGGGAACCTCCGTCAGGCGGTGTCTCCTCGTCAAATCTGGAGATGCCATGAAAATATCGCTTACGCTGTATGACGCACTGATTTCCGCCAACGTACCGGCCGACAAGGCCAAAGCTGTGGTGGATGCATGGGAGACAGACGTGGAAAAGCTCGCGACCAAAGCTGACCTTCAGCACGTAGAAACCCGGATTAACGCATCGATTTCAGAGATGCGCTCTGAGGTTCGTTCTGAAATAAAAGTCATGCGCTGGCAGCTTGGCGCAATTTTCGTTTGCGTCGTCGTGCCCTTGCTCAAGCTGGGCTTCGACCTGGTCTCGAAAGCAGCGGTCTGATCAAGGGGCGGCAACCTTCACACAATCAGCTCCGTACCTGCCTGCTGATATCTGCTTCAACTCAACCCACACGGGGAAACACTTCCCCTGCCTGGGTGCTGTGTTTCTCCGTTTTTCATTTTTCGGAGACCCACATGCAATCAGTTCTAACACCTCGCAAGCTGAGCTTGCTTCAGCTGCCGATAGTCCTCAGCGAACCTGCCTGGCTGCAGACAGTTCACATCAACGATTACCTCTTTGAGGAGCTAAGTGATCGTCTCAGTGCATTGCTGGATGCGTCCTATCGTGCAGTGATGTCTGAATCCGACGGAGCGAACATGATCCCGTTCAGCCTTTGGCTCAAACCTTCTTCACGTAATCGCGTGGACAAGGTCAGGATCGATTTGCGTTTAGAGATCCAGTATCTGGGTAAGCAGCCAAAGCATCTGCGGGTGCTACTCAACGACGAGCAATAACTGCCCCTTCTAACCAAAACTGCCTGGGTCTATTCAGGCAGTTCCACTACCCAGATCCGCGCGAAGAATATCCATGGGCCTTGAACCAGTTTTCTTGAGGTTCGAACTCATCCGGTTTGCCAAGGTGTCCTCATAGCTATGTGAGGATTTACCCATGTTCCAACCCTTCAGTCCTCAACGGACAGCTTTGATGCTTTGCCTGAACCTGGCACTTGCGGGATGCGCAACGAACACGCCTCAATTGCAGTCAGGCGCGTTCGATGCGGACAACAAACGAAACGCCGCAGCAAGCACTGTGCCGAGCCAAATCCGCTACGACCGCTACACCATCATCTCGACCAAACCCAAACCCGATCAACTCCAGCTTCTGGATCAGATCATCAATCTACGCATTCCCGATGCGCTGAGCCCTTCCGTTCATCAAGCCATGACTTACGCGCTCCGCCACTCCGGCTACCAGCTCTGTTCGGCCACCGGGAACGTTGGTGTGCTATTCGCTCATCCACTTCCGGCCTCTCAGTACCGGCTTGGGCCGATCAGTGTGCGTGAAGCCATGCAGATGCTGGCGGGGCCCGCGTGGGAAATGCAGGTGGACGAGCTCGCACGCCGGATCTGCTTCTCAGTTCGGCCAGCCTTTCAGCACCCTGCCCCGGGAATACCGTCAACCCAGGCAATTGCAGCGCCTTCGACCAAGCCATTAACCGTGGGTGGTCAGCGATGAAGGTCGGACTAAAAACGAGTCACGTCCACAGCGTTCTTCTGCTCGTGCTGACTTTGGCTCTTGCCACTCAGTGGTGGGGGCTTCGCAAGGTGGTGAAGCAGACGGAGCTGCAGGAACAATCGGGATCCCTGGAGATCCTGGCTCAACAGCAGGAGACACTGCGCACGGACCTGGATGCCTTAGCCAGCAGAAAAATAGTAGATGCAGCGCTATACCAGACGGATCAGGAAACCTTGAACAGAAAAGTAACATTGCTGGCCAAGCCAAGTACGGACGATACCACCCTGCACGCACTTCAAACCGATCTCATAGCGCTCAATGCCAGTGTTGAATTGGTGCAGAAAGAGCTCGAAGAGGTGAAGCGCATTGCGACTCAACAGCCGATATCGATGGTGAAAGCAGCGGCACCAGCCACCAAGAGAGTCAGGCTGAAAATACCTTTAGCTCCGCCCTTCACCATCATCGGCCTTGAACACCGGGGTGGTGAATCCTTCCTGGCGGTATCGCCTCTTCAGAATGCTCAGTTGCAGGATATCCAGCTGCTCCGCCCGAATGAATCGCGTGATGGATGGCTGTTGAAAGCACTAACGCCGGACAGCGCGAGCTTCAGGCTACCGGATGGGCGAAGTCATGATGTGAAGCTGGCGCTGGGGGTGAGCCCATGAGGTTTTTTACCCTGATGGCTTTGCTGTTTGCCGTCGCCACATCCGCTGATGCCGAGAACGAGCAATCCAGCATTTCTCTTTCGCAGAATACCGCTAACCAAGTGGAAGAGACTTGTAGTGGTCTAATGAAACCGGACACCCATTTAGGCGAGAATGCTTGCCAGATAGAGGTGTCTGATGACCAAACAACGCCGTACCTTTTCCGCTGAATTCAAACGCGAGGCCGCAGGCCTCGTGCTCGATCAAGGCTACAGCCACATTGAAGCCTCTCGCTCGCTGGGAGTTGTCGAGTCTGCACTGCGTCGCTGGGTCAACCAGCTTCAACAGGAGCGCAACGGTGTCACTCCACAGAGCAAAGCCCTGACGCCCGAGCAGCAGAAAATTCAGGAGCTGGAAGCCCGGATTGCCCGTCTTGAGCGGGAGAAATCCATTTTAAAAAAGGCTACCGCGCTCTTGATGTCGGAAGAGCACGAGCGCATGCGCTGATTGATCAGCTCAGTGCCCGTGAATCGGTTGAGTTGCTGTGCGAAGCCTTTGAAGTACCTCGCTCGTGCTACTACAGCCATCGCCTTAGACGGCGGAATCCAGACGTTGAGCGAGTCCGGCTACGCAGCCGGGTCAACGAGCTGTTTACACAAAGTCGAAGCGCTGTCGGCAGCCGCAGCATCGTGTTGATGATGCAGGAAGATGGCGAGCAGATTGGCCGGTTCAAGGTACGTGGCCTGATGCGAGAGCTGGGATTGATCAGTAAGCAACCGGGATCGCATGCTTATAAAAAAGCGACGGTGGAGCGACCCGATATTCCGAATATTTTGAATCGAGCGTTCGATGTTCCAGCGCCCAATCAGGTGTGGTGCGGCGATATCACTTACATCTGGGCACAAGGGAAATGGCATTACCTGGCTGTGGTTATGGATCTTTTCGCGCGCCGAGTGGTGGGCTGGGCGTTATCGAGCAAACCGGATACTGATCTGGTGATCAAGGCGCTGGATATGGCCTACGAACAACGCGGCAAGCCTCAGGGCCTGCTGTTTCACTCGGATCAGGGCGCCCAGTACGGCAGCCGACAGTTTCGCCAGCGGCTTTGGCGATACCGCATACGCCAGAGCATGAGTCGTCGTGGCAACTGCTGGGATAATGCGCCGATGGAGCGGGTGTTCCGGAGTTTGAAAACTGAGTGGATACCGACCGTGGGCTACATGACGGCCCAAGAGGCTCAGCGAGACATCAGTCATTATCTGATGCATCGCTACAACTGGATTCGGCCACACCAGTTCAATAACGGACTGGCGCCAGCTCAGTCCGAAAAAAGACTTAACGTCGTGTCCGGGATCAGTTGACCACTACAGAGATACCATACCAGAAATAGTCTCCACGTATGGACGGAGACCTATGAGCTTTTTCCGCAAGTCTTCAGTGCGCTTATTCAACTCGTCATCTAAAGATATCTTCTCTTGCTTCGCAGTTGCAATCTCTTCATTCAGAAAGCTTCGACGTCCTTCTTCACGTGTCACTGCTGCCTTTAGCTCAGATAAAGTTTTGAACGGACCAAGCTCTTCTTTTAATGCCTGGAGCTGATCTTTGATTTTAAGTATGTCTGCGTCTAGCTCACTGCGCTCTCTATTCCTAGCTTCATCGAAAAGAGTTTTCTGCTGATCCTTCAGCAGGAAATTTTTCTCTTGAAGTTTTTCAGAGGCAATCTGATTCTCGCTCTCTAAATTCTTTTGGATTTTTGAAAGACTATCAACGTCACTTTCCAAAGTGGCGAGCTCACCACGAAGCTGCTGATCCATATCCTGACGGAATTGTTTTAGGTAATGATCCTTACGGGTTTCTATGTGCCTATTTAGAAGCTCACTTCCTTTACTAGAGTGGAGGAAGTCGTGGAGAGCCTGATCAAGATTATCAAACTTCTCGTCTGTTTCGTGCGCAATTGCGAAAAAGCGGTTCAACTGATCTGCTGCATTTGCAGGCATACCCTTGGCCTTCGAAACCGCAGCTCGGAACATTATTTGCTCATGCTTTGAGAAACTCTTAACATTTGCCTTTTTAAGCATTTCGCTACAGATTTTTATTATCTCGTCATCAGACGCATAATCCGTATACTCACAATCAATATGATTGAAAAGATCCGCTTTAGTGAAAAACGAATACCTCTCTCCATTCGTATCATAGTGAACTACGCCACTTTCAAGATCACTGTATTTGTACGTCCTCAACCCACCGACTGGTGCTCCTGCCTTACCCGGGAAAGCTCCCTCCAGATTCAACAATTTGACTGTCGAGCTACCATCCGTATCTATTTCAACCTCAGTCTGAAATGGACCATAGATTTTTTCTCCATTTTTTATCATTATCAGCGGTGTAAATGGAGGGTACTCTGTAAACAGTGATCGGTCGTTGGCAGAGGGTAAAGGGGCACTCATAATTTGAATTGCTGCTTTACGGGACGTGTTTAAGGTAGTTTTTTGCGCCATTGTTACGTAGCGACAATCACCTTCCTTCCACTCTTGGGTGGTTGGACTAGCTTCAATAACTAGCAGATCATGATCTGTCGCGGATAAATCGATTTCATTGTAATTGCTAGTTACAAATACCTGCTTGGTCTCGCAGAAAAATTCTTTCTCATTAATCGGATACAAATCTCCATTTATTTGCTCAAAGATTATATCCAGCTTACCTAAATTTGTCGGTCCATCTGAGTTCGATATGCCCTTACTTTTTTTTCCGTATACCGTTCGCTTTCTTGAAAGTTCCATTTCAGTCCCTAATTTAGGCAAATATAGATAAACTTCGTGCTGAGCCTTCTTTCAGTCGTTCGCGATCTACCTAACTCTCGGCTAGCCTATACCACGATGAAAAATTTCGACTGAATCGATGGCACACCTCGTAGTCCTTGGGGGTGCATCGCCGATGCAGGCCGTTTGACACTATACGACTGCCCGCGCCATGAAGACAGCATGATTTGTGCGGATGTGTTGATGCTTTAGGCCGGTCCGTTGAGCCCCATACGTATCCGCTGGCCCCTACTCAGTTTTTAATGGGCTACGCGCACCAGTTAGCTGATCGCAGGCAAAAATCACACGAGCCTATACCTGTACAAAATGTGCGCGATCAAAGATCTGATCTAAAAACAAGTGCAAATCGCCTCAGAAAAAGGTTTTACAGGCTAAACCCTGCAGATTCGTTCCAGTTTTTCTAATGTTCTCTCTCTCGTTGATTGGCAAGCTCGTCCTATCCGCTACCGCCAGGACAGCTCCGATGCCAGCCTCGATATCTCAACATCTAGCCCCTCTCATGCTAGCCCTGCTCTTCTGCGGCACAAAGGCACAAGCCAGCCCCCCAATATCCGAACAAACCAACCTAAACCTCATCCTCCGCCAACTCGACACCATCGACCGCATCACCCGCTCCAGCGAGTCACTCCCGGCGGAAGACGGCAGCCGCTACACCTTCGACTACCCGCGACTCAGAGCAGAGATCGAGCTAATCCGCCAAGGCATCAAAGCCTACCAATCCCCTGCCCGCGCACAACCACGTCACCCACCTGAGCTGACAGGCCACTACCTGCGCGAGGCGATCGAAAAGCCATGAGCATGACGCCCGAGCAATCCAGTGCATTTCAAGCCGGAGGCGGGTTTTCCGCGCAAGACACGATGACGTTGTTTGTCGGGTTCGCACTGACGCTGATTCTGGTGTTCTCGGCGTGGGCACTCGGTAGTGGGTATCGCGGCTGGAGCAAGGGGAAACTCAGCAATGAGCAGTTTGGCACGTTGGCGTTGAAGATCACGCTGCTCTACGTGCTGCTCGGCTATCTGCTTTTGCACTGATTCAGATTCACAACCATGCCCAGGGAGGCAGTCACATGCGCAATCACCTTACTCAAAAACTCATCCATGCCTGGTTATGGGCAAGTGCTTTGATGTCATCGCTTGCTCATGCAGCGCTTCCAGAGATGGAAGCACCGAGCCGGGGTGAAGGGACCAACATCATCCAGACTATGCAGAACTACGCCTACGACGGAGCCGCGCTCATTGGTTTGCTGATCTCCGCCGCTGCATTTTGCGGTGTCGCATATCACGCGTACGGAACGTTTGCTGAAGTGCAAAGCGGCAAGAAGACCTGGGGGCAGTTCGGCCTCACCTGCACGGTAGGTGCTCTGCTCCTGGTTCTGACCATTTGGCTGCTGACCAAAGCCGCCGGCATTCTCTAAATACTTTGGGGCTCGGTCATGACTACTCCGCCTGAGCAGTTGCCGGACGGCACGCTGCGTTTTCTGCCCAATCGGCTCAACCGGCAGCCAGTGATCGTACTGGGGATGACGGCCGATGAGCTTTGGTTGTCAGTGGGCTTGTCGGCATTGGTGGGCTTGGTAATCGGCATCGTGCTGGCGATAGTAACCAAGAGCATCGCCATGACGCCGACGACGATGGTCGCTGCAGTTGCGTCAGGGATTTTCTTTGGCGGGAAATTTCTGCGCAGGCTCAAGCGGGGCAAACCTCAGACTTGGCTTTATCGCGAGATGCGCTGGCAGATAAGCACCCGATGGCCAGCCTTGAAAGCGTGGGCTGGCGGTGCAGATCTACTGACACGCAGCGGAGTCTGGTCCACTCGCCGGAGACATCGCCGATGAGCCGTTTCAAAAACGAAATCTCTCGTCTGGAGGCTCACGTAGTGACGCTTCGGATCGGTGTCGGCCTGTTCTTTCTGGTCGCGGTACTCATGGGGTTGGGCTGGTGGTCTGCACCTCGGGACATGACTATTCATGTTCCGCCGGACTTGCGCTCCGGGAGTACTCGCAAGTGGTGGGAGGTACCTCCGGAGACGGTTTACACCTTCGGGTTTTACATCTTCCAGCAGTTGAACCGCTGGCCTACCAATGGTGAAGAGGACTACCCACGTAACTTGCGTCAGCTTGCGCCGTTTTTAACACCCGGTTGCAAAACCCAACTCGAAGCTGAGTTCGAAGAGCGCCGGGCCGGCGGCGAGTTACGCAAGCGGACCCGCGGAGTGTACGAAATCCCCGAACGGGGCTACAGCGACAACCCGACGTTGCGGGTCAAGACGCTCGGCAATGACGCATGGATCGTGAACCTGGACCTCACGGCGGATGAGTATTACGGCTCCGAAAAGGTCAAGCGCGCCCTAGTCAGGTATCCACTGCACGTGCTGCGTGTAGACACCGACCCGGAGCGTAATCCTTTCGGCTTGTTGCTGAACTGCTACAGCGGAAAGCCGCAACGTCTCTCTTCCTCTCCAACCTCCCAATCTACTGACACAGGCCTGGATGCACCCGGGCAAGGAGTCGTGCAATGAAGCTCACGCTTTCCTCATTGCTATTACTGATGCTGACCGGCGTGGCCACCTCGGTGATTGCGGTGGAAATCCTGCAATGGCAGCGTCTGCCACTTGCCGTTCCGCTCCACGTGGGTCAGGAGCGCATCATCTTTGTCGACCAGAACGTTCGCGTCGGCATCCCTCGTTTGCTGAAAGACAAGCTACGCATTCAGAGCACCGGCGGAACCTTGTATCTGCGAGCGAATGAGGTGATCGAACCGACCCGGCTGCAATTGCAGAACGTCACGACGGGTGAGTTAATCCTGATCGATATCGCGGCAACTGTTGCGAATGACTCGGCGAAACTGGAGCCCGTCAGGATCGTAAGGGCTGGGTCAGAAAATCCAGATAAACCATCTGGGGATACTGCTGCCGAGCCCCCTGCTAAACCTCGACAAACGCCTATTCCAGTGGTGCTTACCCGTTACGCCGCACAGAGCCTTTACTCCCCGCTACGCGCCGTTGAGCAGTTGGAAGGTGTCAGCCAAGTACGCGTCAACCACGCGTTAAACCTTGAGGGACTGCTGCCTGCTCTTCCGGTCAGCGCCACAACGATCGGCGCCTGGCAACTTGAGGACTTCTGGGTCACAGCTGTGCAACTGCGTAATCAATCAAGCGTAGACCTGCAGCTCGACCCACGAGAACTTCAGGGCGACTTCATTGCGGCCACGTTTCAGCATCAGCAACTGGGCAAACAAGGCAAAGCAGAGGACACCACAGTTCTCTACCTGGTCACCCGTGGACATGGGCTGGCACAGTCGATCATGCCCAATCAAAGCCGGATAGATGCATCCAGCAACCTCCCCGACGCAAGGGAGACGGCGCATGAAAAGTAACGGATTGATCAAGTGGCTTGTGCTACCAGCACTGCTCCTGCTGTTGTTCTTCGTTGTCAGGTCCTGCTCAAGCGAAAAATCCCCATACGCCCAATCAGCGTCGACAGCTGGCCAGCTTTCGCCAGAAGAGTTGAAGCGTCTGGGCATTCACGGTGATACGCCGATGGACACGGTGGCCACTCTCGTTGGGCAGACAAAGGCCATGCGCGAAGAGCTACAAATCCTGCTCTCGGAGAACAAGGCGCAGAAAGATGAAAACGACCGACTTCGGTCCCGTGAGTCAGATGTCGATCAACGCATCCGCAGCGCGTTAAACGGCGAGATCGAGCAGCTACGCAGTGATCGCACTCAATTCGATCAGGAAAAACAGACCACGCGAAGCCTGCTGAACGAGTTGAAAGATCAATTCAATACTCGCGGTCTTGCCCCCAAAAATACTGATATGCCCGTAGGTCTGGGTTTGCAGCCAGGTGACGGCGACGGGTTCAAAGGTAGCGAAGAGAACCTGATCTGGATTGATCCCCAAGATGGGACAGCGATTGACGCCCAGGGTAAACCAATGGGTGCGGGCACTAGCAAACCGGCAACTGGATTTAACTTCCCCAATGCATTCACCGACCAGATCAACATGGGCCAGCGTGAGCTCAAAGCCAGATCAGGTGCAGTTGGGCGAAACATCAAAACCGATGACGACAAACCACCGCCGCGTCCGGTCTACACGCTGCCCGAGAACTCGACATTAATGGGCTCTGTGGCCATGACCGCGTTGATTGGTCGAGTGCCCGTAGATGGAACGGTCAACGACCCCTTCCCCTTCAAGATTCTGATCGGCCCGGACAACCTGACGGCCAACGGCATTGATCTGCCGGATGTTGCCGGCGCAGTGATCAGTGGCACGGCCGCTGGTGACTGGACTCTGTCCTGCGTGCGCGGGCAAGTCATCAGCATGACGTTTGTTTTCAACGACGGTCGTGTGCGCACCGTGCCACAACCGCAGCCGCTGACTACCAAGCAGAACAACGGCGTCCAGTCCAGCAGTCAGATGGACAGGATCCAGGGAGGTATTGGCTGGATCAGCGACCCTAACGGCATCCCGTGCATCTCCGGCCTACGTCGCTCTAATGCGGAGCAATACATAGGCAGCAAGAGCCTGGTCACTGCCGCGGGCGCGGGTGTAGCGAAATTGTTGGAGGCTGACCAGGCCAACACCGGCACTGTGATCAGCAGCAACGGCACAACGGTGGGCACCATGGGTGGTGCAGGCAGCTCCGCGCTCAGCAGCATCCTGTCTGGTGGGGTCAAGGACATCGGTGACTGGGTGAACAAACTCTACGGCCAGGCGTTCGCTGCAGTTTATGTACAACCCGGTGCGCAAGTCGCAGTGCATCTGGATCGCCAGCTTGAAATTGACTACGAACCCGACGGCCGCAAGGTGAAATACACATCAGGAGGTGCGCATGCGTCTGCACTGGATTAAGCCTGCATCAGGGCTACTCGTTTTGGCGTTGGTTTCGGCCTGTGCGACCGACAAAGACAAACTCATGCCCCATGGTCCGCAGAACATGCTTGAACTCTGGAACCAGTCCGCAGGGGCAAGTGGCGGCAGCTCGGCTAGCCGACAACTCATGGATGCAAGGCTCCATTTGCGCCGGCCGCTGAGTGGGGGTGGCGGCGCCACTCACACCAGCTACACGCGAACCGCACAGAACGAGATCTACAGCCAATTCAAACGGCTGCCCAACCCTGATCTCGTGATGTACGTCTTTCCGCATCTGACCGGAACGGATCCAGCGCCGGTCCCGGGCTACAGCACCGTACTCCCGCTGTATCAGCGGATTCAATACGCTATGCCTGGCGAGCGAACGGAGGACTATTGATGGGACGCAATGAACAGCCTGACGCTTGGGAGCAACATGTCTCCAATCTCAACGCTCAACGCATACCTGAGCCCAGTAAGAAAACAGGTAAAGCCACTGCGGCCGACGAGCAAAAACTCTATGAGTCAGAGCCAAGCTTTGTCGACCTCCTGCCATGGGTAGAGTACCTGCCAGACTCCCAGTGCATGCTGCTGGATGACGGTGAGTCTGTGGCGGCATTCTTTGAGCTGACGCAGATTGGCACCGAAGGCCGCGAGCCTGACTGGCTGCGCGGCGTGCGTGACGCACTTGAGAATGCGCTGCAGGACAGCTTCGATGAGCTGGAAGACCAACCGTGGGTTGTGCAGCTCTACGCTCAGGATGAAACCGACTGGGATCCGTACCTTAAGCGGCTACGCAACTACGTCCAGCCGCGAGCACAAGGTTCGGCGTTCACTGATTGTTACCTCGATATGTTCGAACAACACCTGCAGGCGATTTCGAAGCCCGGGGGGTTGTTCGAAGACAACGCCGTCACCCGCCTCCCATGGCGCGGCCAGACTCGCCGGGTTCGGCTGGTCGTCTATCGACGCAGCAAAGGAAAGCCAGGCAGACGCGGGCAAACTGCTGAGCATGCCCTCAATACGATCTGCGATCGGCTTCTTGGCGGCCTGGGCAACGTCGGCGTCAAATGCTTCCGCATGGATGGTGCCCAGATCCATGAATGGCTTTTGCGCTGGTTCAACCCTCAACCACGAATGCTGGGGCCCACCGCAGAAGACCGTAGGCGCTTCTACGAAACCACAGCATATCCAGCCTCTATCGAACCCGGTGAGTTGGAGCTGGCCAGCGGTACCGACTTCGCGCAGCGCCTGTTTTTCGAGCAGCCTCGATCGGACGCCGAAAATGGTTTGTGGTTCTTCGATCAAATGCCGCATCGGGTGGTAACCCTTGATCGCCTACGCTCGCCGCCCATGACCGGTCACTTGACCGGCGAAACGAACAAAGGCGGTGACGCCATCAATGCCCTCTTCGACCAGATGCCCGAAGACACTGTGCTATGCATCACCTTGTTAATCACGCCACAGGACATGCTTGAAGCGCACCTTAATTTGCTGGCCAAGAAGTCGGTGGGCGACACCGTCGACTCGGAGCAAACCCGCCATGATGTGCAGGAGGCGCGCTCCTTGATTAGCAGTTCGCACAAGCTCTACCGCTCAAGCGTCGCGTTCTACCTGCGCGGCGAGGATCTTGCTCAACTCGATAGCCGCACCCTGCAGTTGAACAACGTCATGCTCAATGCAGGTCTGCAACCGGTGCGCGACGAGCATGAAGTCGCGCCGTTGAACTGCTACCTGCGCTGGTTGCCTTGCGTGTTCAACCCGGGCATGAAAAACGCCGATTGGTACACCCAACTGATGTTTGCCCAGCACGTGGCTAACCTGGCTCCCGTGTGGGGACGCAGCCAAGGCACCGGCAACCCAGGCATCACCTTCTTCAATCGCGGCGGCGGCCCAATCACGATCGACCCACTTAACCGCCTTGATCGGCAGATGAACGCCCATCTGTTCCTGTTCGGCCCGACAGGAGCAGGCAAGTCAGCCACGCTAAACAACATCCTCAATCAGGTGACGGCGATGTACCGCCCTCGCCTGTTCATCGCCGAAGCGGGAAACAGCTTTGGATTATTCGCTGACTTCGCGAAGCGCCTCGGACTGACCGTCAACCGGATCAAGTTGGCTCCCGGCTCCGGCGTCAGCCTTGCACCCTTCGCCGATGCCCATCGACTCATCAATACCCCCGCTCGCGTAAAAACCCTGGATGCCGACGAGCTCGACGAGCAGGAAACTGAGGACGAAGATGAGCGCGACGTGCTCGGCGAGTTGGAGATCACCGCTCGCTTGATGATCACCGGCGGGGAAGACAAGGAAGAAGCGCGCATGACACGCGCCGATCGCAGCCTGGTTCGACAGTGCATCCTCGATGCTGCCGGGGTTTGCGTCGAAGCCAAACGGACCGTACTCACCGAGGACGTGCGTGATGCCCTACGCCGCGCTGGCCAAGACAGCGCCTTACCTGAAGCACGTCGCGCTCGCCTTCTGGAAATGGCCGACGCCATGGACATGTTCTGCCAGGGAGCCGACGGAGACCTGTTCAACAGCGACGGCAGCCCTTGGCCCGAGGTTGACATCACCATCGTCGACTTGGCGACCTACGCCCGCGAGGGCTACAACGCCCAGCTCTCGATCGCCTACATCTCGCTGATCAACACCGTTAACAACATCGCCGAACGCGACCAGATGCTTGGTAGACCTATCATCAACGTCACCGACGAAGGCCACATCATCACCAAAAACCCGCTGCTCTCACCCTACGTGGTCAAGATCACCAAGATGTGGCGAAAGCTCGGCGCCTGGTTCTGGCTCGCCACCCAAAACATCGACGACCTGCCGAAAGCTGCAGAGCCAATGCTGAACATGATCGAATGGTGGATCTGCCTCAACATGCCCCCAGACGAAGTCGCCAAGATCTCGCGGTTTCGTGAGCTGAATGACGCACAGAAAAAGCTGATGCTTTCAGCCAGGAAGGAGTCGGGGAAGTTCACCGAGGGGGTGATTTTGTCGAAGTCGACTGAGGTGCTGTTTCGGGCTGTTCCGCCGAGTTTGTATCTGGCGATGGCCATGACTGAGCCGGAGGAGAAGGCTGAGCGTTTCAGGGTAATGGGTGAGCTGGGGGTTACTGAGCTGGATGCGGCGATTGAGATTGCGCGGCGGATTGATGGGAAGCGTGGGATTTATGCCGATAGACGAAATCAGCTAGATACTCTAAGACGGACTAGCAATCCACCATCCTTGATCTAATCTCCAAGTGGCGACTGACTTGGAGGCCATCATGGCAAAAATCCGACAAGCACTAGGGCTGCTTTCCCTCGCTGGGGTATCTGCGTGTGGAAATTGGGATGCAGTCTACAGAACACACGACTTCCGCTCAGAAGGATCAGCGATTGTCGATATCAAAACCCGCTCGATCTTGGCTAGCCCCATTACAGTAGAACTCGCAGATGGAACAAAAAAGACCTACAGTCGCGTATGCGCGGAGCCTAGCCCCGACGCCTTAACAAGCTACGCCGCCCAACTTTCAGTTCAGAAAGAAGTATTCGAAGGCGCATCGACTGGACTGGCAGGTGGGTATCAGGGAGCAGCAGCTTTTGTAGGCATGAGAACACAGACAGTACAGCTGCTAAGAGATCAGATGTACCGACTCTGCGAAGCTAATGTGAACGGCTTTATAACTGACACGCAATATGAAATGCTGATGACTCGAAATCAGCGCTATACGCTGGCACTCATGGCGATCGAGAACCTGGCGCAGGCTACACAAGCGCCAGCGGTCGCCATTTCTTCTGAATCAAACCTCAAAGACGAGAATGAACGAGCACAAACCAAATTAACTAAAGCAAAATCGGACAAAACTAAATTAGAAGCAATAACCGAGGCCGATCGAACAGACGCTCAAAAACAAGAACTAAAGAATTTAGAGAGTACAATTGAAAGACTAGAAAAGCAAATCACACAAAACAACAAAATCAGCAGCACTTCAGTAAACTCCAACCCTAACGACGACCGTACCTCCGCAATAGTGGGTGTAGAAGCGATTGAAGCCATAAGCAAAATCGCAGGAACTCTACTAACAGTCGGCGAGGATGGATATAAGTGCTTTAACTACATCAGCGATTTAACAGCTAGAAATTTGGCAGCACCTACTAGCGGGGCACAGAAAATAATGTACGACTTTTGCGAGGCAACACTTTTGCGCGCCGCAAAGCCTGATGGAGAATCATTACTAAAAAGAAAGGACAACCCACAAACACAAAGAACAAGCGACACATTTGACAGAGGAGATGCTATAAACTCTGGATCTTGGAATCAGAACGGAAAATATCGACAACTGGAAAAACAAAAGCCCTAAATGGAAACCTCTCATTTTTTGTAACCCGGCCGCTAGGTATAGAAAAAATTTCGGCACGATCTTGTATATCGAGCCCCCACAATTTCATATGATCATTTGAAGGTTTCACGAAAGGTTTCCGAAACCATTCAGGACGCCTACATCGCACACAAAAATGCTCTTTTTCCTCAACCATTGGCCGAGCATGCTCTAACAGGAACATTGTGGGCCTTGAAAAAACTCAACATGCCCTCCCAAGTATCTAATAATGGGTAAGCATCTATGCTTTCCTGCCCTTCAGTAAACTCTTGCTCTACGAAAGGTAGGTGAAGTAATTGACTCATATCCTCGACGGTCTTGGCCTGCTGCATCAAAGCGCTAAGCTTAGAAAGCATAGCGGGGCCTTTTCGACAGAATACTCCACACCAAGGGCCTTAAAAGCTCCTGCAAGACCCCCTTGAAGTTCATCAAGATAAATTTTATCATATCGAACCACGGACTCGAGTGACAAAAAGCTTTTTGCTAATTTCAGGGAAGCTTACAGCAGCGCCTTCCTTAAGCAATACTTTCTTCAACATCGTGACGGTCCACAAATTTCTCTCACCTTCGGAATAATCGTACAGGAGGTCATATTGAGGATCACCAGTTTTATCACCCGACAGAAACTTCACGATTGACTAGTACTGTGAATCAATACTCCCGCTAGCTGACTGTCCTAAGCCTAGCCTTGCAATAGAGTTTCTGCGAAAGTCCGGCGCTCTGAATCTCATGCAGAACGGTCTGTCGATCGAGCCATCTGCCGCCTGAGCATTCCACAAGAATATAAATTCCAATGCCGGCTTTAATTTTTTGTACTGATGAATCCGATCGTAATTATGTTTTATAAATGACACAACCAAATCAGAATAACCGTCAATATCAAAACCACCATCCTTTTTGAGGCAGGGGCGCCCCTCCCCAAGCAACTTTATAATTTTTAGTCCAGCTTCAATATCCCGACTAAATGCAACACACAAATTATTAGCAACCTTATGAATTTTCTAAACACAATTATAATATTCAGCCGGTCTCTTCTTATCGTTATACACGATAGTTGCCTGAATATCCGCCACACATACAAACCCATTAAACAATCAGCTCCAACAACCCAAATCATCAAAACACTTCTATATCAAACCAGGAATACCAATCACACATATTGTCCCGACACAAAAAACCTCAACACGCTGACAACATGAGAATAAGCCCTACTAATTACCCGTAAACAATGAAGATTACATTCACGCTTGATCATCACCAAGAGTTCGCGCCTTCCCAATGAGGCATCTCAACTCACACACCATAGTCCTGAACGCTGCTGCTACATATCTGTGGCGCATCCAGTTAGCCATTAATAGCCTTTGTGTGGCCACTTAGTTAGTAAACTGTGAAAAGCATGCAAACTGAAATAAAGCACCTATAAAACTAATCGCTGCGCTGAGGCCGACCGAGGAAAACCATCCGAGCTACATTCTTGTTTTTAGCAGCGCCCCTCATTACCACGTAGTTAAATGTATTCCGATCACAAATCCGGACACAGCTCATGTCACTTCGACGCCCATACGCAGCACCCATACGCCAAGCGCTTGCCGCATGCCTCACTACCCTCCTGGCAAGCACCGCAGTCAGTAGTGAAATCATCCTGATCACCACCAACCAAAATCCGCTCGCAGCAACCAAAAATATCCGCACAATTAATCTCGACCTTCCAGCCACAATCGAAGCCAAGATATCCACCGCCCTACCCGCCACCCCATCCGCAGCCCAAGCAATCGCCACCCAACGCATCACTCCAGCCCTGGGAGCGCAACTCACCCAAGCCCACCAAAACGTCACCGACGCCTGGAGCATGAGCATCACCAAAGTCCCAGCCGTGGTAGTCGATCGCAAATACGTGGTCTACGGTGAAGCAAACGTCCAGCGCGCACTCGATCGCATTGAGGAGTACCTAAGGAGAGAGCCATGAGCCTCCTTACCCTCCGGCCGTTAGCAAGGCGGGCCCTCCCCGCTCTCCTGTTGACCTCTAGCCCGGCATTCGCGCTAAACACCGCGACCATCGCGCCGTCAGTGATGTCTCCCAGTTGCATGGACTACAGGGTCGTTGGCGTTTGCTATTGGCTGTACTGCACCACCTTCGGCTGCAAGGTAAAGACCTCTCCCAAGGTGGGCCACTACGTTCCGGACGCGGTGGTTTCCAGCTATGGCAATACAGGGCAGAACCCGTGGGTCGAAGTCGCATCGATGAGTGCACCTACTTCATCCGCTCAGGGTGGCGGCAGCGGTACGACCAACAATGTCCATGAGAACAATCTCGCGACATTCAAGAACGTTGATGTGATCGGCCATCCCGGGCTTGTGGCTTTCAACAGTTTTGCCAGTGGTTCGGGTTACACCTGCGCAGGTGCGGGTGCATCCTATGTGCCGAATATGCTAAGCACGCTAGACACCATCGCATGGCGCTTTGGTGTTCCCGAAAATGTGTTTCCGCAGGCACTTACGCCTGGCATGCGTGAGATCGGCAGTCGCGCTGCTGCGAACTTGTGGGGAAGTGTTTACCCGCGCAGTGGTTTTCTGCATCAGCCGGATGACTACAAGGCGGCAGCCGTGATGGCGCAGCGCGCCGGGGACGTCGTTACCCGCTCTGGGCAAGCGCATGTGTATCAGCCGTTGCTTGCTCAAGTGCAGCCAGGTTACTGGCCTGCAGGCGAATTGCGTGAAGGTGAGATCCGAACCGGAAAATGGCAGCAGCTTGCTCCAATCGTTAACCAAACCTGCAGTGTATTTCCCGATCAGTCGCCAGCGATGCAATCCCAGGATGGCGGTTATGCCTGGGCCTTATGGCGCCCCTACAGCTGCTGCAAACGTGAAGGTCAGACCTTCCTCGGCAGCACTGGCACTTACTAAAACTCCAAGCTCATGAGGCCCGATATGGTTCGGTTTTCTTCTGCATCTCTGACGGTAATTCGCTGCCTCGCATTAACCATTGCGTTCCTGGCCGCAAGAACAGTTCAAGCGGATCCGATTAATGCCGGAACCTCCGGCAGCGTTATCGGTGACGACGTGCTTTACAGCATTGGCGGCGGCAGTGCGGTGTCGATGGGTCGCGCCGGCAACATGCAAAGCATTGGCGTCGGGGTGGGCTGGAACAGCAATTTGATGTGCGGAAACATGGACCTTTCGACAACGCTGCAGAACCAGCTGAGCGGCGCCACCGATGGGTTTCAGAACATCATGAGCAGCGTGATTCAGGGCGCGACCGGTGCGGTTGCGTCATTGCCCGCGCTAATCATTCAACGAGCAGATCCTGGACTGTACAACCTGCTGACTAACGGAATCCTGCAAGCGCGCGTGGACTTCGATCGCTCCAAGGCCAGCTGTGCGGCGATGGCAGCGAAGATGGCTGACATTGCTGGTAGCCAGACCGGCTGGAGCGCCCTCGCCCAAGGCCAGGCCATGAAGGAAGCCGTCAGCCAAAGCGGCGATGCTGTGGCAGCAACCAAGACGGCTGAAGCCTCCAAAGGTAACAGCGGCGTGCCCTGGGTAGGCGGGACCAAGGCAGGAGGCAAAAATCAGCAACCGATCAAGGTCATTAGCGAGGTCACCAAAGCGGGATACAACCTGCTCAACGGCCGCAGTGCTACAGATGACTCGGCAATTAGTCAGAGCACCTGCAACAGCGGCATGACGTGTGGCACCTGGAAGTCTCCCGAAGAGGCCGCACAGTTTGCCACTCGTGTACTCGGCGAGGTGCAACAGCAAACATGTGAAGACTGCACCAAGTCGACCACCACCGCAGGTGTCGGTCTTACTCCCCTGATTCAGGAGGAGTACGACGCCAAGCTGCAGGCGTTGCAAGAGCTGATCACCGGTAGCAAAGAGACCACACCGGAAAACCTTGCCGCGGCAGGTAGCAACTCGCTGCCCATCTCCCGAGGCGTCGTCACAGCGCTACGTGATGAACCTGATCAAGAGCTCCTGGCTCAACGTCTGGCATCTGAGATCGCCGTGTCCAGCGTGTTGGAAAAAGCCTTGCTGCTGCAGCGCACTCTCCTCGCTGGCAACAAAGAGCCCAACGTCTCAGCCAATGACGTGGCCACCGGCGCGATCAACAGCGAAAGCCAGAATCTGAAGCTCGAAATCGACAACCTCAAGACCGAGCTGGAACTGCGAAGAACCCTGGCCAGCAATTCACCGATGGCAATTATTGCGCGACACAAGGAGCGCAAAGAGAACTCGCGCTCGATCTACCAAGGCGACACAGAGATGAACCGTTTGGATGACGCCCAAAAACCTACCAGTCAGGACAACCTGTAGGAGCACTGGAGATGGATTTCAAAAGCAATCGCGTATTCAGATTCAAGTACTGGCGCCTGATAGGCCTGCTCGTTCTGCTGATAAGCGTCGCGACGCTCATCAACCTTTACGGCATCCACATCCTGGGCAGCCTGGAAAACTGGAAAGCCTGGCGCGCAGAATCCTACGAGTACCTCTTGGTTTGGAGGCTCGCTGTGTACGCGCTATTGGTCACAGGGTGGTTGCGGGTTCGCCAGCGATTACTGGAGCCCGAGCCTCAGATGAAGTGGCGAATCAAACGCGCCGAGTTTGCTGCTGCAACAGCCTGCATCCTTTTCGAGATAACTCGTGCGCATGCCCACGGACTCTGGGGTGCTGCATGACGCTCTATACCAATGATTATCTTGAGTACTACCTGACACTCGTGGGCTGGCTGATCGGTAACGGGATCTGGGAAGTTCTGATGGACTCCGGGGTCTACGCCCTGGCTTTTGCCGCGATCATCGTTCAGGAATGGATCAAGGCGCGTGGCGAAGGCGCTGACGAGGGCAACAAAGGCGCTCTGTCGGTGATACGCATCGAGAACCGCGTGTGGGTGGCCACCGTGGTGATCATGTTCGCCGGCTTACCACTCATTAACGTGGACCTTGCCACCCTGAAGTTTGATGAAGGCCGATCGCAGCAATGCCAATACCAGGTCGCGCAGCCTCAGGACACCCGCTGGGGAAAATCCTTCACTGCATTGAATAACGAGAGCGCGAAGATCCCAGCATGGTGGTTCTTCGTGCATGCGATGTCCAAAGCGGTCACCAACGCAGCGGTAGCATCCATCCCCTGCGGGACGGACCTACGGCAGATGCGCATGGAGATCAGCACCACGAGAATTCACGACCCCCTACTCGCTCAGGAAGTCGCGGACTTCACCAACGACTGCTACGCCTACTCCCGAGCCAAGCTGTTCATGAAGCGTCCGAAGCTCGATGAGAAGCTCATGAACGACGTGAACTGGATCGGCTCAAGCTACTTCAGCAATCAGCCCGGGTATTACGACAACTACTACTCCCGATCGCCGAGGCAGGAGTGGCCATGGGACCCCGTCAGGGACGCAGCGATGCCTAAGGTAAAGAACGGTGGCGGCTTCCCGATGTGCAATCAGTGGTGGAGCGACGCCGGGAAAGGTCTCAGAGACCGATTGCTGAGCCAGGTAACCCCTACGCTGAAGGAGCGATTCATCAGTTGGGCTAGCTTCATGTCGCCTCAGGCAGTAAGCGACGCGCTGATTCGCGAGATCGCCTCGCCCAGGGCGCAGCGCATGACACAAGGACAGGTCTACTCGGACTACGGCGGCCAGGTTGGCGGCTCGATGTTCAACGATGCGAGTCGGGTGACGGGCGCGGTGGGTCTGGGTGTTGGTTCCATGGCCTACTTCCCGGCGATGGACGTGGTTCGCCAGGCATTACCGATGGTGATGGCTTTTCTGAAGATGACCCTGATCATCTGCATACCGTTGGTGATTACGTTTGGGACGTTCGATTTCAAGTCGGCCATGACCCTATCCATCGTTCAATTCTCGATGATCTTCGTGGACTTCTGGTTTCAGCTCGCGCGCTGGCTGGATACGACGATTCTCGATGCCATGTACGGAGCAGACTCGCCGCATGGGACGCTGAATCCGCTGCTGGGGATGAACAATACGCAGGCGGATATGTTGCTGAATTATGTGATGGCGGCGATGTTTATCATCCTGCCAAGCTTATGGATGACGGCGCTTAGCTACGCAGGTATCGCGGCAGGAAAATCTCTGCAAGGATTGTCGGATGGGACCCGCTCAGCCCAACAGGAAGGCGGAAAAGGTAAGGACGTGGTCGCAAGCAAGGCACGTTAGCCACTGGGACAGTGGCCGCCCTTAAGGGCGGCTAGCTTGGTTACAGGTTTTCATGATCGAATACTGGATCGTGGATGTTGTCCTGCGAATAGGGGTCAGGAAAGAGTCCTTCGGTGTCAAAGCCCACCTCATCGTTCGACCGAAAATCGGACATCAAACCCAACTCAGCCATCCCTCGAAGAAGCCACAGCCCGAAAATAACTGCAGCAATCCAGAATGATAAATAGAGAACGAGCGCAATCAGCCCGGACTTCAAGATGCGAAGAACCCACCGACACAGAACAGGGTTCATACCCCCGCCGACACACCAAATAGTCAGACGTCGTTCGAGTGCCGTACACCGAAGCAGTGCCGTTCCCATTAACTGGCCTGCGCGGAACGCAAAGCCGGGTTTGGTATTTATCCTGTCCATCGGTGCTCTTCTCTCCTGATACCGAAAATGCCGTTAGCTAGAGAAGATCAAAAACAACATCAAATTGCGATCAGCTAATTCTCTATATTGCGTAGGACACTTCCACTGATAGGCTAACCCTCTGATCAAGGACGACATACGACCTGACGAAACCAGCTATCTCGAGACCTGTTACGCAACCAAACATGGATCTCGGCGCTATCCTGAGATTGGGGCTCGGCATCAAATGCAATCAAGCAGGAACCGGCATCAACGACCTTGCCCATCAGAATATGGCGCTTGATCAGCGCAACATCCCCGTCACCGGGCAATTCGTAGCAGCCATCTAGAGTGGACACGAACCACTGTCGTTGAAATTGTGTAATACCTAGCGGTTCAGCAGGAACCTGAGCAACTGTCCGAAGTATCTCACCCGAGACCGAAATCACCGAGCCGCCGGCCGCTACCGCCAATAACTCACCTTCAGGTCCTTCAACACCGGCGATCAAGTTAACAAATGCATTAGCCTCCTCTGGCCACGGGCCTGACAAACGTTGCCAAGTACCTTCGGCTCTGCGGCGCAAAATCAGGCCAGCATAGCCAATGGCGTACACGGTCTGGGCTGTCTCCACGATTCCATTGATCCCCCCCAATACATCGGGACGTCGATCTTCATATTCAAGGATAGCGGCGCCATCGGAATCCCAGCGGTAAAGACGACGCTCACATGTGCCAATCAGCAAGCTACCGTGGACCCAGGCCAAGCAACAAGCCAGTTCGATTTTTTCTGCATCCGGCGAAATGTAACGTAGACGTCGAGTGAACCAGCTACGCCTCAAACCAAGTTGCGGGTGAGGCGTGATCTTCTGCCAACCGTCTAGATGGCCCAGATCCGTATTGGTGATCAGGTGGTCTTCGCTGGTGATTGCCCAAATCTGACCGTCGCTATCGGCAACGATTGCCTGAATAGCATCAGGCACCCAAGTCTCCGGACGGAAATCAAATCTTTCGCCGTTCAACTCACCGCTGATAATCCAAGAGGATGTATGCCCTTCACCATCCTGTACGTGGACGGCAAACCATGGCCGATCACCTGCGACAGTCAAATCTGCCAACTGGTAACGTCGACTAGCGACAGCATTTGCTGGTTCAGTAATATCCAGGCTCATGTCACAGGCACCTGCTGTTGATTGACCGTAGGCGGAATGTCGTGGAACAGTGGTAACTCTCGATCCATTGTCCAGCCAGCATTGGTATAAAATTCACGGGCCTCAATCAACAGGGCCACGGCCACCGCTCGACCGACATCTTTGCGCTCCGACCAGGTCATGAATCCTGCCTGTGCCAACGCAAAGCCTTTGACATTGAAGTTTTTGAACTCGCTTCCGTTAGCGAAGCCGCTGTCCTTCACCGCAACATCGACACCAAGATCAGCCACGGTGTAGACCTGCGTCATCCATTTAAAAACATGTTCGAGGTATTCGCCAGTTGTTGGGTTCTTGGCAAGACTTTGCAGATCACCCCGCAGCAGCTTACGGGTTTTCCTCTGCTCATCAGTTACAAACTTGTGCTGCGAGCCTTTGTTCTGTGAGTCCTGCATAAACGTCGCGAAACTGTGATTCAGACTGAAGGATTGGCCTCTAAGCAGCGAGCCACGAAGCACCTTGTCAGGAATCAGGTGATCCGCGTCGTATCCACGATAAATACTCAATAGGTGTGAGCGTTCAGTGGACTTGGTATTGGAGAGGGTCTCGTAACCACCTGCCAAGGTCGGCATACGCAGCAGCTCACGAATCGCATGTTTGCTGGTAGGGTCTAGTGTGTCGTTACGCCAGTCCAGCTGATTGATTTCATTGGCCACCCTGATCACTGACTCAATCTCATCGCGCAGCACATCTTTTTGCAGCGGATAGGCGGCCTCAATGACACTTGGACGAAGATCTGCCACCGAATAGCCGGGAATGGATAGAACTCTCGAAATGGCCGCTCTCGCTTCACGCTCACTCAATTTGTGGCCATCAGTTCGCGGGTAGGTAACACCACCCACGTCAAACGAGTCGACGAACGTCGCCTGATTGAGCTGATGCGCGGCGGCGAACGCGGCTTGAGCGCCTTGATCACCCGGATTACTCATCGCTGCTTCGTAAGCCTGGCGCATCAGAGACATTACTTGAAACCCGTTACTCATCTGTACTCTCCCCTTGCGCCAAGGCAGACTCGTACCCACGTAAAAGATCTTCAATGTGCTTACCGTAAGTCGACGGTCTGCCATGCCCACGAGCATGCATCCAGGCCAATAACTGATCGACTGTCGGCTCAAGCAGAGAATGGGTCCGTGTGGCATTGTCCTGAGCAAGGACTTGTAATACCGGAGGTTCTTGGCTACCAAGTAAAGCCTCTACTCCAGATTGAGCCCAAGAGGACGTGTACCTACCGACCCCCTCAGGATCAATACCAAACCAGCCGGCGTATGCTCCCTGCGTGCCCGTGATAACTTCAACACCAACCTCAATAGGGCGCACCACCCCCCACGTCAGCGGATAAATCCGGCGTACGGTGTGCATCTCGCCGTCACGCAAGGAAGAGGCCAGCATCAGCTTCGACATCATTGTGTAAAGTTGCCGCTGCCGGGGTGAGAAACCAGCCATCTTTTCACTATCAGCTTCGATGGCCAAATCTAGAGGGACCAAGGCTCCGTGTGCCCCGGAGCGCCCACCGCCCAAATCGTCAGGTGTATCCCCCGCAGACGTCTCCGGCGCCTCGACAGACTCGCTTTCCTCTGCTGGTAAAACATCGACACTGCACGGTTTCCAGGAGCTCAAGTCCACAGATGGTTGACCGGCGAACAGCATTACGTCGGAACCTTGTGCATCAACCGTTGCTGAGTAGGGGCCAACGATTGGGGTCGAGCGTTCCTGTGCGGGACGGCAATCGTCAAACCTCGCGGCCCAAGTGCGAAGAAACTCGACGTAGTCCTGCTCACAGGCATCAGCACCCCACGAAAAGCGGGTTAGCGCCTCATCGAACGCGATCAATAATTCATTGGCACTGATTTGCTCCAGCCAGGAACTCCCTAAAAGCTTGCCGGCAAGGTTCCGGCCGCCCCTGGTCAGGCATAGGCGCCCTTGGTCATCCAGAGTTGCCCAGGCGCTATTACGAGAAAGCGGTTTAGGTTCATCAGTCTCAGCGCGTAATTCATACAGCCTCTGCAGTGCTGTCATAGTATCGGAGGGTAGCCAACCAAAGCGCCGAAAGGCCTCCTGCAATACTTGGTTCGTACCGAGTTGCTCCATGGGTGGCAGCAGGTGAGTTTCGTGTTCAAGAAGACATGGCGTAGTTGAAACGACAGCATCCTTCAGTGCCGCAGACACACGTGATGCATTTTCTTCGACGTCCGTCCCCCACCTGCGCCAACCCTCTGCCCGACGAAGCACCATCAGACGTGCGGGCACCGCCGTACCATTGACCAACAGAGTGATTGCAATGCCAAATCGTTTGCCTGGCCTGTCCTTAGAGTCGCCATGTGCCGCTAAAGCTCTCAATAGCGGGCCCTTTACGCGGCCCCCGCCGGGAATTCCGTGGCGCAGATAAACTGAGCCGATCAGGTTATCCAAGACCCGCAGAGCGATGGCACCGTACGCCAAGCCCATATTCAACGCGCGACACATACTGGCAGCACGCTCTTCCGGGGTAGCCCCCTCTACTAATATCTGCTTGCCTTCCTCGAATGCCTGCTTCATATCCGGCTCGGTCAACGAGTGAAAGCGCACGCGGCGCACCTGCCTTACATGGACGAACCAAGGAGCATCTTTGAGGACTTGGATCATGTGCCAGGCGATTGCTTCACCTTGAGCATCGTCGTCGGTGCCGAGAACGAGTTCGTTGGATTGCAGCAAACGGCTGCCGGCATTACGCAAAGCGGTAGTGAGGTCGCCACCCTCTCGCTCGCTCATTTGCCAACGGGGCTGGAGTCCATCCTGCCATCGAATAGCCCCTGCACCTGGCAGGTCGCGGATGTGGCCGCCGCAGCCGAATACCTGCGTTCCAGCAGGCACAAGATTCTGGATAATTTTGGCTTTATGAACAGACTCCACGACCATTAGAGTGCGGGGCCCCAGCTTGCAAGCAGGTATTCGTGGGGCGCCAGTCATCCTCTCATGTTCCGGCTCGCGGACACCGGCAAGGCATCTGCCCACAACAGCGGAAGGCAGATCGTTGGCCGGATTCATCGCCTGCTGGGAAAAGAACAGATCAGAATGACCAAACAGTATGAAACTCTTCTGAGCGCGGCTGATCGCTACGTTGAGCAAACGACCATCGTCCCGGTCGATAAACACCCGCTCGCGGTGATTGCTGTCGGTTCTGCGGTTAGCACGACTTTCCCTGTTAACGGAGCTGAAGAGCACCACCGGTTTTTCAGCACCTTGCAACGTATGGACAGTGCCAATGGTTAGACGCCCGCTCAAGTTGTCGTCATTAGCATCCAGTTCCTCGCGGATACAGTTTCTGATGGCTTCAACTTGCCCCCTAAACGGCGTCACAATCGCGACAATTTTCTCCAACGCGATCGGCTGATCAGGATTGCCCTCGACTCGTGCCACCCATTTCGCCAATTTTGGCCCGTATTGTTTTAGCCACTCTACGATCGCCCTCGCCTCTCCGGGATTGGACCAGGAGTCGCCTTTGCTGGGTTCGTCATTCGGTCCTCCGGTCTGATAGAACCCAAGCGGCGGCAACGGAAAAGAGGCTTTCATGCGCTTGCGCAACTCCTCCTCCGGCTTGCCATCAAGGAGTGGCAGATCGGCATCCGCAAACAGACCTGGTTGCGGGTCGGGGATTTTTGGCACCAACTCTCGCTCGAGCAATCGCCCGTCAAAATCACGATCATGGTCGTGATACAACAGATCAATGCAAACATTGATGATCGATTCAGCGCACCTGTAGTGCTCTCGTAACAACAATCCGTCCCGCAGACGTCCATCAGGCATAGATTCGGCAAAAGAGGCACCGGTAGCCGCCAATTTCATGATTGAGCCGCTTGCAGAATCAGCCCCGCGCTGCCGCAGATCGAGCAACCAATCCGAATCAGGCCAGCGATCTCGTACTTGTCGGGCATCCACCTCCGGCGTGACCGAGGAGACAGGAGAAAGCTGCTTCATATCGCCAACGATCACCGCTCTTCTGGCGAGGCTTAGGACCGGCACGCCTAACTCTGGGGCCGCCTGGCCGGCCTCGTCGATAATCAACAGATCAAGAAAATCAAAAAGCGGTTGCCCTGCTTCAGCCAACAAACGTGGTGCGCTGTGCAGCGTGGCCACGATGCATGGGAATAGCATGGCCGAACGTCTCAGCGCATCTTTTCGGTTAGCTGGCTCAGGGGATTCCACAACGTCAGCCAGCCAGCGGATCTCCCAATATCTGGCTGCCAACTGGAAAATGATCGGTCGCCAAACAACATCCAGTAATTTCTGATACTGCATCTGAAGGTGTTCAGGGCTGGAGGCAGCACGCAGTTCAGAAAGGATGTCTTCCACCCAATGAGAGGACCATGCTTCGCTCGGAAAGCTGGAAGTCAGCTCGGTCAGATCCGTCAAAGATTCGACCACGCCCTGTCGATCAATCGCGCAACTCAGGCCACTATGCAAGATATCAGCGAGTGCGTCCAAATAACCGCGAAGCTCATCCCTGGAAGGCAACGCATCTTTCGATGCGGCCTTCTGAGCGAGACGGATTTTGCGCGTTATATCACTGACCGAGAGCTTTTGCTCGACGCTAAAGAGCGAGCCAAATAAAGGCCTCAGTTTAGTAAAAGCGTCTTCGAAGTGCCCCGCCAGCGCGTAGGCCGCCGCTGCAAAGTCTTTATACGGTAAATGCAGGCTTGAGGAACCGATACCGAAGGTATGCAAACGGTTCTTCCTGATTTCTAGCGTGGTAAATTTCTTGCGATGCGACTTACTTTTGGCTTTCGAAGGTGCACTTGCGGTAAACCCCAATAGGTTCTTCCCGACTGGATTCAACCAACGTCGGGCCAATGGGTGTTTGTTACCAACAGCGCCGTCGAATGTACCCATAACGTTCTCAACGCTCTGGTTGGTAGCGCCACATACAAACGTCACAGGGCAATGCTCGGCGCTATCGTAAGCGGCCAATACCCACTGGTTCGCAATCATCGCCCGCAACATCGCGGTTTTTCCGGTCCCTGGCGGCCCACTTACTGCGAGAACCCCAGTCCCGCTCGCCAGTTGCCCGTAGGTATGCAGTGCCCGTCGCTGTGAGTCATTCAGAGGGTCAGCGGAACGTTTTTCGTCAGGTTTCTGAATGCTGGCAGCTTTGTCGACCATCGCCACGTGCCGGGCAATTACTGACGCGGGACTCGGGCAACCCACCTGAACGGCTGAACGATGGCGACCGGGCAGTATTAGTTGTCCGAGTGCACCAAGAGAGTTGGCCTGCGGCATCGCCTTGTAAACGCCTTCTAGCGCCCGGGTCGCATAACTAGGTTGCCTTGGCACCGCAATCCACTGCCCGGAGATAGTGGCCAGACCGGTCTCTGCCCCATCGGCTTGAATGCGGTTGAAAAGAGCAAAACAAGCATCGACGTATGTCCGCAAATCTGTGCTGTGCCGCAGGGTGTCGATAAATGATTTCAGCTCCTCACGGTAGCTGTCGTAGTGTCCGATTGGTGGAGGCAAGTCTTTGAAAGCGATGAGAGGCTGCGGCTCAAGCCATTGCCTGACGACCCTCGGGCGACAATCGTTGAATTCACGGGGAAGGCATATTTGGTTGGCGTCGTTAAGGTCAAAGGGGAACCAGAACGCTATGTTCAGTTTGGTCACTTTGGGACGTGAGCTCTTCTTACCCTTCACCGGTTTATCATCCGGATCAGGCCAAGTGACCTGAATTTCGTCAGCTGATATCGCGTGGTGGAACACCAGTGCCATAGGAATACGCGTCTCTACCTCGCCTGTATCATCCGCGCTTTCTGGATCCTCCTCCAGGGCCTGAAGCGCCTCGGCCTCTTGCTTGCGCCGGGCCTCTGCAGCTCGCTCGGTAATCACCGCCAGCGCCTTTGCCGGGCGTGCCCCGAAACCTAAATCGAAATTCGGCCACGCCAGCCGGGCATGACTCTTAAGTGGAATGCGGACATCGGTTGACTGCAACCCGAGAAGATCATCCTCCGTCAGTGCCTTATGCCAGTAACCCAGTATGTCGGACGGTAAATTGGCTACAGCCTCCCTGACGGGTGGCCGCTCGCTTGATTCCTGCACATCCTCTTTAATGCCCTCCTTCGCAACAGCATCGAATCGGAACCACTCCCTGAACTCCTTCAATCTCCTGAACATCATTGCTCCCTGCTAACTGGCGTGCCTGAGAACACCAGACAGTCTAAATCGCTGATGATGTCGTATCGCCTTTAATCGTGCAATTAACGACATTGACTGACTCAGTGGAAATGCGAAGATCGCAACGCCGCAACCGCATTTTCCTTAAGCTCCAAAACCAGTTTCCCTATTGCCCCCTCCCGCCCAAAAGGCCATAACCCCACCAGTCAAAAGGAATGGCAAAGCAAGGGAATGGAAGCCAGGGGTAAGAGCCCTACCCGAAAAGGACTGGGTTGGACGTGAAGAGCAAAAGGCTCTTCCGAGGCTGTCGCCGAGGGTGAAATGGGTTGGACACTGAAATGGAGAAAAGCAAAAGGCTCGCCTGTTTCGGAGCCTTCTGCAGATCTTGCAATCGGCTGCGTTCGTGCAGAATCAGCCAAGGCCTTGATGGCCACACCACGCCGGATGAAGCTCATCGAGCATATCTGGCAACGCACATCCCTCTCCCGCCAGCAATTTGATCGCTTGTACCTTGAGCCACTGCATCGCTTTGCCGAACTGGTACAGCATCTCCCCGCGTCCAGAAATCACCACCATGCCTATCACGGCGGGATGCTGGACCACGGGCTGGAAATCGTGGCCTACGCGTTGAAGATGCGTCAGTCGTATCTACTTCCACTTGGCACGACTCCGGAAACCCAAGCGGCTCAAACTGAAGCATGGACGGCGGCGATAGCCTATGCCGCCCTGCTGCACGACATCGGCAAGATTGCCGTAGATGTTGAGGTTGATCTTGCGTCAGGCAAGCGCTGGCACCCGTGGCAGGGTCCGATCAAAGGCGATTACCGGTTCCGCTTCGTTGAAGGCCGTGAATACAAACTGCATGCTGCCGCCGCCGGGTTGATTTACAACCAGGTGCTCTCAAGCAATGTCATGGACTGGCTCAGTGGTTTTCCAGAGCTGTGGTCTGCGCTGATTTATGTGCTTGCAGACCAATACGAGCATGCGGGGATCCTGGGGGAGCTGGTCATACAGGCTGATCGCGCATCCGTAGCTCAGGAACTGGGCGGCAACCCCATCAGAGCAATGGACGCGCCGAAGCAATCGCTGCAGCGTCAATTGGTCGATGGTCTGCGCCACCTGGTCCATGACCAGCTCAAGCTGAACCAACCTGAGGCGTCTGATGGATGGCTGACGCAGGATGGGCTATGGCTCGTAAGCAAAACGGTTGCCGACAAGCTGAGGGCCTATTTACTGGCTCAGGGTATTGAGGGCATACCCAGTTCGAACTCGACGTTTTTCAACATCCTTCAAGACCACGGAATCATCCAGCCAAACGCTGAAGGCAAAGCGATCTGGAAAGCAGACGTCGACAGCGGCAGATGGCAAATGACGCTGACGTTTTTGAAGCTGTCGCCCGCCCTGATCTGGGCGGGGGACGATCGGCCCCCAGCTTTCGCTGGCACAGTCATTGAGCATACCCAGGCATCAGACAGGAGCAATGAAAAGCCTGTCGTCAGTGATCAGCCTGTCATTGGAATTGGTGATCCGCAGAAAAACCCAACGTTGCCACCCTGCCCGATCCCGCCGTCCAGGGTGCAGGTTGATGAAAAGGACGGAGTGGAAGATCTCCTTCAGCTACTAGGCATGAACGAACCTTCCGAGCAGCCTGTAGGAACACTTCCGCCACACAAAAATATAGTCCTACACCAGCCTACAGTAATCTCCGAATATGAAGTGCGAAACGTCTTTCCCGACAACAAGCCACTACACATTTTAAACAATAAGAATAAACTCGGCGACGAATTCATTAGATGGGTAAGACTAGGAGTCGTCGAACACAGAATCATCATCAACGATGCGAAAGCAAAAATACACTCAGTAGCCGATACAGCTTTCATAGTGACGCCGGAAATATTCCAGCGTTATGCTCAAGAACACCCAGAGCTTATACAACTCGCCAAATCAGAGTCACTTAGCGACTGGCGACTAGTGCAGCGCGCCTTTGAAAAACTAGGTATACACAAAAAACGTGATGACGGATTGAACATATGGACATGCGAGGTCAAAGGCCCCAGAAAGACCCGAAGTGTCAAAGGCTACCTGCTACAGGATTATTCGGTGATATTCACCGAGAAGCCCTACAACAATCCTTACTTAACGATAATCAATTCATAAAGAAGATAACAATGTATTCGATATCTGATCTTTTGACAGCCTACCTTGACGATAAAGACCTCAAGCCCAGCAGCCAACAATCCTATGGCGTCGCTTGCCGGGCGCTGATCCGCTACATCGGTGATTGCATCGTGGAGGAAATAGACAGGAAGACCATCAACAAGTGGCGTGACCAGGTCCTGAGGGTCACGATAAAAGAGGTCAGTTGGAACACCTACATCCGCCATCTGCGCAGCCTGTACCAGTTCGCGCTGGATTTTGGCCTCATCGGGCTGACCAAGAACCCTTTCGACGACTGCAGTGTGAAATGCCCGAAACGCCCCAAAAAAACCGTCGACTCAGAAGTCATCGATCGTGGTCAGACATACTTGGCTGCTGCGGAGCGCGAAGAGACTACGCCATTCCACCGTAGCTATTTTTATCCGGCCTGGTTCTGGTCAACCGTTTTCGACACCCTACTGTACACGGGTATACGCGCAGGTGAGCTGTTAAGCATAAAAAGGGAGGATGTAGATCTTCGCAAAGGCATCATTCTGATAGCGGCGGACACATCAAAGGGATTTAGTGAGCGACGGATACCAATACATGACAACCTGATGCCATCACTTTGGCAACTTGTACACGAAGCAACGCAGAAGAAAGTAGCGAAAGACGAGCAGCTGTTTAACATCAATAAATTCTCAGCAAGACACCATCGGCTTACGATGAACATGAATCAACTTGAAGCTTTCTATAAACGGATGTCGGACAAATTAAACGTAAAGGTGAGCCCTCATAGATTCCGGCACACTCTTGCATCCAGCCTGATGAAAGAGCCCGAGCGGAACATCCATACCGTTAAGGATTTGATGGGGCACAAAAATCTTTCAACAACCATGCAGTACATCGAAGTCAGTGTTAATCAGATGCGAAGCCTATTGAACGGATTCAGATGACCCTATCGAACTCAACAATCGGCGCACATTTGACATCACGCAAAGAAAGCACTACTTTTCGGTCTGTGACGGCGACTACGTCTCACTACTGAAAAAGACGCAAAAGTGGGATTGACCTCAAACGCAATGTGCCATTTTTCTGCGTTTGACCACGACACTTCCTGGACTTGAGACAAAGCTCGAATTGACCATGGGATGACTGTTAATCACTGGGTCCCTGGTTCGAGTCCAGGTCGTGGAGCCATATTTGATTCAAGGGTTTAGGTGGGCTTGTAGGAATTTTCGTCGTCAGTGATGTTTTTCATTGAATCGTACGATGCCTGAAATCCACCCTTCCCCTGAATAGCCAAGTACTTTGGCGCACAGCAGCACGCTGTCTCTAATCATTCGATTTAGAGGTAAGCATCATGAAAATCGCAACAATCCTGTCGACCAAAGGCAGACCCCGTAAAAGCACGGCCACTGCCAACCTGGGCGCGTTCTGCGCCGATGCCAATATCCGCACCCCGCTCATTGATCTCGATACACAACCCTCGCTCGCCTTGAGTCAGCATGCGGAACATTAGTTCAGGATCAATCGACGGACGCCTGATTGAGCTGGAGAAATCAGCGAGGTAATGGCGCAGGTCACTCAGATCGAGACACCGGTCAATCCTGGGCAGAAGACGATTGGCCGGGATGCGATTTTCACGGCTAAACGAGTAAAACAGTCGCGCCTGCCCACTCGTTAACTGTCCCATCATGCCCTGTGATCCCCTCCGGCCAATGAATGACAGTATTACCGACTCATCCCAGCCATTGTGTTCTCTGTGATTTTTTTCTAAACCTTACGCGGTAAACGCAGGAACAGCAGTGTTGACATAATGGTTAGCGCACCCAGGCAGAGATAAGCCATTGAGAAGACATCCATAACACTCGACTGTGCCAACACCCCCTCGCCCGGATTAAATACCACCAATAATGCACCTGCTATCGAAACGGCCAGGCCGGTCGATAGCTGGGTAATGACCGACATCAAGCTGGTGCCGCCGCTTGCCTGATGATCATTCAGTTCGATGAGGGTTACGGTGCCCATGGCAGTAAACTGGATGTAGTTAGCGACACCGATCAGCGACAGCAGAGCGATAACTAGCCACAACGATGTTTCCGACCCGACAAGTGCCATGCCGCAGATGAGCGCCCCTTGAGCAAGTGTGTTGCAACAGAGCACCGAACGGTATCCGAAACGCCGAATCACCCCGCTAATAAATGGCTTGGTGGCCATGCCGGACAAGGTCAACGGGATCATACTCATACCCGCCACCGAGGGCGAATGACCAAGACCCACTTGCATCATCAGCGGCGTCAGGAACGGCATCGCCCCACTGCCCAGGCGCGACATCAGGCTGCCGCTGATGCCGACCGAAAAGCTGCGCAGGCGAAACAGTGACAGCGCAAACAACGGGTATTGGCTGCGTGAGGCGTGCAGCCAATACAGCACCAGCGCGCTCACCGCGATGCCGAAGAACCAGCCGGAGGCGTGCATCGAGTCCTGGGACAGCTGTTGGAGCCCCAGAATGACCGATACGGTAAATGCGCCGAACAGCCCAAAACCGACCCCATCAAAGCGCGTCCGTTTGGCGGGCCGAAAATCGGGCATCAACTTATGAGCAGCGTAACCGCCAAGCAATCCGATCGGCAGGTTGATCGCGAAAATCCAGCGCCAACTGGCGTACTCCACCAGCCATCCGCCTAGGGTTGGCCCCATCAGTTGGCCGACCAGTCCGGGGAATGTGACAAAGCTCATGACCCGTACCAGGTCGCTGCGCGGATAGGCGCGCAGCACCACCAGCCGTCCGACGGGCATCATCAGTGCACCGCCCAGCCCCTGGATGACGCGTGCGATGATCAGCGAATCCAGGGTGTTGACCTGGGTGCACAGTAACGAACCAAAGCAAAACAACATGATCGCCGTGTAGAAAGTCTTCCGGGTACCAAAGCGGTCAGCCATCCAGCCCGAGGCCGGGATCAGAATGGCGACGGTAATAAGGTAGGCGATCAACACGCCATGCATGCGCAGTGGGCTTTCTCCCAAGTCGATGGCCATTACTGGCAATGCAGTGTTAAGAATAGTGCCATCCAGCGTTTGCATGAAGAACGCCACTGCCACCAACCAAGGCAGTAAGCGAGCAGTGCAAGGGTCGAGCACAGCCTGTGTGGTCACACATCACCTTTTGCCTGGATTGTTACCGCCGATCAAAGCGAAACAGGCCACGCAGCATTAGCGTTGCGTGACCTGGGATTGGCGCAGTAGTTAAAGCGCAGGGGTTACATCACACGGGGTCAGCGTCGGGCTGCATCACGTGAACGTTCTCGGCGATCAATAGTTCCATATCCGTCAGTTGCTGGATTTCTGCGACGGTGAAGCCCGGTGCAACCTCTTCAAGGACAAAACGGTTGCCGCGACGCACCAGCAACGCGAGGTCGGTAACGATCACATCGACACACTGAGGCGCCGTGAGCGGGTATTGGCATTCACGTACCAGCTTCGAACGTCCCTTGCTGTCGCTGTGTTCCATCACGATGATGAGCTTACTTCCCCCGGCGATCAGGTCCATCGCGCCACCAATGCCACCGCCCACCTGGCCCGGTACGCTCCAATTGGCAAGATCGCCGTTTTGCGCCACCTGGTACGCACCTAGCAGCACAGCCGAAAGCTTGCCCGAACGGGCCACTTCGAAGGACACAACACTGTCAAACAATGCGCCACCCAGCCGCATCTCTATGAAGCCGCCAGCCGCGTCGAAGAAGTCCGAATCGGGGACTCCAGCGTCGTCGAGCAGTTCGTAGCCCAATGCGCCATTCTCCGCGTGGAGCGTGATGTTTCGCCCGCTGACATGTGAGGCGACTAACGTCGGTAAGCCGGAGCCCAGGTTGACGTAACCATGCTCGGGCAACAGCGCAGCGGCGCGTTTGGCAAATTCCAGGCGCGAGAGCGCCGGCTTGCCGAAGTACTCGCGCCGGGTGTCTGGCGCCCGACGCCCCAACGCCCCCTTGGGTATCGCCACTTTCTTGGTGGCGAGCACCACCCGCGATACGAAAACCCCAGGCAAACCCACGCGCTCTGGCGGGATAGCGCCTACTTCAACGATTTCCTCAACCTCCACGATGGCCACCCGTGCACCTTTGGCGAAGCTTGGGTGAAAATGCATGCTGCTACCGCGAAACTCGACGTTGCCATTCGTGTCCGCACGGAAACCCCGTACCAGCGCGTAGTCGACAGGGAGTGATCGTTCAAGCACGTACGACTTGCCGTCGAACTCACGCAACTCCTTGCCTTGAGCCAGCGGCGTACCCACGGTCACCGGGCTATAGAAGGCCGGCAGCCCGGCACCCGCCGCACGCAGGCGTTCAACAAGTATCCCTTGCGGGACCATTTCCAGTTGCACGTCACCGGCAGCGGCGCGTTGCTCCACCAGAGAAGGAAGACCGGGCCGCGCCGAGAAAGACAGAATCACCTTACTGACTTGCCCATTTTCTAGAAGCAGTTCGGGCCGGTATTCGCCAGCACCCAGCGAATTGGCAACCACGCACAGGTCGCGCGCGCCCTGGTCCTTGAGGGCAATCACCAGGCTGTTCGGGTAGCTATGGCCCACGCCAAAACCGGCAATGGCGACGGAAGAACCGTCAGGAATATCGGCTACGGCAGCCTCGGGAGAAGAAAATATTTTTGTCATGGGTGCTTACTCAGGCAAGAGTGGGCGGAATCGCAACAACGCGGCGCAATCGCTGGCATCGCAAAACACTGCGCCGACGGACTGACCTATTTGAAGGTGCGCAGGGTCGCAGTCGATGATGTTGGTCATCACGCGCGGGCCTTCGTCGAGGTCGACAAAGGCGAGTACATAAGAGGGTGTTTCGCGGTACGCGCCTTCGCCACGGCGAACAATCGTGAAGCTGTAAATCGAACCGTGTCCGGTTGCCTCAAACCATTCGACGCAATTGTGTCCACACTCCGGGCAGAACTGCCGCGGGTACCAAATGACAAAACTGCACCGCAAACAACGCGGCAGCATCAGCCGGCCGGCCTTTGTTCCCTCCCAGAAAGGCTGGGTTTCCGGGACCACAAGCGGAGCAGGCACCGGCAGTTCAACGCTACTCATGCATCACCTCGACCAAGAATCAACGTCGCACTGCACAGGCGCGAGATACCGCCGCCCGTGCCGTGCGCCAGTGCCAATTTGCAATTTTTGACTTGCACTTCTGGATGGGCCTCGCCGCGAAGCTGTCGAACGGCTTCAATGATTTTGATCATCCCGCCTTGATAGCCTGGGTGGTTGTTGCACAGGCCGCCGCCGTCGGTATTGATCGGAAGTCGCCCACCGATACGCAACGCTCCGTCCGCCGCAAAGGCCCCGCCCTGACCCTTCTTGCAAAATCCAAGGTCCTCCAGGGTCATCAGCACAGTAATGGTGAAGGAGTCGTAAATGGACGCGTAATCAATGTCGTCCGGCGTCACCGAGGCCTCCTCAAAGGCTGCGGGGCCCGACCACACGGCTGCGGTGTAAGTCATATCCAGGCGACCGCTCATGGTGTGCTTGATCGCTTCGCCATGCCCCAGGATCTCGACCGATTGGCGCTTCAATCCGGCGGCGATCTCCGGTGTCGTGACGATCACAGCGCCGCCGCCATCGGTGACGACACAGCAGTCGAGCCGACGCAGCGGATCGGCGACGAAAGGTGAAGCCAGTACCTCGTCGAGGGTGACCGGTTTTCTCAGCAGCGCATTGGGGTTGAATTGCGCGTGGTACGAGGCGGCCACTTTTACTTCAGCGAGTTGCCGCGCAGTCGTCCCGTATTCATACATGTGCCGCCGCGCGGCCAGGGCATAGATGCCCAGGTTGGTTTCGCCGTAAGGCGCCTCAAAGGGATACTCTGGGGTGTCGGGCGCCAGCTTGGCACCGCGTACGATGCCGCGAACCCGTGCGCCCTGCGTTACCAAGGCGATGCGACACTTGCCGCTTGCCACGGCCAGAGCTGCGTGGCCGACGTGGCACAGGTAGGACGAACCGCCGGTGAACGTCGAGTCGGTGTAACGCAGGTGTTTAAGGCCTATATATTCGGCTAGCGAGATGGCGCCAAATCCGAGTTGGCCGGTGCAGAAAAAACCATCGACATCCTGCAGGCCAAGCCCCGCATCGGCGAGCGCACCCAGCGCTACCTCCGCATGGATCTGCTGTGCCGACCGGTCCGGTAGATCGCGGCCGGGGTGCTCGTACGCACCTATAATTACCGCCTTTGCGTTTAAGCTCACGTCGTACTCCAAGACACATTGTGTTGGCTGCACATTAATTGTCATAGAGCCGCGCTGCCATGCACGCCGTACAAGTGTCCGCAGTGTGAATCTATGGGTTCTGGAGGGGCATGGCCGCCCGCCGAAACGCTCGGCTGACGCAGCGGCCTGAGGGTTCGCGTTATTAAGTCCGGGCCAACTCGAAACGTTGAACGAGCTTGAGTCGCCATTGCTCGATGCTCTGAAACCCGGGGCGGGTACGGCACAACGCTTCGGTCTCGCGACGCAAGACGTCATCGGGTTGATCCAGATCGATAGGCGCCCGAAACGGCTGGTCGACATACCACGGCGTATCGACAAAGGCCTCGGCGCGATTGCCTTCGGGGTCACGGAAATAAATCGACCACGCCGTCCCATGCGTGATGATGTCGAGCTCTTCGACCGGCTCGCCCTTGAGCGCGGTGCCGATACGCTTCAATTCAGCCAGGCTCGACACGCGAAAAGAGATCTGATTGATGACGCGCGAGTGGTCATCGGCCGCCCTGCCGTTGGCGATAACGAACTGGTGATGGACTTCAGGTTCTGAAGTCAGAAAAACAATCGACCGCTCCGGGCCGCGCTTGATATCACTGATCACAAAGCCGAATACGCGCTGATAGAAACCCAGCATGGCTTCGAAATCGCGCACATGAATCCCCACATGTCCCAAGTCCATAGTCTTTAACCTTTTAATCAAGTTGGAATGGCGCAGCTCATTGGTGGCAGGCAGGCAGCGGAAACCGCTCCAGGTAGGTCATGAATTCCGGCTCCAGATCGATCTGAAGCGCCGCCATGATTCGAACCATGCCGTTGTATTCGCCGATGGCGATGAGCAAATCGATGAGCGATTCGGCGTCCAGCGCTTCGCTTAGCACTGCGAATGTTGCATCACTCAAGTTCAGCCGCTCGGTCATCTCGCGCGCGGCCTGTAACACCGCGCGGGCCAGCGGCTCGAGTGTGGTTGCCTGCCCGGCGCTGTCGGCGGCGATGGCCAGGATGTCCGCTTCACTGACGCCAAATGACAACGCGACGTCTACGTGGTGGGCGTATTCGTATTCGCTGCCAGTGGAATAACCCACCTGCAAAATCGCCAGTTCGCGCAGGCGCGGGTTAAGCGCGCTCTCATGCCGCAGGTACATCCCGGTGCCGGCGACATGCCGGGCACCGCGTGGACTGTTGGCGAGCGCTCGCGTGATGTTGGACTTCATGCGCGGCATGTCCTGAAATTCAGGTGCCAGGTCCTCTCGATCGAGATAGCGTACGCGAGCCATGATCAGACGCCCCCGCCGACTATCAACGCCAGGGGATCAAGGCCGGCCCGCGCGAACTCCACGATCTGCTCCTCATAACCCACTTGCGAACTGATTAAAAACTTCTCTTGCTGCAGGCCCTCGACCAATGTGGAAGCCGCGAACTCCGCCGTCGCTGGCTTGCCGCGCCGAGGGTCAACACCGTCAAGGAACTCTGCCATGCTCGGGATCGCTGTGCCCGAGGTTGTCACGCTTTGACCGCCGGGGCGATCCGACGTGGCCGTAATGCCTGGACAAAAAACCGATACACCCACGCCATGCGGTTTCAGCGCGTGCGCCAGGCCGTAACTCATCGCGAGCTGCGCGCCTTTGGTAGTCGTGTAAGGAATCTGAAAGCGCGTAGGTGGATCGGGCAGGATGGCCAGTGACGAAGCGGTGTTGACCAGATAACCACTGCCGCGCTCCATCATGGCGGGCAAAACGGCGCTGATCATGCGCACGTAGCCCAGCACGTTCACCTGCAGCGCGGTTTCCCAGGCCTCAAAGGGAATGTCTTCGATTCGCCCGGCGATGGGCGGCATTGAGGCGTTGTTGATCAGCACATCGACCGGGCCGTAGGTGGCGACCACCGTCTCGATCAACGCCGCGATGTCTTCATCCCGGGTAACGTCGCAGCGCACGCCTATTGCGTCGCCACCGTCGAGTTGAATCGATTTCGCCGCTTCTTCGGCCTTCTCGCCATTGAGATCGGCGATGACGACGCGGCTACCCAGCAGGGCCAATTTTTTAGCGGTCATGCGGCCGATACCGGTCGCTGCTCCGGTGATCAGGACGACTTTATTCGCAAATTCCATCAGTCTTTTCCCATGTCAAAGATCTCACTCAGAAATACGCTCAGCGCTGCCCAGGAACGACGATCGGCCGATGCCGAGTAGCCAAAGCCGGGGCGCGGGTTGCTGCCGGCCTCGGGACTGGTAAAGCCATGACCTGTTCCGCCATACAGGTGGACCTGCCAATCCACCCCCGCCGCAGACATCTCTTCAGTGAACGCGCTAATTTGTTCCGCTGGCACCAAGGGGTCGGATGCACCCGAACAGACCAGCACCTTGCCCTGGATCTGATTCGCGGTATTGGCCTGTGTCGGAATCAAGGCACCGTGGAAAACCCCGACGCCCAGAAGCGGTGCGCCGGTGCGTGCCAGTTCCAGCGCGCACCAACCGCCAAAGCAGTAACCGATCACCAGCATTCGCTGCGGATCCACCTGTGGAACCTGCGCGAACGCTTGAAGGCTTGCTTGCAGGCGCTGGGCCAGCCGCTCGGGTTGGCTTTTCAGAAGGTCGATACTCGCGCGCATGATGGCGGGATCGTCGAATAACGCGCCCTCCCCGTGCACATCTGCGGCGAGGGCGACGTAATTCATCCGGGCAAGAGCCGTAGCGCGACGGATCACATGCGGGCCGACGCCTGGCGCTTCCGGGAAGATCAGGATGCCGGGCACCTTGCCTTGTCCATCCGGGCATGCCAGCTGACCACAGAAGCTTTGGCCATCGGCGCTGTAGCGAAGAGGCGTTGTACTCAAGACAGTTTCTCCCATTCGTCGATCAGCACCGGAACGGGCAGCACGACCGCATGCACACCCATACTGGTGATCAGCTTGCACACATCCATGATTTCATTCGGGGTGGCGCCGTTCGCGAGCGCCGCCCGCATATGTTGTCGCACCCCAGGGCCCGACAGCTGCGTGCACTGCGCATACGCGGCCAGGGCGATCAGATGGCTGTCCTTGGGCAAAAGCAGACCGTTCGTGCCAATCGCTGCCTCGGCAAAGTTCAGCCACGCTTCATAGAATCCAGGATCGACATTAATAGCGGCATCGACCTCAGGCAGTGCTGCGCCGAGCAGTTGGAGATGCTGCTTGTGTACCGACTGAACGTGCGCCTTATGGTCGTTTGAGGAAAGTGCGCCTGGTACAAGCTCCTCAAGGGCGGCCGCCCCGAGCAGATAGGTCTGCACGCCGACCGTGCTGACAATCATGGCCACCGCGATCAGTTCCTCAAGCGAGGCGCCGAATTGCCGGGCGAAACGCGCGTGCTGCCGAATGCCGCGTTCGAAAAAATGTGTGGGCGAACAGTTGGTCGCCACATAGATCAACTCACGCGTCTTCGGCGAGAGACTGCCGCGTTCGGCGGTGTAAGCGGACAATTCCAGATACGCCGCCACATAGGCCGGGTTGCTGTGCATCAGCCGTTCCCAGTCGTCATTCCAATAACCACGACGTTGTTTGAAATTCTCCCGGATGTGGGACGTTATCGCTTCGGAGGGCATGATCGCATTCCTTAGAATGGTGACAGGGGCGCGAAGCCGAAGTGAATGCGTGCAAAGTTCACGGCAGTTCGGTCCATCTGCTGAGTGAAGTGCGTACGCTGAATCGCAAGGTCGCGGTAGTAGCGCCCGAGCATCGACTTGCTTTGACCGATCTGGGTGCCTGCCGTGGTGAAAATGCGATCCGCTGCTTCGAACGCAAGACGTGTAGCCTGCTGCACCATCAGGAAGATCCGTCGGTCCTCTTCCTCTGAAAACTCGATACCCTGCTCCGACTGCGCCGTACAGGCATCCATGTAGTCCTGCGCCGCCTTGAGCAGCGCGGCGTCGGCATTGTCCATCAACGCCTGCGCCACACCGAAGTAATGTTGAAACTCGTGGTGCTCCATGAGCTTCGTCTTTGGCGCGAAGCGCATGGGTTTGTTGCGCAGCAACTCGTCGTATAGATCGAGCATGCCCCGCGCGGTACCCATTAGCACGGCACCGCCCTCGATCATGAAAAAGCCGGCCTTACGGCCGTTGTACATTGGGTTCGAATGCACCTTCTCGCCAGTGATACCCACCCACATCGCCAGTGGGGCCACTCGGTGCTCCGGGACGAACAGGTTTTCAACGACTACGCGGCGTGACCCTGAACCTTGCATGCCCAGCATGTTCCAGTTATCAATGATCGAATAATCTTTACGATCGATCAGCATCAGCACCGGCTTCGGCGCTGCCCCCTCCTGAGGAATCAGGCCGCTCGCCATGATGTGAGTTGCAATGTCGCAGCCAGAGGCGAAATCCCAGAAACCCGACACAACATATCCACCCGGCACAGGCTGCACGGGGATGGGCGAGCCTAGAGACGGGCAACGGTATTCTCCGTCGCTCCCATACGCTTCGACCTGAGCTTGCTCAGAATGATCGGCGAGAATAATGGGATGGCCTGAGGTCAACGCGAGCACCCAACCGCTTGAAGGACAGCCTCGTGCAACTTCGCTCATGACCCTGACATAGGTCGGCAGATCGAATTCGTACCCCCCAAACCGACGCGGCTGCACCACGCGGTAAAAACCGGCGTTGACAAACTCATCGTTGGTTTGCGCCAGGATGCGGCCTGCCGATTCGGTGGCAGCTTGTCGATCACGCAATGTCTGGCGCATCGCCGTGGCACGGCGGATCATTTCCTGCGGCGTCAGATCGGCCTCGGGACTCGAGATTGCGCCGCCCGCTATAGACACAGTTTGCGATCTCTGCCGATCGCGAGCTTGCTCAGCATTGATCACGGCTGCTTACTCCCTTGGAGTTGGTCGCGCTCTGCGAACAGCTGTCGGGCCAGATCCGCCGCCTTCAGCTCAAACTGCAATCCTGGGTTGGTGCGTGCCATGGAGATATCGCGAAAATAGCGCTGCATGCGCGTTCCATTTTTCGCTGCAGCACTGGTAGCTGAAGCGCGATAGAGCATGTCCACGGCCTCAAATGACAGCTGCGCCGCATGCTGAAGCCCGGCCTGCAGGCGTTGGTCATCCGAACGCAGGTAGGTGCGCTTTCCTTCCATGCTCAAGCGTGCAAGATCCATATATTCTTGCGCCGCACCCACCACCGCGTGGCGCGCCGCTTCGAGCTTGCCAAGCGCGATTCCGTAGGGGCGCTGATGATCCGGGTGTTCGGACTGCAGCACCGCATTCGGGCCGAAGGACTTGCGGGCGCTGATGATTTTTTCGTATTCATCCAGTGCCGCATACCCAACGCCGACCATGATCGAGCTGATCTCGGTCTGAAAGAACCCCAGGGTTCCGCCGGCGTACATCGGATTACCATGCAGCCGCGCACCTTCTGTACCTTGTGAGATGTTCGGCGCAAAGAAATCCTCACGCACCAGGTAGTGTTCCGGAATCCAGGCGCTGTGCATCTCCACGCTATTGGAGCCACTGGCGCGCATGCCAATGAAATCACCCCAATTGTCCAGCATCGTCCATTCTTTTCTCGGTACCAGCGCGACCCCTGCCTGCGGTGCCGCACCTTCTTCGAGGATCCTTACACCCACCATCACATGAGTTGAATATGGCACCCCGGAGCAATAATCCCACGTACCTTCCAGACGCCAGCCGCCATCAGCTCGGGTCGCGGTCCCTGATGGAATGGCTCGCGCCGCCGCAGCAAAATGCCCATCCGGCCCAAAAGCTTCAGCTTGCGCACTCTCGCCAAACAGTTGCGCCACATTAAGTGCGTGCCCTGCCGACAAAGCCAGGCACCAGGCGCTCCCCGGACAGCCCCGCGCAACCTCCATCACCATGCGCGCGAACGTCGGCACGTCGAACTCGTACCCGCCATAACGTCGCGGCTGCAAAGTCCGGTAAAACCCGGCGTCCTCAAACGCCTTATGCATTTCCGGCGAAAACGTACCGCGCTCCTCTGCAGCAGACTGCCCCTCCAATAACGCTCCGCGTAGCGCCACTGCACGCGCGATTAACTCTTCCGGCCTTAGTCCCGGCTCCGGCGGTGCCATCTCGCTGGCCATATTTCTCTTAAGCGTACTGACCATCGGTATTCTCCTGAGCAATCTTCTTGTTGGATGGCGACTCTGAGCGTCCACAGTAGTCCTCGCATATTGGGAGGGACAAGATGCCGTTAATGGCTGTCCGGCCTGTGTATCTGATGCCGAAATCGGGCAGCCAAACGTAAGGCACGATGGCCGCAGGCACGCCAGGCGGCGCGGAGCCGACACCGCCGCGACCCCATACACCGTGCCAAGGTGCCCCGCTCAATCAAATCACCCCGGCCGCCGAGCGACGTGTCGATTTACCGCCGCTCGTTTGGTGTATAACCTTGGGCATTGAAGGGGGTGAATCACGGCTGGCAGGTGTTACTCGACAAGCACCGGATTGAGCCAGGTCGCCCCGCCTTCAATTGCTACCTCATCCCGCATACAAAAAATCGACCATAACGAACGCCGGGAAACGCTCATGACTTATAAGACGATTTGTTCGTTGGACCGAGGGCTCAAAGTGCTTGAGTACCTCAACACGGTTCGCGCCTCCACCGTGCACGAGATCGCTATGGAGCTCCAACTCCCCCGACCTACCGTGTATCGCATCCTGGAAACCCTGGAAGACCGCGGGCTGCTCTACCGCAGTGTTTCCGACAGCGTCTTTCGCTTGACCGACGCGGTGCGCCAGTTGAGCGAAGGGTTCACCGATGAAGAATGGATTCGCACCCTCGGCGCGCCGCTGCTGCAACGCCTGGGCGAGAAGGTATTGTGGCCAACCGATCTGGCGACCTTTGAACGCGATGCGATGATCATTCGGGAAAGCACCCATAGCTTCAGCCCCTTCTCAGTCGATGTGGGGATGATCGGGCGCAAGCGCCATCTGCTGAAAAGTCCGCTTGGACGCGCGTATCTTGCGTTTTGTCCCGAGGACGAACGCGAGGATATCCTGGCCTCACTGCGCTGCTCGCAGGATCCGGACAACGCCTTGAGTCGTGACGAAGCATTCCTGCAAAAAATGATCAGCAGCTCGCATGCCAATGGCTATAGCAATTGTAGGGAGTTGGAACACCCTAGGTGTGCCAGCATCGCAGTGCCGGTCATGTACAAGCAGGCTGTCATCGCCTGCATCAATATTGTCTGGGTGGCGGCGACCGTTGATTACGACGAGGTAGTCAGCCGGTATCTGCCGGATCTGATAGAAACCAAACTGGATATGGAAGCCGGTTTGATCAAGATGGGTTATGAGCGCTCGCGGGTTTAACCGCGAGCTCGACCAGAGCACATTGGCAGCACACTTACCTCAAGCCGATATCAACACCGATATCCCCGCGAATAAATACACTTCGCGGGGATCGGCTAAGACTGCGTAAGAGCGTATGTCGCTTTGGGTTGTCAGCTACCGAACTGCGTCTTCAGACCTTCCAGTGCGCCATCGATGTCTGCGCCGATACCCTTTGGAGCCAACTCCACCATTGGCGGAGGCACATCAGCCTCGATGGTATAGGTGACTTCGGATCCAGAGCCGTCAGCGACCACCACAAAAGTTGCATCCAGGCTCTTGATGGGTGGAGCGCCGGGCGGGGTCTCCTGGCCGGGAACGAGCTCGTAGGTCAAGGTCTTCGACTCATCACTTTGGTGCTTGATGCGATCAAGCATGGTATTTCCGCGCTTGAATAACACCTTGCGATCCCCATTGGGGAGCATCTCAACTGAATTGATGTGCGGCTGCCAAGAGGCGAAGCCGGCAAAGTCCTTAATGAATTCCCAGGCATCCGACGCGCCAGCTTTCAATTTGACACTCTTGCTCACTGTGACAATCGTCATCGCTACTTCCTCTCTCGGTGGACGGACTGCGGCAGGCAGCCGCATACGCTATTTGGCAGTCGCTATTGTTGTTGAGCTGAGGCGACCGCCGGAAACCTTCTAAACGTGCAAGACGGCTCTGAGTCTAACGTGTGGCCCACGCGAGTGATCGTATCTCCTGGCGAGTGTCCGCTGGGTGTACCAGTCGCACGACTGCCTGTCTTTCACGCCCCTCCTCTATCGGCAACCGCCCACACACCGTGCGTTCAGCCGCTCGTCGCGCTTGCCAAATCCTCTGCCATACACCTAGCGGACGGCAACCATGTGTTGGGCTCTCTCCATTGGGTCGCTCGTTATGCTTCGGCGCGTTGACTCAACAATAAATACAATGGAGGAAACACATGAACCGTTTTATCAATGTCACGCGTGCCAAAACAATTGTCGTCGCACTTGGATTCTCAGCACTTACTGCGACGGCTGCCGACTCGGACCAGCAGACTCCAATTGTCTTGACTGACGCAACAAGTCGCACACAGGAAGCGAGCACTTCAATCGCCGCCAATAGCTCAATCGATCCCGACAAAAAAACCATCAAAGGCGTTTTCCTGACTGCCCAGACTGAAACCGGACAGAACCCACCGGGTGTCGCGAGCGTCAGCGTACGACCTCCGTCCGATATTCCCACTCCCACCAGAAAGGGGCCGCTTAGCGAGTTAGGCGATGAACTTGAAAAGCAGGGGTTCACTTTCGGCCTGTTTTTTACCAATGGCTATTTCACTAACCCTTCGGCGGGTATCAAACCGGGCAGTTCCATGGACTCCCCCGCACTGTTCATGTCGGTCAACGCCGATCTAGCCAAGCTCATCGGGGTTCCCAACACACAACTGCACATCACGGAGGCGTGGGAGCCACTTTCTCAAAATAACGGAGATTACTCATATAAAGTCGGCTCTTCCCTTGCCCCCTTTCCCGCGACAACCACGAGTTCAAATCTCGTCAAGCTGACACTGTCACACGACCTCTTTGATAAACAGCTTCACGTTGAATATGGTCGGATGAATCTGGGTGATGATTTCATGGTCTCAACAATGTGCGCCGGATGCATCACATCGACCCCGCTTATAACCGTGGGCGTGCCCCCTTTCGATAAATCACTTTGGGGGGCACGGGTTGCATACAAACTGTCTCCCCATACCCGCCTGGGGTTAGGCGTGACCGAAGATAATTACGGGCTTTTCAGCGAGTCATCCGGATGGGATTGGACCTCTAACACCAGGAAAGGCTGGATATGGCTGGGGAATGTGTCGTACACAAGCGACTTCTCCGACCGCCGATATCCACTGAATGCTGAAGTCGGCGTGTACCACAACACAAGTCCGTACACGGATGACCTGTACAATAAGGATGGATCGACTCAGTCGCAGAATCCTTTTGGCACAGCGGTTAAACATGACAGCGGCACGTCGGGCTTTTACGGCCAGGCAAGAAAAGTCATCTGGACCGACGCAAACGCGGACGGCATCGTTCCTCCTCACGTTGCAGTCTACGGGGGCGCATTTGTCACCCCAGGCTCCGGTCAGTCATTTCCCCTGGAACTGTATGCGGGCGCCGAATATGGTGGTTTTGTCCAAGGCAACCCGGCAGCACTGGTCGGCTCAACTGTGCGCTACCTCCAGTTGAGCAAGGGGCGCGCTTTAAACGAGCAACAGACCAGCGAGGCAAACGGCTGGGGTGACGACCGTGTTCACCGAGACACCTTCACGTTCGACGTGCACGGTCAGTACGGACTTGCTCCCGGAGTGCTGGCTAATGCCTCGGCCCAGTACTTTCTGAATCCAAACAGGCAAGGTCCAAACGCTTTGGTAGGACCGACTCAAAGCGGCTGGTTGTTCGCCCTGACTTTCGTCATCGATATTGGCCGCATCAGTGGTCTGTCCAGATGAAAAACGTCGACACTCTTGCTACGCCAAGCCCTTGGGTGACAACTGCTGCCTGCGTCCGACGCAAGCCGTAAACCGATCAGGCCCTTTCTGGGAAACCGCGTAAGCCCGGTCGCCCCCGCACATCGTCGTTGGTCGGTTGGAGAAAGCGTTCTAGACGCGCAAGGCGTTTAGTTGTGAGTTCCGAAGTTTAGTCGTACGGATTGCTTGCTCTATATATATCGGCAGTTGCATTAGCCGGGCAGGCTTTGAGCATGCGCGTTGATGCCGTTCGTGAACGACAACACGGGCGGCAGCGACGTGATCAATGACGATGCGTGGATCAAGGTTTGAAACTCGTGTTATAGGCTTGCGGAAAGCCGACCGAAGGCTTGACCTTGGCCGTGTCGAGTGGTGTGGTGTGGTGTGGTGTGGTGGGAGACAGGATGTACCGCTGGCAGCCAGAACAGCGCCAATGCTTACTTCGGCGGCACATGCTTGAGCCGGAGTTCGAACCGATCATTCGCGGCGATCATCGTCGGCAGGTAATCGGCAGGTAAACAGTTGGACGAGTCGATCGCCGTAGCGGGCCTCATTGACCCGCGCGAGCTTCAGACCGTCATGCCATCTCGAATAGCTTGCCGAATCCGCGCACAGGCTCTGTTCGCCCCAGGAGGCGCAGGCAATGCCACAACATGGCCTGGTTGCTCGTCACCACCGGCCGCCCCAACTCAGCCTCCACTGTTTCGATGATCGAAGACACGTTGATTGCCGTGCAACTGAGAAAGTAAATGTCGGTGGAGTCGTCTCGATAGTTTCGCGCAAGCTCAAGCCACTTGGCGGGCGGCACTGCGGCCATGCTCGTGCCTTCCAGCAAGCCTAATCCGACCTGGCTGACCACCTCATAACCGAAATGTTCGAGATAGTCGACTTCGCGCAGATTCACCTCCTCGATATAGGGCGTGATCAGTACGATACGCTTGGCCCGCAGCACGTTGAATGCAGCCAGCAGCGCATCCGATGTCGCCGTTGCCGGACACCCGCTGGCTTCAGCAATACGCGATGAAAGCTTTTCCCCCATGCCCGGATCAAATGTCGAGACCGCCGTGCAGTTGAAAACGATCAGGTCCACGGCCGCGTCGGCAAGCAGGCTGCTCGCTTCCTCTATCTTCTCGGTCATCCCCAGCAACGCGGCCTTTGACGAGCCGGCAAGTTTCAACCGGGTCGTCAAGATATTTACCCCCGGTGGCAGCATTCGTTGAATCTCGGGCTCGGCCATGGAGTTGCTCGACGGCAACAGCATGCCAATTTTCAGCGGCGCCGCCAGCGCAGTCGCTGGCGATGTTTCAAGTACGGCGTGAGTGTTCATTTTCGTCTCCTCCGGGGAGATAGGTTGATACGTGATCCAGCACCTCGGTGCTATTGGCAACCGCCAGAATGTACCGGTCGGGGCGGATGATTACCGCTCTGGTATTCAACTCGTCCAGGTGCTGCCGCGCCTCGTCCGGCACACGCACGACGCCATTGATGTCCCATAGCGCCTTGGTCGCCGGCGACACCGAATCCAGCAACTCGCGATCGCCAATGACAGCGAAGTTCGAACCCACGAATTCATCGAGCGGCAGGCCGGATTCGAGCAGTGGCTGCGCGAAGATAAATCCGGCAGGAAGGTCGTCGGCTCTGTGAAGGCCCGCACCGAGCCGAGGCACGAGGGAACTCATTTTTCGTGGCCCCTGGCCCAGTTTGACGTCTCGTTCGCGGGCTTGCTCGGGGTCAATCGTCTGGATGATGTCTCCAACTTCGATTGCGTGCTCGATCGTCGCGCGAACGTGCGCAGACCGCTCTTGTTCATAGGTGTCGAGCAGGTCATCCGACGCGCGCCCCTTGATCACCCAATCCAGCTTCCAGGCCAGGTTGGAGGCGTCCCGGATGCCTGCACACAATCCCTGCCCGAGAAAGGGTGGCATTTGGTGAGCGGCATCCCCGGCGAGCAATACCCGCGACCGGCGCCACGGGTGAGCAATAACTCCATGGAACACATAGGTCACGGCGCGTTCGATTTGCGCGTCGTCGGGAACCAACCAGGGTGACAACAATCCCCAGACGCCCTCGGGCGCAGTGAGTGCCGCGACGTCATCGCCAGGCATGACCATAAATTCCCAGCGTCGCCGGTCGCCAACGCACCGCATGTAGGTCGTGGGTCGCTGGGGATCGCAAAATTGAACGGTGCCGTCGGTGAGTCCGTCGACTTCCCGCTGCATGATCAGGTCTACCACCAGCCATTTTTCGTGGCTGCCCAGATCCTCCAGCGGCACTTCAAGGATGCCGCGCACCTGCGATCTGCCGCCATCGCAGCCGATTAAATACTGCCCGTTGACGACTTCTGGTGTCGTATTGCCCCGGGAGACGAATTGCGCCTGAACCCCCTCTTGCGATTGCACCACAGACACCAGTTCGCAGCCGGTCCTGATGCTCACATCCGCAAAGCGATCGAGCCCTTTTCGCAAAACGGCCTCCAGCGCGGGCTGATGAAACCGATAGCTGGGGTGCCAGTTGTGCGGGCCAACGGTATCCGGCCTTGGCCAACTCAGAATTACCTCGTGATTGAGGTTCACAAAGGTCATACCGGGGTTCACATGCGTGAACGGCAGGGCCTGTTCGGCCAATCCTATCGACTGCAACACGCGCATCACTTCACCATCGAAATGCGTCGCTCGCGGCAATGGAAAAGTCTCATGGGCGGCTTCTATCACCGTCACCGACAGCCCAAAAGTCGCGAGCAGATTGGCGAGCGTGGCGCCCGTAGGCCCGAGTCCAACAATAATGACGTCTGAATAGTTGCTCATGACAATGCTCATGATGGTGTGGGGTTGATCCAGATGGCTCAGCGCTCCAGTGGTGCGAGGTCCAGCTAGCTGCGAAGGTGCGTCAATTGCGTCGGGTCCCGTTCCGACTCGCGTCGGTCAAAGCCCGTGAGTTGTTTCCACACGCTGGCGCGAGCGTGTGCAGAGTTCGGTGCCTCCAGGCACAGGTTCTCGATCTTCAAGGCGGCGCTCGGTTCAAGCAGGCCTCTGGCCAGCCGGCGAAACTTGCGTCTCGCATCCTCGATTTGAAAGGGTAACTGCGGATCGCCCAAGGCATGAATAATCGTCTCGCTGGCGATGACCCGATCACCCACGAGCAACTCCACCACCGCCGGATAGGATTGCGGTGTAGCGCCTTGCAATTGCTCGTCAGCCACGACGTCGATCTTGCCTGCAAGGCGCGTCATCTCGACACTGCGATGCGCCTGCGTACGGTCGACATCAAGCAGGTCATCGGGCATGACGCCCATCAGCGCAAGGTTGTAGGCGCAACTGGTGACACGCGACAGCCTGCTGGTTTCCACGTCGTAATGCGCCACCATTTTCGCGTGGGACGGAGGCAATCGAACGCGCACCGCTGTCAGCGACTCGTGTGCGATACCCTGGTCAAGCAACTGCCTGAAACCAAACATTGCTGCGATGTTGTGCTTCGCCGCGCAGTACGGCTTGATGCTTGTTTCAAGGAGCGCGGGAGTGCCTTGCAGAATGCTCGCGATGCGAGTGTGCGAAAGGGTCATCCCGCGCATCGGCGACGCTTGATCATTCTCAAGTAAGCCCCGATCGCCCGTGAAGCCTGCGGCGGCGCTCATTGCAGCGGCGCAACCGGTTCGGGCCGCCATTCCAAAAAGCAGCCATCTGGCCGAAGTTCCTCGCACCGATGCAACCCCGGCACTCGCATTGCCTCCCGGCCGACCATTGGACGCAGTCAGCGCAATCGACAGCGCGTGGGCCGTACGCTCCGCGTCCAGGTTCAGGAGCTTTGCGGTGACTGCCGCCGCCGTGACCGGCGCCAGCAGCAGGCTCGGCCAAACCCCCTGATGCAATATTTGCGGCCCCGACACCGCCTCCCCCAGGCCGGTCATTACTTCATAGCCAACGTGAACCGCTTGTGCAAAACGTTCCTGGCCAAGCAACCCGCACGGTACGTTGGCAGCCAGGGCCAACGCGGTCATGACCACCAGCGCGCCGGGCGTGGTGCACGACGCCATGTGGATATCGTCGACCTCGGTCAATCTCGCCGTGGCAGTAAATAACCCTACCGTATCGAGCACCGACGAATCGAACGATGCATGACCCGCGGCCAGGCCTCCTCGCAGTCCGTTGAGGAGCCGCCCCTCAGTGGTTGCACGCCCGGCAATCCAGGCGCCCACAGTATCGAGCACATGGACCGAAAGCATTGGCGCAGCGGACTCCATTGCATCGAGGGAAAGGCCTGCGGTAATCCGTTGAGCAAGCGTGTCAATGAGCGTCATCGAAAATGTTCCTGGGCCGGCGTAGACGCCTGCCGTCACTGAGAGTGCGCAAGGCGCGCTGGATCAAAACTTAGCACACGAAAAAGAAAACTATCAATCAAATCTTGAATTATGAGAAATAGAAATTTATGTAAAATTCCTAGCAAAAAGACCTTTTACCTCCATATAAACCTGAGATAATTCCACTTTTTATCGATAAAAAATCACACATAAGCAATTTACCGTTTACGATTAAATCTCACAGTGATAGATTTGACATTAATTGATACCTAGCTATCGACGAGATCCATACGATCACGACGGCGCTCAATCGGCCTCCTCCGGACCACAAGCCTTTGCAGGCCCTGTGTCCAACTCCTCAACAACAAGAGATTCTTGCCAATGAAACTAGCGTTCTTCGATTCATACAGACTCGGCCTGATCGTCGACGAATCGATCGTGGACATTTCGTCATTGATCAGCGGATTTCCTTACGCAAACCCCAACGATGCGATGATTCGCCTGATTGAGAAGTTCGATGAATACAAGGGCGCATTAGAGAAGGCGCAAAGTCACGGGGAACGGATCGATCTGTCGCGCATTCGGCTCCGGGCACCTTTGCCCAAGCCGGGCAATATCGTCTGCATGGCGGTCAATTACATGGAAGACGGCACCCTGGCGGAGCCGCCACTGATCAATGCATTCCACAAGGCGCCCTCCTGCGTGATAGGCCCGGGAGACACCATGGTGCTTCCAGATATCCCGGCGATCGTTTTCGAAGCTGAAGCGGAACTCGCGATCATCATCGGGCGTCGGGCCGATAAGGTGGCGGCGGCGGACTGGCGGGACTATGTGTTCGGATACACCAATTTCATGGACGGTTCCGCTCGCGGAATGAAGCCGGAAAAGAACAGTTTCTTCCAGGCAAAGTCGAGGAACACCTTCGCCCCGATGGGACCCTGGATCGTCACTGCGGACGAGATTTCCGATCCGCAGAACCTGGACATTGCAATGAACCTCAACGGCCAACCGAGGCAACGTTTCAATACCAATGACATGGCCCACAGCATCGCAAAAAGTATCGAGTGGCTAAGCCATATCCACCCGCTCGAACCCGGGGACATTATCGCTACAGGTACTAACCATCGCGGCCTTGGGGCCATTCAGAACGGCGACGTACTCGAACTCTCGGTTGAAGGCCTGGGCACGCTGTCGGTCAACGTAAAGGACGATCTGCGTCGAACCTGGTCGAACGAAACGCGCCTGCAACGGCAGACCCAGGGGCTGAATGCGCTCTCCCCGCAGTTGACCGGCAAATATGCGGCCAGCCAATAGAACGCGCGCCGTTGCAGGCTCTCAGGCTTTAAGGTGAGAGCCTGCAGGCGCTGCGCCGTTTGCTTGCACGCTTAACCTGCGCTGACTACCATGCTGGCGTCCTAACCTCCCTCTGAAGCTCTCAATGTCCAGCCTAACTAAGATGCTGTCGATACTCGATTTTTTCTCGATCGACAAGTCCACCTGGTCGCCCGAGGATTTGATCGCCGAAACAGGCCTGTCCCGGCCGACGGGATACCGTTACCTCAAGGAACTGTGCGACTCCGGTCTCCTCAGGCGTGCGGAGAGCGGTTACTCGCTGGGGCCTCGAATAATCGAGATGGACTATTACATCCGCCAAAGCGACAGGCTTTTGATCGCGTGCCAACCGGTGATGAATCGATTGGCGCAAGAGACCGGCTGCGACATTTTGCTCGCGAGCATCTATGGGGTGCGGATTCTTGCCGTTCACCAGGAGCAGGGTGAGCTATCGTGCCCCGTCGCATTCGGTCGGGGCCGCCCCATGCCGCTCTTTCGCGGCGGCGGGTCGAAAGTCATCATCGCTGCGCTGTCGCCGGCCAGACACAAGCGCCTCTATGAAAGCCACGCGGCGGAAATCGCCGAGGCCGGTCTCGGCGAAACGTGGAAAGCGTTCCGTACCCAAATGCTCAAGATTCAGCATGAGGGGCATGTCATCTCGGTGGGGCAACTGGATCCCGACGCCGCCGGCGCCGCCGTTCCGCTGTACACAGGGACATCACTGGAACCGGCAGCGTTGATTCTGGTGACTACCCGCTCGCGCTTCGCCCTCACTGATCAAGCCAGATTGATCGAGTTGATGAAGAACAGCGCCCGACAGATTGAACTTGCATCATCACGCGACAGCGCGGCGGGCCTAGTGAACCGCCAAGGCCCTGCGCAATAACAATCCGGACAACTGCATCCCCATGCTCGGCGCATCGCCGACCAAACAGAGGCTTCCCATGAGTCAGATTCGAGTTCCCGTTGTCACACCAGGTACAAGACCCGAGCTCGCTGAGCTTGAGGACACCATCAAAAAGTCACGCGGCGGCAATATTTCCCTGCTCTACCAGGTGCTTCTCAATAGCGCCCCGATTGCCAGCGGCTGGGAACAAATGCTATCAGCCGTTCGCAATCACAGCTCAATCCCGGCTGACTTGCGCGAACTCGCGATCCTGAGAGTCGCCGTGCTTAACCGGGCCGAATATGAATTCGAGGCGCATGTACCTCACGCCCTCACCGCCGGCCTTACCAAGCAAGCCATCGATAACCTGCGCACTGGCGCTGTGTTCGACGCGCAGCTGTTCACGGAGAGCCAGACCCTTGTCCTCGAACTTACAGACAAGATGACGCGCGAGGTGGCCGTGCCGGATGCAGTGATGGCGCGTGTGACCGCGCGGTTCAACGCGCAGGAAGTCGTAGAGCTCGTCGCGACGATTGCCGCCTACAATATGGTCTCCCGATTCCTCGTGGCACTTGCAATTGCCCATTGATTTGGCGGCGTTCCTGGTCGCCCGCACGCAGTGTGCAAGCGCCCAGGTCCATTCACTCTTCCCGCCGGTGTACCGCGATCGGGTGGTACTTACGGGCGTAATAAGCCAGCCCCGAGTGGTCTTCCGGCTCTATGCGTACCGAGACTATGCCGCACAGGAAAATACTGTGAGTGCCGGCCTCGACGGTCTGGACGATGCGCGCATCGAAGTTGACCAGTGCGTTCTCCAGCGCGGGGGCACCCGTTTCCAGCACGCTCCAACGGTCAATCTGAAACCGCTCCTGCACCGTCGCCGCGCCTGAGAAGGTTCTGGAGATTGTCTCCTGCCCTGCCGTGAGCACATTGACGCACAAGACGCCATTGCTGCTGAACACGTTGTGCTGTCGACTGTTGCGATTCATACAAACCAGCAACATCGGTGGGTCGTCCGTCACACTGCAGACGGCCGACGCCGTGAAGCCGCCCGGGCCGGCAGGGCCATCCGTGGTAATGACGGTAACCGCGCCGATGAGGCGAGACATGGCTTCACGAAAGTTGGTTTGATCGATCATTTGGGGGCCCGCGATGCTTGATGGGAATACAGCGAAGGTTCGTTATTGAAAACGTAACGATCCATACCGAGCGGCGTCTTCGACCTGGCTGGAACAGCCTCACGCGAAGGGAAGATCAAATCACTGTTATCTTCCACCGAAAGGCCTACGGCAAAAAAAGACAGGGGCTCGTCGTTGAACAGCGCCTGTGACGATTGACCGCCCAGACGCAGTGTCAATGTGGCTACTGCGCGTGTGATCCAGACACCGAATCTCTGCGGACCTCCAACGTTAAAGCTCAGGAGCTTCATAGTCTCTTCTCTCTCTTATTAGGGTTTCAGCCATAGCTGCGATGCAACGCATCGGCCAAGCCCGCTCGGGCGAAATCAGACTAGTGCCCACGCAGGCAACCAAACAAGCACACCCCCTGTTCTGTCCGTTCTGTGTATCAAGCTCTTGGGAGACGCAGTGATCAGTTGCCGGCGGTTTTCAACAGCTCGGATCAATCACAACTGCGCGGCTCTGATGCCCTGATACACACACCGGACAGAACAGGGGGTGTGCTTGTTTGACGCTCCAGCGCAGGCCTAGTCTTCTTCGACCCGGGCGAGGCTTGACGGATGCGCTGCATCGCGTGCCTCTGGCCCAAGGGACGATTGCCGACACCCTGATAGAGAGAAGAGACGATGAAGCTCCTGAGTTTTGAAGTTGATGGTTCACCGCGATTCGGTGCCTGGATCGATGGCGGGGTCGTCGATCTGACGCAACGCCTGGGGGGTAAATTTCCTGATCTGCTGAGCGTGCTGCAAGCGGGCGCGCTGCCAAAAGTTGCCGCGGCTCTGGACGGCGCGAAAGCCGACTTCGCCCTTGAGCACATCAAGTTCCTGCCCGTTATTCCCTCGCCGCCAAAAATCATCTGCATTGGCGTCAACTACGAAGAACACCGCTCCGAGATCGGCCGCGAGCCAACACTCAAACCGCCAGTTTTCGGGCGCTTCAGTAATTCCCAGGTGGGCCACCTGGGAGTGATTCCGCTGCCGCCCGAATCCGAAAAACTCGACTATGAGGGCGAAATTGCCGTCATCATCGGCAAGGCCGGACGCCGCATCCCTTCCGATCGAGTCTGGGAACATATCGCCGGTTACGCGCCCTACAACGACGCTTCGGTTCGTGACTGGCAAGGCCATACCCACCAATGGACGCCCGGCAAAAACTTTTTGCAGACCGGTGGGTTCGGACCCTGGATGAGCACGGCTGACGAATTCGGGAATGATCCCGAGCTGCATCTCAGCACTCGTTTGAATGGCCTGGAAGTACAGCGCGCCACCAGTCGGCAAATGATCTTCTCGATTGCTGAACTCGTCACGTATTGCTCCACATTTACCCAGCTTGAGCCAGGCGATGTGATCGTTACAGGCACACCTGGCGGCGTAGGCGCACGCCGCTCCCCACAACTGTTCATGAAGCATGGCGATATCGTCGAGGTGGAAATCTCGGAAATCGGCGTGCTGCGCAATGTGATTGCAAAAGAAGCGTAAGCACTGCTCATCCCAACGTAAATAATCAAGGATTAAACATCATGGCAATCGGAATTCTGGGCGCAGGAAAAATGGCGCAAATGCTAGTCCCTAAACTGGTATCGAGTGGTCATCACGTCATCATCAGTAACTCCAGAGGCCCCGAGTCCCTGCAGCCGCTGATCCAGCAACTGGGTACAGGCGTGAGTGCCGCGGAGTCCGGGCAGATGCTCGCTGAGGCCGATGTGGTAATTCTGGCCACGCCGTGGGAAAAAACACCTGCGGCCATCGCTGCCGCAGGCTCATGGGCCGGCAAAGTGGTTATCGACGCGACTAACAATCGACGCGGCCCACGCCCAGAGGACCTCATTGATATCGGCAGCAAAGGTTCCAGCGAAGTCGTCGCCCAGATGATTCCGGAAGCGCATGTGGTGAAAACCTTCAACTACGAACCTATCCCGGTGTTTGCCGCAGGCCTTCCGGCAGAAGGCGACAGTGGTGCGATCTTCTTTTCGGGAGATGACGCCCAGGCCAAGGCAAAGGTGGCTCAGCTGATTCGCGATCTGGGGGGCGAGCCGATAGACGCGGGCTCGCTGGTTGAAGGTGGGAAATTGCACGGCATGGGCGGCCCGTTGTCGCTTAAGCTGAAATTGCTTGCGCCCAGGGAAGCGAAGGCGCTGCTGAGTACGGTTCGTTAGGTTCGGCAACGGGAAGCCGGCCTGATCGCGGCGGGCAAACAAGATGAGTGAGGTTGCCCGTGAAAGCGGATACTGGTCACGGATTTGCCCGCCGCCAACCTCAGCATCTCGCCCGCGCCATGACCAGCCTGCGGCCATGCCCGCCAGCGTATCTCACCTCGGTTGTACGCGACGCGGACACACGGCTTGCGTTGGTTCAGCGATATTTCTTGCGTTGCCGTCTCGCTCAAGAACTCACTCTGCCACCGCGGAGTGATTGGACAGACCTCAGATTTGATTGGCAGATCCTCATGACAACAATAAAAACAAAGACAAGTTTGCACTCGCGCTGGGTTGTACTGGGCGCACTGGCGTTCATGATGTGCGTCAGTATGGCGCTACCCATCTACGGCGGCAGCGTGCTCGGCACCTATATGACCGCAGAGCTCCACTGGGAACGTAGCACCCTGGGACTCCTGATTGCCGCCAACATGGCCGCCAATGGTCTGTGTGCACCGTTGGTCGCTGCGCTGACGAGTAAAATCGGCGTGCGCTGGTGTCTGATCATCGGCTGTATCTTCATGGCGGCCGCATCGGTCGCGCTAGCAACCTGGGTGACCGCACCGTGGCAAGCTGCGGTGACCTTCGCGGCGATTGGCGTTGCAGCAACGTTCGCCAGTGTCATCCCCTGTCAAACGGCCGTCGCCGCCTGGTTCGGCCACCGGCGCGCATTCGCATTGTCATTGCTCTACGCTGCCATGGGTATCGGCGGTTTTATCTTCGTGTGGCTGATGACCTGGGCGATCCAGGGCTCGACAATCGGCTATCGAATGGGCTGCTGGGTGTTCTTCGGCTTTTCGGCTATCGGCCTGGTGGTCACCCTGCTGTTGGTGCGCGACAAGCCCGAAGTCGATCAATTCGACGCCTGGGAGCTTGCTGACAGCCAACGACTGGCCGCACGGCCGTTCGCGCCACCCCCTGCGCCGATCAATCTTGATCTGCGAATGCGCAAAGTGCTCTGCTCACCGGCGTTGTGGGCGATCTATTTCAGCATGTTTGCGACCACCTGCGGTTCGGCCTTCGTCATTGCGCATGCGCAGGCCCATCTGCGCGATATCGGGCACTCCCCCGTGCTGGCTGCAGCGACCATTTCGATCATTTCCGCGGCCATGGTTGTCGGCAATTTTGGTATCGGCTCGGTCGCGCAACGCCTTGGCCCACGCCGAGCCTACTTCGGTGCCCTGGTGCTGTTTGGGGTCGGCCTTTTCACACTGATATACGCGAGCGGGTCAGTAGGCTTATACGGCTACGCGATCCTGTACGGGCTGGGTTTCGGTGCAGCGCAAGTCGGTCCCATGGTGTTGTTAAGCGGTTACTGGGGCGTCCAAGTGTTTCCGATGCTTACCGCGCTTGGGCTGCTGATCCAAACTGCCGGCGCTGCAGTCAGCCCGATTGCGGCGGGCATCTATTTCGACAGCTCGGGTCACTACCAACCGGTCAACCTGGTGATTGTCATCATGACCGTGATCGCGATGGTCTTGCTGCGCTTGATTGGCCCGCCGAAGGCCAGTGGTGTTCAAGGATGGGGGTTGCCGTCCACTCCTGAACGCATGGAACACTCCTCCAAGCCGAACGCCTGAAACCCTCAAAAGCGGCGGGGACCCACAAATTCCCCGCCTGCCTCTTAACACCTTGTAAATCGCCAACCCACGCGTGATCTACCACTCGATGCCCGCTGTCTCGAGGTTGTGCTCTATTTCCGCCTTGGCCTCGCGCAGTACGGGTAGACAGCGCGAAATGGCGGCCTGCGGACTGATCACGGTGGACGGCCACACGGTGCTGATGCAGCCGAACACCCTGCCCCGGCAAAGCACAGCCAGTGCAATACTGTTGCAACGCTTGTAGGGGACCTCATCAGACGTACAGTACCCTTTCACTTGAACCGATCGGATCATGTGAACGATGCGTTGTGAGTCACGAGCCGCGTGGTCTTCCGGCGCCTGGGACTTGCGTAGATGCGCCAAAATCTCGCGTCGCTGCTCGTCGCGGGTGAACGCCAGATACGCCCAGCCGAGTGGAGTCGACAACATCGGAATCCGCCTGCCAACGGCACTCAATCCAATCGACTGCGGGGTAAAACGGTCGGTGCTTTCGCGCACGACGATGCCATCATCCTCAAAAGTAGACACTGCGCTCGGCCACTTCAGCTGTTGCCGGTGCCCAAAAAGCACCGGCGTGGCCACCGAAACGAACACCGATTCACAGGTCATCCCGCCGCTCAGACGACGAACCGCGATGGTCAGGTGATAGGTATTTTCATCGGGATTCACTCGCTCGACAAAACCACCTTGAGAAAGCGTCTCGATGATTCGATAGACAGTTGGCAAGGGTAGCTTGAGCGCCTTGGCGATATTTTGCGCCGAGGCGGACCGTACTTTGTTGAGATACCCCAAAACGTTAAGGCCACGATCAAGGGTTCGCAGTCGCGTTATCATTCGGCCACTCCAATCAAGTCACTCAGGTCAACCTACGCTCACCCGTCTTGCCTCGCAAGCCCATGATATGCGTCGGGCCAGGGGCTCTGTCAGGTTGGCAGGAGGGCGCGCAGGATTGCGCAGTACACAGGTTTTTTACTGTTGAGGTTCGAGGTCCAGCACCAATCGATCTTCGACCCAGCGCACAGGCACCGGTTCTAATCGCGCGCCCTTGCAGGGCCCGTCGATGCAATGCCCGTCTTCAAAACGAAACATCGCGCTGTGGTGAGCGCACATCAGGATCTTGCCGCGATACGTGCAGAACTCTTGCGGGCGATAGTCCAGAGGCACAGAAAAATGCGGGCATCGGTTGATGTACACCCGCACTTGTTCGCCTTGGCGCACCGCCACCAGCCCGCCGGGGTGCAGTTGTTGATGCTCAGGCAGCCCTAAGGCGCCGCCATCGGTGATGTCATTGAGTCGGCACAACGTAATGGCGCTCATGATCAGCCACGCAATTGCGGGTTGCCAAGGCTCCAGTGCCACGGGCGGATCTGGATACTGGCAAACAGCCCGGCCCGAACATAGGGGTCCTCCTGGATGAACGCCTCCACCTCCGGCAGACTGCCCGCTTCGATCACCAGCAACGTGCCATTCATCGCCTCCCCCGTATCATCGAGGGTCGGGCCCCCAAGCCGAACGATCACCCGGTGCATCTCGGTAGCCCGCAAGTGGGCTTGATGACTGGGCCGCAAGCGCTGACGCAAGGCCAGTGAGTCGGGATGGTCTGTCGCGAATACCGCAAAAAAATGGCCCATGATTCACTCCACCTCCATGACGAATTCGTAACACGCACGTTTGAACGGCAATTCGATACCCAGGCTCGCGGATAAGTCATCGTGCGTGACACGGTGCTCATAGATCACTTGCAACGACTGTTTGACGCCGAACACTGCATCGGAGTCCAGGTAGGGATCATTGTGATTGAACAGGTGGGTGACCAGCTTGCGATAGCCTGGCCTGTCGATCATGAAATGCAGGTGCGCGGGCCGCCAGGGATGACGATTGGCGGCATTGAGCATGCGTCCCACCGGACCATCGGTGGGGATCGGGTAGCACACCGGGACAATCGTGCGAATCGCAAAATAACCCTCGTCGTCGGTGCGATAGCGGCCGCGCAAGTTACCGAACGGCTGCGCGCTGTCCTGGCCCGAATACATGCCGTTTTCGGCAGTCTGCCAAACGTCCAGCACGGCGCCGGCCAGTGGATTGCCATGGGTATTGACCACACGACCGCGTACCAGCGCGGGTTCACCCGCAGTGAACGCCATGTTTTCGCCGTACTCGCGATCCGGCATACCTTCGATGTAGAACGGGCCAAACACAGTGGTCTCGGTAGCGCTTGCACTGTGCCGGTGATTGATCGCATCGACCAGCATCGACACGCCCAGCGTGTCCGACAGCAGGATGAATTCCTGGCGCACCAGGCCGTCGCACGTCTGGCCGGTTTCGGTCAAAAAGCGGATGCCTTCAAACCACTCCCGCTCGGTCAGTTCGACATCGCTGACAAATGCATGCAGGTGGCGAACCAGGCTCTGCATGATCTGTTTGTACCGCGCATCGGGAGCGTCGTTGAAACTGCTCACTGTCTGCTCTGAGATCAGCGACTCTATGGCTTTGTCTTGATCGGTCATTATTGTTATTCCGACGGGGATAGACACAGCGAAGCGTCAGGCCGGCGCCAAGCCTTGCATGGCGCGGGTCAACAGCGCTTCGATCGGGCCTTGTTCAAACGGCCGTGGGTTGTAATAAGGGCTGGCACAGGCAATGCGTGCCGCCTCGGCCGGCCCATTTTCAGGCAGGCCGATATCTGCCAGTGCCAAGGGAACGCCCAACTTCTGGTTCAGTGCGTACAACAAGGCGCCCACCTCGCTCGCTTCGCTGCCGCCCAGCGCGCGGGCGGCGCGTTGCAATGACCCGGCCGCCGCCTCACGATTGTAGTGGGCGGCGTGTGGCAGCACGATCGCATGTGCCTGGGCGTGCGGCAGGTTGAAAGTACCGCCCAACGTGTGGCAGAGCTTGTGGTGCAAGGCCATGCCTACCGATCCCAGGCAAATACCCGCCAGCCAGGCGCCATACTGTGCCTGGCTGCGGGCTTGCGGGTCATTTGGATCATTGACCACACCCGGCAGGGCCAGCGCCAGCGCGCGAATCGACTCTTCGGCCATCAACCCGATGATCGGATTGGCATCCTCCGCATACAGCGCCTCGATGGCGTGCGCCATGGCATTCATTCCCGAGCAGGCGGAAATCTGCGCCGGCAAGGTCAGCGTCAACTGCGGGTCGTAGATCACAGTCTTGGGCAAAACCCTCGGATCGCGTCCGGTTTTCTTCAGGCGGTTTTCGGTGAGCCCGTAGATCGGGGTCATTTCCGAACCGGCGTATGTCGTCGGAACCGCCACGATCGGCAGGCCCGAATCCATTGCAATCGCCTTGCCCAGACCGATCGTCGAACCGCCGCCCACGGCCACACAACAATCAGCATCAAGCCGGGCGGCTTCAATACGCGCCGCTTGCGCCACTTCCAGCGGAACATGCATCACTGCCTGGGGATAGACGCCTGCCGCACGATCGCCGAGCAAAGCCGCGACCTGTTCACCCAATGCCTGTTGTTCAGGTGTGGTGAGAATCAGCGCGCGCGTGGCACCCAGACGTTCGATCTCTTCGGCCAGCGCCGAGAGCTTGCCCCAGCCAAACACCACGCGGGTTGGCAGGCTTTGGTACACAAAAGGATTCATGGCAGGCCTCAACGTTTGAAGTGCGGTGCGATGTTGGCGTCGACATTGACCCAAACCGAACGAACTTCGGTGTAGTCATGGATCGCTTCAAACCCCATCTCCCGGCCATAGCCCGACTGCCCAACGCCACCAAAGGGGCTGCCGGGGCTGACGCGTTTGTAGCAGTTGATCCAGCACATCCCCGCATGAATGGCGTTGGCCATTTTATGCGCGCGGGTCAGGTTCTGCGTCCACAGGCCACTGCCCAGCCCGTACTGCGTGCTGTTGGCGATGGCCAGGGCCTCTTCGTCGGTGCCAAATCGCACCACCGTGACGAATGGGCCAAAGACTTCTTCCTGGCACACACGATCCTCAGGCGACGCTTCGACAATGGTCGGTTCAACGTAAAAACCATCTGCCAATGCTTGATCATCCGGCGCCTTACCCCCGGCGAGGACCCTGCCGCCCTGCTCGATGGCGATATCGATATAGGCCAGCACGCGGTCGCGGTGCAGCGCCGAGGTCAACGGTCCCATTTCGGTCTCGGGATCCATCGGGTCGCCCAGGCGTATGGATTTGGCCAACGCGACAAAACGTTCAAGAAAGCGGTCGGCAATGTCTTTATGCAAGATCAAACGCGAACCCGCGATGCACGCCTGGCCCTGATTGTGAAAGATCGCCCATGCGGCGCCGTTGACGGCCGCTTCGAGATTGGCGTCTTCGAATACGATGTTCGCGCCCTTCCCGCCCAGCTCCAGTTGAATGCGCTTGAGATTACCTGTCGACGCTTCAACAATCCGGCGACCGGTCGCGGTCGAACCGGTGAAGGCGATCTTGCCGACATCCGGATGCTCCGCCAGCGCCTGCCCGGCAGTGTGCCCGTAGCCCGGCACCACGTTGACCACGCCTTTGGGGATGCCGACTTCAGCCATCAGCTCGACAATGCGCAGGGTCGACAGCGGCGTGATTTCCGACGGCTTGATCACGATGGTGTTTCCTGCTGCCAGCGCCGGGCCCATCTTCCAACTGGTGAACATCAGCGGAAAGTTCCACGGCACGATTTGCCCTACCACACCGATCGGTTTGCGCTGTACGTAATTGAGAAATCCGGCTTCGACCGGAATCACCGAACCTTCGATCTTGTCCGCCATGCCGCCGAAATAGCGGAAACAGGCCGCCGTGCGCGGAACATCCAGGCCACGGGAATCACGAATCGGGTGGCCGGTATTCAGGGATTCGAGTTGCGCCAGTTCTTCGCTGCATTCTTCGATTTTGTCGGCGAGTTTGAGCAACAGCCGCCCGCGTTCAGCAGCGCCAAGGCCGGACCAGGCAGGGAACGCGCGCTTGGCAGCGGCGACGGCAAGATCGATATCTGCGGCTTCGGCGGCGGCAACCCGGGTGATCAACGAGCCGTCATGGGGTGACACGACATCGATGGTGCCGCAGGCGACCGCATCAACGAATCGGCCGTCTATATAGAGCTGATTTTGCATAATACTTTCCTCTCACCGCGTCGATGGCGCAGTGTCTGGCGATTTGATTCCTGGACGCATCGCCCAGCGGACGCTGGGCTGGAGAGCGGTCTTAAAACGCGATCGGATACGGCGTAAGTTCGCCGCTTTCGTAGCGTTGCGGCAGGTTCGGCGTGGCGTTTTCCCACACCAGCAGCATCGAGCGCTTGGTCGAGTAGCCCTGATGTCGAATGTCGGCCGGCATGGCGCAGATGTCGCCGGCACGCATGGTAATGCGCGCGCGTGGGCTGCCGTTATCCTTGTCGCCGACGTCCCAGAGGATTTCATCGGACAGTTGCAGGAACCACTCGACCCGGTCATTGCCATGGAACACCGGCAGTATGAATTCTTCGGTGGTCGGGCAGAACAGGCTGGCCTTGCACACCGAGGTAACCGACGGGTTCCAGGTCACATCGGAACGCGACAGGTACTTGAACAGGCTGAAGGCATGCAGTTCACCTTCGAAACCTTCTGCGGCATGCACTTCCGGTTCGCCTTGAGAAACATCAGTGAACTGACGATTGACGGGCAAATCGTTACGCAACGGTGAATCATCCGCCAGGCCAGGCATGCGTTTGGTGGCGATGCGGAAGCGTTCAATGGCTTCAATATTGTTGCCGTTCTTGCGACCGAACGCCGTACCGGTCTCTTCCGGCGCCGCAAACGGGTCAAAGGTAGCGTTGGTCCAGTCGCGCAAAATGGCTTTGAAGGTTGCCATGATCAGCGGTGTTTCAAAATTTTCGGTGTAGTTGACGCCTGCGGCTTTCAGCGTGCCATTGAAGGTGCCGGCATACAGGTCGACTTTACCGTAGTAGTTGCGGGTGCCGATGACGTGGTCGAAGTTGACCCAACCGTAGAAAAAGCCCCAGGCCACATCGCGCATCATGGCGCGCAGAAAGGCATCGATCGGAATCAGGTGCGAGCGCGTCTGACCTTTGGCGGGCCAAGTGATACGGGCAAAATACTCGTCGCGCGACAGCTCGAACGCGCCGAGTTTGAAGGAGCAGTAGCCGGTAACGGCATGGGGCCGGCTGACCTGGACTTCGTCTTCGGCAAAGGCGGCGTTATCGGCGGCGTTCTCAAGCATGGCCATGACGGGATTCCTCTAGTTTTTCTGATTATTCTGAGTGGAAAACAGCGGGGATCACTTGAAGCAGATATCTGCCCACTTCTCGATCGACAACGGGCCTTTAATGGTCTGCTGCAATAACACGCCAGGACGACTGGATTCGAAGCGATAGGCGGCGCCCTGCGGCAACAGGCACTGATGGCCGCGCTTCAGCAGCATGTAGCCCATCGGCTTGCCCGCTGGCATTTCACCCGCCAGCCGTGTGCCCTCGCCGTCTGTCAAAGGGGTGTCGAGCTTGAGGAAATCCACGCGTACTTCGCCATCCATCACGATGGCGAATTCGTCGTGCGCCGCCGTGTACCAAGGCGACTGACCTTCGGCGCGCAGGGTTTCAATGACGTAGCCGAGATTGAGACCGACGACGATTTTTTCATAGGGAAGGGATTTTTCCGCCACCTCGAAGATATTCGAAAAGGCGTAATGGCTGGCCTGGCCGCTGATGATTTCAACCGACCCTTTGCTGTAGTTGTCCAGCGAGCCGAAGACCGTTTCGATTGCAGCGCTGCTCATGGTTTTTCACCGTTTTGTTGTTGTAGTCACAGTGAGCCCACAGTACGTCGGCCTTGCTCGGGGAACAATGAGAGCGACGGCGACAACAGTGTTCGCGAAATGCAAACAATGTACCGAAAAGCGCACCGCTCAACGTACCCAGCCGCGCTCCAGCAGGGGTTTGTCCCAACACGGCTCATCGCCGAAGCTTTCCACCAGAAAATCAATCAGCGTGCGCACTTTCAAGGCCCGCCGTTGGGTAGCCGGGTACACCGCAGAGAAATTGAAGGACGACAACGCGTATTCAGGCAGGACGGGAATCAACCGGCCGCTGAGCAGGTCGTCGCTGGCTACCAGGGTCGGCAGGCAGACAATGCAGACCCCGGTCGACGCATAGTCGCGCAGCAAATGGACCGAGTTCGAGCGGACATGCCCCGGCAGGCTCAACTCGACGTGCTCGTCTGCGCCGGTGAAGATCCAGCGATTACGCGACGGATAGCCCTCGTACAAAGCAATCTTGTGTTGCAACAGCTCCTGCGGGTGCTCGGGCACGCCGAACTCGGCGGCATAATCGGGTGACATGCAGAACAACCGGCGCACGCTGAACAATCTGCGTTCGATCAGGGTTTCGGCCATCGGCGGGAACATCTGGAACGCCACATCAAAGCCTTCTTCAATAGGATCCACCACCCGATCATTAACGATGACGTCGACCTCAATATCGGGATAAAGCCGCGTGAACTCGGCCAGCATCCTGCCGAAGTGACCGATGGCAAAACCTGGCAGCATCTGCACGCGCAATTTGCCGGTTGGCTTGGCGCGCAACTCGCGCATATGCTCGGTCAGCGAATTGAAACTCGCGACCATATCCGCACACTCCTTATAGTACGTCTCCCCCACCTCGGAGAGCCGCACATGACGGGTACTGCGGTGGAACAGCGGCGCGCTGATGAACTGTTCCAGTTGTTGAATGCGGTGGGTGACCACCGAGCGGGTGACGCCCAATTGCTGAGCCGCCTTGGCGAAGTTGCCAGTCTCGGCAACGCGGACAAAGGCTTCGACACTGAGTAAACGATCCATGGGGCAGACTCTCTGGATGTTTTTATAGGAACAGCGTGGCTAGCCTGTTGCCACCTCGCACTCCACATCCGTGAAGGCACGCTACTTGTCGCTCTGTACCAAAAACCGCGGTTGCGGGGAGGAAACCTGAGAGCCCAGGTGTTAACTGGTTACCCTGGACCCTCCTTAGTCTTGAGCATCATCCACTGCGCATACCCGCCGCCTTCAATGTCATGCGCGCTCAGTTATCGTTTCATACTGCGTTCATAGGCTGCCAGGACGGTGCGTTCCGATTGGACCAGATAGGCCTCGAGCATCCGGGTTGCATCCTCTGGTCGCCCCTCTTCTACACAACGCAGGATTGAAACGTTCATGTCGACATAAGGCATGTGCAGGAATTCGGGATCACCCAGCAAGCCGAAGGCCAGCCGTAGCTCGGCCGATATCTGCCCGTAGAACACCACCAAGCGCGGGCTGTCGGCCAGCTCGACGATAGCTTTGTGAAACATCATGTTCGCGGTGCCGACGGCCATCCAATCCTTCGCTTCGCGCGCTCGCATGCCCACCTCCACTGCTTCACGCATATGCACTGTTCCCGGGTGCAGCGGGTAACCCTGAGCGATGGCCTTGCATTCGATGAAGCGGCGTACACGATAGATGTCGATGATCGACGCCATGTCAGGCTCCGCCACAGTGACCCCTCGATTGGGCTCATGCTTGAGCAACCCCTCACGGGTCAGGACCCTGAACGCTTCTCTCAAGGTGTTGCGGGAGATCTGCAGGCTTTCGGCCAGCGCCGCTTCGGACAGCCGTTGGCCCGGGACCAATTCACCTTCGACGAGCATTCGGCGGACCTCCTGGGTAATGGATTCACCCAGCGAGCGAGGAAGGGAATGTGAAGCGTCGTTCATGTGCGATCCGGATTCAGAGAAAGTCACTTTGATGTTCCATGAGAGCTCAGCGCATGGCAAGGAGCAAGGGCTCCGCGTGCATCATTAAGTAACACGCAGGTGTGATCAGGTTACAAACCGGTGCATATTGTCTGTCTATCTGATATGTATTGTTCAACAATCTAACGCCTATATATCAACACTATAGGTCTTTTAACTGAACCTTGGCACGCTCGTTGCTCAACCGAGTCATCCCCCACCATAGGAATGATGCCGTGACACAGACCGCTCAAGATTTCGCAAAGGCGCGACGCTCTTCCCTGATCGCAGCCATTTTCATGATGGCAACCTCTGCCATCGGCCCTGGATTCATCACCCAGACCGCCACGTTTACGGCCAAGATGGGTGCGGCATTTGCTTTCGGTATCCTGGCCTCGATTCTGATCGACTTCGTGGTTCAACTTAACATCTGGCGTATTGTCACCCTGACCCGAATGCGTGCCGCAGACGTGGCCAACAAAGCGATTCCGGGCAGTGGTTACCTGCTGGCGGTACTGGTGATCTTCGGCGGGCTGGTGTTCAACGTCGGCAACATCGCCGGTGCCGGGCTGGGGCTGAATGCGCTGATGGGGCTAGACGCAAAATGGGGCGGCGGTCTAAGCGCCCTGCTGGCCATCGGCATCTTCCTCTCCCGCCGCGCCGGATTGGCCGTCGACCGCCTGATCGTCGTGCTGGGTCTGGTGATGATTGGCCTGACGCTGTTCGTAGCCTTTGCCTCTAACCCGCCACTGGGTGAAGCCCTCTACCAGACCGTACTTCCTGACCAGATCAATTTCGCCACCATTACCACCATTGTCGGCGGCACGGTCGGTGGTTACATCACCTATGCCGGGGCTCACCGCTTGCTGGATCGCGGTACTACCGGGGTCGAAAATCTCCAGGCAGTGACCAAAGCAGCCCTGAGCGGCATCATGGTTACCGGCCTCATGCGCTACATTCTGTTTCTCGCCATCCTCGGCGTCGTTGCCAGCGGCGTAGTCATCGACACCTCGGGTCAGGGCGCCAATCCGGCTGCACAAGCCTTCCAGGCAGCGGCCGGGCAGATCGGTCTGCGCATGTTCGGTCTCATCCTGTGGGCCGCCAGTATCACCAGCGTGATCGGCGCCGCTTACACCTCTATTTCCTTTGTCACCGTGTTCAAGCCGAACATCACCGAGCAGGGCCGCAACCGCGCCACCACCGTGTTCATCGCCCTGTCGCTGCTGATCTTTGTCCTGATGGGTACTGCCCCTGCCGCACTGCTGCTCTTCGCGGGCGGTTTCAACGGCCTGATACTGCCCATCGGCCTGAGCATCTTTATCTACGTCGGCTGGCGCCGGTCCGACCTCATGGGCGGTTACCATTACCCACGCTGGCTGCTGGTGCTGGGCGCCCTGACCTGCCTGCTGACCTGGTACATGGCAATCAAATCCGTAGGGCCGATCTTCGCCTTCCTCAACGTCGCCTGAGCCCGATAACGAACAAGGAGTCACGTTAATGCCAACGATAGATATCAACAGCGACCTGGGCGAAAGCTTTGGCGCCTGGAGCATGGGCGACGATGCCGCGATGCTCGATGTCGTGACCAGCGCCAATGTCGCCTGCGGCTTTCACGCTGGCGACCCGGCCGGCATCCTGCGGACACTGAAAGCTGCAGCGGCAAAAAATGTCACCATCGGTGCCCATGTCGCCTACCCGGACAAGGTGGGCTTTGGCCGACGAAACATGGACGTGGCCAGCGATGAGCTGACGGCCGACGTGATCTACCAGATCGGCGCGCTACAGGGCCTGGCCAAGGTCGCCGGCACCTCCGTGCGCTATGTGAAGCCCCATGGTGCCCTGTACAACACCATTGCTCACGATCGCCGTCAGGCGCTGGCCGTGATCGAAGCCATCCGCGCGATCGACGCCAACCTCATATTGGTTGCCCTGGCAGGTTCAAGCCTGATTGAACTGGCCCGTGACGAGGGTTTACAGTGCATCGCCGAAGCGTTTGCCGACCGTGCCTACACACCGCAGGGCACCCTCGTCTCTCGCCGCGAACCAGGCGCCGTGCTGCACGATCCCAAGCTCGTCGCCCAACGTATGCTGCGCCTCGTTGAAGACGGCACCCTTGAAGCAATCGATGGCAGCCTGACCAGAATCCAGGCCGACTCGATCTGTGTCCACGGCGACAGCCCGGCAGCGGTGGAAATGGCCCGTGAGCTGCGCCGCGTGCTGGAGCAGGCCAACACGTCCTTGCGACCCTTTGCTGGAGGTCGTCCATGACTGCCCTTGATCTCGCTCGTCAGTTGGCCATCGCCGCTGGCCGTGAAGCACGCTTCGCTTACCGTGGCGGCCTGGTCACCCCCACTGCCGGTATCGCGCCGGGCATGACTCAAGCGAATCTGATCGCGTTGCCGCGAGACTGGGCCTATGACTTCCTGCTGTATGCCCAACGCAACCCCAAAGCGTGTCCGATCCTTGACGTCACTGATGCCGGAAGCCCAGGCACCCTTCTGGCTGAAGGCGCTGACCTGCGAACGGATCTGCCCCTGTACCGCATCTGGCGCGACGGGAAGCTGGTGGAGGAAGTCAGCGACGCCACAAAGGCCTGGGCCGAACACGACGACATGGTGGCCTTTCTGATCGGCTGCAGCTTTACCTTTGAAACGGCCCTGCAAGAGGTCGGCATTGAAGTGCGGCATATCGCCGATGCTTGCAACGTGCCGATGTACCTGACCAACCGTGCCTGTCGGCCAGCCGGACGGCTGAAGGGTGACATGGTGGTTTCCATGCGACCGATCCCCGCCGGTCGCGTGGCCGAGGCCTCCGGTATCTCCGGACGCTACCCCTCAGTCCATGGCGCCCCGGTGCACATCGGCGAGCCTGGGTTGCTTGGAATTAAGGACCTGGCTCGACCCGACTTCGGCGACGCCGTACGCATCGAGCCAGGCGAGATCCCGGTGTTCTGGGCTTGCGGAGTGACGCCTCAGGCTGCGGTCATGGCCTCGGGCGTGCCCTTCGCGATCACCCATTCGCCCGGCCATATGTTCATCACCGATGTGCCTGACAGCACGTACCACGTCTAGGAGCCTCCTGTGCGTTTTCTACCGGTCAACCTGGACGCCCTGCTCGTCGAATTGAACGACCTGGACGAGACCCTGGCATTGTTCGACGCCCTGACGGCGGAGCCTATTGCGGGCGTGGAAGAAATCATTCCTGCCGCACGAACCCTGCTGATCCAATTCCGCCCCAGCGCCATTCACCAGCAGACGCTCGTTAATCGAATTGCTGGCCAGGACCTGAGCCAGCGGCGCGCGATCGAGCATCGCCGGGTGGAAATTCCCGTTCATTACAATGGTGAAGACCTCGACGAGGTCGCCACACTGCTGGGGATCAGCCGCGCCGAAGTGGTCCAACGCCACACCGCCCATGACTACAGCGTGGCCTTCTGCGGATTCGCTCCGGGCTTCGCCTACCTCACGGGTGGTGCCGGCTTCCAGGTCCCTCGCCGACAAACGCCACGCACCCGCATACCCGCAGGTGCGGTTGCCCTGGCGGGAGAATTCAGCGGGGTTTATCCCCAAGCCAGCCCCGGTGGGTGGCAAATCATCGGCGTCACGCCTTTGCAGATGTGGGACCTGAATCGCGCGGAATCGGCCCTGCTCCGCCCAGGTTATAAAGTGCGGTTTACCGATGCCGGCCCTCTCCCGGCGGGCGGCCTGCCCGCCCCTACGATGCCGGCAAGTGCCGATGCGCCCAGCGGTGCCTATCTGGAAATCATCACCCCCGGTTTGCACAGCGTATTGCAGGATATGGGCCGTCCCGGGCAGACCGGCCAAGGTGTCTCCCGCTCCGGCGCGCTGGACCTCGGCGCCCTGCGAGCGGCCAACCGCGCGGTGGGCAACGCCTCGGACATGGCCTGCGTGGAAGCGGTACTCGGCGGCCTGAGCTTCGTCTGTCATGGCCGTGCCGTGATAGCGATCACCGGCGCGCAAACCCCGGTCATCATCACCAACGCCAGTGGCCTGCAATGGCCTGCCGACAACTATCAGCCCATCGAGCTGGAGGCCGGTGACAAGGTCAGCCTCGGTTCACCTTCCGCAGGGCTGCGCAGCTATCTGGCGATTCGCGGCGGCTTTGAGGTCGCTCCGGTGCTCGGCAGCCTCTCGACAGATACCCTCGCTCAGGTAGGCCCCCCTGCTCTCGCGGCCGGCGACCGACTGGGTTTTGTGCCGCTTACGACAGGCACCAGCGTATCGCTGAACGAAGCACTTGCCTTTGATCTGCCCACGACGTCCAACATCGTGACCCTCGACGTGATCATGGGGCCGCGCACTGACTGGTTTACCGAAGACGCCATCCAGCGTCTGAGCAGCCAGCTCTGGCGCGTCACCTCACAGTCCAACCGCGTCGGTATTCGTCTGGCCGGTGAAACGCCGCTGGAACGCAGCAACCACCAGGAGTTGCCCAGTGAAGGCACTTCCGTCGGCGCCATTCAGGTTCCGGCCAGCGGCCAACCGGTTATGTTTCTTGCCGATCACCCGTTGACCGGTGGCTATCCGGTGATCGCCGCCGTCGCCAGCTACCATCTCGACCTGGCTGGCCAGATACCCATCAATGCTCAGATTCGCTTCAACCCTTTGGACGGCTTCAAAGAGATCCAACCGATTACGGAAGCCTCTTCTTCAACTGCCGATGTGAAAAAACTTCCATGAAAAAACTACTGATTGCCAACCGTGGTGAAATTGCCGTCCGCATCGCCCGCGCCTGCCGGGACTACGGCGTGCAGTCTGTCGCGGTCTATGCCGACGCGGACATCGACGCCCTGCACGTACGCCAGGCCGACGAGGCCTACTCATTGAATGGCCAGCGCCCGACCGAGACCTACCTGGATATCGGCAAACTTATCGCCGTCGCTAAACGCAGCGGCGCCGATGCCGTGCACCCCGGCTATGGTTTTCTGTCTGAACGGGCCGACTTCGCCCGGGCAGTGATTGACGCAGGGTTGATCTGGGTCGGTCCCAACCCGGAGACCATCGATGTGCTCGGCGACAAGGTCGAGGCGCGAAAAATTGCCCAGTGGGTCGGCGCGCCTCTGGTGGCCGGTACGCCTGGCCCGGTCGAAAGCGCCGCCGAAGTATTGGCCTTTGCCGAACAGCACGGCCTGCCGATTGCCATCAAGGCTGCCTTTGGCGGCGGCGGACGTGGCATGAAAGTCGCCTGGCGCATGGATGAAGTGGCTGAATTGTTCGCCTCCGCCGTGCGCGAAGCGCAAGCGGCCTTTGGTCGTGGCGAGTGCTACGTCGAGCAGTTCCTCGACCGTCCTCGACACATCGAGGCGCAGATCCTCGCCGACAAACACGGCAAGGTCGTCGTCGTCGGCACGCGTGACTGCTCCTTGCAGCGGCGCAATCAGAAGCTTGTGGAGGAAGCACCTGCGCCCTTTATCAGTGACGAACAGCGCCAGCGTATTCACCAATCTGCTCAGGCTATTTGCGCCAAAGCCGGCTACGTCGGTGCCGGCACGGTGGAGTTCCTGCTCAGCCAGGATGGCACCCTGTCGTTCCTCGAGGTCAATACCCGCTTGCAGGTCGAGCACCCGGTGACCGAAGAGACCACGGGGGTTGATCTGGTGATCGAACAGCTGCGGATCGCCGACGGTTTCCCGCTCTCCTTCAGTGAGACGCCGCCCCCACGGGGCCACAGCTTCGAATTTCGCATCAACGCGGAAGACCCGGGCAAAGGCTTCCTTCCCACTCCCGGTCAGATCACCGATTTTCTGCCCCCGTCCGGCCCGGGTGTGCGCCTGGACAGCGGCGTGATAAGCGGCTCGCGAGTGCCCAGCACCTTCGATTCGATGATGGCCAAACTGATCATCACCGGCGCCACCCGCGAACAGGCTATTGCCCGCGCCCGGCGCGCCCTGGCTGAATTCAACATTGAGGGCATCGCCTCGGTGCTTCCGTTCCACCGGGCCGTGATGGACCATGACGACTTCACCGGTGCCGATAAATTCGCCGTGCACACGCGTTGGATCGAGACCGATTTCGCCGAACAGATCATGCTCGCCCCTCGTGCCGCTGTATCGGCCGACCCCGACATCCTGCGCACGTTTGTCGAGATCGACGGGAAGCGCCACGAACTCGGCCTTCCGGCTGCGCTGCTGCGAGGCGTCAGCCTGAATGCAGCGAGCACCGCCAGCGAAAGCGCGGCCCCACCCGAGGTCACTGATCCGCAGGCGGTACTGACGCCCGTGGCGGGGAATCTGCATACCTGGGTGGTCGAAGACGGCGAGTCGGTGAGCGCCGGGCAAGTGATCGCAGTTGTAGAAGCCATGAAAATGGAGAGCTCGGTCCTGGCACCTTGCGAGGGTCGGGTGCAGATCACCAGACAGGCAGGTGAGTATTTTGAAGCCGGCGCGGTGATTGGCCGCGTTAATTGATTTAAACGCTGTTCTTTTTGCGGGCAGTACGCGCAACGGGCTAACAACCCGTTTGCACGGGAATGTCGCCCGCAGGTTCAGGTGTTCAGGAAAACCGTCGGAATCCCCCGCATGAAGCGCCAAAATCGGAATGCGCGCCACGCTGTACGCCCCTTACGGACGTTTTAAACGTGCCTCTCGGGCCGAGCGGGAAATCTGGATCGGCGCCGGTGTGGGTATTTCGCCATTCATTTCCTGGCTGCAAGACCCGGACGCCAAAGACTTCGAAAAAGCGACGCTCGTCTATTGCTTCACGCCCTCGCGCGCCTTCCCTGCCCCCGAGGCGTTGCAAGCCATGGCCGAGAGGCATGCGGCACGCTTTGTGCATAATGTCGGTGGTAACGGGAAATTGGCCGAAACCCTGCGTCAAGCGGCGGCTCAAACCAGACCACACAAGGTGCACGTCAGTTTTTGCGGGCCCAAAGGTTTACTGACCAAGGTGCATGAACTGATGGAGATCAACCGGACCCCGAAAGCCAATCTGCACTTCGAACGCTTCGAGTTTCGTTGAAACGTCGTGAGGCTACCGGCCAAGTTGCCCCGATTTTTGTCGTCTCATTTAAAGGACTTACTGTGCCGGTTTCACTGGTAATCAATGTCAGCTATCGGGCCGGCCCTTGTGAAACACAGACGTCAATTCGGAGTTTGCGGCGTGTGCAAAATCGGCGAGGGAACGTTGAAGTCGGCTTTGACTATAAACGTCTCGACATGAGGCACTGTTCTTTCCCCCAGGCCTCAAAGCGCTCCAACACCTCCCAGCCGAGCCTGGTGTAATAATGACTCTGGCTGTGGGTATGCAAATACAGGGCAGTGACTCCCTCCTCTCGTGCATGCTCACAGATACCTTCGATCAACCGGGTTGCGAGCCCTCTGCACCGAGCTTCGGGTGCGATGAATACACACGCAAGCCACGGCCCCAGATCTGGCCGGTCAGATAGGTCGTTACGGGCAAGCGTAGCCCCACCCAGCAACTGGTCTCGTTCCGTTGCAATCAGACACTTCCAGTTGCCATCACGCTGTCCGTCAGCGAACTCGTGTTGCCAGTTTGAAAGAGATTGCTGCGCAAATTCATAACCGAATTCCCGATATAGCCATTCGGCCATCAAGTCGCATTTATCCATTTGTTTATCGAGCCAGTCCACTCGCAGCATCCGAAACACTCCTTATGCATTCATCCTCCGGCAGATTTTTGGGGAGGGGTCAACAGCAGCGATCGCGAAGCGGAACACCCTTGGGCCCGTCGGACATTTTCCCGCTCTCCTGATGATGCCTGCAAACGTCTGACCGAGGATAGACGTGATATCACCGCCATTTAGCGCCCGCCACAGTCTATGCTTGTCTTGCCTGTTCGGTCCGCCCTGGAACACCGAACAGCACACCGGGCACAAGACGTGAAAGATTGGACACTTGCCGCAGCATTGTTGTGTGTATTGCTCGGCACCCCTGCCAAGGCCGAGCAGTATCAGGTCGTTACCGAAGAATGGGCACCGTACAACTACGAAGAGAACAATCAACTGACCGGCATGACCACGGAAATCGTCCGGGCCATCATGGCGCTTACCGGGGATGATTTTGAAATGGTGATGCTGCCCAGCATGCGGGCGAGCCACGTATTGAGAACCCGGCCCAGGACGATCATGTATTCCATGTTCCGCACGCCGGAACGTGAGCCGTTATACAAATGGGTTGGGCCGATCGCGGAAGAGTCCATCCACGCCTACCAGTTGGCCGATGCACCACCGGTGAATTCCCTGGAGCAACTGCTGCACGCTCCGCGGATCACTACGCGGCATGCCGGTCTGGTACCCGATATGCTGCGGTCGCTGGGCTTCAACAACCTCGACAGAAGTGCCACCGAAAACCTGCAGCTCTACCGCATGCTGCTGGCCGGGCGCACCCGTATCATCGTTGGCGATAACGACGCCGGAGTAGCTTTTTACAGCCGCCAGTTGAACATCGCTCCGGGTACGCTACGGCAGATCCCCATCGAGCTCTATCGCTCGTTGTTGTACATCGCCTTCAGTCGCGACTCTGAAGACGAACAGGTAGCCACTTGGGCCGAAGCTTTGGAGCAACTGCGGCACTCGGGCGAGCTGGAGCGCATCCAGCGTCGGTATCAGCAATCTGCCGGCCAGTAGGGTCCAGTGCCGGGCTATATTGCGTTGCTCCCCCGCAAGCACTCGGCATTCCCCACATGCCTCAGGGCGTCTGCTCAACAAGCTCATTAACCGAAGGACTTACAATGCTCATTGTCTTCAGCGGCCTCCCGGGCACCGGGAAAACAACTATCGCTACTGGGCTTGCGGCCCAAACGAAGGCGGTATATCTGCGGATCGATACGATTGAGCAGGCTATTCGAAATTCCGGTGACTTTGCCCATGATGTAGGGCGAAGCGGTTACAAGGTTGCCAATGAGCTTGCTCTAAGCAATCTTCGTATGGGCAATACAGTCATCGTCGACTGTGTGAATCCCGTCAGCGAAAGCCGAAAGGCGTGGACCGACATCGCCGCACGCACGGAGCTTCTATTAGTCAACATTCAGGTGGTTTGTTCGGATAGGCACGAACACCAGCGCCGGGTAGAAACCCGGAAGATTGATATTCCCGGACTGATTCCACCCACCTGGCAGTCTGTACTGGATCATGAATATGAAGCGTGGGATAACGCTCCGTTTAATATAGACACAGCCCTTATGTCTCCCACGCAAGCCGTTGCGTTGATTACCCGACATATTTGTCCAGAAAGCAAAGCTGACTGAAACTTAGCGTCCTGACAGATGCCCATTAAGAATTTACATTTAGTAAAACAATGATCGCCGTGTATCCGCTGAATACTTGCAAAGTGCTACACCACTGGTCGGATACTCTCACTCACTCCCGAATGAAGCCCCTTGCGCCAAGCGCACAAATACAACCCTAACCCTTTGTATTATCACTATTATTTTGAATCTTTTGCAGCCCAACCTACAGCCGGCGACATCCAGCGCCCTTCCAATACGAGGCTACAGTCTCGGCACGACTGCGTCGATAACGCAGTTATCCATGACCGATAAAGACGATAAAAGGATTTCAGCTATGCGCTCACTCAGACTCTCGGCTCGCGCCGCACTGTGCTTCCTGGCGATAACGCTTCTGCTGTTGATCAGTGCTATTTTTTCCGGTTGGAGTTTGAAACAGTTGCGGGAATCCGAACTGGATGTCGAAACCAACTGGATGGCAAGTATTTCGCAAACCGCGAAAATCGACTCAATAATATTGCGGTTACGACTGGAAACCCTGCGAGTCGTTTCAGCCAACGACCCTACGATCAAACAGCAATCGCTGGACATGATCGCCTCATCACGTTTGCTAATGCTCAAAAACGTGGCTGACTATGCTGCGCTTATTGCCAGTCCAGAAGAGAAAAAGCTCTTCGAGGCCGTTGAGGCTCAGGTCAAAGACTATGAGAGCAAGCTGGATGGAATAACGCAGATTGCCAAGACAGGCACTCCTGCAGAGGGCATTTCGTTCATCAACAACAACATCCGACCGCTCACCAACAACCTACAGCAAAGCGTCTTGCAGTTGACACAGTGGAACCAGGAGGGAGCCAAAAAAGCCGGTGTCAATGCGGGCGAGATTTACGCCACTGCGATCACCATGCTTGTGGTGGGTTCAGTGATTGCAGTCCTGTTAACCGTGATGCTCGCCATATTATTCACCCGCAGTCTGCTTCGTCCCCTGCGCGAGCTGATGACGGTCAGCCAGACCATTGCCGAAGGTGATCTGCGCGTGGAGATCATCCCCAGTGGCCGCGACGAGCTGACTGAACTGATGAAAACCACAGCGCTGATGCAAGGCAACCTGCGCGACACCATTCGGCACATTGGCGAGTCCTCGACTCAACTGGCCTCCGCCGCAGAAGAGATGACCGCGGTATCCGACGAGGCAAGCCGTGGCCTTCAGCGCCAAAACGAAGAAGTCGAGCAGGCCGCCACTGCGGTCAACGAAATGACTGCAGCGGTCGAGGAAGTGGCGCGCAACGCCTCTTCCGCCTCTGCCTCGGCGCGGGAATCCGAAACGTCCACGCGTTTGGGCTCCGAGCGGGTGAACCAGACCGTGGCTGCCATTCGCGGCCTTGCCGGCACGGTCGAGGGCACCAGTGGCGACGTGCTTCGCCTGGCCGAACAGGCGCAAAGCATCGCCCGCGTGCTTGACGTCATCCGTACCATTGCCGAACAAACGAATCTACTGGCCCTGAACGCCGCTATCGAGGCTGCCCGTGCTGGCGAACAGGGGCGAGGTTTTGCGGTAGTGGCCGATGAGGTCCGGGCGCTGGCGCACCGCACACAGGAATCCACCCGGGAAATCGAGCAGATGATCGGCGGCATTCAGGCCGGCTCCACCCAAGCGGTGCAGGCCATGGAACTCAGCCAGCAGGAGGCCAATTCCACGCTGTCCATCGCCAACGAAGCAGGCGCCGCCCTGGAAGAAATTGCTCGCGCCATTACCGATATCAACGAACGTAATTTCATGATCGCCACTGCATCGGAGCAGCAGGCCCAGGTCGCACGTTCGGTAGACCACAACCTGATGAGCATCCGGGACTTGTCGATCCAGACTTCGAGCGGCGCACAACAGTCAGCCAGCGCAAGCCAGGAAGTGTCACGCCTGGCGGTTGACATGCATCGGCTGGTGCAGCGGTTCAAGGTTTAGTTCAGTAAGCCACCGGGTCGAGGTCGAGAAACTCGATCCCTTTGCACTCACTGCCTGAAACGAGCCGGTTGGCGTCCGACCGCCAACCGGTCTCTATATCCGTGGTGCCAGCAGTTGTGCCTTGCCAAACCGCCAGAACAGCCAGCGGCCTGTACTCAATCCCCACACCAGCAACGCGATCACGCCAATGCTCAGCAACATACCGTGCACCCCGTTGACGCTGATCAGCTTGCCCGCGATAAACGGAAATCCAAATACCCCCACAAAGTACGACAGGCTGAAAAGCAGAAGTGCCTGAGCTGTCAGCTCCTTTGGAGCCTCATTGGCCGCCAGCCCGTTAATCACCGAATAGTTCAGCCCGTAACCGATGCCCAGGAGTGCGGCGCTGAGCAGGTAGCTGGCGCTGTCGTGCACCCACTCGGCAAAGCCCACGACGGCAATCAGCATGAGCGTCGTCAACAGGCAGGAAGCTGCCAACGGATTGCGCTTGACCACCCATCCGGCAATCAACAAACGACAACCGATGGCCGCGCTCATGAAACTGATGAAAAACAGTGAGTAGTCGAGCCCTAGGCTGGTAGCGTAACTGGTCTGAAAACTGCCCATCCCTCCGAATATCGCGCCCCCCAGCCCAACCATGAGAATCGACAGCGCTGAGCGCGAGCGCAAGACACGTAAGGCGGCCCGTGGACTGAAATGGGTCTGCCCGATGGGCAGTTGTCCACTTTCGCGAGCACGGGCTCCAATCCGCCAGAAGTACATGCCGCTCAAGGCAGCCGCCACTGCCGCGCAGTAAAAGGCTGCCTGCACAGGCAGGCCCACAGACCCCGCCAGCTTGCCCAACAAGGGGCCGCTGCCAATACCGGTCAGCATGCTCCCCGATAAAAGCGCGAAACAATGGGTCCTTCGGGCTGGCTCAATCATCGCTGCAACCATGATCGGCCCTGTCGTATAAAAAAGCCCCCAGCCTAATCCCAGAACCACGCCACACATCATCAACCCAATGCCCAAGCCGGGCACCAGCGCGAATCCCAACGACGCAGCGACCAGGCATACCGCCCCAAAAGCAATGCAGCGAGGCGCGCCCAAGCGTTGCATCACGTGCCCCGACCCGAGGACCGCCACTAAGGTGCTGATCATGGCCACCGCAAAAACCTGACCTGCATCGTGCTCGTCGCCTCCAAAAGACGCCACCAGCAACGACAACAGGAAGGTCGCCCCATAGGAGATGGAAAGGAGGAAACAAGCCACGCAGAACACACCGAAACGGAGGGTACGGGAAGCATCAGGTGATGAGTTCATGGCGCGCGCCCTGCCTTATGCAAACCATTTTTGTATCACAATGATACGGCTGATTAGTCACAGGAGTACTGGAGTCAAGGTGCGCGAATCTACACGTATCCTGGCTGGTCCACCGCTACCAAACCTCGGTCAGGTTCAAGCCAACAGTGCGGTGATCCATTGGACCTGCCGGGCGACGATCTGCACCTTCTCCTCGGGCACGGCCTGCCCCGCCCGGGCGAACTGGGTCAGGGTCTTGTGTTTCTGGTTCAGCACGCGCTGCCACTTAAGCAGGAACGCCGGGCTGCGTGCCTGCATCAGCAACGGGCCGAAATACAGCTCCTGGGGGGTGTACGTCACTGGCCCGGTGCGCTCGGCGACGATGATTTCATAATCAAAACGGTTTTCGCGCAGCACTTCTTCACTGAGGATGCGGTAGCCATTTTCCATGAGCCATTGGCGCAGTGGCTGCTGGCCGCCGTTAGGCTGCAGGATCAGGCGTTCCTGACCACTCAGGCAGGCTCCACCGCTGTGCAGGATGTCGCGGATCGTCTCGCCACCCATGCCGCAGATGCTGATCGCCGTGATCCCGTCTCCCGGTCCGATGGCGGCCAGGCCATTGGCCTGACGCACACGGATCCGCTGTTCAAATCCGTTCTCGCGCACGGTTCGTCGGGCCGAGCAGAACGGCGTCAATGCCACCTCACCCGCCACTGCCGCCACAATGGCACCGCGACGCATCAGCGCCACAGGCAGGTAGGCGTGGTCCGAGCCGATATCGGCCAGGCGCGCACCGGCGGGTACATGCGCCGCCACGCGCTCCAGACGCATGGACAATGTGTGTTCGTTCAACTGCTGCCCCTTTCCACCACGGACGTCCGGCACCTTTGGCCGAATCGGGGCGCGATTGTGTCGAGCTACGCCATGCATTTCAAATTTTTGTACCGCGCGCACGGCAAAATGTTTCGAGGCGTTACCAGGGGCTTTGGAAGCACCGCCACATTGCATACATTCATTCGACATCATTGACCGCAGCCACTAGTACAAAAGCGTTGTTTATGGTGCTGTCAGTCAGCCATAGCCTGAAAATAACTCTACACTCGAATGGATATTCCCGACCACCATCTTCAGGACAAAGAAAAGCCTTTAAGCCCTTCGATACCGTGTAACCTACAAGCACACACATGAGAAGACTTTAGCCATGTCAACGGAAAGCGAAGAGGGCCGCCGGATCGTAGCGTCTCTGGCGCGCCGGGTTGATGGCGCCGCTAACGCTACACAAGTAGCCGATGCAATTATTGCGATGCTTCAGGAAATAAGCGGGGTACTCGTACCTATACTTGGCCCCAAAGGAGTGGCTGCGCTTTATCGCCGTAGTCTCTATCTATCCACTTCATTACATCCACTTCTGGCGTCCACGTTTGAAAGTCTGGCCGGCGGAATGAATCTGATGGAACTTAAATCTTTGCTCATTCAACTAAAACAGGCAGACGCCCTCTTTTTCGGTGAGGAATTTTTGAAAGCGTTTCACGAGTTGCTGGCCACGCTGATTGGGCCGTCGCTCTCCGCACGGTTGCTTCGTGACGTGTGGGACAATTCTTTGAGCGCTCCACCTGCGCAGGAAACTTCGCCATGAGTACCAAAGTGACAATCAACCGCTTGGCGACGGGCGTGCCTGGGCTGGACGAAGTGCTGGGGGGCGGACTGCCCGAGTTTTCGTTCAACCTGATTGCCGGCCCACCTGGCTGTGGAAAGACGACGCTGGCCCATCAAATGATGTTCGCCCTGGCGACGCCCGAGCGCCCTGCATTGTTTTTTACGGTGCTCGGCGAACCGCCGTTGAAAATGCTCCGTTACCAGCAACAGTTCGACTTTTTCAACGGTGAGGCGATCAATCATTCGATTCGCTACATCAACCTTGCTGACGACACCCTGGCCGGGGACTTGGATGAAGTCTTGCGGCGCATCGTCAGCGAAGTCGAAAAATATTCGCCGGCCCTTGTGTTTGTGGACTCGTTCCGCTCGGTAGTGCTGGCCAGTCAAACCCAGGATAACCCCAACAACAATCTGCCTCAGTTTGTTCAGCAACTGGGTATGTTGATGACCACCTGGCAGGCGACGACTTTTCTGATTGGCGAGTACTTTACCGAGACGGATACCAATCCGATTTTCACCGTGGCAGACGGCCTGATCTGGCTTCGCCAGAGTGTCCAGCGAAACTCCATGGTCCGTAAAATGGAAATCATGAAGATGCGCGGCCAACCGACAATACCGGGCCTGCACACCTTTCGTATCGCCACCTCAGGCGTGAAGGTTTTCCCGCCCGCCAGCGTCTGCAATGAAGAGAACATGTTGCCAGAGCGAGATGAACGCCCTGTTCGCCTGAAAACGGGTGTCCCTCGTCTGGACGAAATGCTCGGTGGCGGCCTGCCCAAAGGTTACTCGTTGCTGGTGGCAGGGCCTTCGGGTTCTGGCAAAAGCATCCTCGCGGCTTCGTTCCTGGCTGAAGGCGCACGTAGTGGGGAGACGGGCGTAATCGCGGCGTTCGAGCAGCGTCCCAATCACCTGCGCAGTGCGGCGCTCACTCAGTTGATTCAGAACGACCAGGTGGGTTTGGTGGACAGCCGATCACCTGATCTGTCTATCGACGAAATCGTCCAGATGTTGTTCAGTGAAATCAAGCGACTCAAGGCAACCAGGGTGGTCATCGATTCGCTCTCGGGCTTCGAGCTTGCCTTGGCGCCGACCTTCCGTGAAGACTTTCGAGAGTCGTTGTCGCGCATGGTCACCGCGCTGACCAGTATAGGCGTGACCGTGCTGATGACTTCAGAGCTCGAAGACCGGTACACCGATCTTCGATTCAGCCCATACGGTACAGCCTTCCTGACCGACGCCATCATCGTCCAGCGCTATATCGAAGTCGCTAGCCGCTTGCTGCGCATCATGGCCGTGGTCAAGATTCGGGGCAGTCGTCATTCGGATGAGTTGCGGCAATACGTGATTGACGACAACGGCATCCAGATTGGCGAAATGCTTGGCGACCAGGAAGGCCTGTTGGGTGGCCGCCCCACAAAGCGCCGCGCAGAAGTGGTCGCCCTCGTTGAAAGTGGCGAGCTCAGCTCATGAGCAAGTCCGAAGACAAGAGTGAACGCGAGAAGGCTGATGCCGCTCGCGAACTCTTGCTGTCGGGCGAAGAAACCGTGAGTGCCGAAGCTGTACAAGAACTGCTTGGGGCCAAGGCCAACCTTGGGGAAAAGCTGCAGATAGAGCACCTGATCGAGGCCAATCAGCAATTGGTACTCGCGATGTTGTCGGCACTGCCCGACACTGCCTCCTCTCCTGACGGGGAAGTGCCTGGCAGGTATGAGGATATCTGTGAAGCCAATGAGCACCTTGTGCTTGCGGCACTCAGTGCTCAGGACCTTCAGGCCAAGGCGGAGCAGGCACTGGCACAGCAGAAAAGCGCAATGGCGATGGTGGCTCATGAGTTGCGCAACCCGCTAACGCCCATCAGCATGATGGCAGAGCGTATGGTGGGAATGCCGACAGACCAATTGCCTCGTATGCAGGCGTTGATCGAAGGTCAGGTTCAGCACATGTCACGTCTGGTTGAGGATCTGCTGGATGTGTCCCGTGCGGGCACCGGCAAGTTGCGGCTCAACAGGCTTGATCTGGACATTGTTCAGGTCATCAATAATGCCATTGACGCCTGCCGCCCCTTGATGAAGGCAAAGCGTCAGCTGTTCAATGCCCGGTTCCCCGATCAATCCCTGACCGTCAATGGAGATGCCGTGCGCCTGTCACAGGTGCTGCACAACCTGTTGACCAATGCGGCCAAATATACGCCCGTTGACGGCAGCATCGAATTAACGGTAACGCTGGACGGCGCTGTGATGAAAATAAGCATCTGCGACAACGGCATCGGTATTTCCGAAAAAGCCCTCCCGTTTGTATTCGACCCCTATGTGCAGGACGTGAACGCAGTAGGCTTCAACGGTTCAGGCTTGGGCATCGGGCTAACCGTCGTTCGCGAACTGGTAGAAGCCCATGGCGGGACAGTCACCGGGACGAGTGAAGGTTATGACAAGGGTAGCGAGTTTATTGTCACGCTACCGCTGGTAAGCCACGAATAGCTCATTATTACAGCGATGATGGCTATCCCTCGCACTGCTCTAACGCGTGGCCGGGTTAATCTTTATTGGTTACCGTCGGTCTCACAAAACTGTAATCCCACGAACAGAAAAATGCCTGCATAGTCCATCTAGTATCAAAGCACTCAGTGGAGTAAGCGGTAGTGATTACCCCCTCGATACTTGTTTTAGAAGACGACGATGTGCTTCGAATGCTTCTCGTGGAAATCATCGAGGACATGGGTGCGATTGTTATTGCTTATGCTTCAGCAGATGACGGCCTGATTTTTCTGGAAAGGAGCGCGAGTCAACTAAGCCTGATTGTCAGTGATATAAACATGCCTGGCGTTCTGGACGGGCACGAATTGAGCACCCTGGTGACACGTCGGTGGCCTTCCCTGCCCATGATCCTGACTTCGGGAAAAGTTCACCGATTGCCAGACATCGGCCCCAATATCAGATTCATACCCAAACCCTGGGTTGACGATGCAATGCTTAACTGTGTTCAGTCCTTCCTGAGCCATTCCAGGAACGATGCTTCCCACTGAAGCAAAGCGTCAAAGCACAAGTACGCGCCCTGCCTACATGCAAGAAGCCGGCTACACCTCTTCATCCGGCGGCTGGGCTGTCTTGATGGGCCTGTCCAGCCCCCAATCCGCTGGCGCATTCCAGTCTTCTCCGAACAGTTCGGCCGGGTGCATGGTACGGTCCGAGCCATTGCCGCATGCCAACGACTTGGCCGGACAATACTGGTCGCACCCCCAACAGATGCGTTCGGGGTGTTTGGGGTTGTCGGGGAAGTTCTTGGCCATGCCGATCTCCATTCGTTGAGAGGCGTGCCTCCAGACTAAAACCTGAGCGCAAAACGATCCTTGATGGATATCAAGATACCGAGGGACGGCGCGACACTCATTGCCATCCAGAGGCTAAGCTTCTGACAGCCAACAGAACTGGAGATGTACTCATGCTTAATAAGAACCCTTCCCTCGGCACCGGGACATCGGGTCATCCACCTTTATCCACCTGGGATGATCAGGACACCGCAACGCCCCTCGACGACGAAGCCTTAAGCGCTCCACCGGAAATGACCAACGCTGAACTGGTGCATTTGCGTGTCAGGGTGATTGCCCTGGAGAACCTGGTCATCGCCCTGCTGGCAGAAGGTTCGGAACGCCAGCTCGCCGTCGCCCGCGAGATGGCGGCCTACATTTCCCCAAGACCCGGCTTTACCCAGCACCCCTTGACCCTTCACGCCGCTGCGCAGATGACCCATAGCGTCGAACGCGCCGAGCGATTTCGCGGGCGGGACGAGCCATTGGTTTAAACAGTCGAACCTTGATCACAATCATTATTATTTGCAGCAAGTCTTCCTAGACTCGGGTTCCTACTCGACACCCCTCAGGAAGACATCATGCGTACCGCCCTCTCACTCGCCTTGCTCGTGCTCGCCCCGTTGGTTCATGCAAAGGAGTACCCCATCGGGGAACCTCAGCTGTGCCCGGGACTGGAAGTCGGGGCCGTGTATTTGCAACCGATCGAGATGGCGCCGGCTGGCATGATGAGGGCCACCGCCGATTCCGATGTCCATCTGGAAGCTGACATTCGGGCCACGGCTGACAATCGACAGGGCTTTCAGGAAGGCAGTTTTGTGCCTTACCTCAACGTCTCCTTCAGTGTGAGCAAGGTCGGCAACCCGGACGAAATCAAGGGTGACTTCCATGCCATGGTCGCCAACGACGGCCCCCACTATGGCGACAATGTGAAGCTGCTGGGCCCGGGCAAATATCGTCTGACGTTTACGGTTCTGCCGCCCGGCGGTCACACCGCCCTCGGACGTCATACCGACAAGGAAACCGGCGTCGCACCCTGGTTTGAACAATGCGAATTGCACTACGAATTCGTCTATGCCGGCATTGGTAAAAAAGGCGGCTATTGAATGAAGCGCCTGGGTCTTGCCTGGCTGATCGTTGCCGGAGCCGTTGCGCCATTGACGGCCCATGCCGAGTTGCCCACCTACGAACTGATCCTGCGCGATGGACATTTCACGCCTGCCTTGCTTGAGGTTCCGGCCGGGCAGCGTTTCAAGATCGTCCTGAAGAACGCGGGTCAGGGGCCCGCCGAATTCGAGAGCACGCCGCTGCGGGTTGAAAAGGTCATGTCGCCAGGCGTAACCACCTTCGTTGTCATTCATCCCCTCAAGCCCGGCCACTATCCCTTCTTCGACGAGTTCAATCCGCAACTGCCCGAGGGCGGCATCCTCGCGAAATAATCTTTTCCCATGCAGGGAGTTTTCATGAATCAATCAATGTTTATCGTCTGGCGTGAAAGCGTCGAGGCGCTGCTGGTGATCGGCATCCTCCAGGCCTGGGTCAGCCAGCAAGGTCGAGGCAATGGTCTGGTCAGATACCTGTGGACCGGAGTTGTGCTGGGGTTGCTGCTCTCGGGCCTGCTCGCGGTGTTGATTCTGTTTGCCGGTCAGGCCATGAGCGGCGCAGCCAGTGAATGGTTCCAGGCCGCGCTGGCGCTGGTGGCCAGTCTGCTGATGGTGCAAATGGTCGGCTGGATGCATCGCCACGGACGCACGCTCAAGCACGACTTGCACCGCCACGCCGATGGCCATCTGGCCAGGCGAGGCGGCCTGGGGCTATTGCTGTTGGCGATGCTCGCGGTCAGCCGCGAAGGCAGCGAAACCGTGGTCTTCCTCTATGGCGCCGGCCTGCGCCTGCAAGGCCAACAGCTGGGCTTGTTCGCCGTTGGCAGCGCGTTGGGGCTCGTGCTGGCGGTGCTGACCATTGTGGCGCTGCACGGCAGTCGCCGGTTCATTTCATGGCAACGTTTTTTTGGAATCAGCGAAGTCATCCTGCTCATGCTTGGCGCGGCACTGCTGGTCAGCGGCATCGAGCGAATCAACGGCCAACTGCTGGCCCTGGACATGCCGGAGTGGGTTTACAGCCTGGCGGGCGAGGCGCTTTGGGACAGCAGCGACCTGCTCAGCGACAGCCATGGATTGGGGCATTTTCTTGCGGGGGTTGTCGGTTACCGGGCAACGCCCAGCGGGATCATCCTCGTCGCGGGGATCGGGTACTGGCTGGCCGTCAGCCGTTGGCTTCGGCCGCAGGCTGCGGGAAACCTGCCATGCGCGAACTGAGTGGGCACAACCGATGGCTGCAACAACTGGGGGACGGGATGCGTCGTCATGCCCCCGCGATTCGCGCCGTGCAGTGGGCGGTGGTCCTGCTCTACGCCTTGCTGCTGGTGATACCCGCGACGCTGCCCCTGCCCGACAGCCAGGCCCGGGCACTCGACAACCTGACCGTACTTGCACAGTTTTTGTTCTGGGGGCTTTGGTGGCCGTTCGTGCTGCTGTCGATCGTGTTGTTCGGACGTCTCTGGTGCGGCGTTCTATGCCCGGAAGGTTCCCTCAGCGAATGGGCCAGCCATTACGGTAAAGGCCTGGGGGTGCCGCGCTGGTTGCGTTGGGGTGGATGGCCAACCCTGGCGTTCTGCCTGACGACCCTCTACGGCCAGTTGATCAGCGTCTATGACTACGCCCAGGCGGCGCTGCTGATCCTTGGTGGCTCGACCGTCGCGGCGGTGGGCGTCGGTCTGCTGTTTGCCCGGGGCAAGCGGGTCTGGTGCCGTTACCTGTGTCCGGTCAGTGGTGTCTTCGGCCTCCTCGCCCGACTGGCCCCCGTGCATTTTCGTGTGGACGAACAACGCTGGGTCGCCAATGCCGCGCCCCGTCTTCCGCCGCCCAACTGTGCCCCTCTGCTGGATATCCGTCGGATGCAAGGCGCCAGTGACTGCCACGCCTGCGGACGCTGCAGTGGGCAACGCAGCGCGGTTCAGTTGATCGCCCGTTCAAGCAATCAGGAAATTCTTCATTCGACCGCGCAGACGCTCTCCCCTTGGGACGTCCGGTTACTGCTGTTCGGCGTCATCGGCCTGGCCATGGGCGCCTTTCAGTGGACCGTCAGCCCCTGGTTCATCGCGCTCAAGCAACGCCTCGCGCAAGGGTTGGTGGAACACGATCTGCTCTGGCCCCTGCAGGACAATGCGCCCTGGTGGGTGCTCACCCATTACCCACAGCTGAACGACAGCTTCAGTTGGCTGGACGGCTTCAGCATCATCATTTACCTGGGTATGAGTTCCCTGCTGCTCGGCACGGCGCTGCTGATACTGGTGCGCCTGAGCGCCCAACTGGCACAGGATCGCGCGCTGTACCGCCCCCTGGCGTTGACCCTCACACCGTTGGGCGCTGCCGGGCTGTTTCTCGGGCTGTCGGCGACAACAGTCAAATTGCTGCGCTACGAAGGCTTGCTGCTGGAGTGGGTTCAGCCCGCCCGGGCTTGCCTGTTGATGGCCGCGATGGGCTGGAGTTTGCTGCTGGGGTGGAAACGGCTGGATCGAGAAGGCATTACCCCGGCTCAGAGTTTGTCGGCCGGTGTTTGCCTGTTACTCGCCAATGGCTTGATCGGGTTTGGCTGGTGGCTGCAATTCTGGGGCTGGGCCTGAGTGTCACGGGGGCTTTTACTCCCTTAACACGAAGGCTGGAAACAACTCGCCCATGGCCTCCCAAAGTTCGGCGAGCGCTACGGGTGACGAGACACTCGGCAGCAACGGGTCGAGCATCTGCCCGGTACGCACCAACTGGACGGCAAAACGCTTGACGCCCAATTCACTCAAGCGCCGCGCCAGGGTCAGTAATCGTTCAGGCTGGAATAGATGCCAATGCACGGTGGTACGACACTCGTAATCCACACCGCTGTCCAGCAGGCGTTCAAGGCTGCGCCAGTTCGCCGCCCCGCTGCCTTCAACCCCGGTAATGGCCAGGCAATCCTCTGGCAGCGCCTTGACATCGAAGCCGACCCAATCGGAGCCGGTCAGCGCCTTGGCAAATGCCACCGGTTTGATACCGGCGCTGTGCAGGCCAACCCGAAACCCCATCGCCCGCACTTCATCCATGGCATCGAGCAAGCCATCTTGCAAGGTCGCCTCTCCGCCGCTGAACACCACGGCATCAAGCAACCCCTGACGACGCTGCAAAAAAGCCAGCACCTGCTGCCAATCCACTTCCTGTGCGCCACGAGGTGCAATCAACTGCGGGTTATGGCAGTAACGGCAGCGCCACGCGCACCCTTGGCAGAACAGCACGCAGGCGAGCTGCCCCGGATAGTCGATAGTGGTCAGGGGCACCATGCCCCCAACCCTGAGCGTTCGACTCATTGGCGCGCGACCAGCGCTGCGCTTTCAGTAAAGTGCACCCGCTCACGGTGCTCGGACTGCTTACCCGGATTGAACGCTGAAACCGGGCGGTGATAACCCATTACCCGGGTCCAGACTTCGCAGCGTTGACGTTGGGCCTGGGGCAGTGTTTGCGATGCAGTCATGGTGAAGCTCCTTACGGTTGAGTGAATCGAAATCAATGGACGGCGCTGACTTTCCGTTCTTGCATCAGCAAAACCTCGTCGCATTTTGGGCAAAACTCATGTTCGCCATCCAGGTAGCCATGCACCGGGCAGATGGAGAACGTCGGGGTCACGGTCAGGTAAGGCAGGCGAAAGCGCCCAAGGGCCTTGCGCACCAGCTGTTTACACGCCTCGGTGGAGGAAATTCGCTCGGCCATATACAAATGCAGGACCGTGCCACCGGTGTATTTGCATTGCAGTTCGTCCTGAAGCTCCAGGGCTTCGAAAGGGTCGTCGGTGTAACCCACAGGCAACTGCGAGGAGTTGGTGTAGTACGGTGCCTGGGTGCTGCCGGCCTGCAGAATGTCGGGGTAGCGCTTGAGGTCTTCCTTGGCGAAGCGATACGTGGTGCCTTCGGCCGGGGTCGCTTCCAGATTGTAGAGATGGCCGGTCTCTTCCTGAAAACGCAGCAACGTGGCGCGCACGTGGTCCAGAACATTCAGGGCAAACTGGCGGCCGTACTGAGTGTGCATGCCCTCCTTGTCGTCGGTGAAATTGCGCAGCATTTCATGCAGGCCATTGAGCCCGATGGTGGAGAAATGATTGCGCAAGGTGCCCAGGTACCGCTTCGTGTAAGGGTACAAACCGGCGTCCATGTGGTGCTGGATGACTTTGCGCTTGGTCTCCAGGCTTTCCATCGCCAGTTCCATCAACGTGTCCAGACGCTTGAGCAAACCGCCGGTGTCGCCCTTGAATACATAACCCAGGCGTGCGCAATTGAGGGTCACCACGCCCAGCGATCCGGTCTGTTCCGCCGAGCCGAACAGGCCGCCACCACGCTTGAGCAACTCGCGCACGTCCAGCTGCAAGCGGCAGCACATTGAACGCACCTGATTGGGCTGCATATCCGAATTGAGAAAATTCTGGAAATACGGCAGACCGTAACGTGCCGTCATTTCGAACAGCCGGTCAGCGTTTTCACTGTCCCATACAAAGTCGTGGGTGATGTTGTAGGTCGGTATTGGAAAGGTGAACACGCGGCCTTTGGCGTCACCGGCTTGCATCACTTCAATGTAGGCGCGGTTGAGCACATCCATTTCGGCTTGAAGGTCGCCGTAGGCAAAGGGCATTTCCTCACCCCCGATGACCGGTATCTGTTCCCGCAAATCCTCGGGACACACCCAGTCGAACGTCAGGTTGGTGAAAGGCGTCTGCGTGCCCCAGCGCGAGGGTACGTTGAGGTTGTAGATAAACTCCTGGATCGCCTGACGCACCTCGGGATAACTCAGGCTGTCCTTACGCACATAGGGCGCCAGGTAGGTGTCGAACGAGCTGAATGCCTGTGCACCCGCCCATTCGTTTTGCAGGGTGCCGAGGAAATTCACCATTTGCCCAAGAGCACTGCTCAAATGTTTAGGCGGCCCGGCTTCGACGCGCCCCGGCACTCCGTTGAGCCCTTCGTGCAGCAGGGTCCGCAGCGACCAGCCCGCGCAGTAACCGGCAAGCATGTCCAGATCATGAACATGCAGATCCGCCTCCCGGTGCGCCTGGCCGATGGCCTCGCTGTACACCTCGTCCAACCAGTAATTGGCCGTAACCTTGCCCGACACATTCAGGACCAGTCCGCCCAGGGAATAGCCCTGATTGGCGTTGGCCTGAACGCGCCAGTCCTCACGGTCCAGGTATTCGTTCATGGAGGTTGCCACTTCCACCAGGGTTCGGCGGTCGCGACGCAAACGCCCGTGCTGTTCGCGATAGACGATGTAGGCCCGCATGGCGAGGAAAAAACCGGCGTCCATCAACACCCTTTCCACGCGATCCTGAATTTGTTCGACCTGCAAGCTGGGCAAGCCTTCCAGCCGGGCCAGCACGGCATGAAGCAAACCCTCGGCCTCAACCTCGGCATATTCCCCGGTTGCCTTGCCTGCGGCGATCAGCGCCTGACGGATTTTGTCCGCATCGAAGGCGACCACACCGCCATCGCGCTTGTGCAAACGGTTACAGACTTTCGAGATCAGCGTGCTCTGCATTTGGCCTCCAGACACTACATATAGATATTTATTAACTTAAAAACACAATATGCAGTAAGACTACGGACAAAGGCCTGCTCGGCAATTGATCACCGTCAAGAATCGGCGGCAAAAAAAAAGCCGCACTCGGCGGCCGGGAAAAATGGCGGATCAACCGCCACTCATGTTCATGAAACGAACAATCTGCACGTCGCCTGCCGGATTGAAATCATGGCGCAACGGCTTACCGCGCAGTGCTTTGTGCACCGCATTGATCAGCGGTTGATCGTCCAGCGGATAACGCCGGAGCAAGCTGCGCATATCCAGGGCGTCGTCCTGTCCCAGACACAGCAACAGCTTGCCTTCAACGGTCATCCGCACCCGGTTGCAGCTTCCACAGAAGTTGTGGCTGTTGGGTGAGATAAAACCGATCCGGGTATCGGGATGGCGTTCCAGGCGCACGTAGCGCGCCGGTCCACCGCTGTTTTCGGTGCTGTCGAGCAGACCATATCGACTGGCGATCAGCGCCCGCACGTCGTCACTGGAACAAAAGGATTCGCCCCGTGAACGACCCACATCACCCAGAGGCATTTCTTCAATGAAACTGATGTCGATGTGTTGGTCGATGGCGTATTGCACCAGTCCCAGGACTTCATCGAAGTTGCGGCCCTTCATCACCACGCAATTGAGTTTGATCCGTTCGAACCCGGCCCCCCGTGCCGCTTCAATGCCGTTGAGCACTTGATCCAGATCGCCGTTGCGGGTGATCTCACGAAATTTCTGCCCGTCCAGACTGTCGAGGCTGATGTTCATCCGTTTGACGCCCGCCTCCGCCAATGGCCGGGCCAAACGGCCCAATTGCGAGCCGTTGCTGGTCATCACCAATTCGCGCAAACCGGGTAGCGCCGCGATGTTGCGGCACAGTTCGACAATGCCGGGACGAATCAGCGGTTCGCCGCCGGTGAGTCGGATCTTGCGTACGCCCAGGCCGACAAACAAACCGGCCAGGCGTTGCAGCTCTTCCAGCGTCAGGACCTGCTGACGCGGCAGGAACGTCATGTTTTTCGCCATGCAGTACACACAGCGAAAATCACAGCGATCGGTCACCGACATCCGCAGATAATCGATCTGCCGTCCAAATCCATCCTGCATCACAGCACTCATCACGTCTCCCGATTTGCCCAATGTTCACTGCACCAGCGGTGAATCAGCACCCTGCAAGTGGATGCCGCGAATATCCGCCGCGCCGATCAGTGTCTGCAGGTATTGCACCAGCGCTTTCTGCCAGACGCCTTGCTGCAACTGCGTGCGAATGGCGGTAGACACCACGTCGTAAGGCAACGGCATGCCTTCGATTCGTTGATCGACGCTGATCACATGCCAGCCGTAGCGACTTTCCAGCGGTTTGCTCGCCACGCCAAGGGCCAGGGTGAACAACTGACGTTCCAGCTCCGGCACGGTCTGGCCCTTGCTGATTTGCCCCAGCGAACCGCCTTGCGCCTTCGAGGGGCACGCCGAATATTGCAAGGCCAGCTCGGCGAAACTGCCGGGAAAATCCACCAGCCGCTGTAGCAGCACTTCGGCCTGATCATGGGCCAGGGCGCGGCCCTCGACGTCATCCGGTGCGCATTCAAGCAGGATGTGCCGCACCGCCAGCAACGGCGCGCTGTGAAAACGCCCGCGATTGTTTTCGTAGTACCTGAGGCTGGTCTCCTCGTCACACTGAGGCACGTGCACTTCTCGCTCGAGCAGCAAGCGTGTAGCCGCCTCTTCTTCATTTTCTCCAGCACCGATCTCCAGTGACACGCCGAGTTCGGCAATGCGTTGCTGCAACAACTCCCGGATCACCAACGCCCGGGCGGCCCCGTACACCGCCTCCTCGCGGCTTTCGGCCGGGTGATATTGCAGTTCCTGAGCCATCGCTTGCGGGGTGATCACCACCTCGTTGACGCTGATGATGGGCCACTCCTGTTCGCTGCTGGCGATCAACAGCGCCGGAGAATCATCGGCCACCGCCTCAAGCGGGAGTGCTTCAAACTGCACGGCCACCGCTGGCGCCGCGTCGACCCCTTCGGGTTGCGTTGATTTGGAAGAACCGCAGCCACCGCTGCCCCCATTACCACCGCCACATCCACATCCACCTGACATGATTGCCTCCTCAGACTTTCTGCCGAACGATTTGATAACGGCGTCCCAGGTACCAGATCGGTGCGCTGACCATGTGTACGAGACGAGTAAAGGGAAACAGCACGAACAGGGTCAAACCGAGCACCACATGCAGCTTGTAAATCAGACCGACTGGCGCGATGGACGCCGCCGCTTCCATCGGCCGCAACAACACGGTGTTCTGCGCCCAATCGGCGAGCATGACCATCACCGAGCCGTCCATGTGCGACGTGGACGCCACGATGGTCAGCAGGCCGAGCACCAATTGCGCTAACAGCACCAGCAAAATCAGGATGTCCGAAGTGCTGGAGGTGGCGCGAACCCGAGGATCGGTCAAGCGCCGGTTAACCAGCATCAGCAGGCCAATCAGGCACAACAGGCCAAAGAATCCACCGGAGACCATCGCCAGTAGCTGCTTGTTCTCGGTGCTGATCACATGGTGGTAAACCGATGCGGGGGTGAGCAGGCCGACGAAGTGCCCGGCCAGGACGAACAACACACCGATATGGAAGAAGTTGCTCGCCACGCGCATGCCGCGCTGATTGAGCATCTGGCTGGAGCCAGCCTTCCAGGTGTACTGCGACAGATCGAAGCGCGCCCAACTGCCGATCAGGCAAATGGCCAACGCCACATAGGGGTATACCCCGAAAAACAACAGATCCCATTTAGACATTGCCCACCTCTTTGGCTGGCACGGCTGCCAGGCCTTCATGCTGAAAATCGACCCAGTGCAGCGGCACCGCGCTTTCTTCCCGGGCTTTGCCCGGTGCGCTTGGCAGCGAACTGCAACGGTCCTGCTGTTCGGCCTGGAGGAAGTCCACGGCCTCCTCTTCCCAGATCTTGTCGAGGGCTTCGAGGGAGTCGTCGCGGGGTTCCGCGGCGACTTGTGCACGCAGGTCGGCCACCGCCTGGTGGGGTTCGGCCCCGGCAATTTGCAGCAGCGCCCGGAAGCAGCTGGCGTAGACGCTTTCACGCTCCTCCAGACGCGCCGCGAGCAAGGCCAGCAAGTGCGACACATCCGCCAGGCCCTCCCGGGCCTCGATGTCTTCACGGGTGGAGAGGAACTCCAGATACAGCGGGATATAGTCGGGTAGCTCTTTGACGCCAATGGCGAAACCGGCGGCTTCGTATTGCGCCATCATGTCCACCATGGCCTGGCCCCGGTCGCGGGATTCGCCGTGCACGTGCTCAAACAGCAACAGCGACAGCGAGCGCCCCCGGCCGAACAGCGCACCGTAGTGCTCCTGCCCGTCCATCAGGTCATTGGCGCAAATCAGCTCCAGCAACTCGAACAGCGCACCGCGCTGCTTGGGGCTGATTTCCCGGGACTGGATAATCGCTTGCTCCAGTTCATCGTGGCCGGCGATCAGCGTTTCGGTCGGGTAGTCGAGCAACAGCGAAATCACTTTGAGAATTTGCATGCTCACTCCTCCCACAACTGGACGGTTTTCAGGATGTCGCGACGGTTGGCCTTCTTGGCACCAAACATGTTGGTGTCAGAACTGCCGCTACAGCCGCTGCCGAAGCTGAAGCCGCAACCTGAGCGTTCAGCAAACGCGTCGCTCATGGCGTCTTCCCGGTGCGCGCTCGGCACGACAAAACGGTCTTCGTAGTTGGCGATGGCCAGGTAGCGATACATCTCCTCCACCTGGTCCACGCTCAAGCCCACATCCGCCAGCACTTGCAAGTCCTGAACGCCATCCACTTGCTGGGAGCGTTTATAGGCGCGCATGGCCAGCAAGCGCTTCAGCGCACGCTTGACGGGTTTTTCATCGCCCGCCGTCAACAGATTCGCCAGGTACTTGAGGGGAATCCGCAGGCTGTCAACATCCGGGATCACCCCGTTCATGCCCACGGTGCCAGCGGTTGCCGCGTTCTGAATCGGCGACAGCGGCGGTACGTACCAGACCATCGGCAAGGTGCGGTATTCCGGGTGCAGCGGCAGCGCGAGTTTCCAGTCCACGGCCATCTTGTAGACCGGCGAACGTTGTGCGGAATCAATCACCGACTGCGGCACCCCGTCTTCCAGCGCCTGACGGATGACCGCCGGGTCGTTCGGGTCGAGGAAGATTTCCAGCTGCTTCTCGTACAGATCCTGCTCATTGGCGGTGCTCGCCACTTCGCTGATGCGGTCGGCGTCATACAGCAGCACGCCGAGGTAACGGATACGCCCGACGCAGGTTTCCGCACAAACCGTCGGCATCCCGGCTTCAATACGCGGGTAGCAGAAGATGCACTTCTCGGACTTGCCGCTTTTCCAGTTGAAATAAATCTTCTTGTACGGGCAGCCGCTGATGCACATCCGCCAGCCGCGGCACTTTTCCTGGTCGATCAGAACAATGCCGTCTTCTTCCCGCTTGTAGATCGCACCGCTTGGGCATGCGGCTGCGCAGGTCGGGTTGAGGCAGTGCTCGCACAGGCGCGGCAAATACATCATGAAGGTGTTTTCGTATTCGCCGTAAATGTCCGCCTGAATCTTGTCGAAGTTCTTGTCCTTGCGGCGCTTGGCAAACTCGGTCCCCAGAATTTCCTCCCAGTTGGGGCCCCACTCGATTTTCTCCATGCGTTTGCCGGTGATCAGCGAACGCGGACGGGCCGTTGGCTGATGCTCGCCCAACGGGGCGGTGTGCAGGTGCTGGTAGTCGAAATCGAACGGTTCGTAATAATCATCCAGGCTCGGCAAGTCCGGGTTGGCGAAAATGTTCGCCAACACACGGAATTTGCCACCGATACGCGGGTTGATCGTGCCGTTGGCGTTGCGGATCCAGCCGCCCTTCCACTTTTCCTGGTTTTCCCATTCTTTCGGGTAACCAATGCCCGGTTTGGATTCAACGTTGTTGAACCAGGCGTATTCCATGCCTTCACGGCTGGTCCAGACGTTTTTGCAGGTGATCGAACAGGTGTGGCAACCGATGCACTTGTCCAGGTTCAGCACCATGCCGATTTGTGAGCGAATTTTCATCTCAGTTCTCCTCAATATCGGTAGGCAGAGGACGCGGCAGGTCATCACCGGACGAACCGTCGAGCCAGTCGACTTTGGACATCTTGCGCACCACGACGAATTCATCGCGGTTGCAACCGACCGTGCCGTAATAGTTGAAACCGTAAGCCTGCTGCGCATAACCGCCGATCATGTGCGTCGGTTTGAGCACGACCCGGGTAACCGAGTTGTGGTGGCCGCCACGGGTCTTGGTGGTTTCCGAGCCTGGCACGTTCACGATCCGCTCCTGGGCGTGGTACATCATCACCATGCCGTCCTTGACGCGCTGGCTGACCACCGCCCGGGCGGTCAGCGCACCGTTGACGTTGAAACACTCGATCCAGTCGTTGTCTTCAATGCCGGCACGTTTCGCATCGTTCTCGGACAGCCAGACAATCGGTCCGCCACGGCTGAGCGTCAGCATCAACAGGTTGTCGCTGTAGGTGCTGTGGATGCCCCATTTCTGGTGCGGGGTGATCCAGTTCAGGACGATTTCGATCTCGCCATTGCTGCGCTTGCCTTTCACCCCTTCAATGGTGCGGGTGTTGACGGGCGGGCGATAACTCATCAATTGCTCGCCAAACGCCTGCATCCATGGGTGATCCTGATAGAACTGCTGGCGACCGGTGATGGTGCGCCACGGGATCCCTTCGTGAACGTTGGTGTAGCCGGCGTTGTAACTGACGTGATCATCTTCAAGGCCTGACCAGGTCGGACTGGAAATGATCTTGCGCGGCTGCGCCTGAATGTCGCGGAAACGAATCGCCTCGTGGGCCTTGGACAGCGCCAGATGGCTGTGGTCGATGCCGGTGAATTGCGAGAGCGCTGCCCAGGCTTTAACGGCCACCTGGCCGTTGGTTTCCGGTGCCAGGGACAGAATCACTTCAGCAGCGTCAATGGCCGTGTCGATTTTCGGACGGCCCTGACTGATGCCCGCATCCCTTTCGTGGTGATTGAGTTCGCCGAGAAACTTCACTTCGGCCTCGGTGTTCCAGTTGATGCCCTTGCCGCCGTTGCCGAGTTTTTCCAACATCGGGCCCAGGGAGGTGAACTGCTTGTAGATGTTTGGATAATCACGCTCGACGACATGCAGATTCGGCGCGTTCTTGCCCGGCTCCGGTGCCACACCGGCGCTTTTCCAGTCAGTACCGCCGAACGGCTGGGCCAGTTCGCCGACGCTGTCGTGCATCAACGGGATGGTCACCAGGTCCTTTTCAACCCCAAGATGCCCTTCGGACATGCTGGAAAACGCCTTGGCGATGCCTTTGTAGATTTCCCAGTCGGAACGCGATTCCCATGCCGGATCGATGGCTGCCGACAACGGGTGAATGAACGGGTGCATGTCCGAGGTGTTCATGTCGTCTTTTTCGTACCAGGTTGCCGTCGGCAACACGATGTCGGAATAGACGCAGGTCGAGGACATGCGGAAGTCCAGCGTGGTGACCAGATCAAGCTTGCCGATAGCCCCCTCGTCCACCCATTCGGCTTCTTCAGGCTTGCAGTCGCCGACCTGACCGATGTCTTCGTTCATGACCCCGTTCTTGGTGCCGAGCAGGTACTTGAGCATGTACTCGTGGCCCTTGCCCGAGGAGCCCAGCAGGTTGGAACGCCAGATGAACATGTTGCGCGGGAAGTTGACCGGGCTGTCAGGCTGTTCGCAGGAGAAGCGCAGCGAGCCGTCCTGCAACGACTTGACCACGTAGTCTTTGGGGTCCATCCCGGCGGCCGCCGCGTCGCGGCAGATGTGCAGCGGGTTGGTGTTGAGTTGTGGCGCGCTGGGCAACCAACCAGCGCGTTCGGCGCGGATGTTGTAATCCAGGGCGTGTTCCGGGAACTGTGATTTATCGGCCAAGGGCGAGAGCACGTCGTGCATGCTCATCTTCTCGTGGCGCCATTGCGAGCTGTGAGCGTAGAAGAAGCTGGTGCCGTTCATCTGACGTGGCGGACGGTTCCAGTCCAGGCCGAACGCCAAAGGCAACCAGCCGCATTGCGGACGGAGTTTTTCCTGGCCGACGTAGTGCGCCCAACCGCCGCCAGTCTGACCGACACACCCGCAGAGCATGAGCATGTTGATCAGCCCGCGGTAGTTCATGTCCATGTGGTACCAGTGATTCATCGCCGCGCCGACGATGATCATCGAGCGACCCTTGGTCTTGTCGGCGTTATCGGCAAACTCACGGGCAATCTGGATAGCTTTCTCACGGCTGACGCCGGTGATCTGTTCCTGCCACGCCGGGGTGCCAGGCACTGACGCATCGTCGTAATCCCTGGCAACGTTGTCGCCGCCGAGGCCACGGTCAATCGCCAGGTTAGCGGCCGACAGGTCAAACACCGTGGCGACTTTGGCCACGCTGCCGTCCGCCAGCACCACGTTATGCACCGGCACGCGACGGTATTGCACCGCATCGCCAGCCACGTGCTGGAAGTGCTCGTGTGATTCACCGGCAAAATACGGGAACGCCACTTCGGCGACGTCATCACCGATCAGGCTCAGTTTCAGGTCGATCTCGCGGCCTTCGCCGCCTTCTCGAGGCAGGATGTTCCACTTGCCCTTCTCGCCCCAGCGATAGCCGATAGAGCCTTGAGGGGACACCAGTTCACCGCTGACATCCAGGGCGATGGTTTTCCATTCCGGGTTGTTTTCCTGGCCGAGGTTGTCGGTCAGGTCACTGGCGCGCAGGAAGCGGTCTGGCTGATAACCGGCACCCGGCGCCTTGTCCACCATTTGCTTGAGCAGCACCAGCACCGGCAGATCGGTGAAGCGCTTGGCGTAGTCGGTGAAGTAAGCGCTCGGCTTGTCCAGGTGGAATTCTTTGAAGATCACATGGTTGAACGCCTGGGCCAGCGCCGCGTCGGTGCCCTGCTTGGGGTTCAGCCACAGGTCGGTGAGTTTGGCGACCTCAGAGTAATCCGGAGTAATCGCCACGGTCTTGGTGCCCTTGTAGCGAACTTCGGTAAAGAAGTGGGCATCCGGGGTCCGGGTCTGCGGGACGTTGGAGCCCCAGGCAATGATGTAGTTGGAGTTGTACCAGTCGGCCGACTCCGGCACGTCGGTCTGTTCACCCCAGACCATCGGCGAGGCCGGTGGCAAGTCGCAGTACCAGTCATAGAAGCTCAGGCACGCGCCGCCGATCAGCGACAGATAACGCGAACCCGCCGCGTAGCTGACCATCGACATGGCCGGGATCGGCGAGAAACCCACGATCCGGTCGGGGCCGTATTGCTTGATGGTGTAGACGTTGGCAGCCGCGATGATCTCGTTGACTTCTTCCCAGTTGGAACGAATGAAACCGCCCATGCCACGCTTGCTTTTGTAGGACTCGGCCTTGACCTTGTCCTCGACAATGCTGGCCCAGGCCTCAACCGGCGCCATGGTCTGCCGGGCGTCGCGCCACAGCTTGAGCAGCGGCTTGCGAATCTTCGGGTACTTGAGCCGGTTGGCGCTGTAGATGTACCAGCTGTAACTGGCACCACGGGGACAGCCACGGGGCTCATGATTGGGCAGATCGTTGCGGGTGCGCGGGTAGTCGGTCTGCTGGGTTTCCCAGGTGATCAGGCCGTTCTTGACGTAGATTTTCCACGAGCAGGACCCGGTGCAGTTCACCCCATGGGTGGAGCGCACGATCTTGTCGTACTGCCAGCGGGAACGATAGACATTTTCCCAGTCGCGGGACTCCTTGCGGGTCTCTCCATGACCTTCGGAAAACTCGTTTTGCTTGCGATTGAAAAACCGCAATTGATCCAGTAAATGACTCACGGTGTAGTCCTCTCAGGCTTGCTACGGGGTTCTGTGCCCCGTCCACGCAATGGTTGGATTCGGGTGGTGTTCAGCAGGGGGTTGCCGCGCCTTTGCGGGCGTACCACCACCAGGTCACCACGATGCAGCTCAGATAAAAGCCGACGAACATGTAGAAGGCCATTTCCGGGCCGCCGGTCTGGGCCATGGAAGTGCCGAAGGATTTGGGGATGAAGAACGCACCGAAGGCGCCCATGGCCGAACTGAAACCCAGCACAGCGGCCGATTCCTTGCCGGCGTCCTTGAGCGCCTGTTCGCGCACGGCGGGAGGTTTTCCGGCCGACGCTTTTTCATGCAGGGTGCGGAAGATCACCGGGATCATCCGGAAGGTGGAGCCATTGCCCACGCCCGTGGTGATGAACAGCAACATGAACATGCCGAGGAAGCCGTAGAAGTTGCCGCCCGAACCGTTCTGAGGCAGGAAGTGCATCACCCCGAAGACCATCGCGATCATTGCCACGAAGTTCCACAAGGTCACTTTCGCACCGCCGAGCTTGTCCGCCATCCAGCCGCCCAACGGGCGTACCAATGCGCCCACCAAGGGGCCGAGAAAAGCGAATTTCAGGGCAATGACATCCGGAAACGACGTTTTGATCAGCATCGGAAACGCGGCGGAAAACCCGATGAACGAACCGAAGGTCGCCAGGTACAACCAGCACATCAACCAGTTGTGCTTGCGTTTGAAGATCACCGCCTGCTCGCCGAATGAAGCGCGGGCACTGGACAGGTCATTCATGCCGAACCAGGCCAGCACCGTCACCAGCACGATGAACGGCACCCAGATGAAGCCGGCGTTTTGCAGCCACAATTGACCACCGTCCGCCAGTTCCTGGGGTTTACCGCCCATGAAACCGAACACGCCGAAGGTGATCACCAGCGGCACACAGAACTGCATCACCGAGACGCCCAGGTTGCCCAGCCCGGCGTTAAGGCCAAGGGCTGTGCCCTGTTGCGACTTGGGATAAAAGAAGCTGATGTTGGACATGCTGGAGGCAAAATTCCCGCCGCCAAAGCCGCAGAGCAAGGCAATCAGAACGAACACGCTGTACGAGGTGCTCGGGTCCTGCACGGCAAAGCCCATCCAGATCGAGGGCAACAGCAGCGACGCGGTGCTCAGCGCGGTCCAGCGCCGACCACCGAAGATCGGCACCATGAACGAATAGAAGACGCGCAACGTCGCGCCGGACAATCCCGGCAACGCCGCCAGCCAGAACAGTTGGTCGGTGGTGAAGCTGAAGCCGATGGCATTCAACCGCACGATGACCGTGCTCCAGACCATCCACACCGCAAAAGCCAGCAGCAGCGCAGGAATGGAGATCCACAGGTTGCGGGTAGCGGTCTGCTTGCCGCTGTTGCCCCAGAACTCAGGGTCCTCGGGGCGCCAGTCATGAATGACCGGGCCTTTGTCAGGCTTTTGCAGAACGGACATGTTCTTCTCCTTGGGCAATGCTGGAAAACGGGGACGAAGTCGCTGGCGGTTTTTTGCCGAGCACCGGGCGCTTGCGAATTTCGCTGAAGTACATCCAGGTCAGGGAGACCCAGACCACGCCGTACATCAACATGAAGCAGGAAGAGCGCACGCCGGTGAGGTCCACCAGGGCGCCGAACAGGATGGGCAACACAAAACCACCCAAGCCACCGGCGAGGCCGACGATGCCGGACACGGCGCCCATGTTTGTCGGGTAGTCATTGGCGATGTATTTGAAGACCGAGGCCTTGCCAAACGCGAAGGCGATGCCCATGACGAACAGCAGCACGGTGAACAGCACGGGATTGAGGCCGATGTGGAAATCCATCGGGCCGTTGACGGTCTGCACTTGCAGTTGGGTCTGGGGGTACGAGAGCAGGAACAGGCAGATCCAGCTGACCCACAACACCCACCAGGTCACGCTTTGCGCGCCCCAGCGATCCGACATCCAGCCCCCCACAGCGCGCAGCACGCCGCCGGGCAGGGAAAAGCAGGCCGCCAGCAGCGCGGCGCTTTGCAGGCTGAAGCCGTATTCCTGCACGTAGTACTTGGTCATCCACAGCGCGAGGGCGACGTAGCCGCCGAAAACAATCGAGTAGTACTGGCAGTAGCGCCATACGGCCGGGTCTTTCAGCGAGCTCAATTGCTCGCGCAAAGTGGCGCCGGAGGCACTGCGATGGTCCTTGTTTTCGGCGCTCAGAAACCAGAACAGCAGCGCAGTGATGAAGAGGATCGCGCTGAACACCTTGGGCACCAGTTGCCAGCTCCCGGCTGCAATCAGGGCCGGGGCGAGAAACTTGGTCACCGCCGCGCCCGCGTTACCGGCGCCGAAGACGCCCATGGCGAAACCCTGATTCTCCTTGTCGAACCATTTGGCGACGTAGGCAATGCCCACTGAAAACGAGCCACCGGCCAGGCCCACAAACAAGCCCAGCACCAGGAACTGCCAGTAGGCGGTGGCGTGACTGATCAGGTACAGCGGCGCGACGCAGGCCAGCATCAGCAGGAAGAACACGCTCCGCCCGCCAAAACGGTCGGTCAGCAGACCCAGGGGCAAACGCACCAGTGAGCCGGTCAACACCGGGGTGGCGGCCAGCAGGCCGAATTGGGTTTCGTTGAGCTGGAGCAGTTCCTTGATCGGCACGCCGAGCACGGCAAACATCATCCAGACCATGAAGCACACAGTGAACGCCAATGTGCTCATGCCCAGCACCAAGCCTTGTTGTACGCGGGGTCGGGCCACAATGCTCTCCAGTCAGTTAACGATGGCCGCAGACTAGAGAGGCAAACCCCGCAAATACTTGACCCACATCAACGAAGCCCAAGGGGGTCTTGGCCTATGCTTGCGCGGTCTACCTCTTAGGAGGTAGCACAGGAAAACCTCGCAACCCTTTGTTTATACGGTGCTGAAGGCTTTCCACCGTCGATTTTGCTGACAGGGAACCGTCGACAACTCTTTAGAGGTAGCGCGCCCGGGAACGGCGGCAAAACCACACCTGGATGCTTTCCATGGTCAATCTCCCCGTTTTTTACGCGAACCTGCGCTGATGATTCGCTGGTTGCGCAGTTCCCTGCCCGCTCGCGCCGCCCTGGCGGTGATCCTGATCGCCATCCTCGCCCTCGCCAGTTCGTTGAGTGCCGGATTGATCGCCTGGTTCAGCCAAGGGGATGCGGCAGCGATCAACACGGCAGGCTCGGTGCGAATGGAAACCTACCACCTGAGCTGGAAACTGGCCGCCAACGCTCCCGCTGAAGAAATCGCCACTATCACCGACAGTCTTCAGGCGCGCCTGGACAGCCATTCTCTCAAGGCGGTGCTGGAGGATGGCCCGACCACCGAGCTGCAAATCAGTTACGGGCAACTCCAGCAACAATGGGGGGAGACGTTGCGTCCGGCACTGGAGCGCGGCGATGCTCAAGCGTTTCAGGAAAAAGCCCAGCCGTTCGTTGAACAACTGAACCAGTTCGTCAGCTTGTTGCAGCGCCACAGCGAACAGAAACAAGGCTGGCAACAAATCATCCAGGGTCTGGCCTTGTTCACTACCATGATTGTCCTGCTGATCGGTTTGTACGAGTTGCAGTACGGCGTGGTCATGCCGCTCAAGGAATTGGTGGACGCGACCCAGCGCTTTCGGCGCGGGGACTTCAAAGTACGGGTCAATCACAAATCCCAGGACGAACTGGGTCAGTTGGCCATGAGTTTCAATGCCATGGCGGAAACGATCGAAGACTCCCATCGCACGCTGGAAAGCCAGGTGCAGCAAAAGACCCTGAACCTGCAACAGGCCAACGCGGCCCTGGAGTTGCTGTATCAAAGCAGCCAGCGCCTGGCCACCCGCCTTGCAAATGCCGAAGGCCTGGATGACTTGATCAGGCGCTTCCAGCAGCGCCTGCCCGGCCTGCGTCTGTCGTTGTGTCTGCAAGGCCAGCTGCAAGCACCCGCCCAGCAGTTGCTCGTGCTGCATGGCGCGAATATCCGCGAAGTCTGCGCCAGCAGCGATTGCGCCACCTGCCAGAAACACCACGAAGCCAAACCGCAAACATTCAGTATCAGCAACCAGGGCAGTGAATTGGGCGAGCTCAAGGCTCACTTTGTCGACGGGCATCCCACCCAAGCCTGGGAAACCCAACTGATTCAGGCCCTGGCCAATCTCATCGGCACATCGCTTTCCCTCAAGCGCCAGCGGGAACAGGATCACCGGCTGTTGCTGCTTGAAGAGCGCACGATCATTGCCAGGGAGCTCCACGACTCACTGGCCCAGGCCCTGTCCTACATGAAGCTGCAAGTCAGCCGCATGCAAACGCTCATACGCCGTGGCGAACCTGTCGAAACCCTGGCAACCGTCACCGCCGAACTGCGCGAGGGCCTGAACAATGCCTACCGCCAGCTGCGTGAATTGCTGACCACTTTTCGCTTGCAGATCAACGATGCCGGGTTGGTGCAGGAGCTCAAGGACACCGCTGAGGAGTTCTCCCGGCGGGGCGAGCTTCAGGTGCATCTGCATGTGGATGCCCTCGCCTTCCAGCTTTCGGCCAGCGAACAGATCCACATTTTGCAAATCACCCGAGAGGCGCTTTCCAATTGCGTGCGCCACGCTCATGCGCAAAACGCCTGGTTGCAACTGCGCCAGGACGGCGAATTCGTCCGGCTCTCGGTGGAAGATGACGGGCGAGGCTTCAGTGGCAACGTGGATCAGCGCGAACATCACGGCCTGAACATCATGGATGAACGCGCTCGCAGCTTGCACGGCCATTTGCAGATCGTTTCCAGAGCGCCGCAAGGCACCCGCGTCCAGCTGGAGTTCCGGCCGGAGTTTCTCGGACAGCTAACAGAAGGTAGTGTCACATGACCCCGTCTCTGCCCCACACCATCCTGCTGGTAGACGACCATCCGATGATGCGTCACGGCATCCGCCAGATGCTCGAACTCGAAGATGATTTCAGGATCGTTGGCGAAGCCAGCAACGGCCAGGAAGCACTGAGCCTGATCGAGCCGCTGCAACCGGATCTGGTTTTGCTCGATAACAACATGCCGCAAATGAATGGCATTGAAACCCTGCGCCGCTTACGGGCCATGCAGTACAAGGGCAAAGTGTTGCTATTCACCGTATCGGACGCCGAAGACGATATTCGCGACGCGCTGCGCCTGGATGCCGACGGCTATCTGCTCAAGGACATGGAGCCCGAACTGCTGATTCAGTACATCCGCGATGCCTTGAACGGGTCGCTGGTGATCAGCCCTGGCCTGACCCGGGTCATGGCCCAGGCACTGCGTTCGCCACCGCGCCAGGCCGTGGTGGAACTGACCGAGCGTGAGCGGCAGGTGCTGAAAACCATCGCCAGCGGCTTCAGCAACAAAGTCATCGGGCACAAGCTGGGCATCACCGAAGGCACGGTCAAGGTCCACGTCAAAAACCTGCTGCACAAACTCGGTTTGCGTTCGCGGGTCGAGGCCGCAGTGTGGGCTATGGAGCACCTGCGCAGCACGGGCTGACGGGCATGCCTCCTTGGAGGTAGACCTGCAGAGGCATAGGTCATCCTGCCCGGGCGCTCTACTATGACCGTCAGCGGAGGTACACCATGCTGACCCACCCTTCCACCGTCTTAACGTTGCGCCGTCATCATCTGTTCAGTCAGTTGCCCGAGAACGTGTTCGAGGACGTCTGCCACCTGGCCACGCTCAAGCACTTGAGCTGCCACAGCACGCTCATGCACCAAGGGGACCCTGCCAAACGGTTTTTCCTGCTGGTCAGCGGTCAGATCAAGTTGTACCGGCTCACTGACGAAGGCCAGGAAAATCTGGTGGAAGTCATTCAGCCCGGCCAGACCTTTGCCGAAGCCCTGTTATTCAGCCAGGCCCGCCGCTATCCCGTGAGCGCTACCGCTTTGAAAGACAGCACACTGGTCAGCATCGAGGGCAGCCATTACCGTGCGGCGCTGGAGGATCAGCCGAAAGTGTGTCTCGCGATTCTGGCCAGCATGAGCGTTCACTTGCACTTGCGGCTGCGGGACATCGACATGTTGACCCAGGTCAGTGCGGGCCGCCGGGTCACGAGCTTTTTGCTTCAGGAACGCGATCCCCTTACCGGTCAAATCGTCCTGCAAGTGTCAAAGCGCCTGGTGGCCTCAAAGCTGGGAATGCAACCGGAAACCTTTTCGCGCATCTTGCGCCGCCTGCTGGAAAGCGGCCTGATTGCGATGGAGCGACGCACCATCAGCCTGCTCGTGGACGAGCAGCAACTGGCGGCGTTCCAGTAGGCAAAAACGCCGCTGCGGTAAATGCCGTGCAATCGGAGTTACTGCGCCGCTAACCCCTTCCCCGCCCGCTCCAGATTGCGCCATAGCCACACGGGCAACACGTCGGGATCAAGGCTGTCGATCAGGTTTTTCAGCGCCAGACCCAGTTCGGTATCGCCCTCGATGACCAGGCGTCGGCGAAAGAACAGCGTGTCCGGGTCTTCCTGGCGGCTGGCCAGGAGCAGAAACTCTCGCCAGTTGCCGCTGATGGTCACGTGCGCCGTGGCACGCTCGGCAACGCGCAAGCCTTCGTCGCCCAGTGTCAGGTACCAGCACACACCAATGTCCGGGATGCGCAGACACAGCCAACGCTCGCGCAACACTTCAAACTCACCGGCACGTAGCGGCTCGGCAAGGGCGCGATTGAGCCCCTGCTGCAACGCCACACGTTGCACGACAAAAGGCACTCGACGCACCCACGGCAATAGCCGGTCAGCGCCTTTCAACAACCATTTCTTCCGGTTCAACACAGGCCCACCTCCTCGACGCGCAGCATGCCTGCCTGGCCATGCCAGTAGCCATTACACCCCTCGACGAAAACCGGCGGGGCCTCGCCCGAGCGGACCCGCTCAAAGGCGCCGATGACTTCGGTCATGCCCTGCAAACGCGGGCTGAGGCGCAACAGGTCGGCCCCACACGCCACCAGTCCGGAATAATCGGCCAGGAGATTGGTTACTTGCGCCGACATCGTCTGAATACCGTTGAGGGTGAACAGCGGTTGACCTTCCTGGCTGGTCAACGCCAGACCATCGGGGTAATTGATGCAGCAAAACTGGCAGTCATCCTTGGGGCGGTTTTCCGAACGGGCTGTAAAGCAGCGCGCTGAATACGCCAGCGGCAGATGCCCGTAGGCGAAGATTTCCACTTCCGGTACTGGGCGACCCAGTTCGCGTACCTGCTCGATCACATCGCTGATCAGCGTTGCCGAACACTCCACTGGCGGCACCCAGCGAGTCATTCCGCAGTCCAGCAATTGCCCCAGCGCATGCCCGTTGTACAAGTTAAGCGCCGGACCGCCCACAAACGGCAGATTGCGCTCGGCGAGAAACTGCACCGCGCCCATGTCGTTGGCCTCCACCAGCAATTCGCCGTTGTCGCAGAGGCGGCGAAGACTGGCGAGTTCGGACGCGGCTTCGATCAAAGTCAGGCTGGAGATCACCAACTGAGCCTGGCTGCACGTCTGCAACTCACGGCCCAGCCCAAGCCACTGATCCAACGAAAACGCCCTACGTTTCGAACAAACCGTCTCCCCCAGATAAATCACATCCAGAGGCAAGGCCGACATCTCGGCGTAGAAGTGACTGAGTTGCGCTTTGTCCCAATAAAAAAGGACCGGTCCCAGGCTGAGCTTCATGTGTCGTCCCTCATTGCCATGATCGATGGTAAGCACCCAGGGTGGTCTGGCTGCCTTCGGACAAACCGGCCAACACCCGGCGCCACTCTTCCTTGACGCGGAAACTGCCCGGCGAACCTCGATGGGCATCCAGTGCCGCCCGCCAGACACGCGTGACTTGTTCCACATAGGCAGGGCTGCGCTGGCGGCCCTCGATTTTGATGGCTTCGACGCCAATGGCCGTCAATTCCGGCAGCAAGTCCAGGGTGTCGAGGCTGGTAGGTTCTTCCAGAGCATGAAAGCGTTTGCCGTTGACCACAAAACGGCCCTTGCACAAGGTCGGGTAACCGGCGGGCTCATCGGGGGTATAGCGGTCGATCAACACGTCGCTGAGGCGAGCATTCAAGCCTTGGGCGTCCTCGTTCCAGCGCACCGCCTTGGCGGGCGAGCAGACACCGCACAGATTGGGCGACTCACCGGTGATGTAGGAAGACAGATGGCAGCGCCCTTCGGCCATGATGCACAGGCTGCCGAAACCAAAAACCTCGATGGGCACCGGGCTGCTCGCGGCGACCTGGCGTACCTGCGCCAACGACAACACGCGGGGCAGCACGGCGCGACGAATACCGTAGCGCTGCGCATAAAACGCCAATGCCATAGCGTGAGTCGCCGAGCCCTGAACCGATAAGTGCAAGGCCAGTTGCGGGTGGCGCTGACTGGCGTAGTTGAGCACCCCGGGATCGGCGGCGATCAGCGCGTCCACGCCGAAATCGGCGGCACGATCCACAGCCCGCTGCCAGCGCTCCCAGCCCTTGGGCTGCGGGTAGGTGTTGACGGCGACGTAGAGCTTTCGTTGGTGCTGGCGGATGTGGGCGACGGCGGCGTCGAACTGTTTGTCGTCCATGTTCAGCCCCGCGAAGTGCCGGGCGTTGGTGTCATCGCGAAACCCGACATAGACGGCATCAGCGCCTTGGCGCACCGCCGCTTTGAGCGCAGGCAGGTTGCCTGCCGGACAGACCAGTTGCATGGGTGATCCTCATGAGAAAACGCCTCTCGGCCATCCCCCGGTGCGGGTCGCGCACCGTTCGAAAAGACGCTGCCAGTCTAGCCAGACCGACTGACATGGCCTTGACGGCAATCAATTGCCCTTACTGCATCAGGTCCGCAAAAGACAGGAACATCACGTTGTCGTGCCGGAGCACTTGCTGCTCGCACTCGATCACCGCCAGCCCATCGGCCCAACAGGCAGCGCTCAACATCGCCGAGCTTTGCTGAGGGTGCAGCTCCACGCTCAACTGGCCGTCGGCATCGGGCGTCAGCCGTGCTCGCAGGTACTGCCGGCGCTTGTTGCGCTGCAACCAGTCAAACCCGGCCGGCACCGCCAATGGCACCGGCAGCACATTGGTCACGCCCTGGGCCTTGAGCAGGAATGGACGCACCACCACCAGTGCGGTAATCAGCGCCGCCGAAGGATTGCCCGGCATGCCGATCCAGGGCTTACCGCCCACCTCACCAAAAGCCAGCGGCTTGCCCGGCTGAATCGCCAGTCGCCAACAATCCACGCTGCCCAGCTCGTTGATCGCCTGTTTGAGGTGGTCTTCCTCACCCACCGATACGCCGCCGGAGCTGAGCAGCAAATCGCACTCCGACGACGCCAGGCTCAGGGCGTGTCGGCTGGCCACCAACTCATCGGCCATGACGCCGTAGTCGTTCACCTCAACGCCCCAGCCCCGCAGCAAGGCGGCGAGGCAATAGCGATTGCTGTTGTAAATCTGCCCGGGTGCCAAGGGATCACCCGGCTCGCGCAGCTCATTGCCACTGCTGAGCAAACACACCTGCAAGGGTTGATAAACCTCGACCTGTGCGATGCCGCAGCCAGCCAGCAAGCCCACTTCCGGTGCCCGCAGGCGCTTGCCAGCCTCGAGCAGCAGGTCACCTCGACGGACTTCTTCGCCTTCCTTGCGCACGTGCTCGCCAAGGTTTACCGGGGTGAACCGGACGCGGCCGTTCTCGACCTGACAACACTCTTGGGGTACCACCGTATCGGCGCCCGGGGGCAGCGGCGCGCCGGTAAAGATTTGCACCGTTTGCTGCGCGAGCAGCGCGGGGCCCGTGGGGTCCCCCGCGGCAATTCGCCCGCCAACGGTCAAATACCCACCCTCTGGAGGCAGGTCAGCCGCCCGGAGGGCATACCCGTCCATGGCACTGTTGTCCCAGGCCGGCAGGTTCACCGGGGAGTAGATGTCCGAGGCCAGCACCCGGCCAAGGGCCTGATCCAGAGGAATCATCTGAGGCAAGGGCGGCGCGGGTGCCTTGTCCAGCAGACGCTGAATCGCCTCGTCGACCGGCATCAAATGACCGCTGTCACACACCCGGGCGCTCATGAACGCGTCTCACAGGCTGCAACGCTCCGCTGCGCCTGAGGTTTCAAATGCGGGGCGAAATTGCACGGCCCGGTTCGACTGTCCAATTGCCCCAGCAGGATGGCGTTCCAGGCGGTTCGGCAGGCCCCCGGCGAACCCGGAACGCAGCACACCAGCACACCGTTGCTCATCCCGGCCAACGCCCGGGACTGCAAGCTGGACATGCCGATTTCCGCGAGGGAGACCTGACGGAACAGCTCGCCAAAGCCTTCCACGTGTTTATCCAATAAGGGCAAGACGGCTTGGGGCGTATTGTCACGCGCGGTGAAGCCGGTGCCGCCTGTCATCAGGACAACTTGCACGTTGGGGTCGGCTATCCAGCGGGATACGGTAGCGCGAATTTGATAGATGTCATCCCTGACCAGATCGCGATCAATCAGCACATGCCCGGCCGTCGTCAACAGATCACACAGGGTTTGCCCCGAGGTGTCGGTGTCTGAGGTTCGCGTATCACTGATGGTCAGTACGGCAATGTTCAGGGGTTCAAACGTGCGTTGCGCCAAATGGGCCATGACCAAACCTTTGCGTAAAAATGGGTATGGCCCAGCCTGAACCGGAATCACGACCTGGCCTATTCCTCCAAGGAGGTACCTCGACAAGGCCGGCGGCTCATACGAGCCATAGAACGAGACATTTCTCGGCAACCCGCGCCTTACTTGAGGCGAAGACGCCGGGCCAGTTTGTGCAGGTTGCTGGGATCGACTTCCAGCAAGCGCGCGGCGCTGGCCCAGTTATCCCCGGAAAGGCTCAGGGCGTGGAGGATCTTTTGGCGCTGGCAATCGTCCACAGCGTCACCCAAGGCCTGAAATGGCAGGTCGGACATCACCTCCCGGGGCTGCGCGACGGTGGCCCCCACAGCGCCCAGCGCACTGTCGAGATCCAGAACTTGCGGTTCCAGCGTCATGATGTGCGCGCGACTGGTACCACGGCTGAGCTGCTTGAGCGCGGCGCGGCTGATCACATGTTCCAGTTCCCGCACATTGCCCGGCCAGGTGTAGGCCAACAAGGCGCGCTCGGCTGCGGACGACAAGCGCAAACCTCGCAGGCCGAGTCGCGCCCGGTTGAGCTCCAGAAAGTGCCCGGCCAGCATCAACACATCATGACCTCGCTCGCGCAGCGCCGGGATCGGCACCGGGTACACCGAAAGCCGGTGATACAGGTCAGCACGAAACAGGCCGTCGCGGATGCTGTCCGGCAGATGCCGGTTGGTCGCGGCGATGATTCGGACATTGACATGCAATGGCTTGTCGGCGCCCAGCCGCTGAATCTCGCCGTTCTGCAACGTGCGCAGTAACTTCGCTTGAACGCTTAACGGCAGCTCGCCGACTTCATCGAGAAACAGCGTACCGCCGTTGGCGGCATCAAAGCGTCCGGGCCGGTCACCGGTGGTGCCGGAAAAGGCCCCTTTTACATGGCCGAACAACTCGCTTTCTGCCAGGGCCTCGGGCAACGCGGCACAATTGACCTGGACCAGCGGCTTGTGGCTGCGCCGTGACATGCGATGCAGACGTCGCGCAAAAAGCTCTTTGCCGACGCCGGTTTCACCCAGCAGCAACACCGGCAGATCCGAATCGGCCAGCAGATCCAGCTCGTTCAGCAACTGATGCAACACCTCGCTCTGCCCGAGGATCTCGCCATCATCGGCCGCCTTACCCACGTCTTGAAGGTCACTGCGGGACAAGCGCAAGCTGCGGTTTTCCCGCTCAAGCCGAGTGACGCGCACGGCGGCTTCGATCTGCAACGTGCAGCGCTTGAGTTCCTCCCGGGCACGGCTGTCGAATGTTCCGGCCTGCAGCGCATCAAACGTGATGGCGCCCCAGGTGCGCCCCTCCACATACAGACTCACGCCCATGCAGTCGTGCACGGTCAACGGTTCGCCACCATGGTTGTCGAGCAAACCGTCATACGGGTCCGGCAGGCGGCTGTCGGGCTCGAACCACGTGGGCTCGCGTGACGCCATGATCGTCGCCAGGCGGGGATGCTGAGCAATGACAAACCGGCGCCCCAGTGCTTCATGAGCCAGCCCCACCGTGGCGACCGGCCTGAGGCTGTCTTGCTCCAGCCGCAGCAGGCACACGGCGCCTGCGTTGAAGTATTCGCGCAAGGTCTGAACCAGTCGGTCCAGCCTTACGGCGTTGGGCAACTCGACGATCAGGTCGGCGGCCAGACTTTCACGCAACATGGTAGTCATTACCCTCTATGGTTGAATTCACCCTAAAGCGTCAGGGTGCTTACCACCACAACTAAAAATAAATAGATACGTATCAATCAGTTAGCTATGGCATGCGGGATGCAATAACCCTGGAGACCATTGACATCCACATAAGGAATCATCATGAACCAGCCCCTGTTGGAACAAAGCCTCGGTGAACTGGCCTGCGACATTCCCGGAGCCACCCGGATTTTTCACACGTTCAAACTGGACTTCTGCTGTGGCGGCCATCAAAGCCTGCGTGAAGCAGCCCTGACCAACGACCTCGACCCAATGCTGATCGCCGATGCCCTGCACGCTCTGCAAAACAATGGCGAAACCCGGCACGACTGGCGCAACGAAGCTCCGGAACGGCTGATTGCGCATCTGCTGGCGCGCTACCACGCTCGACACCGCGAACAACTGCCGGAGCTTATCCGCCTGGCCCGTCGTGTGGAGCAGGTGCATGGGACGCGCAGCAGTTGCCCCATCGGCCTGACCGACCTGCTGACCGATCTGTATCAGGAACTTGAAGGCCACATGCTCAAGGAAGAACAAGTGCTCTTTCCCATGCTGCAACGGGGCATCGGCCTTCAAGCTGCGCCGCCGATTCAGGTGCTGCGCTTCGAACATGATCAGCATGGCCAATCCCTGAAAAAAGTGCTTGCCCTGACTCACGACATCACGCCACCGGCCGATGCGTGCAACACTTGGCGGGCCCTGTATCGTGGGCTGCAGGAGTTTCGGGATGATTTGATGCAGCACATCCATCTGGAAAACAACGTGCTATTCGTAAACGCCCTGGCCCCCGGTCATTGATCGACTTGCGCTCGGAACAGCCGCGCCAACCCACGGTTGGCGCGTTTTTTTGCACGTCACATTTGACGATCAAGGGTGCCAATAGAACATGGCTTTGGCGAGTATCACGATCAGCACCATATGCCCAAGGATGCTGCGGCGAATCCAGCCGGCCCGGACGGTGGTAAGCCGTGCGTGCGTCAGCCAATAGGCCAGCAACAGGTAATGGCAGACGATGCTCAAGGCCAGCAGGATCTTCACGCTCAACAACGTCCCGAAGCTGCTGGCCAGTGGCTGACTCAAGGCGCTTTGATACTGCCACGCCAGGCCAATGCCTGCGCCATACAACAGCAACACCACCCCGTGGAGAACCTTGCGTGAGCGAACCGCAATGGCCTGATCCGCAGTTGTTTGCGCCGCAGCCGTCAATTGCAGACGGGCGCGGTGCCAGATCACCACTTCAAAGAACAGCGTTCCGATAAAAGCAATCGCTGCCAGAAGGTGTGTCACCAGTAAAAAGGGATACATCAACGACAATCTCCATGGGCACGATGATTCATCCTGGATGACCGTCCACCCGGGTTTTCAGCAGCATCGGTCCATACCGCCAGGCGTACAACGCAAACGCCAGGGCCCAGCACAGACCGGCCAGCCACAACGCGGGCATAGGGAACAACAGGAACAGTCCGACCCGGCTCAGGCACGCCAGATTGAGCAAAACGAAGGCCAATGTCATGCCCGAGGGCGGCTCCAGAGCCCGACCGGTATGCCCAAGGCTGACCCGGGCAATCATCGCCAGCACCAAGCCGCCCATCGCGCCTATCGTCAGGCAATGCACTGCGAGACTCGGATTGAGTGACACGCCGAGATGCCAAAGCCCCATGCCCAGGCACGCCACCGCCAACCAGCCATAGGCCAAGTGCAACGACCACAACAACGGCACTCGCCAGAGCGCCCGATCATGCCAGCGAACCAGGCGTATCAGGTGCCCCGCCGCCAGTGCGATGAACAGCAGGCCCACCCATACATCGGGGTTGAGGGCAGGTCCTGCCGCATACAACACCGCCACCAGCGCCGAACCGATCAACAACAGTCCGTCCAGCCACGGCCACGCCGCAACGCCCTGGACCCGACCAAGGCCACGCTGAGTGAAGAACGGAATGACCCGCCCACCGATCAACCCCATCATCGCTGCCACCAGCCAGATGCCGGTGAGCACCCCTTGGCGCTGCCAGCCTTCATGGCCTTCGACCAAACCGAACAGGGAGAGCCCGTCGGCGGCGGCCAACAGCAGCAACACCATCACGATCGGGTAGTTACGTTTTTGCCGCACCTTCCACAGGGTGATGCCCATGACGAACGCGACAGCCAGCGGGAATATCATCTCCAGTACCACGAGAACCGGCCACGGTACGTTAGCCAGCCACGCCACTCGGGCGCACAGCCACAACACCGCCAACGCGGCCAGGGGTTTGCCGCTGAGACCGGGGAGACCGCTCCAGGTCTGCACGGCAGTGAGCAAAAAGCCGGCAATGATCGCCAGCCCGAACCCGAACAACAATTCATGTCGATGCCAACCCAGCCAACCGCCCGCAGGCTGCCAACCGGATACCGAACCGCTGAACGCAGCCAGCCAAAGCGGTATGGCCAACAGGGCCAATAGACAGCCCGCGAGGAAAAATGGCCGAAAGGCCAGCCGTAACAGCGGTGGGATCGCCATCGCCTTGCGGCGGTCAAGCACTTGCATACAGCCACTCCTTTGCTCTTCCTGACACTCACCCGCAAGCGTCGAGGTCAATTCGGGTTCAATCTTCGGGTCTGGGCGTTCAAACGCCTTGTCTGCGATCAAGTGTGCAAGGGCCGTGCCCCCCGGTGCGGATCCATGCCAGGGCTGGCTTGTCGTGTCCCGCCGCTTTCAATACCGGGTCAATATGACCATTTAGTGGTTAATAACACCCTATTTTTCATGGTTATTTTTACCTCATCTTTCGGTAAGGCCGCGTCTACCAAGGCGTGAGGGGGTGGCCCGCGTCTTGCTGAGTAAGGGGAAACCTACAGAACGCTTTTCCCTTCTCATTACTCGGAATCTCATGAAAAAAGTCATTCAGCCAGTGGCGTGGTTTGTGGTGTTGAGCTCAGTCCTGGCCCTGGCCAGCAGCCTTTCTCTCGGTCTTGTCTGACGGCATTACCTACCCCTTCCTCACCCTTCAGGATAAATTTCCATGGTGCTTCATCGCGTCCACCACCAGATTTTACGCAGTCATCATTTATTCGAGCCGCTCAACGAAGCGCAGCTGGATGAATTGATGAGCACCAGCCACTTGCTGAGCATCGACAAGGGCGACCCATTGTTCCATCAGGGTGATCCGGCCGATTCGTTCTATTTCGTGATTTCCGGTGCGGTGAAAATTTACCGGCTGACCCCTGATGGGCAGGAGAAAGTGCTCGAAGTCATCGGCGATCGACACACCCTTGCCGAAGCAATGATGTTAATGGACACCCCCAATTATGTGGCTTCGGCAGAGGCCATCTGCCCCACTCAGCTCTACCAGTTGTCCAACAGCACCTACATACGCCTGCTTCAAAGCAATAGCCGGCTGACCTTTGCGCTACTGGGTAAGCTGTGCGTTCGCTTGCATCAAAGGGTCAATGAAATCGAGACCCTGTCCCTGAAAAATGCTACCCACCGTGTCGTGCGTTACCTGCTGACGCAACTGGTGCGCCAGCAAACCGTGGACAGCCAGTTTGAACTGCCCATGGCCAAGCAACTGATTGCCGGGCACCTTTCGATCCAGCCGGAAACTTTTTCGCGGATCATTCGCCGCCTGATCGACGAAAACATCATCACTCAGGACGGCCGCCAAATTGCCATTCTGGATCGTCTGCGTCTGGAGCAGTTTGAGTGAGCGCCATGCCCGTCTGCCTGTACTGCCAACACATCAACCCACTCCAGACAACCGTGTGTTGCCAATGTGGCATGCCCCTGCCAGCGTTGGCCGAACAGGCCACAGCGCGCCGACTGCGCAGGTTCCAGTGGTTCTGCATCGGTTTGACGATCTTTTGTGTGGCGATGTTTTTCTGGTTACCGCGTGGCACGGGCTGAAACCGCGCCATAGGGTTCAAGGCTGGGTCAGTTGGCGATACAACTGCGACAAGCGAAGGGGCAATTGTTCGGGCTGGCGGATCAAGGTGTAGCCATTTGCCCCAAACATGTAGGGCAAGTAGTCCCCGGCTTCACGATCAATGGTGATACAGAACGGCGTCAGCCCCTGGCGACGCGCCTCCAGTACCGCTTGACGGGTGTCTTCGACCCCATAGCGACCTTCGTATAAATCCAGGTCATTGGGTTTGCCATCGGTCAGCAGCAACAGGAGTTTGCTGCGTCGCTTGCTGCGCGCCAGCAACTGCGTCGCCTGACGAATCGCGGCACCCATGCGCGTGTAGTACCCCGGTTTGAGCCCCTGGATGCGACCGCGGGTTTCATCACCATAGCGTTGGGTAAAGGACTTCAACTCCTGCATGCGCACCTGCTGGCGCCGCAGCGAGGAAAATCCATACAGCGCAAAGTCATCGCCCAGTCCCGACAGGGTTTCGCCAAAGAGCAGCAGGCTGTCGCGTATGACCTCGATGACCCTATGCTCGTCGTTCAAGTGCGCGTCGGTGGACATCGACACGTCGGCCAGCAACAGGCACGCCAGGTCTCGCCGGGTCTGGCGTCTTTCCATGAACAGACCGCGCTCGGCGCACTGGCCATGCTCGCGCTCAACGTGAAAATCCAGCCAGGCCTGCATGTCCAGTTCAGCCCCTTGAGGTTGCTGGCGTAGCCATTGACGATCGTTGCGCAAATGTTCGAACTGGCGGCGTAACAGCAGCGCCGATGCCTTCAGCCTTGGCGGCAGCGGCTGTGGTTCACAGTCGCGAGGCACCATCATTTGCAGATTAACGAAAGCATCCAGCAGTTGATTTTTACGATAATCCCACTCCGGCAACTTGATGCCCTCACCCAGAGGAATATCGTCAACATCGGCGGGTGGCAAATCCAGGTGCAGTTTCAGGCCGCCGCCCTTGCGCAGCCGGGTGCGTGACAGCGTCAGTTCGTCCAGGTCGTCGGCGACCCTTGCAGCGTCCGGGTCTTCGCTATCGTCTGACCAGCGATCCAGGTCCACATGCTCCGTCCAACTGAACAGATTCTCCAGACGTACCACCAACAATCCCCCATCACGGGAGCTGTCATCAATGCGTTTGGCCCGTTTTCGCCCACCGATCTGCTCGCCGGGCGGCGTTATCAAAAACTCCTCGGACTCATCCTCCATATTGGCAGCCAACGGGCTGGCCAGGTGCTGCGGCGGGTACAGCCACAGGGGCAGCGGCCACGCCGCCCGTTCGCTACGAGGGAAATGCTCGACGCTGCCTGGCTCCCGTAGCGCCTGACGTATCGCACGCTCCAGTGCCGCTTCACTGCGGTTAAGCGACGCCGGATCAGGGCGCAGTTGCAGGTGAGCCTCCACCAGACGGGTGTAGCGAACCCGCAACGCCGGATGACGCCTCAATAGCATTTGGGTCCAGCGTTGGTTGTCCCGACCCCAGTGCCGCATCTGGCCAGCCTGTGCGGCCAACAACGCGAGCCAACGGTAAAGTTCCTGATTCATGGCAGGCTCAGGGAACACCGCCAGGCTCGACGGCAGCCGAACAGTATTGTCGTCACACCACGCCAATGGCACTTGCTTGCAGGTGCCGGCAATCTGCTGCAACACGCTACGCCGTAACAGCAAATCCCGGTCGCTGGCCGCTTCCAGACTGATGCCGTTGGCGCCGCCCATGGCGCGAAACAACAGCGCCAGCGCACGTTGCTGGCTGACCAGTTCGACACGCGCCTCGGGAAAATCCGGGGTGCCACGCCGGGTGATGAAGCGATGCCAGACACTGCCTGCCCATTCTTCCAGCTCGACGGTAAAGGCCATGGTGTTGCGCTCCTCGGAACTCAAAAACAGCCCGCTGTGTCAGCGGGCCGATGTGTTCTAGCCGTGATACCGACTCATGAGGGCACCACCGCCGCCGGGGCACGCAACGCCGCGCGCCCTCGCTGTCTGAAGCTGAGCAAATAGCAGAGCAAACCGCAGAGGAAACCGACCCCGGCCACCAGCCGTGCCCAGAACAACCCTTGCATCTGCTCGACCGTGGCCATGAAGGGCAAGGCGATCCCGTCAGCCTGCCAGCGTTGCAGGTAGACCTGTACGACACCGGCGGCGGTCAAGAACAGCGTGATCATCACCATTGACAGGGTCATCAACCAGAAGCCCCAGATTTCCAGGTTCTGCGAACGCTCATCGCCCGCTTCACCCAAGCCGCGCAAACGAGGCATGGCGTAGCTGATCAGGGTCATGACGATCATTGCGTAAGCACCGTAGAACGCCAGGTGGCCGTGAGCGGCCGTCAGTTGCGAACCGTGGGTGTAGAAATTGACGGGAGCGAGCGTGTGCAGGAAGCCCCAGACGCCCGCGCCGAAGAAGGCCGTCACCGTTGTGCCCTTGGCCCACAATGTTGCGGCACGGTTCGGGTGATGTCGGCGGCGGTTCTTCACCGTACTGAACGCAAATATCACCATCGCCAGAAAGGGCAGCGGCTCCAGCGCGGAGAAGATGGAACCGACCCACAACCAGACCTCAGGTGCGCCAATCCAGAAGAAGTGGTGACCCGTACCGATGATGCCGGTAATCAACGCCATGGCGATGATCATATACAGCCATTTCTCCACGACTTCCCGGTCCACGCCGGTGATTTTGATCAGCACGAAAGCCAGCATCGCGCCCATGATCAACTCCCAGACGCCTTCTACCCAGAGATGCACAACCCACCACCAATAGAACTTGTCACGGACCAGGTTGCCGGGGTTGTAGAAAGAGAACAGGAAGAACACTGCCAGGCCGATCAACCCGGTCATCATGACCATGCTGACCGTGGTTTTGCGCCCCTTGAGAAGGGTCATGCCGATGTTGTAGAGAAAGCCCAGGCACACCACCACGATGCCCATTTTGGTAATCGTCGGTTGCTCCAGGAACTCACGCCCCATGGTCGGCAGCAGTTCGTTGTGGGTCAATCTGGCCAGGCTGGCATAAGGCACCAGCAGATAGCCCAGGATGGTCAACACCCCGGCGGCAGCGAAGACCCAGAACAAAATGATCGCCAGCCTTGGACTGTGCAACTCGCGATCGGCCTCTTCCGGTATCAGGTAGTAAGCGGCGCCCATGAAGCCAAACAACAGCCAGACGATCAGCAGATTGGTGTGCACCATCCGCGCCACGTTGAAGGGAATGATCGGGAACAGAAAGTCTCCGATCACGTATTGCAGCGCCATGATTAAACCGAACAGTACCTGACCGAGAAACAGGATCAGGGCAAACACGAAGTAAGGTTTGGCGACGGCTTGCGAGGCGAATTTCAAATGCGGATTAGCCATGCTCATCTCTCAGCCCTCCTTGTTTGGCGGCCAGCCATTGGTGTTGATTTTCGAGCTCCACTTGAGGAACTCGGCGATATCATTCACCTCCTGCTCACTCAAATTGAACTGGGGCATTGCCCGCCGTCCCGGTACGCCCAGCGGCTGCATTTTCATCCAGGCATGCAGGAAAGGCTTGAAGCCCTCCTCCCCGCCCCGACGCTGGAACACGTTGCCCAGCTCAGGCGCGAAATAGGCACCCTCGCCCAACAGCGTGTGGCAGCCGATGCAATTGTTGTGTTCCCAGACCGTTTTGCCGCGTATCACCGATTCGGTTAATTGCGCTTCATTGCTGCGTTCGGGAAATGTCTGTTCCGTGTGGTAAGTCAAAGCAAGGAATATCAGGAAGAAGAAGATACTTCCGCCGAAATAGATGTTCCTGGCCATGCCTTTTGTGAAGGTCTCTGACATCGTCGCTTCCTCTTTGCTAAACATGCCCATGATAGGAAGCGAGGGCGTGAAACCTGCTTGATGGCGATCAAGAAAGCCAGATGGTTTTAGTCAGGTATTACGTTGAATAGACTGACAACAGACTCAGCCCCACCAGTACGGCCAACACCAACGCCCAGCTCAACATCAAACGGCGCCACAGTCGCGGTGCGCGGCGCAGCTCCATGAACCCATCGGTGATCAGCCAGGCCTTGCAAACTGCCACTGCCAGGATGGCGACTGATAGCTGCCAGCTCGCGCCGAACTGTGCCAAGACCACCGTACACACGCTCAACACGGCCAGCCCCACCCAGCAAACAAACAGCAATCTGGAAGCAGACATAAAACCTCACGTCAATCGAGCACGTAGACCAACGGAAAAAGCACGACCCAAATCAGATCGACCATGTGCCAATACAGCACGCCGGATTCAAACCCGCTGCGCTGGTCTGCGTTGTAGAGGCTGCGAAAGCAACGCGCGGCCAGCCATCCGAGGATGACCATGCCGAGCAATACATGGAGAAAATGAAAACCGGTGAGAATCCAGTAAAGGGTGAAAAACGTGTCGCGCTCCATGCCCAGCCCTGAAGCCAGCAAGTGCCGGTACTCCATCACTTTCAGCGCTACGTAGACACTCGCAGCGGTCAACGCGACCATCACCAGAATCACCCCGTGGCGGGGCCTTGAGCGCCTGACTTGCTCTTGAGCCAGGGCGGCGAAGAAACCCGCAGTGAGCAGGCTCAGTGTCATCGCCAGACCGGTGGACGTGTTCAGTAACGAGCGACCCTCAATGAACATCTGAGGCTTGATTGCCTGAGTCACGGCAAACGCCAGAATCAAAATGGCGAACACCGACAGCTCGGCCAGGATGAAAAACCACATCGCCAGATCGCCCGGCAGGTGACCCCGCACAACACCCGCGGGCTCAACAGAAGTGGACATCAACCACGTCCATCAGCGCCGCGACTGTTTGTGGATCGTCACTCAACGGCTCGGCGAGACAGGCCATGCACGCCTCACGCGGGCTCATGCCGGAGCGGATCATTCGCGCCGTGAAAATCAGCAGCCGCGTCGAGGCGACCTCCTCCAGATCATGCTGATCGAGTCGGCGCAGCGCCTGCCCCAGCTTGACCACTTGCGCCGCCAGCGCAGTGTCTACCTGAGCCTCTACGACAACAATGCGTTCTTCATCGGCGACAGAGGGGTAATCAAAGCGCATGGCCACAAAGCGTTGTCGGGTGCTGGGTTTCATGCCTTTGAGCAAATTCTGGTAGCCGGGGTTGTAAGACACCACCAGCATGAATGAAGGCGGTGCTTTCAGCACTTCGCCGGTGCGTTCCAGGAACAGCTCCCGACGATCATCGGCCAGCGGATGCAACACGACGACGGTGTCCTGCCGGGCCTCGACGACTTCATCCAGATAACAGATGCCGCCCTCGCGCACCGCTCGGGTCAGCGGGCCGTCCTGCCACCAGGTTCCTTCGGCCCCGATCAAATGACGGCCGATCAGGTCAGCCGCGCTGAGGTCGTCGTGACAGGCTACGGTATACAGCGGGAGCTTCAACCGATGGGCCATGTGCTGGACAAAACGGGTTTTGCCGCACCCTGTCGGCCCCTTGATCAACACCGGCATGCCGTGTCGCCAGGATTGCTCGAACAGCATCTGCTCATTGTTCAACGGTTTATAGAATGGCTCGGCGGACGGTGTGCATGACTCGGTAGGGTCCATGAGCGGCGTGTTCCAAAGTGAATTCAGCGACCACGCTAAGGGTCGTCGTGACCCACTGGCAAGCCGCACCGCCGGCAAACTTGATCGTGATCAAGCGAGGGCCGCGTGCTCGGGCATGACACTCTGGATGGGCTGTCTGGCCATTGATCGAGGGTTACTTGCCGCGCCAGCCACGGCTCGTCGGCAATTGATCCCTATCCAGTTGCTGCTGATAGCGTGCCAGCGCTTCGGTGTTCTGCGTATACAGATCGTCGATCTGGCTGATGGCTCCCAAACCCAATCCGATATGGTCGCAATGCCCGTATCGAGTGAATCCCTCGCACGTGCGATGCAATTGCCCGCGCTCCTGAGCAATCGCCAGATCGTCATCTGGCCGGGCAAACTGCCCCAGGCCCAAGTAGTGATAACCGGCGCCTGTCAACTGTTCGAGGCAGATGCGGCGCATGGCGTCTTTATCTTCCTCGCTGCACAGCGCCCATGTTCTTTCCCCGGCCATGGACCGATAGCGTTGGGGCAGCCGGTCATAGTCAAACACCAGCAGCCTGTCCGGCTCCAGCTCGATGATGCTTGCCAGTTTCAGCGCCAGACTGTCGGGGGTTTGCCAGGCATGGCCATAACCCAGATCAACACTGATGGACCGATAACCAAATGTTCGAGCGGCATCCATAAGCGAATGGATCGGCGCCGGGTTCTGGAAACCGGCCGCCGACATTTCACTGTCGGCACCGATGTCCGTCACCCCGATGCTGATATGGTTGAACCCCAGGTCACGCAGCACGCCCATGGTCGACCAGTCGGTATGGTGAAGGTCCACTGCAGCGCTGTAGTCTGCCCAATCATGTCCGAGAAAATTGAAACGACCACGAAGGTGGCTCATCAGTCGCCTTAGATCAGTGGTATTGGATGTTCCTCCCCATAGATGGAACTCTTCGACCCGTTGCCCTGTCCCGAGGTGACAACTCACAAGGTCGATCTCACGTTCCAGACGCTGGAGATAGTGTTCGGTTTCACGGCGCTGGCATGAGACGTCGCTTGAAGAACGACAAGAAGGCTTCAGTGCAGGAAGTTGCACATTCAGCGACAGAGGACGACACCTCTGGCGGCTGCTGCGCAGTGCACGAAGCAAATCCAGAGAGCCGACGCCGTCATGGAACTGTTCAGTACCCACATGGCAGTCGGTATAAGACACCCTCCGCTCACACTGAGCGTTCAGCCCGTCGGGGTTGTGAAATACATTGAGCATGACAGGTCTCCGGGACAGGCTGGGAACCGACAGTTTCAGAGGCTGGCGACCCACGCTCATTGATTTGTATCAAGCGTGGGTAAAGTGCCTGTGACGTAACAGCCCCTCGCAAGCCCTGTCACCACGTCAGGTAAAACATCCCCTTGGCCAGCAGTACGATGACGATCATGTGGCAGAACACACTGCCATGGATGAATTGCAGATACCGGGCATTCATCAGGCCACGTTTGAATAGCACCATGGCGGTCAGAAAATGCAGAAGGACGCTCACTGCGAACGCGATTTTCAGTGTCAGCAATGTACCGAACGATGAAGCCAAGGGTGTGGCAAGGGTCGGCCAATAGCGCAGCCAGACCATTCCCAGCCCCGCCCCGAACAATACAAGGAGCACCCATGGCATCAGGGTGCGAGCCCGCCGACCCACGCCCTGCTCTACCAGCACCATGACCTTGACGGGCAGTTGCTTGCGCAAACTTCCAAGAAACAGGACTTCAAAAAACACTGTGCCGATAAAAATCAAGGCGGCGAACAAATGCAACGTCAGAAACAGCAGATAGAGCATGGCGTTCTCGCTCTCATTTCAGCGGGAGGGATTCTCTCGCTGTGAGGGAGGCGCCAATCCCGTCGTCTGAATTCCCGCGCTTCAGGATGAGCACCACCGACAAGACTGTCGGTTGCTGCGCAGCATACAGAGCAGACCCGTCCACGCGGTTGACGCCCATCAAGGAACGTCCAGACCCCGAATGCCCCAGGAGTCTCCAGAATCCCTATGGCAGCCCTCGTCGCGGTGATGATCATGGTCTCCATCGGCACCTTTAGCGGGGATTCCCTGCGCAATCTGAAAAAACACCCACTGTCGACTAACATCGTCATGGTCGCGACCGTTGTGGTCGTCGTGGCCACCCATAACCTGGCCTGCGGTGTATGGGTGGGCGTGCTGCTGGCCTCCCTGTTTTTCGCCAACAAAGTCGGCCACTGCCTCGACATCCAAAGCAGTCTGGACGAGGCAGAGTCGCATTCGCACTTGCCGCATTGTGGGCCAGGTGTTCTTCACCTCAGCGGACAAGTTCACCAACGTTTTCGACTTCAAGGAGGCGCTCAACACCGTCACCATTGACCTGACGCAAGCGCACTTCCGGGATATCCCCGCCGTTGCGGCACTGGACAAGGTCGTCATCAAGTTCCGTCGCGAAGGTGCCGAGGTGCAAGTGCCGGGCTTGAATGAGGCCAGCGCAACCAGCGTTGACCGCTTTGGCGTGCACGACAAACCTGACGCCATCGACACGCTCATGAGCCACTAAGGAGATCGACAATGACCCACGTAATGGCATGCATTGATAGCTCACAATCTTCACTGGCAGTCTGCGATTACGCGGCCTGGGCGTCGCAAAAACTTCATGCACCTCTGACCTTGCTGCACGTGCTGGATGAAGAGAAATACCCCGCATCTGCTGATCTCAACGGAAATATCGGCCTTGGAAGCCGAGAACATCTGCTGGAGGAATTGGCGACGCTGGATGCCCAGCGTGCCAGGCTCGCCCTGGAGCACGGGCAACACATGCTGGAAAAGGCCAGGGAGCGGACCCTCACATCGGGGGCTGTTTTGCCTGAACTGAAGCAGCGCCATGGCCATCTGGTCGAGAGCCTGAGCGACCTTCAGAACGATATACGGCTGCTGGTGATTGGAAGAACCGGTGAAGACAGCACACGCGATGCGCTCAGTCTTGGCAGCCAGATCGAGGCTGTTGTACGCACCATTCACCGCCCGATCCTGATCACAACCACGAACTTCAAGAAACCCGAGCAGGTCATGCTCGCCTTCGACGGCAGCCCCACGGCCCACAAAACCGTCCAGACCCTCGCCGCCAGCCCGTTATGCGAAGGCTTGCCGGTTCATCTGGTCATGGTTGGCACAGACTCGGATAACAGCCGAGAGGCGCTGGAGAAAGCGCAAGTAACGCTCGCCTCTTCAGGCTTCAAGGTTCAAACAGAGATACGACAAGGTGAGGTGGAGTCAGCTCTGCAGGATTATCAGGCCGAGCACGGCATTGATCTGCTTGTCATGGGGGCCTACGGGCACTCACGCATCAGACAGTTTCTGGTGGGCAGCACGACAACAACCATGCTTCGAACAGCCACCCTGCCCGTATTGCTGCTTCGCTAAGCTAACGCACGCCCCCGACCACAGTACTGCCCGGTTCAGGGAGGTACTGTGGCCATCAGGGAGGATGCTTATTTGGTTACGGCAACAGGTGCCGGGACGCTGCTGCGTCGAAGAACGATAACGCCACCAATCGCCGCCAGAATCGAACCGAGCAAGACCCCGACTTTGACTTCATCGATCAAATGGGCGGAGCCGGCAAACGCCAGATTGCCAATGAACAGGCTCATCGTGAAGCCAATGCCACACAACAGTGCTACGCCGTAAAGCTGAAGCCAGCTGCTTCCTTCCGGCAACTTCGCCAGCCCCAGGCGGATGGCCAGAGCGGCCAGCAGAAAAATACCCACCTGCTTACCCACCAACAGACCCAGCGCTACACCCAACGGCACCGGATCGACCAGGTTCTCCACGGACATGCCGGCCAATGAAACGCCCGCGTTGGCGAAGCCAAAAATCGGCACCACCGCGAACGCCACCCATGAATGCAGTTTCTCTTCCAGAAACAGCAGCGGGGAACGCGCTTCTTCCTCAGGCCTGCCCATAGGGATGCACAACGCGACGGCGACACCCGCCAACGTGGCATGCACGCCCGATTGCAGCACGAAAAACCACAATACAGCCCCGACCAAGAGGTAGGGGAACAGCTTTCTTACGCCCAACCGATTCATTGCAATCAGGATGACCAGCGTCCCCAGAGACGCCAATAGCATCGGCATGGAAAGGCCCGACGTATAGAAAAAGGCAATGATGACCACCGCACCCAGATCGTCGATGATCGCCAGGGCGGCCAGAAAGACCTTCAACGACGTCGGGACTCGTTTACCCAGTAACGACAAGACACCCAGGGCGAATGCGATGTCAGTGGCGGCCGGGATCGCCCATCCGCCCAGGGTCTCGGCATTACCCCAGTTGATGGCGACGTAAATCAACGCAGGAACAATCATGCCGCCCACGGCACCAAATCCCGGCAGAGCGCGCTGCCCCCAGGTAGAGAGTCCACCTGCCAGCACTTCTCGTTTGATTTCGAGACCGACCATCAGGAAGAAGATCGCCATCAAGCCATCATTGACCCAATGTTCCACGGACATGCCCAACCACACGCTGTGCAAGGCGGCAAAGTAACTCTGGGAAAGGGGCGAGTTCGCGACAATCAGAGCCGCCAGGGCGGCACCCATCAGCACAAGACCGCCAGCGGACTCCGAGGACAGAAAGCGGGCCAGGATCGCGGCTGCTCTAGGGGTTTCGGCTGTAGCTTGATGCTTGGTCATCAGCGTCCTCTAGGGGGGCTAAAAAGCTGGCATGTTAACACCTAAGACCCGCGCACATGGCCGCATCAAACAGCCTGAAACAGTTAATGTCGACACCCTTTATTTACTCCAGGAACTGTTGAAGTGAGCGACTTCAGCGTGGTGACCGAGTTGCAGGGAGAGCGTGAGGCGCCGGATGAGCATCCTATTGAAGCGACTGCATGCCTGCTCTTAATGAACAGGGCAGAGAAGCCCGCATTAATCGCTTTATAAATAATGCCGTGCTCCAGTAGTTTCAGGGCGAAATGCCTTTGATTAATCCCGATAGCCCAGTGCATACATCACCCTGGAAAACATCCTGTCACACTACCAGCCCGCAATAATTTGATTTACATCAATACTCACTACGCCGTTGATTGCATGAATATTTTGGTTCGGGTCAGCTACATGACAAAGAGCATGTAAGGGGGCGTACTTTTTCAGCATGCTGATATAACCCCACCCGCTTACGAGCACCTTAGCCCGGTTCACTTGAGCTGCGCGCACAGGAGACAGTCATTGATCAAGCAAGTGGTCGACGCCGCAGATAAGCAAACACCCGCCCCTGCCCACACCAAAACATGGCACACCCTGCCTGCGGACCAGGTGACGAACCTGCTTGGCGTCAATGAGCATGTCGGGTTGGAGCCGACCGACGTGCAAGTCCGCCTGGAAAAAAATGGTTTTAATCGCCTGCCGGAAGCTGCACGGCGACCGGCGTGGCTAAGATTTCTGCTGCAGTTTCACAACATTCTGATTTATGTACTTCTAGGCTCCGCTGCAATTACCGCGTTGCTGCAACATTTATGGGACACCGTGGTGATACTGGCGGTGGTGATTGCGAACGCAATCATTGGCTATATACAGGAAGGCAAGGCCGAAAAAGCCATGGACGCCATCCGCCAGATGCTGGCCCCCCGCGCCGCCGTGATTCGTGCGGGTGAACGCTTGAGCGTTGCGGGTGAAGAGCTGGTCCCGGGGGATATCGTATTGCTGGAGGCCGGAGACAAAGTCCCTGCTGATCTACGCCTGCTGCACGCGAACAGACTGCAAATTCAGGAGGCCATCCTCACCGGTGAATCCGTACCCGTGGAGAAAAATACCGGGCCAGTAGGCCTCGAAGCGGCCTTGGGTGACCGCACGTGCATGGCATTCAGCGGCACGCTGGTGACCTGTGGGCAGGCAACCGGGGTCGTTGTGGCGACGGCGGCAGTAGCCGAAATCGGACGAATCAGCACCCTGCTAGCAGAAGTCGAAACACTGACCACCCCGCTGGTGCAGCAAATGAATGTATTTGCGCGCTGGCTGACGATCTTGATTCTGTTAGTCGCCGGCCTATTGCTCCTGTTCGGTCACTATGTGGGGAATTACGCGTTCGGCGATATCTTCATGGTCGTGGTGGGGATGTCCGTCGCGGCGATTCCGGAGGGGCTGCCTGCGGTCCTGACCATCACGCTGGCTGTCGGCGTTCGGGCAATGGCGCGCCGCAATGCCATTGTGCGTCGTCTGCCCGCCATCGAGACCCTCGGCTCGGTGTCCGTCATCTGCACCGACAAGACCGGCACACTCACTCGCAATGAAATGATGGTGGCCTCGGTCGTAACCAACGATTACGTCTTCACGGTCGATGGCACAGGCTACCAGCCGACGGGTAGCATCAGCCGTGCGGACAAACCAGTAGACCCCGGGAGTTACTCGGCGCTGGCAGAACTGGGACGGGCTGCCAGCCTGTGCAACGATGCGGCCCTGCGCCTGCATGGGGACGCCTGGAAGGTGGAAGGCGATCCCATGGAGGGTGCCTTGCTGGCGTTCTCCGTAAAGACCGGAATCGACAGCGATGAAAACATCGGAACCTGGCCGCGCACCGATGCAATCCCGTTCGACGCCAAACACCGCTTCATGGCGACACTGCACCACAACCATGATCAACATGCCGCGATCTATGTGAAGGGCGCGCCCGAGCAGATACTGGCAATGAGCACCCGACAGCAGGTAAACGCGGGCGGTACTGAACCGCTCGACGCATCCTATTGGCACGAACAGGCGAACGCCATTGCTGCCAAGGGCCAGCGAGTCCTGGCATTTGCTGTCAGATCCGTCCCGCCCGAGCACACGGTGCTGGAATTCGATGACGTGCAGGGACGGTTAACCCTGCTTGGGATGGTCGGCCTGATAGACCCGCCCCGAGCCGAGACGATAGAGGCTGTTCAGCAATGCCAGGCCGCAGGCATTGTCGTAAAAATGATCACCGGCGATCACGGCGGTACCGCTGCGGCCATCGGTCGCCAGATCGGCTTGCAAAACCCCGACAAGGTGCTGACCGGCGTAGACCTGGACGCCATGAACGACGCCACCCTCAAAGAGGCGGTAAAGGACGTCAATATCTTTGCTCGTACCAGCCCGGGACATAAGCTCAGGCTAGTCACGCTGCTGCAATCGAATGGCATGACGGTGGCCATGACCGGCGATGGCGTTAACGACGCGCCGGCGCTCAAGCGCGCCGATGCCGGTATTGCCATGGGTGGCAAAGGCAGTGAAGCGGCCAAGGAAGCCGCAGACCTGGTGCTGGCAGATGACAATTTTGCGTCCATCGTGGCGGCGGTTCGCGAAGGCCGGACCGTCTATGACAACATCAAGAAAGTCCTGAGCTGGACGCTGCCGACCAACGCCGGCGAAACCATGATCATCATTGTCGCGCTGCTGCTCGGCCTCACCCTGCCGGTAACGGCTATACAGATTCTGTGGATCAATCTGATTACCGCGGTGACCCTCGGCATCGCGCTGGCGTTCGAGCCCACCGAAGAAAACACGATGCGCAGGCCGCCTCGCTCGCGCAAGGAGCCACTGATAAGCGGAAAACTGGTCTGGCACATGGTGCTTGTTTCGATCCTGTTCCTCTGTGGTGTCTACGGCATTTTTTCGTATGCCCTTGAACGCGGATACTCCATGGAACTGGCCCGGACCATTGTGGTGAACACGCTGGTCGTGATGGAAATATTCCACCTGTTCTTCATTCGCAATATCTACAGCACATCGCTGACCTGGGAGGGCATTCGCGGTACCCGGGTCGTCTGGATGACCGTTGCAGTGGTGACGGTTGCGCAGTTTGCAATCACTTACGCGCCGCCATTGCAAAAGGTGTTTGCCACCGAGGCCATCCCGTTCCTTGATGGCCTGCTGATCATCGGCGTGGGCATGGCACTTTTTGCGATCATCGAGATTGAGAAACAGATTCGAATCCGCTTGGCCGAGTAACACTGCCGCAAGCTCGGCTAACCCGGAGCGCCTGATCGGGCTGATCCAGGAAGGTGGATTACTGGGCGGAAATGTCGAGGTCAATCTGGTGAATGGGGAGCCACCTCTGCTCACTCGAATCGCTTGCGATATGGACGAAGACGCGATTGCAAGTTACTGCGGCGATAAAAGCACTGTAGGCCTGCAGAAGGCTGTCGCGCTCCAGAAGCGCCAAAGGTACTCCACGTGAAGTCCCTGCAGGCCAAGCTCAAGACGACAATGCCCCACCCAGCGCTCCGGGTCGATGAGATTGATACGTCCTTGAACGGCCTGTTGCCAGGGGAAACCGAAGGCCATTGATCGTGTGTCTGGCAGATTTAGCAATAAGTTAATAAAGAGTCTCAATTTATTAACATGTTGTTATAGCTACCCGGGTATATATACGACGAAAGACACGTGAGCATCTACTTATCGTCTACGCTTGAACTCTGGATATTCCATAACAAGAAAATCTGATCCGCCCGCGATCAGCCAGAGGAATTGACCCCATGACCACACTTTCGCGTCGCCGCTTACTACAACTCTCTGGTGGTGCCGCTGCCATCGGTGCCATGGCCGTTTCCTCACCCGGTCTTGCACAACAGCCGCCACCCGCCTCGCAAGGCCGAACGACGCTGCCTTATCCCTCGAATACAATTGCCCGGTCAAGTGAACTCAAACTTAACCAGCCCCTATCGTTTTTTTACCCCGACCCGTCATCGCCCTGCATGTTAATCAGGAAAGGCAAGGAAGTCATGGCGGGTGTCGGACCGGATCGCGACATTGTCGCTTACAGTATTTTGTGCACTCACATGGGATGTACTGTCACGTATGACCCGGCTGCCGAGGTATTTAAATGCCCTTGTCACTTCAGCATGTTTGACCCGGAAAAAGCCGGGCAAATGGTGTGCGGACAAGCGACGGAGAACTTGCCCCGAATCATTCTGGATTACTCGAGCCGTGACGACTCGATCACGGCAATTGCCGTGGACGGCCTTATTTATGGACGGCAATCCAACATCCTCTGAATGAAGTGGAGATTATAATAATGAGCCCGCTCACAGACCGAATCCCTCTTCCGCCCCCGAACGCGCAACAGACCCACATGACGTGTCACTTTTGCATTGTCGGTTGCGGCTACAAGGTCTTCAAATGGCCTGCCAATCAGGAGGGTGGCCGCGCCGCTGCCGATAACGCGCTTAACCTGGACTTCACCCGCCAGCTTGCGCCGATGCAGATCACCATGACACCTGCCATGGTCAATACCATCAAGGATAACAATGGCGACGCTTATAACGTAATGATCCTTCCCGATAAAGAATGCACGGTTAATCAAGGACTCTCTTCCACCCGCGGCGGGCAGATGGCGAGTATTTTGTATTCCGAAAACAGCGCAGTGGGACAACAACGCCTCAAGTACCCGATGCTGTACTCCGGTCGTGACTGGACTGAGTCGAACTGGGAACACGCATTGGAACTGTATGCCGGTCTGACACAGCGAATACTCGACAATGACGGCGCCGACCAGTTGTTCTTTAATGCGTTCGACCATGGCGGCGCAGGCGGAGGCTTCGAAAACACCTGGGCGACCGGTAAATTAATGTTCACCGGTCTGGGCACCAAAATGGTCAGGATTCACAACCGCCCCGCTTATAACTCTGAATGTCATGCCACGCGGGACATGGGTATCGGGGAGTTGAACAACAGTTACGAAGATGCCGAGCTGGCGGACGTGCTTATTTCCATTGGCAATAACCCTTATGAATGTCAGACCAATTACTTCCTTGCCCATTGGTTGCCGAATCTACAAGGCACAACGCTGGAAAAAAAACAGAAATGGTTCCCAGGCGAGAGCATCGAGAAGACGCGCATCATTTATGTCGATCCGCGAAGGACATCGTCGGTAGCGATATCCGAAACCGCTGCGGGCAAAGACAATGTCCTGCACTTGGCAATCAATCCCGGAACCGATACGGCCTTGTTCAATGGTTTGCTGACTTACGTCGTGGCCCAGGGCTGGATAGACAAAGACTTTATCGCCCAGCACACCGCAGATTTTCAGACCGCCGTCACAGCCAATAAGCTTGAACTTGAGGAATGCAGCCAGATCACCGGCATTGCTCCCGCTGATCTTGTTAAAGCGGCTGAGTGGGCTTACAAGCCGAAGGCCTCAGGCCATCGTCCTCGTACGATGCATGCTTACGAAAAAGGTGTCATCTGGGGTAATGACAACTATCGGACGCAGACCTCTATCGTCAACCTGGTGCTTGCCACCCATAACGTCGGACGACGCGGAACGGGCGTAGTCCGTATGGGTGGGCATCAGGAAGGTTACGCCAGACCGCCGTATCCGGGAGGCCGCCCCGCCCCCTACATTGATCAGGAAATCATCAAAGGCCGTGGGATGATGCTCACTGTATGGGCATGTAACGCTTTTCAGACGACGGTCAATGCCGATGCTTACAGGGAAGCGGTTTCCAGACGCGCAGACATCGTCAATCAGGCAATGGCTAAAGTGCGTGGCGCGACCACCGAAGAGCTGATTGATGTGATTTATGATGCAGTCAAGAATCAAGGGGGACTTTATCTGGTCACCATTGATCTTTACCGCACCAAGTTCGCTGCCGCCTCACATATGGCGTTGCCTTCGGCCCATCCCGGCGAGATGAACCTGACCTCCATGAATGGCGAGCGTCGCTTGCGCCTGTCTGAAAGGTTCATGGACCCTCCAGGTATCGCGAAAGCCGATTGCCTGATTGCTGCCGATATTGCCAATCGGCTTAAAGAGCGTTACCTGCAAGCCGGCAACTCTGCAATGGCCGAGCGCTTCGCGGGTTTTGAGTGGAAAACAGAGGAAGACGCTTTCAATGACGGGTTTCGCAGCGCTCATTTGAAGGAAATGGACAGTCAGGGCGGACCAACGGGCCATCTGGCGACCTACGCCAGGCTCAAGGATGCCGGAAACAACGGGGTACAACTGCCGATCAAGGAGTACCGCGACGGCAAGCTCATTGGCACGCCCATGCTCTACACCGACAACACATTCGATACGCCGGATGGGAAAGCACGTTTTCAGGCTTCGCCCTGGAACAAACTGCCCTCGGTCGTGGAAGACCAGAAGCAAAAATATGCGTTCTGGATCAACAACGGTCGGACAAATCTCATCTGGCAAACCGCCTATCACGATCAATACCTGGTGTTCCGCAAAGGACGCTTCCCCATGGCACCGGTTGAGATGAATCCTGATGACGCGAAGAAACTCGGCGTAGCAGCAGGAGATATCGTTGAAATCGCCAATAATTACGGCGCGAGCTATGCCATGGTCTACCCGGAGCCGTCTATTAAACCCGGTCAGGTCTTTATGCAGTTTGGCTACCCCAACGGGGTTCAAGGCGACATGGTCAGCGAGTGGACGGATCGCAATGTCATCCCGTATTACAAGGGCGCGTCGGCCGACATCCGCAAGATCGGCCGCAACGAGGAGTATGTCCGAACGGTCTCTTTCAAAAGCCGACGCTATTCCTGAATGCAGTCACATCCGGCCAGCCATCGCCTGGCTGGCCTTGTTCTTTGTATCTCAAAGCCCGAAGCATCACCCGACCTGCTGATTCGCCAGCGAACCATCAATCTTCTTCAGACCCTGCGGCCTTGATCGTCCACGATCACTTGTCCGTCTTCCTTGATGAAAGGGCCTTGCTGTTCATTGGGCAAGATATCCAGTACGACCTCGGAAGGCCGACACAGCCGGGTGCCCAGGGGCGTCACGACAATCGGACGGTTGATCAGGACAGGATGGGCCATCATCGCGTCAATCAGTTGCTCATCCGTGAGTGAGGGCTCGCCCAGACCCAGCTCTTCGTAAGGCGTGCCTTTGATGCGGAGCAGGTCGCGCACGGCAATGCTCATTGCACCGATCAGGCTGACAAGCGTCGCTCGATCAGGCGGCGTGTTGAGGTATTCGATGACAACGGGCTCTTCCCCACTGTTACGAATCAAAGCCAACGTATTGCGAGACGTGCCGCATTGGGGGTTGTGATAAATCGTAACTTCGCTCATTTGGGCTTCCATGGTTTCGGTGCGGTATTAAATGGAACGCTGATTGACCCGTCTGGAAAGCTCCTCTGCGGACTCTTTGCGCTCGGAGTACCGATCCACCATGAAATCCGAGCGTTCGCGCAGCAGCAGGGTGAACTTGACCAGTTCCTCCATGACATCGATCAGGCGATCGTAAAACGATGAAGGCTTCATCCGGCCTGCTTCGTCGAACTCAAGGAATGCCTTGGGCACCGAAGACTGATTGGGGATGGTGAACATCCGCATCCAGCGCCCCAGCACCCGCAATTGATTGACCACGTTGAACGATTGCGAGCCTCCGCACACTTGCATGACGGCAAGCGTCTTCCCCTGGGTCGGTCGCACCGCGCCCAACGCCAACGGCACCCAGTCGATTTGCGCCTTGAACACGGCACTCATCGAGCCGTGGCGTTCCGGCGAACACCAGACCTGCCCTTCCGACCACATCATCAAGTCGCGAAGCTCCTGAACCTTTTCGTGGCCGTCGGGAGCGTCGTCCGGCATGGGTAATCCCGATGGATTGAAGATTCGGGTTTCGGCGCCGAAGTGCTCCAGCAAACGGGCAGCTTCTTCAACCATCAGCCGACTGAACGAGCGCTCTCGATTGGAGCCGTACAGCAACAGAATCCTGGGCTTGTGGGTCCATGTGGAAACCACGCCCGGTACGGTCAACGAATCATCCGTGAACAGCTCGGCGTTCACGTTCGGTAAAGTCTTGTCCATCCCGCCTCCCGGGGAGCCGCGCTATAACGGCGCCCCTCATACACACTCAAATACTGAGCCTGATCGCCAAGGCAGCCAGGGTCGCCGTTAAAACAGGAAGGGTGATAACGATGCCTACGCGGAAGTAGTAGCCCCAGGATATCCGAATGTCTTTACGCGCCAGCACATGCAGCCAGAGCAGCGTCGCGAGACTGCCGATGGGGGTGATTTTCGGGCCGAGGTCGCAACCGATGATGTTGGCGTAGACCATGGCCAAATGAGCCGCGTTGTCTACGTGGCTGGCCTGAATCGACAGCGCCCCCACCAGAACGGTAGGCATGTTGTTCATGATCGAAGACAGCATCGCGGTCAGGAAGCCCGTGCCGAATGCGGCCCCCCAAACGCCATATTGGCCAAAGACATTCAACACTTGAGTCACGTAATGGGTCAGGCCTGCATTGCTCAGCCCGTAAACCACCAGATACATGCCCAGGGAAAAAATCACCACCTGCCAGGGCGCGCCTTTGAGCACTCTGGTCGTCGGAATGGCATGGCCTCGTGCGGCAATCACATACAGCACGAGCGCACAGGCGGCGGCCACGGCACTGATGGGAATACCCAGCGGATCGGCTGCAAAAAAGCCTACCAACAGAAGCGCGAGCACCCACCAGCCCGCTTTAAAGGTGGCACGGTCAACAATGGCGGCGTCGGGGGTTTTCAGATCCCTCACATCGTATGTTGCCGGTATTTCCTTGCGGAAGAACCACATCAGCATCAGCAAGGTGGCGGCAATGCTGACCAGATCGACCGGCACCATGATCGAGGCGTATTCACCGAACCCGAGATCGAAATAGTCAGCGGAGACAATATTGACCAGATTGGAGACCACCAGCGGAAGGCTCGCGGTATCGGCGATGAACCCCGCGCCCATAACGAACGCCAGGGTGGCCGCCGGGGAAAACCGCAAGGCCGTCAACATTGCAATGACGATCGGCGTGAGGATCAAGGCGGCGCCATCGTTGGCGAATAACGCAGAGACTGCGGCGCCCAGCAAGATGATGAAGGCGAACAAGCGACGTCCGCTTCCTCTGCCCCAGCGCGCGACATGCAAGGCAGCCCATTCAAAGAAACCCGCTTCATCCAGCAGCAGACTGATGATGATGACGGCAATGAACGTCGCCGTAGCGTTCCAGACAATCCCCCAGACCACCGGGATGTCATCAAGGCCCACGACGCCTGCCAGCAGCGCAACAACGGCACCAAGCGCAGCGCTCCAGCCTACTCCCAGACCACGGGGTTGCCAGATCACGAGAATGATCGTTGCCAGAAAAATCAAAAGGGCAATCAGCATGAACTTCGCTCAACATCAGTAAAAAAGGACTACGAGCCTTAAAGCTCAGTACGCACCGGCCGCTTGAGCCTGGGCACCAAGCGTTTCAAATCGTCGCTTGCCGCGCTCAGTGTTGTTATCGGCAGGACATCTCCCGAGCGGCTTTACCGCCACCTGGTAACCTGCAGAAATATCTGAAAAAACGAATATATGGAAACCTGAATGTTTTGTAAACTTTTGCGTTCGTTTATTCATAACGTCGACATGAATACGTAACAATACCGTCATAAAGGCCAGTAGAACAAAGCAGTCACGAAAAAAACTGGACATCAATGCGAAATATCATATATTCGAAAAACCACATATAAAGAGATCCACATCATGGCTCCGAAGATTCGCGTTTTGTTTGTTTGCGTAGCTAACGCCGCACGCTCTCAGCTGGCCGAAGCGCTCATGCGCAAATTGGCACCTGAGAATTACGAGGTTTTCAGCGCTGGCACCGCGCCGACGAAGGTGGATCCCCGAACGTTACAGGCCCTGGATGAAATAGACGTGGATCACAGCGGACTACGGAGCAAATCCATTGATGAATTCAAGGGGCAGCAGTTCGATTACGTGATTACGCTGTGCGACAAGTCCGCTCAGGAGTGCCAGGCGTTGCCGGGTGCCGGCGAGGTACTCGCCTGGCATTTCGCCGATCCGGTCAGCAGCGATCATTCCAATGCATTTCGCGCTGCGCGTGCTGAAATCAGTGAGCGCATCAAAATGTTCCTGCTGCTCAAATCGAAGAAACACTGAGAACCCATGGTCGACCATCTGACTCCCACTACCGTTTTCAAATGCCTCGCGGATGAGAATCGCATCCGCATGATGCTGTTGATCACCCGCGAAGAGGAACTCTGTGTGTGCGAGCTCACCTGCGCGTTAAGCGAAAGCCAGCCGAAAGTTTCCAGAAACCTGGCGCAACTGCGCGAATGCGGGTTGCTCGCTGATCGCCGTCAAGGGCAATGGGTTTACTACCGTCTGCACCCTAACCTGCCTGACTGGGTGCATGGCGTTTTGAGTACGACGCTGGACGCCAACAAACATTGGCTGACCCCCGACTGCAAGCGGCTGGAACAGATGGGCAATCGTCCCGAGCGAGTGGCCGCCTGCTGTTGAACACCACGCTGCCGCGAAATGCCCGGAAACATCAGCCGCAGTCCAGGCCCCGATGCCACCGCCGTCGTTTGACCGGCACCCATTTATAGATTCCAGACAGAGCATGAAGACATGACTATCAGAGTGGGCATTAACGGTTTTGGACGTATCGGTCGCTTGGCACTGCGGGCGGCATGGGGCTGGCCGGAGTTTGAGTTTGTGCAGATCAACGATCCCTCAGGGGACGCAGCGGCCCATGCCCACCTGATCAACTTCGACTCGGTACACGGTCGCTGGCACAAAGAGGCGCAGGACGACGGTGACTGCATTGTGATCGACGGCAAGCGCATCAAAGTCACCGCCAACAAGGCGATTGCCGAGACCGATTGGTCCGGTTGCGACCTGGTTATCGAAGCCAGCGGCAAGATGAAGACCGTTGCCGTGCTTCAGGGTTATCTGGATCAGGGCGTGAAACGGGTTGTCGTCAGCGCGCCGGTGAAGGAAGCAGGCGCCCTTAATATTGTCATGGGGGTTAACCATCAGTTGTTTGATCCCAACGAACACCGCATTGTCACGGCGGCCTCGTGCACCACGAACTGCCTGGCGCCGGTTGTCAAAGTCATTCACGAAAACCTGGGGATCCGTCACGGCTCCATCACCACGATCCACGACCTGACCAACACGCAAAGCATACTGGATCAGCCCCACAAGGACCTGCGTCGGGCGCGGGCTTCGGGCATGAGCCTGATCCCCACCAGCACGGGATCTGCCACGGCGATCGCAGAAATTTTCCCGGAGCTGCGCGGTCGGCTTAACGGCCATGCCGTGCGGGTACCGCTGGCCAACGCATCGCTGACCGACTGCGTGTTTGAAGTGGAACGGGCGACCACGGTTGAAGAGGTCAACGCGCTCCTGAAGGCAGCGTCCGAGAATGAACTCAAGGATATTCTCGGTTTTGAAGAGCGCCCGCTCGTCTCCATCGACTACCGCACCGACCCTCGCTCGTCGATTATCGATGCGCTCTCGACCATGGTCATCAATGGCACTCAGGTGAAACTCTATGCCTGGTATGACAATGAATGGGGTTACGCCAACCGTACCGTCGAGCTCGCCCGAATGGTTGCAGCGGCAGTCTGAGGAGCGGTCATGAAAGCGTTGTCAGCCCTCGCCCCGGAAGTGCGCCAGTACCTGCTCGTCACGGGTAACTACTGGGCGTTTACGCTCACCGACGGCGCATTGCGCATGCTGGTGGTTCTGCACTTTTATTCGCTGGGCTACAGCCCTCTGGAAATCGCGGCGCTGTTCCTGTTTTACGAAATCTTCGGCGTCATCACCAACCTGGTGGGTGGCTACCTGGGTGCCCGGCTCGGCCTGAACCGAACCATGAACATCGGACTGGCCCTGCAGGTGTGCGCATTGTTGATGCTGACAGTGCCTGCGACCTGGCTGACCATTGTCTGGGTAATGGGTGCCCAGGCATTGTCCGGGATTGCCAAAGACCTGAACAAGATGAGCGCCAAAAGCTCGATCAAGTTGCTGGTGCCCGACAGCAACCAAGGCATGCTTTATCGCTGGGTCGCCATCCTCACCGGCTCGAAAAACGCACTGAAAGGCGTTGGCTTCTTTTTGGGCGGCGCATTGCTGGCGTTGATCGGTTTCCGGGGCAGCCTGCTGGCCATGGCAGGTGTGCTGGCGGTGATCTGGGTCAGCAGCCTGATCCTGCTGAAAAAGGACCTGGGCAAGGCCAAGGCCAAACCGCGTTTTCGCGACATTCTGTCCAAAAGCCGAGCCATCAACATTCTGTCAGCGGCGCGCATGTTTCTGTTCGGCGCCCGGGACGTCTGGTTTGTCGTCGCTCTGCCGGTTTACCTGAGCAGCGTGTTTGGCTGGGGCTTCTGGAAAGTCGGCGGATTTCTCGCGGCATGGGTCATCGGTTACGGCATTGTCCAATCCCTGTCGCCCCACATCACCGGTAAAAAGAATGGTCATGTGCCTGACGGCCGCGCCGCGTTCCTCTGGGCCCTGGCACTGGCCGGCATACCGGCAGCAATAGCCCTCGGGCTTGGCAGTGGATTCTCGCCGCAGTGGGTTTTGCTGGGGGGCTTGATGGTCTTCGGCGCGCTGTTCGCGGTGAACTCATCACTGCACAGCTACCTGATCGTGTCCTACGCCAAGGAAGACGGCGTGTCACTGGACGTGGGCTTTTACTACATGTCCAACGCCTTGGGTCGGTTACTGGGTACTGTCCTTTCCGGATGGGTGTATCAGTCCTTCGGGCTGGAAGCCTGTTTGTGGATATCCAGCGCGTTCGTAGCCCTGGCGGCATTGATATCCATCGCGCTGCCCCGGCATGTCGAGAGCGCCAGCGCCGTTCCCGGGAAGTAGCGTCACTTGTAAGGGTGAAACCGCCCTTGCCTAACCCCCGGGACGCTCATCAAACGGCCACCCAATGCCCGCCGCCCAGGCCCTTGAACTGCTGCGGCGGCATCACAAAACCCTTGGGCTTGATCGGGCTGGGTTGTTCGAGCTCCTGCAGCAGCGCCTTGAAATCCCGCCTGCGGTCGACATCCGGCAATGGCACCGCGCTGAGCAGGCGTTTGGTGTAGGGGTGCTGCGGGTTGTGCAGCACCTGATCCCGTGGGCCGATTTCGACGATCTGCCCACCGAACATGACAGCCACCCGATGGCAAATGCGCTCAACCACCGCCATGTCGTGGGAGATGAACAGATAGCTCAGCTGATGCTGTTTCTGCAGGCTCTCCAGCAGATCCAGCACCTGGGCCTGTACCGACACATCCAGCGCGGACACCGACTCGTCAGCGATGATGACTTTCGGGTTGAGCGCCAAAGCCCTGGCGATGCAGATCCGTTGCCGCTGCCCACCGGAGAACTGGTGAGGATAGCGCTCCATGGCGTCAGCAGGCATGCCCACTTGGTGCAGCAACTCGGCCACCCGTGCCAGCCGTGGAACTAGGGGCAACCTGTCATGAATCAACAACGGCTCGCCCACCAGCTCGAAAATCGTCTTGCGCGGATTCAGCGCCGCATACGGGTCCTGGAAGACCATCTGAATATCCCGGCGTACCCCCTGCAACCCGGCGCCGAGCAGGCCGTTGAGTTCCTTGCCAGCCAGTTTCACGCTGCCGTCGAACGCGATCATGTTCATCAGCGCCTTGCCCGTGCTGGACTTGCCACAACCGCTCTCCCCCACCAATCCCAGCGTCTCGCCTTCGCGCAGTTCGAAGTTGATGTTCTCCACCGCATGAACCTGTCTGACTTCCTCGAACCAGCCCATGCGCAGCGGGAAGCGCACACTGAGGTCTTTCACCGCCAGCACGACGCCTCGTTCGCTAAGATCCTCGGCTTTGCCGGCCGAACCCAGAACAGGCACGGCATCCAGCAATTTGCGCGTGTAAGCGGCCTGGGGTTGGGTGAACAGTTGACGCACCGGCGCCTGTTCTTCGGTGCGGCCGTGATTCATGACCACCACTTCATCGGCCATTTCCGCGACCACACCCATGTCATGCGTGATCATCAACAGGCTGGTACCGTAGCCCTGTTGCAGCTCGCGCATCAGTTCGAGGATCTGCGCCTGAATGGTCACATCCAGCGCGGTGGTTGGCTCATCGGCGATCAACACCTGAGGCCGACACAGCATGGCCATAGCGATCATCACCCGCTGACGCATCCCACCGGACAACTCATGGGGGTATTGCGTCAAGCGTTTTTCCACCTGGGGCATGCGGACCGAATCCAGCATCTCCCGAGCCCGGCGGCGTGACGCCTGACGATCAAGCGGCTCATGACGACGCAGGGTTTCGTCCATCTGCTGGCCCACCGTCATCAGCGGGTTGAGGGAGGTCATCGGCTCCTGGAATATCATGCCGATCTGCTTGCCGCGCAACCGCTGCAACGCCCGTTCGGGCAAGGTGATCAGGTCGCGGTTATCAAAGATGATTGCGCCACTGGGGACTTTCGCTGCCTTGGGGAGCAGGCCCATGATCGCCAGCGAGGACAGCGACTTACCGCTGCCCGACTCGCCGGCGATGCACACCGTCTGCCCGGCACGCAGCGTAAAGCTCAAGTCATCGACCACCCGACGCGGGTTCGCACCGTGACCGATATCAATGCTCAACCGCTGCACCGACAGCACTGCCGGGGAAAGCTGATCACTCATTGCCATGCCTCATGCGAACACGATTTTCGGGAAGTAAAACGACACCACCCAATTGGGCAGGTCGACCACCTCGCTGATACGCAAATCGCCGCACACCGAGCACAACATGTAGGCCTGTTCAGCGGGCATACGGTGTTCGCGGCACAGCCAGTCGATGGTATTACTGACCGCCTGACGCGCCGCCTGCATAAGGTCAGGTCCAACCCCGGTGAAAGCTTCATAGCCTGCGCTGTCGAGATGACTGGTCACCGGGCCGGGCGTACTGAACCTCGGGCTGGCCAAGGGCGTGGACTTGATCAGGTCAAGCTTGACCACGACGTCCATCTGGCTTTCGATAGCCGTGCCGCACACCTCGCCATCGCCCTGGGCGGCGTGGGTGTCGCCGATGGACAGCAGCGCGCCCGCCACTTCAACCGGCAGGTACAGCGTGGTGCCCGCCGCGAGGTCACGAATGTCCAGATTGCCCCCCACGCGACGCGGCGGCACCACCGAATGCAGGCCCTCTTCGGCGGGCGCCAGGCCGATGGTGCCGGCAAACGGTTTGAGCGGCACCTTGGCGAAGTCACTGAAAGCGGCAGGTGCCAGCGTATCCTTGTCGTAATGCCACAGGGCGAGTGCCGGGTCCTGGAACTGGTCGGCGAGCAGTCCGAAACCCGGGATATTCGCGGTCCAGCCAAAGCCGCTGGGCTTGAAGCTGTCGAGGGTGATTTTCAGGATGTCGCCGGGCTCGGCGCCTTCCACGAAAATCGGCCCGGTGACGGGGTTGATCTGGTCGAACGACATGGTCGCCACGTCGTTGACCGTGGAGTGCGGCGTGAAGTAGCCGTTGGACGAATCCAGGCATTTGAATTCCAGCATCGAGCCCGGCGCTACGGTCTCCACCGGTTTGAAGCGCTTGTCCCAGCCGAAATGGCTGTGGACACTGTGAATGGTCTTGACCAGGCAGTTCTGGCACATGGGGCATGTCCTCCGAAAGGGGCTATGTTTTTGTTAGTTCGCCAAGACACGTCAGAGCGAGGCTTGCCCGCGACAATCGTCGCGAGCCAGCCGCTCCAACCCACGCGTTTACTTGATCCAGATGTAGTCGTAGTTCACCGGTACATGGACCGGATCGACATACAGAATGTCCGCGCCCCCCATGCGTGATGAGCGCACGGTGAAGCGTTGTTCGTTGAAAATCGGCACCCACGGCGCATCGGCCATCACGTCGATAAAGATTTTCTTCCACAGTTCAGTGCGTTCGGACTGCTGCTCCGGCTTGGCCATGCTGTCGGCCTTGGCGGCTTCGGCGTCCAGGGTCTTGTTGCAATACAACGACCAGTTCCAGCCGCCGTCGACCGCACCGTCACACCCCAGGATTGGTCCGTAGAAGTTGGAGGGGTCCGGGAAGTCCGCGATCCAGGCCATGCCGCCGGACCAGACCATGGGTGCCTGATCCTTGGCGCTGCCAGCGGCAATCACGTTGGCCTGGGCCAGGGATTTGATCTGCGCCTTGATCCCGACTTTCGCTAGATCCTGCTGGATCGACTGGGCGATACGCGGCTGCGGATCAGTGTTCATCACATACAGCTCGGTCTCGAACCCGTTGGGATGCCCGGCCTCGGCAAGCAGCTTCTTGGCGGCTTCAACGTCATAGGCATAACCCTTGTAAGCCTTGTCGTAACCCGGCATCGCCGGTGGCAGCGGCTGATTGGCGGGCACTGCGCGACCGTTGATGATGCGCACGATGCGATCCTTGTTGATCGCCATGTTGACGGCCTGACGCACTTTGAGGTTATCGAACGGCGGCAAGGTGGTCTTGAGCGTGACGTAACCGGTGTGCAGTTGATCGCCGGTAATCATCAGGCTCTTGTACTTGGGGTCATTCTTGAATTCGAGGAATTTGGCAGGCGGCACGCCGTCACCCGCGATGTCCACTTCCCCCTTCTGCAAGCGCAACAGCGCAACCATGGGGTCCTGACCCACTTCGAAGGTAATGGTGTCGAGGTGCGGTAGCCCCGACTTGTTGTAGTCGGGGTTTTTCTTGAACACGATCTTCTGGCCGAGCTTCCACTCCTCCAGGCTGTAGGCACCGGTGCCCACCGGATGCTTGCCGAAATCGGCGCCCCACTTCTCCACCTCTTCCTTGGGCACGATGGACGCAAAGTTGATCGCCATCACGTGCAAAAAGGTGGCGTTGGGCTGCTTCAGGGTGATCTTGACTGTGTAGTCGTTCACCACCACAACACCGTCAAGATGCTCGGCCTTGCCTGACGCCATGCTTTCATAACCCACAATGGCGCTGAAGAAACCCGCCCCCGGGCTTTGGGTTTTCGGGTTGACGGTTCGCTCGAACGAATACTTCACGTCGCTGGCTTTAAGCTCGCGACCATTGTGGAACTTCACGCCTTTTTTCAGGGTGAAGGTATAGACGGTGCCATCGTCGGAGATGGTGTAATCCTCGGCCAGGTCTTTCACCAGTTCGGTGGTGCCCGGCTTGTAATCCATCAGGCCGTCGAACAGGCTTTTAATCATCGACCAGTTCTGCCAGTCGTAGCCAATGGCCGGGTCCAGCGTCGCGACATCGTTCTGGTAAGTGACCACCGCCGATCCGCCGTTCCTGGCGTTGGCATCGAAGTCGTCCGCCAGAACACTCCCGGCAAATAACGTGGCCGCAATGGCCATGCACAGTGCACTACGTTTCATGCTCCCACCCCTTCCTTATGGTTTAGTGTTTGTTCACATCGATACGCGGGTCGACCCATGGAATGATCAGGTCGGCCACCAGATTGCCGAGCACGATGGCCACCGCCGAAACAGTGGTCACGCCCACGATCACCGGAATGTCCACTTGCTGAATTGCCTGCCAGGCCAGTTGCCCGATGCCCGGCCAGCCGAACACCGACTCGACCACCACCAGCCCGCCCATGAAGATGCCGATGTCGATGCCGATCATCGGGATCACCGGAATGATCGCGTTGGGCAAGACATGCCGCAGCACCACGCGGACCCGGCTCAAACCCTTGGCCCGAGCGGTGCGGATAAAGTCCTGGTGCAGCACCTCGATCATCGAGGAGCGCACCATTCGCGAGTACCAGCCGCTGCCGAGAATCCCCAGGGTCAGCGCCGGTAACATCAGGTGCTCCACGCCGCCGTAGCCACCCAGAGGGAACCAGCCCAGTTGCACCGCGAAGAAGTACATGAACAGCATGGCGGCAATGAATTGCGGAGCCGAAACGCCGACAAACGACAACGCCATGAGCAACTTGTCGGCGAAGCTGTCGCGACGCAGGGCGGCGATCACCCCAAGGGAAATGCCGATCAGCAGTTCAAAGCCGATGCCCGCCGCCATCAGTTCCAGCGAGGGCCGCAAACGCGAGCCGATCAGCTCGGTGACCGAGGTGCGCTGGATGTAAGAGCGGCCCAGATCGCCCTGCAGCAAATTGCCCAGATAGTTGGCGTATTGGTGATAGAACGGCAGGTCCAGGCCAAGCTGGGCGCGTATGCCTGCTACCACTTCCGGCGTGGCGCTGCGGCCGGCAATCTGCCGTGCCGGATCGGCAGGCAGCATGAACAGCAACAGGTAGGTGATGAAGGTCACACCCAGCAGAATCAACAGGGAATAACCGATGCGACGACTGATAAAGGCCAGCATTCAGCTTCTTCCTTGCAAGGTGGGATCGAGTTCATCGCGCAAGGCGTCGCCCACCAGATTGAACGCCAGGGACAACAGCACGATGGCGATGCCGGGAAAGAACACCAGCCACGGCGCTGAGGTGAAGTAGGTCTGGCTTTCGAAAATAATGTTGCCCCAGCTGGGCGTTGGCGGTTGAACGCCGACCCCGAGATAGGAAAGCGTGGCTTCCAGCAACACCGTGGTGGAAATCCCCAGCGTCGCCCAGACCAGAATGGTCGGCAGTAAATGGGGCAACAGGTGTGAGAAAAGAATGCGCAGCGAACTGGCGCCCAGCGTGCGCTCGACGGCCACGAAGTCCCGGGCACCCAGAGCGATGGTCTCCGAATAGATAACCCTGGCGATTTGTACCCAGTTGACCATGGCGATCACCAGCGCAACGATCCACACACTGGGCTGGAAAATCGCCGAAAGCGCAATGGCCAGCAGCAAGGCCGGAAACGCCATCATCAGGTCGGTGAAACGCATCAGGGCGCTGCCGATCCAGCCGCGCAGGAATCCCGCCGTCAGGCCAACCAGGGTGCCGATCAATACCGCCATGCCATTGGCCACCAGACCGATGAACAGCGATGTGCGAGCGCCATAGATCAAGCGCGAGAACAGGTCGCGCCCCAACAGATCGGTGCCCAGCCAGTACGGCGTGTCCGGGGCCAGCGGAGCCCCCTCCATGGACAAGCCTTCGACGAATTGCTCCGACGGGTCGTAAGGGCTCATCCATGGAGCGAAGACCGCCAAAAGCACAACCAACGCAATGTAAAACAATGACAACGCCACTGCCGGGCGTCGAAGCAGCGACCGCATCACACTCATGTTCGCCGTCTGCCTTGCCGTACCAGGTCTGCTGCCAGATCGGCGCACAGGTCGTCGATGCTGCGGTTTAACTGCATCGACAGATCACGCAGGCGCTCGTAGGCGTCTCGTTCGCTGATGTGATGCTCGACCATCAGGCGTGCCAGCGCCTGAGCCAGTTGCGGCCGTGCGTCCAGCCGCTGCTGGAGGCGCATGGTGCTTTGTGCATTGGCGTCCAGGCGCTCATGCAAACCGATCGCCATCATGAGCGTGGTGAAGACTGACCCTTGCGTGATGGGTTTATTCAGCAGCGCCGTCGCCCCCAGCTCGATGGCACGCTGGATCTGGGACAGGGTTTCGTGGGGCGTAAGGGCAACGACGGGCACGCCCGCAAGATTCAAACCCTCCAGCAGCCGTGGACTGGCGAAATGCTCGAGTTCCACGATGGCGGCAAACACGCCGTCCAGCGAATCGTTGGCGTCCGCCGACAGGGCCAGCGAGGTAATTCCCAGCCGGTGCAGGCTCTTTTCCAGATGGGCCAGGGTGCGCGGATCACAGTCCACCAACAGCAGGCGCCCCCGTTCGAAGTCAGGCCGTTTGAGCGGGCTCATTTGACGATCCTCAGGTGGGGCAACGCCGCCAGCGCCCGTAAGCGATGAAATTCACGCAAATCCGTGGAGGTCAGGTAAGGATCGGCAGACAACGCGTGGGGCTCGCTGTGCAGAACCACGAACCGGCCTTCGCGGTACTCGGCGATGTGGCACGGCAGGCTGCTGTGATTATTGCGCCCGGAAATCTTCAGACGCCCCAGCACACTGTCCTGAGCATGGGCATACAGGTACTGGCAGATATCCGCTGGCGCGGCGCTGCCCACGTGATGCAATGCCTCGGCGAAAAGGTGTATCGCAACGTAGGTGCCGGTGTAGTAATGCGAGCACGGCTGCTGGCCGTGCTCACGCAGCTGTCGCTGGGTGAAGGCGCTGTCGACGCTCTCGAAAAACGGCCCGCACGACAACAACCGCAGATTCTGCATCTCCCCGACTTCGGCCAGCTCGGCTTCGGTGAGGTTACAACTGAGCACCGGCAGCGTCAGTTCCTCCTTCACACAGGCGGCGTCCAGCTGCTGCAAAAAGGCATAGCTGGATTCACCCACCAGATTATTGAGGATGAAGGCCGGCTGTTCGGTGAGGAGAAATTGAATCAGGTCCGTGAAGTTCGTGGACCCCAGATGAATGTACTTTTCACCGATAACATCGCCATGGGCCGCCTGCAGTACTTCCCGGGCAATGCGGTTGCTTTCCCAGCCCCAAATATAATTGGAGCCCACGAGCATGGCACGCTTGCCGAAGGTTCCAAGCGCGTAACGCAACAGCGGGATCAGCGTTTGATTCGGACAACCGCCCAGATACAGCACGTTTTCGCTGCTTTCAAAACCTTCGTACGGGCAGGCATACCACAGCAAACTGGCGTTTTGCTCCAGATCCGGAATGATCTCCTTGCGGCTTGCGGACGTGGTGGTGCCAAACAGATGACGGATACCGCTTTCCATCATCGCCACTGCACCTTCGTTGTAGCGCTGCAAATAGCCCTGGGGGTTGAAATGCGTCGCCTTGAGCTGAAAGTCGTAGCGGTGATTCCGATTGATCTCGGCCAGTGCGTGTGTAGCACCTGCCAGTCCGTGTTGACCCATACGTTTGTAGGTTCCATCGGTGGAGAAGAGAAACCCCACCTCAATCGTACGTCGCATTGTTTAGACTCCAATAAAAAAGCCTGATCCACCGGTTGACCGGTGGATCAGGCTTCATCACCTGGCGCTGATGCGCTGAATGTAGACAAGGCTTACCGGTCATGCCCGAGCTTGCGCTTAAACGTTCCATGGAATAAGCGTGCCAACTTCCAAACTCCCATTTGCAGGGGTTTCACGTCGCCAGCATCGCTGCAAACGCCCCAGAACGAAGCTTAGCGTAGTCCAAATGCTTCAAGTCCGGGCAATATTCTCTGTCGCGGCTGAAACAAAGGGTCATACCGGTGCTGATCAACTGAGCGTTGAGCCGGATCGTCGCACGATCTTGATCGAATGCCTGAGGGTCGGCTTGCGGGTCACGCTGATGGCCTTGCGGGTCACGGTGTCAAGGGTGATGTTCCAGAACCCACTGCTGGGCACGACAATCTTGACCGGGAATTTATCAAAAGCTCCGCCGTGGTAGGTGTGACGCCCACCGTTCTTGAAACTACGAAAGTTGGCATCGCTCATCAGGCGAATATTGCAGGTATTGGAGCACTCGATGACAACGAGGTCACCTTCGTTAAGGTGCTCACGCTGGTGGATAAATTTCATGTGGGTTCCAGGCGAATCTAGCGAATGCGCCACGATATCACGGCTGACTCAGGCGCAAGAATGGCGATCGGCAGGCATTCCCTGGACGTCCGGTTCATAAACAGTGACGCGGTATAAGCCACTTATTGCTTTAATCAATGCGGCTACCCTTGGAAACCATCGCGGCTGGCCTGCACATGCCCGGCGATGAGCGCAATCACACATCAGCACGTTACCCATTTAACGCCGGAAACCGGGGGCGACTGTGGACAGGTTCCAGGAAATGAAAATCCTGCTGGCAGTTATCGAGGCCGAGAGCCTGGCCGGGGGCGCCAGACTGATGGGACTGTCGCCCCCCAGTGCAACTCGCGCTATCGCGGCCCTGGAGAACCGCCTCGGTATCCTGCTGCTGGCGCGCAACACCCGCAGCCTGCGTCTAACGGAGGCCGGCAGGCGCTACGTGGAAGACTGCAAACGTATCCTTCTGGAGCTGCAGGAAGCCGAAGAGCTCGCCTCTGGAAGCAGCATCCGGGCACGGGGCAACCTGACCGTCACAGCGCCTGTGATGTTTGGCGAATTATTTCTGATACCGCTGATCAAGGATTACCTCTGCGCTCACGCTGAAGTGGCAGTCAATGCCCTTCTCGTGGACCGTATGGTCAACATGCTGGATGAAGGTGTGGACGTTGCACTGCGTATCGGCCAATTGCCCGAAGGAGGCTTCCACGCCCTCAAGGTGGGAGAGATCCGTCCGGTGATCTGTGCTGCGCCGAGTTTTCTTGATCGAGTCGGCAGACCTGCCAGCCCCAGGGATCTGCTGTCCGCCCGGATCGTCACTGTATTTGGCGCTGCATTTGATGCCGACGAGGTGATCACCCGGGCCCACGCCCTGCTCAAAATGATGGACAGCGAGCTGACCCGGTCGCCCTTCCTGGCAGGCACCACAGCCACCCTCGCCGATGTTGCCAACTATGCGTATATCGCCCATGCCCCTGAAGGCAACGTATCGCTGGAGGACTACCCGAACGTACGCGCCTGGCTGGCCAGGGTTGAAGCGCTGCCCGGTTTTGTCCCCATGCAACGCACCGCCGCAGGCCTGCAAAAGAACTGAGCGAGCGGCGGCCCATTCGAGGAGTGCCCGATCATGGAACACCTGCCCAAGCACCGCCATTCACCCTGGCACGCGGGTGAAAAACTGCTGCAACAGAGGGTCGGCGTCGCGGACCGGATGGAAATATTCGGCCAGAAGGTCATACGGCCTTACATGCCCGACCAGCACCGGGAGTTTTACCATCAGTTGCCCTTCATGATTGCGGGTGCGGTGGACTCGGAGAACAGGCCTTGGGCAACGCTGCTCGAAGGCCCCCAAGGATTTGTGACCTCCGCGGATCCGCAGCGCCTGACGCTGGCCGTCACACCTGATCACAAGGACCCCGCCGCTTCAGGGCTTCAAGCAGGCCAGGCTATTGGCCTGCTGGGTATCGAGCTGCATACGCGCCGCCGAAATCGCGTCAACGGTCTGATCACCGAGGCACTCCCCCATCGCCTGGAGATCGCCGTAGAACATGCCTTCGGCAATTGTCCTCAGTACATCCAGAAACGCACCTATACGCAATTGCCGCGAATAAATACAGACAAACCCAAGCGTCTGGATTTTCCGGCGCTGGACGACCGTACCGCCGACATTATTCGCCGTGCGGACACCTTCTTCGTTGCAAGCTACGTCGAGCTCGAAGACCAAAAACGCTCCGTGGACGTATCCCACCGGGGTGGACGGCCCGGTTTTATCAAGGTGCAAGGCAACCTGCTGACCATTCCCGACTACGCGGGCAACCTGCACTTCAACACGCTGGGAAATCTCAGGCTGACTCCCCGTGCCGGGCTATTGTTCGTCGACTTCGCCACGGGTGACCTGCTGCAGGTTCATGGGCATACAGAACTGATCCTGGAAAGCCCGATGATCGCGGCGTTCGAAGGGGCCGAGCGCCTGTGGACGCTGGATGTGACCCATGTGGTGCTTCGTCCGGCGGCGTTGTCGATACGCTGGCGGTTTGAGGAGTTTTCACCCACCAGCGAGATGACAGGCACCTGGGCCGAAGCGGACCAGCGACTGCTGCAAAGCGAACAGCGTCGGCAATGGCATCAATGGCAAGTGGTTCGGGTAGAACAGGAAAGCACAGACATTCGCTCGTTCTACCTCCAGCCCCCGGCCGGCGCAGCGGTGAAGTACATGCCCGGGCAACACATTCCCGTTCGCCTCCATACAAATGACGGTGAGGTGCTGGTCAGGACCTACAGCGTTTCCAGCGCACCGTCCGATGGCCCGATCCGCATCAGCGTCAAAGCGCAGGGCGCGGCCTCGCGCTACCTCCATGAGCGCCTGCGGGTCGGTGACACGCTGGACGTCCGCCCTCCCCTGGGTAGTTTTACGCTGGAGAGTGAAACCGAACGGGCCGTGGTTTTGATCGGCGCGGGTGTGGGCATTACCCCGTTACTGTCCATGGTCCGGGAGCTGGTCTGGCAGATCGAGCAGCAACAGCGGCATCAGCCTGTGTACCTGTTTCAGAGTGCCAGGACCTTGCGGGACCTGCCATTTCAGCGCGAGCTAAAGGCATTGGCCCAGCGCGCCGGCGGCCTTCTGCGGACTCTGCGAGCCTTGAGCAACCCTGAAGCGGACCTGATACCCGGCGCGGACTTTGATATTTCAGGGCGTCTCGGTTTCAGCCACATCAAGGCCAGCCTGCCCCTGGACGACTACGACTTTTATCTCTGTGGGCCGGCAAGCTTCACGCAGGACATGTACGACGGCTTACAGACCGTGAACATACCGGACTCGCGCATCCACGCCGAGACCTTTGGCCCCTCGATGCTACGTCGTCGTGAAGCCACCCGGCCGCCAATGCGGGTTCAGCCACCACCTGCACGCACTTCGGCGCCCGTGTATTTTTCAGCCTCCGCCAAGGAAGCGCGCTGGACACCCCAAAGCGGCAGTCTGCTGGAGCTTGCGGAAAGCCGAGGACTGAATCCCGACTTCAGCTGTCGCGGCGGCTCCTGCGGAACCTGCAGAACGCGCCTGATCAGTGGCTCCGTTCACTACTCAAATCCTCCGGCGCAAATGCCCGAGGACGACGTTGTCCTGATCTGCTGCGCCGTACCGGCAGAAGATCAAACCGGCACTCACCCGTTGGTACTTGATCTTTAACCCGCGAAAAACCGCCCGCCGGTCAACCCCGCCTGCCTGACAGTTGCCGGATATCCCTTTGGCGCGATGACCGGCCCCGCTTTGATCGCGGGTGTCGTTGCGCCCCGTCATGGCACGCTCAGTCAACTCTGGCCGTTGTACTCAAGCATCTCGAACACCCGGGAAGTACAGTCCAATCGCGAGGGGAAGCTACCCCGCTCACAATTCCAAGAATAGAGCGACTCCGATGAGCCTGACGAAATCCCTGCCAGCGTGCCTGGCCCTATGCGTTGTAACCCTTGCCGTAAATGCTGCGGACGGTCCTCCACCACCTTCTGTGAGTCAGCCCAGCGGTATCAATCTGGGCGGGACCAGTTTCTTCGACGGTTTCGCGGGACCGCCCGGTTTGTCGCATCTGACGTATCTGAAGTTCAGCACTGCGCGCAGCATCCGTGACAACGGCGGCAAAGACAGCAGCTCTTTTGATAACCCGAAAATCAATGTCATCACGCTGATTAATCAACTGAGCTATTACTCCCCTGACACCATCGGGGGCGGTGCGCACCTGGGCTGGAGTCTGTTGGTGCCTATCGTGTCTCTTGACGGAGACTTTGGTGACAACGGTGCAAAGCTTCAGGACAACGGCACCGGCCTGGGTGATATCACGGTGGGACCGCAGATCCAGTTCGACCCCATCGTCAATGCTCAAGGCCGACCGGTGTTTGTTCAGCGCGTGGCTTTCGACGTCATCCTGCCCACCGGCAAATACGACAAGCACAAGGACTTGAACCCAGGCTCCAACTTCTCCTCCTTGAACCCCTACTGGGCCGCAACCTGGATGCCCGCCCCCCGCTGGGAGGTCAGTTGGCGGTTGCAGTATTTGTATAACTTCAAGAACGACGACCCCGCCAGCAGCTCGGCGCAACAGTTTAACGGGCAGGCCGTGCGCGACACCCAGGCGGGACAGTCTGTGTGGTCGAACTTCACCACCTCGTATGAAGTGTTCCCCAACGTGTCGATGGGTATCAACGGGTATTACTTCAGGCAGGTCTCGGATGACGCAGTCAATGGCAGTCGACTCAAGGACTCTCGGGAAAAGGTGCTTGGCATCGGCCCGGGCCTTTTCTGGAAGATCAGCGAGGGCCAGGGCTTTTGGCTGAATACCTACAAAGAGACTGGCGTCGAAAACCGATCACAAACGGATTACGCCGTGCAGGTCCGTTACGCCCATAAGTTCTGAATGACGTGTGCGCCCGCTCATGCATAAGGAGCGGGCCCTTTATCCGAGGTGATGCTCCATGAACGCGCTCGACTCTATTGATAGCAAAAAAACACTGGCCGCCATCTGCCTGATGATGGTCATCTCGTTGGGGACGCTGCAAATCCAGCCTATTCTGGGCGGTGCTTTTATTGACCAGTTGGGCCTGCCCCTCAATGCCATCGGCGCTATTTTTGCGGCGGAACTCATCGCCATGGCCGTGGCCTGCGGCGTATGCGCCTTGTTGATGACCAGCGTTGACCGCCGCCGCTTTGCCCTGATTGCCCTGCTGATCCTGGTGCTCGGCAATCTGGTCAGCGCTCAACTGCACACTCAGACGCAGTTGATGATCTGCCGCATGATTTGCGGCGCAAGCGGCGGCGCTGTCATGGCCGTTGTATACGCTACGGCCGCTCTGCGCAGGTCCAAGGACTCAACGTTCGCAGTCATCAATATCGGCAACCTGCTCTGGGGCATGCTGCTGGTGAGCTCCATGCCGCTGATTCTGAAATCCTTCGGCGTGACCGGGGCGTTTTACCTCATGGCGTTGGCCAGCGCCCTCGCGCTGGCCGGGTGCTGGAGAGTGCCCAAGCGCTACCCTGAACCACTGCGCTCCGCAAACGGTCCGATTCGCCCCTTTGGCCTCACTTCAACCCTGTTGATGATGCTGTTTGCGCTGCTGTTTTTCGGTCATTCCGCATTGTGGGTCTATCAAGAGCGCATCGGCAAAAGCATTGGTCTTGAGCCTGAGCAGATCGGCGGGATTCTGGGCGGCAGCATCCTTGCCGGTGCCTTGGGCGCAGCGCTGGCCGGGCTCATCGGCAGACGCCTTGGCTTGCTGTTTCCACAACTGTTGAGCTTCGGCACCGCGCTGGTTGCGACCCTGATCATGGTCTATGGCAATAGCCCGGTCGCGTTTGTCGTCACGGCGTGCCTGATTCACGTGGTGTGGTTCTTCAGCCTGCCTTATCTGCTGTCGATGGCGGCCGAGCTTGACCCGTCCGGGCGCCTGGCCGGGCTGGGTAACGCCGCTATTTTCGTCGGCCAGGGGCTTGGCCCGTTCGGTGCCGCACTGGTCGTCGGCGAGGGACACTTCCGTGCGGTTGGATGGCTGGCTGCTTCAGCCTACGTGGCGGCTCTGGTTATTTCGTGCCTGCTCGTTGCGCGCTTTCGGCGCGACGTGAGCCCTGCCCATACAGTCCTGTCACCTCAATCAGTTTGATGGGTCTCTTCTTTTCAATGTATCCGTGTGTCCATCTGCAGAGGTTATCCCGATGACAACCCAGTTCCCTGAAACTCCGGAATTTTCTGGCGCTCTTTATACGCCAAGCCGGGTAGAGGCAGAGGTGTTCGACCTGGAGATTGAAGGCACCCTTCCCGACTCGATCCGCGGGGCGTTTTATCAGGTCGCACCGGACCCGCAATACCCACCCATGCTGGGCTCCGATATTTTCTTCAACGGCGACGGAATGGTCAGCGCTTTTTACTTTGCCGACGGCAAGGTTTCCCTGCGGCGGCGCTATGTGAAAACCGACCGCTTGATGGCGCAGCGTCGGGAAGGTCGCTCACTCAATGGCGTCTATCGAAACGTCTACACCAATGATCCGCTCGCGGCAAAAAACAACACCACCGCAAACACGACAGTCACGCCACACAACGGCGTCCTGCTCGCGCTCAAAGAAGATGCCATGCCTTGGGCAATGGACCTGAAAACCCTGGAGACCCTTGGCGAATGGGATTTTGGCGGGCAGATCAAATCCGCGACGTTCACGGCCCATCCCAAACTCGACCCGGTCACAGGGAACCTTCTGGCATTCAGCTATGAAGCCAAAGGTGATGGCACACCGGACCTGGCCTATTTTGAACTCTCACCGGACGGGAAACTGCTGCATGAAATCTGGTTCCAGGCCCCCTATGCGGCCATGGTTCACGACTTCGCGGTCACCGAACACTATGTCGTGTTCCCGCTGATTCCGTTGACGGTGGATGTTGAACGCATGAAAAACGGAGGCCAGCATTTCCAATGGCAGCCGGACCTGCCTCAACTGTTCGCCGTTGTGCCACGCAATGGAAGTGCGCAGGATGTTCGCTGGTTCAAAGGCCCCAAGGACGGATTCCAGGGCCATACGCTTAATGCCTTCGATGAAGGCGACAAGATCTATGTCGACATGCCGGTCACCGGTGGCAACATTTTCTACTTCTTCCCCCAGGCCGACGGTTTCGTCCCGCCACCGGAAACACTCGCGGCCAGCCTGATGCGCTGGACCTTCGACCTGTCCAGCCCACAGGACGAACTACAACCGCAACCGTTGACTGACTACCCCTGCGAGTTTCCCCGCTGTGACGACCGCTACATTGGCCGGCCCTATCAGCACGGCTTTTTACTCGCGTTCGATCCGGAGCGTCCCTACAACCCTGCAAATGGGCCGATGCCGTTTCAGTTCTTCAATTTGCTTGCCCATATAAACCTGCAAACAGGCACCACCGACGCCTGGTTTCCCGGCGACAGCGGATGCTTCCAGGAGCCCATCTTCATTCCCCGCACCCCTGAGGCGCCGGAGGCTGATGGCTATGTGGTTTCCCTGCTCAATTTCATTGCCGAACGTCGCAGCGAGTTGGTCGTGCTGGACTCCCGTGATATGGCCGGCGGCCCCATCGCGCGAATCAAAGTGCCGTTCCGGATGCGTATGTCCCTTCATGGTTGCTGGGTACAAGGGGAAAAATGAAGCGTTGCCAGGAATGACCGAAAGCCGGTGATTCCAAAGGCTCGACCGGGGCGCCGGCAAAACAGGTCGTCCCACAGGTATCTGCCTCGTATTGCCTGTTCCAGAGGGTCGGAGCAACGCTATCCGGCCCACACAAATCTGCGCAATTCCCACATCATAGGATTTTTTGATATTTCTGCTTTACAGGATTATTTCACCGGAATAGATTGAACCCCAATCGCTGCGGTTCAGGCCACGGCCATCGTGCCTGATGACGTGAAAATCCAAATGTCCCGAATCGGCAACCTGCGCAACAGCATTATTAACGAGCAGTAGCCCATGAACACCTTACAAGAATCAAAGCACCTGCCAGAACAGGATAGCGACACCCGAGGCTCAAGCCTGGAGCGCATGCTGCGGGTGCTTGATCTGTTCACGGGAGAGAGCCCGATCTGGACGGTGGACGACATGGGCGCCGCATTGGGTTTCACCCGTTCGACAATCTACCGCTACGTGCGGGAACTGGCCGAAGCGAACTTGTTGTTCCAGGTTGAGGCCGGCCGTTACGCGCTGGGTGCGCGGATCATCACCTGGGACCGCCAGTTGCGGCTGAGCGACCCGTTGGTGCGCGCGGCACAATTGCTGGAGCCGAGCTTCCCGCAATGGAGCGAGCAGCAAGTCTGGCTGATCTGCCGATTGTTCAAGGACCGGGTGGTGTGCATCCATCAATACGGCAACCTGTTCAGCGAGGTCAGCTATTCCCGTGGCTCACCGAGGCCCTTGTTTCGGGGGGCAACCTCCAAGGCCATCCTGGCCAATATGAGCCCGCGCCAGCACAACCAACTCTTCCTGGACAACCCCGATGAGGTGCGCGCCAGCCATCTTGGCCAGACCTGGGAGCAGTTTCGCCGTTCGCTGCAGCAATTGCGTCGGCAAGCCTATGTGGCCAGCGCCGGCGAGATCGACCCAGGCGTCTACGGCCTGGCCGCCCCGCTATTCGACGGGGAAGGCAAAGTCGTCGGCAGTATCAGTTGCCTGCGACCCGTTCAACAGCGGGACAGTGCCCATGAAGAGGAGCAAGGCAAGCAGATCCTTGTCCTCGCGAAGACCCTCTCGCAGCTCATGGTTTCGCTCGCCAATAACCCAAAGCAACCGGGCTGACTCGACCGGGATCGCGCACGTTTTGACCTTTTTGCCCAAACCAGAAAAACAAGAAAAATAGAGGTAGTCGATGAACAATTTAGCCTGTGTGTCCACCGATCAGGTTGTTCGCTCCGACCGGCTGATGAAGTGGAAAGAGTTCATGAGTGAGCATCTGGGTCGCACGCCGGACTACGTCAAACGCCTGGAATCCACGCTCATCGACCCGCTGCATAACAGCAACTTTCAGGGGCGACTGGAATATGGGGATTTGGGGCAGTTGCGGTTTTGTCGAATGACCGCCAGTGCCCATCGCTACTCACGTCACCTGAGCAAAGCAGTGGACTCCCTCGACACCCCGCGCATGTTGATACTGCAAATAGCGGGCGTCAGTCATTTCGAGCAAGGCCAGCAGACTTGCGCACTCGCGCCTGACGAGCTGCTGCTGGTCGACAGCGGCCAGCCCTTCAATGTGACCAGTACACACGGCTGTGAACATTTCATCCTGCTTTTTCAGGGCAAAACCGCACTGTCGACCCCGGCGACAGATGTTCACCTTAACGGGCGTCACGGGTTGGGCCGCATGCTGATGCATCTGGTCAGTGACGCTTATAGCCAATACCCGTTGCTCAATCACCACTCGGCCGGGTTGATCGGCGACAGTATCGTGGGGCTGCTGGACAATATTCTGAAGAACAAACAGGAAGAAAAGCAGCTCGAACACGACTTTCGCTTCTTCAAGCAAAACCGCCTCAAGGCGTACATCGAGCACCATCTGGCCGACCGCGACCTGTCCATCGAGCGCATCGCCAACGCCGAACAGTGCTCGGTGCGCAGCTTGCATCGAGCGTTTCAGGATGAACTGGGGTGCAGCATCACCGAATACATCTGGCAACGGCGCCTGTCGCGCTGTGCCGAAGACTTGCGCAACCGGGAACATGCTCATCGTTCACTCACGGAGATCGCCTATGCCTGGGGTTACGGCAGCAGCGCCCACTTCAGCAGGCATTTCAAATCGGCGTTCGGCATGTCGCCTCGCCTGTTCCGTGAAACCGCGAGCGACGCAAGAGTGAACTCGACCGCTGCATGAATGTGCGGCGCAATTGCCGACAACCAGCAGACGCCCTGCTCAACCACGGTGATCCGGCGTGAGCTTTTCCAGCAACGGGCACGCCCAGTCGACGAACACTTTCACCCTCGGGGAGAGCTGCAACGAGTGCGGGTAGACCAGATGAATCGGCAGTTCCATGGGCTCGAACTCCCGGAGAATCCTGATCAGGCGACCGTCAGCCAGCTCATCCGCCACTTGATAATGCATCAATCGGGTAATACCCACGCCCTGCACGCACGCCAGACTGGCCGTTCGAATCTGATTGCACACCAGCCTCGGGGTGATTTCTTCAGTCAGCTCCTTCTCTTTGTGTCGGTAATACCAGTGGCGACCCTGTGAGGCCAGCGTGATGCACGCGTGCTCCCGCAGCGCGCCCGGGCTGTCGATGGCAGGGGCGTCACGCAGGTAGTCGGGGCTTGCGCAGGTAACGAGGCGGGTTGCGCCAATCCTGCGGGCCACCATGGCCGAGTCAGGGAGGTGCCCCACGCGCAGCGCAAGGTCCAGACGTTGATCCAGCAACGGGAGAACCTGATCGTTCAGGCTGAGTTCAACCCCCATTTCCCGATGTTCTTTAAGAAATGCGTTAACCATCGGCACCAGATAGCGTTGCCCGAATTCAACCGGTGCCGTCAAACGAAGCAGGCCCCGAGGGACACCGTCCCGGGCATTGAGGCGCTGTTCCATATCGTCGACGTCCGCGAGCATGCGGCGGCTCCAGATCAGGTACTCCTCACCCTCACCGGTCAGGGCCATTCGCCGGGTCGTGCGGTTCAATAATCGAACGCCCAGATAGCGCTCAAGCGCTGCCAGCGAACGCACGAGCGACGCTACGGACTGTCCTGTCGCCTCCGCCGCCGAACTCAAGCTACCGCTGTCAACGATCCGAACGAAGTTGGCCATTGCCTTGAGCCTGTCCATTGCCACCTTTTGTATTTGTGCGTTTAGTGCATAACTGTTGTCAGGTACGCGGCATAGGTGAAACGTCCAGGGCGCGGGACACTTCAGCCACTGAAGTCAACCGGAGTTTCACCCCCATGAGCCAACGCCCCAACCCCGCCCGGATTCTCTCATACGATCACATTGGCATTCGTGTCAGCGACCAGCCCCGAGCGTTGTCTTTTTACCAGACGCTGGGCTTCGTGCAGAGCGCGCATTTCCCGCTGCACGAAGCTAACGAGATGCTGAGCGCGGACGGCGTGCGTATCAACCTGATCTTCAATGGCGCTCGCGTCCCCAATGCCCACAACGTCCTGTTGGATGCCCCGGTGAAACTCCCCGGCATGACCCATCCAGCGTTTGTCATTGATGACCTTCAGGCGTTTCAGCTCTGGCTGGAGGAACAGGGAATTGTCATTACCCAGGGGCCGCACCCCATTGGCCCCAGGAGAGTCGCGCTTTTTATACGCGACCCCGATGGCAATGTCCTTGAATTCAATCAGCTCGTCGATGGAGATGCGAAATGAAACTGTACGATCTGGACGTTTCGGGAAACTGCTACAAAGTGCGGCTTTTTGCCTCTCTGGCCAGGATTGATCTTGAACTGGTTTCGGTAGACCTCGCCAACGGGGCGCACAAACAGCCGCCGCTTTCGGACCTCAACCCTTTGGGTCAGCTACCTGTTCTGGAGGACGGACCCTACGTCGTCCGGGACTCCCAAGCGATACTGGTTTACCTGGCCGGTGCCTATGGTGGGCTGGCATGGTGGCCGGCCCACCCGCAAGGTCAAGCCGACATCATGCAATGGCTCTCCTTCGCCGCCAATGAGGTTCAGCACAGCCTTTGTGCGGCGCGGCTGATCAAGAAATTTGCGGTTGAACTGGACAGGCATCAAGCCCTCGCCCGCTCGGCCGTGGTGCTTGCCTTGCTCGACAGCCATCTGGAGCACAATGACTGGCTCGCGATCGGGCGGCCCACCCTTGCCGATTGCGCCGTTTACCCTTACGTCGCCCTGGCCCCGGAGGGCGATGTGGATCTCAAGCCGTACCGCCACATTGCGCGCTGGATCGGACGCATGGAAGCGCTGCCCGGTTATCTGCCCAAGCCCTGAGTCAGGTTGCCTGGATCGTGAGGGCATGAGCGACATCAAGCTGCTTTTGATAGATTACGGCGCATCGGCAGGCCCCCATGGAGACTGAGATGACGATTCAAGCTATTGAAACGACGGGTGAGCGACTTTCTTGTCTGCGCAGCGCCTTGCTGGCCGCGAACTTGCCCGCCGATGATATCGAGCTGCCGGGCCGCACGTTCTTTGAGTTTGAGGAAGACGGCGCGACCGTCGGCTGGGGAGGATTCGAGCTACACGGCACCGATGGCCTGCTGCGGTCAGTCGTGGTCGAGCCGTCCTTTCGTTCGAAGGGGATCGGTTCCTCACTGCTCACCCTCATTGAGCATCTGGCGGCCGAACGAGGTGCCACTCGCCTGCATCTGCTGACGACAAGTGCCAGCCGTTTTTTTGAACAGCAGGGTTATCAGTTACAACCGCGAGGCACCGAGCCGACGTTGATTGCCCAAACGGAGCAGTTCAAACATCTGTGCCCCGGTTCGGCGTCCTATCTGTGTAAAACAGTGGCCGGGGCGGCCTGATCGCGGTGGCTCTTCGGCGGCTGTCACGGCGCTGATGCGGCATACGCTTGAGTGCAGTCGACGTGAAACGCATCAAGAGTCGGCCCGGTTGCTTTACTCAACCGGACCAGGACCTTGGCCATCCAGACCCAAGGTGATTCAGGTGGCGGCTACATCGGAGGACGTTGCAAGCGGACCCACGCTTGTACGCTGGGTCGCTGCCATTGGCGCTGCGCATAATCCGCCAGCGCAGGGGGCACTGAGTCGCCGTTGAGGACCAGCCGGTTGAGCATCAAGGCCAGATCGACGTCGGCAATTGACCATTGGCCAAATAGATTCTCGGAGCTGTCAGCGAGCAGCGCTTGTGCGGCGGCGAATAGCTTGCCCGCTGCCGCCTGCGCATCGGTGGACAAGGGCGCTGATTTGAGCCCGTAAAACACCACCAATGTCGACCGCTCTTGCCGAACAGGCAGCAAATCGCTGCGCAGCCACGCCTGAACCTGCCTTGCCTTCGCCCGCTGTAACGGATCTTGCGGGTAAACCGGCGTCTGCGGAAAAACGTCTTCCAGGTACTCAGTGATTGCCGACGACTCCGACAAGGCGAAATCGCCGTGCACAAGTGTGGGCACCCGTTGGGTCAGCGAGAGGCTGGCGTAGTCGGCGGCGCGGTTTTCGAGCCTGTCGAGGTCCAGAGGTTCCAGGTCAAACTCGATCCCCTTTTCCTGAAGCACCACAAAGGCCGACATGGCATAAGGGCTGGTGAACTGGGAGTCAACGTACAGGCGCAGTCGGGAATTGTTCACGGCGTGGTCTCCATGGGTAGAAGACGACACGCTACGAGATCCAGACCTACAAATAAAATGCATGTTTTTTATAGACCCATTCCCGACGGGAATGCCCCACTACCCGAGCCTGGCAGACTCACTGCCCGACGGGTCTATCAGGCCTTGGCAGCCATCGCAGTCACTTCCACGCGCATGCCTTCTACCGCCAGAGCGGCCACGCCCACAGCGGCGCGAACGGGCCAGGGCTGGGTGAAGAAGCGCTGGTAAACTTCATTGAAGGCAGGCCGGTCAGCCATATCCGTGAGGTAGATGGTCAGATGCAACACCCTGTCCATGGAACTGCCGGCGCGTTCCAGTGCAACCTTGAGGGCTTGCAGGGTGCATTCGCTTTGTTCGAGGATGCCGCCCAACTCCAGGCTGCCATCAGCGCGGGTAGGGATTTGCGTCGAAACCAGCAAGCCGCCAATGCCGGCCACGTCAGAGGAAATGGATTCAGGATCGGGATCAGCGAGGAAGGTAAGGTCGCGGTTTGCCATGGGGATCTCTGCAGTAAGGGGGTGAAAGAAACCTTGCCGCGTTACGCCGGCAAGTGCCCCATAGTATCAAGCAACGACCTCGAGTCACCCTTGTCCCTCAGGCTGGCCTGAAGTCATCTTTGGCAAGCCTTCCCTCACCCAAATGGGATAAACCTTACTAAACTTGTACAAATAAGATTATCTGTATAGCTTTAGCGTCTATTCAGCGGGAGTGGCGTTGCTATGAGATCAGTCGTTTATGCATGGCCGGGTGGCATCCGATGACGGAAACCCGTCGGCTGTGCCTGGTGCTGGGTGACCAGTTGTCCTTAGATCTGGCTTCACTGGACGGCCTGGATCCCGAGCGTGACGTTGTGCTGCTGGTGGAGGTGATGGAGGAAGCCAGCCATGTGCCCCATCATCCGCAAAAGATCACCCTGATCTTCAGCGCCATGCGCCACTTTGCACACGCGCTACGGCAGCGCGGTTTTCGTGTGCAATACGTTCCCCTTGATGAGCCGCAGAACACGGGCTCCGTGCCCGGCGAGCTGCGACGCTGGCAGTCCCTGTTGCACCCGCAGGAATTGCACCTGACGGAGTGCGGCGACTGGCGTCTGGAGCAGTCGCTCAAGGATTGCGGGCTGCCGATTCAGTGGCACGGCGACACGCGTTTTCTCTGCACCCGCGACCAGTTTGCGGCCTGGGCCGAAGGCAAAAAGCAGCTGCGAATGGAGTTTTTCTACCGCGAGATGCGCCGCAAGAACGGGCTGTTGATCAATGGCGATGGCAGCCCGGTTGGCGGTGCCTGGAACTTCGATGCAGAAAACCGCAAGGCGCTGCCCAAGGGGATTACAGCGCCCTACCCGGCAAGATTTTCACCGGACGCCATGACCCTGGAAGTGGTTGCTCTGGTCAAGGAACGCTTCCCCAGCCATTACGGCTCACTCGAGACGTTTGACTACCCGGTGACCCAGACTGACGCTCAGGCGCTCTGGGATTATTTTCTGGATTATGGTTTGGCAGCATTCGGCGATTACCAGGACGCCATGGCCAGCAACGAGCCTTTTTTGTTTCATGCCCGCATCAGCGCCGCACTCAATATCGGCCTGCTGGACGTACGTCAGTTGTGCAGCGATGTGGAGTCGGCGTACTGGTCGGGCAGAATCGCGCTGAACGCTGCCGAAGGCTTCATTCGCCAACTGATCGGCTGGCGTGAATATGTCCGTGGCGTTTACTGGCTGAAGATGCCTGACTACGCCAGCGGCAACCTGTTCGGAAACACCCGGCCTCTTCCAGCGTTCTACTGGACAGGCGAAACGAAGATGAACTGCATGAACCACGCGATCGGCCAAAGCCTGGAACATGCTTACGCCCACCATATCCAGCGGTTGATGGTGACCGGCAACTTCGCGCTGTTGGCGGGCATCGCACCGAGCCAGATCTGTGACTGGTACCTGGCAATTTACATGGATGCCTTCGACTGGGTCGAACTGCCCAATACACTGGGTATGGTCATGCATGCCGATGGCGGTTATCTAGGCTCCAAACCCTACTGCGCAAGCGGACAGTACATAAAACGCATGTCGGATTATTGCCGTGACTGCGCCTACAAAGTCAGCGAAAGCACAACCGACACTGCATGCCCCTTCAATTCGCTCTACTGGCATTTTGTGATGCGCCATAGCAACGTACTGCGCAGTAACCAACGCATGGGCATGGTTTACAAAAACCTCGACCGCATGCCCGAGCCGAAACAGCAAGCCCTGTGGGAACGCGGGGAGGCACTGCTCGCCAGGCTGGACGCCGGAGAGTCGCTTTGAAAAAGAGTGAGCTGGCGGTCAAGACCTGTGCGGTCTGCGGCCTGCCATTCACCTGGCGCAAGAAATGGGCGCGCTGCTGGGATGAAGTGCGCTATTGCTCGGAACGCTGTCGGCGGCGTAGAAGCGCTGGATCGCCTTTATCACCAGTCGGCTCGAAGACAAACAGGTAAGTCCCTGATTGAAAGGCGTCCGCCCGGACGCCTTTCAATCACATCGGTCACAGCCAGTTTTTGATCTGCGCACACACCGCCGGGGTGGATATGCCATAGCGATCATGCAGGGTAGGCAACGCCCCCGCATCCAGGAAAGCATCCGGCAATGCGATTTGCCTGAAGGTAGGCGTCACACCATTGCGCAGCAAAACCGTAGCGACGGCTTCGCCCAGACCGCCGATAACGGAATGGTTTTCTGCGGTCACCACCAGACGACCGGGCTTTCTGGCCTCTGCGAGAATCGTCTCCACATCCAGAGGCTTGATCGTGGGCACATGCAGCACCGCTACATCCACGCCGTCCGCCTGCAACGCCTTGGCCGCTTCCAGCGCACGCATGGTCATCAGCCCGGTGGAAATGATCAACACATCATTGCCGGTGCGCAGTGTCTTGGCTTTACCGATTTCGAATGTATAACCGTATTCGTCCAGCACCAGCGGAACATTGCCGCGCAGCAAACGCATGTAGACCGGCCCTTGGTGAGCGGCTATCGCAGGCACGGCCTGTTCGATTTCCAGGGCATCACAGGGGTCGACAATCATCAGGTTTGGCATGGCCCGAAAAATCGCCAGGTCGTCAGTGGCCTGGTGACTGGGGCCATAGCCCGTGGTGAGACCGGGCAACCCACACACAATTTTTACATTGAGGTTCTCTTCCGCAATCGCCATGCAGATAAAGTCGTAGGCGCGGCGTGAAGCAAACACCGCGTAGGTGGTGGCAAATGGCACGAAGCCTTCGCGGGCCATGCCAGCGGCGGCACTCATCAGCAATTGTTCGGCCATGCCCATCTGATAAAAACGATCTGGATGGGCTTTGGCAAAGATGTGCAGGTCAGTGTATTTAGACAAATCCGCCGACAGGCCGACGATTTCCGGACGTTGCTCGGCCAGGGCCGCAAGCGCATGACCAAACGGCGCGGACCGGGTGGCCTGACCTTCCGAGGCGATGGATGCAATCATGGCGGAGGTTGTGAGTTTCTTCTTTGCCGGACTGCCCGCCGCTGAAGCGTTGTTATTGACGTTACTCATACGTTTTCCCCTCTTCGAGGTTGTTCAGCGCCACATCCCATTCATGTTCGTCCACGCGGATGAAATGAGTTTTTTCCCGTATTTCCAGAAAAGGCACGCCTTTGCCCATTTTGGTGTCGCAGATAATCACCCTGGGCTGTGCTCCGGCATGATTGCGCGCGGCATCGAACGCGGCGACCAGCGCATCAAGATCGTTGCCATCTACTCGCTGGGTGAACCAGCCAAACGCTTGCCAGCGATCCACAATGGGTTCGAACGCCAGCACTTCGCTTGAATGGCCGTCTGCTTGCTGATTATTGACGTCGACAATGGCAATCAGATTGTCGAGCTTCCAGTGAGACGCCGACATGACCGCCTCCCAGGTGGAGCCTTCGTTCAGCTCACCGTCGGAAAGCAGGTTGTACACAAAAGACGCCGAGTGTTTGCGCTTGAGCCCCAGACAGGCACCAACGGCGATGCCCAGCCCTTGCCCAAGGGAACCGCCGGTGATTTCCATACCGGGGGTATAGGCCGCCATGCCCGACATGGGTAAGCGACTGTCATCCGACCCGTAGGTTTCCAGCTCATCAAGGGGGATGATTCGGGCTTCAATCAGCGCCGCATACAACGCAATGGCGTAGTGTCCAATTGAAAGGTAGAAGCGGTCACGCTGCTCCCACTCGGGCTCCTCGGGCCGATAGCGCATGGCATGGAAGTAGGACACCGCCAACACGTCAGCCGCACCGAGCGCCTGGCCAACATAACCCTGGCCCTGGACCTGGCCCATCTTCAGGGCGTGACGACGAATGTTGTGGGCGCGCTGCGCGAGTGGCGTGGACGCACCCGAGGAAAGATTGGCAATCATGTTAAATGCTCCATTGACTCAGCGATTGACCGAAGCTGCCGGAATACGCACCACCAGCAACGCGCCGATGCACAGTACGCCGGTAATCAGATACATACCGATGGCGCTGGAGCCTGTTGTGGTGGTGATCCAGCCGATCAGGTAGGGCGAGCAGAAACCCGCCAGGTTGGCAAAACTGTTGATACCTGCGATTCCGGCTGCGGCGGATACACCACCCAGCAATGTCGTGGGCAGCATCCAGAACAAAGACGAAGCCGAAAGTACGCCCGCCGCCGCGAGGCAAAGACTCAGCACCGAAAGCAACAGATTTCCCCCCATCAATGCCGCCAGCGTGAGGCCGATAGCCCCCGCGATCATGGGGATAATCAGATGCCAACGGCGTTCCTGATGCTTATCCCCACTGCGCCCCATCAGCAACATGGCGACGATGGCACACATGTACGGCACGCTGGTCATCAGGCCAATATGCAGCGGGTCGGAGACACCGGCGTTGCGGATCAGTGTCGGCAGCCAGAACGTAATGGCGTACTGGCCCATGACCACGCAAAAGTAGATACAGGCCAGCAGCCAGAGGCGACGATCACGAATGAACGCGCCGGGCGAGGCATGGGTGACTTTGCGGCTTTCATCTTCAGCGAGCTCTTTTTTGACCAGGTCTTTTTCATCGTGCGAGAGCCACGTCGCCTGATCGACGCCGTCCTTCAGGTAGAACAGCACCAGGATGCCGACGAGCACCGTGGGTATCGCCTCAATCACAAACATCCACTGCCATCCCGCCCAGCCGTGAAAACCGGCGAATGCATTCATGATCCAGCCGGAAAGCGGCCCGCCAATCATTCCCGATAAGGGAATGGCGACAAACCACAGCACCGTCATGCGTGCACGACGATAGGACGGAAACCAATAGGTGAGGTAAAGCAGCAAGCCCGGTGCAAGCCCCGCCTCGGCAATGCCGAGTAGAAAGCGCAGGCCGTAGAACTGCCAGGCGGTCTCCACGAAGGCGAACATGGCGGAAATAATGCCCCAGGAGATCATGATGCGTGCGATCCAGCGGCGCGCACCGACGCGGTGAAGGATGAGGTTGCTGGGCACTTCGCAAAGGAAGTAGCCAATAAAAAACATGCCGGCACCCAAGCCGTAAACGGCCTCGCTGAGCGCCAGATCGTTCATCATTTGCAGCTTGGCAAAGCCGACATTGACGCGATCCAGATAAGCGCACAGGTAGCACAGCATCAGAAACGGCATGAGCCGCCAGGCGGTTTTACGGTAGGCGTTGGAGCGCACGGTGGAGACCGCGTCCATGGACAGGGTGGTGGTAATCATGATGGTCTGATCTCTTGTTTTTATAGACCGCCAGGCTATCGTCGCCCGACGTATCGTCGATCCAGAACAGCACGGGCAGCTTGCAGCCGCCCACGTCTCTATCAGTGAATCAACATGCCCCCGTTCACATCCAGGGTGATGCCAGTGAGGTAGGACGACAAGTCACTGGCGAGAAACAATGCGGCATTGGCCACGTCTTGCGCCGCCCCCAGCCGACCCAGGGGAATGCCGTCAATAATGGCGTGGCGGCGGTCATCCTGCATCAGCCCGCCCGTGATATCCGTGTGGATCAAACCCGGCGCGATGGAGTTGACACGAATGTTGTCGGGCCCAAACTCCCGAGCCATGGCTTTGCCCAATCCAAGCACACCCGCCTTTGCAGCGCTGTAATGCGGGCCGCCGAAAATACCGCCGCCACGCTGGGCGGACACTGAAGACATGCAAACAATGCTGCCTGACGCTTGGGCGCGCATAGTGGGAATCACGGCCTGAGACATCAACAAGGTGCCACGCAGGCTGACGTCCAGCACCTTGTCGTAATCCGCCGGGCGAATGTCCAGGGTCTTGATCGGTTGAGTGATGCCGGCGTTATTGACCAGCACGTCAATCCGGCCGAAGTGTTCGATAACTTTGCCAACGGCAGCCTGGACCTGGGACTCGTCGGCGACATTGGCCGCAAGGCCCAGATGCCCCTCGCCCAGTGAAGCGGCGGCATCACGCGCGGCGGACTCATCGAGATCCAGGATCACAACATGTGCGCCTTGTTGAGCGAAGGTGACTGCGGTTGCCCGGCCAATGCCGCGTTCTGATGCAGCACCGGTGATGATGGCGACTTTGCCTTGAAGAAGCATGGGGAGTACCTCTGTATTATTTTTATTGGGAAAGCGTTATTGAGTCGACTCGATACGTATCGATGACTCAGCTTGTGCCCCGGCCGGACCCTGAGCAATAACGCGAATGTCACTCGATGCTGAAAGAAATTCAGCTCTCGTCAACCTGGACACGAGATGCTTGAATGACAAACGCCCCAATCATAAGAACGAACGCGAAGTCACCCGACATGAACCCTACCGCCAATGCACCCTCCACCCTGCCAGCGCTGAGAGCAATTCAGGCCTTCGAGCAGACTGCCCGCTTCGGCAATGTAGCCAGAGCCGCTGAAGTGCTGGATCTCACCCCGTCGGCCGTCAGCCACCAAATCGCCAAACTTGAAGCGATGATCGGCCGCCAGTTGTTTGTGCGTGCAGCCCGTGGAGTGTCGCTGACGCCGGTGGGAGAGCAATACCTCCGGGACGTGTCCGGGCTGCTTCACAGCCTTGCAATGGCCACCGAGCGGGCGGCCAGCGACGTCAGTCTCGATTGTTTGCGTCTCCACTCTGCGCCCAGTTTCGGTTTGTTATGGCTAATGCCACGCCTTGAAGCGTTCCGCATGAGCCATCCGGACATCCAGATCAATTTGTCGTGCTCCTATGAATCACTCCATTTCAGCCGGGACAAAATCGACGTCGACATCCGCCATGGCTTGCCTGACTGGCCAAGCTACGAAGTCCGGACCGTGCGCAATGAAACCTTTGCCGTGCTGGCCTCACCCAAGTTATTGGCACGGCGGGCGATTTACAGTGCAGCAGACTTGCTGGAATGCGATCTGATCCTCTCGGAAGCCACGCTGCTCAAATGGCCGGAGTGGTTCGCCCAGCACGGCCTGGCGCGACCTGAAAAACCTTATGCCTTGAGCTTCGACCGCTCCTACATGACCCTGGAAGCCGCCAGCCATGGGCTGGGGTTTGCACTGGAAAGTTCATTGCTCGCACAAAAGTATCTGCAGTCTGGAGCGTTAGTTGAAGTCGCCCCGGAAGAGCTGAGTGCGCCGGTAGCGGCGCATCATCTGGTATTCCCCAAGGCTCACTCGGGCTTTCCCCGCGTCAGACGTTTTCTTGAATGGATGGAGAGCGAGCTGGGACACGGTTTTGTGTTTTGAGAAAGCTAATGGCGCTCGACCCTTGACGCTAAGCCCTGAACAGGCGCTTAGGCCATGGGTACCCGAGGACAGTGAAATCCAGGTAGGGGTTACTTCTGTTTATGCGCCAAGGCATGGCGCAGGCATTGCTCGTAATAGGTTTGCTTGATGTCAGCGGGCTTCAAGCGTGAAGCGCTTTTGTAGGTCTGCTCCGTGATCCCCATGGCCGTCATGCGCATCCACGGTTGTGGGAACTTGCGGGTTTGCAGCTTCTTGCGCGCCCCATAAAGCGTGACCCCGGCAAGCTTCGACTCTTGGGCGCCTGCTGCAATACCCGAACCCCAGGTGCATATGGCTTGCCCATTCATGCTCGGCTCTTTCGCCTGAACCCCGACCGAAACATTGACCAAAACCAGCGTCGTCACCATCCATACCAAGACCCGCATCTCACTCACACCTGACTGTTTGAAAAAGGCGGCATTTTGACGGGCGATACAGCATTGGGGGGCCAGCAATGTGCCTTATTTTTCAAGGGCACTGCTGGATGCCGACAGGCCCCTCAATCATTGCAATCGGGTGCGGAATACGACGTCTTTGCTAGCAGTCAGCTATCCAATATGCATACCATGGCGACACTCCAGCGGTCAGGTCCAGCCCATGCATAAAGCCAGTCTCCGTAGCCACCTCACCCTTTGGTTTACGGGCTTGTCTCTGCTCACCCTGCTGATCGTCGGCGTATATGTGGGCCATATCGCAACGGAGCAGGTGAAGCAGGCAAGCGGCAGCGCATTATCGAGCACCGCCAAATCGGCAGCTGCGCTGTTGGGCATCCAGTTGGGTGAGCGACAACTGGACATTTATCTGCTGAGTCAAGAACCCCATCTGACCCGGGGAAATCTGGACGACCCGGATATATTGCCGTCCATGGAGCTGCGCAGTCAGTCCCGCGCCGAATACGCCTGGATGGGGGTAGCCGACGCTGAAGGCCGCGTGCGCCAAGCGGTCAAAGGCCTGTTGCTGGGCCAGTCAGTCAAACAGCGTCCGTGGTTCCAGGCCGGACTGCTTGCGCCCTATACCGGCGACCCTCACGAAGCGGTGCTGCTTGCGAAAATGCTGCCTGCCAATCGCAATGGCGAACCCTTGCGTTTCATCGATTTCGCGGCGCCGATCGTCAATGCCGACGGTCAGGTGATCGGCGTTCTGGGTGCTCATGCACAGTGGGCATGGGTCACAACTATTGTGCAATCCGCCGTTTCGCATACCGATATGCCCCTTGGGATGGAAGTGCTGATCATCAACCAGGAGGGTCGAATACTTTATCCCGAGCAGCTCGCAGGACAGCTGCAACCCGACGTGCCGGACGCTACGCAAAATACGTCCGGCGCGCAGGGTTGGTCAGTGGACCATAAATATTTGAGCAGCGTCGTCGCCGTGCCGACGCCCGCAGGTTCAGGTTTGAGCTGGCGTATCGTCGTTCGGCAGCCGTTGGACACAGCCCTGGCGCCTGCACGCATCCTGCTCTACAAGCTGCTGGGATTGGGTCTGCTTGCTGCGCTCCTCTTTGCGGCAGTGGCTTACTATCTGGCACTGAATCTGAGCCGGCCGATCGAACAGCTGGCACGATCAGCCAAGCGTGTACAGGCCCACAGATCGGGGGTGTCCTTTCCCTTGCATCATCCGGTGGCAGAAATCGCGCAACTGGGCCAATCCATGCAAAGCATGACCGAGTCACTGCTGGGCAAGGAACGTGAACTGCAAGAAGCCAATATTTCCCTGGAAACCATCGTTGCCCAACGTACCGCCGCACTCACTCAGGCCAATGCGGACCTGCTGCGACTGGCTACCCACGACGCCCTGACGGGGGTTTACAACCGCCGCCGGCTCGATGAAAAGCTGTCCGAGTGCAACCTGCTCTTCAAGCGCACGGGCCGCGCGTTCGCCCTGCTCTTGATCGATGCCGATCACTTCAAGCGTATAAACGACACTTATGGGCACGCCACCGGAGACGAAGTACTGGTACAACTGGCGCAACTGATTCAACAAAGCACCCGCGCCACTGACTTTGTCGCTCGGTATGGCGGCGAAGAGTTCGCCGTGCTGTTGCCTGAAATCGAAGGGGACAAGAGCCCGCATACCGTTGCCCAGACCATTTGCTCCACCATTGCCGAGGCCTCCTTTGCCGTGGTCGGACACGTTACCGTCAGCATAGGTATCGGCCTGGCGCAGCCTGCGGACGCCAGCCCTGTGGCGCTGATCAACCGCGCTGACCAGCAGCTCTATCAAGCAAAGCGATTGGGTAGAAATCGAGTGGCCTGCGGGGAACTCAGCGCCTGAGGCGTTCGATCACACGCAGACACCAAGCTGAAACGTTTCTCCTTTTTCTGCGCCACGGGCGTTTTGCAGGGAACTCGTGAGCTCGACGGCCCCCTAACCTCCCAAGCCAAGGGTCCAGCCTCAGCGTGCCAGACACTGCATTGGTATCAGACGCATGCCGTCGGTCGCATGTCGTCTCGTCTCAACGTTGCCTCTGGACCTCCCTTCAGATCGACCACAGGATTTAGCAGTTCATGTCTTCAAGTACTCCTTGCGCAGCGCCCCTTGAACAGGCGAGGCATCACACGTCTTCAAACCGGTTGATCTTCATTTCCGTCCTTGTGGCCACCATGGGCGCACTTGCATTTGGTTATGACACCGGCATCATCGCCGGTGCCCTGCCCTTCATGACGCTGCCCGTCGATCAGGGCGGCCTTGGGCTTAATGCCTTCACCGAAGGGCTGGTCACGTCCTCGCTGATCATCGGTGCCGCTTTCGGTTCGCTGGCCAGTGGTTATATCTCTGACCGTTTCGGCCGTCGCCTGACGCTGCGGCTCTTGTCGTTGCTGTTCATCACAGGTGCCTTATGCACGGCCATCGCGCCGTCGATTTCGTTCATGGTCGGCGCGCGATTTTTACTGGGTATCGCGGTAGGCGGTGGCTCCGCGACGGTTCCGGTGTTTATTGCGGAGATCGCCGGTCCCAAACGACGCGGGCGGCTGGTCAGTCGCAACGAACTGATGATTGTCAGCGGCCAGTTGCTGGCCTACACGCTCAGCGCGCTGCTGGCAGCCCTGATGCAAATCCCGGATATCTGGCGCTACATGCTGGCCTTCGCCATGGTGCCCGGGGTGTTGCTGCTGGTGGGCACCTTCTTTGTTCCTGCGTCGCCTCATTGGCTGGCATCCAAAGGGCGACTCGATGAAGCCCGACAGGTGCTGGAAAAACTCCGCGAAACCCCGGAGGATGCCCAGCGTGAAGTGGAGGAAATGAGGGAGCAGCACGAGCACGCACGCCAGCGACCACCCATTGGCGAGCTGCTGCGCCAGGGCTGGGTGATCAAACTGTTGCTGATCGGGATTGGTTTGGGGTTCACTGCCCAGTTCACCGGGGTCAACGCCTTCATGTACTACACCCCGATCATTTTGAAAAACACCGGGATGGGGACGAATGCGGCGCTGACCGCCACCATCGGCAACGGTATCGTGTCGGTGATCGCGACGTTGCTGGGCATCTGGGCCATTGGGCGCTACGGTCGCCGTCACCTGCTGATGACCGGCCTGGTGATGGTTGTCGTGACTCAGGTGGCCCTTGGTTGCGTGCTGACGTTCATGCCTCAGAACCTGACCCAGAGCTACACCGCCCTCGCCTGCATTCTGCTGTTTCTGTTGGTCATGCAGATGTGCATTGCGCCGGTGTACTGGCTATTGATGTCGGAACTGTTCCCGATGCAGGTTCGCGGGTTGCTGACCGGTACCGCGGTGTCGATGCAATGGCTGTTCAATGCCGCCGTGGCGTTCACCTTTCCGATCGCACTGGCAGCACTGGGTAATCCGACCTTCTTTGCCTTTGCAGTGATCAACGTGGGCTCATTGATATTCGTGTTCTTCTGCTTGCCGGAAACCAAGGGCAAGTCGCTGGAGCAGATCGAGCGGCACATGAAAAAAGAGCTTGTCTGACAACACCCGCTGTCTCTATTTTTGCGAGGATTCATGACTACAACCGCCGAGGCGCAACCCACCAGCTGGATCAGTGTCTGCACGCTGGCCGTCGCCGCGTTCATCTTCATCACCACCGAGTTTGCACCGGTCGGATTGTTGAGCGCCATTGCCGACAGCTTCGGCATGACCCCGGCGCAAGTGGGGCCGATGCTGACGGTCTATGCCTGGACCGTTTCCCTGATGTCGCTGCCGATGATGCTGCTGACCCGCAACATCGAACGGCGGCTATTGCTCAAGGTGGCCATCGGCACGTTGATCGTCAGCCATATCATCCTCAGCCTGGCCCCCAGTTTCACCATCGTGGTGATCAGTCGGGTGTGCATTGCACTGGCGCACTCGGTGTTCTGGTCGATTACGGCGTCGTTGGCCGTGCGCCTTGCGCCAGCGGCCAACCATAGCCGTGCACTGAGCATTCTGGCCATGGGTTCATCTTTGGCCATGGTGCTGGGCATACCCATTGGCCGCTTGCTGGGTGAAGGGATGGGCTGGCGGGCAACGTTTGTGGCGATTGCCCTGGTGGCGTGCCTGATCTGGTTCTTGCTAGCGAAAAAACTGCCACTGTTGCCGAGCCAGAACAGCGGCAGCCTCACCAGCCTGCCGATACTGTTCAAGCGCCCCGCGCTGGTGTCGCTGTACGTGATCACAGCACTGGTGGTGACCGCCAATTTCACGGCTTACACCTACATTGAAGCCTTCGTTCAGTCGGTAGGCGGCTTCAGTCAGTCCACAACCACCTGGCTGCTGCTGTTGTTCGGTCTGGCGGGTTTGCTGGGGTCGATCTTCTTCAGCGTTTTGCACACACGCTTTCCTTTTACCCTGACCCACATCGCGATTGGTTGTCTGTGTCTGTGCCTGGGGTTGATGTTCTGGGCATCCCTGAACCTTTATGCCCTGGTGACGATCTTCGCTATCTGGGGGCTGGCGATGCTGTGCTTCGGCGTGCAGATGCAATCCCAGGTGATTCGTCTGGCACCGGACGCCACCGACGTCGCCACCGCGCTGCACTCGGCCATCTACAACATCGGCATCGGCGGCGGCGCGTTGCTGGGCAGCGTGGTGGTCCACCATCTGGGCGCTGCCTGGGTGGGGTTTGTCGGCGGGGCCGTGGCCATCATCGCGCTGGTCATCTGCTGGTTAACCAGCCGCCGGTATAGCAGCGTTATCCAGACCCTCTGAGTGCCGTGTGATCAATACGCGTACTGATTGATCACACGGCGAACCTCCTTGAGCGCCCCCTCCAGCATCAGCCATTCGACGGACCCCAGCGCCAGTCGAATGGCATGGGGTGCCGCACCTGCGGTGACAAAAGGCTCAGCGGTTGAAACCGCCACGTTGGACCGCAGCAGCGCCAGGGTGACCTGATCAGCGCGCACCTCTTGTGGCAGTGGCAACCAGAGGAAATAAGAGAACGGGTGGCTGATATACGGCAGCCCGGCCAGCACTTCTCTGGCAATGGCCTGGCGGGAAAACGCGTCCTGACGCTTTTGGGCCTCCAGCTCAATGACAGTGCCCTCTTCGATCCAGTTGCAGACCATCGCGGTCATGATGCCCGGAGTATTCCAGGTCGTTGCTCTGATAGCCCTTTCCAGCCGTCCAATCCAAGGCAGTGGCGCGACAACCAGGCCTACACGCAATCCGGCTGCAATGTTTTTCGAGAAACCGGAAACGTAGACTGTCCTTTCGGGCGCCAGTGTTGCCAACGGCGGCGGCGGGTTTTCTACAAGGAAGGCGTAGGCCGCATCCTCGATCAACACCAAATCGTGCCTTCGGGCAATACCCACCAGATGCTCGCGCCAGGCCAGATCCATGACCCAACCCATTGGGTTATGCAGTGTGGGCATCGTATAGACCGCCTTCACCCGGCGGTTGCCGCACAGGGTTTCGAGTGCATCCAGATCAGGTGCCTTGTCCGTCAACGGGATAGACAACAGCTCCAGGTGATGCGCGTCCGCCACCACCTTGAAACCTGGATAGGTCAGCGCATCGACGGCAATCACATCACCCGGCCGGAACAGCGCCATCGAGGTAATCGCCAGGCCGTGTTGAGCGCCGCTGACCATCAGCAGTTGTTGCGCATCGACCGTCAAACCGCGACAGGCCAGATAGCGGGCCACGCAGGCGCGCTCATGTGACCGGCCAGCATGGGGCTGATAGCGCAGCAGCGCTTCCAGGTCCCCGGCAATTGCCAGTTGCCGAAGGGCACCGCGCAGCAACTCGGTCTGACCGGGCAGTGAGGGATAGTTGAAGCTGAGGTCCAGTACGCCGGTGGCGACTGCCTGCTGGTCGATGCCGCGCCCTTGGGGCAACGCCGTTTCCCGGACAAACGTACCCCGTCCGGATTCCCCGCTGACCAACCCCATGGCCTCAAGCTCCGCATACACCCTGGAGGCGGTCACCAATGCCAGCCCCTCGCGTGCAGCCAGTTCCCGGTGCGTGGGCAGCCGGGTGCCCGGCGACAACGTGCCGGAGCGAATCTGCGCAGCGAACGCATCGACGAGGGTTTTATAGCGGGCCCGGGCCATAACCAATGTATCCATGACGATTTTTTGATTGTCATGATCATCAGTCATACGATGGCGGCTCGCAAGCTGCCTCACATGAACCCTGCCGAGTGAACCGCAATGGTACAGACGTCAAACCTGGCAAACCCCGTGACGGCAAAGTCCGCCAGCGGATGGCTCAATGGCCTGATCGGCGTTGTGATCTTCAGCGGCTCCCTGCCTGCCACCCGCCTGGCGGTTCTGCAGTTCGACCCCGTCTTCCTGACGGTGGCCCGGGCGAGCATCGCGGGCCTGCTGGCCCTTGCCATGCTCGTGCTCTTGAAGCAACGGCGTCCCGCTGCCCGGCAGCTTGGGCCTCTGGCCGTGGTGGCTTTGGGTGTGGTGGTGGGGTTTCCATTGCTGACCGCGCTGGCGCTGCAGTTCGTCACCTCGGCCCATTCCATTGTATTCATTGGCCTGTTGCCGCTGACCACGGCATTGTTCGGGGTGCTGCGCGGCGGCGAACGGCCACGGCCGGTGTTCTGGCTGTTTTCCCTGCTGGGCAGCGCGCTGGTGGTGGGATTTGCCGTGGCTCAGGGGCTCAGCGCGTCTCCGATGGGGGACGTTCTGATGCTGCTGGCGATTCTGGCCTGCGGGCTGGGCTATGCCGAAGGCGCGAAACTGTCAAAAACGCTGGGGGGCTGGCAGGTGATTTCCTGGGCCTTGGTGCTGTCGCTGCCGGTCATGGCACCGCTGGCGTGGTTCATGAGCCCGCCTTCGTTTTCGGGGATTACGCCGCCAGCCTGGATCAGCCTGGCCTACGTGTCGGTGTTCAGCATGCTGATTGGCTTCATCTTCTGGTATCGCGGACTGGCCCAGGGCGGGATTGCTGCCGTAGGCCAACTGCAACTGCTGCAACCTTTCTTCGGGTTGGTATTGGCGGCAACGGTGCTGCACGAGCAAGTCAGCGTAGCCATGCTCGGGGTTTGCGTGGGTGTGATCCTCTGCGTCGCGGGTGCAAAGCGGTTTTCACGTTGACCCCGTTCAGTTGCTCGCCACCTGTCCGGACGTGATCAACGCCTTGAGGGATGCATCGAACTGTTTAAGCGCATTCACCTGCAACACCCGTTGCTGGTCAACCTGTGCGGCAATATCCGCAACGGCTTTGTCCTGAACCCAGACAGAGGGCATCTGCCTGGCGCCGTAGCCTTGCGCCTTGCCGATGTATTGCAGGTTCGCATCATAGAATCTGGCCTCATAGCGCGCTTCAATCCGGGTATTGCGCTGGGTGACCAGTTGGTTGTAAGTGTCCAGCATCACCACCACGTCGGGCTTAGCCTCTACCAGCGCATCAAGATTGTCGTAGACGGTGACTGAGGCAAACTCCCTGAGAAGCGACGCCTTGAGCCAGGCGATTGCCAGTGTCGGATCGGAACTGTTGACGAATGCATCGCTGATCCGCGCATCCAGCCGCCCGCTGTTCTGACCGCTCAGGGCCACCGAGTGGTAGCGCTCAAGGTAGGCCAGGTTGCTGACCGTGTTTTCGCTGTAAAGCACGCCCACCGATTGCGAATGTTGCAGGCTTGTGGAGCTGTCAGCCAACGGCATCAAATGGCAGGCCCGAGTGTCAGCGGCGAAGGCAGACGCTGTGAACGCAACGCCGCCGGTCAATACGGCAACAAGCGCCAGCAGGGTTGAAATTCTCATCGCGCAGGTTCCTTCAAAAGTGTATCGGGTATGACGCTATCCTCCTCCTTTGCCGGAAAAACAGAACTCGCATTATTTGATGATCACTATCAATTGAACGAATGGTAAAACGCGCTTTTACTTCTGGACAACGCGGTGGAATCGGCGACAAACCGATCACTCGGCGCGAAAATCCCACACGATTTCCACCAATCGAAACGCCAGTATCAGGTACACCACACAGAAAAGCGTCTGCACCGCGCGATGATGACGAACCTTGGCCAACCGATTCAGGCCATCACTGATATTGAGCAGCATCAACAACGCGGAAATCCCGATCAACGTCCACCCCGTGATGCTCGCGCCCATCAACCCCATGAACACTTCGTGCTGTGAACGCAGGACATTGGTACCCGCTGCGAACAGCAAGGCGCAGACCACCAGATTCTTGACGTTATCAAAGACCTTGGTATTGAGATCCCCGTCCAGCAAATCCAGATAGCGCTTCCAGAATTTTCGCATCATCACGGCCTCAGATTGGGTGGCGGGTTGTGCCTGACAGACGGCAATGACTCCAACATAGCCGATGGCATCCCCCGTGCCGCCAGATTGGCTTCGATCTGCCCGGACAGGTAATAAACCCCCGCCATGACGCCGGTGTCCCGATTTTTCATGAGCCCCAGCCAGGCGCCATCGAAAGCGGGCCCCAGGCTTTGCCGCAACTGGTCCTCCATTTCCTGCCGGTCGTTTTCATGGGCAACCGCACGATAGCCCGCCACGCCAATGGAAATGAACAAACCGGCTACTCGCCCCGCTGCCGCAGCGGCGGCACTCGCCGCGCCCCGGCTGGCGAACTGAGCCTGGAGCTTGTCACTGGTATGTTTGGCCACCGACGCAATGGCCGCCTGGGAGGATTTGACCCTGGCGGTATGAATCTTGTCCTGCAACGCCAGCCAGGCCGGAAGAGCCGTCAGTGGCTCGGTATGAATCAGCTGATACAGCGAAGCGTTGCGCGGCGGTGGCGGTCCCAGGGCAATGGCCGGCACGCCGTTGAGATGCCGATTCATCTGGTCGACCGGCACGCCATGGCGTTGAGCGGTGCGTTGTAACTGCTGAGCCAGAAGCTGGACATAAAACTGGGTCGATTGCTGCATGATCGCGTCCGGATCAATCTCCACCGCAACCGGTGCCAGCACGCGACCGCGATACTGCTCCTGAAGATAGTCCGCCAACCGGTTCGCGGACGCATCCTGATCATCCCCCGCGCTCATGCTGTACCAACCGACTTTCATGGCCAGCCACTCCTGAGTCCAGTAACTGCTGAACCATGGAATGAACTGCGCTTCGGTCTGCTCGTAGACCCGCAATCGCCAGTGGTCCATGGAACCCCGGGCATAGAGGCCAGCCTGACTGGCGGCGTCCCGGGACGCGGCGATGATCTCTCGGTCGACTTGTTCCCAGGTGTTCGGCGAAATCACAATCGGGGGCGCGGGCGGCGCACGCGGGGCGCTGGCGCAACCCGCAAGCAGCAGCGTCAAGGTGATGGTCAAGGCAGTGATTAAGGAGCGGGCATTCAAGTTCGCGCCCTCGTGCACGGTTATGCGCGTGTGAGCCCTACCCGCCCGGATGGAGTTTCGCCACGCAGCCTTGAGTATAGGCAGACAATGCCCGGCGAAATGTTGTCCGACGCTCTCCACGTCACCGCCATGACCGGCTAGACCAATCGCGGTCCGGGCATCGGGTTCTGCAAGGCCGCGTCGCCAAGGCGTTGCTGCACGAATGCCCGCACCTGACGGGTCATCTGGTCCAGATGTCGGTCACGCTGCTTTTCGGCATCCACCATCGCCCGCTTGCCGTGCTGCTGGAGCAGATAGGTGTGGATCTGCCGGACTTCCACGGAACGGTAGATGGGCGCGACGTCCAGCACCGCCAACAGCCCGTCTGTGCCATGGTCGCGGGTGTTCATCAATACCTGCGGGCCCCGTGCGCCGAAGACCTGAAAACCCAGCGCTTCGAAGTAAGGCACCTTGGCGATAAAGCACGCCAGTTCGGCATGGGGATAGCGGCTGAGCATGTTTTGCAGCATTGCGCGGGCGACGCCTTGGCGGCGGTGCCGGGCCTGAACCGCCATATAGGCCACTGCACAGGCCTCGGGATCGTCCTGCACCGGCAAATAGAGCAAAAACCCGATCACGGTTGCGGGGTCCTGTTCATCCGTGGCGACAATCAATTGGACCGGTATGCCCCGCGAACCGTCCATGGCCTGCAAATACAGATGCACTTCGTAGCCGATGCCGTACTGGTACAGGTTGTAGAGCGGATTGCTGGGCGCGATGGCAACCATGCTGATGTCGGTCACATAATCGACCACCATTTGCATGATCTGACTGGCAATGGCTTCTGGCGGCGGGGTTTCATAGCGGGTGACGAGAAACATTCGAAATTCCGGAAAGGCTGGATGCGCCCATCATACCTGCCTGTGGTCAGCCTCGCCTTCGCGCAATCCCTAACTAAAGCCACGACCAGCCCCCCGGCCCCGATTGGCCGATCCTGCAAAGATTGCTTTAATGAGGCGACGCCCGCTCAAGGAGAACAGCAGATGGAACGTCTTACCGCGAAGGATTTTTCTCCCGAATTGCTCGAACTTTACGATTACTACGCCCACGGCAAGATCAACCGCCGGGAGTTTCTCGACCGCGCGGCGGCATTCACACTGGCGGGGCTGACCGCAGGTGCCCTGCTCACGGCCTTGAGCCCCAATTACGCCATGGCGCAACAAGTCGAATTCACCGATCCTGACATCGTCGCCGAGTACATCATCTACCCTTCGCCCAAGGGGCACGGCCATGTGCGTGGCTATCTGGTGCGTCCGGCCAATGCCAGCGGCAAAGTGCCGGGCGTCGTGGTCGCCCATGAGAATCGGGGGCTGAACCCTTACATCGAGGACGTCGCACGGCGGGTGGCCAAGGCCGGGTTTATCGCCCTTGCCCCCGATGGGTTGACTTCCGTGGGCGGTTACCCCGGCAACGACGAGAAAGGCCGCGAGTTGCAGGCCAAGGTCGACCCGGAAAAACTCATGAACGATTTTTTCGCTGCCATTGAATGGCTGATGGCCAACGAATCCACCACGGGCAAAATCGGCATCACCGGGTTCTGCTACGGAGGCGGCGTTGCCAATGCGGCGGCGGTTGCCTATCCCGAGCTCGGAGCGGCGGTGCCGTTCTATGGTCGCCAGGCCAACCCCGTGGATGCCTTAAAGATCAAGGCCCCCCTGTTATTGCATTACGCCGAACTGGACACCCGCATCAACGAAGGCTGGCCCGCCTATGAAAAAGCCCTGAAAGCTGCCGACAAGAATTACCAGGCTTATATTTACCCCGGCGCCAATCATGGTTTTCACAATGACTCCACGCCTCGCTATGACGAAGCCGCTGCCAAGCTGGCCTGGGACAGAACCCTGGACTGGTTCCGCAAATACCTGACGTAGACCATTCCAGTCGGCATTAAAGCTGACCCGGGCGCGTCAGGGCCCCTGCATCCGTGGGGACCGGGCAGATTTTTGCGGAACGTTTTACCTTGAGTGAAATCCCTTTGTGTCTGAAGCGGAAAAATTGCGCATGATAGGCGCACTCAGCTCAAGGGAGAGTTTCATGGGATTCATGTCATCCGCGATGCGCCTGGCATCTTTTTCACTCGGGCTGTTGTTTGCCGTCACCGCAGTCGCAAGCGAAGAAACCCAACTGGTTGATTCGATCAACGCCTATCGCAGTCAGGCGCAGCGCTGCGCGGATCAGGTGTCGCTGGAGTTGCCGCCGCTGGTGAGCGATCCGCGCCTGGTGCTGTCCGGCAACAGCGTTGGCGACCTTCAGCAGGCGCTTGCCCGGGCCACTTACCCCATGGTCAACGTGCAGGCCATCAGCCTGTCCGGACCCCGGGATGCCCAAGCCGCCATGAATGTGGTGCTCGAAAGCTTCTGTCAGGTGGTGCTGGACCCGCAATTTGTCGATATCGGCGTGAGCCGAGAGGGTCGGGACTGGCGCATCGTACTGGCGCGTCCTTTGTTGGCGGCGCGCCTGGGCGACTGGCAGACCGAGGGGCAGAAGTTGCTGGAGATCATCAACCGGGCTCGCACCCAACCGCGCCAGTGCGGTGGCCAGCCCTACGGCGTCGCCCCTCCCCTCACCTGGAATGCGACCTTGGGCAGCACCGCCCTGAACCATAGTCGGGCGATGGCCAACAATAACTTTTTCGATCATATCGACCGCGACGGTCGCACCCCTGGAGACCGGGCCGAATTGGGCGGTTACGTCGGGCAACTGATCGGCGAGAACATTGCTGCCGGGCAGGATTCCGTACGCAAAGTCGTGGATGGCTGGCTGGCAAGCCCCGGCCACTGCGCCAATCTGATGAATCCCGCCTACCGGGACCTGGGCGCGGCCTATGCCGTGGACCCGAAAAGTGATGCCGGCATCTATTGGACGGCGATGTTCGGCAGCCAGTAATTGATACCTGTCGAGGCTATTGCGGTGCTCTGGCACCGCCTTGCCTCGAAGATATCTTTACCCATTACTTGCCCTTCAACCGCAGATAGGACTGATGCAGGTCCGAGGCCCAGCCATCGAGCACCGCTTTGACATCCGAAGGTTGCATGACCTGCGATGCGCTCTCCAGCGGCTGACCCGATCCTTTGCGCACCACTTGCGCGATCACTTTATGGTTGTCGGCGTCGATAAACGCTGCCTCGGTGGCAATGGTCGTTTCCTGATCGCGAATCCCTGATGCCGTACTGACCGCAGCGGCAACCAGTGCCACCGGGATCACCTCATAGGGTTTGAGGCCCTCGGTCTTGCGAGTGACCGCAGTGATAGCCGGCCGAACGATGAGTGTGCCGGGACCTGGGGAGGCGGCAATCGGCAAGGACTTGCTTATTTCACGTTTCAGCGCCTGATCGTAATAGACGGTGATGCCTTGCAGAGTGCTTTGAGGGATTTTGTCCGTGCCCTGAGGCTTCGGATAAAACTGGCTGGGCTCGATGTACACACTGGTGTACTTGCCAAGATTCAGCTTAGGGTCGACCCAGCGCATGACATCAGCGCCGGAGGGTGATTTTTCCTGCTTGAGCTGGCTGTAATCCTTCAAAAACCCGGAATATTCATCCGGGCTGATCAACGAACTGGAGCATCCCGCAGCTGACAGGACCAGCAGCCACAACGAACTCATTTTAAGTGCACGTATCATAGACTCGCTCCTTGAGTGGGCGTGGGTTGGCGAAAGCCTCAAATCACCGATTAGGTATAGCCGAGAAAAAGAGCACAGCACGCCTCCGAGAAAAAAGTGCCCGGCTCCAGGTGCTATTCGATGGCTTGACGGCCTGATCGGCCCAGCCCTGCGTAAAAGCCTGCCCGCCGATTGCAGCCTCAGTGATATCGCTTGACCGCTTCAAGCCACGCCGGGTCCAGGCGATTTTGCTCGGTGTCCATCGCCAGGGCTGTCATGCGGTCCTTGTGTTGTTCGCTGTCTCTGAGCAATTCACTGTGGGCGCCGGTGTTGCCGTCCAGCAGATGCATCTGTGCGAGGGCCAGATGGTAGAAACGCAGGAGTTTCATGGCCGACGGATCATTGGCCGCTACGCCGTGATTGATGTGGTGCATGACGTTGGTGATGCTCATCAGGCTGCGCTTGAGCTGCCAGCTATAGACTGCGGGCGCCATCCAGGGTTGAGACCAGAAAATGAAACGCACCAGGGCGATCATCAGCAGCAACGCGACGATGACCCCGGCCAGGTTGAGTCTGAAATTATCGCCACCGGGCACTCCGAACAGCTGCACCGCGAGGCTGGAAAGCACCAGAGCCGACACGGCAAACACCACGGCAATGATCAACGTGCTGCGCCGTGTCTGAGTTCGGTAGAGGTGTGGATCCATGGGTTTGATTTCGAACATACGCGGTGAATTCCGTGGTGGTTGGGCGAGGTGGCATGGGGGCATTATCAACGCTAGACAGCGCATTACATACCTGATGCCCCGCATGCCCCATGTCGCCGGTCAGTGAAGATGCCGAAACATCAGGGATTGTTGCCTAGAAACTGAAGTCCACCTTGGTCCACAAGGTACGCCCCGGCTCATTGAGTGCCCGGTCAGCGGCGAAACCAAAACCGGCGTCCCCGGCAAGATTCAGGTGCTCGGTGTAGTTCTTGTCCAGCACGTTGTCCACGCCGGCACTGACCTTCAGCTTTTTGCTCAGCCTGTAGCTACCATTAAGCGACAACACGCCAAATCCGGCACTTTTGCCAAAGTCCTGGCCGACCACATTGCCCTGCCCTTCGGCCACACGATTTTGCTGCGTCACCAAGCGCCACAATGCACCCGCGCTCCAAAGGTCACGTTCGTAGGTCAGACCGAGTTTGCCCTCCAGTGGCGGCATCTGCGGCAGCGCCTGACCGTCCGAGCTGTTCTTGCCCCAGGCATAAGCCAATGTCGCGTCGGTTTTCCAGTGATCATCCAGGCGATAGGCAACGCCCAATTCACCGCCCATGATCCGTGCATCCACGTTGGACGCCTGGGACGTGGTGGAGCCCATCATGTTGGTGCTGTAGTCGAACACAATGAAGTCCCGCACCTGGCCCACATAGCCGGAAGCCCACGCCTGCAGATCGTCACCGTTGTACTGCACGCCGAAGTCCAGTTGAGTGGTTTTCTCGGGCTTGAGGCCTTCGAAGGCGTTGCGGGTGCCAGTCGGCCCGCTGTTGGGGGAAAACAGTTCCCAATAATCCGGAAAGCGCTGCACATGGCCGATGCCCGCATACAGGGTGGTGGGCGAATCCGCCAGGTCGTACTCATAGCGGGCAAAACCGCTGGGCAGCGTCTCGGCTCTGGTGTCACCGGCAGTGGGGTTGGCTGTGCTCATGGACATACGGGTGATGGTCTGACGGTAATCCTTGGCCGAAGCGCGATCCAGACGTGCACCGCTGACGACGCGGGTGCGCTCGGCGGCAAACCAGGTCATCTCGGCAAAGCCTCCGTAATCATGCTCCACCGCATCGGTGTTCCAGGCGAACTCATCGGCGTCGGTGTAGAAGCCGGACATCATGTTGTAGGTGGAATTGCGTTTGCGGTGTTCGCTGCGCATGGCATCGACCCCGGTCACCAGCTCCACATCGGCCCATTTCCAGGTGGTGGCCAGACGAGTACCGACCGTGCGGCGATCCACCTGGGAGGCCATGGGCATGCTCATCATGCTGCTGGGATCGGGTGTGCGCAGCCGAAAATTGTCCATGATGTGGTCGGCATAGTTGTAGTAAACCTGCGCCTCGAGCTTGTCCAGCACGCCGCCCATGTTGCGCTTTTCAAAGCGCAGCCCAAGGCTTTCCCGCGCCAGTTGCGAGCTGTCCATGCCCCGGCCACCCAAGCGCGCCTCGCCATTGCCCTTGCCTGCGGTGAATTCAAGCAGCGTATCGGCATCCGGCGTCCAGCCCAGGGCAATGTCGGTGTTCCACTTGTCCCATCGCGACGGCACGGTGGCGCCGCCGCCATCCTCGTAGTCATCGGCCCGGGACTGATTGCCCACCATGCGCAGGTAACCTTGCGGCCCGCCCACTGCACCGTCGAGGACCTTGTCGAATCGGCCGTTGGAGCCCACCAGCACACTGCCATCAAGACGGCTGCCCAGTTCACCGAAATGCTCGGGACCGCGCTCGAACAGCACTGTCCCCGCCGAAGCTCCCGGCCCCCACTGCACGCTTTGCGGCCCTTTGATCACCGTGAGTTTGTCGAACGTCTCCGGGGCGATGTAGGAGCTGGGAGCATCCATGCGCGACGGGCACGCCCCCAGCATCAGGCCGCCATTGGTACGCAGGTTCAAGCGTGAGCCGAACATGCCACGCAGCACCGGGTCGCTGTTGGAGCCGCCGCTGCGAATGGCCGAAAAGCCGGGGATCGTCTTCAGGTAATCAGTGCCATCGCTGGCGGGCACCGGCTGACGGGCTTCTTTGGGGTTGGTGACAATGGTCAGCGGGGAGCTCTGTTGCACGGCCGTGATCACCACAGGCGACAAGCCCAGCGCTTCCGGCGCCGGTTCACTGTCAATGGGGGCAGCAAGGGCAAATCCCGGCAATGCCAGGCCCAGAAACATGCCAAAAGCGTGACGCCAGCGCAGACGCGGCACATCCAGTTGAAAGACGATCTCGTTCTGTGTCGAGTACATACATATATCCGATGAAAAGTCAGGTGATGGCCGCCAACACAACCTCAAACTCAACACGAACGGACATGCGCCGGCCCGAGGTCGATTTCTGGTTGTTCAGCAGCGGATAACAGCGACGATCAGCAGGACAGGAACGGCGGCGCACGGCTCCGGGCGCCTGGAAACACAGGCGCGGTGACTTGCACCGGGGTGAAGAAGCTCGCCAGAAATGTCGTGGGCGCGATGCCCAGCGGGGCGAAAGCCAGGTTGGATTCAGTCAGCGGCGGATGCTGGAACAGCAGCGAGCAATATCCGCACTTTTCCCAGATGATCAGCTCATGATGGCCGCCGGATGAGGGCGTTTTGGAAGGCTGCGCCATCTCCGGCATGTCGTCGCAGGCCATGCCAGGGGCCATCGTCATCGGCGCGCCCATACCACGAGCCATGCTCGCGCCCTGGGAAATCAGCGGGCCGATGAATATCATCAGCATGGCGAACATGCCCAACCAGGCGCCGATGCTGTGCGGGATGCGCCTTGAAGGTCCGCGCCTGATCAAGCGCAGCGCCCTTTTCGGCAATGCCATGCGCGCCCGTCGCCAGGGACCGCGCAGCAACGGGTCCTGACACAAGGATATCGATGGATTTGGGGGACTTTCATGGCCGCGAAATGTAACACCGCTGCTACAGACTCAACATTGACCGAAGGCAAGCCTGGCAAGCATTCAGCCCGTTGAATCCGCGTAAAGCAACGACTGCCAAGGGCTGTAGCCTGCCTTGCGACAAAAGCGCGCAGCCGGGAACTTTCCCGGATTTCCAAGTACCGGCCGCCGCGAAAAGCGCTTAATGCCATCGGTAACGATCAAACGTGGGAACGCGGCCAGAGTCAATGACCCGTCGTTGAAGGCAGCTAATAGCGGTTGAACGTCTGCGCCCGGGCGCTTTCAGAATACGTGTTGACTGTTTACCACCGGCGCGCAATGCACGTTGCGCCCCCCACGAAGAGATGCCTGCACATGAAAATCCTGATGGTCCTCACTTCTCACGATAAGTTGGGCGATACCGGCAAGAAAACCGGTTTCTGGCTGGAGGAATTCGCAGCCCCCTACTTCACCTTCAAGGATGCCGGCGCACAGCTGACACTGGCCTCACCCAAAGGCGGCCAACCGCCTCTGGACCCGAAAAGCGACGAGCCGGACGCACAAACCGAAGCCACCGAACGCTTTCGCAACGACCCCGACGCTCAGGCTGCACTGGCCAATACCCTGTTGCTGCAAGACGTCAGCGCCAGTGATTTTGATGCCGTGTTCTATCCCGGTGGCCATGGTCCACTGTGGGACCTGGCCGAAGATCAGCACTCCATTGCCCTGATCGAAGCTTTCCAGGCCGCCGGCAAGCCGGTGGCTGCGGTTTGCCACGCTCCCGGCGTATTGCGTCACGTCAAGGGTGCCGATGGCCAACCCCTGGTCAAAGGCAAACAGGTCACTGGCTTTACCAACACCGAAGAAGAAGCGGTCGGCTTGACCGATGTCGTACCGTTTCTGGTTGAAGACATGCTGAAGGCCAACGGCGGCGACTATTCCAAGGCTGCGGACTGGGCCAGCTATGTGGTTGAAGACGGCCTGCTGATCACTGGACAGAATCCGTCTTCTTCAGAAGCGACTGCTCAGGCATTGATCAAGCGTCTGTGATAACCAAAAGCCCCGACGACCGGCTCAGGTGGTAGACACCGCCTGGGCCCGTTTCATACTCAACATCGCCAGCACCGCAACGACTGCGACGATGGCGCTGAACAACTCCCCCACATGCCGCAGACCGAACACCGGTACGCTGATCCCCACGGCAATGACCGGCAGCGACATAGAAAAATAAAACACCACGAACAGTGCAGAGCTCACCGCTGCCTTGTGGTGCGCAGGGCTGGCGGCAGTCACCGCCGCCATACCGGCGCGGAACACCATGCCTTGTCCTATCCCCGCCAGGGCACCGGCCAGCATCAGCAGGCCTGGCTGCTGCGTCGCAATGCTCAGACCCAACATCACCATGCCCAGGATCAACCCCGCGCACCCCATGGTCATGTGCGCCCGCGCGGGCAGCCATTGCAAGGCCGCCTGACCCAGCACCGAGGCGGCGAAAAAAGAGCCCACCACGGCCCCGATCACCACCCCGTCGGATTGCCCCATCACTTGGCGCATGATGGACGGCACCATGCTGGTGAACAGCCCGGCGACGCTGAATCCCGCCATGCCGGCAATTGCCGCCGGGATGAACAGGGCGCGCACGCCGGATGGAATCGACGGCCGCATGACCCGCAGGCGCGGTACTGCTGCACGCTCGACAGTCTCCGGGGTCAGCATGACGCCCAGCAGCGCCACCGCCAGACACGCCAGGTGCAACCAGAACACCAGATGCAAGGGCTGCGGCAAGTACTGAGACGTCAACCCTGCCAGCAAAGGCCCCAGGCCCAAGCCGAACATGTTGGCGGCGGTGGCAATTAACGTAGCGCGCTTGCTCCAGGTTTTGGGGGCCAATTCGATAATCGCCACCGTGGCGGTGCCCGTCATGATCCCGGCAGAGAAACCGGAAAAAAGCCGCCCCAGCAGCAGACCGCCAATGGAATCGCACAGCAGGAAAATCACCGCGCTGATCGCGCCCATCACCAGGCCGGCAAACAGCATAGGGCGCCGCCCGATCTGGTCCGACCAACTGCCCACCGCCAGCAAGGCGACAATGACCCCCAAAGCGTAAATGGCGAAAATCAACGTGACCCAGGTTTCACCGAAGCCCATCTGCTGCTGGTAATACACATAAAGCGGCGTGGGTAACGTGGTCCCGATCATAGTAATCAGCAAGGCGCAGGCGACCATGAAGAAACCGTTGAGAGAAGGTGAATCAGGCTCGGTCATGCTACGTCCCCGGTTGAACATACGGCGTGATAGTGGCCCGGCGCATGGCGCGGGCCGACAATAGTACCGAGGGGTTGGATGCATCGCGTGGAAAATGTTTCCACTGTCAGCCCATCATCTGGAAGATGGGCGCATTAGCGCCTATTGCTTGCGAAAGAACAGCGTCACCTGTCCCAACTCTACTCCCAGCTTGCTCATGTACGAGCGATTGGCCAGGGTCTTGTCATCCAGCATGTACATCCAGTCATCAAAGCGCACTTCATACGTGGTGCCGTCCACCGGCAGATTCAGCACGTAATTCCAGTGGAATGCATTGCCGGAGACCTCACCAAATGCCTCCCCTACCACATCACTCGCGGTACCTTTCCACTGACCCTGCCCGGTGGGCACCAGCGTCCACACGCGGGTTTGCCGGGTGCCGTCGCTGTAAGTGAAGGCCTCATCCAGAATCAGCTTTTCGCCATCGCTGTGGCCATTGATCACCACATGAAAGCGCTTGGCGACTTCCCCCGAGCGCTTCTGGAATATCCCTGACGCTAAAACCTGGCCGGTGAAATAGTCGCGCAGGTCAAGCTTGGGCGTTTCCTGGCTGTATTGGCTGACCTGCTCGCTGCTGCAACCAGCCAGCCCTATGCACAGGAGCAACGCGATTGTTTTCAACATGCCGTATTCCTTCTATTTATCGGATGTGCTGCTCAGCCGTTATCGGATGTGCTGCTCACGGCCCGGCCGCACCCAGCAACTTATTACGCAGGTCGGAATTACGGGTATCGGGGGCCAGCCAGATATCAAAGAATGCCTTGGCAAATACAGGATCAGCGATCACATGGTGCAGCTTATTGCCCACATAAAAACGTGCTTCGCGTCCTGGCAAACTTACGCCGACTATTTTTGTGCCCTCTTTGACGTCGACAAACGAGCGCTCCATCTGCGCACGCCATGTCGTCAACTGCGCGTCAGTGACCTGTGCGCCGGAGGTGCGCTTGATCTCGTCGATACTGGCGTCGACCAGATCCTCGCGGGAGATGGATCGGTGATAGGTCAGTTCAAGCGCGAACGGTTTGTCGGCTTGCAAAGGCCTGTTCGTGCTCCACATCCGGGCGGTGTAGATGCGAAAACCATACAGACGAAAATCGCCGCTGCCGACGATCTGGGCATTCGGCACCGCTTCCCGCCAACCCGCCGCCAGGGTTGTGGTGCTCGCCAATAACAATATCCACAGCCAGCGTCGTGTCATTGCCCGCCTCACTGTCGCAAAAAAAAGAGTCAGCAGCCGGGTGCAAGGCCAAGGGACCACTGCAACACCCTGCTGCTGACTCTGAAGGTTAAAACTTATACGAAAAATCATTATTTGTACAACCTTAAGTTAACTTTATTCAGGCACCTGAATACATCGACCCGTCTTGATGGGCCATCAGGCACGCATCCTCGCACTGTGCCGCACCGACACCGGCACCGACGGACGCCGGGCACAGTATTGATCTGGATCAGAAGTCGCTCCGGGACCCGGCGTAAAACTTGTTGTGATCTCACCACTGCGATGCTCATCAGGGAGAATCCAATGACAAAGAATTCCCACGTTCAAACGGCTGCCCCGGACCTCACTCAATGGACCGACACGCTGACCGATAACACCAAGGTTCAGATCAGGCCCTTACAGGCCAATGATAGGGAGCGGGAGTTTCAGTTCATCAAACGGCTCTCGCCGCAGACACGGCATTTCCGGTTTCTCTGCACCCTGAACGAACCGGGTGAGGCGCTGCTCGATCAACTGATGGATGTCGATTATCAAAAGCGCATGGCTTATGTAGCGCTCTATATGGAAGGCGGCGAATTGATAGAAATTGGTGTCAGCCGTTATGCAGCCGCAGAGGGCGACAAAACCTGTGAATGTGCCGTAGTGGTGGCAGATGAGTGGCAAGGTCGCGGGCTGGGCCGACTGCTCATGGATCACTTGATCGCAGCGGCACGCAATAATGGCTTTGAAAAGATGATATCGGTCGACTCCGCCAACAATACCGATATGCACCGCCTTGCCCGGGATCTGGGGTTTGAAACCCATGCCGACCCTTTGGACATGACGCAGGTTGTCTATACGCTACGCCTTTAGCAGCGCCGATGCCGATCAAGACGCGACTTTCCTCACGGGAGCGTCGCGCCAGACCCGGTATCACACGGAAGAACCACGCACCGCCAGCAGGCTGCTCGGCATGTGATAGGCCACCTGCTCGGTAGTGCTGCCCAACAGGCGACGACTGCCTCGACGACTGACGGTCCCCATGACGATCACATCGATATCGTGAGCCTTGGCGAAGGCTTCAATCACCTTGGCGGGTGCCCCCATGATGAAGTGACGTGACTCGGCGGGCACACCAAAATCGTCGGCGAGCCGGGAAAATGCCTTACCTTGTGCTTCATAGGAATCCAGCCCGATGACCGTCGAAAACCCGCCGCCATCCGGCCCTGAGTAAATATGGGACAAGTCGTAGGCATACAGCAGGTGCAGCTCCGCGTCACACTGTAGCGCCAGTTTTCGGGCAATTTGAATGATCTCGTCATTGAGCGCTTCAATTTGCTCGTCGGTACGGAAGGCATCCACCGCCACGAGGATTTTGCGCGGCACGCCATGCTGAAGCTTGGTCACCAGGTGCAGGGGCGCTGGACAGTCGCGAAGCAGGTGCAGATCCAACGTCGTAAACAGTGCCCGGGTCAACAGGGATTCATGTTCAAGATCCTTGATCACCAGTGATGGGTTCATTTCCTGGACGTAGTTCAGGATTTCCTCAAGGGGACGCTGCACCCACAAGACCTCGGCGGTGATCGTCACATCCACGTTGGTTTTGGCCCCGTAGGTGCGCATGTGTTCAGCCTGGTCCTCCAGCCACTGTCGATGACGACTCAGGTAACCTTCGCGCATTTCCTGCAGCGCTTGCTGATCGACCATGGTCGCCGTGGCCAGACCCTCGACATAATCGAACGCGACAATATGTAACGACGCGCCTTTGACGTGGGCCAGCGCGGCCGCCCGTTCAAAGGCAGGTGTGCGGTGCATCAACGGCGAGGCCACCAGTAACAACCGCTCTTTATCGGACATCGGATATCTCCTGTGGAGGATCGCCGCCGAGTCATGGATGAGGATGAGGCAGCGCCTATAAGAGCAGTGTCCAACGCACCGCCACCGCACGCTTGATCTAAATCAAAGGCTCGATCAGGGTGTATCGCCGGGAAATACTTTAAATTAACGGAGTGACAAAAAAGACCTGCATTCCAAGAAAAAAACACCTGAATGGAAGTAAAAACCGCTTAGTTACCCACCCAAACGAATTAAATAATATTCACCCCACACCCAATTCCCCTATGAAGTTCATAAAAAAACCCGTTCATCTAACACTTGGCTATTGCTTCTCAGGGTCATCGGTTCGCAACTAGTCTTACTGGTCGTGAGCATAACCACAGGGAGGATTCGATATGGGCATTTTGACATCACCAATACCGATTCAGGCGATCAAAACTCTGTGCACAAACTGCGGCGTCCGCGACCTGTGCCTATCCATTGGGTTGAGCAACGAAGACGTCGAACGTCTGGCCTCTATCGTCACCCAACGAGTCAAGATCAGGAAAGGTGCCCCCCTCTACCACGCGGGCGAACCACTGCGCTCGCTGTATGCGATTCGTTACGGATTTTTCAAGACCACCATCACCTCCGAAGATGGCCGCGAGCAAATCACAGGATTTCAAATGGCCGGGGAAATACTCGGCATAGACGCCATCAGTGAAAACAGACATGCCTGCAATGCACTCGCACTTGAAGACAGTGAAGTTTGCCCCATTCACTTTCCCCAGCTGGAACGTTTAAGCCATGAACTGCCCTCACTGCAAAGCAACTTCAACAAACTGCTCAGTCGCGAAATCGTCAGGGATCACGAAATGCTGTTGCTGATGGGTAACCTGAATGCGGATGAACGTTTCGCGGCTTTCCTGTTGAATCTTTCCCACCGGATGCTCAGCCGGGGTTATTCGCCACACGCCTTCGTTCTGCGCATGAGCCGTGAGGACATCGGGTCCTATTTGGGGCTGCGCCTGGAGACCATTTGTCGCGCTATCGCCCGGCTGCGGGAAATGAACATCGTGCGGATCTCAGGTCGCGCCGTGGAAATACTTAATCTGGATGCGCTGCGTGGTCTGGTAGCGGGTTGCAATCGGCATCGTCAGTCATAGCCGGACGGCTCTTTATATGCCTGACAGCGCTGTCGATCATCAACACACTGCACGGCGCATGACCGAGCAGCTTTTCTGCGGTATCACCCAACACGGCGCTCAACTTGCGGCGCTGGAGGGTCCCCATGACCAGAACGTCAATATCGTTATCGGCGGCAAAATCGCCGATCACGCAGGCGGGATCGCCCGACAGGAAATGACGGTCGTTCAGGGCAATCCCATAGCGGTCGTTCAGAAAGGTAAAGGCTTCCTGATGAGCATCGCCCAGCGCCTCGACAAATCCGGTTTCGATCGGCATCAAACCCAGCATCGTGAGCTTGGACGCATAGATTCTCGTCCAGTCGTACACGTACAAAACCTGAAGACGCGCCTGGCACTGCGCTGCCAGGCGCGACGCCATGTGCATGATGCTGTCATTCAATTGCAAATCCTCGTCACGGGTCCGATAGAGATTGACCAGCGCCAGAATCTTTTCCGGCATGGGCTTGCCAGCGCTTGAGACCAGATACACCGGTACGCGACAATCACGCAAAATTCGCCAATCCAGAGGCGTGGCGAACACCCTTTTGATGGTCGGCTCATGATGGATGTCCTTGATGATCAGGTCGGCGTTGATCACGTTTGCGTAGTGGTTGATTTCCGCGACAACATGCCCCGTCCAGACAAGCCTGGTTTGCACGTGCAAGCCCTTGTGGCGCTCATGCTCGGCTTCCTGCTCCAGCCATTGCTGATGGGTTTGCAGATAGGCTTCGCACAGCTTCGCCATGCTCTTTTGACTGAACAGCCCGACAATCTCGACAGCCGCCAGATAATCGAACGTCACGATGTGCAACACGGCGCGATTTTTAGCAGCCATCGCCACGGCACATTCAAAAGCAGGCGTTCTGTTCATCTGTGAGGATGCGATCAATAATATGCGCTGGATCTGCGGCATCGTGAGTCTCCTGCTGCACCGTGCGCGACGACCCCATGGTGCGGCCCCTGTTCAGATGCGATTTGATATAAATCAGCGATGACCGGATTACGCCCGGACACCGTTTGTTCTTCAACCACAGGTATCCACGTAACAAATTCGTTGGAAATCGGCACAAGTGCTGATATTCATCAGCGCGTTATAGCGCCTGTCTCCCCATTGCTTGCCAGCCTCAGGATTTTCCAATGCTTTTTGTCACACTGATCAACATGCTGATCGTCACGACCGTGGTCATCATTCACTATGAATGCCTGTTGCGATTGAACATCCTGATGCCAAAACTCCACCTGTGGCACCGTTTCCGGGTGGTGGTTGGCGTGCTGGGGGCACTGGTTGCCCATGCCGTCGAAGTGTGGATATTTGCCCTGGCTTATTACCTGATGAACAACCACGGTGAACTGGGGCGTCTGGAAGGCAGTTTCGATGGCAGTTTCATGGACTCGGTGTACTTCTCGTTCACCACGTACACCACTATCGGTTTCGGTGATATATCACCCTCCGGCCACCTGAAATACCTCACCGGACTTGAGGCTTTGACCGGCCTGGTATTGATCACCTGGACCGCGTCGTTCCTGTTTATCGAGATGCAAAAGTACTGGGACCGGAAAGACTGAGCCTGACCGTGTGGATCATGAACACCGTTAAAAAACCCGGCAGTACCATTGAATCCACTGCCGGGTTCAACCCTGTTGCCCACCGCCCCGTACTCAATCAGTGGCAATATCGACGTTCTTCTCCGGTTTCACGGCCTCGGGCGTCTTGGGCAACGTAACCGACAGTACGCCTTTGTTGAAGCGAGCCTGGATGTTGTCGGCGTCGACCCCTTTAGGCAGGCTGAAGGTTCTTTCGAAATAGCCGTAACGACGTTCAGTCAGGTGATAACTGGCTGACGTGTCCTCCTTCTCCTCATGCTTTTCGCCTTTGATCTGCAAGTTGCCATTAATGATCTTGACGGTCAGGTTCTTTTCGTCAACGCCTGGCACTTCGGCGGTGATTTCTTAGTTTTTTTCGGTTTCGCGGATATCAACGGCTGGCGACTGCACACCGGAAAAATCGCCTGACCAGAAAGGATCGACCTCAAACTTTCCGCGACGGGAAAGCATGGAAGGCAGATTGTTTAATTCCCGGAATAAATGATCAAACTGACGACGCAGCTGGTCAATGGGATGCCAACTACCCGCCTCGATGGACACGTCGCGGTCTTGCTTTTTTTCATCATCCGGGTCTGGCACTTTATTTACCGAATTGGCCATGATCTGTTGCCTCCTGAGAAGGTAAATGAAAGGGATTGACGGGCGGGCGAACCACGCGCCTGGATCTTTCCCTTGCTGTACTTTCAACGCCTGGGGGCAGACACGTTTGATCAAAGTCAAACATCGTGTCAGCAGCTATAAACCATCAGGGGACGAGCACCGCTGCGCCGTCGAAACGCCCGGCACGAAGATCCGCAAGGGCTTCATTGGCTTGCGTCAACGGGTAGCGATGGGTGTGGGTGATGATGCCCATTCTGGGTACTTGCCGGAAAAACTCCAGGCCATCGCTGCGTGTCAGATTGGCAACCGACACCAGTTCGCGCTCCTGCCAGAGGAGCGAGTACGGGAAGCCGGGAATGTCACTCATGTGAATGCCCGCGCAGACCACGCGCCCGCCTTTGCGAACCGCTTTAAGGGCCAGCGGTACAAGATCTCCCACGGGCGCAAAGATAATCGCCACATCCAGTGGACAGGGCGGCAGTTGATTACAGTCCCCTGCCCACTCAACCCCCAGTTGCCGGGCAAAGCTCTGGGTCGCCAGATCCGCAACGCGCGTGAAGGCATAGACCGAACGTCCCTGCCATTGGGCAATCTGCGTCAGAATATGAGCCGCAGCGCCAAAGCCATACAGCCCGACGCGCTGCCCTGGCCCGCCGATTCGCAACGCCCGCCAGCCGATGAGCCCGGCACACAGCAATGGCGCAAGGGATTCATCGCTTTGCGCCTCGCCCAACGGGAAAACAAAATCTGCGTGAGCAATAACCGAGGTGGCAAATCCGCCATCCAGCGTATAGCCCGTAAACAAAGGTTGATCGCAGAGGTTTTCCCGCTCCATGGCGCAATAGGCGCAGGCCCCGCACGTATGCCCCAGCCAAGGCACGCCCACTCGCTCGCCGAGCGACAGGCCGCTGACGCCCGCGCCCATGGCGTCTACCCTGCCCACGATCTCATGGCCCGGAATGATGGGCAGATGTGGGTCAGGCAACTCACCCTCCACAACGTGCAGGTCTGTACGACAGACCCCACAGGCCGTGACCTTCAGACGAATCTGCCCCGGCCCAGGCTCGCGGTCCGGCAATTGCGTCCATTGCAGCGGCGTACCGATGCGATTCAAAACCATGGCATGCATGAGACGATCCTTACAGGGGTATTCACTGGATACCGGGTAAGTGGGCAGCGGTAGATTAGCGCGCGGCAGCAGCAAGGAGTTTGATAAATATCAACCCTTGCGAGCGTACTTCGGCGCCATAAGAAGGCATTAAAAAAACCCATAAAAAAAGCTCCCGGAGAATCTCCGGGAGCCAGAAGCGAAACCGCTTTTTATTAATCGTTATGGGTGACTTGTTATTGATCAGTAGAGACGATCGACCATACGCACTTCAGACTGGTGTTGCGTCTCGATCCATTCGTTTTTCAGGGTTTGCAAAACCCGGTTCATGAACACTTTATCAGCGGCGGCTTTCTTGCCAACATAGCCGTGACCACGACGGTAAGTTCTCAGACGCGCCCGCATTTCAGGGTGGCGTTTACCGAATTCGTTTTCCTGGCAATTCAGCGGCTCGATATGAACATCGCCCTCATTGCTGATCCACAATACATGGCTATCAAGGCTGTCTTTGCGCGAGGCGAACAGTTGAGCCAGTTCATCAATGGTGGGTTGTTTGTTCAAATTCATTTGAATGCTCCTTGACCGCTCGTCAACCGGGTTTAATTAGTTAGCTAATACACATGATCAATCGGCCAGTGGAATTGTGTCGCTGCATTTGCATGACATTCATTATCAAACAACGTGCAGATCCGGCCCATGAATAGATGCGTGTAGCCTTGATGAAACACTGCTGCGCATACGCACCACAACGAGAGGAGAAGTCGCTAGACGATTAATACAGGAGGCGATAACAGCGGCGACAACTAACAGTGACACGCTATTAACTTCACTGTTAACCACAAGCCTCATGAAGACGTCTCGCCAGCATCTCGGATCCAGTCACGCGATCATGCCAGGTCAGCCTCATCAATCTGCCTTGTGGGCAGCACACATCCGGGAACACCACGACGGCTCGTCGTGCATGTCAGAACACCCTTTACTGCTCTCCCGATCAGGGAGACAGCTGCATAATGCAAGGCGAAAGTTGATGCGTCAACACCTATGTAGTGATTTTTTTCGAGCACTACATATTTTCTGTTCTGACCGCTCAGTCATGGATTTGCCCTCCGCGCCGCGTCTGCGGCACGGGTCAGAGAACGGTCGTGGAGTCTTCGAGCATCTTGCGGACCTTCTCCAGGAGCACATTGAGCTTGAACGGCTTGATGACCATGTCCATGCGCTCCCCCAGAAAGCTTTGGCGATTAATCGCGTTTTCCGCATAGCCGGTCATGAACACCACCGGCAAATTATCTCGCCAGACGCGCGCTCGATCAGCCAGCTCCCGGCCGTTCATGTGGGGCAAGCCCACGTCAGAGAGCAGCAGGTCCACCGAGGGATCATTCTCCAGAATGAACAGGGCCGTGGCGACGTCACCGGTCTGAGTGCAGCGATAGCCGTTGTCCACCAACAGTTCGTTGACGAACATGCGCACCGATGCCGTGTCCTCGACAATGAGAATATGCTCCCCGGCACCTGGCTGGACCGGCAAGCTGGGTTCTGCTGGCGCAGGGAGAACATCGACAGCGGCGGGAATCATGAGCGTGACTTCAGTGCCGTGACCGGCAACACTGCGAATCAGCACGTCGCCACCGGACTGCCGGGCGAACCCATAAATGGTCGACAGCCCAAGCCCTGTGCCCTCCCCCAAGGGTTTGGTGGTGAAGAACGGATCGAATACCTTGTCGATAACGCTGTGCTCGATGCCGACGCCATCATCCTTGACCGACAAGGCGATGTAAGCGCCATCTGCAACCCGGGGATCGCCCTTGGAGTGGGCAGCGAAGGTCGTGACCTGCACGCTTCCGCCGCTGGGGAGTGCATCCCGGGCATTGATGACCAGGTTGAGCACCGCGCTTTCCAGCTGGCTGGAGTCCACCAACGCCACCGCTGAGTTGGAGGACAGGTCCAGGGTAAGCGTGATGCGCTTGCCAATGGTTCGACGCAGCAGGTCTTCAAGAGAGCGGATGTGTGCGTTGACATCAATGGGCCGGGCATCCAGCGGCTGCTGACGGGCAAACGCCAGTAACCGATGAGTCAGGGCCGCTGCGCTCATTGCCGACGTCAGGGCCGCATCTGCGTAGCGCTTGACCTTATCGGGACGACTTTCGTCGGTCCGCTTCTTGATCAGCTCGATGCCGGTGATGATACCGGTCAGCAGATTATTGAAGTCGTGGGCAATGCCACCGGTCAGCTTGCCGATGGCGTCCATTTTCTGCGCCTGCAACAACTGTGCTTCGGTGCGGGCGCGCTCGGCCACTTCATGGGCCAGCCGGGTGTTCACGCTGTCGAGCTGGCGCAGATGCGACTGTTCCCGCTGGCGATGCTCGGTGACGTCCTCCACGAATACCAGGCTCAGCTCTGGCGTTCGATAAGGTGATATCTGCCATTCGGTTTCACGCACCTCGCCTTTGACCAACATCAGCAGGGTGCCTCTCCAGCGCTCGCCCGCCTGCAGCCCGGCACGCAGTTGCTGGATAATCTCGTCCTGCCCCGCCACTAGGGAATTCAGCATCGTGTGCCGTGCGGTGCTCTGTTCAATCAGCCGCGCGAAAGCGTGGTTGCACTCATGCACATGGAGACTGGCGTCCATGACCGCAATCGGGGCGGAAATATTGACGAAAATCTCCCGGAAACGCGCCTCGCTGTCGCGCAGGGCATGCTCGGTGTCGCGCACCCGCAGCAGCGTGCGCAGTGTCGCCAACAAGACATCGGCGTCCACCGGATGCACCAGATAAGCATCAGCGCCCGCTTCAAGACCGTTGACGATATCCGCCGTCTGGATCGAGGCCGCCGAAACATGCACCACGGGCAACAGAGCGGTTCGACGCTCCGAGCGCAGCAGGCGCACGATATCGAAACCGCTCATGTCCGGCAGATTGACGTCGAGGATCAGCGCATCCGGGATTTCAGAGGCGATCAACGCCAGGCCCTCATTGCCGGAGCCGGCCTCGATCACAACAAAGTCGTGCTGTTCCAGACGTCGACGCAAGGCATAGCGAGTCGCTGCATTGTCATCAACGATCAGCAGGCGGATTTCACGCTTCATCGCCAGGCTCCCCGGCAATCGCCAGCGGGATAATCACGAAAAAAGTCGAGCCGACACCAGGCTCGCTTTGCACGCCCACTCGCCCGCCCAGCAACTCGGCAAACCGCTTGCACAGAGACAACCCAAGCCCCGTGCCGCGCCAGCGCTTTTGCAGCGGCGAATCGATCTGGGTGAAGTCTTCGAACAGTTTACTCAGCATCTCTGCGGGTATGCCAACGCCGGTATCACTGACCGCAAAGCGCACTTCCCGGGCGTTTTCCAGCCTCGCCGACACGCGCACTTCACCGCGTTGGGTGAACTTCAGGGAGTTGGAAATGAAATTGCGCAGGATCTGACCCAGTTTCTTGTCATCGGTAAACAGACGCGGCAAGCCGACGGGCTCTTCGAAAATAAGGTCCACCGACGACATATTGACGATCGGTCGAAACATGCCACGCAGGGCGGCGAACAAATCGAACATGTCAAACCACGCGGGCGAGATGGTGATGCGTCCGGCCTCGATCTTGGCCAGATCCAGAAGGTCATCCACCATGTCGGAGAGTTCACGCGCGGCACTGCTGACGAACGCCACCTGCTTCTGCTGCTCAATGCTCAGCGGCCCATCGACTTCGTCGGTCAACAGGCTGGAAATACTCAGAATCGAACCCAGAGGCGTCCTGAACTCATGGCTCATATAGGACAGGAAACGACTTTTCAGATCCGAAGCCTGACGCAACTCATCCGCCTGATTGTCGAGCTCGGCATAGAGCGCCAGAACACCTTGATTGGTCTCGTCAAGCTCAGCGCGCAGCGCGTCGACCTCGGCTTGCGCACGGGCAAGCTCAAGGATCAGTTCGTTCTGGCCAGCGGCGGACCACTCAGGCATGGGGATTCTCCAGGACAATCACTAAAACGGTCATATCATCACGCCCCCGGCAATAGTCGCGGTGCAAGACAGCCGCGATGACTGCCGGATGGCGGTACTCCAGTCCCGGATACTCGCGCAGATCCCACCGCGATTGCAGACCGTCACTGTACATGATTAGCAATTGGCCACCGACCTCGGGAAAATCGAAGGCCTGGGCTTTGCGAAATTGCAGGCCCACGATGCCGGGGTGGGAAGCCAGCCCCCGGGGTTTTTCCGCGCCAATCAAGGTAGCGCCAATATTGCCGATACCGACGAATCGCAACGAATCGTTTACCCCGTCGAATTGGGCAACCGCGACCGCGCCGCCTCGTGTGCCGCGCATGGCGCGGTGCATTTCTTCCAGCGTGAAGGCCGGCGAAGTAAACGGCTGCCGAGCGAACGCCTTCTCACCTTCCCGCGCAGCATGCTCGGCGTCGGCACCATGACCCAGGCCGTCGATGACCAATGCACTGATCCAGCCGTCCCGGATTGCCAGCGACCAGACATCGCCACAGGCCGGATCATCGTGCAGCGAATGCTGGCTGACACCGAACCGGACATCCTTGATCGACTGCTCTCGCGGAAAAAACCGCGCCAGAACCACCGAGCCCCGCGCGTCGGAATGCACGTCAAACACATCAGCCTGACGGGAAACGGCCCCCAACCCGATGCCTTGGGTCCCCCCCGTGGAAACGCCGTCTTGCAGACAGTGATGGACATCAAAACCAGGGCCTCGGTCCACCGCAACGACTTCAATGCCGAACAACGCCGGGGAAGAGAAGGTACGCAAATGCAGCTCCCCCCGTGTTGCATGCTTGAGCAGATTGCTGGCCAGCTCCGTGGTCACCAACGCCGCGCGTCCCCCATCCACTTCAGACAAGCCCAGCGTATCGGCAAGCTGCAGGACGGTGCGCCGGGCATGACCCACCTGGCTGCTGTCTTCAATCAACAAAACCTGCGTGAGGCTGCTGCGCAGATTCATGTCCATCGCGTGATCGTTACCCGGGTGCCTGCACCTGGCGCGGTGTCCAGTTCAAACTCATCCACCAGCCGCTTGGCGCCGGTCAGGCCCAGCCCCATGCCTTTGCCGGAGGTCCAGCCATCGGTCATGGCCAGTTTCAAGTCCGGGATGCCTGGGCCTTCGTCACGAAAAGTGATGCGCAGCCCCGTGCGCAGATCGTCGTCGAGGATTTGCCAATCCATGTGCCCACCGCCGCCGTACACCATGGTGTTGCGCGCCAGCTCACTGACCGCCGTGACCATCTTGGTCAAGTCGATCAAGCGCATGCCGCACTCCTGAGCGAGCTTGCGCGCCAACTGACGCGCCTGCACCACATCCTGTTCGATCAGCACAGGCTGGGAACCCTCGCTTCGCACGGTCATTGTGCGGGCGCCCGCTCGTGAAGCAATTTCATGCCGCGCTCCACGTTGAGCGCCGTACTCACCCCCGGCAAGGTCATGCCCAGTTCGACGAGCGTAATCGCCACGGCGGGCTGCATGCCCACCAGCACGGTTTCGGCGTCCATGATGCGCGACAGTCCGGAAATCGTACCGATCATGCGGCCGATGAACGAATCGACAATATCCAGTGCCGAGATGTCGATGAGCACACCCCGGGCCGACGTCTTGCTGATGAGCTCGGAGAGGTCATCCTGCAGGTTCAGCGCAAGCTGGTCATACATGTCCACTTGAATCGTGACGAGCAGGTACGCGCCCATCTGCAGAATCGGAATACGTTCCATGGCTCTAAACCGCCTTGGTGACGGTCAAACCGAGACGACGCAAAGCCAAGGCCAGGGCATCGGCAAGATTGGCCTTGGTGACCACACCCTGAAGATCCAGCCCGAGGTGCACGATTGTCTGGGCGATTTGCGGCCTCACGCCGCTGATGATGCAATCGGCACCCATCAGGCGAATGGCGGTCACGGTTTTCAACAAGTGCTGGGCCACCAGCGTATCGACGGTTGGCACACCGGTGATGTCGATGATGGCGATCTCTGAGCCGGTGTCGACGATGCGTTGCAACAGCGATTCCATGACGACCTGGGTGCGCTGAGAATCCAGCGTGCCGATCATGGGCAGTGCCAGCACGCCGTCCCACAACTTCACCACGGGGGTGGACAGTTCCAGCAGCTCTTCCTGCTGGCGCTTGATCACCGCTTCCCGGGATTTCTGAAAGGTACGAATGGTGTGCATGCCCAAGGCATCAAGCAACTCGGAGATCTCCAGCACCTGTTCGGCGAGCAGCGTCGGGCTGTCTTCGTACTCGCTTTGGAGCATCGCGAACAACGGACCTTTAAACGAGAAAATGAAGCTGGCGGTCTGCTGGGAATCCTGGCCGCTGAGTGCACGGCTGTGGGACAGTTTTTCCAGAAAATGACGAATCTCGTCCCAATCGCTGCCACCCAATGACTGATGGCTGCCTTTTTCGGCGACCGAGATCAGCAGACGCAAAAAGTCGCCAGCCTGCAACTTGAGATCGTCTTCTTTGATATTGCGAGTTGCACCGCTGGCTTCCAGGCCGGAGAGCCACTTGGATGTCAGCCCGGCCTGAGACGTCTTCATTGCTTCAACAGTACGCTGTTGCAGTGCTGCCATGTTCTTGAACTCCTGAAACAGTGCGGTCTTCGCAGCCAGGCTGGAAGAGAAATGAAGGCTTTTCAGCGCTAATCACGCTCGTTGCGCGGATTCTCTACACTTTGCGCTGAATTGCAAGCTCAGCCACAGATCGTGCTGTCAGCGTTGAGTAACAAACTTGCCGGGCTATTCAAATAGATAATGAAACGGAGAAATTGGATGAAAAATACGGCTTTCTCATCCGACTGAATAGCTATGCATTTGGTTTAGACCGGATGGGCTTCGAATCCGCTGACAATCCCGCTTCGGGGTCGGACCGGCGGTTGATTGAACAGTCAACCCGTCTGGATCGCCGACTCGCATTCCTCGTGGGCTCCTACAGGCAAGGCAAGAGGACCGTTGGCTGCCCGCGAAGGCATCAATTCAGGTGGGGTGCTTCGGAGGACGTACGGGCCTCTTCGCCGGTCTTCTCAGGCAGCTCGCGGCCGGGTTCTGTAGGCGTTCGCCGAGGGACCGGCTTTAGCCGGAAAAGGGTATTTCAGGCGATGCAGATGCAGCGCACGCCCTGGCCTCTTCCCGGCTGAAGCCGGTCCACGAGGTGAGCAATCATTCCGGGATGAAGCCGACCTGATGGAGAATAGATTTGCGTTTGAACTATCGTGAAATAAAAAACGGCGCCGCCCCCGAAGGTGCGGCGCCGTTTGGTGTGGCAATTACTTGGCAGTGAAAGCCGAGTAGCTGTTCATCAGGTTGCGGTAGTTCGGGATGCGCGGCGACAGCAAATTGGCCAGGCCTTCCATGTCGTTACGCCAGTCGATCTGCAGCTCGCACGCCACCGAGAACCAGTTGACCAACTGGGCACCCGCGGCGCTCATGCGTGCCCAGGCGGCCTGTTGCACGGTTTCGTTAAAGGTACCGGAAGCGTCCGTCACGACGAACACTTCGAAGCCTTCTGCCAGTGCCGACAAGGTCGGGAACGTGACGCAGACGTCTGTTACAACGCCCGCGATAATCAGCTGCTTGCGACCCGTGGCTTTTACAGCCTTGACGAAATCTTCGTTATCCCATGCGTTGATCTGGCCAGGACGCGGGATGTACGGCGCGTCCGGGAACAGTTCCTTGAGTTCAGGAACCAACGGACCGTTGGGGCCACTTTCGAAGCTGGTGGTCAGGATGGTCGGCAGTTTGAAGAACTTGGCCACATCAGCCAGGGCCAGGACGTTGTTCTTGAATTCGTTGGGTTGGAAATCCTGAACCAGGGAAATCAGGCCGGTCTGGTGATCCACCAGCAAAACGACTGCATCGTCTTTATTAAGGCGTTTGTAGGGGGTGCTCATGGTTGACTCCTTTTGGATTTACGGATGTCTGCTGTCGCGGGCGGTTTCGCCCGCGACTTATTCAGGTGCCCGCAGGCACGATCAGAATGCGAAACACGAACAGCCAAACGCGCCCCAGAACCCCTGGAAGTCGCTGACCGGAACGCTCGACATACGCGCGCGTTCGTGACTGTGAGCGTGGACCGTGCAAGGGCCGGCGCATTGGTGCACCTGAGCCTGCATCGGTGAATGTTGCCGCCAGTGACCGGGCACTTTGACCACCGGCGACCAGTCCGGCAGCACGGGAACGCTGGGCGGCGCGAGTTTTTCGAAATCGCCGCTGCCGTACACCACTTTGCCGTCCACTACAGTGAGCACCGACTCAATCCACTTGATGGATTCCTCATCGACGCTGAAGTAGTCCGCAGACAAGGCCACCAGATCGGCCAACTGGCCGACCTTGATCATGCCCTTCTTGCCCTGCTCGGACGAAAACCAGGCGCTGCCGTGGGTGAAGAGTTCCAGCGCCAGATCACGGGACAAGCCTTCCGGGTATAACGCCAGACCACCGACCGTGCGGCCGCTGACCATCCAGTACAAAGACGTCCACGGGTTGTAGCTGGAGACGCGGGTCGCGTCGGTGCCAGCGCCTACCGGCACGCCCTCGGCCAGCATGCGTTTGATCGGCGGCGTGTGCTGGGCAGCCTTGGCGCCGTAACGCTCGACGAAGTATTCACCCTGGAACGCCATGCGGTCCTGAATCGCGATACCGCCACCCAAGGCCCGAACGCGCTCGATATTTTGGGGCGAGATGGTTTCGCAGTGATCGAAGAACCACGGCAAGCCGTTGAACGGGATATCGCGGTTAACCTTCTCGAACACATCGAGCATGCGGGTGATGGATTCGTCATACGTGGCGTGCAGGCGGAACGGCCAACGGTGCTCCACCAGATGCCGCACCACGGGCTCCAGGTCTTGCTCCATACCGGCGGGTAAATCCGGCCGTGGTTCGAGGAAGTCTTCAAAGTCGGCGGCGGAAAACGCCAGCATTTCCCCGGCGCCGTTGTGGCGCAGGAAGTCGTCGCCCTGATGCAGATTGACGGTGCTGGTCCAGTTCTTGAAATCCGTCAGTTCTTCTTTGGGCTTTTGGGTGAACAGGTTGTAGGCGATGCGCACAGTCAGCTGTTGTGCCTTGGCAAGCTCTTCGATGACGGCGTAGTCGTCCGGGTAGTTCTGGAAACCACCCCCGGCGTCGATGGCGCTGGTGACACCCAGGCGATTGAGTTCACGCATGAATTGACGGGTCGAGTTGACCTGATACTCAAGCGGCAGCTTCGGACCTTTGGCCAGGGTCGAATACAGGATCATCGCGTTAGGCTTGGCCACCAGCATGCCGGTGGGATCGCCGTTGGCATCACGTACGATTTCACCCCCTGGCGGGTTTGGCGTGTTGCGGGTGTAGCCGGCGACGCGCAGCGCGGCACGGTTGAGCAACGCACGATCGTACAGGTGCAGCACGAATACCGGGGTATCCGGTGCCGCCTGATTGAGTTCTTCCAGGGTCGGCATGCGTTTTTCCGCAAACTGGAACTCGTTCCAGCCGCCCACTACGCGCACCCATTGCGGGGTCGGTGTGCGGTCGGCCTGATCCTTGAGCATGCGCAAGGCATCGGCCAACGAAGGCACGCCTTCCCAGCGCAGTTCCAGGTTGTAATTGAGGCCGCCGCGAATCAGGTGCAAATGGGAGTCGTTGAGGCCAGGGATCACTGTGCGCTTTTGCAGGTCGATGACCTGTGTCCCGCTGCCGCGCAGCGCCATCACTTGCGCCTCGCTGCCCACCGCGACAAAACGGCCGCCGCTGATGGCTACGGCGCTGGCCGTCGGGTTTTCACGGTCGACAGTATGGAAATGTCCGTTGTACAGAATCAGCTCGACATTCATGACGGTTCCTTCGGGCGAAGAGTGTGAGGCGCTGGCATATCCAGCGAATGGCAAAGAGGGAATAGCGCGGCCGCAGCGCCGAGCAGCGTGCCTTGGGCGACGAAACGCCGCCGTTTCAGGTCTGTGTCGTCGTTCATGACGTCATTTGTCTGGGCGGTCAGCGCGTGGGGCGTTGAGCCACGGCGCAAACAAACGGGTTGCCGCCGGCATCAGCAGATAAACCACCAGAACAACGATGGTCACGGTGACCAGTGCGGTGCTGACGACATAGTGGGCAAGAAACGGGCTCAACCTGAAAACCGGGTGCCACAACAGCGGGATCAGCAAGGTCAACGGGCAGATCACCAGAAAAGTCACGCACGCTTGTTTCCAGCGCGGCGGTGGCGGATTAGAGGTTTGTGAGGCAGGTGTGAACCAGAATTCGTTGTGGGGGTTGACCTCGGTTTGATCGCCGTCGGCGAGCATCGGCCCGGCCTCTTCAACCAGTCGGCGGCGCTCCTCGGAATCCAGCCAGCGCTGCATGGCGTCAGTGGAATGAAAGCGCAGCACGCAGGTAAACAACTGCAGGCCATCAGACAGGCTGCGGATCACATCCACGCCCAGGTGCCCCGGATAGCTGCCGGCAATCGATACAATACGTCGCAGCCAGGATTCATAGTCGGCTTCCCGCCCGGCCTTTATCCGGTGTTTGATGACCAGCGTGACGACTTCGTTGAATGTCGGCTGGCTGACCGCAGCCGCTTCGACTGCGAGAGAATGTGCATCAGACATAACGAACCGCTCCATTAAGACGTGCGTTGAGTGCCAGTCGTCCCGGCCCGCTAATAAACACGGCAGTAAAGATGATCAACAGCAACCAGCCGAACTGCCCTTCTTCCAGGCTCCATTGCGGATGGACGACCACCAGTGCCACCAGCAAAACGACGATGATCGGCAGGCATGACAGGCGCACGAACAGCCCGGCAGCGATAAAGATCGGGCACACCACTTCAGCGAAGATCGCCAGACTCAACGTCAGGCTTGCGCCCAGGTGAAAAGGGTCTTCGATGAGCGACAACTGCGCGTGAAAATCCAGCAGTTTGGGCAGCCCGTGAACGACCATCAGAAACACGGCTGCGCTCACCCGGAGAAACAGCAGCCCGATGTCCTGCGCGTTGCGTTCGAGAATCGGATTGTTCATGGCACCACCGACAAAGGAGAAAAAGGCCAGGCCGTAACAGCTAGCTGGCCAGCTCTGGGTTTGATAGTGCGCCGGGAGGTTCAGGCAGGAATTGAATGGATGTGCTTTCTTCGTCGTTCTGTTCGGCAATGGCGAGCAGAACGACGATGCGAACTAGGGGGCGACGTCCAGCGCCTGGGACATGAACTGACTGATCCGCGCGCGCAGCCAGCGCTCGGCGGGATCGTTGTCATGCACCCCGCTCCAGACCATGGACAACTCGGCTTCGTTGATGGGAAACGGCGGATCGTCAGCCCGTAAGGCGCAGCCTTCCACCAGCGCGCAGGCCGCGTAATCAGGCACAGTGGCGATCAGCTCTGTGTTCGCCAACAGCGCTCTCAGTCCATTGAATTGAGGAACAGCGAGCACCACCTTGCGCGCCCGCCCGACCTTCGCCAGGTCCAGGTCGATGTTGCCGCTCAGATCGCCGGAAAACGACACCATGGCATGGGGCCTTGCGCAGTATTCGTCGAGGGTCAACGCACCGGGTCGGGAATCACCACGCAACACCTTGCAGCCGATATCCCGGAGTTTCTTGCGCTTGGCGTTGGCCGGCAGGTCGGTGGTGTAACTGACGCCCACCGAGATTTCCCCGGACGCCAGCAAAGACGGCAACAACAGATAATTGGCGCGGCGCACCACCACGATGATGCCCGGCGCCTCCTCGCGCAGCTGTGTCAACAGCGGTGGCAGCAGCCCGAACTCAGCGTCGTCGGACAGGCCGATGCGGAACACGTCGGTGCTGGTGGACGGGTCGAAATCCTTGGCCCGGCTGACCGCTCCGGAAATGGTATCCAGCGCCGGCTGGATTTCTTTGAGGATGTCCAGCGCCCGTGCGGTGGGCTCCATGCCTCGGCCGTTGCGAATCAACAATGGATCGTCAAACAGATCCCGAAGCCGCGCCAGTGCTGCGCTCACCGCCGGCTGGCCCATGAACAGCTTTTCCGCGACGCGGGTCAGGTTGCGATCAAACATCAGCGCTTCGAAAATCACCAGCAGATTGAGGTCGACGCGGCGCAGGTCATTGCGATTCATGAAGGAAATCCAGGGCAAAGATAAAGGAAAAGCCAGCCAGGCTCATCTGCGCCTCAAGTAAGCATGGTCGATACAGCGCTGCCTTGTACGGGTGTGCTTTTGATTGGCTGACGGCCCCCGGAAGTTGCACTTCGTCATCGGGCTGGAACCGTCGCACTGCGGACATTGGCCCGCTCAGGCAACTTTGCGCACAGCCCGTCAATTCATGACGTCACCTTCCTGCCAGATTGGCGCTGGCTTGCCCGATATCGGGTTCAGCGTAGTCGCTTCACTGAAAAGGGCATGGATATGCGCAATCGTTTTACCTTGCTGACATCCCTGACGCTGCTGGCTTCAGGACAAGTCTGGGCTGTCGATGCTCAGGAGCCGCAGGGCTTCCTGGAGGATTCAACCCTCACGGTGTTATCGCGAAACTTTTTCCTGCAAAACGATTACCGCACCGGCCATGAGCAAAAAAACTACAAGCAGGAGTGGGCACAAGGTTTCATTGCCAATCTTCAATCCGGCTTCACGTCAGGTGACGTCGGCGTGGGCATTGATGCCCACGGCTTTTATGGTTTGAAGCTGGACAGCGGTCGGGGGCGTTCCGGCACCGGGTTATTGCCCCTGGACACCCAAGGCCGGGCCGAAGATGAGTATTCCAGCGCAGGGGCGGCGCTGAAGCTCAAATACTCACGGACCACGCTGAAGTTTGGCGAAATGGAAGTCCAGACGCCGGTCTTCGATACGGCCGACAAGCGCCTGCAACCTGAGTACGCCAGCGGATTTTTCCTCGACAGCCAGGAAGTCACCGGGGTACGGCTGGTGGCCGGACACTTCACGGCCTTCAAGAATCAGGATGCCTCAACCGCCCACGGTGATTTCCAGGGTTACGGCGCAACGACGCACAACGCCCGCATCAGCCTGGCCGGGCTGGAGCTGTCCGACGATGGCCCGCTGGGCGGATCGCTGTACGCCTCGCAGCTCTCGGACACGTGGCGTCAGTACTACGGCAACCTGCACTTCGCTCATCCACTGTCCGCCGATAGCTCAGTGCTGCTGGACAGCAACCTGTACCGCACCCTGGACACCGGCAACGCCAGGTCAGGCCCGATCAATAACACGGCATACAGTTTTTCCGGCAAATACCGTCTGGGGGTCCAGGCGCTGACCCTCGCCTACCAGAAGATCGACGGCGACACACCGTTTGACTTTGTAGGGGGCGACTCGACTTACCTGGCCAACTCCATTAAATATGCCGACTTCAATGGCGCGCATGAGCAGTCGTATCAGATACGGTATGACCTGGATTTCACCCCACTCGGCGTACCCGGCCTCACGTTCATGAGCCGCTATGTCACAGGTCGGCAGATCGACGGCACCCGAGCGCCTCAGGGCGGCGCTTACGATCCGTTCGATGACAGCACTGATCGCTACGTGCCGATTCAGGGTCGAGGCGGCCGACATTGGGAGCGCGATATCAACCTGAAATACGTCGTGCAATCAGGTCCGGCCAAGCACCTTTCCTTCGATGTTTCACAGGTTTCCCACCGAGCAAACCGCGCTCAGGCGGGCGACGACATTGACCGGTTATACCTGGTGGTCGAGTACCCGCTGGACTTACTCAAGTAATCACCCCGCCCGCTGGCTGGCGACCGGTAACGCCCGGCGCCAGCTGAACGGGGTCGAGCCTGTGATGCGGGTAAACACGCGGGTGAAATGGGACTGGTCGGCAAAGCCGCAATCCAGGCTGATGCGCGAGATGGTCAGTTGCGTGCCGGTCAACAGGCTTTTGGCCTTGTCCAGACGCACCTTCAGGAACCAGTCTCGGGGTGAGACCCCGGTGTTCTTCTTGAACGCCCGAGAAAAATGACTGCGCGACAGAGAACACTCCCGGGCGATCTGGGCGATGGACAGACCGCGATCCATATGGCTGACCATCATCTCCTTGGCCCGCCGCTCCTGCCAGGGTGACAGCGCCACTTTCTCGAACGGCTTGGGCTGCGCGGGCTGTTCGAAGCGCGTCGAAAGATGCGAACACAGCACCAGCATCGCCCGATCCACCGAGTCCTCGTGGTGACTTTGTCTGTTGCGAAGCGCTGGCACCAAGGAGCAGATCAACTGATACGCCAGAGGATCAAGACCCGACGACGTGGGTTCGCCGGATTCAGGCAGGCTGATACGCAGTGGTGCAGACTCATTGCGCGACCAGGACTTTATCAACTCATCCAGGGCAGATGAGAGATGCGCCAGGGTTTGCGGAAGCGGTAACTGAACGGCGCCTGACGACTTGATCCGGCGTAAGGGCGATTGACTGACTGCATTCATTACAGACTCTCCTGATCAAAGGGGTTGGTCAGGGTTCGAGTCTGGAGTGGTCATTCCTTAAAGTCCTTTTTCGGACATTAATCGTTCTGAAGCAGGCCGCCGCCTCCTGAGGCCAAGGGTCCGAATGCAAGCACCGCTTCAGAACATTTCAGATGTGTGCCGGGCATAAGGGTGCCCCCCCTGATAGTGAGTCGCTCTGCAGTGTCTTTACACCGGCAGGGTAAACACAAACACCGTTCCGCTGCTGCGCCCGGCGAACGCATAGAGGCCACCATCATGGGCTTCGATAATGGATTTGCAGATCGCCAGCCCCATGCCCATGCCTTTTTCCTTGGTCGTGTAAAAGGCATCAAACACCTGCCCGATAGTGCCCTCATCAATGCCTGCGCCATTGTCCTGAACGCTGACCACCACGTAATCGTTGTCCACCGTATCGCAACTGATCGATAACCGCCGCTCGCGGTCATTGACCTCGCTCATGGCGTCCACCGCGTTCATGATCAGGTTGAGGATGACCTGTTGCAGTTGCACCGCATCGCCTTGAATGCTCACCTGCGGTCCGCTGCTTTGGCGGACCAACAGGACGTGTTTGTGCTCGATTTCGCTGGCGGTCAGTTGCACCACACGGCGGATCACCTCATTGATCTGCAAGGGCTGCCGGCTGGCTGGCGTCTGTCTGGCCAGTGATTGCAAGGCCCGCACAATGTTCGCCGCACGTTGGCTGTCCTGAACGATATCCCCCAGCCCTGCCAGCGCCTCGGCAACCACCGGCTGTTCACGCGTCAGCCAGCGCACACTGGCACTGGCGTTGGTGATGATGGACGCCAGGGGCTGATTGATTTCATGGGCGATGGACGCCGCCAGTTCACCCATGATGGTCGCCTGGGAGACGGTGGCCAGTTCTGCGCGGGCGTGGCGCAGCGCCGTTTCGGTGGTGCGGCGCTCGGTGATATCGCGCGCGACCCCCACGAAGACGCCCCCGCCATCGGGTTCGCCGAGCAACTCCAGGTAGCGAACACTGCCGTCCTCCTGGACCAGGCGAAACTCATGCTGGAAAGCACTGCCGTTGCGCACGGCAAGCCTCAGCATCGCGGAAAAAGCGCTCCGGTCTTCGGGATGAATCCGCCGCTCAAGCTCCGGGAGGGACGGCGGCGTGGCCATCACGGGCAGCCCCCAGACCGCAAACAACTGGTCGGACCAGACCGACTCATCCTTGGCCGCGTGCCAGCGGAAGCTCCCGGAATGCCCGATCCGCTGGCCCAGCGCCAACGAAGCCTGGCTGGTGCGCAAGGCGGCCTCAATCTCCCGGCGCCGAGTGTTTTCTTCAACCAGTTCGGCGTACAGCCGTGCGGTTTCCAGAGAGATCGCTGCCTGCCCCGCCAGCAGCTCCAGCACCGTCGTGCGGTTAGCGGTAAACACCCCGGGCGCGAGGTTGTTTTCCAGATAAAGCACCCCGATCACCAGGCCCTGCTTGACCAGCGGCAGACATAACACCGATCGCACCTGGCGCGGGTGAAAGTAAGGATCATCGACGAAATCGCTGGCCGAGGTCGCGTCATCCAGCACCACCAACTGCCGCGTACGCATGACCGTATACAGCAAGGACAAGGGCAAATGCAGCGCCGAGGGGGTCAACACGGTCAGATCAATCTCGATACCGCTGTCCTGCGCCCGCCCGCGGGCGGATATCCGGGGCTGATCATCCTTGACCAGCAACAACAGCGCCTGCTGCGCGCCCGCGTGAAGAATCGTGTTGGTGAGCAGCGAACCTATCAGCCGGTCCAGAAGGATTTCCTCGGACAGTGCCTGGGACGCCTTCATGACCGATACCAGATCCAGCGTGTCGCGACCACCGGAAATGGTGATGGATGGACGGGACAGCGAAGCCTGTTCACGCAGAAATCCGGCCCGGGTTTCCAGTTGGGCCACTTTGCCATGCGCGCCCCAGCGCTGATAACAGTCCCGTGCGCTGCGCATATGGCTGCGCGCCGAGCTGAACAGCCCTCGAGCGTGATGACATTCCGCTGCCAACTCGTGGGCCAAGGCCTGTACGTGCACAAAACCCCCGTTGGCGGCTGCGGTAATCGACAATTCGTACAGGTCAAGCGCACGGAGTGCATCCCCGGCCACGCGGGCGATCTCTGCTTCGACCAGCAGCGCCTTATCCTTGAACACCTGCGGATTGAGGGTCGCCCAGTGGTTGAGCTTGTCCCGATGAGGCTCCATGGCCGACAGAACCGGGCCGACATCCACGGAGCGGTTAGCCACGGCAGCCAGGTTGAGGGCGCTGAAAAAGTGCAATTCCAGCAAATGCACATGAGCGGGCGTCGACCAGGCCAGTGCCTCGGCGTTTGCCAGACACCGAGTCGCGCCTGCGTAATCCCGGTACAGGTAGTTGGAAATGCCCTCGAACAACCACGACCAGAAGGCGACCGGCGTCATGGCGCTGTCACGGCCTGAAGGTTCCCGAGACAGACCTGGCGCACCGGCGGCATCGGGCTCGCCGACAGCGCCGATACGCAGTGACGCCACAAATCGCGCCTGGGTCAGCAACGCCGCTTCAACATCGCGAAAACGTGCCCGTCGGGAAAACTCCAGGCCGTTGTCCACTTCCTCTTGCACCCGCTCCAGGTATTCGCCCATGACCAGCAGGTCCGAGACGATATGGTTGCAGGCATAGCAACTCATGCTCAAATTGCCAGCGGTACGACTGCTGGCGAACGCTGCCCGTGCATAGTCCAGGCACTGGCTGAGGGGTCGAGTCCAGACACTGACCTGATCCAGTGCCACTAGCACCATACTTTCGGTTGCCGAATCCCTCCGACGCTTGACCAGTTCGTGGGCCAACTGAGCGTACTGCCCCCCTTCCTGATAGCAGCCCTGCTGCTGTGCAAGCACCACCCCGAACCACGCCAGCCCCGCCGCAGAGGCTGCGCACAGGCCGTAGTCGAGGGACAACTGGACCATTTCGCAGGTCACGACAAACAGCAAATCCTGATCAATGAACGACGCCGGAGCGATCAGGCTGGCAAGCATGCCCATGGCGGCCTCGAATGAAACGTCCTGCATCACCGGCAGATCGATCAGCGACACGAGGGGCCGAGCTCCCAGGGTGTGCAGCAGGCGTTGATAACGCGCCTGAACGTGTTCATGGCCGACCAGTTCGGGAATCCGGACACCGAACATCCGCAGCCCTTCAAGCGCGGTTGTGATGGCCTGGCGATAGGAAGACGAGAGCACCAGCAGTTCTACCTTGAGCTGGTAAACCGCACCGCGCTGCACCACTGAATCCACGTCGTCCAGCAACTGCCCGAGCACACGACTCGCCGGCCCCAGTTGTGCATCGAGAATCAGGCACTGCGCCTGCAGCAAACCGGTTTCAAAGCTGATCGTCGCGTCCTGCCGGCAGCCCTCCCGTTGCGTCAATGACCTGACCGTGGACAGGTAGCCCAATGCTGACTGGACAGCGGCAGCCTCCATGGCCTGGACCGTTGCGCGTAACAGCAGATGACTGAACGCCTGGATGTCCGCCTCGTCGAGCGCTTCAGTCCCCGTGCGCTGCACGTGGGAGGCAATGGCGAAAATCTGGTCTGTACGCCCTGCTCCCTGCAAATCGCCCAGGAGAACCCGGGCGATTCGTGCATGCTCAGCGGGCCGTGCCGCAGGCGACGTCAGGCGATAAGCCGATTCCTGGACACGATCATGACAAAAGGCAAAGCCATCACGGCTCCGGGTCAACAGCCCGGCTTGCACGGCAACCGCCAGATGAAGATGCAGTGAGCTTTCCGATGTGCCGCTGATGCGCGACAGGGTCCGCGTGTCGACGGCTGGCCCGATACACGCCATCTGCCCTAACAGGGCGCGTGTCCGGAACGGCAAGCGAGCCATTCGTGCCACCATCAGGTCAATCACGTTGTCGGCGCAACGATGACCGCCGATGGCCTCCAGATTCCAGGTCCAGCGTTGGCGGGTACAGTCCATCGCGACCAGTTGCTCATCGACCAGCGTGCGCAACAACTGGCCGATGAAAAACGGATTTCCGCCGGTTTTTTCATGGATCACCGACGCCAGCGGCAGACTCGCCGCCGGCTCACATTCCAGTGCCTGCCCGACCCACTGGGCCACATCCTCAAGCCCCAGGGCCATGACCGGGATTTCAGTCAGACGAGTCGGACTCTGGCGCAGCATCGCGAGAAAGGCCGAGAACCCGGGCATACGCTGGACCTCGGTGTCTCGATAGGCACCGATCAGCAGGATGCTCTGGTACTGACCCGCGCTGAACGAAGAAATAAAGGATAACGTCGCATCGTCCAGCCACTGCAAATCATCGAAGAACAACACCAAAGGTCGTTGCGGGCTGGCGAAGCTGTTCAGAAAACGGTGCAGGACAAAGTTGAACAGGTTTTGCGTTTCGTTGACGGGAAGTTCGGCGAGCGGCGGCTGCGGCCCAAGAATGAGTTCCAGTTCAGGTACCAGATTGGCGATCAACCGCCCATGGCCACACAGCGCGCTCAGAAGTTTCTCACGCCAGCGGTGCAGCGCGTCGCCGGACTCCCCCACCACCCGCATGACCAAGGATCGCAGCGCCTGGGCCAGCGAAGCGTAAGGCGTGTTGTATTGCGCCTGATCGAACTTCCCTGAAGCGAACAGCATCTGGTTCAACGCCAGATCCTGTTGTAACTGGCGCACCAGAGTGGTCTTGCCGGCGCCCGAATGGCCCGCGAGCAACAGCAGTTCACAGGTGCCAGAACGGGTGACCCGGGAAACCGCAGCGTGCAATGCCTGAAGCTCGTCGCTGCGGGCAATCAAGACCATGGGTTCATTGCCCTGAAACCGGTCACGCTGCACCGAAGGATCGAAGGTGGCGATGTGCTGAAACTCGCTCCATTGCGCCAGGCATTCGCGCAAATCCATCTCCAGCCGGAAGGCGCTCTGATAACGGTCCGCCGGGCTCTTGGCGACCAGCCTGAGCACCCGTTGGGCCAAGGGCAAAGGGATGGAATCACGCACGTGGCGTGGCGACGGCGGCTGCCGGGCCACATGGCAGTACACCCATTCAACGGCATCGCTGGCTTCAAAGGGTAACTGGCCGGTCAGCCACTCATAGAACGTCATGCCCAATGCGTACAGATCGCTACGCTCGTCAGCCTGGCGATCCACGCGCCGAGCCTGCTCAGGCGCCATGTACGCCAGCGTGCCGCAGATGGAATCCGTCACACCGTACGGATCACCCGTCTGCCGTTCTGCCGCCACGCCAAACCCTGTGAGGCGCACGCAACCGTCGCTACCCTGAATGAAATGGCTGGGTTTGATATCCCGATGCAGCAAACCGCTGCGGTGGGCCTGACTGACGGCATGGGCAGCACCGATGGCCAGACGCAAAAACTGGTGGATGGACAGGCTGCCGTCCGCGATTTCGTGCAGGTAGTTGCCACCCGGATCGCTGGACACCAGCAGCGGGCCGTCCGGCGTGTGCAGTAAGGCGAGTGGCTTCAGCGCCCAGCCCGGATCAAGACGCGCCGCCAATAAAAATTCGTGTTCGAGACGCCGAAAGCCACTCTCCACCATTCGATCCGAGCAGCGAGCCACCAGCCACGTCGGTGAGCACCCCGGGACATGCACCCGGTAATGATCAATCTCACCGTCGGCATACAAGAGTTCCCAGGAAAGCAGCGCCAGCCACTGCGGGCTGAACCCCTCAGGTTGCTGCTCAGGAAGGCCCCGCATGCTCAACGTCGGCTCCGCTCTGATGCCACTCATACGAGGTCCTTACGTGCTTAAACCGATTTTTCAATGGCCTGCTTTATTGAGTCGAGCAACGCTTGCTCGGAAAAGGGTTTACGCAAAAAACCCAAGGCACCGGCTTCACGTGTGCGCCGCACGGTCAATTCATCATCATGGGCGGACATACAGAAAACGCCAATGGGCTTGCCCGCCGCTTTTAAATGTTCAAGCACTTCGAGTCCCTGCATGCCTTTCATCTTGAGGTCGAGTAATACGCACTGAGCCTCGTCACTGGCAGAGGAAGCCAGGAACTCTTCCCCCGAAGCAAAGCCCACAGTGCCATAACCCAAAGACTTGAGAAGATTGCCAAGGCCATTTCGCACGGAAGCGTCGTCATCAACAACGCAGATGAGGATCATAGGCTCAACTTCATGACAGGAAAAGTGATGTAAAGAGAATACGCCGTTGATTCAAGGGCGTGGATTGACTCTTTGTATAATTGTGCTGTTTTTATTCAACTCATGGACACCTGACTGTTCCCACATCTTCACGAGTTCAATCAACGTTCTTGCATTCATCTTTGTCATGATGTGCCGCTTATGCACTTTGGCAGTGATTTCGCTGGTGCCCAGTTCATGAGCGATCTGTTTATTCATCTTGCCGGTGACCAGTTGCGCCATGACCTCGCGCTCACGGGGCGTCAGGGTTTCGAAACGACGCTGGGTGCTTTCGACTTCAACCCGCTCCGCCAGCCCGCGCTCATCGTGCTCAAGGGCCTGACGGACCACCTCAAGCAGCTGATCCGGTTCAAAGGGCTTGGTGAGGAACTCATGGGCGCCGGCCTTGATGGCCTTGACCGACATCGGAATGGTGCCGAACCCCGTCATGAAGATGATCGGAAAATGATGCCCGCGCCGCAGTAACTCCTGCTGCACGTCAAAACCGTTGGTGGCGGCCAGATTGACGTCCAGCAGCAAACAGGTGGGCTGTTGGATAAACGCCTGCTCCAGAAACTCCTGCGCCGTGGCAAAACAGTGCGTGCGCAGGTCTGCCGAGCTCAACAATCGGGTCAACGACGTGCGAATCGCGCTTTCATCATCGACTACATAAACCATGGGTGTCGCACTCATAAACAGTTATCCGCAGCTTCAGGCTACTGGCTTGTTGCCAGGACTCGTTGGTGGTTGCGGTGAAAATAATCGTCTTCCTGCTCGACATGGGCCGCCCGCAAGGTGGCTACCGAAGCCAGGGATGGGCTCGTCGGCACAGGATCGATAACAGAGCCCGACGAACCGCTTGATGCCTCCAGATCCGAAGCCTGCCTGTGCACGATGCAGGTCCGGGTCACGCCCAGAAGGCGATAAAACTTGAACGGCCCTTCGGTCAGGACAACCAACAACGACTTGAGGGCCAGACCGACGATGCAGTCCATGATCCGTGCACGTGAAATGTCCGGGGTCTGCGCCGCTTCACAAGCCTGATCCAGGGTAAACCGACCGTCAAGCAGGCTGATTCGGTCCAGCACCTGCCGTTCGTCGTGGTTAAGCAGGCGGTAACTCCATTGCACCGAGGCCTGTAAGGTCTGATGCCGAACGGGCACGCTACGCAAGCCCCCTGCCAACAAATGCAGGTCTTCACGCAAGCTGGCCGACAGCTCATAGAGACCCAGGGCCGAAGCGCGTGCAGCCGCCATTTCCAGTGCCAGAGGAATGCCGTCGAGGGTCCGACAGACGTCGGCCACCAGCGCGACGCTCTGGTCGTCAAGACTGTGCAGGTTATCGCAGGGAAAGCCGGAGTCCAGTGCGCGCAACCGGGTGAGGAACAACTGCGCAGCGCTGCTTTGGAGTATTTGCGCCCTGTCGGCGCCCTGTTCTGGCACATCCAGAGGCCCGACACTGAAGCTGCGTTCGCCATTGATGCGCAATGGCTCGCGGCTGGTGGCGAGGATTTTCAGGGTCGGGCAGCGCTGGGCAAGCTGCTCGCACAAGGTGGCGACGGCTTCGATCAGATGCTCGCAGTTGTCGATAATCAGCAACGGCGCTGCGTCATTGAGGCGATCGGCCACGACGTCAAGCAGCAGGTCCTGTTCGACCCCCTGCACATCCAGCGCACAGGCCAGCGCGTCAATCACCCGCTCGGGACAATTGAGCGGGCCCAGGGCAACGAAACACACCGATGTGGATTGCGTCACCGACAGTCGATGGGCAGCCGCCACCGCCAGAGACGTTTTGCCAATGCCCCCCGAGCCCGTCAGGGTCAGCATTGAACCGCTCTGCAACCCCTGACACACCTCATCCAGAGCTTTCGCCCGACCGATCAACATCACGTTATGGGGCAGATCGCTCTTGCGCAGCATCGGGCAGCCGAACGGGCTGGTCAGCGCGTGCTGCGCCGCACTGGCAGGCGAATGCCGAACTGCCTCCAATTCGCCACACATCAGCATATAGCCGCGACCTGGAATGGTTCTGATCAAGTCACGGTCGGTGCCCAGGGCCTTGCGCAACGCGGAGATATGAACCTGAAGGTTATTTTCCTCGACCACTGTCTCAGGCCAGACCCGTCTCAGAATCTCGTCCTTGGTGACCAGGCGGCCAGGGCAACCAATCAGCAGTTCCAGGATATCGAACGCTCGCGCGCCAATGCGCAATGGCGTCCCACACTTGAAGACTTCTCTTAGTTCCAGCGATACATGGGCCTGGCCGAGACTGATCATTTTATTCACGCTGTCCTTACGGTGTCGGTGATTTTCTGCCCGAAAGTCGTCAGTGCCTTGGGAATCAATCGTTATCAAATGGCATGCATCACTGTCGGTGAAGAGTATATAACCCGTAACACTCAACGACCGATATTATCTATAGGGATAGTTCGGGATGAACAGCGCCCTCAAACAACCGGACACCCGGTAATTGAAGTCAGCACAATAATACAAGTGCAGGGTTATTTAACTTGATCCCCCGAACCGGTCACTTTTTCCAATAGCGCAGGATCTTTCGTAATATATTGCCGTATTACACGCGCTAAAATCAGCACGGATTGCAAGCTGACCGCGCTGACCTGGATGGAATACGGATGGACAAACTACTGGCACTGAAGATGTTCATCGAGACAGTCGACGCCCGCGGATTTTCTGCGGCAGCCCGCAAACTGGAACTGGCCCCCTCGTCAGTGACCCGAATGATCGACGCCCTTGAAACCGAGTTGGGCGCCGCGCTGCTCAATCGCTCCACCCGCCAAATCACCCTGACCGAGGCCGGTACCGTCTATTACCACAAGGCTCGCAAGGTGCTTGAAGATGTGGCCGACGCCGATGCGCTGATCATGGATCGAGGCGACGAGCCGACCGGACAGTTACGCGTCTGCGTGCCGGTGGAGTTCGGTCGGCGGCTGATTGCCCCTCATCTGGGGCGGTTTCTGCTTCGCTATCCGCGACTGGAGCTGGACATCACCCTGAGCGACGATCTGGACGACTTGCTGGGTGGTCGCTTCGACGTTGCCATTCGCCTGGGTGCCGCTGCGCCCAACGACGAGTTCATTTGCCGCAAGCTGGGTGATTTCACCCGCTGGGTGGTGGCCAGCCCGGCCTATCTGGCCGAACACGGTGAGCCGTTGACCCCCGATGATTTGCTTGATCATTGCTGTTTGCGCTTCAACTACGCGAACCTGCGACAGGTCTGGACCTTCAACCGGGACGGCCAGGCACAGCCAATAGAGATCAAGGGACGCCTCAAGAGCAGCAATGCCGATGTGCTTCGTGAAGCCACACTGTCCGGTACTGGCATTGCATTGCTGGCCGACTGGCTGGTAGCGGCCGACGTGGCACGCGGCGCCCTGACGCGACTGCTCAGCGCCTACGAGGTCAACCCGGATCAGTCCCGCACGGCGATCAACGCGCTGTATTTGCCCAATCAACGCGGATCGAAACGCGTCGAAGCCTTCATCGGGCTCATCAGCGCAATGCTGAGTGAGGGCACGTGAACGCAGCGGTTGTGCGTTTTATGCAACGGGGTGTTGCGCGGGCGATGGATTCTCCAAGTCAGCCCGTTGGCCTACTGTGCCGTACAGGCCGGTTCCGTGCGGAACCCTTCCCAATCACTGACATGAGCCCACGAGCATGACTCCTTCGAGCGCTACGTCCCTGCAAGCCCACCCCACACTCACCCGCAGCCTGGTGTTGCTGTTCGCCTTCTGCTGCGGGGCCATTGTTGCCAATATTTACTACGCGCAACCTATCGTCGAGCTCATTGCCCCGGACGTTGGTTTGTCTGCCCACAGCGCCAGCCTGATCGTCTCTCTGACGCAGATCGGCTACGCGTTGGGGTTACTTTTTCTGGTCCCGCTGGCCGATCTTCTGGAAAACCGCAAGCTGATGATCGGCACCGCTGTCATCGCCACCGGCAGCCTGCTTGCCGCCAGCCTGAGCCAGCACCCCAACGGTTTCCTGTTGATTTCCCTGCTGATCGGCCTCAGTTCGGTGTCGGTCCAGATGCTCATCCCGCTGGCCGCCCATCTGGCGCCGGAAGAAACCCGCGGCCAGGTGGTCGGCAATATCATGGGCGGCCTGCTGCTGGGCATTCTCCTGGCGCGCCCCATTTCCAGCCTGATCGCCGATCACTTCGGCTGGCGTGCGGTGTTCATGAGCGCATCGGTGGTGATGCTGTCGATCATTGTGGTGCTGGCCCTGACCATTCCCAAACGCACCCCCGATCACAAGGCGAGCTACGTTCAACTGCTCGGCTCCTTGATCACGCTGCTGCGCAAGCATTCGGTGCTGCGCCAGCGCGCGCTTTATCAGGGCTTGTTGTTCGCTGCGTTCAGCCTGTTCTGGACCGCAGCGCCTATCGAGCTTTCACGCCACTTCGGCCTTTCGCAGACGCAAATCGCACTGTTCGCGCTGGTGGGGGCCATTGGGGCCATCGCCGCGCCGATTGCCGGTCGTCTGGCGGATGCCGGCCATACGCAGCGCGCCTCACTGGTCGCACTGACCGTGGCGCCCATTGCTTTCCTGGTGGGTCTGACGCTGCCGGGCTATACCGTCATCGGGCTGGCAATCACCGGGGTCCTGCTGGATTTTGCCGTGCAGTTGAACATGGTGCTGGGCCAACGTGCCGTTTACGCACTGGACCCCGCCAGCCGTGGCCGCCTGAACGCGCTGTACATGACCAGCATTTTTATCGGCGGCGCCGCGGGTTCCGCACTGGCCAGCAGCCTGTATGAACAGGCCGGTTGGCACGGGGTGGTGCTGCTGGGCGCTGGCTTGCCGCTGATCGCGCTGGGCATTTTTCTGCTGGCCGGGCGAGGCCTCAAGGGGCCGCAATAAACGCCTGCCCGGTCAACCGCAGGTCATTCATGACTGGCCTGCACGCTCTGACAACAAAGAGGCATCCTGCGCCAACGTTTCCTTGAGGAACTCAATCAGCGCCTGCACCGGACGGGCGCCCTGTCGATGCTGCGGGTACACCGCCGACAAGGCCAGCGGCGGTGTGCGGAAACGGTCCAGAACCCGCACCAGCCGCCCGTCCTGCAACGCCGGTTCGACAATGAACAGCGGCAGGTAGGTGATGCCCAGTCCGGCAATCGCCGCGTCGCGTAGCAGCTCGCCATTGTTGGCTCGCATCCGCCCGCAAAGGCTCACGGCGACAGGTTTACCCTGACGTTCGAACGTCCACTGCACTTGCCGACTATGGCCATAAGGCAGGCAATCGTGCCCCTTCAACGCTTCGGGCTCGGTGGGCTCGCCACGCCGCTCAAGGTAGTCCGGGCTGCAGCAGTAAACGCGTTCGATCAGGGCGATATGCCGACCAATCAGGGTCGAGTCCTCCAACACGCCAATACGCAGGGCCAGGTCATACCCTTCCCCCAGCAAATCCACGGCGCGGTCACTGAGGTCCACTTCCACCGAAACATCCGGGTAACGCTGGAGAAACGCCGGGAGTAACCGGCCCAGATGCTCAATCGCAAACGACAACGGCGCGGTCAGGCGCAGGGTGCCTCTGGGCTGGTTGTGCTGCCCGGCAATACTTTGCTCGGCCTGCTCCACTTCAGCCACCAGGCGCAGCGCCGATTCGTAGTACGTCTGCCCCAGAGGCGTGACATCCAGCCGCCGGGTTGAGCGGTTGAGCAAACGTACACCCAGCCGTTCTTCCAGCTGCATCACGCGGCGACTGACGAACTGTTTGGACAATCCCATTTGCTCCGCTGCCGCCGTGAAACTGCCGGCTTCCATGACCTGGGTAAAAATGCGCATGTCTTCGAAAGGATTCATTGTCGCTCACCGGTTGACAGTCAAACGCTTTCTACCCGCTTTATCACACGCCTGCACGGTATTAATCTGACCACCACGCTCCTCCCGCCCCTCAGGAATTGGCCCATGCTCGCGTTCATTCACACCTACCCGCTGGCATGCAGCGTGTTTCTGATCCTTGCCGACCTGACGAGCTGGCACGCGATACCGTACCGGCAGCGTTTGCCCAAAGTGGCGGCCCGCCTGGGGTTTTTCCTGGTGTACAGCGCAGTGATCATCAGTGCCGGTTTGAGCCCGCTGGATACCGCGCCATGGGAAGACGACAGCGCCCGGCACCTGGCCGCCACCGCCCTGGAAATCATCTGGTGGATTTTTGCAGCGCGGACTTTGACTGAAGTGCTGGGCCTGTTGCTGACGCAGCGCATCGGTCACAGCGGGCGTCTGCTGCAGGAAGTGATCGGCGCGGTGATTTTCCTGATCGGCATCGTCGCCGCCGCCGGTTACGTGCTGCAGTTGCCCGTCAAAGGTCTGCTGGCCACCTCCGGTGCCATGGCGATCATCGTCGGCCTGGCCCTGCAAAGCACCTTGAGCGACGTGTTTTCCGGCATCATCCTCAACACCACCAAACCCTATCAGGTGGACGATTCGATCAGCATCGACGGCGTGGAAGGCAAAGTGGTGGACATTGACTGGCGCGCCACTCACTTGCTGACCGGCACCGGCAGCACCGCCGTGATCCCCAACTCGGTGGCAGCCAAGGCCAAGATCGTCAACCTCAGCCGCCCAAGGGACATGTTCGGCGTGTCCATCAACATCATGGTGTCACCGCACATACGCCCCCGCCGTGTGCTGGATGCGCTGGACCGTGCCCTGCAAGGCAGCAGCGCCCTGCTTCCCCTGCCCAAGGCCCGCGCCGTGGTCAAGGAGGCCAGCCCCACCACCATCGAATACACCCTCACCGGCTACATCAAGGACCTGGATAAAAAAGCCGAGGTGCGCAACCTGCTGTTCGACCTGGCCTATCGTCATCTGGAAGCGGCGGGCATTGCCTGGCAATCGGATGTCACGGACGAACCCGTGTCCAGGGCGCGCACGCTGCTTGATGAGGTCAAGGTGTTGCGGGCACTGAACGCTGAAGAGAAAAATCATCTGGCCCAGCACATGTCATTACGGGAATACGCCGCCGGGCAAGTGATTGTTGATGAGGATGACGTCACTGACAGCCTGCTGGTCATCGCCACCGGCGTGGTCTCGGCAGCGGTTTCCGACGGCGCGGATTACATCGAAGCCGGTCGCATGGGACCAGGCGAAGTGATGGGCGAGCAAAGCGTGCTCGACGATACCCCGTCCGAGGCCCGCTTCACGGCACTGACCTCATGCGTGGTCTACCGTATCGACAAGGCCGTGGCCCGGGAAGCCATGGAGCAGGAAGGGCAGATCAAGAGCGCACTGAAAAAACTCCAGGCGATTCGGCAAACCAGCAGCCAGTCGGTTCTGACCGAAAAGCCGGCGGTCATCAAAAAAGGCAGCTTTCTTGGCTGGCTGCAAATGCGCTGATCAGTTGGCGCGGGCCTGAAATACGGCGCGCAGGCCCCCTGTCGGAAGATTCTCCAGCTGGATCTGTCCGCCAAGGCGCTGGGCAATGGCTTGCACAATGGTCAGGCCCAGGCCCACTCCCTGATCGTTGCCTCGACTGTAGAAACGTTCGAATAACCGCTCACGCTCCGCTTCGTCGATGCCGGGGCCCTGATCCTCAACGCTCAGGGAAAACGTCTGGGCATCGATCGTCAGCCCGACCCGGACCTGACCACCCTCGGGTGAAAAGTTGACGGCATTGGTTACCAGGTTATGCAGCGCGATGTCGATCAACCCAGGATCGGTCGTCACGAAATGGGACGCTTCACTGGGCTCGAAGGACAACTCCTGCCCCCGACTCAGGACCCAGTGGGTCAGTTGCACCAGGCTCTCGCGCACCGTTTCCACCAGATCAATCGTCGGCAAAGGGGCAGCACTGGCCTGGGGTTCCAGCCGGGCAATGGTCAACAGCTGATTGACCAGCCGCGTGGTGCGATCCACCCCAATGATCAGATAGCCCAGGGATTCTCGCCGTTGCTCCTCGTTACGGGCCTCCAGCACGTTTTGTGCGTGGACCCGAAGTACCGCGAGCGGGGTGCGCATCTCGTGAGCGGCGTCTGCGATAAAACGGCGCTCACGATTCAACAGGTCCTGTATCTGGCCGAGCAGTCGGTTCAACGCCGCCTGCATCGGCTCCAGTTCACTGGGCAGCGGTGCCATGCGCAGCGGCTCCAGCGAGCCGGGGCTGCGGGCGCGCAGGGTCTTGGCCAGATCAGCCAGCGGCTTGAGGCCCCAGCCAATCGCCAGCCAGATCACGCCGACCAGCAACAGGCTGCCGATCAGATTCGGGCCCAGGGTGTGGCGCACGATCCGGTTGACCAGATCCGTGCGCACATCGTCACGCTCGCCCACCCAGATGCGCAAGCCGTTCTGGGTGTCGTCCAGCACAAATGCACGCCAGCCGCGGTTGGTCAGGTCGGTGACGTCACTAAAACCCACCGTCTGCGGCACCTGCTTGAATGTCGGCGCGCTGGCGGTGTGCACCAGCAAGCGGCCGTTGCGGTCCCATACCTGAAAAGCAATCTTGCTCTCGTAAGGATGGCCATCCACCCTGGGCTCGGCCTGCCCCAGCGCGGTATTGAACGCCTGATAAAGCTGACTTTGCTCGGGATGGGCCAGCGGCATGCGCATCACCCCTAGCAACAGACGGGCGTTCTGGGCCAATTGCGCGTCGTAGACTTCGGCAATCTCATGATTGCTGTCATGGACGTTGAACACACTCAACACCAGTAAACCAGCCAGTAACAAGCCAATGATCAGCGTCAGGGTCCGCCGCCGTATCGAATTCAATGCTGCTCCTCCACCAGGTACCCCACACCGCGAATGGTACGGATCAGATCGCTGGAAAACTTTTTGCGCAGATGATGGATGTGCACTTCCAGGGTGTTGCTCTCGGCCTCTTCGTTCCAGCCATACAACAGCTGAATCAGACGGTCGCGGGTCATCACCCGGCCTGGCGGTGACAGCAGTTCATGCAACAGCTGATATTCCTTGGGGGTCAGAAATACCGACTGATCGTGATAGGTCACCTGCTGGGTACTGGGGTCGAGGGTGATACCCGCATGCTCGATCAATGCCCGCGCCCTGCCCGCGCTGCGCCTCAATAGCGCACGCAGACGCGCCTTGAGTTCAGACAGGTCGAAGGGTTTGATCAGGTAGTCGTCGGCACCGGCATCCAGTCCGGCGATGCGGTCCTCGGTGGCGTCCCGTGCAGTCAGGATCAGCACCGGCAGGCTCGAACCGCTTTGCCGCAGACGCCGCAGGACTTGCAGCCCGTCGAGCTTGGGCAGGCCCAGGTCGAGGATTGCCAGATCAAAGCTTTCGCTGAGCAATGAATGCACCGCGCTGGCACCATCCTTGAGCCAGTCAACGGTATAGCCTTCGCGGCTCAAGGCCTGGTGAATCCCTTCACCCAGCGCGACATCGTCTTCAATGAGCAGCAAACGCATGGAGGCTCCCTTATTTAAGTTTCTTCTCGACATCGGCCAGCAACTGGCCGATTTCCTGACGGCGGCCTGCGTCGGCCTTTTCCCGTCCAGGACGCGGCGCGGCCTTCAGTGCTTTAGTCAGCGCGTCTTTGGCCTGAGCATAGTGGCCCTGCCGGTACAAATGGTCACCCCAAAAATACAGCGGGTCGATACCGTTCGGGTTGAGCTTCAGGCCCTGTTCCAGCAATTGCCCGGCTTTCTCCGTATCGCCAAACCCGATGGGCCAACCCGGCACCCGATCATACAGGGCCGCCAGGCTGACGTAGGCCGACCCTTGCAGCGCCTTCGGGTCCAGTGACAGGGCTTTTTCCAGATCAGCCTTGGCCTGTTTGACCTTGCTCAACGCGCCCAGGCCACCTTGGGCACCGGCCCAACTGCTGGTCACGATACCCGACCAGATCCAGGCTTCGGCGACCTGCGGGCGGGCCTGGACAAAGGACGATGCCTGGGCGGACAGTTTTTCGAAGGCATCGGAACGCTGGGCCTCGGGAACCTCGTATTGCACGTGGGCCCACTCTTGCTGGATGGCAGCCAGACGCTGCTCGTCGGGAGCATCCAGTGCCCACAGCGGCAGGCTCAACAGCCCACAGGTCAGCCCGACGATGAGTGTCTTCATCTTCATGGTTTGGTTCTCTCATTGGCAGGAACATGACTGAGGCGTCGAATCAACGGCAGATGTTTGCGCAGCCCGCGATCAACGAGGCTGGGCAGGAGGCTGTTGAGCCCGATGAAAAACCGCTCGGGCCAGCCCAGGTAAAGTTCGCGACGGTCCCCTGCGATGGCATGCACCACCGCTTGAGCCACCTGTCGAGGATCATCGACGTTGGCGTTGAGCGCATCGTTCAGGGCCTGCGCAGCGCCGCTGTTCATTGAGGTCGCGGTGGCGCGGGGGGCGACGTACAGCACACTGATGCGGGTGTCCGCCAACTCCCGGCGCAATGCCTCGGTAAACCCGCGCAGGGCGAACTTGCTGGCGCAGTAAGTGGCATAACCGGCGTAGCCGATGGACCCGTAAGTCGATCCCACATTGACCACCGTGGCGCTGGCAGCCTTGTTGAGTAGCGGCAGCAGCAACTGGGTCAGGCGGATCGGTGCGTGCACATTGACGGCCAGCATCGAGCTGATCGCGCTTTCGTCCAGTTGCTCAAGCATGGCAAAGTGATTGGTCCCTGCCGCATTGATCAGCAGGTTGAAACCTGACAGGGTGCGGGCCGCTGTCACCACGTGTTGACGGCCCTCCTCCATGGTCAGATCCGCCTCCACCCAACGCAGCAGATGCGGGTATTGCGCCAGCAACGGCAGCAAGGGTGCCTTGTGACGGGAGATGGCCAGCACCTCAGAGCCCTGGGCGCACAGGGCCTCGGCAATCGCGAGTCCGATCCCGCCGCTGGCGCCGGTCAATACGACCCTGGCTTCAGAGAGACGCATGGACGGCATCCTCGACGCGCACAGTTGCATCGCTGCCCGGCAGCCCGCGGAACATGTCCGTGTACAGGCGATAAACAACTTTTGAGGCCCGGATAACCGCTGCCTGGTCAGCCGGATCGTCCAGGGTGTCCATCAGCCGACGGTACGTCTGCATGTGCTCGATATCCAGGCTGCCGTGGGAGCTGAGATAGCTGAAAGCCGTTTCCGGCAACTGCAGGTGAGCGCGGATGCTGCCAGCGGCATGGGTGGCCAGGGCGATGCTGGTGCCTTCCAGCACATTGACCATGCCGAACAAACCCACCGGATTGTCACGGGCAATCAAGTCGTAAAGGTAAGCAACCATCAGCTCGATGGGCAGTTGTGGCTCGCCGGCTACGATCGCCTTTGCGTCGCCGCCGCAGGCCGCGATGTCATTGAGAATCCATTTTTCGTGGCCGTACTCTTCGTCAATGTATTCGCACACCGCACCGCGCAACCATTCCAGACGCTGGGGCAGGCGCGCGCCGCAGGCCATCATCAACGGCACCGTGTGACGCACGTGGTAATACGCCTGAACGAGAAACGCCCGATAGCTTTCCAGGCTGACATCCCCCGTGAGGGCTTTGCGAATGATGGGCAGATGAAACAGTGTGTCGCGTTCCTGACGGGTCGCTTCCTGAAGTGCGTTGAAAAAACTCATGCTGGGAATTCCTCGCTTGGAGTCGATAAAGAGAACAAATGCTGGTAATGCCGGAGAATGGCTTCCCGACGTGGGCGGCCATTGGCGGTAGCCATGCCGTTGTCGGTGGTGAAGGGTTGTGCGAGCCGGGTCCAGTCGTGGACCCTGGCGTAATCGGGAAGCGCCTGATTGGCGCGATCAACCGCTTCGGCGAGCTGGGCGTCGGTGCAGTCGACACTGGCGGGCCACAGCAGGGCGTGATTGCGCGGCAAGGCTTCGCCATGAACGAACGCCTGGGCGATACGATTGTTTTGCGTCAGCTCGGCCTCGACCCATTCCGGATTGACGTTGCGGCCAAAACTGGTCACGAATTGGTGCTTCTTGCGGCCCTTCAGGTAGAGATATCCTTCGGCGTCGAACTCACCCAGATCACCGCTGGGCCACCAGTGCGGCGCGGGGGTCGGGTCGCCCAGATAGCCGAGCATCGGTGAGCCGCCGATCAACACTTCGCCATCATCCGCCAGGCGCACCTGGACATGGGGCAAGGGTTTACCACCACTGCCCAACCGCTGCGCGCCGGGTCGATTCAGCGCCACGACCGAGGCGCATTCCGAAAGACCGTAACCTTCGAACACTGGCAGGCCCACTCGCTGGGCGCGCACCAACAAATCGCGGCTGACCCTTGCCCCGCCCACCGCAGCAAAGCGCAGCATCGATGCATCGAAGGCGCCCATCTCGCACGCGCTGACCAGCATGAGCAGCAACTGGGGGACCAGAATCAGGCTTTGAGGACGGCGCTGCTGCAAACAGCCGAGCATGCGCGGCACATCGACGCCGCTGGCGCCCCGAACACCGAGCGTTGCCTGGCCGGGCAGGCTCAGGGTCGCGCCGGCATACAGCGCGGCATAGCACCCTATGTTTTCCAGCAGGATCGCCAACGGCAGAATCGCCAGATGGTGGGTCGGCGCATTGGCCAGACTTGCTTCATGCAATTGGCGGGCGACCGTCAGCACACTTTCGGCACTCAGGCACACGCCTTTGGGGTTGCCGGTGGTGCCGGAGGTGAACGTGAGCTTGGCCGTGCCCTGGGGCATGATGTCGGTGTGCGGCTGGCTATCGGTCCAGAACGCCCCTGAGCGCTGGTACCCGGCGTTGGTCAATTCATCAGCAAAGGCCTCATCGGCAATCACGCAGGCGACCCGGCTTTGCTTAAGGCAATGCAGACGCTGGCTCGGGCTGAAGAACGGCGGCAGCGTGACGCAGGTCAACCCTTCAAACAGCACGGCCAGGTCCCAAAGCATCGCTTGTGGACCGTTGTCCATGGCCAGGCCAACGGTCCTGGCCTGGGCATCACGCAGCAGGTGTTGGCGCAACTCGATTTCAGCGTACAAGTGCCCATAGTCCACACACAGGTCGTCCCCCCACAGCGCTACCGTGTCCGGTTGTTCGGCGGCGTATTCACGCAGGAGGGCCTTGAAAGCGTTCAGTTCAGGCGACATTGCAGGTTTGCTCCAGCGTAAGAGGCAAACCGAATCGCTCAAAGAGCCCCGTCTCGCTCAGGTGGTTGAAACCCGCCCGGATATCGCCGACATGCACGCTGGGTTGTGTCTGGTAATAAGTGCCCCAGGCGTGACGCTCTTCCCCCAGGCGCAGCGGGTCCGCCACACACAGCGTGATCGGGCGCAGCCCCAGCCGGTTGAAGCTGTTGACCAGACTGGCGTTGCCGGTGAACGCCACCCATTCGAAGCCGCCCATGGCCAACAACCAGGTGACGGTAATAATGCTCAGACGGGCGCTGCCCAGACTGCTGGCTGCCAGGTTGCCGACTTCAACGATCCCGGCGCGCTCCACCGGCCGCCCGGCACGGGCCAGGATCATTTGCTCCACCGGTTCATTCAGATAATGCTCAAGAAAGAGCGAACCGGTGGCTGCACGGCGCACCCCCGCCACGGCACATAAGCTGTTGTTGCCATCGTTGAGGCCAAACAGCTCAGGCATGAAGTGGTTGATACGAGCGCCATGCGCCAGTTGAAAACGCTCTTGAATGAATGCCTCGAATTCGTGACGCGAGGCATCGCCAGCCAGCGAACGCGTCAGGTCAAGACCGGGTGTCCCGGCAGTGCCGAACCGCAGTGGCATAGGTATGTTCCAGTCAAAACCTGACATCGGGCGCTCTCCCCTTGAGTAAGTGGGGTGGAGTATCGACGGCGATTCTTAACGGAGTCTGAAGGCGTGCGGTGTGAGGTTTTCGCCAGCGACAGCGCCTCTTCAGACTGCCTTAAGCCAAGGCAGGCAGAGTCGTCCGACCTGCTAACGACGGCAGCAATTGCCATTACGAGGCCTTTGATGACTACAACCGCCGCGCCACAACGCTACGCAAAACTCTCGATGGCCATGCACTGGCTGATGCTGGCCCTATTTGTGGGTGTCTATGCCTGCATCGAAATCAAGGGCCTGTTGCCCAGGGGCAGTACATCCAAGAGTCTGTTTCTGGGGCTGCACACGCTGTTCGGTCTGGCTATCTTCACGCTGGTCTGGGTGCGTTTGCTCGGGCGTATCAACCCGGCCCCGGCGATTACACCGCCCCCGCCAAGCTGGCAAGCCGGCATCTCCCATCTGATGCATCTGGCCCTCTATGGCCTGATGATCGCCACCCCGATTTTAGGCTGGCTGATCCTGAGCGCCGAAGGCAAGCCCATACCGTACTTCGGCTTCACACTACCTGCCCCGATCGGCGTCGACCCTGCCCGGGCCGAACAATTGGAGGACTGGCACGAACTGGTGGGTACCACGGGCTACTGGCTGATCGGGCTGCACGCGGCTGCCGGGTTGTTCCATCACTATTGGGTCGGGGACAACACCCTGAAACGCATGCTGCCGGCCCGACGCGTCGAAAAAAAGCAGGATCACGCCTAAGCTTCGGCTCTCCATGGCTCAGGTCCTGACAACTGAGTGCTCAGGACCCCAGCCGGATCAGCCTCATGTCCAAGTCGCAACAGCACGATCATAGCCCCCTGCACATCTTCCTGATCTTCCTGCGCATGGGGCTGACGTCCTTTGGCGGCCCCATCGCCCACCTGGCCTATTTTCGTGCCGAGTTCGTGGACGGCAGAAAGTGGCTGTCCGAACGCAGTTACGCGGATCTGATGGCCCTCTGTCAGTTTCTGCCGGGACCGGCAAGCAGTCAGGTGGGCATCGCCCTGGGATTGTCCCGTGGCGGTTACGCCGGCGCACTGGCCGCCTGGGCCGGATTCACCCTGCCCTCGGCCTTGGTGCTGATCCTGTTTGCCAGGGGCTTGTCCAGCCTTGGCGAATCGGTTTCAGCTGGCGCACTGCAAGGTCTTAAAGTGGTCGCCGTGGCGGTGGTTGCCCAAGCGGTGTGGAGCATGGCACGCACGCTGTGCCCGGATGCTCCCCGTATCACATTGATGCTCCTGACCACTGCTGGCGCCCTGCTGCTGCCCGGCATGTGGACACAAATAGGCTTGATCGCCATTGCCGGTGTCATCGGCGCACGGCTCCTCACACCCGTGCAAGCCATCAACCATGCACCCTTGAACGTGCCTATCACCCGCCGTACCGGGGTCCTCTGGCTCATGCTGTTTTTCACCCTGCTGGTGGGTTTGCCGATACTGACGCACCTGTTGCCCTGGACAACGCTGGCCCTGGTGGACGCGTTCTACCGGGCAGGCTCACTGGTGTTCGGGGGCGGGCATGTGGTCTTGCCGCTGCTGCAGGCCGAGGTGGTGCCGACCGGCTGGGTCGACAATCAGGTGTTTGTGGCCGGATACGGCGCTGCCCAGGCCATGCCGGGGCCTCTGTTCACCTTCGCCGCGTTTCTCGGCGCATCCTTGCAGGGCCATCCGTCTGGCTTTATCGGTGGCCTGATCTGTCTGCTCGCGATCTTTGCGCCTGCTTTCTTGCTGGTGTTTGGCGCGCTGCCATTCTGGAGTGCAGTGCAAGGTAACCGGCGGATGCAGGCCGCGTTGAGCGGGATCAATGCCTGTGTGGCGGGCCTGCTGCTGGCCGCCCTGTACCAGCCTGTATGGACCAGCGCCATTTTCGGGCTAAAGGATGTGGCCTTGGCGTTGCTAGCCTTCACCGCCTTGATGTACTGGAAGCTATCACCCTGGCTGGTGGTGGTCGCCAGCGCCTTTATCGGCTGGCTCGTGCTGTAGCGTTGGGCAAAGTTGTGTGTCAGCAGCTACTCTTTTTGACTCGCAAACGGGGAGTAAAGAATCATGATCAAACAAGTGGGTCCGACCCAGATCCTGCCCTCACATCGCGCGTCCTGCCACTGCGGCGCGGTGGTGCTGGAGCTTGCCCTGCCTGACGGCATCGTCGACCCCCGTCGATGCGATTGCTCGATGTGCCGTCGTCGCGGCGCCATCGTCGCCACCGTTGCGCTGGACGGCATCAAGATCATCCAGGGTCAAAGCCAGTTGAAGCTGTACCAGTTCAACACCCGCACCGCCAAACACTACTTCTGCGGTAATTGCGGGATCTACACCCATCATCAACGTCGCTCCAATCCAGACGAATACGGCTACAACGTGGGCTGCCTGGAAGGCGTCAATCCTTTTGACATCGGTCAGGTCCCCACCAGTGACGGCGTTAATCATCCTGATGATCGCCCGGTGATGGACGGTGGTTTTTGCACTGAGGCCGACGCTTGAGCCATTCAGCGGCGCTCGATCTCAACTGTTGAGGGGATCTCAGTACTCGGGAATTTATCGTACCGACCTAGCGAATCCTGTATAAGTGTACCGCCATGTACAGTATTATGTCGGCCAGATCCCACCCCTGAGGTTTATCCAATATGCGTCTTAAATTCGCTTTAGCTACATTTGTAACGCTCTCATTGCCGATCGGCCCGGCAATGGCCGATGATTTCTGGCGTAACGTGCTCACCTCTGGCGCCACCACCGGCTCGAGCTACCTGACGTCCAAGGACCATAAGCTGGTCGTTGCAGCCCAGGACGACGCCAGCAGCTTCGTTGCGAGCAGCGGCAATATTCGTGGCCCTTTTCTGGAGGCAGCTATTCAGAACGCTCGCTCAGAAAATCCGGATCTGAAGGCTTCGGACATGGATTTGGCCAAGGCAATACTCGCCAAGAATGCGGTAGCTGAAAACTGAAAATCCGGATATGAATAAGCCGTGATGACCAAGGCTTGACCGTTCATTCAACCCCTGGGACAGGATGTTCCAGGTATATATAGAGGACATACAACGGCATTACAAACACTCATGAAAAACATGCAGGCAGCAGTACGCTTTTCATCAGCGTCTCGCACTTTCCAACGGCCCACATAATGTCCCGGCGAAAACGTCCGAAACAAGAGATCCCGACGGACTTCTGCTGACCGGCAACCGTCCCAACTAACCTGTTGCACGTCGTATTCGCCAAAATTATAGCCGCACCTTCAGGCTGTATGTTCTGTGCGACTATCCTTCCCGAAATACCTTGCCGCCCACTAGAACAAGAGCGGATCGCTGAGCAGCGCTCAAAAAATTCTATTGGGAAGTAAAAGAATCAACCAAACTGTCGGCTCCGATTGAAATGCCCGCCTGAGCCGCTGACAGGGCACCAAAGGTGGAGCTTATATCGTAGGTCTTGGGGTACTGCCGGGTCACGTAGGATTCCAGCAGGCGTGACGTTGAAGCGTTGTAGATTTCAACCGCGTAGCTTACCGAGCCTGTGAATGTACCCTTGCGATCACGGGTAGCTTGAACGAGGTTGTACGAGCCCATACCGATGTCGAATCTGGAGAAGGTTGCCAACACAGGCGTTGTCGTCTCTGCTCCGGTCAAGGTGAGACGGATTCGAAGGGTGTCCGGCCCAGGCGCTGCCGTGAATCGAAAGCGGCGGCCTAGCGCTTCTGAAAACTCAACCGTCATGAAGTTGGCCAGCGTTGTTTTGTCCTTGGGAGTCAAGTCCGAGAATTGAGCATCCGCCCCGGCGTAAATCACCACAGGTTCAAGCATGACCTTATTAAAACGACTCCAGTCCACTTTACTTGTATATTTAAATGGAACCCGTTCAGAGGTATCGTCTTTGTTCAGCCGCATGTCATGGGATGATTCAATTCCGGAATAGGGAAAAGGCTCTTGACTTGCGCACCCGCCGATGGCCAGTACTAATAATAGGAACACGCCTGCTTTGGGTTCTTCAGGTCTGCACATATCCATTTCTCCGGTCAAGCTACAGCGATAAGATCGCGATCAAGTATCAAGTAAGAGCAATAGATCATCTGTGCCCGAACTCGGGGCACCGATACTTCACCCTCGTTTTCAGAGTCATGTGTGAATACACGTTCAGGTGCGCATGGCAAGCCGGAATAAGTGACCTATCCTGACGGCTACTCGTACAATTTTCGGTCAAGCGCAGTAGCCTGACGCGTCACGTCACCCACGAGACAGGGCAAGACACCCACGGAGCAGGACCTGCGACCAGGCAGACGACGTCCAAGCACGATTTGTGATGATGAACCCTCGGGTCGATCAAAACCGTACCAAGGTGTATACTTTTAAGCGCTTCTCTCGCTCTCGTCAACACTAAAGTGTACACAGGCGTATTCTTTTGGAGAAAAAATGAAGGTTCGTACTGAAACTCGCCGTGCCGCCATGGTGGAAACTGCTGCCGCCGTCTTTCTTGAGATGGGGTACGAAGGGGCATCCATGAAAGAGGTCTCGACTCGATTGGGTGGCTCCAAAGCCACGTTGTATGGCTACTTTTCATCCAAAGAAGCTCTCTTCATCGCCGTGGTACAAATGTATGCCACCTCGCATTTATACAATGCTGTTTCTGACCTTCTTGTAACGTCCAGAACCGGCGTTAGCCTGGAGGAGTCGCTCCTGCAATTCGGGCGAAAAATGCTCAAGATCGTGTTGAACGACTCTACCGCCATAAAAGTTTACCGAATGGTTCTGTCGGAATCGGGTCGCTCGGATATAGGAACGCTTTTTTACGAGTCAGGACCGAGCCAGGGTATTGACGCACTTGCCACGCTCATGTCTGCCGCCGTGGAAAGCGGGGAATTGAGAAAGGGCAATCCCAAGATCCTGGCTAAGCAGTTTCTTTCGCTTATTACAGCCGAACCAGAGGAGCGTCTGTTCCAGCGGGATCCACAACCCATGACGCTGCTCCAGATCGACGAGATGGTAGCGACTGCTGTCGACATGTTCCTCCGGGGAGCGACTCCACGCTAAGCGCCTGGAGCCCGCTTCAGCCAACCTTCGCTTTCCTGTTTCACCGTCGCACGGTTACTCAAACGGTTCCTCACCCTCGAGTTTTGTCCGATGCATCATCCGCCTACAGGCCGGGTCGTAAGCTTCAGCGCGGTGCATCGTACCTGTGTTATCCCAGATGACCAGGTCGCCTGCGTGCCACTCATGGCTGTAGCTGAATTGCTCTTGAGTCGCCCATTCCCGGAGCCCCACGATGATCTGTGCGCTTTGCGCGGGAGTGACGCCAATGACGTGCTGGGACGTACAACCGACAATCAGCGATTTGCGGCCAGAACGGTGATTCCATACCAACGGCAATTCTTTCTCGCCAATGGCTTGCATTGCCTTCAGCCTGGAGAGGTCGGGTTCGGGATCGTAATAAAACAGCGACGCCCAAGGTGCATGGACAACACGCATCTTCTCGTAATGTTGTTTATCCGCATCCGACAAGCCCTCATAAGCCGCATACGTATTACAAAAGCCAGTGTTACCGCCCCAGGTCGCTGGAACCTTGCAAGACAGAAGTGACGCGAGGATAGGCGACTCGTTACAGGTGCCGTCTATATGCCAATAGAGCGACCCTTTCAGAAACTCCGCGCCAGCCGGATTTTCCTTCACGTCAAGTGTGATCTTGGTAACGCCCTGACCATCGCTGGCTTCCGGCGCAAAGATACCCAGCGTTTGAGTGAATGCTATTTGCTCAGCATCCGTGAATTGAATTTCAGGAAAGACCAATACACCCCGCTGCTCCAGCAGATCGCGTATTTCGCTCGCCAGACCACCGGCCAGAAGATCTTCCTTACCGTTGAAGATACGAGTCCCGATACTGGATTTGATTGGCTCGTGGGAAAGGCGAGCCTTCGAAGCGGTTTTCATTAAATGAACTCCTGCATAAGTGTACACAACTGTACGCTTATGCAGGAGCCAGCACAAGGTGCCAGTGATTCGAAGGCGCCGGACTGTACGTCGGTCGATTTCAGTACGCTCTACGCCACCTCACTTGTCCGTGAAGAGGCCGTGCATCCGCCTATTTTTTCGAACCTGAAACAAAGCCTTCGCGGGCAAGCCTCGCTCCAACAGAGCTTGCAACCGCGGATAACCCGCACGACCAAGCCCATGGCTGAGCCATCCATTGACCTGCCACAACATGTTGGTCATGAGATAAGAGTAGGCTGCCGCGATGCCTTCGCATGCAAGCTGGTGCTGGCCTGGTTGCTGCACGCTACGCTCGCTTGAAAGCGTGAATGAGTCATCACCCATCTTGCCAATACGCATTCAGGATCAACGCCCATGACCCGTTCCATGCCCATCCCGACCAACGATCTGGAACGAATCCATAACCGCGCCTTCGACGACATCCTGCCGGGTGAAACGGCGTCTTTGCAGCGCACGCTGACGGCTCAGGATATCCAGCTGTTCGCTTTGGTGTCCGGTGATGTGAACCCGTTGTATGTCGATCCGGATTTTGCCGCGACCACTCAGTTCAATACGGTTTTCGCCCATGGGATGTGGGGCGGTGCGCTGATTTCGGCGTTGATTGGCACCCAATTACCGGGGCCGGGTTCGGTGACGCTGGGGCAAACCCTCAAATTCCTCGCCCCCGTGCGCATTGGCGATACGCTGACGGTGTCGGTCACCGTCACGGCCCGGGATGAAGCTCGACAGTTGCTGACGCTGGCGTGCAGCGGCATCAATCAGGAAGGCTGCGTGGTGCTGGAAGGCGAATCCCTGGTTCACGCCGCCAGCGAACATATCGATGTGCATCGGGTCAGCCTGCCGGGTATTGAGCTGCGCCACAGCGCCGACGGTCTGAACCGTTTACTTCAAGCCTGCCAGCCTCTGGAACCGATCCGCATGGCGGTGGTGCATCCGTGCGATGAGGTGAGTTTCGAAGCAGCGCTTGATGCCCGGGATGCCGGACTGATCAAGCCCATCCTGATTGGCCCACGAGACAAGCTGCACGCCTTGGCGGCCAAGGGTAACCACGACCTTGCCGGGTTCACCATCGAGGACGTGCCCCATAGCCATGCGGCCGCCTTACGGGGTGCCGAAATGGCCCGGGAGGGTCAAGTTGAAGCGTTGATGAAAGGCAGCCTGCACACCGACGAATTGATGTCTGCGGTTGTGCCGTCCGCGGCGCAGTTGCGTACCAAACGACGCATCACCCACTGCTTCGTGATGCAGACGCCCTTCTATCCCCGGCCATTCATCATCACCGACGCGGCAATCAACATCGCCCCGCTATTGGCCGACAAGGTCGACATCGTGCGCAATGCCATCGATCTGGCGCACATCCTGGGGGTCAGTAACCCTCACGTGGCCATCCTGGCCGCTGTGGAGACCGTAAACGCCAACATGCCGGCCACCCTCGATGCCGCTGCGTTGTGCAAAATGGCGGATCGCGGGCAGATCACCGGCGCCGTGCTCGATGGCCCGCTGGCCTTCGACAACGCCATTTCCCTGGCAGCAGCGAGGATCAAGGGCATTCAATCGCCGGTGTCCGGCAAGGCGGACATTCTGGTGGTGCCGGATCTGGAAAGCGGCAACATGCTCGCCAAGCAACTGGAATACCTAGGCGGTGCCGCCAGCGCCGGGATCGTGCTGGGTGCCAAAGTGCCGATTGTTCTCACCAGCCGCGCTGACTCAAGAGAAGCGCGCATTGCCTCCTGTGCCATTGCCGTGCTGGTCGCACATCACTATCGGGTAACGCCGCCATGAACGACACACCAGACAGCCCTTTGATCCTGGTCCTTAATGCCGGCTCCTCAAGCATCAAGTTTGCGCTGTTCGACACTGGGTCCAATCCGCTCGCGAAGACCGCCCAGTGGGCCGGTAAAGTGGAAGGCATCACCGGGAAGAACCCGGTGATCAGCGAGAACGGCGGTGCCGAGCAACCTCTGACGCTCAGTCACGATCACCCTTATCACGATGCGTTGGGCCATATTCGCCAGCGAGTGACAGCACAGTTGGGCGGCCGAACGATCCGGGCCGTTGCTCACCGAGTGGTGCATGGCGGGATCAAATACGCCAACCCGGTGTTGATCGACGCCCACGTGCTGGCTGACCTGAAAAGCTACATTCCCCTGGCGCCGTTGCATCAGCCATTTGCGCTGGAAGCCATCGAGACCTTGCTGCAAGCCCGCCCGGACCTGCCGCAAGTGGTGTGTTTCGATACCGCCTTCCACCAGACCTTGCCGGACGTGGAAAAAATCCTGCCACTGCCTTGGTCGGCCTGGGAAAACGGTTTGCGCCGCTACGGCTTTCACGGGCTTTCCTACAGCTACCAATCCATTGCCCTGGCCGAGCGATACGGCGAACAGGCGCGTGGCCGAACGCTGGTCGCCCATCTGGGCAGCGGTGCCAGCCTGTGCGCCATGCGGGATCTGAAAAGCGTTGCCACCACCATGGGCTTTTCGGCGCTGGACGGGTTGATGATGGGCACCCGCAGCGGCGCGATGGACCCCGGCGCGGTGATCTTCCTGATGGAAATCTGGAAATTGAGCCTGGAGAAAGTCAGCCACATTCTCTATCACGAGTCAGGCTTGCTGGGGATTTCCGGCATTTCCAGCGACCCTCGCGCCCTGCTGGCCGTCGAAGCCGATGAGCCTCGCGCCGCCATGGCTCTGGCACTTTACCTCAGGCGTTTCATCCACGAAGCCGGCGCTCTGGTGGCGACATTGGGCGGTCTGGACATGCTGGTGTTCACAGCGGGAATCGGCGAGCACAACGCCACGATTCGCTCGCGTATGTGTGCGGGGCTGCAGTTTCTCGGTGTCGAGCTCGACGAGGCCGCCAATCAGGCCAACGCCGAGGTGATCTCGACGCCAGCCAGCAAGGTGAAAGTGGTGGTGGAACCCACCAATGAGGAATGGGTGACAGCGCTTGAGGCGTACCGGTTAACCGAGCCGGGATAACGAGTTCGGGACCGCCACCGAAAGCCCGCGCCAACAGATGATTCGGTGGGGCGGAAATTAGCGCCGGTTGAACATAAGGCGCTGTCGTGGCACAGATGTCAGGGTATTGAACGCAAATCCCGTTGGAGCCGGGCTTGCCCGCGAACGGGTATATCGACGGGCATCTCTGTCATCTGACCTCACGCCTTCGCGGGCAAGCCTCGCTCCTACAAGCTTAGGCAGGCGAGCGTGGTCTGAAACGCAAATCCCGTTGGAACACCGCCCGCCCGCTCCAACAGGCTCTGCAATCTTCAATCAAGGCTTGCCGTTCAGCTCCGCAATCAACGCCTTGTTGAACTGCTCGGGCTCTTCCATTTGCGGCGCGTGACCCATGCCCGGGAACTGCACCAGCTTTGCGCCGGGAATCATCTGGGCGACCTGCTTGCCGAGCACTTTATAGTTGCCGATTTTCGCCTTGACCTCAGGTGAAGCGATATCACTGCCAATGGCCGTGGTGTCGGCGTCGCCGATCATCAGCACGGTCGGCACCTGAAGTTTCGGAAACTCATAGAACACCGGCTGGGTAAAAATCATGTCGTAGATCAGAGCCGAGTTCCACGCCACCGCTTCATGCCCCGGACCTTTGTTGAGGCCCGCGAGCATGTCCACCCACTTGTCGAATTCAGGCTTCCAGCGCCCGGCGTAGTAGGTGTTCTGCTCGTACTTGCGGATGCCCTCGGCGGTGACGTTCAGTTCACGCTGATACCACTGATCAATGCTGCGGTACGGCACGCCCAGCGCTTTCCAGTCTTCCAGGCCAATGGGATTGACCATGACCAGTTGCTCGGTTTGCTGCGGGTACATCAGCGCGTAACGTGTGGCCAGCATCCCGCCAGTGGAATGGCCAATCACCGCCGCCTTGTCGATACCCAGCTTTGCCAGCAAACCGTGGGTGTTGGTCGCCAATTGCTGGAAGCTGTACTGGTAATAAGCCGGCTTGCTTGAAGTGCAGAAGCCGATCTGATCCGGCGCAATCACACGATAGCCCGCTTCGCTCAGAGCCTTGATGCTGTCTTCCCAGGTAGCGCCACAGAAGTTCTTGCCGTGCATCAGCACCACGGTGTGACCATTGGCGTTGCCCTTGGCCGCAACGTCCATGTAACCCATTTCCAGGTGTTGCCCCTGGGACTCAAACTCGAATTTCTTCAGCGCATAGGGGTAGTTGAACCCTTCCAGCTGTTTGCCATAAACCGGTGTGTCAGCCATTGCCCCGCAAGGCAAGGCGAAGGCCAGCATGAAGCCAGCGACAGTTGCAGCGCGCATACACGATTCTCCTGAACAGATAGATCCGGGCCGCGGCTCTACAAGACAACGTAAAGCCTCCGCACTCGAAGCGCTGAGGGTGTGCAAAGCGCCCGCGCACCCGGCGGCAGGGCAATAGACACCGTGTGCCGCCAGGGATTCGCCAGGTGTGCCCATTCGTCAGTGCTGCCAGGTAATCAGCCCCATTTCCAGAGGCACATGCAGACCAGACGACGCATCGGCGATGACCCTCGCGGTGTAAGCCTGCTCCGGGCGGTCATCAGGGACTTCCCCGCTGTAAGTGAACAAGCCATCGCGCTGCGGGGTGGGATCGACTCGCAGGTCCCAGGTTTTGGCAGGCATGCCATCAACGCCTTCGGCATACAACTGCACCCGCAGAAATACCGGCGAGATCCCCGCCAGATCTACCTGCAATGTCACCCGGTAACGACCGGGCTGAGGCAACATCTGCTGTTCCAGAAAACGAATGCCTGACCAGTGTCGGCGCATTTGCTCACACCCATCAGCCAGTTGAATAGCCAACCGGTTGTCCTGGGCGGCACGTGCCCGATAGGCAATCGCTGCCGGCAAGTAGTAATGCTCGGTGTACTCGCGCACCGCCCGATCGGAGGAATACTGGGTAACGAGGCTGCCCATGCTGGCCCGCATGCGCTTGATCCATTCCCTGGGTAAACCTTGCTCATCGCGTTCATAGAAAGCCGGGACAACCTCGCGTTCCAGCAACTCATAAAGCTGGGTGGCATCCACCACGTCATGGGCTTCGTCGTGCTCATGACCATCGCCGATACCCCAGCCCACTTCTGCTGTGCAGGCTTCGGCCCACCATCCATCCAGTTGCGAGAGATTCAGCCCGCCGTTGGCCAGAATTTTCATGCCACTGGTGCCGCTCGCCTCCCACGGACGGCGCGGCGTGTTGACCCACACGTCCACGCCCTGGACCATATTGCGCGCCAGTCGCATGTCATAGTCTTCAAGGAATGCCACACGCCCCTGCACGTCCGGCCGGGCTATGAAGGCCTGCCAGTCTGCGATCAACTGCTGGCCGTACTGATCGGCCGGATGCGCCTTGCCGGCAATCAGCAACTGCACCGGCCGAGTGGGATGGTTAAGGATACGCAGCAATCGCTCCGGGTCTTGCAGCAACAGATTAGGCCGTTTGTAGCTGGCGAAGCGACGGGCAAAACCCAGGGTCAACACGTGCGGATCGAACCGACTGCCCATGGACTCGATCACGTCCAGAGAAGCACTGTGCACGGCCGCGCTGCGGGCCAGGTGAGTGCGCACAAACTGGATCAACCAGGCACGCACCCGGCTGCGAAAATCCCAGAGTTGCGCGTCGTCCACCTGTTTGAAGAACGATGCGACACGGGCCTCACTGAAACCGCGCCAAGGCAGCAGATCCCCGTGCAGGGCCCGCCAGTATTCCTCCGACTCCCGGGAAATCCAGGTGGGCTGGTGCACGCCATTGGTGACGTGGCCGATGGGTACAGAGGACGTGGGCCAACGGGGAAACAGGTTCTGAAAGATGTGCCGGCTGGTCGCCCCGTGCAATTGACTGACCCCATTGATCGCCCCGCAACAGCGCGTCGCCAGGTAGGCCATGTTGAACGGTTCCTGCTCGTCGTCCGGGTTCTGACGCCCCAAAGCAATGATCGTCGACACCGGTTGATCCAGCTCCTGCTGAATATAACGCCCCAGGTATTTGTCGATAAGTGACGCGGGAAAGCAGTCGAATCCTGCCTTGACCGGCGTATGGGTGGTGAACAGGTTGCCGGCGCGGGTGGCCATGAGGGCGACGTTAAAACCGACGCGGTGGGCCTGCATGTAGCTGCGCACTCGCTCCAGCACCGCGAACGCTGCATGCCCGTCATTCAAATGCAGGACATCCGGTGCGTAACCGGCCGCCTCCAGCAACCGCCAGCCGCCAATCCCGAGAACGGTCTCCTGCCGCAGACGCATCTCCAGATCGCCGCCATACAACTGGCTGGTGATCAACCTCACCGGCGGCGGATTGGCCGGATCATTGGTGTCCAGCAGCAGCAATCGATTGCCGCCCACGGTGGCCCGCCAGCCACGCACCCATAACGTCAGGCCGGGCAACTGAACGGCCAGGCGTAACAAACTGCCGTCGGGGCGTAAAAGCGGGTCCACGGGCAGTTGCCGGGTGTCATTGACCGGGTACAACGGCTGTTGGGTCCCGTCTGCACTGATTTCCTGACGAAAGTAACCGTGCTGCCAGAGCATGCCGACCGCCACAACCGGCACCCCTAGATCACTGGCGGCCTTGAGCTGATCCCCCGCGACATTGCCCAGCCCACCGGAATAAATGGGCAGCGCCTCGCTGAGCATGTACTCCATGGAAAAATAGGCCACGCAGCCCAGTTGACTGGCCTGCGGGTGGTCGTCGAACCAGGATGGCCGGGCCAGTATTTCTGCATGGGACAGGGCAATATGCGCCACCCGCCCATGGAAGTGATTGTCCGCCATCAGCACGGCGATGCGCTGCGCGGACACTGCATTGAGCACCAGGCAAGGGTTATGGGTCAGTTCCCATAGCTCGTTGTCCAGGGCGCGCCAGATGTCATCGTTAAAACTTGACCAGCGAATTGACTGGTCAAACGCCAACTGCCGGAGCGTGTTGAAGCTTGGGTCGTGCCAGGCGCTGTGCGGCATTGAGTATCCCCCGGTTCAAGCGTCGGTGAAGGTTTGACCTCGGGTGTGCCCCTTGGCCAATGGCGGCGGGCTGTCCGGCTGACTGAAATCGTCGGTCCAGCGCCAGTTGCGGATTTCCGGCAGGTCTTCGAAATGTTCGCGGATATAGGCGTGATGCGCACGCAGTTGCCCTTCCAGATAGCTGATCGCGTCCTGGCTTTGCAGCCGCAGGCGAGGGACATGGCTCACCGCATCCAGTGCCAACTGATAGCGGCTCATGTTGTTGAGGACCACCATGTCGAACGGCGTGGTGGTGGTGCCTTGATCGGAGAAACCGCGCACGTGAAAACGCGCTTCGTTGGCCCGGCCATGGACCATGGAATGGATGACCCAGGTAGAACCGTGGAAGGCGAAGATCACCGGCACGTCCCGAGTGAACAGCGCCTCGAATGAAACGTGATCCATGCCGTGGGGACGTTGCTGCGGACTGCTGAGCGTACCCAGATCAACCACGTTGACCAGGCGCACCCGAATGCCCGGCACATGCTTCTGCAACAGCCAGGCCGCCGCGACGGCTTCGGTGGTCGGCACATCCCCGGCGCAACCCAGCACTACGTCCGGCTCGCCTTCGTCGTTGCTGGCGAATTTCCAGATAGAAGCGCCCTGGGAGCAATGTTTGAGCGCCGCCTGATAGTCCAGCCACTGAAAGTCCGGTTGCTTGCCGCAGGTCACCACGTTGACGTAATTGCGACTGCGCAGGCAGTGATCGAACACGTTGACCAGGCAGTTGGAATCCGGTGGATAGTAGACGCGCACCACATCCGAACGCCGTTGCAGCACGTTATCGACAAAGCCTGTGGATTGGTGACTGAACCCGTTGTGGTCGTTGCGCCAGGCGTGACTGGTCAGCAACACGTTGAGCGACGCCAGCGGCCGCCGCCACGGGAATTCCAGGCTTTGCTGCAACCATTTGGCATGCTGGGTCACCATGGAATCCACCACCTGAGCGAACGCTTCATAGGTCGACCACATGCCGTGGCGCCCGGTCAGCAGGTAGCCTTCCAGCCAGCCCTCGCACAAATGCTCACTGAGGACTTCCATGACCCGGCCGTCAGGGGCCAGGTGCTCATCAATGCTCAGGATCGGCCCGGCAGCGGCCCGGTTGGTGGCTTCGAAAACGGCATTGAGGCGATTGGAGTTGGTTTCATCAGGGCCGAACACCCGGAAGTTGTCCGGGTTGGCGCGAATCACGTCACGCAGGTATTCCCCCAGCTTGCGCGGCGCTTCGGCAATTACCTGCCCTGGCCCCGGCACTTCCAGGGCGTAGTTGGCGAAGTCCGGCAAATCCAGCGCCGTCAGCACGCGTCCGCCATTGACGTGAGGCACCGCGCCGATGCGCAACGCATCTGGCGGGTTGAGCGCCTTGAGTTCGGCGACCAGCGCGCCCTGCTCGTCAAATAACGTCTGCGGCGAATAGCTGCGCATCCAGGCTTCCAGTTGCGTCAGATGCGCAGGGTTCTGGATCACGTTGGCCAATGGCACCTGATGCGCGCGGAATGTTCCCTCTACGGGCAGGTCATCCACCACTTTCGGGCCGGTCCAACCTTTGGGGCTGCGCAGGATAATCATTGGCCAGCGGGCACGGGCCACGTTGCCATACTGTCGGGCGCGCTGCTGGATATCGCGAATATCGGTGTAGCAACTGTCCAGGGCCGCCGCGAAACGTTGATGCATGCCCGGCAGATCGTCGCCGGCCACAATGATCGGCTCGTAGCCACGTCCGCGATACAACGCAATCAGGTCGACATCGTCGGTGCGTGCTTCCACCGTCGGGCCGGAGATCTTGTAACCGTTGAGGTGCAGGATCGGCAACACCGCGCCATCGCGCAGCGGGTTGAGGAAGCGGATGCTTTTCCAACTGCCTTCCAGTGGGCACGTCTCAGCTTCGCCGTCGCCGATAACGCACGCCACCAGCAGATCCGGGTTATCAAAGGCCGCGCCAAAGGCGTGGACCAGCGAATAACCCAGCTCACCGCCTTCATGCAGGGAATTGGGGGTGTGCGGCCCGCAATGGCTGGGCACGCCGCCTGGCGTGGAGAAACTGCGGAAAAACCGCAACATGCCATTGGCGTCCGGCGTGATGTCCGCGTGTACGTCGCTGTACGTGCCTTCCAGCCAGGCGCACGCATTGAGGGTCGGTCCGCCATGTCCCGGACCCGATATGTAGAGAACTTCCACATGCTGGTCGCTGATGAGCCGGTTCAGATGGACGTAGATGAAGTTCTGCCCGGCGGAAGTCCCCCAGTGCCCCAGCAGACGAGGCTTGATGTGTTCAGGCATCAGTGGCTCACGCAGCAGAGCGTTGGCCTTGAGATAAATCTGACCGACGCACAGGTAGTTGGCGGCGTTCCAGTAACGGTGCATCCGCTCAAGCAATTCATCGCTCAGCGGACCACCCGCGTCGGGGACAGCGTCTGTGGGTGTTGGCGCGGACACTTGGTCGGCGCTGGAGAGCAGTGGATTGAAGGTATACATGACGGCTCCAGAGGGACGTTGTAAAGGCTTCGAATGCTATGGCAAAGGTGCAGCGTAGACGTCTATGTCGGGGTGCTTCGGTCATGGCGACGAACAACCGCTACCGGCAACACCGCCAGAACCCTAATTCAAGGACTTGCGTAACCGCGACAGTGCAACGAAAAAGAACACACTGCCGATCACCACTAACGCCAGCAGTTGCGGCCAGATGATCGACACCGATGCGCCGCGAAACAGGATCGCCTGGCTCAATTCAATGAAATGCGTGGTGGGTGCCACCAACATGATGTCTTGTACGGCCACAGGCATGCTTTCCCGGGGCGTCACGCCGCCGGAAAGGATCTGCAGCGGGATCAGTGTCAGGATAATCAGCAACCCCAACTGCGGCATGGAGCGCGCCAACGTGCCGTAGAAAATCCCCAGTGAGGTGGTCGCAAACAAATGCAAGGCCGCGCCGCCCAGAAACAGCAAAAACGAGCCATGCAACGGGATCTGCAACCATTTTTCCACGACAAAAAACATCGACAGCCCGGCCGCCACCAACACCACGAACGCCATGGACCAGACCTTGGCGATCATGATTTCCAGCGGCGTGATGGGCATCACCAGCAAGTGCTCGATGGTCCCGTGCTCTCGCTCTCGAATCAGCGCAGCGCCGGTGAGGATGATCGACAGCATGGTGATCTGGTTGATCACCTCGTTGATTGCACCGAACCAGGTAGAAATCAGGTTGGGGTTGAAGGCCATGTGCACCACTGCCGTGACTTCCTCAACCGTGGCGCTGCGATAGTGTTTGAGAAATTCGGCCACTTCCGTGTTGATGATTTGCTGGATGTGACCGGCCCCGGTAAACGCCTGGCTGATCTGGGTAGCATCGACATTGACCTGGATCGTCGGCTGGCGACCCGCGAGCAGGTCTTGCTGGAAACGTGCCGGAATATCCAGAGTAAAGGTGTAGACCCCGGCATCCATGCCCCGGTCAATCTGGGTGAAATCAATCGGCACCGGCTTGAGAAAGTACGGCATCTGGAAGGCATTGATTATCTGGTTCGAGGCCTGGGATTGATCTTCGTCGATGACACCGATAGTGGCGCGGTGGGGCGATTCAGGCACCTTGGTTGCCGCCGAATAAATCCCCAGGGTGAAAGAGAAGACAATCAATAACAGCAACGCAGGGTCGTGATACAGGCTGCGCAGTTCCTTGATGCCCAGTTGCAGGATATTGGACAAACTCGCCATTTCAGACCTCCTGCTTCTTGAGGCCAGCGGCGCTGAGGAAGGTCAGCAGCGGGATGGCAATCAGCAGGGGAATGAAATAGAGGTACAAATCCGCCAGGCCCAACCCCTTTGAAAACACCCCACGGCTGATGGTCAGGAAGTGGCTGGTCGGGTAGACATTCCCCACCAGTGCACCAACACCCTCCAGGGAGGAAACCGGGTCCAGCAACCCGGAAAACTGAATCGCCGGCAACAGGGTAATGATTGCCGTGCCGAAGATCGCTGCGATCTGACTCGACAGGATCGACGACATGAGCAGGCCCATCCCCGTGGAGCAGATGATGTACAGCAACGCCCCGACAGTGAGCGTGATCAGGCTGCCTTTTACCGGGATATCAAAGACCAGCAGCGCCAACACCACCATGATGAAGAAATTGATCATCCCCAGGACCACGTAGGTCAGTTGTTTGCCCAGCAAAAACTCCAGGCGCGTGACCGGCGTGACATAGAGATTGGTGATCGAGCCCAGCTCTTTTTCCCGCACCACGCCCAACGCCGTGAGCATGGCCGGGATCAACATCAGCAACATCGGAATCGTGGCCGGCACCATCGCGGGCAAGCTTTGCACATCCGGGTTGTAGCGATAGCGCAAGGCAATATCCACGGGGCTGCTTTGTGCCGTGCCGGTGGTTGCCAGCGATCGTTGTTGTAAATAGCTGGTATGAATGCCGGTCACGTAGCCCTTGATGGTTTCCGCACGGGTCGGCATGGCGCCGTCCACCCAAAAACCCACTTGTGGCTGGCTGCCGCGTTTCAGGTCACGACCGAAACCGGGGGGGATTTCTACCGCAAGGCTGATATCACCACTGCGCAAACGCTGATCCAGCTCGTCGTAGTCATGAATCGCCCGTTTTTCGATGAAGTAGCGCGAGCCGGAAAGATTGAGCGCGTACTCCTGACTCGACCCGGTCTGGTCGCGGTCAAGCACCGCGTAACTCAGGTTGTCCACGTCCAGGTTGATGCCATAGCCCATGATCAGCATCAGCAACCCGGTGCCCAGCAGGGCCAGGGTCGCGCGAAAAGGGTCACGGCGCAGCTCCATGGCTTCACGGCGGCTGTAGCTGAGCAAGCGCTGCCAACTGAAGCCTGCGCGCAGCGCGGTTTTTGGCGTGTCCGCCTCTGGATGCAGAGCCTGCGGCGTGTCGGGGGCTGCCCGAGTGTCGGCAACGTCCTCCAGGTAGGCGATAAACGTTTCTTCCAGCGTTGGCAATCCGCGTTTGGCCATCAATTCCTGAGGCGTACCGCTGTCCAGCACGCGGCCGGCATGCATCATCGAAATCCGGTCGCAGCGCAGGGCTTCGTTCATGAAGTGGGTGGAGATGAAGATCGTCACACCCTCCTCCCGGGATAACTGAATCAGCAGCGCCCAGAAGTTATCCCGGGCCACCGGGTCCACGCCGGAAGTGGGTTCGTCGAGGATTAACACTTCGGGGTTGTGAATCACGGCGACCGCCAGAGAAAGACGCTGGCGCACGCCCAATGGCAGGTCATTGGGCAGGCTGTCGGTGACTGAAGCCAGGTCGAAACGCTCGAGCATTTCCTTGATGCGCCCCTCTTGGCGCTCTTTGGGCAAATGAAATAACCGGGCGTGCAGTTCCAGGTTCTGCAGGACGCTCAGTTCGCCGTAAAGGGAAAAGCCTTGGGACATATAGCCGACCCGGCGACGGGTTTCGATGTCTTTAGGGTCAACGTCTTGCCCGAACAGCAGCGCCTTGCCTTCCGTGGCCGGCTGCAGGCCGGTCAGCATTTTCATGGTGGTGGATTTTCCACAGCCATTGGAGCCGAGGAAGCCGAAAATCTCGCCCCGCTCAATGCGAAAATCCACATGATCGACGGCGACAAAGTCCCCGAAGCGACAGGTCAGACCGTGAGCCTCAATGGCGACTGTTGCCTGTGCACCGTCGGTTTGGCGTGGCGGAATAACCAGTGCCTGATGGCCCCGTCGCTTCTCTTCCGGGAGCATGGCGACGAACGCCTGTTCCAGGTTTTCGCTGTGGGTGCGCGCCAACAGTTCAGCGGGCGCTCCGGTGTCCAGCACCTTGCCCCCGTCCATGGCGATCAGCCAGTCAAAACGCTGGGCTTCGTCCATGTAGGCGGTGGAAACCAGCACACTCATGCCCGGTCGGTTGCTGCGAATCCGCGCGATCAGCTCCCAGAACTGGTTGCGCGCCAACGGGTCGACACCGGTGGTGGGCTCATCCAGAATCAGCAGGTCGGGGTCGTGAATCAGCGCGCAGCACAGGCCAAGCTTCTGCTTCATGCCGCCAGACAGCTTGCCCGCCGGCCGATCGGTAAAGCCATCGAGCCCGGTGCTGCGCACCAGATCATCGATGCGGCGCTTACGCTCTGCTTCCCCCTGACCAAACAGTCGTCCGAAAAAATCCAGGTTTTCGAACACGGTCAGGGTCGGGTAAAGATTTTTTCCCAAGCCTTGGGGCATATAGGCAATACGCGGGCAAACCTGCCGGCGGTGACTTGCGCTCGCCATGTCGCCGCCCAACACCTGCAACGTACCTTGCTGCAACTTGCGAGCGCCGGAAATCAAGGCCAGCATGCTGGATTTACCGACACCATCGGGGCCGATCACCCCGATCATACGGTCAGCGGGTATTTGCAGCGTGACGTCATCCAGCGCGACTTGCTTGCCATAGCGCAAACCGATCCCGACGAGTTCAACGACGTTAAGCGCCGGCGCCGTCATTGAGGCACGTTGATCTGAAGGTTGTCGGGCCATTGCGCATCAGCATCCAGCTTGAGCCATGCCATGCCAGGCAATCCGGTCTTGACCTGATTGAGGTGTTTTTCCAGCAGTTTGCGATCAATCCGGGCCTTGACCCGAAACATCAGTTTTTCCCGCTCGCTGGTGGTTTCCACGGATTTGGGCGTGAACTGCGCGACGCTGGCGACATAACTGACTTTGGCCGGGATGACATACTGCGGCGCTGCATCCAGAACCACCCGCACATCCGACCCCAGGGCAACACGCCCGGCCTGGGCCGTAGGCAGGAAAAACGTGAGGTAGACATCATTGAGGTCCACCAGATTCAGCACCTTGCCACCGGCCGCCAGCACCTCTCCGGGTTGAGCCACCCGATATTGAACACGGGCGACACGATCGGTCTTGAGTTGGCTGTCGGTAATGTCGGCCTGCAAACGAACCACGGCGGCCTGAAGCGCTTCTACCGAGGATTGCGCTTCGATGACCTGGGACCTGGCCGCAATGATCGCCGCCTTGGCTGACCAGACCTGCGCACGAGCCGAGGCTACGGCGGCCTGTTTGCTTTGCTGTTCGGCCAGGTCATCGTCCAGTTGCTGGCGAGGCACGGCGTTGTACTTGATCAACTGATCGGTACGACCGTAACGCTTCTGGGCCGCAGTCAGCTCAGCGACGCGCTGATTGACTTGCGCCTCGGCCGCATTTTTTTCGTTTTCCCGCTGCTCAACCACGGCCTCGGCAGTCAATACCGCGTTGTCAGCCTGCCGTACCTGAGCCTCGGCCTGTTTGAGCTCGGCATTGAGCACCTGCACGTCCATGGTGGCGATGACCTGTCCAGGCTGCACGAAGTCACCTTCGTCCACATCAATGGTCAGGATGCGTCCGGCCAGTTTGGTAGCCACATCGATTTCGGTCGCCTCGATCCGGCCGTTGCCGCTGGCAAAGCCCTCCCCCAACCCGTCAGGACGCAATGCCATCCACATCCAGATTCCCAAACCGACAACAATGACGCTGCCCAAAACATACTTAGCCCACTGCTTATTGAATTGGACGTGCATCCACTTTTCCTTAGTGTTCGATTGACATCGGATGTGCCTGACGCGGCGGGCCCTCCCTCTTGCAGAGCCAGGTCGAAACCTGCACTAGGAAGACAAAATGACCTTCATCGCCTTCTCTTTGGCGGCATTGCCGAACACCTCGTACGCATCAATGATGTCGCCAAGCTTGAAGCGATGGGTAATGAGTTTGCCCGGCTCGATCTTGCCCGCCTCGACAGTCTTCATCAGCATCGGTGTGGTGTTGGTATTGACCAGACCGGTGGAGATGTTGATGTTCTGGATCCACAGTTTTTCCAGATGCAGCTCGACGCTCTTGCCATGCACGCCAACGTTGGCAATGTGGCCGCCGGGGGCAATGATTTGCTGACAGGTATCAAACGATGCGGGGATACCCACGGCTTCGATGGCGACGTCCGCGCCGATGCCGTCAGTCAGCTCGAAGATCCGGGCAACCACATCGTCCTGGCTGGGGTTCAATGTATGGGTGGCGCCAAACTGCATGGCCACTGCGAGCCGATTGGCATCCACATCCACCATGATCACCTTGCCGGGCGAGTAAAACTGCGCCGTCAGCAGCGTCGCCATGCCGATCGGACCGGCACCGACAATGACCACTGAATCTCCGGGCTTGACCTTGCCCGACAGCACGCCGATTTCGAAACCGGTGGGCAGGATGTCACTCAACATCACCAGCGCCTGCTCATCGGCACCTGCGGGGATGGGGTACAGGCTGTTATCGGCGTGAGGGATACGCACCTGTTCAGCCTGAGTGCCGTCGATCAAGTGGCCGAGAATCCAGCCGCCATCAGCGCAATGGGAATACAGTTGGCGCTTGCAGTTGGGGCAACTGCCGCAGGAGGTGACACAGGAGATCAACACGTGATCGCCCTTCTTGAAATTTCGCACGGCGGAGCCGACTTCCTCGATCACGCCGACACCTTCATGCCCCAGGGTTCGCCCTTGAGTCACAGCAGGTACGTCGCCCTTGAGGATATGCAAATCAGTACCGCAGATCGTGGTGTGCAGGATTCGCACGACCGCGTCGGTAGGTTTTTCAATGACAGGAGCGGTTTTATCGATCCAGGATTTCTCACCGGGGCCTTGGTATACGAGCGCTTTCACGAAGATCTCTCCTTCTATCAAGATGGACATCTGCGGATTCGCTCACTGACGGTCACACAGACCGCCAGGCAAACCTGAAATGACCGGGACCGACCGAACCGGTAATCCGGTAGCCAGCTATCAAAGCGTCTTGATGTATATCAGGGTCGTTCCACTCAACGCTTGATCTGGATCAAACGCACGGGTGCCGTCTACCGATACCCCCGCGCCTGAACATCAAACAGCGTGGCATAGCGTCCGCCAGCCGCCATCAGGCTGGCATGGTTGCCCCGCTCCAGCACCCGGCCCTTGTCCAGCACGACGATGTGATCAGCGTTTCGCACGCTGGAAAAGCGATGGGAAATCAACAGCGTCATGCGGCCTTTGGCGTACGCGCGAAAGTGCTCGAACACGGCTGCTTCCGCCCCGGCATCAAGGGCTGCCGTGGGTTCATCGAGGATCAGGATGTCGGCGTTACGGCGCATGTAGGCTCGCGACAGGGCGATCTTCTGCCATTGCCCCCCGGACAGTTCCTGGCCACCGGCAAACCAACGGCCCAGTTGCGTGGCGTAGCCCTTGTCCAACTGCTCGATAAACCCCGCCGCCATGCCTTGGCTCGCCGCGTCATGCCAGCGCTGTTCTTCGCCGAAAGCATCAATGTCACCCACGCCCAGGTTCTCGCCGACGGTGAACTGATAGCGGATGTAATCCTGGAAAATCACCCCGATACGCCGCCGCAGCGCGTCTTCATGCCAATCATTGAGATCGCTGCCATCAAGAAGGATGCGCCCTTGATTGGGCCGATACAGGCGGGTCAACAGCTTGATCAGTGTGGTTTTGCCCGAGCCGTTTTCGCCCACAAGCGCCACGCTGCGGCCGGGTGCGAGGTGCAAGTCGATGTTTTCCAGCGTGGCGTGGCTCGAACCCGGATAGGTGAAGCTCACGCCCTCGAAACGCAATCCATCGCCGGGCAATGGGCCTTCGGTGACGCCGCCTGCGTCCAGATTGACCGGGAGTGCGAGGTATTCGTACAGGTCGGCCAGATAAAGCCCGTCTTCGTACAACCCGCTAATGGCACTCAGGCTGCTGCTCACAGCGCTTTGCCCCTGCTTGAACAGCACCAGATACATGGTCATCTGACCCAGGGTGATCAGCCCGTGCACCGCATCCACCACGACCCAGGCATACGCAAGGTAAAAGGCAGCGGTGCCCAGGAGCCCCAACAGGAACCCCCAACCGTCCCTGCGCAACGTCAGACGGCGGTCTTCGGCGTACAAACGGGCAAACGTGTCGCGATAGCGCTGCAACAGCAAGGGGCCGAAGCCGAACAGCTTGACCTCTTTGATATAGGTCTCGTGGGAGAGCAATGTCTCGATGTAATTCTGCTGGCGGCTTTCGGGGGCGCGGCGCGTAAACAAACGGAAGGCGTCGCCGGAAAAGTGCGCTTCGGCGAAAAATACCGGCAGCGCCCCCAGCACCAGAATCACCAACGCCCAAGGCGAAAAATGCACCAGCAACACGGCAAAGCTGATCAGGGAGATCAGGTTCTGGGTCAGTCCCAGGGATTTGATCACCAGCGCCAGCGGCCGGGTCGAGGCTTCCCGGCGCACCCGCACCAGCTTGTCGTAGAGTTCCGAGTCCTCGAACTGGATCAACGACAGGGTTTGTGCCTTTTCCAGAATCAAGGTGTTGACCTTCTGCCCCAACTGCACCCGCAGCAACGATTGCTGCACCGACAACGCCCTTTGGGTGCCCGCCAGCAGCGCCAGCACGCCCGCCTCCATCAGCACGTAACGTAACACCGGCCAGAGCGGCGCGCTGCCTGTGTCGGCATGCAGTTGCATGGCCGCAACCACCGCATCGACGATGCGCTGACCCAAAAAGGCGGCCAGTGCAGGGAGCACGCCCGCGATCAGGGTGGCGGCCACCAGCCCTAGGGACAAGCCTCGGGAAGTGTTCCAGACCAGCCCCGCCGCACGGCGGGCCTGATCGAAAAAAGCGGTGAAACGCTGGACAACAGGCATGCGCAGATGGGCTCTCGGGCAAAGACAGTGGGATCAAGCTGTATCGAACCCGGCGCAGCGCAGAGGTTCAGAGACTAGACTCTTACATCATAAGGCGGTCCGGGAATGCCACTCGATCATTCGCCGGTCGTTCAGGAGGTCAGCCATGAACGATCCCTACAACCTGCAACGCTTCGTCGACGCTCAAGAACCTGTTTTTGATCAGGTACTGGACCAGCTTCGCGAAGGCCGCAAGAGAACTCACTGGATGTGGTTCGTCTTTCCGCAGATCAGCGGGCTGGGTCACAGCGAGACGGCCAGGTTCTACGCCATTACCTGTCTTGAGGAAGCGCAGGCTTACCTGCGACATCCGTTATTGGGGCCACGCCTTGAGCAGTGCGCGCAACTCATCGAGTCTCATGGGCGATGGACCGTACGCCAGATCCTGGGCTCACCGGACGACCTGAAATTGCACTCGAGCATGACCTTGTTCACCGTGGCAGGCCCCGAGCACAGCACGTTCAAAACGGTGCTGGATACGTTCTTCGATGGCGTCCCGGACCCGTCAACGCTGGACAGGCTAAGGCACTGATTCCAAACCCTTTCTGTCAAAAACCTGCAATCCGGGGAACTGGCTGTGTGCCACCAATGTCATAGCGCTATCAGAACAGAGATAGCATAGCGATGGCGAGCGGCCGACATTTTGAAATTCGATACATCTTCAAGGGAGAACACAAGCTCTTCGTTCAACCCGACACAACGATGTCCGATTCCGATGCCTGGTTTTACGCCTGCCTGCACGCGCGAATCGGTGTGCAACATAATCTGTCCGAACTGCGTACGGAGCTGGAAGCGTTACAGCAACACGCCGAGCGCGGCCAACTCCACTCCGTCAAATGGGAAGAATTACCCTAGCCGCCCGCCGCAACACGCTGCATGCAACGCTCCCGCCGATCGTCCACGCGCTGGGCAAACCAGGCGGTAGTGAGGTTGCGAGTGATCTTGGGGCTTTGCAGTTTGATACCCGGCAGGATTGCCCTGGGCAGGCGCTTGCCCGTCGTGGCGTCTGCCAGTGCAAACACCCGCTCATAGAGCTTTGTGTCTTCAAACGCCAGGGTATCGCCTCGCTTGAGCTGACTGAAGATCGCTGAATTGTTCATGTCCAGACGCTTGCTCAACGCACGTACCGCCAACTCGGTGGCGCTGGGCGAGGTCGAGTCATAGCGGACCAAGTCTCCGTCCAGCGCCAGTTGAATGCCCGTGACCTGACTGACTGCGTTTTGAAAGGCCGCATTACGGCTGGCGTACCACCCGGCATTGAAGTCGGCAAAACGATACAGCGGCGCCGGATAGTTCGCGGGATAACCCAGCAGATGGGCGATGCCAAAATACATGCCACCCCGACGGCTGAACACTTCCTGACGAATAGTGCCGGCCACCGGATACGGATAATTCTGCGCCTGCTTTTGCGCAAACTCGATACTGACCTGCATCGGCCCTCCGGTGTGGACCGGGTTGAAGTTGCCGAACAGGGTTTGCCCCAAGGGCACCATGCCGATGAAGTCATCAAAAATAGCGCTTAGCTGCTTTTCGGTACGGGCCGAATCCAGACGCGAGGCATAGGACTTGCCGTCAGGCGAACGAATCTGCAAGGCGGTCCGAATCAGCACGGCGGGAATATGAAGGCGCGCCGCGCGGCGGTCGATTTCGGTGCGAGCGATTTTCCCCAGCCCCGGCACTGGCGGATCAACCTGAAATGTCGACTCCTGCTCAGTCACGGCCAGCACCGAGCACAAATTCTGTGTGGTCGGGGCGATGTCCTGCGCACTAAAGGCCGTCTGGATGTCCGCCGCCCACCCTTCGCGGTCAGGCACCTTGGCCGGCATCAATCGCAAAATCTGCGCGCGAATCTGCCCTGGCGTCAGCTCCGGTCCTTCCTGGCTGCGCTGGGTGCCGCAAGCGCCGAGCAACAGCGCCGCAGCCACCATCAGCAGCGGCCTGAGCGCATTGAGGCCAAACCCTGGCGATTCGAAAAAAAACCGGATTGATCGATTCAGGTACATGCGTTCCCTGGCGTTGTATTAAGAAGGCATTCAGGCAAATCACTGACTGAAGTGAACCCAGTAGACCAGCGCCAAGCCGGGAATGCTCGGGAATATCGTGTTCGACTGCACTGCGCCGTCAAAACACCGACCACTCGATCCGTTCACTGAGTTTTTCCAACGCCGCCATTCCCGCCAGGGAATTGCCTGCCGGGTTGAGTTCCGGCGACCAGACGCACACCGAGAATCGTCCCGGCACGACCGCGACGATGCCGCCGCCCACGCCGCTCTTGCCCGGCAGACCGACGCGGTAAGCGAAGTTACCCGCTTCGTCGTACAGCCCGCTGGTGGCCATGATCGAATTGAGTTGTTTGGTCTGCCGCGCCGTGAGGATCTGCTGGCCGCTGTGGACGCAAAACCCCTGGTTGGCGAGAAAGCCGAAAGCGCGGGCCAGGTCGATGCAGCTCATGCTCAGGGCGCAATGATGAAAATAACTGCGCAGCACGTCTTCCACATCGTTGTGAAAGTTATCGAATGACTTCATCAAATAGGCCGCTGCCGCGTTACGCGAGCGGTGCTGGTATTCGGACTCAGCGACTTTCGAGTCAGAGATCACTTCCGGGTTACCGCACAACCGCCTGACAAAGTCGCGCAATGACAGGGACGGGGCGGCAAAACGCCCCTGGTTGATGTCGCAGATCACCAGTGCCCCGGCATTGATGAAAGGATTGCGGGGCCTGCCCCGCTCGAATTCCAGTTGCACCAGCGAATTGAATGGCTGACCGGATGGCTCATGGCCCAGACGCTGCCAGATGTCCTCCCCGGAATGCCCGATGGCCTGCACCAGGCTGAACACCTTGGAAATACTCTGGATCGAGAAACGCGTCGCGGCATCCCCGGCACAGTGCAGCTCGCCTTCATTGCTGTAGACCGCGATACCCAGTTGATTCGGCTCAACCTCACCCAGCGCGGGGATGTAGTTGGCGACTTTACCCTGGCCGATCAGCGGCCGTACTTCATCGAGTATCTCGTTCAACAGCTTTTGCATGGGTGCGCTCATTGTTTTTGGGACCGCATGCTAGACGATCAGCGGGCGCGGCGCATCACACAAGTGTCCCGTACAAAATCCACTGCGCCGCCCTTTCCCCCTTGGCCCAAACACCTGCTAGTCTCGGTCTGTATTCAATCGAGAGGGCATTGTTGTGACTGCAAAAATCATGCAAATCAGTCCCTGCACGGGCTGGAACTACATTCACAAGGACGGGCACTCCGGCAAGCTTTACATCCATCCCGTTGCGGCATGGGCGTTGCTGGAAAGTGGCGAGGTGGTCGGAATGATCTCAGGCGATACCAGAGAACCCATGACGCCGGGGAAAACCGCCACGCTGGTGCTGCCACCGGCCGTGGGCGGTTACTACGTTCCAGTGGAGTCCTGAGGTTCATTGCAATTGGTCTGAACTTCATTGTTGGCAGGTCCTCACATCCTCAAGGCCGCAGCGCACACCGGGCGGCCCTGACATTTACGTGTAGAGGAAAATCGACAATGACAGCCCAACTGCAAGGCAAGAACGTTCTGTTCATCACGGCCAATACTGGAATCGAGCGTGACGAGTTGCTCAAGCCGCTGCAGGCGTTACGTGACAATGGCGCGACCGCCACCCACGCGAGCATCGAAGGCGGCACTGCGCAGACGTTCCTGCAGGACACCGAAAAAGATCAGACCGTAGCGTCGGACACCCTGCTTACAGGCCTTTCGGCCAGTGATTTTGATGCGTTGATCATTCCGGGCGGCACCGTGAACGCCGACACCCTGCGTCAGGACAAGGATGCACAGCGTTTGGTCCGTGAGTTCGCCAAAGCCGGAAAAATCGTGGCCGCCATCTGCCACGGGCCATGGTTGCTGATTGACGCCGGTGTGATTGCCGGCAAGACGCTGACTTCATATCCCAGCCTGCGCACCGACCTGATCAACGCCGATGCGGCTGACTGGGTGGACGCCGAGGTCAAGGAATGCGGTGCCAATGGCTGGACCCTGATCACGTCTCGTAACCCGGACGACATTCCCGCGTTCAACGAAGCCATCGAGGCGGCGCTGCTAAAGCGCTGATACGCAAATCAGAGGGTGCTGCGTGCACCCTCTGACACAAAAAACGGGGTTAACGGAACCGGACGTGATCCTGAAGGGAGTTTGCCCACTCGGGCTACGGTGCGGACCTATCACTCCACCCGGGTCACCGATACCACATCGAAATACTTGAATTTTTCCTTGGCGGCCGCTTTCCTGGCTTCCTGCTCGGCATCGAATGTGCTCAATGTCTTGGCGTCGTACACAAACATCGTCTCCTCGCCCTCGAACACCTTGGTGCAGCGCAGGGTCACTCTCAGCGCCGGCGACACACGCTTGGGTTTCGCACGGGGAGCCTCAGGCTTCACCTCGGGCGGGGGCGGCGCGATGATGAACTCCGGCTCAGGCTCCGGCGCAGCGGTCGGCTCAAGGTCGAATTCGATGACCGGCTCCGGTTGCTCGGCGGGTTTGGCCGGCTCATCCAGGCCCAGCGCCCGACGCATGTCTTCTTCAGTCAGTCCAATACTCATGTCACTTATCTCTTTGCAAAATAGCCGTGAGCGCGATGATCAACAGGACGGCCCAAGAAAACAAGCCAAAGGATCACCCGTGACGGCATTAAAGTGTAAATACATCTTCAACGGGTTGCCCCACTCCCCGGATGACAGGTCGGACTCGCCGTGTGCCGCTGACCCGGGGTTATTGCTTCGTGACAACGGCGCCCTCGTCCTCTAGATTATGCGCCCCGAAAAGCTCGATGCCTTTCGCGCCTCAAACCGCTTAACGAAATAGTGAAATTCAATGCCTGACTCCCAAACAGAACACGCCATTACCTGCGCCAAGCTGGCTTACGAAAACGCCATGAGCCTGTCCCAGCACGTGCCAGCGGCCAAGACCATCAGCGAAATGGTCCTGGACACGTTCCAGAGCGCCAAGGAAAGCGATCAGATTCGTCAACTGCGCGCGGCGATTCGCCAGGCTCAGGACGATTTCGACGACGACCGGGCCTACGAGCTCATGGGTGAACTCAAGCAGCTCAAGGATGCAGAGGCCTCCGACAGCGCGGCACTGGCGGATTTGAGCACGCGGTTCTCCATCAGTCGCATCCTGTTCAGCTACAAGGATGACCCGGCGTTTCAGGAGTTGGTGTATAGCCTGGCGCTCAAAGTGCTGAATCAGACTCACCAGGCCATCAGCAATCCGGGTGCCAGCAAGGGCAAAACAGCCCGGGCCAAGAAGGACGTCGAAGTGTTCGCCATCAGCAAGGACGGCGCCACCGTCAGCCTGCCCATGCGCACGCCGCGCTCCAGGCCGAACGTGGACCGCGAAGCCTTTGAGTTTCTCGGTTTCACCTTCACGGGCGAAGGCGACGACGCTGAACTGCAGAGCGACACCTTCGTGGACCACGAAGGCAATGAATTACCCGCCACACGTAAAAACATCATTACCGCGTTACAACAACAGAAGGCGTTTGAAGGCTACAGCATCGCCTGAGTGCTCCGAAACGCAAAAGCCCAGTCGCTGGACTGGGCTTTGAGGCATACAACTGCAGGATCAGACGCGCCGCACCACCAACTCCACGGCCGCAATGCGTTCCACATCCTGATAGCCGTCTTCCAGTAACTCTTCGCCGAAAACATCCGGATCGAGTTCCCGGTAAGTCCAGGCCCAGGAAGGCCCCGCAATGTCTGCTTTCACGGCGGCAAAAAACGGGTCATCGCCCCCCACCATCGCCACCCCTGTGTACAGCACCAACGCGCCTCCCACCGCCAGACGCGGCAAGGACTCACGCACAATTCTGACCGACAAGTCAGCGCCCAGTGCATCGCCCCCGTGGCGGTACGCGCGTTGCCGTGCGTCCTTCATGTAAGGCGGATTGGCGACGATCAGGTCCAGATCGCCCTGCACGCCCTGCAGTATGTCGCTCTCAAGGCATTCAACGTTCTGGCATCCGGCAACCTCGGCATTGACCCGGGCAAAGTGCAATGCCTTCGGGTTGATATCCACCGCAAACACCTGGGCGTGAGGATGAGCACGGGCGATGACCAGGGCGCCGGCACCGCTGCCACAACCAATATCCACGGCGCGTTTAATGGGGGTAAACGTCCTGTTCAACTGGTCACGTATCGACTGGGCAAAACGGTAGGTGTCAGGCCCGAAGAAGACCGAATCCTCATCCGTTGTCGGAAACGCCGAATGCACCAGCGACAGATCCCCCAGACTCGACCACCTGACGCGGCTGATGAAGCTTCGTGCATGCGACACAACAATAACGGCGGCCACAAGCGCGTCGAGTTCGTCGGGCGGTAGCAGTGTCGCAGGAAACGGACGACTCCAGCCGAACACGTCCCGCAGCGATAACGCCGTCTGATTGGCTTCGCGCTCATTGACTCGCTGATGGGTCAACGGGGTCGGCGTGATAAAGCGGTAATCAGCAGCCGCCAGCCGCTGCCCAAGTGCCACCAGCGTGTCGTGGGAAGAGCGCAGGTCCGTCGTGTCCAGCGCCGGCACCGCGAAAGCCTGACCTGACATCATGCGTGCTCTCCCGTCAGACGCTCGGCCATGGTCTGGACGAAGTGCCGGGTGGCGAACAACCCGGCGGGCGTCGAGTGCCTGGCGGGCGACATACGTTCGATCAACACCTGCATCTTGCGCGGGAGAGAAGCGTCCTTGAGATCCGCCAGCAGGCCGTGCACATCCGGGTCGAGATCTTCCAGGCGCGTGTGTTGATCAGCGGTGCGAAGGCCATCGTTGCGGGGAACCGATCGAAATCTGGCACGGAATGCATCCGGTGCCCGCTTGCTGGAAGTGGATCGGGCCGCTGTGGCCAACCAGTCGCCCGCGATCCAGTCATGCAGAACCTGTTTTTCGTACGCATTGAAAACGCCGAACATGGCCGCACCCGCACCGTCGATCAATTGCCAGAAACGACTTTCAGTGGGGTCCTGATGGCGTTTGATCCAGCCACGGTTTTCCAGGACGCCAAGAAACTCGCCCATTTGATCCGGCGTTGCAAGCCACTGGTTGATTGTCTTGCCATCCAGACGGCAGTAGTCCGAATGCATGTGCTGACCGAAGGTGCGCTTGCGCTCCAGCATGGCGATCAGCTCTTGCTCAAGATCAAAGGACTGGATTACAGCGGTAGAGCCAGGCCCTAATTCATTGAGGCGGTAGCCACGGGCAATCCGGCGGTAGAAATCATCACGCTGCTCGCCCATGGGCATCAGGGCCAGCACGCTTTGCGCCGCCTTGCGGGCATGACCGGTGCTGGCGTTGTCGATGGTGATGTGCAGTGTGAAGTAATAAGGATCGATGCCCAGCTCGTTGAGTTCGAACGAGGTGATCAACAAGTGGAGGGGCAATTGCTCATAACCCAGGTTGTAGCCGATCACTTCCGGCAAAAACTGCCCGGCCTGGTTGCCCAATGCCAACTGAATGGCCCCTTGCAACCAGGCTTCATCGTCAAGGCCATCACTGACATCGCACTCCATGTCCGCCAGCAGCTTTTGGTACAGCGAAACGTGATTCAGTGCAGGATCGCCATCGCCCAGTTCTTCCAGATAGGTACGGATCAGACCGTGAAACCGATAGTCGGCCCAATGGGGCAGCAGCCCGTACAGCCAGGCGCCGTCGACCCGTTTGGTCGGCGCAACCTGCTGCAGAAAGTACATCGCGTGGGCCTTGTTGGAAAAAAAGCGGCGCGGCGCACCCTCACGGCGTTGCTCCAGATACACCGAGTATTGTTCGGCAACCTTGCTGACGCCCTCCGCAATCCACTGTTCAAGGTGCTCAGGTTGGTCCGGGAGGTCACAGGCTTGCAGGTCTGCGAGCTGCAACTGTTGGCGCAAGAACACCGCAGCCTCGGGGTCTTCTCTCGGCGTAGCGCTGTGCATCAGTGCGTCGTAGGTTGTCCTGTAGTCGCTATGCGCTGCTCGGTGCGGCTGTGAGAAAGCAGTCTCTGTCGGCAGTTGAAGAGAGGTCATAAATACTTCCTGGCAGTTCCTGATACAAACAAGAAATGTTCACGCGGGCGAGTTCACGCGAAAGCGCTTTTTTCTCGTCGTTATAAAAAGGAGTACTGGCCGTTTGGAAAATTCATCCCTCGGTGTCGGGCAACGGATGGATGGTTGCTATCCGCTACCCCTAGCAACCAAAAGCGTTTTTATGGGAAACCGCTCTATTCGTTCGAATGGAAATCACCCAAGCGTGATTTCCATTCAGACCTTGACGTTACTGCCCGGTCAACCCATCCAGCCGACGGCCGATTTCGGTATGACTTCAGACTCATCAAGGGTGGACGCGAACATGCTGACGGCCTCGACGGCGTCACTGGTGCCCGTGCGGATCTGCAGGATCACTGTACCGGCCTGATCGGCCAGGCTTACGCCCCGCTGCGCGCCTTCCTGAGTTGCGTTCATGCTGGCAACCGCTTCACGGGTCTCGGCGAGGATCATGCCGATCATTTCAGCGATCTCGGCGGTCGAGCGGCTGGTGCGCCCCGCCAGTTGCCTGACTTCATCGGCGACCACGGCAAATCCCCGGCCTTGGTCCCCGGCACGCGCGGCCTCAATGGCGGCGTTGAGAGCGAGCAGGTTGGTCTGGTCGGCAATCCCTCGAATGGTGTTGACGATCGCCGTGATCTGCTCTGAGCGGTCGCCCAGTTGCCCGACCAGTCGGGCAGAGGCGCCGATATTGTCGGCAATCTGGCGCATTTCACGGGCAGTCTGCTGAATGACTTCGGCGCCCTGCTCGGCGACTTTTTCGGTTTCCGCGGATATATGGTACGCACGTGACGCGCCCCGGGAATCGGCCTCGAATTTCTCGACACGCTCGGTAATGTCACTGGCAAACTTCACAACTTTGTAGAGTTTGCCGTCCGCGTCATAGACCGGGTTATACGTTGCTTCCAGCCAGACCACGCGGTTGTTCTTCCCAAGGCGCTTGAATTGCCCGCTGAAAAACTCGCCCGCGTTCAGGCGCCGCCAGAAGTCCGCGTACTCGGCACTGTTGACCAGGCTGGACTCGCAAAATATTCGGTGTTGTTTGCCCTTGAGTTCGTTTATCCCAAAGCCCATGACGCGCAGGAAATTGTCATTGGCCACAAGGACATTGCCTTGCAGATCGAATTCGATCACCGCCATGGCCCGGTCCAGAGCAGCCAACTTGCCTTGGATTTCGGCATCCTGGCTCACTTTGGCCGAGACATCCAGGGCGTATTTGACCACCTTGTATACCTTGCCCTGCTCGTCCATGACCGGATTGTAACTGGCCTCGAGCCAAATACTCTGTCCCGCGCGGTTGATACGATTAAACGTGCCGGATACAAACCGTCCGGCACGTAACTGTGCCCAGAACTCGCTGTATTCCTTGCTGCGGGTCAACGCTGGCGAGCAAAAGTCCTTGTGAGACTTGCTCACTATCTCTTCGGCGCGATACCCCATGGTTTTCAGGAAATTATCATTGGCACGCAGAACACGGCCGTCCAGGTCGAATTCGACCACGGCCATTGAGCGTTCCAGTGCAGCGATCAAACCTTTGAAACCCGCAACTTCGGCCGTTTTGGCCGCCAGTTCGTTTTTTAAAGCGTTATTGAACATGACGCACCCTCTGCGATACCAGAAACATCTGGACTGTGTCGTAACTATCGGCGGAAGTTGGACGAACTGAAGCTGCATTTAAACGTTATATATTGACGTCAACTTTTATTGATCAGGCTTCAATTACCCTGGGGAACACGCGCAATACGCGGGCGTATGCGCGTGTATATAGTTTTTCAATGTGGATAACCGCTCACCCACCATTAACCGACCCGCCGCAGCCGCCGATGGTGTGTCTTTCGAAACACACACTGGCGCCTGGGAATCTTTCAGGGATGACCCGCCAATGCGGTTACCAAGGCTGGGTCAAGACCATACACGTCCGGTACATAAAGCACCTGCCCGTGGCTATCGACTTGCGCGGTCCAGTAGGTGAGCAGGATGGGCACCGGCTTGGTCAACCTGAATTCATGGGTGATGCCGGTCGCCAAAAGTGTTTCGGTACGCGCGCGATCAGCCGGGCTCAACAACAGGTCGCGCAACATCAACGGCTGTTCGACCCGCACGCACCCGGAGCTGAAGGCGCGCGGGCCTTTACTGAACAGGGCCTGGCTGGGCGTATCGTGCAGGTAAACCGAGTAAGGATTAGGAAATCGGATAACGATCCTGCCCAGAGGATTCTTCGGACCCGCCTCCTGACGTAAAAGAATGTTGCCCGGATTGCTCCAGTCGATGTCTTCCGCCATCAAAGGATTACCCTCAAGGTCCAGCACTTGCAGATTGTGCTTGAGGAGGAACCCGGGATCCCGGCGAATCTCCGGAAGCTTGTCTTCGCGAAGAATGGTGGGCGGAATGGTCCAGGTGGGGTTCAGGGTAAAACGAGTGATCACGGACTTGAGCAGAGGCGTCTGCCGTTCGGCGCGGCCAACCTGGGTTCGGGTTTGCCAGACGGGAACGCCGTTCTGATAGACGCTCAACTGGGCAGCGGCAACGTTGACCAACACGCTGTCCGGCTCCAGGTCCTGTGCCAGCCAGCGGAAACGCTCCAGATTGACCCGCAACTGTTCGCGACGCATGGCCGGGCTGATATTGAGTTCCTTGACCGTGCCAGGACCAATCACGCCATCTGCCTGCAGCGAATGGCTGAGCTGAAAGCTTTTCACCGCGTTGACCAATTCCGGGGTGTAACCGTTGTCCGGCTCCATCAAGGGACTGGTCAGATAACCCTCGCTGAACAATCGCTGCGCCAATTCGGGCACGCGTGCATCTTGCATGTCCGGACGCAACAACGGGCCGTTACTGATAGGTCGCCAGGTCAGCAATGCCAACTGTCGCTGCCGGGCATAGACGCGGCGCAGATTCTGATACTGGTCAAGGCTCGGGCGGGCCTGACGGAATGCCCCTGCGATGTCCTGCAAGCCAGAGCTGGCAAGCGTCAGAACCTGCGCATCGCGATCAACCAGCGGTTCCTGGGAACGCCAGAGGGGTTCGAAGCGCGATTGCAGCAATCGGCCAAATCGCAGGTCCTGCAAGGCTTGCAGATAGTGTTGGCTGATAGCGAGATCGTCACAGACCCCGTTGGCGTTGGCCGAGGTGTCTGGCGAACTGTAGTCGCTCGGGTTGAGCCCGTCATCGGCCAGTTGCCGGATTTCCGCCTGCAATAACGACAGCCGCCCGTGAACAGACCAGACCGTTTCGTAGTCCTGCTGCTGATAAAAATTTTGCAACAGCGTGTGTCCAGGGATGTCCAGCCGTGAAGACAGGACCGGGCATTGCACCGCCAATTGGGTCAGCGCCAATTGCACCTGGCTTTGCGGATCGAGTGGCGCGTTATCGGCCATCGCGACCAATGGCACAGCGAGCAGGCAAAGGCTCAAGTAATATGCACGTTTTTTGACCAACTGCTTCACTCCAATCCATGGTCGTCGAGTGACGAAAAAACAACAACAAGCGAAAGTCGCCACCACAGCGAGGATTCCCTGCACATGCTGACCTATTTGCGCCGACTCTGTCTGGCAGCTATTACCCTAAGTGCAACCTGCGGTCCAGCCCTCGCCGCTGGCCCCAACAATCAAATTCTTTACAGCAAGCTCACTCAAGCCGCGCCGGAACTCAACCCCGCCGTACTGAAAAGCGCACTGAATGCCGTGCAATGTGCCGTCAGAAACGGCGACAGGCCATCCAGACACCTCGCCGTCATTGACTATTCCCAGCCCTCAACCGCTCGTCGCCTGTGGATTTTCGACCTGACGAAAAAAACCCTCGTGCTGCGCGATCTGGTCGCCCATGGGCAACAATCCGGCGAGAACTTTGCCACCCGGTTTTCCAATCGCATGAACAGCTATCAGTCCAGTCTGGGATTGTTTCGCACCCAGGAAAGCTATGAAGGCACTCACGGTTACTCGCTGCGCATGGACGGCCTGGAGCCCGGGTTCAATGATCTCGCGCGTGACCGCGCTATCGTGATTCACGCCGCCGACTACGTGAATCCACAATGGAGCGAACGTCAGGGCCGCATCGGACGCAGCCTGGGTTGCCCGGCGGTAAGACCTCAAGTAGCGCGCCAGGTGATTGACAACCTCAAGGACGGCCAGTTCATGTTCGCCTGGTACCCTGACCAACGCTGGCTCAAGTCTTCGGCTTACCTGAATTGCCAGTCGCGCCAGATAGCGAGCCTGGCTGGGACGAAGGGCGGCTAAACGAGGGCTCGCACCCCGCTCTCTTTCACGGCTATGGCTTGCTGCGACGAGGGCGTGACACCACGGACTCGATGTTCTTGCGTCCGATCAGCCTGGCAGGTTCGGGCTGTTCGTCCGCCAGCCACTTGAACATCACCAGACAATCCACCAGCCCCAGACGGGCATGACGATAGGCCCGAGGCAACCGCCCCACGACGTCGAAGCCCAGTTTTTGCCAGAGCGCCACCGCCACCTCGTTGCTCGATACCACTGAATTGAACTGCATCGCCAGAAAGCCCGCGTTGGCCGCGACCCCTTGAGAGTGTTCGCACATCAGGCGGGCGACGCCTCGCCCTCGAGCTGCCTGAGTGACCATGTAGCCGCAATTGCACACATGGTTACCGGGACCCGCCGCGTTGGCCTTGAGGTAATAACTTCCCAGCAGCTCGCCATTTTCCTCGGCAACGAACGTGCGCAAAGGCAGCTCCAGCCAGAGGTGAAAAGCCTGATCCCGAGTGAGTTCGGGGTCATAAGCGTAGGTTTCCTGCGCACTGACAATGGCGTGAAAGGTGGGCCAGAAAACCTCGAAATCATCGGCTTTCATGGGGCGGATCTGGATCATGGGAACAGCCTTGATCAGTCAGTGAAGGCGCAATCTTCGTGATTCGGTCCGTGATTGGCAAGTGAACCGGTGATTGGCGCCACGTCTCACGCCGGTGTGTCTCGAGCAGGCAGGCGGATCAAGGGGCGAACAAGCCCATGGGCAACCCGACGCCGCGCCTCTATGATTGACGCCATGACGACCACTGTGCCGATCCGCCAACACTGCCCGCCCGGCGCCTGCGACTGCGGACGTGATTCGCTGCTGCAAACACCGGGCAGCGACGTGCGCGTCCTGTTTCTGAATCGCACAGAGGAACGACGCCTGCTCGAACGCCTGGAAAATCTCCAGAGCCTTGCCGATCTGGAACGGCTTCAAGGCCGGATGTACGAGCAACTGGGCATACGCGTGCACATCGTTCCGGGCTTCAACGAAGTCAGAACCATGCGCGGCATCGGCATCACCCTCGAACAACGACCCGGTCTTTGCCGCAAGGTGCGGCAGTCGATCCCGGCCGCCATTCGCCGCGGGCTGGAGAAAAACCCCGAAATTGCCTACCAACTGCTCAACGCCAACGACTTGTTGCGCGATACCTGATTGCACTCCGGCGCTCATACCGCCGAGTGAACGCCATCGACGATCTCGATCGGTGGGGTTTTCGCAGCGGGTTCCTTGAGAAGCATGAAGTAAGCCAGGGCCGAACAGGCTGCAACCACCGCGCTGATCACGAAAGCCGAGGAGAACGAGCCGCTTTGCTGAACGCTGAACCCGGTGAGGATCGGCGCGATGGAACCGGCCAGATAACCGCCGAAGTTCTGGATCGAGCCGAAGGATGCCACCCGCTCCGACGGCACGATGGTATTGACGATCATCCACGCCGTTGCACTGGAGATATTGATGAAAAACATCGTCAGGCAGAGCAATACCACACACGCCACCACGTTGGTGGTGAACGCTACGATCAGGGTAAACAGCGCCCCACCCAGCAGTCCAATGATGACCATCAGCTTGCGGCTGGCGAGTACCTTCATCCCGCGTGCAACCAGCCAGTCACATACCTTGCCGGACACAATCGTGCCCACGGCGCCGAACAGGTAGGCCAGTGACACGACCCAGGCCGTGCGATACAGATCCAGGCCGTGCTCGCGTTCGAAGTAGCCGGGCAACCATGTCAGGTTGAGCCAGATCATGTAGATCACGCCCATAAACCCGAGAAATGCCCCCCAGGTATTACGGTCCTTGAACAAGGCCGTCCAGCGGATGCGTGGAGGGGTCGTTTTCTGAGCAAGGGTCGGTTGCGGTTCGGCGCGCCCGGTTTCCGCCATGTACTGCGCCTTGCTCTTGTAGAACGCGAACCAGCAGGCAGCCAGCGCCAGCCCCATGATACCCGTGAGCACAAACATGCCCCGCCACCCCAGATGCACCATGAACAGCGTCAGCAACGGCGGTGCAATGCACGGCCCGATGCAGGTCGAGGACCAGACCCAGCCGGTGGCCGAGCCGCGCTCCTGGGTGTCGAACCACTCCGACAGTGCTTTGGCCGCCGAAGGAAAGACCGGCGCTTCACCTATACCCAGCAGGACCCGCAATCCGACCAGATGGCCATAGTTGCTGAACAGGCCGAAAGCGGCTTGAGCAATGGACCAGATGATGAGCGAGCCACCCAGGGCAAGCTTGCTGCCCAACCGATCGATCAAGGCGCCAAGAGGGAGCTGGGAAAACGCATAAGCAACGGAAAAAGCCGAGAGCATAATGCCCATTTGCATGGGGCTGATGGACAGGTCTTTCTGAATGGAGGTGTTGGCGATGGACAACGCACTGCGGTCCAGGTAGTTGACCACGCCAATCAAAAACAGGAACACGATGGTCAGCGTCTTGTAGCTTTTTATTGTTCTCATGCGCGCCTCTACTGAGCGGTTGTCACCCGACCGGTGAGGCGGGCGTCGGTCACTCTAGTAGCCCATCTGGCGGCTGCCCAATGACGAGATTCAATCAAACGATAACCAAGGGTTATCATGGTGCCTGGCGAGCGCCACGCAAGACATCCACACCGGACAACAGCTCTTCGATGAAGGCTTGCGCTGACCAGCCGGGCGTTTCGTTGCGCCGGGTAATAATGCCGTAGTCCGCCAGCACCAGCGGAAAAGGCAGCGCCAGCCGTGTCAGTCGACCGGCCTGAATGTCGGGCCCGACCATGGATTCGGCGAGCATCGCGACCATGGGCGCGGTTTGCAACAGTTGCAAAGTGGTCTGCATCGAACTGGTTTCCACGGTGTTTTCCGGCGTCTGCATGCCCGCCTCGGCAAAGGCCCGTTCCAGGCGGGCGCGCATGGGCGTACCCGCCGGGTAAACGATCCATGGCCAACTGCCGAGGTCGGCCAGAGGCAGCTCCCGCACACCGGCCAATGGGTGTTGGCTGCCCGTGACCAGACACAACGGCTCAGGGGCCAACGGCTGAAAGTCGAACAGCTTGCGATGGCTGTCCAGGGTGAACCGGGCAATCACCAGATCCAGCTGCTTGTGTTCAAGCATGCTCAACAGATTGGCGCTGGTGCCTTCCAGTATGTCCAGCGTGAGCAGCGGCCAGCGTTGCTTGATGCCGACAATCGCCGCCGGGAGCGCCACCGACGTGGGCGCGAAGATGGTGCCGATCTTCAGCAACCCGTGCCCACCCTGACGCAAATGATTGACCTGCCCCACAAAATGCTGGGCATCGTTCAGGGCAATCTGCGCGTAGCGGGCCACATGACTGCCCAGATCCGTGGGCGACATGCTGCGTGGCAGACGCTGAAACACGTCAAACCCCAACTGCTTCTCCACTTCACGCAGCATCTTGCTGACCGCGGGCTGGCTGATATTCATCGCCTCGGCGGTGGCGTGCATGTTCTGCGTGCGGGCCAAGGTATCGATTAGGACCAGATGACGGAACCGAAGCCAATTGCACAGTTGTTTGAAGCCGATGTCCGCCATTCGATAACCTCCAGTTATTGAACGCTGAGAATATCTCATTGGTGATTATCGGCAAGCCGCACTAGGCTCTGTACGAAAAGGAGGCGAGGAAGCGGGTCTACTGGCTGTAATGAGCCTTCCGAGCCGGTCTTTAACGGGGCATTGCCGAGGGCAGCCACTTTTCGTACAGAGCCCAGGGTAAACGACGTCGGGACAAACAATAACAAGGAATACCCATCATGAACCTTGCCAACAAACGCGTGCTGATCACAGCCGCCGCTCAGGGTATTGGACGTGCGTCAGTGATCGCCTTCAAGCAGGCGGGCGCACAGGTGATCGCCACCGACCTGCACGTTGAAGCGCTGCACGACATTCCCGGCATCCAGGCCTTGCAACTGGACGTGACCCAACCCGCCGCCATCGATGCCATCTGCCAACAGGTGGGCACCGTGGATGTGCTGTTCAACTGCGCCGGCTATGTACACAACGGTGCGCTGCTCGACTGCGATGAACAGGCCTGGCACTGCTCTTTCGACCTTAACGTCACGGCCATGTACCGCATGATCCGCGCCTTCCTGCCCGGCATGCTCGCGGCCGGTGGCGGCAGTATCGTCAACATGGCCTCAGTGGCCTCCAGCGTGAAAGGCGTGCCCAACCGTTTTGCCTATACCGCCAGCAAAGCGGCTGTCATTGGCCTGACCAAATCAGTGGCAGCGGACTACGTCAGCCAGGGGATTCGCTGTAACGCCATTTGCCCCGGTACGGTGGACTCGCCCTCTTTGCGCCAACGTATCGCGGAGCAAGCCCGCGCCCAGGGACGCTCGGAGGCAGAGGTTTATCAAGCGTTCGTTGATCGACAACCCATGGGCCGCCTGGGCACTGCCGAAGAAATCGCTCGCCTGGCGCTGTACCTGGGCAGTGATGCCAGTGCTTACACGACCGGAGCCGTGCACGTCATCGATGGCGGCATGAGCGTCTGAGTCCCCTTTTTCCTATTCAGGAGTTCCCTATGAAACTGTTGCGTTACGGCGACAAAGGTCAGGAAAAGCCCGGCTTGCTGGATGCTCAGGGACAGATTCGTGATTTATCGGCCCATATCCCTGATCTGACGGGCAAGACGCTGGAGCCCGCAAGCCTCGCAGCCTTGAGCAGAATCGACCCCGTCAGCCTGCCGCTGGTCAGCGGTGCGCCGCGCATTGGCGCCTGCGTTGGCCAAGTGGGCAAGTTCATCTGCATTGGCCTCAATTACGCCGATCATGCGGCCGAATCCAACATGGCCGTGCCCAGTGAGCCGGTGATTTTCAATAAATGGACCAGCGCCATCTGCGGTCCGGACGACGATATTCAAATCCCCCGTGGCTCGACCAAAACGGACTGGGAGGTGGAGCTTGGGGTGGTGATCGGCAAGGGCGGTCGTTACATCGACGAAAGCAACGCCATGGATCACGTGGCCGGTTACTGCGTGATCAACGATGTGTCCGAGCGCGAATGGCAACTGGAGCGCGGCGGCACTTGGGACAAGGGCAAGGGCTTCGATACGTTTGGCCCTATCGGCCCATGGCTGGTCACCCGCGACGAGATCGACGACCCCCATCAGCTCGATCTCTGGCTGGAAGTCGATGGGCACCGCTACCAGAACGGCAATACACGCACGCTGGTGTTCCAGATTCCCGCGCTGATTGCCTACCTCAGCCGCTGCATGTCGTTGCAGCCGGGCGACGTTATTTCCACCGGCACACCGCCGGGCGTAGGCCTGGGCGTGAAGCCTGAGCCGGTGTTCCTGCGGGCGGGTCAGGAAATGCGTCTGGGTATTACCGGCCTGGGCGAACAGCGCCAACGCACGGTTCAGGCGGACTGACCTTGTTCTGAAGGAGATTTCCCATCGTCCATACGCCGCGCTGTTGCGGAGAAAACACTCACCCTGTGGGACCGGATCTATACGGGAAAGCGGCATTTCTGGCGATGAAAATGCTGTGGATGTATTGGCCTTTTCCCGGATAAATCCGGTCCCACGAATCGTCGCCTGCAGACCCCGGTTTGCAGCGTGCCGGGCGGGACACTCCCCTAGCGCTTTTCGTTCACGACAATAAAAAAAGGAATGACACATGCGAATCCTCATCACCGGCGGCACCGGTTTTATCGGCAAACAACTGGCCGAACGCTTGCTCGGTCTGGAGAGACTGGCCTTTGAGGGCCAGAAGCCACGAGTCATTGAACGCATTGTGTTGTTCGACACCTTTGCGGGCGAAGACGTACCCAGCGACCCCCGCATCGAACAGGTGACGGGCGACATTGCTGACCCCGACGTGGTGGCCAGCGTCACCGATGGCGTTGATCTGGTCTGGCATCTGGCAGCGGTGGTGAGTTCGGCGGCCGAGGCTGATTTCGACCTGGGCATGCAGGTCAATCTACAAGGCTTGATGACGCTGCTGGAAACCCTGCGCAAACAGGGCAATACGCCACGGTTTGTCTATGCCAGTGGCTTCGCGGTGTTTGGTGGCGCGCTGCCCGAGGTGGTCGACGACAACACCGCACTCACCCCGAAATCGTCGTATGGCATGCAAAAAGCGGTGGGTGAACTGCTGGTGGCCGACTACGCCCGCAAGGGTTTCATCGACGGGCGTGTCCTGCGCCTGCCCACGGTCGCCGTGCGTCCCGGCAAGCCAAACAAGGCAGCCTCGACATTCTTCAGCTCGATCATTCGCGAGCCGTTGGTTGGGCAGCCCGCCGTATGCCCGGTACGGCCCGACACGCAGGTTTACCTCACCTCGCCACGCCGGGTCATCGAAGCCATGCTCCACGCCATGACCCTGTCACCTGAAACCCTGGGGGATGAACGCATCATCCCGCTGCCGGGTGTGACCACCACGGTGGCCGACATGGTCGCGGCGTTGCAACGGGTGGCGGGTCCCGAGGTGGTCAAACTGATTCGCTGGGAGCCGGACGCCACCATTCAGCGCATCGTCGAAAGCTGGCCAAGCCGGGTCAACGCCCCCCGCGCCCGCGCTCTGGGGTTTAGCGCCGACGCCGACTTCGACGCCATCATCCTCGCGCATATCGAGGACACCACCCGCGACAACCGGCATTGACGTAACGCACCACTCACGCTTCTCACCCTGATAACAACAAAAACAACCCGAGGCCGCGCGACATGATCACACCCCATACCGATGTTTCGGACATCGAAAAACAGACCATCAAACGCGTCACCCGACGCTTGATTCCGTTCCTCATTCTGCTGTTCGTCGTGGCGTTCCTTGACCGCAACAACGTCGGGTTCGCAGCGTTACGCATGAACGAGGACATCGGCATCAGCCAGACCATTTATGGCCTGGGTGCGGGGATCTTCTTCCTTGGCTATTTCTTCTTTGAAGTACCGAGCAACATCCTGTTGCACCGCTACGGTGCCCGGGTCTGGATCGCTCGCATCATGGTGACCTGGGGCATCATTGCCGGTGCCATGGGTTTTCTGCAGACCGCCGGGCACTTCATCACCTTGCGTGTGCTGCTGGGCATCGCCGAGGCCGGGTTCTTCCCCGGTGTGATTTACCTGCTGTCCCTGTGGTTTCCCAGCCGCTACCGCGCCCGCATGATTGCCAGCTTCTACCTTGGCGTGCCCATCGCACAGATCGTCGGCGCACCGCTGTCCGTAGGTTTGATGCAATTGGGAGACGCCTGGGGTTTTGTCGGCTGGCGCGTGATGTACGTCGTCGAAGCCGTCCCTGCGTTGATCCTGGGTGTCGTCTGTTATTTCTATCTCACGGACCGCCCAGCCGATGCCCACTGGCTAACCGCCGAACAGCGGCAATGGTTGATCAAGACCCTCGAACAGGAAGAGCGCAACAAGCCGTTGGTGGTCGGCGTGCAACCGACCAAGGGCCAGATGATCCGCAAAGCCTTGGCGAGCCGTCAGGTATGGATGTTGGCGCTGGTGTACTTCGGCATCACCTCGGGCTCCAACGCCATGAACTTCTTCCTGCCAACGGTACTGGCCTCGTTCCGCGCCTCGTTCGGGCTAGAGATCGGCTTGATGCAGAACGGGTTGATCACGGCCATCCCCTACGCCGTCGCCGCCGTGGCGATGATCTGGTGGAGCCGCCGCTCTGATCGCTTGCAGGAACGTCACTGGCACGCCGGCGGCGCAGCGATGCTGGCCGCCGCGTCCATCGCCCTGGCGCTGTTGATCAATCAGCCGTGGATCATCGTCATCGGCTTCATCCTCCTGGCCATGGGCGTGTACAGCGCCATCAACGTCTTCTGGGCCGTGCCCGGACAGGTACTGACCGGTGTCGGAGCCGCCGCCGGGATTGGCATGATCAACTCCATCGGTAACCTCAGCGGTTTCACCGGCCCCTACCTGACCGGGTTCCTGTTCAACGCGACGGGCAGCTACACGCCGGGCTTTCTCATCATTGCCGCGCTGGTGGGTGCCGGTGGCCTGGGCATGGTGTTGATGCCGCGCAATCCGGTGGCGCCGGCAACTGCGCCAACCGCTGACGCTGTAGGAGGCAAAGCATGACCCTGAAAACCGTGGCTTTTGTCGGCACCGGCATCATGGGCAAACCCATGGTCCGCAACCTGCTGCGGGCCGGTTACCCGGTGCAGGTCTGGAACCGCTCCCGGGCCAAGGCCGCAGAGTTGGCGGCGGACGGCGCCAACGTGTTCGAAACGCCCGCCCAGGCAGCGGCCGGTGCCGAGGTGCTGATCTGCATGCTCAGCGACGGCCCCACCTGTGACCGGATTCTGTTTGGCGAAGGCGAAGCCACATCGGCGTTGGCGAAAGGGGCGCTGGTGATTGTGATGAGTTCGATCCCGGTCGATACGGCCGTCGAACAGGCACGATTGTGCGCAGCACAAAGCCTGCACTACCTCGACGCACCGGTATCCGGCGGCGAACGCGGCGCTCGTGAGGCCAGCCTGGCAATCATGGTGGGCGGCGATGCTGAGTCGTTCGATCAGGGTCGAGACGTGCTAGCCGCCCTGGGTCGCCCGGTGAATGTCGGCCCGACCGGCACCGGACAACTGTCCAAGCTGGTCAACCAGTTGATTGTCGCCAGCACGATTGCCACCGTCGCCGAAGGATTGCTGCTGGCCGAACGCGGCGGTGCGGACCCGGAGAAGGTCCACGAAGCGCTGCTGGGCGGTTTCGTCGACTCACCGATCTGGCGGCAACACGGTCGACGCATGCTCGACAACGATTTCACTCCGGGCGGCCCTGCCAAATGGCAACTCAAGGACACTCATACCGCCCTTGCCCAGGCACAAGTGCTGGGCTTGAAGTTGCCGGTGGCGAGCCTGGTGGACGGACTGTTCCAGGCCATGGTCGATGCCGGTGACGGCGAGCTCGACCATGCCGGACTGATCCGTCAGCTACGCCGCCACAACTCACTGCCTGAATAACTTGCCGGAGCCTGCCATGACCGATTCAACCCCTCGCCGCCTGCGCAGTCAGCAATGGTTTGACGACCCCAGCCATGCCGACCTGACCGCGTTGTATGTGGAACGCTACATGAACCAGGGCCTGACCCGCGCCGAACTGCAATCAGGGCGACCCATCATCGGCATTGCCCAGACCGGTAGCGACCTGACGCCCTGCAATCGCCATCACATCGAGTTGGCCAAACGCGTCAAGGATGGCATCCGTGATGCCGGTGGCATCCCGATGGAATTCCCGGTCCACCCCATCGCCGAGCAATCGCGTCGTCCTACCGCCGCACTGGACCGCAACCTTGCTTATCTGGGGTTGGTCGAAGTGCTGCATGGCTACCCGCTTGACGGCGTGGTGCTCACCACCGGCTGTGACAAAACCACCCCGGCCTGCCTGATGGCGGCGGCCACCACCGATCTGCCGTCAATCGTCTTGTCCGGCGGGCCGATGCTTGATGGCTGGCACAAAGGCCAGCGCATCGGCTCGGGTACGGTGCTCTGGCATGCTCGCAACCTGCTCAGCGCCGGTGAGATCGATTACGAGGGTTTCATGACCCTGACCACCGCCGCGTCCCCTTCGGTGGGCCACTGCAACACCATGGGCACGGCCTTGTCGATGAATGCCCTGGCCGAAGCCCTCGGCATGTCGCTGCCTGGCTGTGCAAGCATTCCTGCGCCCTACCGCGAACGCGGGCAAATGGCCTATGCCACGGGGCTGCGCATCGTCGATCTGGTGCGTGAAGACGTGCGCCCTTCGCACATCATGACCCACGCCGCGTTTGAAAACGCCATCGCGGTTGCCTCGGCGCTGGGCGCGTCCACCAACTGCCCGCCGCACCTGATCGCCATCGCCCGCCACAGCGGCATTGACCTGTCGCTGGAAGACTGGCAGCGCGTGGGCGAAGACGTGCCGCTGTTGGTCAATTGCATGCCGGCCGGTGAATACCTGGGTGAAGGCTTCCACCGCGCCGGGGGCGTGCCGGCGGTGATGCATGAACTGGACAAGGCAGGTCGCCTGCACCGTGACTGCCTGTCCGTCAGCGGGCGCAGCATGGGCGAAATCGTCGCAAGCGCCGTAACGGGCGACCGGGACGTCATCCGCTCATGGGAAGACCCGCTCAAGCATCGCGCCGGATTCATCGTGCTCAGCGGCAATTTTTTCGACAGCGCCATCATGAAGATGTCGGTGGTGGGCGAAGCCTTCCGCAGTACTTACCTGAGCGACCCCTTGCAACCCAATTGTTTCGAGGCGCGTGCCATTGTTTTCGAGGGCCCGGAAGACTATCAGGCACGGATCAACGACCCGGCGCTGGACATCGACGAGCGCTGCATCCTGGTGATTCGCGGTTGCGGCACGGTCGGTTACCCCGGCAGCGCCGAAGTGGTGAACATGGCGCCGCCCTCCGCGCTGATCAAGGCGGGTATCGACTCGCTGCCGTGCCTGGGTGATGGCCGCCAGAGCGGCACGTCGGCCAGCCCGTCAATCCTCAACATGTCACCGGAGTCCGCAGTCGGCGGCGGCCTTTCGCTGCTGCGCACCGGCGACCGTCTGCGGGTCGACCTGAATGCGCGCAGCGTCAACCTGCTGGTGGACGAAGCGGAACTGAACCTGCGCCGCGAGGAGCCGCTGCCCGCCCTCGCCCCATCGCAAACCCCGTGGCAGGAATTGTACCGACAACTGGTCGGCCAATTGTCCACAGGGGGCTGTCTGGAACCGGCGACCTTGTACTGGCGCGTCATCCCGGAAAACGGCACGCCTCGCCATTCTCACTAAGCCCAAGGATGAGCCTTATGCAAACGCTGCAATTGACGATTGGAAACACCCTGCCCTACGACTGGCAACGCGCCACGCTGGTGGGTCGCGTCTGGCTGCCCGGCGAGCGCGGCGGCCCGGCCGTGGTGGTGCTGCGCGAAGGCGAAGTCATCGACTGCACCGCCCGCTTCCCGACCCTGAGCCTGTTACTGGACAGCGAAGCCCCCCTTCAAGCCATTCGCACGACCTCCGGCGTTTCGGTGGGCACGATACAAGCCCTGCTGGCCAACAGCGGCGAGCAACGTGATCCGTCAAAGCCCAGCCTGCTCGCCCCTGCGGACCTGCAAGTCATCAAGGCGGCCGGTGTCACGTTCGCCGCCAGCATGATCGAGCGGGTGATTGAGGAGAAGGCTGGCGGCGATGCTCAACGTGCCGAACACGTCCGGGCCTTGGTGCACAACGTGATCGGCAACAACCTGCGCGATCTGCGCCCCGGTTCGCCTCAAGCCTCGCGCCTTAAACAGATGCTGATCGAGCAAAACATGTGGTCGCAATACCTGGAAGTCGGCATCGGCCCGGATGCTGAAATCTTCACCAAGGCCCCTGTCCTGGCCGCCATCGGCAGCGGCGCAGCCATTGGTGTGCACGCGGATTCCAGCTGGAACAACCCGGAACCAGAAGTGGTGTTGGCCGTGGACAGCCGGGGGCGTATTCACGGTGCGACCCTGGGTAACGACGTTAATCTGCGGGACGTCGAAGGGCGCAGTGCGTTGTTGCTGAGCAAGGCCAAGGACAACAATGCCTCCTGCGCGCTGGGGCCGTTCATTCGGCTGTTTGACGAACACTTCAGCCTGGACGACGTGCGTCGCTGTGAAGTGGCCCTGCGGGTCGAAGGCAAAGACGGCTATGTGCTCAACGGCAGCAGCTCCATGAGCCAGATCAGCCGCGACCCGGAAGATCTGGCGCGTCAGACCCTGAACGCCCATCACCAATACCCCGACGGCTTCGTGCTGTTTTTGGGCACACTCTTTGCGCCTACCGATGATCGTGATCTGCACGGCCAGGGTTTTACCCACAAGGAAGGCGATGTGGTGAGCATTTCATCGGCGTCCCTGGGCGGCTTGCACAACCGCGTGACCGGGAGCCATCAGGCACCGCCCTGGGTGTTCGGGGTCGGGGCGCTGATGAACAACCTGGCGCAGCGAGGATTGTTGGGGCAAACGCCTCGATAGCGCCCTGGCCGCCGATGTAGCACGCTGCCCTCTGGACAGCCTCGAATGTTCATCAGTCTTTATGTTCAGGGATGAACATAAAGCCCGGCTACGCTTGCACCATGGCCGCCTGCACCGGGGCGCTGTCCACGTACTGCTCCATGCTGACGATCTTGCCGTCCTTGAGCTGATAAAGGTGGGCGAAGGTGGCGCTCATCGCCTTTCCGGTCTTGCGGTAAATCCCGGTGTACACCCCGAATGCCGCGACACGGTCGCCGTCAGCCAGATAGGTATGGACCGTGGCTGTGTAGTCTTGCCACTCCGTCGCCAAACGCTGGAAGACGTTGACGATAATGTCCTGCGGCCCGATGTAGGTGCCTGCATAAGGAAAGCCTGCGGCTTCAGTCCATTTGGCGTCCGGCGCAAGAGCCTTGAGCAGGTGCTTGCCGTTTTCCTCTGAAGCGCCCTCGTAAGTGCGGCGGATGACATCCAGATGAGTCGTCATGGCGCTCACCCCCACTTCATTTCGTTTTTTGCCACTTTGGCACCAATTTGCAGGGCGATCCCCATGCCTGCGTCCGGATACCGTGCAGTCATGGCCGCAATCAGGGCGGCGCTATCTGACGCCCTGCCAAGCTCGTGCTCGAACGCCAGAAGGTAGTCGCGCGTGTATTGAACGGCGGAGACGTCGGTACGTTCGGATGTCGCCATATGACCGGGCACGACGACTGACGGTTTACGGGCAATGATCGCGTCAAGGTTTCGCACCCAGGCGACACGCCCCTCGGCCCCGGATGTATCGGCGGTCCACACATGCACACCGGCAAAAACCAATACGCCGCCCATGACCGCATTCAGCGATGGCACCCAGAGGTAACGACGATTAGCCAGGCCAGCGGCATCAACGATCTCGATGGCATGGCCCTCAAGTGTCAAGACGCGACCGTCAAAGGCTTTGGGCATCACGATGTCCGCCAGGGCTTGAGGACCGTTGTCTTTTAACTGTGGCCCCCAGGTGGCCAGCTTCTTTTCGACGTTGGCCTTGATAGCCTCCACTGTGGCCGTCGCGGCGATCACTTGAGCGTCTGGAAACATCGCCCTGACCGGGCCAAGGCCGAAGTAATAGTCAGGGTCGCTTTGGCTGATATAAACCGTGGTCAGTTGTTTACCACTGGCCTTGATGGCTTCGGCAACGGCCCGGCCATCGGACAGCGTAAAACCACCGTCGATCAGCACCGCCTCTCGTGCTCCCGAGATCAGCACAGGCGCACGGAAGAAGCCGTGTTCATCCGCCGGAAAAGCCTGCCATGTCAATGCGCTGTTCGCGCCCCAAGCGCTTTTGCCTAGCAGGGCCGTTGCCGCACTGGCTGCCGCGAAAGCCTTGATAACGGTACGTCGTGTAGCCATGAAAATCTTCCTTTTAGAGGGTTGTCATACTCGGTCAGGGCTGACCGGGACTTAAGACGCTGCCGCTGCGGCGACCTGATTGATCAGGTCATGAGGGTCGGAAAAGACGGTGTTAGCAACCAACAATGAGCGCGTGCGTCCGGACTCAAGCACCAGCGTCGGCACGCCACGCGCGCCAAACTCCCGCATCAAGCTTTGGGCACGGGTGATACGTGCCTGGTTAACAGCGGCGATATCGTCACTGGGTTGCCTCACCAAGGTGGCCGCCTCAGTGAGGCCGAGGGAATGCAACAGGTCGGCGAGTACGCGCGGTGAGGTCACGTCTCTGCCCTGCACATAGCGGGCGTGCTGGATGGCTTTGAGCGCTGTGTACTCTTGGGCGGAGGTTGTGGCGACCACAGCGGTGAGCGCCAATGTCGCTGGCCCACTGTCAAAGCGCTGTTGCCGGTCGGCGAGTACGCTTTGGCGATAAGCTTCGGTGAACGGTTGGCCGGTCATCCCCTCGATACGCTGGTCATTGGCCCAGGCGAATGCGGCGAAGTCGTCATCCATCGGCCGTGCGCCCTGGTCGGCAAACAGACCGGTCGGCATCAGCTCAATCTTTACGTCCCCCACAGCAAACAGCGCTGAAAGTGCGGGCATCGCGCCATAGCACCAGCCGCACAGAGGGTCATAGAGGTAGGTCAGGGTCTGACTCATGGGGCGTTCCTTTGTTAGCGAGCGCCTAGGCTAGGCTTTCTTCATTGACTCTTAAACACGTACAAGATATATGCAGTGTATGCACAAGACATACAATCCACATGAAACCGGGCTGGGCAGTTTCAGCAACCTCAGGCGGCTCACCTATTTTGTTTCCGTGGTGGAGACAGGCTCTTTCACGGCCGCCGCCGAGCGCCTGGGCATCACCAAAGCCGTGGTCAGCCAGCAGGTCGCCCGGCTGGAGCGGGAATTCAAGACATCGCTGCTGGTACGCACCACCCGTAGCGTCAAAACCACCGAGGCAGGCCAGGCGTTCTATTTGCGTTGTGCGTTGATCCTGGCGGATGCCGAGGAAGCCTTTGACCAGTTGGCCGAGGCCGCCGCGACGCCTTCCGGTACGCTGCGCCTCACCGCGCCATTCGATTATGGCGTCGGCGTGGTGGTGCCCGCCATCGCGGCCTTCACGCAACGCTACCCCGACTGCAAGGTCGATGCTGTGCTGAGCGACCAGACGCTGGACCTGATGTCGAGCAATATCGAACTGGCGATCCGCGTGGGCTGGCTGGCCGAAACGGGGCTACAGGCGCGAAAGATCGGTTCGTTCCAGCAGATCCTCGTTGCCCCGCCAAGCCTGGCAAAACACGTGGCAGGGCTTCAGCGCCCGGACGAAATTGCCAGGCTGCCCTTCGTGGCCAACACGGCGTTGCGGGAACACCTTCGCTGGACTTTCACGTCAAGCGAGAACGAACGCCAGACCGTGAACCTGCAGGCATCCATCTTTCTCGATGCCACACTCGCTGTGCGCGAGGCCGTACGCGAAGGTGCAGGCCTGTCAGTACTCCCGGACTACGCCATTGCCGACGACCTGGCCACCGGGCGTCTTATCCCCGTACTGCCGCAATGGCGCTTACCTTCAGGCGGCATCCATGCGGTCTTCCCCGCTGCACGCTTTCGCCCTGAAAAGGTACGCGCCTTTGTCGAACTGCTGGAAGCGAGAGAGCGGCACCGTCAGGGTCTTGATCGCTGACTGGTGCTCAGCGAGCTGACGCCGGGCCGTTGCAGCGCCGCCCAGCGCACCGCGCTCAGTTCAAGACACGCGCCAAGGCGCCTTCCAGAATCTGCAATGCTTCATCGATCTGTGCTTCGGTGGCCACCAGCGGCGCGAGAAAGCGCAGCACGTTGCGGTACACGCCGCACTTGATGACCAGCAAGCCACCCTTACAGGCTTCATCAATGAGGCGCTGGTTGAGGTCGGCGTCCGGGGTGCGGGCCTCGTCGTTCTTGATGAGTTCGATGGCCAGCATGAACCCGGTCCCGCGTACGTCACCGATTTGCGCGTGACGTGCCTGCAAGCTCAGCAATCCCTGGCGAAGGCGCTCGCCTAATACCTCACTGCGCGCCAACAACTGTTCTTGCTCGAAGGCATCAAGCACCGCCAGCGCCGCCGCACAGGACAGCGCATTACCGCCGTAGGTACCGCCCAAACCACCGGGCAGCGGCGCGTCCATGATCGCCGCCTTGCCGACCACACCCGACAGCGGTAAACCACCGGCCAGGCTCTTGGCGACGGTCACCAGGTCCGGCTGAATGCCGGCGTGCTGGAAGCCGAACCACTTGCCGGTGCGGCCGAAACCGGTCTGGATTTCATCGAGAATCAGCACGATGCCGTGCTTCTCGGTCAACGCGCGCAACCCCTGAAGGAACTCCACCGGTGCCGAGAGGAAACCGCCGTCGCCCTGCACCGGTTCGATGATGATCGCGGCAACCCGCTCAGGCGCTACCTGGGTGGCGAGCAATTCATCCAGCGCCTTGAGCGCCATGTCGCTGGTGACACCGCGATAGGCATTGGGATACGGCGTATGGAACACCTCCGGCGCGAACGGCCCGAAGTTCTGTTTGTACGGCTGGCTCATGCCGGTGAGTGTGGTGCCCAGCAAGGTGCGACCGTGAAAGCCCCCGCGAAAGGCTATCACCGCCGAACGATTGGTATGGGCCCGGGCGATCTTCACCGCATTTTCCACCGCCTCGGCACCGGAGGTGAAGAACGCCGCCTTATAGGCCTCTTTGCCGCCGATCATTTCACACAGGCGCTGGGCCAGATCCAGGTACGGTTGATAAGCCACCACCTGAAAGCAGGCGTGAGAAACCTTGTGCAGTTGCGCCTGCACCGCCGCGACCACTTGGGGGTGATTGTGGCCGATGTTCAGCACACCGATGCCACCGACAAAATCCAGGTAACGCTTGCCGTCCACGTCCCACAACTCGGCCCCCTGGGCGCGATCAATCACCAACGGGTGAGCGGTCACCAGACCTCGCGGCACGAATTGCTCGCGCTGACGGAGCAAGTGAGGGGTTTTTTCGACTTTGATATTCATGGCATTTCCCATCGTGAGTCCGGCAACCGGCAGGTGGTTGCGATGGTGTTCAGGTTAAGGCTTGCGCAAAACGGACTACGCCGAAGTTGGCGTCAGAGAAACCCGGATCAACTGTTTTCAGCCTGCCAAACGGCAGATTCCTTCCCGATCAGGCGCGCCATTGGACACCGGTCTTACACCTTCAGTGAGCCGAGCAGGCCGTCCAGAAACCGCTCTCCCGCTTCCATCTGGCTGATCTCGATAAACTCGTCCGGCTTGTGCGCCTGCTCGATCGAACCCGGACCGCACACCACCACGGGCACATCCAGGCGTTGCTTGAACAACCCGCCCTCGGTGCCAAAGGACACCTTTGCCGTACCGGCACCCGGCGCGGCAAAGCGCTGCACAAACCGCACGGCTTCAACGCTGGGGTGAGTATCAAGGCCGGGGTACACGTTGAGGGTTTCGATCTCGATGGCCGCGACGCTGGAGAGTTTTTTAGCCTCGCGCACGATCGCTTCGGCGTGCTCCTGCATCTGTTCCAGGAACTGGTCCAGATCATCCGCCGGCAAGTTGCGCACTTCGAAATCCAGGGTGCACAGGTTCGGCACAATGTTCAGCGCCCGGCCACCGTTGATCTGGCCGACATGCACGGTGGTGTAAGGCACGTCGTAATCGGTGTCCTGTGCGCCCTGCTCCTGCAGTTGCTGCTGGCTCTGACGCAACGCGGCGATGAAATCGCAGGCCACGTGAATCGCATTGACCGAGCGCGGCGCCAGCGAGGAATGCGCTTCCAGGCCCCGGCAATAGGTGCGATACGACCCCTTGCCCTTGTGCCCGAGCACGAACTGCATGTGGGTGGGTTCACCGATCAGGCACAAGAACGGCCGTACCGGCGCCAGGTGCAATACATCGAGCAAGCGCCTTACGCCCACGCAACCGATTTCCTCGTCATGGGATAACGCCAATTGCAATGGCCGGCTCAGGGAGTGATCCGCGGCATCGAGCATCGCGTCAATCGACAGGGCAATGAAGCCTTTCATATCGCAACTGCCGCGGCCGTAAATCCTGCCGTCCTGCACCGTTGCCTGAAACGCCGGAAAGGTCCAGGCCTGCCCCGCCGCCGGTACCACATCGGTGTGCCCGGACAACAGAATCCCCGGCATTTGCTCAGGGCCGGTGCTGGCAAACAGGTTGGCTTTCTTTCCGGTTTCATCCTTGACGATCAGCGACTTGATGCCTTTGCTGAGCAACAGATCGCGCACGTACTCGATCAGGGCCATGTTCGACTCGCAAGAGACGGTGTCGAAGGCCATCAGGCGTTTGAGGATATCCAGTACACGGGGTTTCATGAGGCCATGCTCCGTTGCGCGTCTGAAGGGGCGAACCGGCGAATGGAGAACGGTTCAATCGACGTGCTGGTGCTGCCGGTGCTGATCAATTCGGCCATGACGTCGCCGACGCCAGGGCCGAGCTGAAAGCCGTGACCGCAGAAGCCGAACGCGTAGAACAGACCATCCACGGTGCCACTGGGGCCCATCACCGGCAAAGCGTCCGGCAGATAACCTTCGATACCGCTCCAGACCCGGATGATGTTCAGGTTGTCGACCCCGGGCAGCAGGCGTCGCATTTGGCCGAGCTGGTTGAGGAGGCTACGCGGCTCGACGTAAGCCCGGCGATTGAGCATGTCCGGTTTGCTGCGATAACCGCCGCCGATGACAATGTTGCCTCGGGGAATCTGCCGGAAGTAGATCACTTCCTCGGGGATTTTGGTGTACACACCAATCACCGTCGGCAAGGCGTAGGGCACCGGTTCAGTCACGGCCATTTGCGGGCCGTGGGTGTCCAGCGGCACCTCTTCGCCGAATTGCCGGGACAGCTTCTGACCCCAGGCCCCGGCGGTAATCAACAATTGGGCGGCGCTGAACCGACGGCCGTCGGTGGTGGTGACGCTAAATTCACCACCTGTTTTCTGCACCTCGGCCACTTCCGTCTGCTCTTCGATGCGTACCCCCAGACGCCTTGCCGCCCGGGCAAATGCCGGGGCCGCCAGACGAGGGTTCGCGTGTCCATCGTGAGGCGCGTAGGAGCCACCCTTCACCTCCGGACCGAGAAACGGAAACCGCTGGTGCAATTGCGCACCACGATAAATTTTCAGATCCAGTTGCTGCGCTTCGGGGGCGGCGGCGTACGCCTCCAGCTCGGCAATTTCGTCTTCGCGATAGCACACGCGCATGTGCCCGCTGGCGATGAACTCCAGATCATCGTCGATCAATTCCGGCAGGCGTTTCCACAACGCCCAGGAACGATTGGCCAGTTCAAGCTGGCCCAGATAACGCCCCTGCCGCCGGACGTTGCCGAAGTTCACGCCACTGGCGTACTGACCGATCTGATCGCGCTCCAGCAGAATCACCGACTGGCCGCGCCGACGCAGGAAAAACGCCGCCGCCGAGCCCATCAGGCCGCCGCCGACGATCACGACGTCGGCTTTTTGTACCGTCATGGCGACACCTCCTCGGTGTGCATCGAAAGGGGTTTGACCGGTGCCTGGCCGCGCTGGCGACCCACCTGTTGCACGCTGACGCCTGCTGCGGCCGCGATCACCTCGGCCCCGGCCTGGGAGCAATAACGGCCCTGACAACGCCCCATGCCGACCCGGCTGAACGCCTTGGCCCGGTTGACCTCGCAGGCGCCCTTTTCACTGACGGTGCGGCGCAGCTCACCGGCGCTGATCATCTCGCAACGGCAAACAATGGCAGTGTCGGGCAAGGTTTTGGCTTGTTCAGCAGGCCAGGGAAACGCCTCGGCCAGGCCGAGGCGAAACTGGTCCATCACCGCCAGGGCTTGGCGTTGCTCATCGCGCAACCCGGCGTTCACCGGACGTTGCAGGTCTTCCAGAACCGCCATGCCCACCAGCCGTCCGGCGTGCTCAGCGGCGTCGGCGCCGCGAATCTTCGAACCGTCACCGGCAGCGTACACACCGCTGACCGAGGTCCGGCCTTCTTCATCCACCGCCAGCCACCATTGCCCGGACGCCTCGTCGAAGCGCATCTGGCAACCGGCCAGATCAGCCAGTTGGGTTTCCGGGCGCAGGTGATAACCCAGGGCCACGGCATCGCAATCAACGGTCAGGTCCTCGCCACGGGCCGTCAGCACCCGCACGCCGCTGACACCGCTGAGGGCATCGCCGCGCACTTGCAAAGGCTTGATCCTCAGGTGCACCGGGATCTTCGCCCGATACAACTGCGCCAACAGTTTCATGCCGGTGAACAGCAACCCGGGGCGAGCCAGCAGTTTTGGCAAGGCTCGGATGCGCTTGCTCATCGGCGATGTGTCGAGCACCGCCGCCACCGTTGCGCCGGCCTTTACGTACTGGCTCGCGACCAGATACAGCAACGGCCCGCTGCCCATGAACACCACGCTGCGACCAATGGAAACCGCCTGGGACTTGAGCGCAATTTGCGCCCCGCCGAGGCTGTAGGTGCCGGCCAGCTGCCAGCCGTCGATGGGCATCAAGCGGTCGGTGGCGCCGGTACACAGGATCAACGCGTCGTAATCCACCGTGGAGTGCTGACCCCGGCTGACGCACCACAACTGCTTCGGCGTCAGGTTCCACACCAGTGTGTCCGGACGATAGTCGATCAGCCCGTGCAGGCGGTCGAAACTCTGGTGCAGGTGCCGGGCCTTGTCGGCTTCGGTGCCGTATAGCGTGGCGTAATCACGGGTAAAACCGTCGGGCTGTCGGCGGTAGATCTGCCCGCCATCCCGGCGATTTTCATCGATCAGAATCGGTGTGAAACCTGCTTGCGTGAGGGTTTCGGCACAGCGAACACCGGCCGGCCCGGCGCCGACAATGACTATCCGTGCAGTGGCCATGTCGCCTCCGGTTGTGTGGTAACGATATCCAGCCCTTCGCGGACTTCGTTGGAACAGGCGCGCAGACGTTCGCCACTGCGGGTCCAGACCCAGCAATCCTGGCAGGCGCCCATCAGGCAAAAACCGGCACGGCGACCAGCATCAAACTCCGACTGGCGCAACGCCTTGCCCTGGGTCAGCACGGCAACCATCAACGTATCGCCCTGCAACGCCTCGATGGGTGCGCCGTCCACTGTCAAACTGACGGTCGGCCGGCCTTGCTCGGCCAGCCTCACAAAACGGCCGTTCATGCATAGACTCCCTGAGTCATGGTGATCAAATCCTGTTGGGTTTTCAGCAGCTCGGCGCTGCTGCGGTGGCAGAGGATTTCACTGCCGCCGTCGATCGTCCGCCGGTTCGGCGCCGTGCGATTGCACAGCCCGTCGATTCGCACCGGGCAACGACTGAGAAAGGTGCACAGTTCCGGTACGTTGGACGTGGCACCAATGGGCGGCAACGGGCCGCAGGTGGTGCCGCAGTTTTCCAGCCAGCCCTGGCGCAGTTCCGGCACCGAATGGATCAACAGATCGGTGTACGGGTGAAACGGTGCCTGGGCAAAGGATTGCCGGGTGCCCGCCTGGATTTTGTGGCCGCTGTACATCACCACAATGTCATCGCACAGCGCCCGCACCGTGGAGATGTCGTGGCTGATAAACAGGTAGGAAACCCCCAGTTCCTGACGCAGGTCGCGCAGCAGTTCGAGAATCGCCGCACCGACCACGGTATCCAGCGCCGAGGTCACTTCATCGCACAGGATCAGGTCCGGTTTGGCCGCCAATGCCCGGGCCAGGTTGACCCGTTGCTTTTGTCCGCCGGACAACTGATTCGGCCGCCGCTCGGCCAGGATCCTGGGCAGACGCACCAGGTCCAGCAACTCGCCGATACGCTCGCGCAACGCCGCGCCCTTGAGGCCGAAATACATTTTGAGCGGCCGGCTCAGAATGGTGCTGACGGTGTGCATCGGGTTGAGTGCGGTGTCGGCGTTCTGGAAAACCATCTGGATACGGCGGAACTGCTCGTCGGTACGTTCGCAGAGGCTGCCGCCCAAGGGCTGACCGTCGAAGGTCAGCCCGCCAAGCGCGGGGGTCAGTAAACCCGCCACCACACGCGCCAGGGTGGACTTGCCCGAACCCGACTCACCGATCACGCCGATGGCCTGACCTCGACGCACGGTCAGGTCGATGTCTTCCAGCACGCGGATCGACGGCATGCCTTGCAGGTTCTTGTTGCCGTAACCGGCAGTCAGCCCCGTAATGGTCAGCAGCGGTTCGTCTTCGGCAATGCCGCAAGGGGGGCGAATCGTTGTGTCCGGCCGCGCGGCGGCCAGCAGGCTGCGGGTGTATTCGTGGGCAGGGGCCTTGAGCAGGGGCGCGGTGGCGCTCTGTTCGAAGATCTGGCCGTTGTTGAGCACGACGATCTGATCGGCCATTTGCGCGACAACCGCCAGGTCATGGGAAACGTAAACCGCTGTCGCCCCCCGTTCCCGGACCACTCGTTTGAAGGCGCGGAGCACGTCGATCTGGGTGGTCACGTCGAGGGCCGTAGTCGGTTCATCGAGCACCACCAGGATGGGATCGCTGATCAGCGCCATGGCCGCCATCACCCGCTGCAATTGCCCACCCGACACTTGATGCGGGTAGCGCTGGCCAATGTGATCCGGGGCCGGCAGCGACAGGTCGCGAAACAACTCAATGGCCTTGGCTTCAAGCACGGCACGGGTGCCGAGGCCATGAATCAATGCGCCTTCCACCACTTGGTCGATGAGTTTTTTGGCCGGGTTAAACGCCGCTGCAGCACTTTGGGCAATGTAAGACACCCGGTTGCCGCGCAGCCCTTGCAGTTCCTTTTCGCTCAGCGCCAGCATGTTGTGCTCACCGATCTGCACCACGCCGCCGGACAACCGGCACCCGCGTCTTGCATATCCCAGCAGCGCCAGGGCGATGGTGGTCTTGCCAGAGCCGGACTCGCCGATCAGCGCCAGCACTTCACCTTTTTCCAGGGTGAAGCTCACGCCTTTGACGATTTCCGTTTCACCGCGCTCGCCGCAGGCGACGACACGCAGGTCCTGGACTCGAATCAATTCACTCATTTCAATGCCCCCCGGTGCAACGGCGACGTCGGGACGACAGCCTGTCGATAACAACCGTCAAGTCAGGGGGCGCGGGCGTCGATTTCACAATGAGATTGTTCATTGGTTTCTCAGCCTTGGGTTGGACAGAATCGCGCACAGGTCGGCAATCAGCACCAACCCCAGGTACGCCGCGCAAAACAGCATCGTGCAGGCCTGGACCAGCGCCATGTCACGGTTGGTCACGCCATCGACCATCAAACTGGCGATGCCGGGGTAATTGAAAATCGTCTCGACAATCACCACCCCGCCCAGCAGGTACGACAGGCTCAGCGCGACGGCGTTGGCGATCGGGCCAATCGCGTTGGGCAAGGCATGGCGCAGCACGATTCGTATCGGGCTGACGCCTTTAAGCCTGGCCATTTCCACGTAAGGGCTGTCAAGTTGATCGATGACGGCGGCGCGGGTCATGCGCGCCATTTGCGCAACGATGACGCAGCACAGCGTCATCACCGGCAAGGCGTAAGTACGAATGAATTGCCACGGTGAGGTGATATCGCTGGCATAGGAAAGCGCCGATAACCAGCCCAGGTTCACCGCGAAAATCAACACCGCCAGGGTCGCCACCAGAAACTCAGGCACGGCGACCATGGCCAGGGTGAAAAAGCTCAGAAGGTTGTCGATGCGCCCACCCCGGCCCATGGCCGAACCGATGCCCAGAATCAACGCCACTGGCACCGACACCAGCGCCGTGGCAGCCGCCAGCATCAGGGTGTTCGGCACGCGACCGGCCATCAACTCGCTGACCGGCATCGCGTTGGACACTGACAACCCCATATCGCCACTGAGCAGGTTCATCAACCAGTGCAGGTAGCGCAGCACACCGGGCTGGTCGAGCCCCAGTTTCAGGCGCAGCGCCGCCACTTGTTCCGGCGTGGCGAACTGCCCGAGCGATTGTTGCGCCGCGTCCCCCGGCAAGACCGCCGTGATCGCAAACACGACCATGGACACAATCAACAAAGTCACGATCGCGGCGCCCATGCGCCGACCGATCAACCACAGTGTGTTGCTATACATCGCCTGCCCTCCTGCACTGTCCCTGACGTACAACCCGCCCCACCCTCAAGCGTCCAGCCAGACCTGCTCGGCGAACATGTAGCCCATGAACCCACCCAGCGGGTTGCTGCTATAGCCCTTGATACGCTGGTCAACGCCGTCGACGTTGCTGATGAACACCGGCACGCCGATGCCGCAGTGACCATGCACGAGGGTCTGCATGTCCGCGTACATCTTGCTGCGCTTGGCGTCGTCGGTTTCACCACGGGCAAGCATCAGCAACTGGTCGAACTGGTCGTTCTGCCAACCGGATTCATTCCAGGGTGCCTTGGATTGAAAGAACTGCGAGAACATCACGTCGGCGTTCGGTCGCGGGTTGATGTTGCCGAAGCTCAGCGGGTGCTTCATCCAGTGGTTGGACCAGTAGCCGTCGCTCGGCAGGCGTTTGACGTCCAGCTTGAGCCCGGCCTGTTTCGCCGATTGTTGCAGCAGCACCGCAATGTCCACCGAACCGGTTGCGGCGGGTGACGCCACCAGCGGCATGCTGATGCTCTCCATACCGGCTTTCTTGAGCAGGAATCTGGCTTTTTCCGGGTCGTAGACGGTTTGCGGCAGGTCGGCGTTGTAGTAGCGCGAACCGGGGGCAATCGGGTGGTCGTTACCGACCACGGCAAAGCCACGGAACACGGCGGACTTGATCTGTTCGCGGTCCAGCAGGTGCTTCATGGCCTGGGTGAATTCCGCGCTTTTGCCCGGCATCTGATCCTGGCGGATGATCAAGTCCGTGTAATTGCCCGACGGCGCATCAACGACCCGGTGCGTGGTGCTGGCTTGAATACGTGTGGTGGAACGCGGGTTGACTTCGTTGATGATATGCACGTCGCCGGAAAGCAACGCATTGACCCGGGACGGCTCATCGGCAATCGCAATAAACTCGATCTCGTCAAGGTACGGCAGGCCCGGTTTCCAGTAGCCGGTGTTGCGCGCAGCAATCGAGCGTACGCCCGGTTTGAATTCCTTGACCTTGAACGGTCCGGTGCCAATGCCCAGGTTGAAGTCAGTGGTGCCTTCAGGAACGATCAGCAGGTGGGATACCGCCAGGATCGACGGCAGCTCGGCGTTGGGCGCACTCAGACGAATCTGCACTTCGTTGGGGCCGGTGGCCTTGATCTCGGCGAACTGTTCCATCAGTGGCATGACTTTGGAACCTGTCAGCGGATCCTTGTGACGCAACAGCGAGAACACCACGTCGGCGGCGCTCAGGGTCTTGCCATTGTGGAAGGTCACGTCCTTGCGCAACGTGATGGTCCACAGCGTCGCGTCGGTGTTATCGATGCGCTCGGCCAGTTCCAGTTGCGGCACCAGGTGCTTGTCGAAACGGGTCAGCCCGTTGTAGAACATGAAGTGCCGCACATAGTCGGTGGACAGCGCGCCTCTGGCCGGGTCCAGGGTGTCGGCCGTGGAGCTGGACATGCCCGCGACGCGAATCCGCCCGCCCGGTTTGCCTTTGCCCGGTGCCGCTGCTTCTTCGGCGAACAGCTTGCCCGCGGTGCCGAACAGGCTCCCGGCACCGGCTGCGGCCACGCCGGCGACGCCGAGCATTTGCAGCGCACTGCGGCGCGACATGCCGCGATTGAGGCCTTCGAACACGCGCAGGCTTTCCTGGCCGGAGATCAGTTGGGAGTCGATTTTTTTGTCAGTCATATCAGTTGTACCTGTCGAAAAGGAAAAGACTCCGGTTATCCGGGCCGTTGAAACGCAAACGACGGTGACGCCACAACATCAACTCAATGCAAATAGTCCTGAAAGCGGTAGTAAGCACCCACCAACGGCAGGAACCACGGTTTGCCGAAGTGCCCCGGGATCGCCGGCCACTCGAGTTCGCGCCAGGGGTTGGCCTCGACCTTGCCGGCCATCACCTCGGCCATGACCTGCCCCATGTGGACCGACATCTGTACCCCGTGACCGCTGTAACCCATGGAGTGATAAACCCCGCCGTGCTGACCGGCCCGAGGCAGTCGGTCGGAGGTCATGTCGACCAATCCGCCCCAGCAGTAATCGATTTTCACGTTGGCCAACTGCGGGAACATCTGCACCATCGCCGCTTGCAGCACCTTGCCGCTCTTGGCGTCGTTCACGGTGTCGGACATCGCAAATCGCGCACGGCCGCCAAACAACAAGCGGTTGTCCGGTGTCAGGCGGAAGTAGTTGCCGATCATGCGGCTGGTGACATAGGCGCGCCGCGCCGGCAGCAGTTGATCGATCAACTGTTTCGGGAGCACTTCGGTGGCGATGACAAAACTGCCCACCGGCACGATCCGCCGCCGATACCAGGCCAATCCGCCATGCTGACAGGCGCCGGTCGCGAGCAGCACTTGCCCGGCGTGCAGCGAACCGTTGCTGGTGTTGACCTGATAGCCGCCCGCCCGGGCTTTCCAGTCCAGCACCGACGTGCCTTGATGGATCAACGCGCCATGACGCACCGCCGCTTCGGCCAACCCGACGCCGAAGCGTCCGACATGCATCTGCACGCCGTTGCGCTGCAGCAAACCACCGTGAAAGTGCGCCGAATTCACTTCGGCGCGGGTTTCTTCGGCAGACAGCAACTCGACATCGGCATCGACTTCCTTGCGAATCAGTTCGCAGGTCCGCGCCAGCCCTTCGTAATGCATCGGTTTGGCAGCCAGCTTGAGCTTGCCGTTGCGCACGAGGTCACAGGCAATGTGCTCCTGCTCCACCAGCGATACCACGCTCTGCACCGCGCTTTCATAAGCCAGGTAATAGGCCCGCGCCTTGTCGGCACCCAGGCTGGCGCTAAGACCGGCGTAATCCTGAGCCACCCCGGTGTTGCATTGGCCACCATTGCGCCCCGAGGCTTCGCCGATCACCCGCCCGGCTTCGAGCACCACTACACTTGCGCCCTTCAAGGCCAACGCCCGAGCCGCCGCCAGACCGGTGAAACCACCCCCTACGATGGCCACGTCGACCTGCGCGGGCAACGCGCCGAGCTGCACACCGGTGAAAGCCGGTGCAGTATCGAGCCAGTAGGATTCACTGCCCATTGTCTATCCGCCTATGCGAGAAAAAGTGCCGTTACAGACCGACCAGCGCAGCCAGGCCACCGATATCGGTGATCTGCTGGTAGCCGTAAAACGCGTTGCCCGGAACTTCGTGACCACGGGCAACGAAGGCCTTGTTTTTGATCTTCATGTCATGGGCGGGCATCAGGTCGTAACGGAAGCTGGAGGACACATGCAAGATGTCTTCCGGGCCGCAGTTGAGGTTGTCGAGCATGTACTCGAACGCGGCCAGACGCGGTTTGTAGGCCTGGGCCTGTTCGGCGGTGAACACCTTGTGAAACGGCGCGCCGAGCTTGTCGACGTTGGACATGATCTGGCTGTCACTGGCGTTGGAGAAAATTACCAGAGGGATCTTGTCGGCGATTTTCGACAGGCCGGCCGGTACGTCCGGGTGCGGACCCCAGGTCGGTACGGCGTCGTAATACAGCTGGCCTTCGTCCCGGTACTCGATGCCCCAACGCTTGCAGGTCCGCGCCAGGGCGGTCTTGAGGATTTCGTCGTAAGGCATCCAGTCACCCATGACCTGATCGAGTCGGTAAGCCGAGAAATCCTTGACGAACTGATCCATCTGCTCAGCCGGGACGCGATCAGCGAAAATCTCGCGGGTCATCGTGCCCATGTGGAAATTGGTCAGCGTGCCGTAGCAGTCGAACGTAATAAATTTGGGGCGAATAAAGCTCATTGAGTGCGGTCCTGAAGTTCGTTGAGGTCATGGCGCGACAAGCGTTCGCTTGGGTTCTGAAGCGCTGATGCAACGCTGCAGCACACCTTCATTACAACACCGTGAAATCAGCAGATGGCGTTAAAAGCGACCTCTACTCGATACAAACCACCGTTTTAGCCGCCCCCCTCAGCAGACTTTGCGGCCCGCTCCAGCGTTGGGCAAACCCCGTATTTGTGCGCTTTTATGGACCTCCATCGCGCTGCGCCAAGCGCTTGCGGCGCCATTGGCCGCAGAAAATGCGCCCGCCTGAATGAAAACGGGCGCCTCCCTGAGGAAGCGCCCGACCGGGTGTGATCATGACCTGTCGCAGGTCGAAGATGTGTGGCCTGAGTGTCTGATCCCTCGCCACCGATGCCGGGCACCCACGTTACTGAAGGCTGTCGGTAAAGTGAGCGCTGCGCACAGCGTCGACGCTATCCATGGAGCACTTATATAAAGGCTGGCGGATCGTTGACTCAGGCCTCCATCGTAGAAAAAAAGCCCTAGCATTTGCTGCCGACCTTGCCGGGTAAATAAGTAGTAAGTGTGGTCCTGGTGCCTCTTGCTCATGGAATCTGCCGAATGTGCGATGCCCCCTTGTCAGCCCTTCATGCAGATGGGATACAAGCACCCTTGCGCTGGAAAACCGGCCACTCGTGCACACTGTTTATCGGAGACTCGCCATGTCCGCCCCGCACTCATCTGCTTATCTTTATCGCCCAATGACCACCGACGATCTGCCGGCAGCGCATGCCTTGTCCGTGCAGTTGAAGTGGCCCCACCGGCTCGAAGACTGGGCGATGTTGCAACGGGTCAGCGACGGCTTTGTGGTGCTTGATGGCGAGCGTCTGATCGGTACAGCCTTCGCTTGCCCACAAGGCGATTTCGCCACCATTGGCCTGGTGATTGTCAGCGACGATTACCAAGGCAAGGGCATCGGTCGCAAGCTGATGGAACACGCCCTGGGTGCCTGCCAGGCGCGAACGCCCATGTTGAACGCAACCCTGGCCGGGGCACCGCTTTATGCCAGCCAGGGTTTTGTCGAGTTCGGCCGGATTCAGCAGCATCAGGGTCACGCCCTGGCACCGGTGCCTTCACCCCTGGCCGACAGTGAAGAATGTCGTCCGTTGCGTGCAGAGGATCAGGCTCCAGTGCTGGAGCTGGCCAATGCCGGCAGCGGAATGGACCGGCGCGCCGTGCTTAATGATCTGCTCCCGGTGGTCGAGCATTCGGTGGGCATTGTCCGTGACGGGGAGTTGCGCGCGTTCGCGCTGCTGCGTCCTTTCGGCCGGGGTCGTTGCATCGGTCCGGTGGTCGCCGAAAGCCTTGAACAAGCCCAACACCTCATTGCCGTGTTGCTGGGCCAGGTGCCGGATGCCTTTGTGCGCATCGACACTCCGACGAACTCCGGGTTGGGCGACTGGCTGGAAGCGGCCGGCCTCAAGCAAATCGACACCGTGGCGCAGATGGCCCGTGGTACGCCGCCACAAGCCGCTAATGGCGTACAGCAATTTGCACTGGCGACCCAAGCCGTCGGCTGAGCCTTGGCAGCATCGCGACCCAACCGCTTTCTTCGTAAGGAGCGTTATCCATATGTCCCAACCTACCGTCATGCTGTTGGCTCGCGCCGATGGCAGTGGCATTGACACGCCTTTAAACACTCAACCATTGAACGCTGCCGATCCCTTTGGGGACTGCCGCCACGTCGCGTGGTCCGGGGTTGATGGCGTGTCGGCCGGTCTCGTCGATGCGGGCGAAACAGTTGATATCAACGACTTCCCGCACACCGAAGTGATCGTCGTCCATACCGGCCATGTACAGCTCAAAACCCAAGAGCAAACTCTGGAACTGGGTGTCGGCGCCAGCGCCGTGATCGGTCGCGGGACGTCGCTGAGAATCGAGGCTCGTGCTGGCACGCGATGGGCGTTCTGTGCCATGGCCACGGGTACGCCAACTCCAGGCCTGACCTTCCTCGATCCGCTGGCGACATTGTCCCCATCCGCGGCGCCCGCCGCCCAACTACTGATCGGCCATACGCCGCAATGCCGCTCAGGTAATGCGTTCGAAGACCCGGCCACCGATCTGCGCGTCGGCATTTGGGATTCGACGCCTTACGAACGCCAAGGGCGAGCGCACCCACTCAATGAGTTGATGCACCTGATCGAAGGCAGCGTGACCTTGCTCGCGTCCGATGGCTCAAGCGTAACCGTCAATGCCGGGGACAGCGTGTTCGTGCCATTGGGTGCTCACTGCGCATGGAAAAGCACCCGCTATGTGCGCAAGGTATATGCCGTCAAATAGCTCAAGCGTTATGCGGCAGCGCCTCGAATCCCCTCGGCATAGGGCTACTGCGCAGGTTTTCGGGCAGGGTGATTCCGGCGCTCACGCCCTGAATGGGTCAGCAGGCAAAGCCGAAGCTAACGATTCAAAACCCATCGGTATTCGCCCCCAGATGGGACAGCAGGCTTCGCATGGGCGCAGATAGCTGCTTCCAGTCGCCGAAGCACAGACATAGCTGCCGACGCGCCCAATCGTCGGCCATCAGAAGCGTCTGGAAGGGGTACCGTCGCCGGCAACGCCTGGCAACACTCAAGGGTACGATGCCAACGCCTACCCCATGAGCGACCATCTCGCACACCCCTTCGAAGGTCTTCATGCGAATGCGGATATCAAACAGCCCGCCGGCAGACCGTGCGTGGGCGTCGATGTGATCCTGAAGTGCACTGCCCTGGGAAAGCCCTATGAACGGCTGATCCAGTACCTGGGCAAGACAGACTTTATCGCACTGGGCCAAGGCATGTGTCCGAGGCACGATTAACGCCAGATGATCTTTAGCGACGGGTTGCAGCTGTAGCCCTTCTGTCTCAACGGCGTCGGAAACGACGCCAGCCTCTGCCAGCCCGGATGCAATAGCCCGAACGATATCGGCGCTGGTGCGCTCCTTGAGTTCAATTCGCAATCGCGGACGATCCGCTAACCAGGAAGCAAGCCTGCCCGGGAGAAACTCTGTTAGCGCAGCGGTGTTGGTGTACAGATGAAGAGTGCCCCGGACACCCACAGCGAAATCCTGTAACTCACCTTTCAGCATTTCCTGTTGCCGAAGGATCACGCGCGCGTGATGTGCCAACGCCTCTCCGGCTTCGGTAGTCAAAATCCCCCTGGGACGCCGCTCCAACAGAACTACGCCAGCGGCACTCTCCATGTTTCGAAGCCGCTCGCTGGCTGACGCCAAAGCCAGATTGGCACGATTGGCCCCTGCGGTAATGCTGCCCGCATCGACGATACAGAGAAACAGATGAAGATCCGCCAGATCGAACCGCATGGAAATTCCTCGCACCGCCCTTCGGACTGTCCGAAGGGTAAGCTGATCATTCCACATTGTGCCGGGCAATGCCTACCGCTTCAATTTGGGTCCCGGTCGTTCCGCAATGTGAGCCTTCCATGCCCGAATCCATCTCGTATCTGCTGCTCCTGATTGGCACTTTCCTGGCCGCCGGGGTGGTGAAAGGCGTCACCGGAATGGGGCTGCCTACCGTTGCCATGGGTTTACTTGGCACAATAATGCCACCGGCTGGTGCTGCGGCCCTTCTTGTCCTGCCCTCCTTCGTCACTAATGTCTGGCAGCTGTTTTCAGGGCCATCGGTAGCGCAATTGATACGCCGACTCTGGCCAATGATGCTGTGCATCCTCGTGGGCACCGTCGGAGGTTCCGCATTATTGGTACACGTGGATCCCGTTTGGTCCGGGCTTGGCCTCGGTGTTGCTCTGATTGTTTACGCCGGGTATGCGCTTCTCGCTCCAGCGTTTTCCGTTCCCACTCGCCTGGAGCGATGGTTGTCTCCGGTTGTGGGGCTGATCACTGGTGTTGTTACTGGCGCTACCGGTGTATTCGTGATGCCAGCAGTTCCCTATCTGGCATCGCTGACTATGAACCGGGATGAACGGGTGCAAGCCCTGGGCTTGTCTTTCACCCTTTCCACGGTAGCGCTCGCGATAGGGCTGTTTACACATGATGCGTTACACGTCGCGCAACTCGGCACGTCCATGATCGCCATCGTTCCTGCGCTTATCGGAATGTGGGCGGGTCAACGCGTGCGGATGCGGATAAGCCCCGTGCGATTTCGTCAGTGCTTTTTACTCTTCTTGATGGTGCTTGGTTTCGAACTGTCCTCCCGTCCATTTCTATGAGCCCGAAAACCCTTTCTGCAGGGTGCACAACATCGCCTCAAACGACGGTATCAAGAAGGTGCATTGCCCGCAGACTACAAACTGCCCTGGCCGGCACATCACTGTCGATTTCTCGGTGGAGCCTCCCTACCGGGCCGCCTAAGATGACTCCGTCGGCCTTCTGCGTGCCTGAGTCGTCATTGCGCCTCAGGGTTGGAAACTCGATTGACCGGCAGAGAAACCGATAAACGATGCGTCAGAACGTTTTGAATGGGTGATATCCGTGCAGCGCAAGGCTCAATGTGTATGAGTATCTACAACAACCCTCTTCCGCCCAGATCCGAAATGGTCAGAGCGATGCTCGACAGCGACAGTGCGTATGAGGGCGTTTTTTTTACCGCCGTCAAAACCACGGGTATTTTCTGCCGCCCTACGTGTGGCGCGCGTAAACCCAAGCCCGAAAACGTCGAGTTCTTTTCTCTGGTGGACGAAGCGATGGCGGCAGGCTACCGACCCTGCAGGCGATGCAAACCCCTTGATCTGGCGGCCTCTGCGCCGGACTGGGTAAAAGGGTTGTTGGCCTCGGTGGCTGTTTCGCCCGATGCCCGGTGGAGTGATGCGGAGCTCATGAAGCAAGGCATCGAACCCCTGCGCTTACGGAGATGGTTCAAACAGCATTTTGGCATGACCTTTCATGGGTGGCTTCGTGCTCGCCGGCTGGGGCTGGCTTTGGGTCGTATTGTTGTGGGCGAAACGCTGGACAACACCGCGTTTGACTCTGGGTACGAGTCCCTGAGCGGGTTCAGAGAGGCGTTCAAAAAGACATTTCAGATAACCCCAGGTCAGGCCAGCGATACGTCACTCCTGCTCTACCGGCATCTGACCACACCGCTGGGGCCCATGATTGCGATGGCCGAAGAACGTGGCCTGGTGCTCCTTGAGTTTCTCGACCGCCCGGCGCTCACTGCCGAATTGAACGAACTTCGCTCGCGTTACGGGTACTCGATTGCCCCAGGCGAGCATCCGCACCTTGAGCGCATCGAAGAACAGCTCACGTTGTACTTTGAAGCAAAACTCACCGCATTCTCGGTACCGTTGCATAGGCCTGGCAGCGCATTTGAAACGCTTGTCTGGAACGAGCTACTGAAAATCGAATACGGAAAGACCTCAACCTATGGAGCCATCGCTCTGCAAATAGGCAAGCCCGGTGCGAGCCAGGCCGTTGGCATGGCCAATGGGCGTAATCGACTGTCGATTGTCGTTCCCTGCCACCGAGTGGTGGCAGCCGATGGCGGCCTTGCGGGCTATGGCGGAGGAAAGCCCAGGAAAGAGTTTTTATTGCGCCTGGAAAAAGCGGCCTTGCAGATAACGCAACAGCAGGCTTTTTTTCCCAGTGAATGAAAAGCGCCCAGAGCCCGCCGCGCCAGTTGCAGGAACGCCGGACGCGTTATCCGTCGCAGTTGTCGGAAGCACCCATCCCGACCCGCACGAGATAATCTTCCAGGGCCTGGACATCATTATTGGAGACGATCGCTGCGACGTAGCCATCAGGGCGCACCAACACCCACTCGCCAACAGCAGGGCCATAAGCCTCAAGAAAATGTCCGCGATCATCATGGAGGTCGCCTTGCAGGCCGAAGGTATGGATGTGCAGCCCCGGTCTTGGCTGCAGAACGCTGCGCTCCAATCCATAGCCCAACAACGTCCAATGGGCTCCTTGATACACGCTGAACAGTCGTGAAGCCTGGCCAGCGGCCCCGCGGATTGGCGCATCAGGCGCTCGGTCGCCCGCTGACAACATACCGCTTCGGCCCGGTTGTTCGAAGGTCAACGTGGAGTCGCGATAACCGATATCGAGTTGATGCACTTCCCGGCCACGTCGCATATCGCCTTGTTTGAGGGCCTCAAGAAGCCTGGTCGCCAGACCGAGCATCGAGGCGGCGATGGGCCGGCGCTCTTGTTCATAACTGTCGAGCAGCGTCCTGGGCGCACTGTCGATGACCGCAGCCAGTTTCCAGCCAAGGTTATAGGCATCCTGAACGCTGGTATTGAGCCCTTGGCCACCGGTGGGCGGATGAATGTGCGCAGCATCCCCCACCAGAAAGACTCGTTCAACGCGATACTGATCGGCCAGTCGAGCATTCATGGCGTAGGCCGACGACCAGGACACGGACTGGATGTGGATATCGGTACGGCCCGTGCGTTCAGCCACTAGACGGGTCAGCCCGTCGGCCGATAGATCAATGTCGCCGTCCAGGGGGACGGGGCCCTGAATCTGAAACAGGTCAGTCCCGGCCAACGGGCAGAGTGAGATCTGCCGCGTCATGTCCCCATCGTTGAAACGGTGCCAATAATCACGTGACAACCCCGGTATCACGGCATCCGCCACCAAGGCACGGACACCCAAAGTCTTGCCTGGAAATTCGATACCAAGCGTACGACGCACAAAACTACGGCCACCATCAGCGCCCACAAGCCAGTTAACGCGGAGCTTTTCTTCACCGCCCCTACCCGCCATCCGGACCGTTACGCCCTCCTCGTCCTGCTCGAAATCCACCAGTTCGCACGCAAAATGCGGTTTGTGACCCAACTCGAGCAAGCGTTCGCGCATCACTCGTTCGGTCAGAAACTGCGGCACCATCAACGCCTGCCGATAAGGCTCGGCTGGCGTCGGGGGCTGTTGCTCCGATGCATCAGCCCCGCTGTAGCTGCCGTCGGCGTGATAACGCCGCTCAGGCGGATAAACGCCTCCCGCCGCAACAATGCGATCAAGGATGCCAAGGTCCTCGAATACTTCCTGCGTTCTAGGCTGAATACCTTTGCCTCGGGATCCGTGGAAGGCGGATTCGGCTTTCTCGATCAGGCGGAAGGAGATGCCCCTTCTTGCCAGATCAATCGCCAGCGTTAACCCCGCAGCCCCTGCGCCACAAATCAAAACCTCAAAAGCTGATTGCTGTTTCATAACGATCCCAAATAAGTGCAATATGCACATATTTGAATGAGGGAGAATTTATGTCAACAAAAAGAGTGCAAAATACACATATAGGCACTCAGATTCGTGAGCTTCACGGCGCGCTGCTGGAAATCGTCGGCGTGATGAACCGCCCTCAGCGCGACGAAGCCATGGTGCGCGAGGCTGGAATCTCGCTGGACCGGGCCTTGTTCCCGTTACTGGTTCTGGTGGAGCGTCTTGGCCCTATCGGCGTTGTCGAGCTGGCGGACCGTGTAGGCCGCGACTACACCACGGTCAGTCGTCAAGTTGCGAAACTGGAGGGGCTTGGACTGGTTGACCGCAAGGAAAGCGCAGCGGATCGTCGAGTCCGCGAGGCCGTCGTGACCGAGCGTGGCAAAGCGATGACGGACCGTGTCGATGAGGGACGGGAGAGGATCGGCCGATCCATTTTTGCCACCTGGGACGAACAAGACGTTACGGATCTGGTGCGGCTTATGCGTAAGTTTGCCGATGACATCAAAAAGGATGAGCCGATTGACTCAAGGACACCGGAGGCAACGCGAGAAGCGACCTGATGCATTGACCTGATCCTGAGAAACGCAACCCTGGAAGATGCCTCAATGCTTCTCGAGTGGCGTAACGACAGCGCCACCCGAGAAGCCAGCCATTTCCCGACTCCACCGAACCTCAACAACACGACCAGTAACCATGCTCCGCAGATAGGCCCTTGCTGCCAGAGGCAACCGCAGTAATCGCTACGCCGCCCATGGTCACTTCGCGCTTAGAGCTTCATACCCACCGCCAGTCGGTTAAAGGCATTCATCAAGGCCGCTGCCAAAGTCAGATCGGAAATTTCGGCATCGGAAAAGTACGCTTTCAAAGGATCATATAACTCGTCCGGCGCGCCCTTCTCACTGATGTAGGTCAGCGCCTCGACCCAAGCCAGGGCCGCGCGCTCGCGCTCATTAAACAGTTCGCTGATTCGCCAGCCTGCCAGGCAGTCCAGCTTCTCTTGCGGCACCTCACACTCACGCAAGGTCTGCGAATGCTTGCCCAGGCAGAATGCACAGCCGTTGATCTGCGAAGTACGCAAATACACCAGTTCAAGCAGTGGCAGACCTAGCGGGCTCGCAGCCAGCGCCGTGTTGGTGGCAAGCAGGCCTTGATAGGCCGCAGGCGACAGGGAAGGAAACGGCAGTCTGAGTTGGCTCATGGTGAAACTCCTATCTGGAAAAGAATCAGGCACAAACGAGGTTGTCGAACAGCGGTTCCAGTGACAGTCGGTTACGGCTGTCTTCGACCGTTGCACGGACAGCCTCTTCACCGCGCACCAAGCCTTGCAAGTAGGTGAAATGCAGGTTGAACAGTCCGACGGTGTTGAGCGCGTGGCGCAGGTAAGACGTTAGAAAGTCCGGTTGCCGTGCCCGCTCGCCCCGGTGAAAGCCACCGGAACCGACCAATACATAAACGGGGCGGTCATTCAGGAGACCGGCCTTGCCCTCGGGGCTTGAGCTGAATGTCCGATGAATGCGCAGGACGTAGTCGATCCAGAGCTTGAGCGCGGCCGGAAGTGAAAAGTTGTGCATCGGGGTGGCAATGAGCAGGATATCGCTGTGTTCCAGCTCGCCGATGAGCGCTTCGGAGACCTCAAACGCGGGCGAGTCGAATGGCGTGGCAGTGGTGAGGGCACGGGCATAGTCCATATTGAGCGGTGGCAACGGATCCGTGCCTAGGTCGCGCTCCACCAGTTCGAGCCCCGGATGCCGATGCCGCAAGCATGCCACTAACTCCAGCGCCAACCGGTTCGCATGGGAAACCTGCCCGTGCGGGCTGGCATTGATCAAAAGAACAGTGTTCATGCCAGCCCTCCTGCACAAAGGCTCTGCGTGAAGTGCATGCCACGGGCCAGCAGCCCCTGGCGAAAATAGAAGCGCTGGGCCAACGGCATATGCAGGCCGGTATCCAGCACGAAGTGATCGCAACAGCGCTGCACAGCCTCTTCTCGAACAGCGGTCAACAGCCGCCCTCCCAGGCCGCTTCGCTGAAGGTCGGGCCTGACCACCAGATCATCGACGTAGATAAAACGCCCATAGAGCAGGTTTTCCAACTCACGATATCCGGCCAGGGCCACCATGTGTTCACCGCTGCACGCGGCCAGCAGACGGTAGCCGTGCTCAGTCTGGCGAACCAGTTGCGCCACATAAGTGGCCGGGTTGACGACATGCGGCCGCAAGACGCGCATCAGGTCGAAACTGGCCTGAAAAGCCTCCCTGTCTTCCAGGTGTTGAAGGGTGTAGGTCATGTCCGTCGTTCGCTGTAGAGAGATAGCTCACCTTAAGACCGCAATGACTTATGCTACAGAGCCAAAAAATGCATGAATGACTAGGCCATGATCCTGCCCTTCCAACTGGACCGCAGCCAAAAAGCGCCCATCTACCGTCAGCTCTATCACCGATTTCGTGAATCCATTGCGGACGGTCGCCTGCAGCCGGGAGACCGGGTACCTGCAGTTCGCGCGCTGGCGGCGGAGCTGAACCTGGCGCGCGGCACAGTGGAGGCGGCCTACCAGTTACTGATTGGCGAAGGCTACTTGACTGCTCGCGGGGCAGCCGGGACGGTTGTCACGCCGCAACTGGTGCCCGTTTCCTTGCCCATACTTCGCGCTCCAGTGACTTCTACGGCGCACCAGACCACCCATTCCGGGACGCTACCGCTAGAGCTGCAGATGGGCCTGCCCGCCCTGGACGCCTTTCCCCGCAAGCTCTGGACAAGATTGGCAGGCCGCCAACTGCGGCAGGCTGGCTTCGAAGGGCTCGTCTACCCGGACCCGCGAGGCCATGCGCCCTTGCGCACGGCCATTGCGACCTATCTGGGGATTTCGCGGGGCATCACCTGTCACCCGGAGCAGGTTTTCGTGTGCGCCGGCTATCGCGCGTGCCTGGACCTGATTTGCCACACGCTGATGCACCCAGGCGATACGTGCTGGCTGGAGGAACCCGGCTATTTCATGGCCAGGAACGCCCTGTCAGAGGCTGGCGCGACATTGGTGCCGGTTCCGGTGGATGACCAGGGTATGGACGTCGAGCAAGGCATTGCCCGCGCGCCGGATGCCCGCTTTGCAGTGGTGACGCCGACCCACCAGAGCCCGCTGGGCGTGTCTCTGTCACTGCCGCGTCGGCTGGCGCTACTGGACTGGGCCAACCGTCGAGGTAGCTGGATCATCGAGGACGACTACGACAGCGAATACCGTTATCAGGGCAAGCCCTTGCCAGCCCTCAAGAGCCTCGACCAGCAGGGCCGCGTGCTCTACACCGGGACCTTCAGCAAGGTGCTATTTCCAGGACTGCGCCTGGCCTATCTCATTGTTCCGGCGGAACAGAGCAACGCCTTCGCCCGCCAGGCGGATCGTCTGCACAATTATTGTCCACAGATCCTTCAGGCGACCGTCACCGCTTTCCTCAACGAAGGTCACTTTGCGCGGCATTTGAAGAAAATGCGAAGCCTCTACGCACGCCGCCGCCAATGGCTGGTCGATGCGCTGCACCAACAATTCGGCGACCGTCTGCTGATCAATCTTCAGGCCGGCGGCATGCACCTGGTCGCAGACCTGCGTGATGGTGATGATATGGCGTTCGCCAGGCGTGCCCGGGACATGGGTATAGCCGTCGAACCGCTGTCACAGTGGTACCTCGAAGCCAGGCCCAGGTATGGCGTGATTCTTGGCTTCACGAACATCGCCACTGCCGAACAGGCGTCCGCGGTGGCACTTCGATTGGTTCAAATCATCTAGGGGCGTGAGACTTGCATGCCCGGCCGAATCAGCTTGAGTCAAATCAACGTTCAATGGACCTGTGCGCAGGGGGCGGATCGCGTTGTGGCATTGCCGGCAGGCGGCCCGCTTTGAAGCAGCTCCGTCACTCTGCTACCGACCCGAGAGGTCCGGTGCTGACAATTTTGAAGCGGAGGAGAGGATGAAAAATCGAGAAGCCCCGAAAATCTCCCGCACATGAAAAAGCCCAACTCGCGAAAGTTGGGCTAAGTCATTGAATTAAATGGTCGGGACGGAGTGATTCGAACACTCGACCCCTTGCACCCCATGCAAGTGCGCTACCGGGCTGCGCTACGCCCCGACTAGGCGTGTATCAGTTTCCCATGCTGCGAAAACTTTGAGAAATATACCCTAAGCTTTTGAATTTTGGAAGTATCCAGAAGAATCTAGTTGCCCAGCACTCCTAGCACGTCTTCCAACTCAGTGATCATCTGCCTAAGCAACTGCTTGTACTGTTGGGCATCGTCTTCCGTGTCACCGTTGGACATCCGAAGACGGGCTCCTCCGATGGTGAAGCCTTGCTCGTAGAGCAGTCCGCGGATCTGCCGGATCATCAGCACATCTTCGCGCTGATAATAACGGCGGTTTCCGCGGCGCTTGACCGGGTTGAGTTGAGGGAATTCCTGCTCCCAATAGCGCAAAACGTGCGGTTTTACCGCGCAGAGCTCGCTCACCTCACCGATGGTGAAGTAGCGTTTGCCTGGAATGGGCGGTAGCTCATCGTTATGACTTGGTTCCAGCATAAGCCTCAACTCGGGCCTTCAACTTCTGCCCTGGACGGAAGGTAACCACACGGCGAGCCGTAATCGGAATTTCTTCCCCGGTCTTTGGGTTACGACCAGGCCGCTGGCGTTTATCGCGCAGATCGAAATTGCCGAATCCGGACAATTTAACCTGCTCGTTATCTTCCAGAGCGTGCCTGATCTCCTCAAAGAACAGCTCGACCAATTCCTTGGCTTCTCGTTTATTCAGGCCCAGCTCTTCGTACAGACGTTCGGCCATCTCAGCTTTCGTCAGAGCCCCCATACGCTACTTCCTTAACGTGGCGTTTAACCGTTCCTCAAGAGAGCTGAGGATTTTTTGCGTCGCCGCATTCACCTCATCGTCATTAAGAGTGCGCGATGGATGCTGCCAGGTCAAGCCGACTGCAAGGCTTTTTCTATGCGGATCAATGCCTTTACCTTGGTAAACGTCAAATAACCTGAGGTCTGTGAGCCATTCGCCTGCATTTTCACGAATAACGTCAAGCACTGCGCTGGCTGCAACCCCCTCGTCAGCGATCAACGCAAGGTCACGCCGCACTTCAGGAAAGCGCGATAACTCCTGGAATTTCGGCATTTTTCCTTGGGCAACTTCAGCCAGAACGAGCTCGAAAACGAAGACCGGACGATCAAGGCCCAGGGTTTTCGACAGTTCCGGATGGATCGCGCCGACATAGCCAACCTGGCGGCCATCGCGCTCGATGCTCGCCGTTTGCCCCGGATGCAGCGCGGGGTGTTTGGACGGTACGAATGTGAACGCTTGCAGTGCACCAGAGAAGCCGAGAACCGCTTCTACATCAGCTTTAACGTCAAAGAAATCGACGACCTCACGGCCTTGAGCCCAGCCTTCCGGCAGGCGGCTACCGCAAACGACACCGGCCAGCATCGGCTCTTGCTTCAGGCCTTCGAGCTGACCGACAAAACGCAGGCCACTTTCGAACAAGCGAACGCGATCCTGCTGTCGATTGAGGTTGTGCTGCAAGGCTTTGACCAGCCCCGGCCAAAGCGAAGCACGCATGGCGGCCATGTCATTGGAGATCGGATTGGCCAGTAACAGCGGCTCAACGCCAGGACTGAACAGCTCAAACTGTTTCGGATCGATAAAGCTGTAAGTGATCGCTTCCTGATAACCACGCGCCACCAACAGGCGACGCAACTCAGGCAACGCGCTGCGTGCCTCGGCCTTGGCCTGGGGCGCCAGACGTGCCTGCGGATAACGAACCGGCAGCCGGTTGTAACCGTAAAGACGCGCAAGCTCTTCAATCAGGTCCACTTCAAGCGAGATGTCAAAGCGATGGCTCGGCACTTCAACCTGCCACTGCCCAGCGACATCAGAAGAGATTTGCAGACCCAGTGCAGTCAGCAGGCGCTCTACTTGCGCATCATCCATCTTCATGCCGAGCATTTGCTCGATGCGCTCAGCGCGCAGCACCACAGGAGCAATGGATGGCAGTTCTTTCTCGCTGACAACTTCGATCACCGGGCCAGCTTCACCCCCCGTGATTTCCAGCAGCAAGCCAGTGGCACGCTCCATGGCGGTGCGTGCCAATTGCCAGTCCACACCGCGCTCGTAGCGGTGGGAGGCGTCGGTGTGCAGACCGTAGGAACGCGCTTTGCCAGCGACAGCGATCTGATCGAAGAAGGCGCTTTCCAGGAAGATGTCGCGAGTCTTGGTGGAAACACCGCTGTGTTCACCGCCCATTACTCCGGCGATAGCCAAAGCGCGCTGATGGTCGGCAATAACCAGGGTATCTGCACGAAGGCTGACTTCCTGGCCGTCCAGCAGAACAAGCTTCTCACCCTCCTCCGCCATACGAACACGGATGCCGCCATTGATCTCGGCAAGATCGAACGCATGCAGTGGTTGGCCGAGTTCCAGCATGACGTAGTTGGTAACGTCCACTGCGGCATCAATGCTACGGATATCCGAACGACGCAGGCGCTCGACCATCCACAAAGGGGTCGGACGCGACAGATCGACGTTACGAATCACTCGCCCCAGATAACGTGGACACGCAGCCGTTGCCAGCACCTGCACCGGACGCACTTCGTCGTGCACTACTGCAACAGGAGCGATTTGAGGAACCACCACTTCAACGGCGTAGAGCGCACCGACCTCACGGGCCAGACCGGCCACCGACAGGCAGTCGCCGCGGTTGGGGGTCAGGTCGACCTCAATACTGGCATCGTCCAGCTCAAGGTAGACTCGGAAATCTTCACCGACCGGCGCATCGGCAGGCAGCTCCATCAAGCCATCATTGCCCTCGCCCACTTGCAGCTCGGACTGGGAGCAAAGCATGCCGTTGGATTCAACGCCGCGCAGCTTGGCCTTCTTGATCTTGAAGTCGCCGGGCAACTCGGCGCCGATCATGGCAAAAGGAATTTTCAGGCCCGGACGCACGTTTGGCGCGCCGCAGACAACCTGGAAGGTTTCCGAGCCGTTACTGACCTGGCAGACGCGCAGCTTGTCAGCGTCGGGGTGTTGCTCGGTGCTCAGCACTTCGCCGACGATCACGCCGCTGAATACACCTGCAGCCGGGGTGACGCTGTCAACTTCAAGGCCGGCCATCGACAGACGAGCAACCAGCTCGTCACGGGAAACTTGCGGGCTTACCCAGCCACGCAGCCATTGTTCACTGAATTTCATCCTGCTCTCCTAAAGATTCGTTACGACTAGCGAAATTGCGCGAGGAACCGCAAGTCGTTATCGAAGAACAGACGCAAGTCGTTCACGCCGTAACGCAGCATGGCCAGACGCTCAACGCCCATGCCAAAGGCAAAGCCTGAAAACTCTTCCGGGTCGATGCCGGACATACGCAGCACGTTCGGGTGAACCATGCCGCAACCCATGACTTCCAGCCAGCCGGTCTGTTTGCAGACACGGCAGCCTTTACCGCTGCACATCACGCATTCCATATCGACTTCAGCGGAAGGCTCGGTGAACGGAAAGTACGAAGGACGGAAGCGCACTGCCAGTTCTTTTTCGAAGAACACGCGCAGGAACTCTTCGATAGTGCCTTTCAGGTCAGCGAAATTGATATCGCGATCAACCAGCAGGCCTTCCACCTGATGGAACATCGGCGAGTGGGTAATATCCGAGTCGCTACGGTACACACGACCCGGGCAGACGATGCGGATGGGCGGCTGCTGCGACTCCATGGTGCGGACCTGTACCGGCGAGGTATGGGTGCGCAACAGCATGTTCGCATTGAAGTAGAAGGTGTCATGCATCGAGCGCGCCGGGTGATGGCCCGGGATATTGAGCGCTTCGAAGTTATGGTAATCGTCTTCCACCTCAGGGCCTTCGGCAATGCCGTAGCCAATGTGGGTGAAGAATTGTTCGATACGTTCCAGAGTGCGAGTAACAGGATGCAGACCACCGGAGGTCTGTCCTCGGCCAGGCAGGGTCACGTCAATGGACTCGGCGGCGAGTCTGGCAGTGAGATCCGCCTCCTCGAACGACGCCTTGCGGGCATTGAGGACCTCTGTGACACGCTCCTTGGCAACGTTGATCAGCGCGCCCACTTGTGGACGTTCTTCTGCAGGCAGACTTCCCAGGGTCTTCATCACCTGAGTCAATTCACCTTTTTTGCCAAGGTAATGAACCCGGATTTGCTCCAGGGCATTGATATCTTCGGCGCTATGCACAGCCTCAAGTGCTTGAGAGACCAGCGCGTCCAGGTTTTCCATGTACAGACTCCAGATACGAAATAGGGGAAGAGCTTAAAAGGCTCTTCCCCTATTTATGACGTTTAACACCGAACCCCAGAAGCTGGGGCCCGGTGATTGTCGGGGACTTAGGCCAAGGTGGCTTTAGCTTTCTCGACAATCGCAGCAAACGCCGCTTTTTCGTTCACTGCCAGATCAGCCAGAACCTTACGGTCGATCTCGATGGACGCTTTTTTCAGGCCGGCGATGAAACGGCTGTAGGACAGACCGTTGATACGAGCACCAGCGTTGATACGAGCGATCCACAAAGCGCGGAACTGACGTTTTTTCTGACGACGGTCACGGTAGGCGTACTGGCCTGCCTTGATTACCGCTTGCTTGGCAACACGGAATACGCGTGAACGCGCGCCGTAGTAGCCTTTAGCAAGTTTCAGAATTTTTTTGTGACGCTTACGGGCAATGACGCCACGCTTTACACGAGCCATGAGTTACTTCCTCTATTCTTGATCAAAATTAACGAAGGCGCAGCATGCGCTCGACTTTTGCCACGTCAGACGGATGCAGCAAGCTGCTACCGCGCAGTTGACGCTTACGCTTGGTCGACATTTTGGTCAGAATGTGGCTCTTGAAAGCGTGTTTGTGCTTGATGCCGTTAGCAGTTTTCAAAAACCGCTTAGCTGCACCACTTTTAGTCTTCATCTTTGGCATGTTCGGATACTCCGCATTCAGTTGATAAACATAACCGCAAGGCCTGCCGTGCCCTGGTGGTTATTTCTTCTTTTTCGGGGCGATGACCATGATCAGCTGGCGTCCTTCCATCTTAGGATGCTGTTCAACGGCGCCGTATTCGAGCAGGTCAGCCTCAACCCGCTTCAACAGCTCCATGCCCAGCTCCTGGTGGGCCATCTCACGACCGCGGAATCTCAACGATACCTTGGCCCTGTCCCCGTCACTCAGGAAACGTACCAGGTTGCGCAGTTTTACCTGGTAATCCCCTTCCTCCGTCCCTGGACGAAACTTGATTTCTTTAACCTGGATCTGCTTCTGGTTTTTCTTGGCAGCGGCAACCTGTTTCTTCTTCTCGAAGATCGATTTGCCGTAGTCCATCAGCTTGCAGACAGGGGGTACTGCATCGGCGGAAATCTCCACCAGATCCAGCTTGGCCTCTTCAGCCTTAAGAAGCGCGTCTTCAATTGACACAATCCCAAGCTGCTCACCCTCAGCCCCAATTAAACGAACCTCACGTGCCGAGATATTCTCGTTGATCGGGGCCTTCGGTGCAGCTCGTTTATCTTGTCTCATTTCACGCTTAATAGTAATTACTCCGAATCATGGCGACCACGCCGGGAAACCGCTTGTGCGAGGAACTCAGCGAATTGGGCGACCGGCATCGAGCCAAGGTCAGCACCTTCACGTGTACGCACAGCGACAGTTTGCATTTCCACTTCCCGATCTCCGATAACCAAGAGATAGGGAACCTTGAGCAAAGTATGCTCACGGATTTTAAAGCCGATCTTTTCATTTCTCAAGTCGGACTTGGCACGAAACCCGCTTTCAGACAGAGTTTTTTCTACTTCAAGGGCAAAATCGGCCTGTTTATCAGTGATATTCATGATCACTGCTTGAGTAGGAGCCAGCCAGGCCGGAAACGCACCTTCGTAATGCTCGATCAGAATTCCGATGAAACGCTCGAAGGAACCGAGAATTGCACGGTGCAACATCACCGGATGCTTGCGATTGTTGTCTTCCGAGACGTACTCGGCGCTCAACCGGATGGGCAGATTGAAATCGAGCTGCAATGTACCGCATTGCCACACGCGACCGAGACAATCTTTCAGCGAAAACTCGATCTTCGGACCGTAGAACGCACCCTCGCCCGGCTGCAAATCGTACGGCAAGCCTGCGCTGTCCAACGCTGCGGCCAGAGCACTTTCGGCACGGTCCCAAAGATCATCGGAACCCACACGCTTTTCAGGGCGGGTCGAGAGCTTGAGCTCAATGTCCTTGAAGCCGAAGTCCGCGTAGACGTCCAGCGTCAGCTTGATGAATGCTGCCGACTCCGCCTGCATTTGCTCTTCAGTACAGAAGATATGTGCATCGTCCTGGGTGAAGGCACGCACGCGCATGATCCCGTGCAAGGCACCGGACGGCTCGTTACGGTGACAGGCACCGAACTCGGCCAGACGCATCGGCAGCTCGCGGTAGCTCTTCAGGCCCTGATTGAACACTTGCACATGGCAAGGGCAGTTCATCGGCTTGATGGCGTAGTCGCGATTCTCGGACTCGGTGGTGAACATGTTCTCGGCATAGTTGGCCCAGTGCCCGGATTTCTCCCACAGCGAGCGGTCAACCACTTGCGGAGTCTTGATCTCCAGATAGCCGTTTTCGCGCTGCACCTTGCGCATGTACTGCTCGAGGACCTGGTACAACGTCCAGCCCTGAGGATGCCAGAACACCATGCCGGGCGCTTCTTCCTGGGTGTGGAACAAGCCCAGTCGCTTGCCTATCTTGCGGTGATCGCGCTTCTCGGCTTCCTCGATCCGCTGGATGTAGGCAGCCAATTGCTTCTTGTCAGCCCAGGCAGTGCCATAGACACGCTGCAACTGCTCGTTCTTCGCATCGCCGCGCCAGTAGGCACCCGACAGCTTCGTCAGCTTGAACGATTTGAGGAAACGGGTGTTAGGCACATGCGGACCGCGGCACATGTCGACGTATTCTTCGTGGTAGTACAGGCCCATGGTCTGTTGCTCGGGCATGTCTTCGACCAAACGCAGCTTGTAATCTTCGTGACGGGAGGTGAACACCTCGATCACTTCGGCGCGCGGCGTGACTTTCTTGATAACGTCGTAGTCTTTTTCGATCAATTGCTGCATGCGCTGCTCGATCGCCGCCATATCGTCAGGCGTGAACGGGCGCTCATAGGCGATATCGTAATAGAAGCCGTCATCAATCACGGGGCCGATCACCATTTTGGCAGTCGGATACAGTTGCTTGACTGCATGACCTACAAGGTGAGCGCAGGAATGGCGGATGATTTCCAGGCCTTCCTGATCCTTGGGCGTGATGATTTGCAGCGTCGCATCTTTTTCGATCAGATCGCAGGCGTCGACCAGCAGACCGTCAACCTTGCCGGCGACGGTCGCCTTGGCAAGACCTGCGCCAATTGAAAGCGCAACTTCGGCTACGGAAACAGGGTGATCAAAAGAACGCTGACTGCCATCGGGAAGAGTAATGGTGGGCATGGCGCCTCCTCTCCTAGTGGTGACCCCTACCAAAGGTCACGTGGGTTGGGATGAGCCAGTAAGTGATTCAGTGGTGTGCCTGCCTCACAGTGGCAGGAGCCTGTCGGGCAACCTTGAACTGAACCAGATGACTGGATTGAACGTTGAAAACGCACCTGCTCAGCCGGGCAATTGTTGATTGCCAACGGCGGCCTTAGGATACGGGACGCGCATCCTAACACAGCCCGACAGAATGGGATGCAGGAACGCCGAAATGAATTATTAAATAACGTGCCCGTTGACGCATTTCGATGCCGCGCTGAACTGGCGGCCCTGATCACCGTCAGATACTCGCAGAGTCCTCATAAGTCTCTGCTGCCCTTTAATAGGAGAACGTCATGAAGCTGTTACGTATTTTTGCCCTGCTCATCCCTGCCGCTTTGGTTTTCCCCCTCAGCGCCCATGCGGCCATGGATCAGGCCACGCGCACCACTTTCATTAAAGAGTGCACCTCGACAGCTGGACAGAAGCTGGATGCCAAGTCGGCCAAGGCTCATTGCGAATGTGGCGCCGATCAAGTCGACAAAAACTTCAGCAACGCTGAGATCGCTCAGTTGAAAAACACCAGCGCTGCCCCGAACCCTGAACTGACTGCCCGACTGCAAAAAGTCGTGGCCGAACACTGCGTGCAGGCAAAAAATTAAAATTTTTTTTACAGACTCAGCGCGCAAACCACGGCCTGGGTCTTCAACGACCTCAGATTCACTTGAAGGCCCACGGGCCGTGGCCTTCAAGCCTGGTTTGAACACGATTCAGGCATCTGGAAAGGCGCATTTCATGGACACCATGAATGCTTGAGGTCATGAATATTTGCCACTGACACTCAATCTTCTTACCGAAATGACTCTACCTTCCTACATTTCGACTATGATAGCCCGGTGTGCCCAGTTGGCCTGAGCAGCACGCTACTGAAAAATTATGTTCTTGGAGATACACCATGTCTAATCGCCAAACCGGCACCGTAAAATGGTTCAACGATGAAAAAGGCTTCGGCTTTATCACTCCACAGGGTGGCGGTGACGACCTGTTCGTACACTTCAAAGCTATCCAGAGCGACGGTTTCAAAAGCCTGAAAGAAGGCCAGACCGTGACTTTTGTAGCTGCTAAAGGCCAGAAAGGCATGCAAGCAGAAGAAGTTCAGGTGGCTTGATTCATCTGATCTAAAAAAAACCCGTCTTTATAGACGGGTTTTTTTATGCGTGCGTACCAGGATCAGCCGCAGTTGACGCGAGTGACTTTACCGCCTGCATCGGTGTTGAGATTCACCCGGTCAGATCGGTATTCCAGTGTGACCATGTCGTTAGGGCCAATGAAACGTGCCTCTTGCGCACCCGCCTTGCTTTTGGCCTGCGCCAGCAACGCAGCCGAGGCTGGCTGGCCAACGGCGAATTGAGCCGCAGCGGCATCACAGCGCGTATGACCCGCCTCGGCAACCGGCGCGGAAGCACTTGGTTCAGTGGAGCTTGATTCAGGATTGCTGCTGCAACCTGCCAGCAATGATGCTGCGACAACCAAACCCAGTGATACGGACTTCCACGGCATACAGCCTCCTTTGACAAAAAACATAAGACAGAACCCTTGCGACAGCATCGCTACCCGATGGTTGCATCGTCAGATAGCACGCGGCACGGGCCTGATGGCTCAAAAAACGAAGTGTGCCCGAGCCTCGTGGGGCAGGCGCAGCCAAATCGTCACAAAACGTTAGTAGACGTCGATGTAATCCAGACGTGGGTCTGCCCAGTTGTCCTTCAGGGCGTTATAGATCTGCATGACCCAGACGCCATCACTGGCCGCCACAGGCCCTACACAGCCAGAGCCTGCGGACCAGGTTTCAAGTCGAAACAGCAATCCCTCAACGCTCACCCCGCCGACAGCATCGGTCGAAAGCCAGGCAGTGCCGTCTTTGGTTACGCGCAATTGGTTGTGCACCTTGTCGTCGCCCGAAGCGATCATCTGACGCACAGCATCAAGGGTGAAGCTGGCGGGATCGGATAGATTGATTGGCACGGCATATGTCCTTGGCTATTTGCCCGGAGTTTGCCACGGCACTGACCTCATGCCTAAGTAGCAGTGCCAAAAAACACCGGGAATGGTTAACTGCGCTCACGCTTGTGGGGGACAGCTGACGAGGAGCGGCGCTCCCGTTCTAAATTTCCAGGAAGGTGAGACAGTAATGGCAGTCGTTTCCATTGATGCATGTATCAAGGCCAAATGGCCGCAAGGACAATGTTCACACAGCCCAGGCAGCCCGGAAGAACTGGCAATCATTGCCATTGATTTGCTGGTCAAGGAACTGGGCAACCAGGCTGCCCAGTCTTTCGTTGGCCAGGTGCTGGCCCGCTATCCGGATCAGCCCTAGCCGGCCGCACAGTGCCCCTTTATTTCAATCGGGATAGCCGACTGGTCAACAGATCGAAAAAGCCCTGCGCGTCGCCGCTTTCGATCCAGAACACATTCTTGTCATGCCCAAGCGTGTCATACCAGTCGGCGACCGTCTGACCGAAACCGATGCCCTCACGACTGTCCACGGCGACATTGATCTGTTTGCCGGTGAACAGTTCCGGCTTGAGCAACCAGGCAATCACGCTGGCATCATGCACCGGCCCGCCTGGGAGTCCGTAATGCACCATGTCCGCCTTGACGTATTCATTGAGAATCCCGCTCACCAGTTTGCCGGCCTGATTATTCAACGCATCGATTTGCGCCAGGCGCTGTTCACTGGTGAGGATCTTGTGCGTGACGTCCAATGGCACGTAAGTCAGTTTCACGCCGCTGGCGAGTACGACCTGCGCTGCATGGGGATCGGCGAACAGATTGAACTCAGCGACAGGCGTGATATTACCGCCATTGAAATGCGCCCCGCCCATGACCACGACTTCCTTGATGCCTTGGGTGATTTCCGGCACCTGGACCAACGCCAGAGCCAGATTGGTCTGCGGCCCAAGCATCGCCACGGTGATGCTGTGAGGCTTGGCAGTGCTCAGGGTATCAATCAGGTACTGGACCGCGTTGCCCTTGGCTAATCCCTGTTTTGGCTCGTGCACCGGAACGCCGGGCAAACCTTCCTGGCCGTGGATGTTCTCGGCGTAGATCGGCGTGCGTACCAAGGGCTTGGACGCGCCGGCATAAACCGGTACGTCTTCGCGCCCCGCCCATTCTCGGGCCAGTCGGGCGTTGCGTGAGGTTTTGTCCAGACGGACATTGCCCGCCACTGTGGTGATCGCCAGCACATTCAACTCTTCGGGCGATGCCAGTGCCAATAACAAGGCCACCACATCATCGGCACCCGGATCGGTATCAATGATCAGATCACGCTTTTCGGCTGCCTGGACGGCGGTTGCGCTGAGGAACGACACAATCAAAAGACTCCGAACCAGCTGTTTAACACGTTGCAGATGCTGCATGAGAAACTCCCTGTTCCCGTTTTATCGAGATTTCCAACGACGCCGCCGATCAAAAAACCACACCGGCGACCAATGCGATATTGCTATAAGGCTGACACTCACCGGTACGCACGATTGCCCGGGCGGTCTGGCTTAACGCTTTCAACGCGTCATGACTCATCAACCGCTGCTCGCCCAGCTCGCCATCAAGGCTCAACCCTTCGATGACGCACAACGCCGGAGGTTGCACGTGCAGCATTTCTTCAGCCAGCACATGACTTTCTATGTGCATCTCCGAAAGCACCGTGTCGAGCACGCTGACGAAATCAGGAACACCCCGAGTCAGGGCAAGATCAATCAACTCAACGCCTGCAGGCACCGGCATGCCCGCGTCGACGATCATGAGGATGTCGCCGTGCCCCAGAGAAGCGATCACTCGGGACAGCGCGATATTGAGTAATGGGGTCTTTTTCATGCGGGCTTGAACCCCTGAACGTCGAGAAATGTGGGTATCGAGGGTTGTGCCCCGGCACGAGTCACGGACAGCGCGGCCGCCGTTTGACCGAACTGCATGGCGTTGTCTTCACTTTGGCCCTGGGCCAGCGCCGCAGCGAAGCCGCCCACAAAAGTGTCCCCGGCCGCCGTGGTGTCCACGGGGACAACCCGAGGCGCTGGATAATGCCGCACGCCCTCAAGGCTGGCAAAAAGCGAACCCTGCTCGCCCAGGGTGATAATGACCTTCGCGGCCCCCGCGGCGAGCAACGCGCGGGCTGCACTTTCGGCACCCGCAAGCGAGTCCACGGCGATACCGGTCAGCGCCGTGGCCTCGCTTTCGTTGGGGATCAGGTAATCGATCAGCGAGTACCACTGCGCCGGCAACGCGGCCAAAGCCGGAGCTGGATTGAGAACAACCGTCTTGCCCAGTTCCCGGGCGCGCCTGAGCGTGTGGAAAACGGTTTGCGTCGGCACTTCGAGCTGGCATACCACCACGTCAGCATCAACCAGTAACGCATCGAATCGAGTCACCACCTCTGGCGTCAGATGCCCGTTACCGCCCGCCACGATGATGATTGCGTTCTGGCTGTTGGCGTCGACGACAATCGAGGCAATCCCGGTCGATACACCCGCCACTTTTGTCACACCCTGACAGTCGATCTGCTCGGCAATCAGCGCGGCACACAGTTGCTCGCCGTAAGCGTCATCACCGACACAGCCGATCATCGCCACGCGTGCGCCGAGGCGGGCTGCGGCCACGGCTTGATTAGCCCCCTTCCCGCCCGGCACCGTTGCAAACGATTCACCCGCCAGGGTTTCACCGGCTTTGGGCAATCGGTGAGCGCGGGTGACCAGATCCATGTTCAAGCTGCCCACTACCACTACTTTTCCCGACATGACGTCTGCACTCTTATTTCCGTTTGTTACGCTGATTCAGCGCAATTCATTAAATACGTTCGTGGGTGGCGCCGTGGATTCACGCACGACGATGCTCGGCGTCACGATGACCTGTTGTGCTGCGCCGCCGCCAGGCTCGGTAATGCGCTGCAACAGCAGTTGAGCGGCCGTCTCACCCAGTTGCCGGATCGACTGCCCCACGGTCGTCAGGGCCGGATAGACGAACTGGCTCATCTGAATATCATCGAAGCCGACCACCGAAAGATCTCTCGGTACGCGAATATTGCGCTCGGCGGCGGCGCGCAGTACGCCGATGCCAATCATGTCGTTTCCCGCAAAGATCGCGCTGGGCGGATCGTGGGCGAGCAAATCCACCGCGGCCTGATACCCGCCCGGGCTGGTGAAGTCGCTTTCAACGACCCAATGCCCGGCGACTTCGATGCCGGCTTCGTGCATCGCGCGCTGATAACCGGCCAGGCGCAGTCGAGCCACACTGGTTTGCCCAGGGCCGCGAATACAGGCGATATGGCGATGCCCCAGGTCGAGCAAATGCCGGGTCGCCAGATACGCGCCCAACTCATGGTCGATACGCACCAGATCAGCCACGATACTCTCCAGCTCGCGGTCCACGATCACCATGGGCGTACGGACTTCGGCAAGGCCTCCAGCCAGTCCGGTGTCACCACCGACCGACGAGACGATCAGGCCATCGACACGCTTCTCCAACAGCACACGCAGGTAGCCCCGCTGCTTTTCCGGGTTGTCGTCGGAGTTGCACAGGATCACGCAAAAACCATTGCGTTCGCAGTAATCCTCGATACCCCGGGCCAGCTCGGCGAAGTAAGGGTTTATTCCATTGGGTATCAACAGGCCGATGGTCGAGGTGGTTTTCGCTTTCAGCGACCGGGCCACCGCGCTGGGCACGTAATCCAACTGAGCGATTGCAGCCTCGACCTTGATCCGCACTTGCTCGCTGACGGGCCGGGTTTTGTTCAGCACATGGGAAACCGTTGTGTAGGAAATCCCCGCCAGTGCCGCTACATCCTTGATGGTTGCCATTTCAGATCTGCCGCCGTGCGCGGTTGCTGCGATAAGTGTCCAGGACCACAGCAATCACGATCACTGCACCCGTGATAATGCGCTTGGTCGGTTCGGTTGCGCCGATCTGAGCCAGCCCGGCGGCCAGCACCGAAATGATCAGCACGCCAAAAAACGTGCTGATGACCGAGCCGCGGCCACCCATCAGGCTGGTGCCGCCAATCACCACCGCAGCAATGACCTGCAACTCCAGACCGGAGCCTGCGTTGGGGTCAGCCGCTTCCAGTCGAGATATCTGAAACAGCGCGGCAACGCCGGCCAGCAGCCCCATCAGGGAAAACACCAAAATCTTATAGGGCTTGGGATTGATCCCGGCCAGGCGTACCGCCTCTTCATTGGTGCCGATCCCGATCAGGTATCGACCAAAGACTGTGCGGGTGAGCACGGCCTGGGCGACGAAGATCACCAGCAGGGCAATAATAAACGATGGCGAAATGCCAAACGCGATGGGGTCGGACAGCCAGGCGAACGAGTCACCGATGTAAGCGGTGCGCGAATTGGTCATCTGATACGCCGCGCCCCGCGCCATCTCCAGCACACCCAGCGACACGATAAAGGACGGAATGCGCCAGGCGACCGTGATCGAACCGGTGATCGTCCCCGCCAGGGTCGCGCACGCCATGCCCAGCAAGGCGGCAGGGACCACGCTCCAGCCCCAGCCCAATATCGCGACGCTGACTGCCGACGCCGCCAGCGCCAGTACCGAGCCGACGGACAGGTCAATGCCGCCGATGATCAGGATGAAGGTCATCCCGACGGCCAGCACCATCAAGTCCGGAATCTGGTTGGCCAGAGTGCTGAAGGTGCTGTACGACAAGAAGTGATCACTGAGCATTGAAAACAAAACAATCATCGCCAGCAGCGCGCCAGCCAGGCCGAGGTAAGCACCCAAACCGAAAAAATTGCCGCGGCGCTTGCCGGGCGATGGCAAAGCCTGGGAAGGGGTCGAAGTTTTCATGAGTCGTTCCTGGGCGCGGCTTCGGTGAGCAGCGCATCACGTTTTTGATAGCCGGCAAAGGCGGCAGCGAGCAGTTCATCCTGGGTCCAGGCATCACGGTCGAAGGTGTCGATCAAGCGACCGGCAGACATGACGCCGATGCGATCGCAAATCAGCATCAGCTCGCGCAGATCGCTGGAGACCACCACCAGCGCCCTGCCCTGGCGTGTCAGCTCGCCCAACAGGGCGTAAATATCGAACTTGGCACCCACATCGATGCCACGGGTGGGCTCATCAAATAACATCACGCTGCAATCGCGCTCCAGCCAGCGGCCGATGACCACCTTCTGCTGGTTGCCGCCAGACAGCTGCGAGACCAACTGCGTTGGGCTTGAACTGCGAATACGCATGGCGTCGATCTGACGTTGGGCGAGGTTCGTTTCGTCGCGCCCATTAACCAGTCCGCCGCGAGAGATCGAGCCCATATTTCCCAGGGCAATGTTGGCACTGATGGATTGTGGGAGCAGCAGCCCTTCGCCTTTACGGTCTTCGGTAATCAGAGCAATCCCTTGCCTGACCGCGTCGACCGGCGAACGAATGATCACAGGCCGGGGCGGACTGCCAAGCTCGATGCTGCCGCTATCGGCCGGGTCGGCGCCGTAAATCAATCGCAAAAGCTCGGTACGACCGGCACCGATCAGCCCGGAGATACCGAAAATCTCGCCACTTCGAACCTGAAACGAGACATCGTGGACCTTGCCGGCACGGCTTAGCCCTTTGACATTCAAGGCCACATCGCCAATCTGTCGCGGCCCCAGATCAATCTGCTCGCCCAGTTCGCGCCCCACCATCAGCGTTACCAGCTGTTCGCTGTTGTAGCTGGACATGGACTCGACGCAGACCAGCTTGCCATCGCGCAGCACAGCGATGCGCTGGGCAACCCTGGCCAATTCCTCAAGACGATGCGAGATGTAAATGATCGATACGCCCCTGGCCTGCAAGCGAAGGATCTGCTCGAACAGCATTTCGACTTCCCGCGCCGTGAGCATGGCCGTGGGTTCATCCAGAATCAGCACATGACAGTCGCCGATCAGGTTGCGGGCAATCTCGACCATCTGCTGATGGCCGATACCTAACTCACTGACCAGCGTGTCCGGATCAATGGCGTCGAGCCCCACTTGCGCCATGGCCTTGAGCGCGTCTTCGCGCAAGCGCTTGCGATTGATCCAGCCCGCGCGCCGCGGCAGATTGTCGAGAAACAGGTTCTCGGCGACAGACAGCGTCGGCAGCAGATTCAACTCTTGCATCACCATGCGGATGCCAAGTTTTTCCGCCTGGGCACGGCTCATGGGTTGATAGGGTCGGCCCTGAAACTGCATGTGTCCGGTGGTAGGGATTTCCAGACCGCCGATGATTTTTGACAGGGTACTTTTGCCCGCGCCGTTTTCGCCGGTCAGGGCCAGCACCTCCCCACGCATGAGCGTCAGGTCGATGTCGCCAAGGACAGGCTGGGCGTAGGTTTTACCGATGCCCGTGACAGATAGAACGGCGGCTTGAGGGGATGCCGACATAATGCTCTCCATGCACCCGCCCTGGCCGGACAGGTGCAGTTGTTCGGCAGGAAATTACGGCTTGGTTACCAACTCGACCGGGGTTTCGATAACGCCATGGGTGCTGTCGATTTTTTCACCCTTGAGCATCTTCAATGCGGTCTCGATACCAAACACGGCTTGCCTGGCAGCGAACTGGTCGGCGGTCGCCAGGATTCGACCGTCCTTGAGCATGGGCTTGATGGCGTTGATATTGTCGTAACCCACCACTTTGACCTTGCCCGCCTTGCCCGCTGCACGAACCGCAGAAACAGCGCCCAACGCCATGCTGTCGTTACCGGCCAGCAAGGCTTTCAGATTCGGGTATTCATTGAGCATCGCAGCGGCGACAGCGTTCCCCTTGTCGATTTCCCAATTGCCGGACTGCGTGGAAACCACCTTCATTTGCGCAGCGTCCATGGCGTCTTTGAAACCTGCGGTGCGCTGCTGCGCATTGGTGGTGGTCGACACGCCTTCGATGATGCCGACTTCGTCCCCAGGGGTGAGTTGTTTGGCGAGGTATTCACCCACCAGACGTGCGCCTTTGCGATTGTCCGGCCCTACAAACGGCACCGTAATGCCTTTGCTTTTCAGCACATCGGGATCGAGTTGATTGTCGATGTTGATCACGGTAATCCCGGCGTCCATCGCCTTCTTGATCACCGGCACCAACGCCTTGGAATCGGCAGGGGCGATAACCAGTGCGTTGACCTTCGAGACAATCATTTGCTCGACGATACGAATCTGATTGGTGGTGTCGGACTCGTCCTTGATGCCGTTGGACACCAGGTCGAATTCATTGGCGTGTTCTTTCTGGTAAGCCTTGGCCCCGTCTTCCATGGTCAGGAAAAATTCGTTGGCCAATGACTTCATGACCAACGCGACTTTGGGTTTGTCGGTGGAGTTATCAGCGGCTTGGGCGGTGACTGCAGAAAGAGGCATGACAGCTGTGACGGCGGTCAGCATTGCAACGGCGAGAAGGCGTCCAGCGAATGGCAGCTTCATGGGGTTTCTCCGATCTTATGGTTATTGTGTCGGGCAGCGCTGCGAAGGGATGGATACACCACCGCGCAAACGTTTGCGAGAAACGAACTATGAGAATCGGCTTTACGTTTGTCAACCCTGAAAGCAGGGTCGCCTGAACAACAGCGACCGCACCTCCATGAAAGACGGGTTGGCTACTTTACGCGGTAGTGTTGAGGCCGCCGGATTTGGACATTTCCTTCAGCAACTGAGCGGACACAGCCTGGATCGCTCCGGTGATGGTTGAGACCTGGCTCTGGAAACCCATTACCACAGTGGTCTTGGCTTCCGGGGTTGGATAACTCGCGTTCTCGGCGGCCTGCATTTGCTCCTGAACTTTCTCCAATTGCTCCTGCAGTTCTGCCAGACGCTTGAGCAGGTTTGCGGTCGCTGCATTGACGCTTGAAGAGCTGCCACCTGAAGCGCCGACCTCATTCACGTCGACGCTGGTACCGTCCTTCTTATCGCTGTCGTCGTCAGACTGAGCGGGCGTCTGGGCAACTTCCGCCGAGGAGGCCAGAGCGGTGACGGCCTTGCCATTGATTAACAGAGAAGATGCTGGAAAACCGATCGAACTTGACATGATCTTTCCTGAAGGCTGAATTTCTGTCAGATACATCGGCCAACTCGTCGAATACTGTACCCCCCAATCGCCTGGCAGAGATCAAGCCCCGCTCTGCACCGGGCTAATCCGCTGGCGTCGCCCTCAATCTTTTGGCTTGACCGTGGCAACCTCATCGGCGCGCACCCTGATCGTTTTTCCAGAGATGTCTTCGAACTCATAAAATCCGTCTTTGGTTTTGGTTTTCGGAGCGTCCTTGGTGATGTATTGCGTCCCGTTCTGGAGCGTAACGACGGTGGGTGACGAACAGCCGGTCAACACAACACAACCTGCCATCACTGCGGGCAAAACCCATAACCTGATATTCATGCTCACTCCTCGATTTTTTTAGTACTGAGCAATACACGTTCGTTTGCCCAGGGCATCAGATTAATCCGACGAAGGATGGTTCGAAAGCCCAAGGCAATCATCTCTTCGCGGCTTTCCGACGCACCCTGCCGAGCAGGCATACGTCTTCAAGCGCTTGATCCTACGATAAGGTTGCGAAATAACCGACACTGAAATACTGTATGCCCGTACAGCAACCCAGGAATCCATTTCGTGGCTAAACCATCCGCAGCAAAACCTTCGACCCCCAGCACCTATGAACGCCTGGGTGTGCGGGTTCAAAAGATCATCAATTCACCTACAGCGCAAAAAGCCAAAGCCGCCCTTGTATTTCGCCAGCCTGATGAACTCGAGGACGAGTGGAACCAAATGCTGGAAGAAATAGCCGAGAACGACAACGTCACCCTGGCGTGGCGGGACGATGGCGGCGTACACATATTCTGGACAGTGCCGAAGGAAGACTGACGGCATGATGGTTCGACTATTAACCCTGCTGTGTACCACCCTGCTCCTCACCGCCCCCTTAAATACGTACGCCGAAGCACCGCACACGTTCAGCCAGGCAAAGAAAATAGCCTGGGGAATCTACGCCCCTCAATCCACCGAGTTCTACTGCGGGTGTAAATACACCGGCAATAAAGTGGATATCGCTGGCTGTGGCTATGTGCCGCGCAAGAACGCCACGCGCGCCAGGCGCATTGAATGGGAACACATCGTTCCGGCTTGGCAGATAGGCCATTTGCGTCAGTGCTGGCAACACGGTGGACGCAAGAACTGCACAAAAAACGATGACATCTACCAGAAAGCCGAGGCGGACCTGCACAACCTGGTGCCGAGTATTGGCGAGGTCAACGGTGACCGGAGCAACTTCAGTTTTGGCTGGTTGCCCGCTAAAACCGGGCAGTATGGTTCTTGCCTGACCCAAGTGGATTTCAAAGCGAAGAAGGTCATGCCCCGCCCCGCGATTCGCGGGATGATTGCACGCACATATTTTTACATGAGCAAACACTACAACCTACGGCTGTCGCGTCAGGACCGGCAGCTTTACCAGGCGTGGAACAAAACCTACCCGGTCGAAGGCTGGGAACAACAACGTAATCAGCGCGTTGCCTGCGTCATGGGGCATGGCAATGAGTTCGTCGGCAAAGTGGACCTCAAACGTTGCGGTTGAACACCGACCGACCCTGAAACAGAAAAAGGCCCGTCACTGCACAGTGACGGGCCTTTTCATTGCAGCAGCGTCGGTCAGGCGCCGTCTGCAGCATCCTCTTCCGCCTGGATACGCAATGCGCGCTGATTCATCAGCTCTGTTGCGTAGTCAGCAGCCGACTGCGCCGCATCGGCGGGTGCAATCTCACCCCGAGTGATCAACCCGGTCAGCGCCGACGCAGCAAACATATCCCAAATATCCTGTTCATCATCAAGCAATGACATGTCGTGGACCTCGTGAAAATTGAAGCAGCACTGTATCACCTGCGGTCACGCACACCGTTACCTGAATGCGGCCACCCCAAACGAATAGAAGCTGAAACGCTTAACCCGGCGTTGTCCATCCAAGCGTATTGACCATAGATGTGGCCTATTGCCGCTTATCGGAGCACCCTTCAAAGCCATAAAAATCCGTGTAGTTTTCACCTTCGGGGCTACCCGAATTACGAAGTCAGGAGACCGCTCCGCAGTACGATTCATGGCCGCTTGAAGTCTATTGCAAGCCTGTATCGATCTTGAAATGAAATGGCCACATTTAGAACGCAACAGCGGTTCTAAGGTGGCGAGTACAAAGGAAGTACCCATTTTTTTAAGATTATGTAGCCACTACATCCACAGGCGGACGAGTCAATGACTGACCAGACGGATTTTGAAATTCATTACCGGTTCCGCGGTGAGCCGCGCCATTTCAACCACCAGGCATTCCACCTGTGCGAGAGCGAAGCCTTGCATTTCGCAACACTGCACGCCGGTGTCTGGACCGTCAGCGACAACATCGCTGCGGGGCCGATCAGGCTAGCTATTCTTCAGGCCGAAGGCGTCGGGGTAACGGCGGTGCACTGGAAAAAAACGTTATCGAGCACACCCACCTAAACAAAACGTCTTCAGCATGGTCCCAATTACCAAGCAGCGCTCATCAAACCAGCAACGCGAGGTAAGCATGACCATTGATAAAGACCTTGAAAAAGAAGTATTGACCCGCCTACTGCACGCTCACCCAAACGGTTTGGGCAAGGAAATTCTGGACAACTACAGGGGGGAAAACGCCGTTGCGGATACCCTGGAGTACCTCCAGCAAACGGGCTTGATCCATGACGGCAGTGTGGATGCGGTCGGCAAGTCCGGACGCAACCTCAATTATCCGATCAAGCTCAGTTCAGCAGGTGTGGCCGCCGCCAAGAGCCAGGAGGCCTGATCTGACTCACTAAAAAGCCCGACCTGTTTACAGGCCGGGCTTTTTTTACGGGATTAAATAGCGGGGTAATCGCCCGTGCCATCAGGCCATGGGGTCAATAACTCAAAGCCCGTGTCAGTCACCGCGACCATGTGCTCCCACTGGGCTGACAGGGACAAATCCCGGGTCATGACTGTCCAGCCATCGGGCAGCACCTGGGTGCCCGGCTTACCCGCATTGATCATGGGCTCGATGGTGAAGACCATGCCCGGCTTGAGCTTCATGCCTTTACCTTGCGCCCCATAGTGCAGGACTTGTGGATCTTCGTGATACTTGCGACCGATACCGTGGCCGCAATATTCCCGAACAACGCTAAAACCCTCACGGTGCGCAACAGTTTGAATGGCATTGCCGATGTCGCCCAGCGTGGCACCGGGGCGAACCGCATGAATACCGGCACGTGTCGCTTCGTAGGTGGTCTCCACAAGTCGCTTCGCAAGCGGGCTGACCTCACCCACCAGGTACATCCGGCTGGTGTCGCCGAACCAGCCGTCCTTGATAACCGCAACGTCGATATTGACGATGTCACCGTCCTTCAGAATATCCGAGGCAGACGGAATGCCGTGGCACACCACGGCATTGGGCGAAATGCAGGTGGTTTTTGTGAAACCGTGATAGCCCACGTTGGCCGGAATGACTTTCAACTCTTTGACGATGTACTCATTGCAGATGTCATCAAGCGCCTCGGTACTGACACCCGCCTTGACGTAAGAGCCGATCATCGCCAGCACGTCCGCAGCCAGCCTTCCGGCAATACGCAGATGAACCAGATCGTCTTCGGTTTTGATGCTGATCGCGCCACTCATCGCGATGCCACCTTTGCGTGTTCGGCCATATCAGCGATATCGAATGCGTGAACATTGAGTACGGTGCCACCCGAGTTTTCGGCACGAATCAGCATTTGGCAGATCTGGCTGTAATCAAGCGCTGGATGCAGCTCAGCCAACATACCGACGCGCATCCAGTGCTCTGCCTGGGCGTTGATGGAACGGCTTAATGCAGCACTGGCCGACCGGATGTTGGCGTGCATTTGCTCCGAAATTTTGACGAGACCCATGATTCACCTCAGATTGAATATACGAAGCATATACGTTTCGTATATACGAGGGCAACACGGGAGGCGACGCGGGACTAATCGGAAACAGGCAAACATTCGGAGAGAGAGAGCGCCAATTGACCAATGGCATCCTGGTCCATAAGTGTCAGAGTACGGTAGTGAACAATGACCTCTCGCTCGGCATCATTGAGCGATTCTGTGCTTAACGGCGTACGCCGGCCGGAAAGCACATAGAGAACGTCCACGCCTTTGTTACCCAAGGCGGCAAGATAGTCCGAGCGCGGCGCTCGCTCCCCACTTTCGTACTTTCCCTGGGCGTTGGCCTCCACGCCACCGATCGCTGCAAACTGCTGTTGCGAAAGCCCAAGAGACTTCCGCTCCTCTTTCAATCGGGCGCCGAGGTTATTCATTTGGGGTCACCTTGAGCGGAATGTCATCCATTACCATACTCTCCATCGGCAATGGCCATTGCCTTAATAAAGGGTCCGGTCCCACCAAGTGGGTATAAGTTCAAGATGATTCGGCGTCAGGCGATATATCGATTGCAGAACCTGATCACCTTGGATCAGTACGGCGTACAATGCGCCACTTGCTACAACGTTCAGATGTAGGCGGAGACTTTATCGTGATGACTTTTTTGCTGGGCTGGTGCGTTGTTTCTATCTTCGGCACCTTGCTGGCGCTTCAGTTGATACGCAGTGGCAAAAGAGGTCATCACGAACGCCGCGACGACGTTGACCCGCAGGCCCAAGCCCCTTCAGCGACGGCAGCATCGGCTACTCGATCGCCAGACTTGCATGACGCTCGCCCCCATACTGAGCATTCGCAATAACCATCGATACGGGCGACTGACAGGCGTTGAATTGACGTAACGCGGTGGCCAGGGCAAGGAAATCTTCGCGCTGCATTTCATGGAGAGTTGTCCATCCAGCGGAATGATCGGTCGTGATATTTTCAGATTGCTCCAGGGACATGGCGAACCTCTTCTTCTCAATATACTGTTTGAATATACAGTAGTTGCGACAGAGTCAGAACGCAAGCCTGCTCACGACAAACGGTCATCTCCCTGACCATCGCCCCCGTAGGAAGATTGCCCTCCTCTGCTTTTATAACGCCGCCACTGACCGTCGATTGCTCCGCTCACCCAGCACGTCATGCTTTCGGAGGTATGGCTGGCAGGCAATGCTAAAGCGCGAGGCTCCACGTGACCTGTCCAGCCTTTTGCGAATAAAGAAGGTGAACCTAACGGTGAACAATATAAATAGGGGTGGTATTACGTCGATGGTCAACGTTTCCCGTGGGGGTTTTTGACGGGGTTTTCATCCAAGGAAAATACCAACACGCCGCTTGGCAGGATCAGGCAATCACCCGGCAGCAATCAGCTAACGCCCCACCCGTGGGGCTTTTAAGCTGAGATTCCGCTTAAGGCCCCCGGGTGGAGTAACGCTTATGAAAACCACGATGACTTACTTTGTCGCGCTGCTGATCGCCGCCTTGAGCGCAAGCGCTCTGGCGATGCCGTGCGGACAAAGCCACCAACGGGACCAACCGATCCCTGGCGCTATCCAGTCGATGCGTCTGCACACGGTTCTGACCTGACGGGCAGGCCCCGAGAACGGTCTAGGCTGTGGCGAGTTGCTCGAGCTTCGCCCATTCCGCGCAGGGTATTTTTATCCCATGGGCCAGGGATTTAGCGCGCTCTGCGTAGCGACGATCACCGGGCATCCGCTCTTGACCCACTTCATGCATCTGCCTGACCAGTTCCTCGCTGCGTTCGGCGAAATGTCGACCGCTGCCCTTATCGGGATCAATGACGATAAATAGCTGGCCCGTCCAGGGTGTCTGAGCACCAGGATGCCCGGACCAATCGAACTCGAACGAAAAATTCCCTCCGGTGAGCGCAGCGGCCAGCAATTCAACCATCATCGACAACGCCGACCCTTTGTAACCGCCGAACGGCAGCAGTGCACCGCCATCGAGTATTGCCTTGGGGTCTTGTGTCGGCTGGCCGGCGCGATCGACCCCCATGCCTGCCGGTAACTGACGCCCTTCTCTTGCAGCGATTTGCACGTCTCCGTTGGCGATGGCGCTGGTTGCCAGGTCGAACACAATGGGATCACCGCCAGCGCGAGGCGCGGCAAATGCAATCGGGTTGGTACCGAACAGAGGTTTCCGTGCGCCATGAGGCACAACGCACGTCATGCTGTTAACCACGCTCAACGCCACCAGACCTTCCCGGGCGAACGGCTCGACATCGGGCCACAGCGCGGCGAAATGGTGAGAGCTGCGAATGGCAAGAACCGCAATACCGGCGCTTCGGGCTTTTTCGATCAACAAGGGTTGTGCCGCTGCCAACGCAGGCTGGGCAAACCCATTGGCCGCGTCCACACGAATGAACGCAGCGCCGACGTCCTCGACCACGGGGATTGCCTTGCCATCCACCCAGCCACTGCCCAGGGAAGACAGATAGCCAGGAATGCGGAATATCCCGTGGCTGTGGGAGCCATCGCGCTGTGCGCTCGCGCAGTTCTGCGACAACACCTGGGCCACTTCCGGCGATGTGCCGTGACGCAAAAAAATCTGACGCAGCACCTGCGCCAGTTCAGTAAACGTGACGTTTTGCAGGGCGGTCCTGTCGCTGGGTGCGGGCATCTGAAGCTCCGTTGTTAGGGTCGGCTGAGCGAGCGGTAGAGAGGTGACGTTCAGAGTAGCGCTGGTGTTTGCTTTCAGGCCAGCACGTCGGGCTCTGCGCCTTGATCGAGACGCTTCTGAAAGAAATACCGCTGATGGCCGGGTGGGTAGTCGGACAGCTTCCCAAACTCGGTGAAACCATGACCGCGATAGAAGTCCGGCGCCTGGAAGTCGAAGGTATCGAGCCAGATCCCCACGCAGTTTTTCTCCAGCGCCAGTTCCTCGGCCATGTTCATCAGACGCGAACCCAGGCCCTGCCCCCGGGCCTGCTCCGGCACAGCCAGCAGCTCGATGAACATCCACCGATAAAGCAGTTTGCCGCTAAGCCCGCCGAGCACTTCACCGCTGACGTCATCGCGCACCAATAGCGCGAATTTCTCGGCACCGGCATCTCCGGCCTTGGAAACGTTATAGGCACGCAGCGGCGTGAGAATGGCCAGGATTTCCTGTTCAGTGGGGCTTTCAGTGGTGTCGATACGCACGTTCATCGGTTGCTCCTTCAAAAAAGCTGACGACAGCAGCCTAGGCGGCTCCGCAGCCGGAGTAAACAGAACTTCTCACGAATAAAAATCGTAACCTGTTGTTGGAAAACACCCCAGGACATTGATACTCAAACGCCATGCCTGTTCTCGTCGACTCCTGCGCAGAGGTAGAATGCAGGCACTACCGGAGTGCCAATGAGCGATCCCATTTTTAGCGAAGCCGAATACGATGCTGTCACCGATGCTGCCGCGCACTGGTGCATGCGTCTGCACGCCCGTGACTGCACCGCCCGGGAACGCCAGGCGTTCGAGCAATGGCTCAATGCCCATCCGCTGCATGCCATCGAGTATGAGGCCGTACTGGAAATCTGGGACGTTTCAGAACACATCACGCCGATCAACTCCGCGCCCTCGCCCGACACTTCAAGCGTTTCGAAACAACACACGACTCCTCGCTGGCGCGCTTATGCCATAGCAGCAGCCGTCGCTCTGCTGGCGCTGCCAGCGGCAGGCTATATCGGCTGGAACCAAGGCTGGTTGCCCAATGCCTTTGACACGTATGAGGCGAAAGACTCGACTCGCTTGATCACCCTGGCCGACGGCAGTCGTGTGGAACTGAACCTGGGCACAGCGCTCAGCTTCGCCAATTACAGGGACCGCCGCAGCGTGACGCTGGACAAGGGCGAGGCGTTCTTCGAGGTCAGTCATGACCCGCAACACCCGTTCGTGGTGAAGGCAGGCACTGGCAGCGTGACGGTGACCGGTACGCGCTTCAACGTGTGGATGTACCAGGATCAGGTGAAAGTGATGCTGGTTGACGGGTCCGTTCACGTTGCCAGCAGTGCCTCACCACCGGGCAACGCTCTGCCTCTTGAGCCTGGCATGCAGGCCAGCTACAAAGCGGGCGACTTCCAGCCGCTGATCAGCGAACCCTATGACAACGACACCAGCCTGGCCTGGCGCAGCGGCAAGCTGGTAATCAATAACCTGCCGCTGAATCAAGCCCTGCCGCTGATCAATCGCTATCTGCCCAAGCCTATCCTGCTGGCAGACAGCACCACCGGCACGATCCGTCTGGGCGGCAGTTACAACACCCGTGACATGGCCAACCTGTTAGTTTCCCTGCCCAAGGTGTTGCCGGTGTTCCTGACCCGGAATCAGCAAGGCAACCCGGTCATCAACACCCGATCCGCCCTCTAGGTGCTCTACCACAGGTCTTCGTTGATGGCGTGCCCTTGATATTCAGGGGCCTGCGAAATCTGTTGCTCCGTGAACGACGATACACCCCAGTGCCTGGCGGAAAACGCCTAAGCGCAGCCGCCGCTTGTCGCCTCCATTAAACGAAGCCACCCCGAAAAAGTTAGACGGGACCGCGTCGAGCCAAACGCGACGTCCTCGGTATTGAAGAGGTTTTTTGCATTTTTGGCTGAGGATTTCCGAGGCTCATTCGTCTTGTTAACTGAGAGAGATCAGAAGAAAAGCCTGCGGAGGAATTTGTGCATGTTCAATCGTCAAGCAGCCACCACCCGAACGATGCTTCGCCAATCGGCCATCGCTGCCCAGGCATCGTCACCAGGGTCCCAAGCCGAGCGGCCGGTGAATGAGCCGATCCGTCAGCTACTCAAAAGCTTCGGCCTGCGCACCAGCCTGGTTCGCCTGAAAGTTCTGGATGCCTTGCTGACCGCAGCAAGTGAAGGACAATCGCTGGGGGTGCGAGGCGTTCACAGTCAACTGCTCAAGCTGGATATTCCGTTATCTTTTCTGAGTGTGCGGGAAGTGCTCAAACGCCTCAGTGACGAAGGCGTCATCAACCTCAACCCGGACAAAAGCTACAGCCTGCATCCCCGCGCCAGGCAATGGTTGAGCGAGCCGGGCAACTCCGCCAGATAAGCGGTGTGCCCGGCACGACACGTTGTCAGCGTTTGACCTTGCGCCGCATGATGCCATTGATAATCACCACCAGAATGGCGACGGTGATGGCAATGTACTGAAAGGTCTTTTCGGTAATCACACCGATGTTCTGTAAATGCGACAGGCCAAGCATGATGGCCAGCACGGCCAATGCGACCAGAATCGAGTACATCAAACGCTGTTTATTGGTCATTACGGACTTCCTGAATTCTTCATGGACAGCATTCGTCGCCAAATGCGCGCCCATATTACGCCCATGAGCGCGGCGTGGCATCGTCCCCTCCTTGCATCCAATGCTTTGATGCACGCCGCAGGCCCTTCCTTGATGGATGTCAGAGCACATGCAGACAACGAACGGTAGTCTGCCCATGGTTTAATGGCGGACTAATCAAGGTCGACCATCTGACCTGCCCGCACGTTACCGAGGAGTCCACCATGCCCCATGAAGGCAGCCTGCTACAGGCCGCAGTCGTGTTTTTGCTCGCCGCTGTTTTGACCGTTCCACTGGCAAAACGGCTGCAACTGGGCGCTGTACTTGGTTATCTGTTCGCAGGTGTCCTCATCGGCCCTTCGGTGCTGGGCCTGATCGCCAACCCGGAAAGTGTCAGCCATATCTCCGAACTGGGCGTGGTGCTGCTGCTGTTCATCATTGGTCTCGAGCTTTCGCCCAGACGCTTGTGGGTGATGCGCAAGTCGGTGTTCGGCGTGGGCATGGCCCAGGTGCTGTTGAGCGGTCTTATCATTGGCGGCGTTGCCTTGCTGGCGTTCGGCCAATCGCTCAATACCGCCGTGGTGCTCGGTCTTGGTCTGGCGCTGTCGTCCACCGCCTTCGGGCTGCAAAGCCTGGCCGAACGCAAGGAACTCAACCAGCCCCATGGCCGACTGGCCTTCGCAATCCTGCTGTTTCAGGACATCGCGGCCATTCCCCTGATCGCCATGGTGCCGTTCCTGGCGGGGGTTGATCACGACCTCAGCGCCATCGAAGGTTTCAATCATGGCTTGCGCGTACTGGGCAGTATCGCGATTGTGGTGATCGGCGGGCGCTACCTGCTGCGTCCGGTCTTCCGCATCGTCGCCAAGGCCAAGATCCAGGAAGTGTCCACGGCCACCGCACTGCTGGTGGTCATGGGCACCGCCTGGCTGATGGATCAGGTCGGTGTGTCCATGGCTCTGGGCGCGTTCCTCGCAGGTCTGCTGCTGGCCGATTCCGAATACCGCCACGAACTGGAGTCCCAGATAGAACCCTTCAAGGGGCTGCTGCTGGGTCTGTTCTTCATGAGCGTCGGCATGGGCGCCAACCTCAGCCTGTTGTTGAGCGATCCCGTGATTGTCCTTGGGTTGACCTTGCTCCTGATCCTCATCAAGTTGCCGCTGCTGTTCCTGATTGGTCGCCTGGCAGGCGGGCTGGGCCGACAGAGCGCTTTGCGCCTGGGCATCGTCCTGGCCGGTGGCGGGGAGTTCGCTTTCGTGGTGTTCAAGATCGGCAGCGATCAAGGCCTGTTCGATGCCCAGCTTTACGACATTCTGGTGTTGACCATTACCCTGTCCATGGCCACGGCGCCCTTGCTGCTGTTGGCCATCTCCCGCTGGCTCAAACCCAAGGAAGTCGCGGTCGAGGTGCCGGACGAGTATCGGGCGATCAATACAGATTCGCCTCGCGTGGTGATCGCCGGCATGGGCCGCATGGGCCAGATCGTGGCGCGTATCCTGCGGGCGCAGAACATCCCGTTTGTGGCGCTGGACACCGCCGTGGAGTCAATCGAGTTTTCCCGCAGCTTCGGCAATGTACCGGTGTTCTACGGCGACCCGCTGCGCCCGGAAATCCTGCGAGCGGCCAAGGTCGGACAGGCTGAGTTTTTTATCATCGCCACTGACGATCCAGACACCAACATCAAGACCGCAGAACTGGTGCGCAAGCTGTACCCCAACATGAAAATCATCGCCAGGGCCCGCAACCGTCAGCACGTGCACCGGCTTATTGACGTCGGCGCCCATGCCGTGCGGGAAACCTTTTATTCCAGCCTGGAAATGAGTCGCCAGACCCTGCTCGGTCTGGGCCTGAGTCAGGCACAGGCCGACGCACGCATCAGTCGCTTCAAACGCCATGACGAACAGGTACTTGCCGCCCAGCACCTTGTGTATGACGACGAAGCCAAGGTACTGCAAACGGCCCGGGAAGCGAGAAAGGAACTTGAACAGCTATTCGATGCGGACCGAAGGGAAGAAGAGTCAATCAAGGACTGAGAACACTTCGCCGCCAGCACACCGCTTGCGGCGAAGCAGTCGGCTCATCCATGGCCGACGAGGCTGGAGAACCGCTACCCGGTGAATCTCAGCCCAACACTTCACTCAATGGAATGAAGTTGACCCATTCGCCTTCAACCAGCGTGCGGCCTTCGCGGACTTCAATCAGCCCATCGGCCCAGGCCGCGCTGCGCAAAACCCCGGAACTCTGGTTTTTGTAGAACACGGCGCGGCCTTGCTCCAGACGCCCACGCAGGTATTCGCGGCGGTTACCGGGGCGCGTCCAGGAGAAACCGGCAGGCACTGGAAATTGCAACGGGGTGACGTCCTGTACACCCTGACGGCGCAGCAGATAGGGCCGGGCGAGCAAGGCGAAGGTGACCAGCGTCGAAGCGGGGTTGCCCGGCAGGCCGATCACCGGTACGCCCCGAAAGTGGCCGAACGTCAAGGGTTTACCCGGCTTGATCGCGAGCTTCCAGAGGGCAAGCTGCCCTTCTTCTCGCAACGCATGCCCGAGAAAATCAGCTTCGCCCACAGACACCCCGCCCGTGGAGAGAATCAGGTCCACATCATTGAGTGCCGCCAGGGCGGTTCGGGTCTTTTCCAGATTATCCGGCAGGATACCGGCATCAATGACTTCGCACGCCAGGCGCTTGAGCCAGCTGCACAGCAGCACGCGATTGCTGTTGTAGATCTGCCCTGCCTCCAATGGCTGACCCGGCTCGACCAACTCGTCTCCAGTGGACAACACGGCGACGCGCACCCGACGCACCACGTCCAGCGACGGATGGCCCAGTGACGCCGCCAGCGCCAGCTCAATAGGCCCCAGACGGGTTCCGGCCGCCAGCACCTTGTCACCGATGCGGGTTTCCTGGCCTTGGGGACGGATATTCTGCCCGGCGTGAACGGGTTCGATAAACGCCACGCGCTCATCGGCCTGCACCACGGCGTTTTCCTGCATTTCCACACAATCGGCACCCTCGGGAACCGGAGCGCCGGTGAAGATTCGCGCGCAGGTGCCGGGGGCTAGCGGCTCGGGGGCCTGCCCCGCGAATATTCGCTGGCTGACCGGCAAGGGTTCCCCGGTCCAGTCAGCGATGCGCAACGCATAGCCGTCCATGGCGCTGTTGGGCCATGGCGGCAGATCCAGCGTCGACACAAGGTCAACGGCCAGCACACGACCTTCAGCGTGCGCCAGGGCCACGCGCTCACGCTCGACAATAGGCGAAGCCGCAGCCATTTCCAGCAAGCGCGCCAGCGCGTCTTCGACCGGCATCAAGGGTTTGTTCATGAGCCGTTACCCACGCGTGGCGCAGGGCGCGGCCTGCTTGAGGTGCGGCACGAAATTGCACGGACGAAAACGCGAATCCAGCTGCTGGGCGAGAATGCCGTCCCAACCGGTGCGCACGGCATTGGTCGAACCTGGCAGGCAACACACCAACGTACCATTGGCCAGCCCCGCCAAGGCCCGGGACTGGATCGTCGACGTGCCAATATCGGGAACGGATATCTGCCGAAACAGCTCACCAAAACCGTCAACCTGTTTATCCAACAGGCAGCCCACGGCTTCCGGAGTGCTGTCACGCCCGGTAAAACCGGTGCCGCCGGTGATCAACACCACCTGAACTTCATCGTCGGCGATCCAGGTCGCCACCTGCGCACGGATCTTGTAGAGATCGTCCTTGAGCAAAACACGCTCGATCAGGCTATGACCCGCTTCCACAAGGCGGTCGACAAACATCTGGCCAGAGGTATCAGTCTCGCGGGTACGCGTGTCGCTGACGGTCAGGACAGCAATATTCAAGGGCACGAAAGGTGTATCAGCCTTGGCTTTCATAGGCTCAATCCAGTTGTAGAGAAAACAGGCCGGTGTTATATCACAGCACTCCTTTTCACTGCTTCGTCGAGTCCGCCAATGCCCGGTTCCACTCCTCTCCCGCCTTGCTCGATTCTGCTTCTGGCCGGCGGCCAGGGTCAGCGCATGGGCGGGCGCGACAAAGGCCTGATCCCGTGGCGCGGCGAACCCTTGATCCAACACCTCCAGCGCCTGACGCGGCCGTTGACGGATGACCTGATCATTTCGTGCAACCGCAACGCCCACGAGTACGCCCGTTACGCAGACCAACTGGTGCAGGACGGCAATAGCGAATTCAGTGGCCCCCTGGCCGGTATTCGGGCGGCGTTGCCCGTGGCGCACCACGACTTTCTGTTGGTACTGCCCTGCGATGTCCCGATGATCGATGGCGAGTTGCTGCAGGATCTGCGTAAAACCTCATCCGCGCACCCCAATCAGCCGGTCATGGTCCGCGAGGGAGAGCATTGGCAACCGTTGCTGTGTATTATTCCCACCCGCCATGCCGCAGCCCTCGAGGCGGCCTGGCAGGCAGGCGAGCGCAGCCCGCGCCGTGCGATGGCAGCGCTTGAACCGGTTGCCCTGCAGTGCGTGACGGGCGATCCTCGCCTGGCAAACCTCAACACCCCGGATCTGTTGACCCAGGTCATCGTTTGATCCCACACGGCTCGCAAGGGCTAATTTCATGGAACTTGCTGGCGACACGTACGTCTGAACGTCAGTTAATCAAAAAGAATCTTTCGGAGACACAGTAATGAAACAACGGACCCTTCCCGCTGCCTTTCTGCTCGCACTGAGCCTCGCCTCCCTCGCTGGCTGCGCCTCGCCCACTGTGATCACCTTGACGGATGGCCGAGAAATCCAGGCTGTCGATACCCCTAAATATGACGAAGATTCGGGCTTCTACGAATTCAAGCAACTGGATGGTAAAGAGACCCGCGTCAACAAGGATCAGGTCCGTACCGTCAAAGACCTTTGATGGCGTTGTGACTCGGTTGCAGAAAAACCCGCCTGGTGCGGGTTTTTTGTTGCCTGAAAATCAGGTTGCTTACCAGTGCAGCTTGATTTCACTTTCGAATGATCGTGGTTCACCGCTCAGTGGATCAACGAAACGCAGGCTTTGCGCCAAGAGTTTGAGGGGCTGCGTGTAATCATCCACGGCATCCTTGATGACGTCGGGATAAAACGGATCGTTGCAAATACCCGCCCCCAGCGCCGCCATGTGGACACGCAACTGATGCTTCTTGCCGGTCACCGGGTAAAGCCCGTAACGCCACAGATCACCGTTGCGTTCGCAGACTTCGATACGGGTTTCGGTATTGGGGGTGCCCGGCCCTTCCTGCATGCGAAAAAACGGTTCGCCATCCACCAGTCGAGTCTTGTGCACCCGAGGGAAATCCAGGCCCGGCAATGCCGCCGCGATGGCCTCATAGCGCTTGTCGATCTGACGTGTGGGGAACAGCGACTGATAAGCCGAACGCGTCAGCTTGTCGGCAGAAAACAGCACCAGCCCGGCCGTATGCCGGTCGATACGGTGCAAAGGTACAAGATCCGGGTTATCAAGACGCCGGATCAAGCGTCGCAGCAGTGTTTGCTCCACGTATTCGCCCGCCGGGGTCACAGGCAGAAAATGCGGTTTGTCCGCGACCACCAGATGCTCGTCGGCGTACAGAATCGATTCCACCACCGGGATGGGTGTTTCGTTGGGGACTTCACGAAAGTAATGCACCCGCAGCCCTTCACGGTAGGCAAGGTCGGGACCAATGGGTGCGCCCCGGGCATCCAGTACCCGGCCGCGCGCCATGCGGTCCAGCCACTGCTCGCGACTGATAGCACTGAAGTGCGCACACAGGCAATCCAGCACGGTCAACCATGGACCGGGAGGCAGATAGAGCGTGCTGGCTTGACTGTTGGCGGCAGAAAAATCGGAATCGGACATACAGGTGCTTCTTGGGTGGGCGAGCGCGGCATTATCCCCCAACGCGGAGGCAGAACCCAGCGTGCGGCTGCACTCAAGCCGGACAGCGCTGCGCATCCACCAGCCGTTTCAGACAGTGCAACACTTCCACCGCGTCCCAGCGCCCCGGGTCGTACAGCGCATACAGCGCGCCCTGGTACCCGACAACGTCCAGTTGACGGTGGTAACCGGCCCGCTGGAACAGCGCTTCGATTTCGGCGAAACAGGTATTGAAATGCAGCCGATTAAACGGCGTACGCCCCTCCAGCACCAGCCCGTCCATGCGCAGCTCCAGCGCTGCCTCCTGCACCTGTTCCACGGGTAACTGGTTCACCGTGGATTTGAGTTGTTCGACATTAACCAATGGCGTTGAGCCTCTTCTTGATCCCGGGTTCTGTTCAATCGGGATCACAGGCGAGTGTCAACATCGAAACTGTGGGAAAAGTAAGCAGCGCTCGTCAGATAACGCCGCAAGCCACCCTCGCGTCACCGCCGCCCAAGGGTTTGGGCACATCCGAATGGTTATCAGCCCCTGCGTGGATCATGAGTGCGTGGTCTTTGATCTGGGAAATCTTCTTCAAACGAGGCGCCAGCACCGGATAAGTCGCCATGCCATCGGCGCTGACGTAAATGGCAGGCAGATCCCCGAGATGACCTTCTGCGTAGGGGCCCAGATGCTTGCCGGTCTTGTCGGGGTCAAAATGGCCTCCGGCCGCCTCGGCAGCCACCTTGACGCCGTCTTTCATGGCGGCGTCGCAACTGGCGTTGGCATGGACGTGAAAACCATGGACCCCGGCAGGCAGGGATTTCAGATTGGGGGTCAGTAACAGGCCATAAGGCGTCTCACTGACGATGATCTCGCCAATAGGCACCGGCGCATTGTCTGCGCTGACCAGGTTCATGGGCACCGATCGGGTATCGGCAAAAGCGCTGTTAAGGGAAGCAGCGCCGAGCAGGCCAAGCCAAAGATAAGATTTCATCGGTTCTCCAGTTCGTTCGAGACGTGTGGAAGGCAGAAAAAACGCCAGGCGTTTTGCCTCCGGGATGAAAAGCGCTTCCTGGTTCTTCCTGCGCTCACCCGTCAAAAGTCCTCGAAGCCTAGGGAAGCGCGACCACCAGGTCAAAGCCTGAACGTCCAATGACAACGTCTTGCAACATTAAAAATGTGCCCGTAGGTGTGTCGTCGACTTCGCGCCACTACATGGCCATGACCGAGCGTGATGGACAGCATTTGCCCTCGGGACGAGAGCCAGGACCTTGGCAAGGAGCGCTTATTTGCGAAGAAACGCGACAATCTGCTCGACGTCGAACGGCCAGTCCAGCTCGGCCCCGGTATCGACCCGCCGCAACACGGGAATGCGCAGGCCGTATTCCTCGATCAGCCCAGCTTCATCACCTATATCGACAAGCTCCACCAGCAGACCGTGCTCCACCAGCGGTAATAATTCAGCTTCGGCGACTTCGCAGAGATGACAACCCAACGTACCGAACAATCGGCATTCTGGAGGCATTGCAATACCCTCGGTCAGGGATAGACGGGCCGCCATTTTAGGCCCGGGCGATTATCAGCGTCGAGCCTTACGCATACACCCGCAGATGGCGTGGACTCGGGTACAACGAGTCGGCTGTCACCCGGTGACCCGGAAGCGGATTGCGTATGCAGTAGGCGGGTGATGGCACAAACCACGACAGCGCGGGCGAAATCATGGAAAATCGCTTCAGAAGGAAACGGTCACCGGCTCCCCATGACTGCGAAGCGGAATACGCACGTTCGGCTATACCTTTGGCTGGCGTCGCGGGTCGAAGAAGGCGCGCTGTGGGGGATCACATGACCTGTAAAAGTGTTGCCCAGCAAAAAACCGCCAGAGCACCAAAACGGCGCGGTCGACCCGATCACCCGTTGACTCGCGTCAATGGCACCGTAAGTCCGGCGGTTTTGCGACCTGCTTTGGCGCATGATGGCCACATCGGGTACGCAACTTAGGGAGACCGCCGGGGGATTTCGGAGCATAAAGCGCGTATTTCGGGCATCTTCACGCCTGCAACGCTCATCATTGGCGCAATAGCTCAAATGACGCACCATTGATGAGCAAAATCAGCACTTATCGCATCGTGCAGGCTGCGCCGCAATTGAAATGAACCTTCAGCAATCCGCCAGACTCGAAACATCCATACGCCACTAAACGGAGAACACCATGTCCCGCCAAACAGCACAGAATGCCCAGGAAATTTTGATGGCCGATTTTCAGGTACTGGTCGCAGACACGGAAAAACTGCTCAGCCATACCGCCTCTTTGGCTGGCGAACAGGCAGATGAGTTGCGAGGGCAGATTCAGGAAAGCCTGTCACGGGCTCGCGAGACGCTGAAAGTCACGGAAGAATCTTTGCGTGAGCGCAGTAAAGCTGCCGTAGTGGCAACCGAAGATTACGTCCAGACCAATCCATGGCAATCGGTCGGCATCGCTGCCGGCGTCGGTTTCCTGATCGGCCTGCTGGCCACAAGGCGCTAACGGCTATGGCTTTGGGAACGGAATCCGGTCCTGGACAGGACCAAGGCTCATCGCCACGGCGGTTGGGCGCCGCATTCCTGGGTTTGCTGCACAGCCACGTCGAGCTGTTTGGCATCGAACTTCAGGAGCAAAAAGCACGCACCCTGAGTCTGCTGTTGTTCGCCGGGCTTGCACTGGTTTTCGCGCTGTTGCTATTGACCGGGCTCTCGGCACTGCTGTTGATCGTGTTGTGGGACAGTTATCGTCTGGCCGGCATCATCGGCTTGTGCGTGTTCTACACGCTGGCCGCGTTGTTTTGTGCGATGCGTTTGAAAGCCGCCATATTCGACGAATCGTCGCCCTTCAATGCGACGCTCGAAGAACTGGCCAATGACCGTGAGCGACTGATGCCATGAGCGTGCCCGAATCTCACCAGAAGCAAAATCGTCGTGACTTGCGCAAAGCGTTAATCCGCTTGCGCATGGAAATGCATCGCCAGGAGATTCGTCAGGAATCGAGCCAGTTGATGCAACCGCTGTATCGCATGCGCGGCATGAGCCAGAACTGGCAAGGTGCCTTGGGCATCAAGCACGCGCCTCTCTGGGGTATGGGTGTCGTTACGCTGCTGGGTTTTCTCAGCGGCAAAGGTGCCAGAAGCGGTGGTAGCGGCGGTTTCGGTCGTATCCTGAAACTGGGCGTCAGCCTTCTCCCGGTTATTCGTCTGGCGTTGCAGGGCCCTCCTCGCAAGCGCTGAAGCGGTCATTCGAGTGCAATCGCGCAACTCTTTGGCTGCATTCTTGCAGTAGCAAATAAAGCGTCCACTTCAGGCCCTGCCTTGAGTGGACGCTTTCGCGTGTCCGGCACAAATTCATCCATTTCAGTTCTACTTAGGAGGCCATGTGATCGATGGGCAACCACTTGCCTGCTTTCAACCGTTCATCGATACCGCTACTGGCCGTATTGCGGGTGTTGAAGCATTGGGTCGTCTGCGTCAGCACGACAATCAATTGAAGTCTGTCGGCCCCTTGTTTGCCGACCCCAAGGTGCCCGGCGCCGCACTGCGACGGCTGGACAGGATCATCCGCGACAATGCCTTGAGCCGACTCCATGAAGCTCCGGATGACTGGTTTCTCAGCCTGAACATTTCACCCCGGTGGATCAGCCGTCTACGTCCTGACCAGCCACTGCCCAGCCTCAAACAGTTGAAAAACCATGGCATCGCGCCGCAGAGAATCGTGTTCGAAATCACCGAATTGGGTGGCAACACTCAACGCCTCGGGGAAGTCGTCAACCGCTATCGTGACGCAGGGGCCAGGATTGCGATTGATGATTTCGGCGCGGGCTATTCACAACTCGATCGCGTACTGGCTTTGCAGCCGGACATCCTCAAGCTTGATATGCGCCTCTTCCAGGCTGCCGCCCGGGGCGGCCCCAGCAGCGATGTGGTCAAAGCGCTGGCGCAAATGGCGGAGAAAACCGGTTGCTGGATCATTGCCGAAGGCGTCGAGACTGAAGCTGAACTGCATTTTGCACTGGAATGCGGTTCGCGCTACGTACAAGGCTTTCTCTTTGCCCAGGGCCAACTGGATTTTTTCCCGACAGATGCGTTTGTCGCCCAGTTCGCCGAGCTGCGTGATCGCTACGTCCTGCGCAAAGTTGCCGAACGCGCAAGACTCATGACCCTGCGCCAGCAGTTGACCAAACTGATGGCGACCTTGCAGCGCTGGGACGAAAACAAGAGCCCCATCAGTGATCTACCGCGACTGCATGATTACCCATGGCTGCTGCGTTTCTATCAATGCGATCGGCATGGCACCCAACTCACGCCCAATCTGGAATGGCGCAACGGAGCCTGGCACTCCGACGCCAGATACCTGGGGCATAACTGGTCATGGCGCCCCTACTTCTACCACTTGCTGGCTGAAGGCTGGCATGAGCGACGCCTGAGCCTGTCCAACACCTATCGCGACGCCACCAGCAATCAGTATTGCCTGACCGCGGGGCAATTTTTCGACAATGGTCAGCGATTGCTGCTCATTGATGTGGACGCCGCAGGAATGTAGCCCGGATATGCTTGCAGCCCTTGCCGTCAGGCAGCTGACACGGGAAGCTAGACGCACTTAATCGACGGAGTGAACGCCTTGGACTGGCAAACCCTGCTCAACCGCGAGCGACTTGGCAAAACCCTGCACAGCCCCGAAGAACTGGGCCGTAGCCCTTTTCACAAGGATCACGACCGGATCATCTTCTCCGGCGCATTTCGTCGCCTGGGACGCAAGACCCAGGTGCATCCCGTGTCCAGCAACGATCACATTCATACCCGCCTGACCCATTCACTGGAAGTCAGTTGCGTGGGACGATCCCTGGGCATGCGGGTCGGTGAAACCCTGCGCAGCGCCCTGCCCGACTGGTGCGACCCGGGCGACCTGGGGATGGTCATCCAGTCGGCTTGTCTGGCCCACGACATTGGCAACCCGCCGTTTGGTCATTCTGGCGAAGACGCGATTCGCAACTGGTTCAATCAGGCCGCAGGTCGCGGCTGGCTCGATGCAATGAGCGAGGTTGAGCGTGATGACTTTCTCAACTTCGAGGGTAACGCGCAGGGTTTTCGGGTCCTGACGCAATTGGAATATCACCAGTTCGACGGCGGCACACGCCTGACCTTTGCAACGCTGGGCACCTACCTGAAATACCCGTGGACCGCGCGTCACGCGGACTCCCTGGGCTACAAGAAACACAAATTCGGCTGCTACCAGAGCGAACTGCCGATTCTGGAGCAAATCGCACACAAGCTCGGGTTGCCACAGCTCGAGGAACAACGTTGGGCACGCCATCCACTGGTGTACCTGATGGAGGCCGCCGACGACATTTGCTACGCCCTCATCGACCTGGAGGACGGGCTGGAAATGGACCTGCTGGACTACGCCGAAGTCGAGGCATTGCTGCTGGGGCTGGTGGGTGATGACCTGCCCGACACCTATCGGCAGCTAGGCCCGGATGACTCAAGGCGACGTAAACTGGCCATCCTGCGCGGCAAGGCCATCGAACACCTCACCAACGCTGCAGCGCGGGCATTTGTCGAGCAACAGGATGCCTTGCTGGCAGGCACGCTCACGGGCGATCTGGTCGAACACATGCACGGCCCGGCCAAGCGCTGCGTCCTCAGCGCCAAGGACATGGCGCGCAAGAAAATATTTCAGGACAAGCGCAAGACCCTGCATGAGATCGGCGCATACACCACCCTGGAGATTCTCCTCAACGCGTTCTGCGGCGCAGCGCTCGAACAGTTCGGCGGGCGCACACCTTCGTTCAAGCATCGACGCATCCTGGACCTGCTGGGCAACAGCGCCCCCGACCCGCATGCGCCGCTGCATGCATCGTTCCTGCGCATGATCGACTTCATCGCCGGGATGACCGACAGCTATGCCAGCGAAATGGCGAGGGAGATGACCGGACGCTCAAGCCACATGTAGGCGCCGGAACGGCCATCCCACGCCTTCGGCAGGCATTGGGATGGCATCAACTTCAGTCCTTTCCGAGCCGGGATGAGATGGATACGCATCGAAACTTCGGATTTTCCCTACAAAGATCAAAGAAACGTCCTATCGCCTGAGTGCAAGCCCTCCCCAATAATCCCGCCACTTTGATTGCCGCGACCGGCACATCTTCTATTTGCCCACTGGCCACCGTCGGCGCCATTCGACGGCTGCGGATTCGCCACGAACAGCGCCCCACCCTGCACCAGAACTTCGCTGGAAGACCCTAATGTTTAAACACAACTTACGCATCCTGCTGGTGGAGGATCATCCGTTTCAACTGATCGCCACACAGATCCTGCTGAACAATCAGGGGTATTTTCTACTCACCCCCGTGCTCAACGCCGCCGAGGCGCTGGAGGCCATGACACGCACCCCGGAGCCTTACGACCTGCTGCTGTGCGATCAATGCCTGCCGGACGTACAAGGTTTCGACCTGATCGAACTGGCCTACAAGCGGGGCTACGTCCGCCGCGCCATTCTTCTGAGCGGCCTGGGAACTGCGCAACTACAGGCGCTTGAACAAACAGCCCTCAAACGCGGCCTCCCCCTGCTGGGCTGCCTGAGCAAACCGCTGCATGGGCCGGATCTAAGCCGCATGCTCCAGTCCTCGCCACCTGACACCTGACGACTACTGAAGCCGCCAGCCGACAAATGCTTTATGTGTAACACTGCGCATTAGATGCCGCCTAAATGGTTACAATTAAATACCGCGCAACAGGAAAGATGCCCTTTTTAGATGAAGGAAAATTCCTAAACGAAATAAACAGACGGGTTTGTAATCGCCAAATTTTCGGACTTACAGTGTTGATAATTTAAACGCTCACCCCACGAAAAATGGCCATTTACGTACTCCGATACTCTAATTATTGTAGGACTTTTCCTATATACACCCTATGGCAGGGTCTGTTCATGTGCCTGCTTGAACATCTGAGCTAAGGTGCGCGCTTTCTTCGCAGCTCGTATGGATTAAATCATGAACTCAGTTTTTATCATCGACGATCACCCGGTTATTCGTCTTGCCGTTCGAATGCTTCTGGAAAACGAAAACTACCAAGTGGTGGGCGAAACCGATAACGGCGTGGATGCGATGCAAATGGTCCGCGAATGCATGCCGGACCTGATCATCCTCGACATCAGCATCCCCAAGCTCGATGGCCTGGAGGTACTGGCCCGCTTCAACGCCATGGGCCTGCATTCGAAAATCCTGGTCCTGACCTCGCAGACCCCCAGCCTGTTCGCCATCCGGTGCATGCAATCGGGTGCCGCCGGTTATGTCTGCAAGCAGGAAGACCTCAGCGAACTGCTCAGTTCGGTAAAAGCGGTATTATCCGGCTACAATTACTTTCCAAGTCAGGCATTGACTACGCCGAGCGGCATCAATGGTCAACCCAGCGAAATCGAACTGTTCAAACTGGTGAATGATCGCGAATTGATGGTATTGCAACTGTTCGCTCAAGGCCGAACGAATAAAGAAATCGCCAAAGGTATGTTTCTCAGCAATAAAACCGTCAGCACTTACAAAACACGGCTGATGCAAAAGCTCAGGGTCAAGTCCCTGGTAGAACTTATCGAGATGGCAAAACGCAACGCGCTCGTATGAGGGACCGGATGTCCAAGCGCATTAGACACTATTTGATACTGGCAACTTGCGCCTGCGTAAGTTGGAGTACCCTGGCGGCCCCGGATGCAGGCGAATATTACAGCCTCCTGAGTCGCTCCAATCCCGGCCACATGGACGTGAAGCTGGACAAGGCGCAATGGCAGTGGATACATGACAAACGCGAATTGATCCTGGGCACGTCGGCACCCGACTATCCCCCTTTCGACCTGACGCTGTCAGGTCGAGAGTATGAAGGGTTCACCGCCGACTACGCCGGCATCATTTCCAAGGCGCTGGACCTGCCGGTCAAGGTCCAGCGCTTCGAATCAAGAGCCGCCGCCATTTCCGCCCTCAAGGAGGGACGGATCGACATGCTGGGCAGCGCCAACGGCTTTGAGGCGGTGGATGCCAGCCTCAAGCTGTCGGCACCTTATGCCGTGGACCAGCCGGTACTGGTGACGCGCGTCGGCGAGACGCGCGCACTTGACGAAGGCCTGAACGGCATGAAACTGAGCATGGTCTACCACTACCTGCCCAAGGCCAGCGTCAAGGCGCTCTATCCAGGCGCCTCGATAACGACCTACCCCTCGTTTCAGAGCGCAATCAACGCCGTCGCCTTCAACCAGGCCGATGTATTCCTGGGCGATACCATTTCCACCCAGTACCTGATCAACAAGGGCTATCTCAACAACGTGCAAATGGCCAATTTCGGCAAGCACGAAGCCTATGGTTTCGGATTTGCCGTCCGGGATGACGACACACCCTTGCTGCCTATTCTCAACCAGACGCTGAAGGCCATCAGTATCGACGAGCGCGTGGGAATTTCCCGACGCTGGGGAGCCGACGACCTGATGCTGACCGATCAGAAGCTGCAATTGACCCCGCGTGAAGAACGCTGGATCGCGCAACACCCGGTCGTTCGGCTTGTCATTAATGAATCTTATGCACCGCTGACCTTCTTTGATGCCAACGGCAACTTTCGAGGCATCACCGCGGATCTGCTGGAGCTGGTACGCCTGCGTACAGGGCTTCGCTTCGAAGTGACCCGGGCACAAAGCCTGGTCGACATGCAGAACCGGGTCATTCAGGGCCAGGCCGACATGATCGGCGCGCTGATCCCCAGCGAGGAACGTGAAGACCAATTCAGTTTCAGCCGTCCCTACATCGCCAATTCGTTTGTTCTGGTGACGCGTAAATGGCCGGAAAACCCTCAACGCCTGGAGCAACTCAAAGGCAAGCGCGTGGCGATCAATCTCGGAAGCCCGCTCATGCCCTACCTGCGTGAAAACTTCCCGGACATCGTGCCGATCGAAGTGGACACCCCGCTGCAGGCGATGGACATGCTTGCCCAAGGCCGGGTTGAAGGCGCCATCACGTCCCTGTTACTCGCCAACTACTACATCTCTTCGGGCACCTTCGAAGACCGTCTGCAAATGACGGCCACGGTTGGCAATGAACCGGCGCTCATCTCCATGGCCACCTCCCGCAAAGCCACTGAACTGAGCGCCATTCTGGACAAGGCACTGTCCAGTATCGCCCCGCAGGACCTGGCGGTGATCAATAACCGCTGGCGCTCCTACACCCCTGCCGGGGCCAACTGGCACGATTACCAGCGCCAGATTTACCAGATCCTCATCGGGGCCGGCCTTTTGCTGCTGGGCTCACTGGCCTGGAACGCCAACATGCGGCGCCAGATCAAACAGCGCGAACGCGCCGAGCGCGCCTTGAGCGACCAATTCGAATTCATGAGCGCCCTTGTCAACGGCACCCCGCATCCGATCTATGTGCGCGATCGCGAAGGACTGTTGCGGATGTGCAACGACAGCTATCTGAAAGCATTCTCGGCGCAGCGCGAAGACATCATCAATAGAACCGTCACAGAGGGCGTATTGAGCAACGTGGGTGAAGCGCGGGAGTATGCGGCGGACTATCAGCGGGTAATGGCCAATAGCACCCCGCTCATTCTCGATCGCACGCTGCACATCGGTGACCGCGACTTGACGATCTACCACTGGATCCTGCCCTTCCGTGATTCGCTGGGAGAAGTTCAGGGCATCATCGGCGGCTGGATCGACATCAGCGAGCGTCGCCAGTTGATTGAAGAACTTCGCGCCGCCAAGGATCAGGCCGATGATGCCAACCGGGCCAAGAGCACCTTTCTGGCCACCATGAGCCATGAAATACGCACCCCCATGAACGCGGTGATCGGCATGCTGGAACTGGCCCTGCGCAAAGCCGACCAGGGCCAGCTCGACCGGCCGGCCATCGAAGTGGCCTACAGCTCCGCCAAGGATCTGCTTGAGCTGATTGGTGACATCCTGGACATCGCACGCATCGAGTCAGGGCGCCTGACCCTCAGCCCCGAGCGAGCAAACCTGCGGCAACTGGTCGAGTCGGTGATTCGCGTCTTCGATGGGTTGGCTCGGCAAAAAAGTTTAGGGCTGGTGCTGGATCTGGACCCCAGGGTCAATACCGATGTGCTGATCGACCCGTTGCGCTTCAAGCAGATCCTTTCCAATCTGATCAGCAACGCAATCAAATTCACCGAGCAGGGCCAGGTCAGGATCAGCCTGCAAACCGACGCAAGCCCGGCTCCACAGCAATTGCGTCTGCACGTTCTCATCCAGGACAGCGGCATCGGCATCAGTCAGGCAGATCAACAACGGTTGTTCGCGCCGTTTGCACAAGCCGACAACACCGGCCAACTGGCGCGCACCGGCGCGGGTCTGGGACTGGTGATCTGCCGCAGCCTGTGCGAAATGATGGGCGGAACACTGGCGCTCAGCAGCGAGCCCGGAAACGGCACGCAAATCCACATGACGTTTGATCTCACGACGCTTGAGCCATTGGAAATCGCCTTGTCTCCAAAGGAAGAAGAACCTCGGGAAAGTGCGGCGCTGGATATCCTGATCGTTGACGATCATCCGGCCAACTGCATGCTGCTGTGTCAGCAACTCGAGTTTCTCGGCCATCACTGCTCAACCGCAGAACAGGGTGCCGAGGGGCTTGAGCAATGGTTGCAGGGGCAATTCGACCTGGTCATCGCCGACTGCAACATGCCCGTGATGAACGGCTACGATCTGACCCGATCCATCCGCAATCATGAGATGGACGAAAAACGTCAGCGCTGCACGATCTGGGGCTTCACCGCCAATGCCCAGCCTGAGGAGAAACAGCGCTGCCGCGATGCAGGGATGGACGAATGCCTGTTCAAACCCATCAGCCTCAAGACCCTGAACGAGCAGCTCGATAAGATCGTTCCTCGAATCCGTCAACACCCGGCGATATCGGCCTGCGAGGTGTTCGACATGGGGAGCGTCGGCCAGCTGACCGGCAACCGCCCCGAAATGGTCCAGCGATTGCTGGCGCAACTGTTGGAGAGCTGCGAGCAGGATAGAGAAGAACTCACGGGGCTTTCGGCATCGACCGGTCAGGCCGATATGCGTCTAATGGCGCACAAGATCAAGGGCGCAGCACGGATCATTCGGGCAACCCAGGTCATCGACAGGTGCGAAGCGCTGGAGGATGCCTGCAGCGAAGCAGAACCCGTGGAGATTATCGAGGCGTGTCAGATAACCCTTGGAACCGCCATGAGCACGCTGGAGGCGGCCTTGCGCATCGCCCTTCATCAGACAGACGAGGCGGACAATCGCAATGGGGAAACGGGAGGTTAAACGAAGAGCGGAGTCGCCAGAATACGGCGGGGCAGAACGAGGAAGCAGGCGCAAGGCCTGCTTCCTGGATACATCAGGCGACCGGATTGATTTCTTTTTCCGGGTACCAAACGTCGATCAGCGGGCTGACAGACATTTCAGTCAGTTCGCTGCGGCCTTTAAGCCACGCTTCCACAGCAGCGCGCTGCTCTTCGCTGACCGAGCCACGCTTGCTGAGACAAACCAGACCGAAGTCATCGCCGCCGACGTAACCCAGACCATTGGCTTCCATGGCGTCCTTGAGGAACGCGTCGAGGAAAGCATCGATTGCCTGGTCATCCAACTCGGGTTTGAAGTCAAGGTTCAGCTCAAAACCCAGCTCCTGGAATTCATCCACGCAGAGTTTTTTGCGCAGACGGCGGGAACGGTTAGTGGCCATTGAACAATCCTCATAAGTAATATCGGGCGGCACTTTATCAGTTTGGGCAACCAATTGCCTCACTAACGCGCCCCCGTTCGGGTATTGCCGATAAAAAGGCCCAACCGCCCCCGTCAGCCTTCTGATAAAAAATACCGTGCGAGACGCCTGTACCTGAGCGCAAGTCACTGCGGGTTGGGGCATAATGCGGTCTATTCGACCGCGAGACGGCCTTTTCATACGACCGTCCGCGCCCGCTACTTATTTTCTCGAGGGAATTCATCCATGCCCTCTTTTTTCCCCTCTTTGCGGTAGGGTTTTATTGAATGATCAAGTCTCTGCGTCCCCTGTTTTTTTTCGCAGTTCTGCTGCCGCTGGGGCTGCCGGCCCAGGCCGCGCCCATCAACACCACGTTGCCGCCCAAGGTCGAACAAGCCCTCAAGGCCAGCAAGCTGGGCGACGATGCACTGTCGCTGGTGATGCTGCCGCTTAACGGCCCCGGCACACCGACCGTTTTCAACGCCGATGTTTCGGTCAACCCTGCGTCGACCATGAAACTGATCACCACTTACGCCGCGTTGGAAATGCTTGGCCCTACCCATCAGTGGAAAACCGAATTTTTTACCGACGGCACCCTGAGCAATGGCGTACTGCGCGGCAATCTGTACCTCAAAGGCGGCGGCGACCCAAAGCTCAACATGGAAAAACTCTGGCTGTTGATGCGCGACTTGCGTGCCAACGGTGTGCAGCAGGTCACCGGTGATCTGGTGCTGGACCGCAGTCATTTCGTGCAACCGCGCCTGCCGGTGTTCGATGACGACGGCAATGACAGGAACAAACCGTTCCTGGTCAAACCCGACTCGTTGATGATCAACCTCAAGGCCCTGCGCTTCGTCACACGCAACGATGGCGGCAAGATTCTGGTGTCGGTTGAACCCCCTATTGCCAGCATTCACGTGGACAACCAGGTCAAAGCCGTTGCCTCGAAACAGTGCACCGGGGACGTACGTTACAACCCGGCGCCGCAGGCCGACGGCTCGGTTGTAGTCACCGTCAGCGGACAACTGGGGGATGGCTGCAATTCCCAGACGTATCTGTCACTGCTTGATCACCCCACCTATGCAGCGGGGGCTGTGCGCGCTATCTGGCAGGAACTGGGCGGTACCATCCAGGGCAAGGATCGAGTCGATGTGGTGCCGAGCAATGCAAAACTGTTGGCCAAGGCGTTCTCGCCAGACCTTACGGAAATCATTCGGGATATCAATAAATTCAGCAACAACACCATGGCGCAGCAATTGTTCCTCAGCCTTGGTGCTGAGTATCGCAACGACGCCGATGGCGACGACGGCAAGGCTGCGCAACGGGTAATCCGCCAATGGCTGGCGAAAAAAGGCATTACGGCGCCGCATCTGGTGATGGAGAACGGTTCAGGTTTGTCTCGTGCCGAGCGCATCAGCGCTCGCGAGATGGCGATCATTCTGCAAGCCGCATGGCGGAGTCCTTATGCCGCAGAGTTCATGAGCTCGATGCCGCTGGCCGGCATGGATGGCACCATGCGCAAGCGCCTCAAGCGCACGCCACTGCTTGGCGAAGCGCATATCAAGACCGGGACGTTGAACACTGTTCGGGCCATTGCCGGCTTCAGCCGAGACAGCAATGGCAATACGTGGGCCGTTGTCGCGATTCTCAATGACCCGCGCCCATGGGGTGCATCGTCTGTGCTTGATCAGGTGCTGGTGGATCTGTACCGCCAACCAAAACTGATCAACAACACGGTTTCCATCCAGCAGCCCTAGCCCCTTGGACAGCGCGGGGCCTGTGACTAGCAGGCCCCTGTTGTTTGCTCATCAGTGGTACACACTGTTTGCGGTCCGGACTTTCAACGCCTCAAGCGCTTGCGCCCCCGGTATTTTTGCCCAGGGTGCCCATTTCGATTGGGGTCTTGGTGAAAAACACGGAGATGTCCTCTGTCTCCAGCCGCTCGAACAACCGTTCTGATTCCTCCTCCGTGATGGCCAGACGTATCTCCGTCGGCTGATCCGCCAGCTCGAAAAAGTGCGCCGAGTGCAATTGCCCGGTGTGCCCGAAGCCCTCGATGCCGGTACACAGCGTCGCGCCACGCAACCCCATCTCTTTGGCTAAATCGACGATCCAGTCGCCCAGCATCTTTCCCTGATAGCGGCGGTTTTGTTGAGTAAAGAACACCACTAAAACACCTTTCATCTCTATCTCCTCAGCGGGTGCCGATCATTTGGTAGGACAGAAGCCCGGCAGCGGTCATTGCCAGCGAACCCAGGACATGCAACGAAACCGAGCCGAGGGCCCAGAGCAGCCTGCCCTCCTGGATCAGGACGACCGTTTCGGCCGAGAACGTCGAAAAGGTGGTAAGCCCTCCACAGAACCCCGTGATGATCAGCAGGCGCCATTCAGGGCTAAGGTTGGGGGATGCGGCCAGAAATGCGATAGCAAAGCCAATGATGTAGCCCCCCACCATGTTCGCGACCACGGTGCCTGGGGGAATTGTCGGGAACAGTGCATTCAGCTTCATACCCAGAAGCCAGCGCAGCCAGGCACCTAGGGACGCGCCAATGGCGATAACCAAGAGTGATTTCAGCACGGCGTTCGCACCTCGTCAGACCTGTGTGGCCAGAGCGACTGCAGGCAAGCACAACGAGAAGGGGGCGATGGGGGAAGTAAAATCATGATCCTGTCCTGGGTTAGGGACAGGGCGCAGACGAACCTACGCACCCTGTCCAGGGTTCACGTAGGCATCATCAGCACAAGGCGGTTCAAGGAGGAATGCCATCTCCTGACAAGATCCTATAGCAACACGATGTAACAATTCAAGCACCGGATGCGCCAGCCATAATGCCTGCCGACGCAGCTCTCACATCGCCCATCTGTTCTGGGTGATGTGCGATTGCGCACGATGACCTCGTTACGCAATGCACATGAAGAGCAATCAGCGAGCCATGATTTTCCAGGCACGATGGATCTTGCTGTTGCGAGCAAAGTCCGGATCGATGGTCTGTGCGGTAATTTCCTCCACCGCGTAACGCTCGCCGAGGTTCTCATCGAGCACAAACTTGCGGAAGTTGTTGGAGAAATACAGCACACCGCCAGGCGCAAGACGGGCCATGGCCAGGTCGATCAATTGCACCTGATCACGCTGCACGTCGAAGATGCCTTCCATGCGCTTGGAGTTGGAGAACGTCGGCGGATCAATGAAGATCAAGTCGTATTCCTCACGGCACGCTTCCAGCCAGGCCATGACATCGCCCTGCTCCAGACGGTTCTTGTCAGAAAAACCGTTCAGCGACAGGTTGCGCCGCGCCCAGTCCAGGTAGGTCTTGGATAAATCGACGCTGGTGGTGCTGCGCGCGCCGCCCTTGGCCGCATGCACGCTGGCAGTGGCGGTGTAAGCGTACAGGTTAAGGAAACGCTTGCCCGCCGCTTCGCGCTGGATACGCATGCGCATCGGGCGATGATCCAGGAACAGGCCGGTGTCCAGGTAATCGGTCAGGTTCACCAGCAGCTTGACGCCGCCTTCGCTGACCTCCCGGAACTGCCCTTGGGCACTCTGGCGCTCGTACTGTTTGGTGCCGCTTTGACGCTCGCGGCGTTTGATCACCACGCGACTCTTGTCAATGTTCAGCGCCTGAGGAATCGCCGCCAGCGCATCGAACAGACGCGCCGAGGCTTTCTCCGGATCGATGGATTTGGGCGCGGCGTATTCCTGAACGTGAACCCAGTCGTGATACAGGTCGATGGCCAGGGAATATTCCGGCATGTCGGCATCATAGACTCGATAGCAGTCAATCCCTTCGCGGCGTACCCATTTACCCAGCAGCTTGAGGTTCTTCTGCAAGCGGTTGGCGAACATCTGCCCGCCTTCGCTCAGGCGCGGCTGCTCGACAACCACCGGCACGGGCTTGATCGGATTGCCGTTCTTGTTGTACTTCTCGTACTTGCCGGGCGCTTCCAGCGCACCGGAATCCTCGGTGTCGACCTGTTCGCGTTCGATCTGGCGCTGTTCGGCCGTGCGCCGCTCACCGGTGACGAACTGATCGGGAACGACGTTGATCAACAGCAGCTTGCACGGCAACGCGCCGTTCCAGAATGCGTACTGCTTGTGACTGCGAATGCCCATGCGCTTGCCCAGATCCGGGGCACCGGTAAACACCGCAGCCTCCCAGTTCAGACAGGCCTGACGCAGACGTTCGCCGAGGTTTTGATAGAGATACAGCAGGCTCGCTTCATCACCCAGACGCTCGCCGTAAGGCGGGTTGCAGATCACCAGACCTTTCTGGTTCTGATCCGGGCGCGGCTCGAAGGTCGCGACTTCGCCTTGATAGACCTTGATCCAGTCACTCAAGCCGGCACGCTCGATGTTGTTACGACCCGGCTGAATCAGGCGCGGGTCCGCTTCATAACCGCGAATCCACAGTGGCGGCTTGGCCAGGCCTGCCTGGGCACGGGCCACGGCCTCATCATGCAGCTTGTTCCACAGCGCCGGGACGTGGCCCAGCCACGCCGAGAAACCCCAGCGTTCACGTTTGAGGTTAGGCGCGATGTCCGCAGCCATCATGGCTGCCTCCACCAGAAAAGTGCCCACACCGCACATCGGGTCGGCCAGTGCGCCGCCTTGCGCCGCAATGCGTGGCCAGCCGGCACGAACCAGGATGGCGGCCGCCAGGTTTTCCTTGAGGGGCGCAGCGCCCTGCTGCAAACGGTAGCCGCGCTGGTGCAGGCTATGACCGGACAAATCCAGAGACAGAATCGCTTCACCCCGGTCCAGACGCAGGTGCACCCGCAGATCAGGATTAAGCTTGTCGACCGAAGGCCGCGAACCATCGGGGGTCCGCAGTTTGTCGACAATGGCGTCCTTGACCTTCAGGGCGCCGAAATGGGTGTTATCAATGCCCGAACCATTACCACTGAATTCCACCGCCAGCGAGCCATCGGCTTCAAGATGATCCTGCCAGTCGATGTCCAGCACGCCGTGGTAAAGGTCTTCGGCGTCTTTCATCGGGAAGCGCTTGAGCACCAGAAGGACACGGTTGGCCAGGCGCGACCACAGGCAAAGCCGGTAGGCGGTTTCCATGCTGGCCATACCACGGATGGCCGAGGTGTGTTCCCGGGTCTCCTCAAGGCCAAGCGCGGTGGCTTCCTCGGAAAGCAGACCTTCAAGGCCTTTGGGGCAAGTGAGGAAAAGTTCGTAACGTTCGGACATGAATCTTCCAGGGCCGTAGCCATAAGCGGTAGGCAACGCATTGCCCTACCAGATTTAAAACAGGCGTCTTTCGTGGAGAACACCTGCGTGGCACACACATTGTGCCGGTCCGCCGCATGAGTTAATGACATCAATGCGGCAGTTGATCCTTGAACCCTTGGGCAAAAGGACAGGGTTCATGAAAAGGAGCTCATTCAGCACGACAAACGTCGCAATAAAAAGTCACATCGCGACCCTTCGTCGAAAAGCCCTTGAATGCATTCAGCCATCACCCGCGCTTGCGAACCTGTCTCGTTTTGCGCTGAAAGCCTCGACATTGCGGGCTTCTACAAAGTATCAACTTTGAAACACGTCAGCGCTTATGTTTTCGTTAGCACAAATGTGACGTGCTTATGACAAAACGATCATTCACAGCGCCCAATCCATTGGTTAGAACTCATCTCAGGTTGTCACCGCAACGGAGACAGCACCAAGCCCGCGACGCCGGCAGCGGGTACCAACGGCAGAAAATTTCTGCCCGACCTCATCTCGAGGTCCCAGGGACATTACAGTCAACAAACGAGGGCAACACCCTATGAGAAGACTTAAGCGTGATCCGTTGGAAAGAGCATTTTTACGCGGATATCAATTTGGCGTTCATGGAAAATCCCGTGAGCTTTGCCCTTTTACTCTACCGTCAGTACGCCAGGCATGGATCAATGGTTGGCGAGAAGGACGCGGCGACAACTGGGACGGTATGACCGGCACTGCGGGAATCCACAGACTCAACGAACTTCACGCGGTCGGGTAATCAGGTAACTTCCGACCAGTCCAGAAAATCTTTGAAAAAATGACCTAACCAGGCGCGTCCCATCCGGGCGCGGGGCAAAAGCCCAGGGGCTCCTCAGGAGCCCCTTTTTTTACCCCCAGGTACCGGGCATCGCAGCGATGGCATCCACCGACTGGCGAATCAGCGCCGGACCTTTGTAAATGAAGCCGGAATAGATCTGCACCAGACTGGCGCCCGCAGCGATTTTCTCGGCGGCGTGCCTGCCCTCGGTGATGCCCCCGGCAGCAATGATCGGCATACGACCCGCCAGCTCACCGGCCAGAACCTTGACGGTATGGGTGCTCTTCTCGCGCACTGGCGAACCTGACAGCCCGCCCGCCTCGTCCCCGTAAGGCAGACCTTCGACGCCCTGGCGACTGAGCGTGGTGTTGGTGGCGATGACCGCATCCATGCCGGACTCCATAAGAGCGGTCGCCACCAGAACGGTTTCTTCATCGGTCATGTCCGGCGCGATCTTGATCGCTAACGGCACGCGTCGGCCATGCAGCTGGGTCAGCGCCTGTTGCCGGAGGCTCAAGGCTTCCAGCAGTTGCTTTAACGAATCGCCAAACTGCAGGCTGCGCAGCCCTGGTGTGTTGGGCGAACTGACGTTGACCGTGACGTAGCTGGCATGGGCATAAACCTTGTCCAGGCAGATCAGGTAATCGTCCACGGCACGCTCGACCGGTGTATCGAAATTCTTGCCGATGTTGATGCCCAGAATGCCGGTGTACTTGGCAGCCTGAACCCGGCTGACCAGATGATCGACGCCCAGATTGTTGAAGCCCATGCGATTGATGATCGCCTCGGCCTGGGGCAGGCGGAAAATCCGCGGCTTGGGGTTGCCCGGTTGCGCGCGAGGCGTCACCGTACCGATTTCGACAAAACCGAACCCCAACTGAGCGAAACCGTCGATAGCCGCGCCGTTCTTGTCCAGCCCCGCTGCCAGGCCGACCGGGTTGGGAAACTCCAGCCCCATGACCGTCATCGACAAACGCGCAGGTGCCTTGCAGAGCAGACTGTTGAGGCCCAACCGTCCGCCGGCACCAATCAGGTCCAGCGAGAGGTCGTGAGAGGTTTCCGGGGAAAGTTTGAACAGTAACTGGCGGGCCAGGTTATACATGGGCGGGCGCGACTCGTGCGAAGCTGAATTCAGGTCCGCGATTATAGACGTCTGGACCGCCGCGCGCGAGGCATGCGAACAGCTTTTAAAAGGTCGGTATCATCGCGGGCGGTCACGCTGGCATATCGCTTGCTTGGAAACGGCATCAGCGCCCGCTCCAACGGCGGATCGGGTCACAGACAATGGCGTCGTTTTCGTCTTTGCTTACGCAACGACCTGAACGACGCTTTTTTTTGGATTATTCCCTTTAAGCGCCGCGTATTAGCGCCGGAAGCGGCATTTCCCGCAAAGGACGAAAACGCTTATGAATGACTCAATGAACGACCCGCTCGCCTGGGTGGCCGGCAGCGATGCGCCAGAGATGAACAGCCTGGACCTGGGCTTCATGGCGTTGTCTGACAGCGCGTCATTGGTGGTCGCCGCGACTCAGGGTTTTGCGCAGCCTTACGGCCTTTCCCTCAATCTCAAACGCCAGCCTTCCTGGGCCAGCCTGCGGGACAAACTGGTCAGTGGCGAACTCCATGCGGCTCACAGCCTCTACGGCCTGATTTATGCCGTGCAACTGGGCATCGGCGGCGGCCCCACCACTGACATGGCGGTGCTGATGGGCCTGAACCAGAATGGCCAGAGCATTAATCTGTCCCGCTCCCTTCAGGACGCCGGCGTGAGCACTCCTGAAGCACTGGACCGCCGCGCGCACCAAAGCGGCTCAAAGCTGACCTTCGCCCAGACCTTCCCCACCGGTAATCATGCGATGTGGCTGTATTACTGGCTCGCCAGCCAGGGCATTCACCCACTGCACGACGTCACCAGCGTTGTTGTGCCGCCGCCCCAGATGGTTGCGCACCTGCAGGCCGGACGCATCGACGGGTTCTGCGTGGGCGAACCCTGGGGGGCCAGCGCCGTGCAGCAACAGCTGGGCTTTACCCTTGCCACCACGCAGGCGATCTGGCCGGACCATCCGGAGAAAGTCCTGGGCTGCACCCGCGAGTTCGTCGAGCAAAACCCCAACACGGCGCGCGCACTGATGATGGCCGTTCTGGAGGCCAGCCGTTTCATCGAGCAAAACCAGGAAAACCGCCGCAGCACCGCGCAGTTGCTCAGTGGCAAAGAGTACCTCGACGCCCCCGCCACCTGCATCGAACCACGCCTGCTGGGCGAATACAGCGATGGGCTGGGCAACGAATGGCAGGATCATCACGCCCTGCGCTTTCATGGCGGTGGTGAGGTGAACCTGCCGTACCTGTCCGACGGCATGTGGTTCATGACTCAATTTCGGCGCTGGGGGTTGCTGCGCGAAGACCCGGACTACCTTGAGGTGGCCAACAGCGTTCAGCAACTGAAGCTGTATCGTCAGGCTGCCGAAGCGCTGGGCATCAAGGTGCCCGCTTCTGCCATGCGCAGCAGTCAACTGATCGACGGCAAGGTCTGGGACGGCAGCAATCCCGCAGGTTACGCGCGCAGTTTCAAACTGCATGCACTGGCTGACGCCCCCCTCGCCGCTGTCAGTCGCTGAGGCCGCCATCATGCTACGTATCCTGTTAATCAACGACACGCCGAAAAAAGTCGGGCGCCTGAAAGCGGCGCTCAGCGAAGCGGGCTTCGACGTCATCGATGAGTCCGGGCTGATCATCGACCTGCCCGCACGGGTTGAAGCGATTCGCCCCGATGTGATCCTGATCGATACCGAATCTCCGGGCCGGGACGTCATGGAGCAAGTGGTGCTGGTCAGCCGTGATCAGCCGCGCCCGATCGTGATGTTCACCGATGAACATGACCCCGGCGTCATGCGCCAGGCCATCAAATCCGGCGTAAGCGCCTATATCGTTGAAGGCATTCATGCCCAGCGCCTGCAACCCATCCTTGATGTCGCCATGGCACGATTTGAGAGCGATCAGGCCCTGCGTGCCCAACTTCAGGCACGCGACCAGCAATTGGCCGAGCGCAAACGCATTGAACTGGCCAAGGGACTGCTGATGAAAATGAAGGATTGCAAGGAAGAAGAGGCCTATACCCTGATGCGACGCCAGGCCATGAGCAGACAACAGAAGCTGATCCAGGTGGCCGAGCAAATCATTGCCATGAGCGAGATGCTGGGGTGAGGAGAGCGATGCTGGGCCTGTTGGAGCGAGGCTTGCCCGCGAATCGACTTCCGGGCTGGCATCATGACTCGCTGAGTTGACGCCTCTGCGGGCAAGGTGGATCGCCACCCCGTTCGCTCCAACGAAAAGCCGTTCTTCGCGTCTCTGGCCCGGCTTTTGCTTAGGTAATCACACAGGTAGCCAACGGCGGTTGCCCCACTTACGACAAAGACGTCGCACACCTTCTTCGCCAACGCGAATCAGGTTGCGGCGTTTTTTGCGTTTTGGCCCCAGTGAACGGGGCCGGTGGAGCCGCCGAGGTTATGGATGCTCCACCTGCTGGTCTTCGCCCGCTGCGGTTCATGAACCGACAGACTTCCTTTTGCAGATGAGGTGTTCAATGAATACAAGTTTCTGGAAAGCCGGCCACAAACCGACTCTGTTTGCTGCCTTCCTGTATTTCGACCTGAGCTTCATGGTCTGGTACCTGCTTGGCCCCATGGCCGTACAAATTGCTGCCGATCTGCACCTGACCACTCAAGAACGCGGGCTGATGGTGGCCACGCCGATTCTGGCCGGCGCCGTGCTGCGCTTTGTAATGGGCCTGCTGGCTGACCAACTGTCACCCAAAACCGCGGGCATCATCGGGCAAGTGATCGTCATTTGCGCGTTGTTCGGGGCCTGGAAACTGGGCATCCATACCTATGAGCAAGCCTTGATTCTGGGGCTGTTCCTCGGCATGGCCGGCGCGTCATTCGCCGTCGCCTTGCCGCTGGCTTCGCAATGGTATCCCGCCGAACATCAAGGCAAGGCCATGGGCATTGCCGGTGCGGGCAACTCCGGTACGGTTCTGGCGGCATTGATTGCGCCGGTCCTGGCGGTGGCGTTCGGTTGGAGCAATGTGTTCGGCTTCGCCCTAATCCCCTTGGTCCTGACGCTGATTGCCTTCTGCCTGATGGCCCGCAACGCACCGGAACGCGCCAAGCCCAAGTCCATGGCGGATTACCTCAAGGCCCTGGGTGATCGTGACAGCTGGTGGTTCATGTTTTTCTACAGCGTCACCTTTGGCGGTTTCATCGGCCTGGCCAGTGCCTTGCCGGGTTACTTTAACGACCAATATGGCCTGAGCCCTGTCACCGCCGGTTATTACACAGCGGCCTGCGTCTTCGGGGGCAGCCTGATGCGTCCGCTGGGCGGCGCCCTTGCCGATCGATTCGGCGGGATCCGCACCCTGTCCGGCATGTACGCCGTGGCTGCCATCTGCATCGCGGCCGTGGGCTTCAACCTGCCCAGTTCGTGGGCCGCACTGGCGCTGTTTGTGGCCGCCATGCTCGGCCTGGGCGCAGGTAACGGCGCGGTATTCCAACTGGTCCCCCAACGCTTTCGCAAGGAAATCGGTGTCATGACCGGGCTGATCGGCATGGCCGGTGGCATCGGTGGATTCCTGCTGGCAGCGGGCCTGGGCTCGATCAAGCAGCACACCGGTGATTATCAGCTCGGCCTGTGGCTGTTCGCCTTCCTGGGCGTGCTGGCCTGGTTCGGCTTGCTGAACGTCAAGCGTCGCTGGAGAACCACCTGGGGCTCGGCAGCGGTTACGGCTGCCCGCGTCTGAGGTCGTCGATGAGTCTGCAACTGAGTTTCGCCCAGTGCAGCGCCAGTGGGCCGCGACCGGAAAACCAGGACGCCCTGCGTCTGGTCACTCCGGCCCCGGCCCTTGCTGCCAGCAAGGGCTATCTGTTTGCCTTGGCCGATGGCGTCAGCCAGTGCGCCGATGGAGCGCTGGCTGCGCAATCCACGTTGCAGGCACTGGCGCTGGATTACTACTCGACGCCGGAAACCTGGGGGATCGCCCAGTCGCTGGATCGCCTGCTGCTGGCGCAGAACCGCTGGTTGTTAGCCAATGGCCTGATGACGACCTTGAGCGTGGTGGTCCTGCGCGGCCGTCGGTTTACGCTGGCCCATGTGGGCGATTGCCGGGTCTATCGCTGGCATCAGGGCCAATTGCAGCGCATCAGCGAGGATCACGTCTGGGAACAACCGGACATGCAACATGTGCTCAAACGTGCGCTGGGGCTGGATCAATACGTGGTCATGGATTATCTGGACGGCGAGCTGCGCGAAGGCGAACGGCTGCTGCTGGTCAGCGACGGGATCTGGGTCACCTTGGGCGACGCCAGCATCCACTCGATTCTGGCCGAACAGGACGACCTCGACAGTGCCGTGCAGACACTGGTCAATGCCGCGCATCTGGCGGGCAGTCAGGACAATGCCAGCGCGCTGCTGATCAATGTCGACACGCTGGGTCAGGACGATCTGGGAGATGCGCTGCTTCAGCTTCAACAATGGCCACTGCCGCCAGCACTTAAACCGGGTCAACGGTTCGAGGGCTTCGAAATAGTCAATTTGCTAGCGCAGTCGCGCCAGTCATTGCTATATCGCGTCCGCGATCAACAGGCCCAGTGCTGGCTGTTGAAGACACTGCCCGCCAACCGACAGGACGAGGCTCACGCCGGTCAGAGCCTGTTGCTGGAAGAATGGTTTCTGCGACGTGTCGCTGGACGCTATTTTCCCGAGCTCCACCCTGCCCCGGAACGCCAGCATCTGTATTACCTGATGCGCGAATACCCCGGTCGGACGCTGGCCCAAGTATTCGATCTCACGGGGCCTGTCTCCGTGGCGCAGTGGCAGGACCTGGCAACACGTCTGTTGCGCGCAGTGGGTTTGCTGCACCGGCGCAATATCATTCATCGCGACATCAAACCGGAAAACCTGCTACTGGACGACGACGGTGAATTGCGGTTACTGGATTTCGGTCTGGCCTATTGCCCCGGCCTGTCCGCGGTGACTGAAGAGCTGCCCGGCACGCCAAGCTTCATTGCCCCCGAAGCGTTCGACGGTACTGAACCCGCTCCCCAACAAGATTTGTACGCCGCCGGTGTCACCCTCTATTACCTGCTGACGGGGCACTATCCCTACGGCGAAATAGAGGCGTTTCAACATCGACGGTTCGGCGTGCCAATTCCGGCCAGCCGTTATCGCCCGGATGTGCCGGACTGGCTGGACCACAGCCTGCAACAGGCACTTCATGCGGAACCTGCTTCGCGCTATGAAACGGCGGAGCAGTGGTTGCTGCAACTGGAACAAGCCGAATACCGGCCCCTGGTGCAACAGCCACGCCCCCTGCTGGAAAGAGAGCCTTTGAAGGTCTGGCGCACCCTGGCGATGGTCTCGCTACTGATCAATCTGGTGATGATCATCTGGCTGCTGCGCCACTGAGCAACCGCCCTGCTTCGGTGCAACGCGCACCAAAGCGGGAACCTGAACCGACACGTTGCCGTTGCACACCACACTGCTGGAGCCAGGCTTGCCCGAGAAAGCGGCGGCTCAGTCTGAAGAAAGGCGGCGGCCGGCAAAGCGTTTCCCGGGCAAGCCGCCCGCCGACAGCGGTTTGCGTCCGGGCCCGCTCCGCAACTGCCTTGTTTCATGTCCGCTGGCACAACCCATGCATACCCCTCTTATACAATTTACATATAGCTTCAGCCTTCAACGACGAAGGACGGGGCATCCCGAGAGAACGGGACCGGACAAAGGCGTCCTCGCTAGGTAACTAGCGGGACGCCTTTTTTGTTTGCACAGATTTTGTCGAGCGCGCCCATGGTGGACTCGGAGGCAGCATGAAAAAACTCAAACTGGTGATGATCGGCAATGGCATGGCTGGGGTCCGTACCCTTGAAGAACTGCTCAAGCTGAGCGACGAACTGTACGACATCACGGTTTTCGGGGCCGAGCCGCACCCCAACTACAATCGCATCCTGCTGTCGCCGGTGCTGGCGGGCGAGCAGAAATTCGACGAGATCGTGCTTAACGATCTGGACTGGTACCTGAGCAATAACATCAAACTGCTGCTTAATCGCAGCGTGGTGAAAATCGACCGCACGAACAGAATCGTCACCGCAGACGATGGCACGCAGGCTCATTACGACCGCCTGCTGATCGCCACCGGCTCTAAACCGTTCATCCCGCCGATTCCCGGTAACACACTGGAAGGCGTGATCGGCTATCGCGACATCGCCGATACCCAAGTCATGATTCACACCGCACGCACCCACACACATGCCGTGGTCATCGGCGGCGGACTGCTGGGGCTTGAAGCCGCCAACGGCCTGAGACTGCGGGGCATGGAGGTGACGGTGGTGCACATCGGCCAATGGCTGCTGGAGCGCCAGCTGGACCAGGCTTCAGCACACCTGCTGCAACAGGCGCTGCAAGCACGCGGCCTGATATTCCGGCTGGGCGAGCAAACCAAGGCATTGCTCGACAACGGCCAAGGGCGAGTCAATGCGGTGCAGTTTTCCAACGGCGACGTTATTCCTGCCGATCTGGTGGTGATGGCTGCCGGGGTTCGCCCCGCTATCGAGTTGGCGGAACAGGCCGGGATTGCGTGCGGCCGAGGGATCCTGGTCAACGACACGTTGCAGACCTACGACCCGCGAATCTACGCCATTGGCGAATGCGCCAGTCACCGAGGCACGGCCTACGGACTGGTCGCTCCCCTGTTCGAACAAGCCAAGGTCTGCGCCAACCATCTCGCGCAACTGGGCTTTGCCAGCTACAAGGGCACCGTGACCTCGACCAAACTGAAAGTCACTGGCATAGACCTGTTCTCCGCCGGGGACTTCATGGGCGGCGAAGGCACTGAAAGCATTACCCTGCGCGACCCTATCAACGGCAGCTACAAGAAACTGGTGATCAAGAATGACGTGCTCGTGGGGGCCTGCCTGTACGGCGACACAACGGACGGCGGCTGGTACTTGCAGCAGATTCGCGAGCACCGAAAAATCGGCAACAGCCGCGATCACCTGATGTTCGGTGAAAACAGCCTGAGCGAAACCGGTACCGCCCTATGCGCCTGAACGACAACACGACGCAGGTCACCGCCTCCACCTGCTGCTATTGCGGCGTGGGCTGCGGCGTGCTGATTGAACATGACGAAGACACCATCCTCGGTGTCAGCGGCGATCCGCAACACCCGGCCAATTTCGGCAAACTGTGCAGCAAGGGTTCAAGCCTTCATCTGACGGGCGACCTCAGCGCCAGGGCCCTGTATCCAGAACTGCGCCTGGGCAAATCCCTGGCCCGCAGCGTGACCGACTGGGACACCGCCCTGGACCACGCCGCCACCGTATTCGCCAGCACCATTGCCGAACATGGCCCGGACAGCGTCGCCTTCTACCTGTCCGGGCAACTGCTGACCGAAGATTATTACGCCTTCAACAAACTGGCCCGCGCCCTGATCGGCACCCACAACATCGACAGTAATTCGCGGCTGTGCATGTCCTCGGCCGTGGTGGGCTACAAGCGCAGCCTGGGTGCGGATTCACCGCCATGCAGTTACGAAGACATCGAACTCAGCGATTGCGTGATGATCGTCGGCAGCAACATGGCCTACGCGCACCCGATCCTGTTTCGTCGGCTTGAAGCAGCAAAAAGCCGTCGTCCGGACATGAAAATAGTTGTCATCGATCCCCGTCGCACCGATACCTGCGAGCTGGCTGATCTGCATTTGCCGATCCAGTCAGGCACCGATGTCGCTTTGTTTCACGGCATCCTGCACCTGCTGCTTTGGGAAGGCTGGATTGACCACAACTTCATCGACGACCACACCGAAGGCTACGCCGAACTCAAAACCCTGGTGCACGACTATCCCCCCCAGCGGGTTGCCGAGATTTGCGGAATCTCAGTGGAGCAATTGCAGAACTGCGCCCAGTGGATCGGCCAGGCACCGAGCTTTCTGTCGCTGTGGTGCATGGGTTTGAATCAATCCACCAGCGGAAGCGCAAAAAACAGCGCCCTGATCAATCTGCATTTGGCGACCGGGCAAATAGGCCGCCCCGGTGCCGGACCTTTCTCGTTGACCGGCCAGCCTAATGCCATGGGCGGCCGGGAAACCGGCAGCCTTTCTAACCTGTTGCCCGGCCACCGGGAAGCTGCCGATCCTGAGCACCGCGCGGAAATCGCCGAGTACTGGGGCGTCGATCGCCTGCCGGAAACACCGGGGCTGTCAGCCATTGAGCTGTTTGAGCAAGTGCAAGCCGGAAAAATCAAAGCCTTGTGGATCGCCTGCACCAACCCCGCGCAATCCTTGCCGGATCAGCACAAGGTTCAGCAAGCATTGACCACCTGCCCGTTCGTGGTCTTGCAGGAAGCATTTCGCACCACCGAAACGGCTCGTTTTGCCGACCTCCTGCTGCCAGCCGCCAGTTGGGGCGAAAAGGAAGGCACGGTCACCAACTCCGAACGGCGAATTTCCCATGTTCGCCGGGCTGTACCTGCACCCGGTGAAGCACGGGCCGATTGGGCGATCACGGTGGATTTTGCCCAGCGCCTGCAAGCCCGGCTGAAACCAACAGCACCTGCGCTGTTTGACTTTGCCCGTCCGCAAGCGCTGTTTGACGAATACAAAGTGCTGACCCAAGGCCGCGATCTGGACTTGTCCGGCATCAGCTACGCCATCCTCGATCAACAAGGCCCACAGCAATGGCCGTTCCCCCAAGGGGCGACAGCGGGCACGGCGAGACTTTACGCAGACGGCATATTCCCCGCGCCTTCCGGCCGCGCCCGATTCGTTGCCGATGCCTATTGCGCCCCCAGAGAACTGCGGGATGCGCGCTATCCACTGACCCTGAATACCGGACGACTGCGCGATCAATGGCACGGCATGAGCCGTACCGGTACGGCCGCCCGGCTCTTCGGCCATGTCAGCGAAGCCATTTTGGGGTTGCACCCCGAAGAACTGGAGCGGCATCGGTTGCAGCCCGGCGATCTGGTCAGCGTCACCAGTCGGCGCGGTACCCTTGTTGTGCCGGTTGGCAGCGACGACAACCTGCGCGCAGGCCAGGCATTTTTGCCCATGCATTGGGGAGATCGCTTTCTCAAAGGCGGGGTCAATCTGCTGACCCAGCCCGCCTACGATCCGCTGTCCAAACAACCGGAGCTGAAGCACTCCGGGGTGCGCGTCGACAAGATTCACCTGCCCTGGCGGCTCTTTGTGCTGGTGGAGGGCGATGTGCAGACGCTACTGACAGCATTACGCCCGCTGTGCGAGGCGTTGAGCTACGTCAGTCTCGGCCTTGCCGGTCGCGAACGCCCTGGACTGGTGATCAATGCGGCCAACGCCGAGGCACCGAGCGCCGATCTGCTGGCGCGGATTGATCACATTCTGGGCCTCAACGACGGACCGGTCATGGCCTATGACGATCCCACACGCGCCATCGGCAAGCGGATACGCTTCGAAGGGGGTCGGATTACCGCCGTACGATTGGCGGGAGAAACCCTCGCTCGCCACTGGTTGCAGCAACAATGGGTCGAAGGGAGCACCCATGAATCCCTTCGGCGCTGGTTACTGGCACCACTGAGCGCGCCACCGGGCTCAGGCTCCACCCCCTCCTGCACGACCAGAACCTTGTGCAACTGCATGAACGTCAGTGAAGGCGCAATCCATGCAGGCATTGCTCAGGGCATGGATCTGGCTCAACTGAAAACACAACTGGGTTGCGGCAGCATGTGCGGCTCCTGCGTGCCAGAAATCAAAAGACTGCTGACGGCAGCCGCGATCAACTAAGAGGTGAGCGACATGAGTGCAAAAGTCTGGCTGGTGGGCGCAGGGCCCGGTGACCCGGAATTGCTTACCCTCAAGGCCGTGCGAGCGTTGCGTGAAGCCGACGTGGTACTGATCGACGATCTGGTCAATACCGCTGTCCTTGAGCATTGCCCTGAGGCACGTGTCATCCCGGTAGGCAAACGTGGCGGTTGTCGCTCGACCCCTCAGGCGTTCATCCATCGTTTGATGCTGCGCTATGTGCGCCAAGGCAAATGCGTGGTTCGTCTCAAGGGTGGCGACCCGTGCATCTTCGGGCGCGGCGGCGAAGAAGCCGACTGGTTACGCGCGCGTGATGTTGACGTCGAACTGGTCAATGGCATCACTGCGGGACTGGCCGGGGCCACTCAATGCGGTATATCGCTGACACTGCGTGGCATCAGCCGTGGCGTGACTCTGGTCACCGCTCACACTCAGGATGACAGCAGTCTGAACTGGCGGGCGCTCGCCCAGACGGGTACCACATTGGTGGTGTACATGGGCGTGGCGAAGCTGTCCGAAATACGCGAAAGCCTGCTTGCAGGCGGCCTTGCCGCGCAGACGCCGGTGGCAATGATCGAAAACGCTTCGCTACCCCAACAGCGCGAATGCCGCAGCTCACTGGCCGACATGCAGCGAGACGCAGCAAGATTTGAATTGAAAAGCCCGGCCATCCTGGTGATTGGCGCAGTGGCCGCCGCGGATTCCGCCGAAATAACAGGCTGGCTCGGAGCAAACACCCGCGTCGGCTGACCGGTATCCCATGCCGCGAATGCCCTGACTCTGCACCAACCCAATGCCTGCCATTCTAAAAACGTGAGCTGGCGCCCACCACAGCGACTGGAGCCTGAAGCCTGAAGCAGACTGACCAAATCGCAGGCAAAGAAAAGCCCGGCCTAAGCCGGGCTTTTCTATTGAAGCGAGTTAAAGCGGGCTAATTACTTAGCTTGGGCTTCAACTTCAGCTTCTACGCGACGGTTTACAGCGCGGCCAGCGTCAGTTGCGTTGTCAGCAACTGGACGGGATTCGCCATAACCAACCGAATTTACGCGGTTAGCGCCAACACCGTACTGGTTAACCAGAACCTGTTTAACGGCGTTTGCACGACGCTCGGACAGTTTTTGGTTGTAAGCGTCAGGACCGACGGAGTCAGTGTGACCTTCAACAGTAGTGGTGGTAGATGGGTACTGCTGCATGAAGTCAGCGAGGTTCTTGATGTCGCCGTAGCTGTTAGGCTTGACTACGGATTTGTCGAAATCGAACTTCACGTCCAGCTCAACACGAACCACTTCGGCAACTGCTGGGCAGCCATCAGCGTCAACAGTTACGTTGGCTGGGGTGTCCGGGCACTTGTCGACGTTGTCGCACACGCCGTCGTTGTCGCTGTCGGAGCACACTTCAGCTACTGGAGCTGGTGCTGCTTCAACTTTCTTCGAGCCGCCGCCGAAGTTTACGCCGATACCGACGCTAGGCGCCCACTCGGTGTCACCTTGGTCGATGTTGTATTGAGCTTCAACGCCTGCACGGGCATAGAAGTTTTCAGTGAAGTAAAGCTTCGCACCGCCGCCAACGTTGGCGAAAGTGGAACCGTTACGACCGCTGCGGCCGTTCTGACCGATGCTCTGATCGGAGAAACCAGCCGAGACGTATGGGCGCAGCATGTCGCCCGGGTTGTTGAAGTGGTACAGAGCGTCAAGAGCGGTATCAGCGCCTTTGATGTTCTTGCCGTCATCGCTACGAACGTTGTGCACTTCGTCGTAGCCCAGACGCAATTCAACATCGTCAGTCAGGAAGTAGCCAACAGAGCCGCCGAACAGATTGCCGTTGTTTTTGAAATCGCGGGCGCTGTCGTACATTTCTTTCTTGGCGAAGCCTTCGATTTCGACTGCGCCTTGGCCTTGTGCCAGAGCGCCGAACGATGCAGCGGCAACAATAGTACCAATGGCCAAGCCCAAGGTGTTTTTCAGTTTCATCCGTTAAATCCCCATCTGGTGATTGTAAAGCAGTCCCCCATGTAAGGGACAACTCGTCGGCAAGTGTATCAGAACTTGCCTGCTCGTTAGAGATATTTGCACCGAGTTAAGTTTCGGTAACGCCTGCAAATTTCTCACGTAATTTATCAAGCGCCCGCTTGTAGCGCATTTTCGTTGCGCTCAAGCCCATGTGCATGATGTCAGCGATCTCCTGAAATTCAAGTTCTGCGACAAATCGAAGCACCAGAATTTCCCGGTCAATCGGGTTCACATGCACCAGCCAGCGATCAAGTCCACCCCGTTCTTCAGGTTTAGGCGCCTTTTCTTCGCACGCTTCCTCAAGTGGGTCCAGACTCAAAGCGTCCATCAAGCGACGCTTACGCCGTTCCTTTCTGTACTGCGTAATACATTCGTTGTAAGTGATGCTGTAGAGCCAGGTCTTGAATTTCGATTTTCCCTCGAAATTCTTCAGGCCGTACAGCACCTTGAGCATCACTTCCTGACAGACATCATCAGCATCCCGATCGTTCCCCAAATAACGTGCACAGACGTTAAAAAGTGTCCGCTGGTAGCGCCGCATCAACTCTTCGTACGCCCGCGTCACGTTAAACAGCTCGACGTGCGCGTGCGCGACCAACTCCTCATCAGAGAGCTCGCGGGGGTCGTAGCGCATCAATAGCGGTTGGGGTTTATTCAAAACAAGTCGTGCCGACAGTCAGGTCAATGTCCGCCACTGTCCGGATTCCGGCGATTCGTGGCGGCATACATTAGCAGGTTAGCGGCCTAACGGCTGCTCACTTGCTGATCAAGGAGGTTTCGGTTGGACAGTGAAATCAACTCCCCCTCATCGGTCAGCAGGATTGTTTTCACCGTGCCAATTTCTTCAATCTGGCCTTCGACCTCGCCCACACGCACTTGTTGCCCTACCTGATACAACTCCCGCACATAAATTCCTGCCAGTATCTGGCCTGCAATTTCGCGACTTCCAAGCCCCATGGCCAGCGCAACTGCCAGACCAACGGTAATCAAACCGATCACAATGACGTGGTTGAGCAGGTCAGTCTTGACCTCCAACTGACTGATTGCAACCGAAATACTGATAATGATAACCAGGCCCTGGGCAATTCTTCCCAGGCCAGCCGAGTAATCCAGCCCGACGCCTTCGGCGGCTCCGCGTACCAGCCCGTTGACCAATTGTGCCAACAGTACCCCCACGAGCAACACCAATGCTGCGCCGAAAACCTTCGGCAGGTAGAGAGCAAGCATGTCCAGCGTGGCAGAAATCCGCCCCAGGCCCAGCGACTCTGCGGCCGATACCAGAAAAATCAACAACACGAACCAGTAAACGATCTTGCCGATCAGGGTGGAAATCGGCACCTGAACACCCGCACGGCTGATCAGTTTGGTCAAACCGGTACCACCCATCAGGCGATCCAGACCCAACTTGGCCAACAGTTTGGAAAGCAGCGTATCCAACAGCTTTGCGACGACAAACCCCAGCAAAACAACAAACAGAGCACCGAACAGATTAGGGATGAAATTTGCAACTTTAGTCCACAATGCAGTCATTGCGGCCAGCAGGCTTTGGGTCCAGGGGTTCAATTCCATGTTCAATCAGCCTTATCGACGGCGCGAGCGTTAACTTTAATGGTGGAGCGGCGCGACACCGGTGAAACGTGGGCCGAACCGTTATTCAAGGCAATCATCAGGGCCTGCGACCAACGCCCCAACAAACCGAACAGCACACCTGCGCCCACCTGACGGTTGGCGGTTTTCAACACTCGCCCCAGGCACGCATCGTCATCCCGACTCGGGGAAGATGAATTGAGCATGTCGCGTAACGATTCTTCAAACGGATCGTGCATCAGGCACCTCGCGTAACGTCACTAAAAGACGCAACCCGATTTGCATGAGTCACAACCGCGCGATCGGATTTTGACAAAAAAACACCCTTTTTATACCCAGCGCAGGCGTCTATACAGCCACCATTGGCCCACCGCGACCGCAAATATCAACGCGCAGGCCACCAGAAAACCATAAGGGCTGGCGGAGCCTGGAATTCCGCCAACGTTGATCCCTAACAGACCCGTGAGAAAGCTCATGGGCAGGAAGATCCCGGTGATAATCCCGAAACGGTACATGGTCCTGTTCATCCGCTCTCTCAGGCGTCGATCTTCGGACTCGAGTACCAGCCCCACGCGTTCACGGGTCAATTCCAGCTCTTCCAGATAACGGGTAAGGCTGTTATTCAGCTCATTCCAGTAGTCGGCGTCGTCTTCGACAAACCAGGGCAACTTGCTGCGGGTCAACTGCGCGTAGATGTCTCTCTGCGGACCGAGAAAACGACGCAGCCCGGCGGCTCGCCGGCGAATATGCAACAGCGTTCCATGGTCAGGCGTGTACCGCTCGTCGGCATCTATTTTTTCTTCCTCTTCATCGACCGATTCCGTCAGGTCGCTGACCAGTGCCTGGACTTTATCGGTGAGGTGTTGCGCCAGATACAGCATGAGTTCGGAAGCCGTTTTGGGCCCCCTGCCCTCATTCAATTCCTCGATCAGCTCCTCGGTCGCCCGCAACGGACGCAGGCGCAGGGAGATGACTTGCTGGGCGGCTGCGAAGATGCGCACCGAAACCATGTCTTCCGGTTCCGCGCCCGGATTAAGATTGACGCCCCGCAGAAACAGCAACAGGTTGTTGTCGGGCAGCGGCAACAAACGTGGCCGGGTGTTCTCCTCCAGCAGCAGATCGCAGGCAAACTGACTCAAGCCACTGGCCGTTCGCAACCAGGCCTGGGTTTGCGGATGACTGCGGTCCCAGTGCAGCCAGACACTCTCGTGGGGCTGCAGCTCAAGCCCCTCCAGCTCGGTCCGAGCGATGAAACGCGCCCCGCCACAACCATCCAGTACCAGGGCATGCACCAGCCCCCACTGCGCGTTTTGCTCATCGAACATTCGTACTTCGCTTATTCCGGCATTTTCAAAGGAGAAGGAGAAACAATCACGCCATTATTGTCGGCATACACATATTCGCCCGGACGAAAGGTCACGCCCGCGAAGGTGACTGCCACGTTGAGGTCACCGATGCCACGCTTGTCGGTCTTCATCGGATGGCTGGCCAGCGCCTGGACACCCAGATCGGTCTGGGCAATGACGTCCACGTCGCGGATACAACCGTAGATCACCATGCCTTCCCAGCCGCTTCTGGCCGCTTTTTCGGCCAGCATGTCACCCAGCAGGGCACGACGCAGGGAACCGCCGCCATCAATGACCAATACCTTGCCCTTGCCGTCCTGATCGACCTGTTCGCGTACCAGGGAATTGTCTTCGAAGCACTTGATCGTAACGATTTGACCACCGAAGGAATCACGACCGCCAAAATTACTGAACATCGGCTCTACAACCTGGACCAGCTCCGGATAGGCGTCGCACAAGTCGGGCGTGAGGTAATGCATGAGGTAACTCCTGTCAGTGATGATTCATCAAGGGCAAATGAGCCTGCTGCGTCGTAGCTTAGCCGCAACAGGGCGACAACGAAATGATCTGGGTTACTGCATTGCACCAATCGGCAAATCGGACAGCTCCTGTACAGGCGCGCAGCGCTCGTGCAGCCAATCTTTCACCAGCGGCCAGACCTCGTGCTGCGCAGGCTTGCTGACCAGCATCTGCACATGGCCGAAGTTCTCGGCGAAGCCCTGCTCTCGGCCCAGGCAGATGAATTTACGCTGCTGCGAGCCGATCTGGTCATAAAGCTTGCGGCACGCCCAGACCGGATCCTGATGATCGCCCGCCCCGGCCACGACCAGTACCGGCACCGTCACGTCCCTCAAGCCCGCCCACCAGTGGCTGTCCTTGTCACCGAAACGCCCGAACAGACCGTGCCAGCGTAAGCTCTCCAGCGCCAGCCCCACAGGTTCATCTTCGGGTCCGCGCTTGAATCGCGTACCGGAAATGTGATCGAAGGACTTGAGCAACAGGCGACTGGACCATTCCACAGGAGGAAACTTCAGCGGCCAGTACGTTCGGCTGACCTGACTACCGAACAGCGCCACCGATGCGACGCTGTCCGGCCCCAGGGACTGACCGCCCAAGGCGGCCGCGAGCGTTGTGCCGCCCAGTGAGTGGCCAATCCAGTGAGCCGCCTGCCCGCTCTGCTCGGTCACAAAGGCCGCGATGGCGGGTAAATCATACCGCGCGTAATCGGCAACCCGGTTGTAGCGATAAGTCTGATTGCGGGCCGATAAACCATGACCGCGCATTTCCGGAATCCAGACATCGAATCCCGCCCGCGCCAGATACGCCCCGAGGCCAATGCCCTTGGGCGAGTACCAGAAACGGCGATTGGAAAAGCTACCGTGCAACAGAATCACCGGCACGCCGCGGACATCGGGCTGGGTCACCAGACCCAGGCGGGTCACTGCGATTTCGACGCTGGCGTCGGGACTGTTGGCGGGTTTCAGGCGATAAACGTCCTCGATCAAGTCACCGCGTCGTTCAGCGCTGATCAAGGCCACAGGAAAAAGAGTGCTGCTGCTTTGCATATTGCTCTGAACAAGAAAAGGCCGTCTTTTGCACGCACGACCTGATTGACATAAAAAAGCCCCGAGCCGCGTCAGCGAATCGGGGCTTAACTCAGTGGGATCAGACCGGAGCCTGAGCCTCGGCCAGGAAGAACCAGGTTTCCAGTACCGAATCGGGGTTCAACGAGACGCTTTCAATGCCTTGATCCATCAACCAGCGCGCCAGATCCGGGTGGTCCGAAGGGCCCTGACCGCAGATACCGATGTATTTGCCGGCTTTGTTACAGGCCTGGATCGCGTTGGACAGCAGCTTCTTGACCGCCGGATTACGCTCATCGAACAGATGCGCGATAACCCCGGAGTCACGATCCAGGCCCAGGGTCAGCTGGGTAAGGTCGTTGGAGCCAATGGAGAAGCCGTCGAAGTACTCAAGGAACTCATCCGCCAGAATCGCGTTGGACGGCAGTTCGCACATCATGATGACGCGCAGACCGTTCTCACCGCGCTTCAGACCGTTTTCCGCCAGCAGGTCAATGACCTGGCTCGCTTCGCCCAGAGTGCGCACGAACGGCACCATGATTTCAACGTTGGTCAGGCCCATTTCGTTGCGCACACGCTTGAGCGCCCGGCATTCGAGTTCGAAGCAATCGCGGAAATTCTCGCTGATGTAGCGGGAGGCGCCACGGAAACCCAGCATCGGGTTTTCTTCTTCCGGCTCGTACATCTTGCCGCCGATCAGGTTGGCGTACTCGTTGGACTTGAAGTCCGACAGGCGCACGATGACCTTTTTCGGGGTGAAGGCCGCAGCCAGGGTGCTGATGCCTTCCACCAGCTTCTCGACGTAGAAGCCAACCGGATCGCTGTAACCGGCAATACGCTTGTCGACGCTGTCCTTGATGTCCGCAGGCAGACCGTCGTAGTTGAGCAGCGCCTTGGGGTGCACGCCGATCATGCGGTTAATGATGAATTCCAGACGCGCCAGGCCGACACCGGCATTGGGCAACTGGGCGAAGTCGAACGCCCGATCCGGGTTGCCAACGTTCATCATGATCTTGAACGGCAGATCCGGCATGGCGTCGACCGAGTTGGTCTTGATATCGAAACCCAACTCACCTTCGAAAATGTAACCGGTGTCGCCTTCGGCACAGGACACGGTCACGCCCTGGCCATCCTGCAGGACCTGGGTCGCGTTGCCGCAGCCCACGACTGCCGGAATGCCCAGTTCACGGGCAATGATTGCCGCGTGGCAGGTACGGCCGCCACGGTTGGTGACGATGGCACTGGCGCGCTTCATGACCGGTTCCCAGTCCGGGTCGGTCATGTCGGAGACCAGCACGTCGCCGGCCTGGACTTTGTCCATCTCGGACACGTCCTTGATGATCCGCACCTTGCCAGCGCCGATGCGCTGGCCAATGGCCCGACCCTCTACCAGCACAGTGCCGGTTTCCTTGAGCAGATAACGCTCCATGACATTAGCCTGGGAGCGGCTCTTCACGGTTTCAGGGCGCGCCTGAACGATGTACAGCTTGCCGTCGTCGCCGTCCTTGGCCCACTCGATGTCCATCGGGCACTTGTAATGCTTCTCGATGATCATCGCCTGCTTGGCCAACTCGGACACTTCCGCGTCGGTCAGGCAGAAACGCATGCGGTCGGCAGGCTCGACATCGATGACCTTGACCGATTTCCCGGCCTTGGCTTCGTCGCCGTAGATCATCTTGATCGCTTTGCTGCCCAGATTGCGGCGCAGGATCGCAGGACGACCGGCTTCAAGGGTGCCCTTGTGAACATAGAACTCGTCGGGGTTGACGGCGCCTTGCACCACGGTTTCGCCCAGGCCATAGGCACCGGTGATGAACACGACGTCACGGAAACCTGATTCGGTGTCCAGCGTAAACATCACGCCCGCCGTGCCGGTTTCGGAACGAACCATGCGTTGCACGCCCGCGGAGAGCGCCACCAGCTTGTGGTCGAACCCTTGGTGAACGCGGTAGGAAATGGCGCGGTCGTTGAACAGCGAAGCGAACACTTCCTTGGCCGCACGGATGACATTCTCGACGCCGCGGATGTTCAGGAAGGTTTCTTGCTGGCCAGCGAAAGACGCGTCGGGAAGGTCTTCGGCAGTGGCGGAAGAACGCACGGCTACAGCCAGATTCGGATTGCCCGCCGACAGCGTCGCGAAGGCAGTGCGAATTTCGGCATTGAGCTTCTCGGGAAACTCGGCTTCCATGATCCACTGACGAATCTGCGCGCCGGTCTTGGCCAGGGCGTTGACGTCGTCGACATCAAGAGCGTCCAGGGCTGCGTGGATCTGATCGTTCAGACCACTGAGCTCAAGGAAATCACGGTAGGCCTGAGCCGTAGTGGCGAAGCCACCGGGCACCGAAACGCCAGCACCTGCGAGGTTGCTGATCATTTCGCCGAGGGATGCGTTCTTGCCTCCCACATGCTCCACATCATGGACGCCGAGCTTATCGAGGGAAACTACGTACTCTACCAAGGTGATCTCTCCACTAACTGTGTTTGTTGTTGGGAAAAGCTCATGCACCCGGAGCCTGTAGTGCGCTGGCGGGCGTTTGTGGCCTGGGGCATTAAAATAAGTGAGAATGCGGACCACCCAGGCCCGCAAGCGCGCCTATGATATCCAAGAATCGTCACCAGCTTAAGGCCCAAGGCGCAAATGAAACGATCTGCTTTCTTTATCTCCGACGGCACCGGCATCACGGCCGAAACACTTGGCCAGAGCCTGCTCGCCCAATTTGAGACCATTACGTTCAACAAGTTCACGAGGCCGTACATCGACAGCGTCGAGAAAGCGCGGGCGATGGTACAACAAATCAACAACGCCGCCGAAAGAGACGATGTACGCCCGATCATCTTCGATACCATCGTCAACCAGGAAATCCGTGAGATCCTGGCGACGTCCAACGGATTCATGATCGACATTTTCTCGACCTTTCTCGCACCTCTGGAACAAGAGCTTAGTTCACACTCTTCCTATTCGGTGGGCAAATCCCACTCTATCGGGCACAACTCCAACTACATGGAGCGCATCGAGGCCGTCAACTTCGCCCTGGACAACGACGACGGGGCGCGCACGCACTACTACGACAAGGCCGATATCATCCTGGTCGGCGTTTCCCGCTGCGGCAAAACGCCCACCTGCCTGTACATGGCCATGCAATTTGGCATCCGCGCGGCCAACTACCCGCTCACCGAAGACGACATGGAGCGCCTGCAACTGCCTACGGCGCTCAAGGAACACCGTAACAAGTTATTCGGCCTGACCATTGACCCAGATCGTTTAACCGCGATTCGTCACGAACGCAAACCCAACAGCCGCTACGCCAGCTACGCACAGTGCGAATTCGAAGTCCGGGAAGTGGAGAACCTGTTTCGCCGCGAAAACATCCCGAACATCAATTCCACGCACTTTTCGGTGGAGGAAATCTCGGCCAAGGTACTGGTCGAAAAAGGCGTGGAGCGGCGTTTCAAGTAGGGTTGGCGCCGCCGCACCTGCCATGGTTCATCAGGTTCCCGGAACCCGCACCCAACCTTCCATCAACACCCGCGCACTGCGACTCATGATGGCCTTGGTGACTTTCCATTCACCGCCGCTCTGCACCGCTTCGGCACCCACCCGCAAGGTGCCGGAGGGATGACCGAAACGAACCGCGTCCCGGTTCACGCCACCGGCCGCCAGGTTCACCAGCGTGCCGGGGATGGCCGCAGCGGTGCCGACAGCGACGGCGGCCGTGCCCATCATGGCGTGGTGCAGTTTGCCCATCGACAAGGCGCGTACCCGCAGATCAATACTGTCGGCGGCCACCGGTTTACCGCTGGAAGCCACGTAGCCGGCAGGTGGCGCAACAAAGGCCACCTTGGGCGTGTGCTGACGTTGGGCGGCTTCGTCCAGATGCTGGATCAACCCCATGCGCAAAGCGCCGTAGGCACGGATCGTCTCGAACATCGCCAGTGCCTTGGGGTCGCCGTTGATGTCGTCCTGTAATTCGCTGCCGGTGTAGCCGAGGTCGCTGGCATTGACAAAGATGGTCGCAATTCCGGCGTTGATCATGGTCGCCTTGAACGTGCCGACGCCCGGCACCTCGAGATCGTCCACCAGATTGCCGGTGGGGAACATCGAGCCACCCGCGCCCTCCTCGTCTGCTGCCGGGTCGAGGAACTCCAGCTGGACTTCGGCGGCCGGGAACGTCACGCCGTCCAGCTCGAAATCACCGGTTTCCTGCACAGCGCCCTCAGTAATGGGCACATGGGCAATGATGGTCTTGCCGATATTGGCCTGCCAGATGCGCACCACGGCGACACCGTTGTGAGGAACACGGGCGGCATCCATCAGGCCGCTGCTGATGGCAAATGGGCCAACCGCTGCCGACAAGTTGCCGCAATTACCGCTCCAGTCCACGAACGGTTTGTCGATGGAGACCTGACCGAACAGGTAGTCCACATCGTGATCAGCCTTGGTGCTTTTGGACACGATCACCGTTTTGCTGGTACTGGACGTTGCGCCGCCCATGCCGTCGATCTGCTTCTGGTAAGGATCGGGGCTGCCAATCACCCGCAGCAGCAAAGCGTCACGGACCGCACCCGGAACCTGCGCATTGAGGGGTAAATCCTGCAGTTGAAAGAAAACACCCTTGCTGGTGCCGCCACGCATGTAGGTGGCGGGAATTTTGATCTGCGCTGAGTGAGTCATCGGATCAGTGTCCTTGTAACAAAGAATCGGAAGCCGGGTACGTCTGGACGATGTGACTTATATGAAACAAAACCTGTAGAGCGAGCTTGCTCGCGATTCAATTTCTCCGGCGACCTGCGCGCTGATGAACTGACGCTATCGCGAGCAAGCTCGCTCCTACAGAGCAACACCACAGCCAATGTGAACCCCGAATCAGTAACAAAGAGTCGGAAGCCGGCTGCGTCTGGACGATGTGACTTATATGAACGAAAACCTGTAGGAGCGAGCTTGCTCGCGATTCAATTTCTCCGGCGACCTGCGCGCTGATGAACTGACGCTATCGCGAGCAAGCTCGCTCCTACAGAGCAACACAGCCAATGTGCGACCCGGATCAGACTGCTGAAGTCGAAGCCAGGAAGTCCTGGGCAAAGCGCTGCAGCACCCCGCCCGCCTCGTAGATCGAGACTTCTTCGGCGGTGTCCAGTCGGCACGTCACCGGCACGTCTACACGCTCGCCACTTTGGCGGTGAATGACCAGTGTCAGGGTGCTCAGCGGAATACGTTCGCCGATCACATCAAAGGTTTCGCTCCCATCAATAGCGAGCGTATGACGATCAACCCCGGGTTTGAACTCCAGCGGTAACACGCCCATGCCCACCAGATTGGTGCGGTGAATCCGCTCGAAACCTTCGGCGGCAATGGCTTCGACGCCGGCCAGGCGTACACCTTTGGCGGCCCAGTCACGGGACGAACCCTGACCGTAATCGGCGCCGGCAATGATAATCAGCGGCTGTTTGCGCTCCATGTAGGTTTCGATAGCTTCCCACATACGGGTGACTTTGCCTTCGGGTTCAATACGCGCCAGTGAACCTTGCTTGACCTTGCCGTCCACCTGGACCATTTCGTTGAGCAGTTTCGGGTTGGCAAAGGTCGCGCGCTGAGCCGTCAGGTGATCGCCGCGGTGGGTGGCATAGGAGTTGAAGTCCTCTTCCGGCAAGCCCATTTTCGCCAGGTACTCCCCTGCCGCGCTGTCGAGCATGATGGCGTTGGAAGGCGACAAGTGGTCGGTGGTGATGTTGTCGCCCAGCACAGCCAGAGGGCGCATCCCCTTGAGCGGTCGAGCCCCGGCCAGCGCGCCTTCCCAGTACGGCGGACGTCGGATGTAGGTGCTTTGCGCGCGCCAGTCGTAGAGCGGCGAGACCTTTTCGCCGTCATCGGCCTTGATCTCGAACATCGGAATGTAGACCTTGCGAAACTGGTCAGGCTTGACGCTGGCCTTGACCACGGCATCGATTTCCTCGTCGCTCGGCCAGATGTCTTTCAGGGTGAGCGGATTGCCGTTGAGGTCAGTGCCCAGTACGTCCTTCTCGATATCAAAACGGATGGTACCGGCAATGGCATAGGCGACCACCAACGGCGGCGAGGCCAGGAATGCCTGCTTGGCGTAAGGGTGAATGCGCCCGTCGAAGTTACGGTTACCCGACAACACGGCCGTGGCATACAAATCGCGGTCGATGACTTCCTGCTGGATTTTCGGGTCCAGTGCGCCACTCATGCCGTTACAGGTGGTGCAGGCAAAGCCGACTATCCCGAAACCGAGTTTTTCAAGCTCGGGCAACAGATTGGCTTCTTCCAGATACAGTTGAACTGCCTTGGAGCCCGGCGCCAATGACGTCTTGACCCATGGCTTGCGCATCAGACCGGCCGCATTGGCGTTGCGGGCGAGCAAAGCGGCGGCGATCACGTTGCGCGGGTTGCTGGTGTTGGTGCAACTGGTAATGGCGGCAATGATGACTGCGCCATCCGGCATCAGGCCCGGCTCGTTCTCGACGACGCCGGAAATCCCACGGGACGCCAACTCCGAGGTCGGCACCCGGCGATGAGGGTTGGACGGCCCGGCGATGTTGCGCACCACACTGGACAGGTCGAACGTCAGCACCCGCTCGTATTGCGCGGTCTTCAGGCTGTCAGCCCACAGGCCAGTCTGTCTGGCATAACGCTCCACCAGTTTGACCTGCTCGGGCTCTCGGCCCGTCAGGGTCAGGTAGTCCAGGGTTTGTTGGTCGATGTAGAACATCGCCGCCGTCGCGCCAAACTCCGGGGTCATGTTGGAGATGGTCGCCCGATCCCCCAAGGTCAGGGCGTTGGCACCTTCACCGAAGAACTCCAGATACGACGAGACCACTTTTTCGCTGCGCAAGAATTCGGTTACGGCCAGCACAATGTCAGTGGCCGTGATGCCCGGTTGACGCTTGCCCACCAGTTCGACGCCGATGATATCCGGAAGGCGCATCCAGGACGCACGGCCCAGCATCACGCTTTCGGCTTCCAGGCCGCCGACGCCGATGGCGATGACACCCAGCGCATCCACGTGTGGCGTATGGCTGTCGGTGCCGACCAGTGTGTCCGGGAAGGCCACACCATTGAGCGCATGCACCACCGGTGACATCCGCTCCAGATTGATCTGGTGCATGATGCCGTTGCCGGGCGGGATCACATCAACGTTCTTGAACGCCTTTTTGGTCCAGTTGATGAAGTGAAAACGGTCTTCATTGCGACGGTCTTCGATAGCCCGGTTAAGCTCGAAGGCATCTTTTTCAAAACCGCCATGTTCCACCGCCAAAGAGTGATCGACGATCAGCTGAGTGGGCACCACGGGGTTGACCAGTGCCGGATCACCGCCTTGCAAGGCAATGGCGTCGCGCAGGCCGGCAAGGTCCACCAGCGCGGTCTGGCCGAGAATATCGTGACAGACCACCCGCGCCGGGAACCACGGAAAATCCAGGTCGCGACGACGTTCGATCAACTGGGTCAGCGACGCCGTCAGCGTTGCCGGATCACAACGGCGCACCAGATTTTCGGCAAATACCCGAGAGGTATACGGCAGTGTGTCGTAAGCACCGGGCTTGATCGCGTCGACCGCCGCACGGGCGTCGAAGTAATCCAGAGAGGTGCCGGGCAGCGACTTGCGGTATTCAGTGTTCATGCGGGGGACTCGATCACGGGGTTCTAAGGATGGGATGGAGCGCTCATCGGCGGCGCCCCTGTCCCAGTCATTGCAGCCCTTTCAGCGCTGCTCGATGGGCACGAAAGTGCGCTGCTCCACGCCGGTGTACTCGGCGCTGGGTCGGATAATCCGGTTGTTGGCGCGCTGCTCGAACACATGCGCAGCCCAACCGGTCAGACGCGAACAGACAAAAATCGGGGTGAACAGCTGGGTGGGGATGCTCATGAAGTGGTACGCCGAGGCGTGGTAGAAATCGGCGTTGGGAAAGAGCTTCTTCTGTTCCCACATGGTCTTGTCGATGGCTTCGGAAACCGCATACAGCACAGTGTCCCCAGCTTCATCGGCCAGTTTTTTCGCCCAGCCCTTGATCACTTCATTGCGCGGATCCGACTCTTTATAGATGGCATGGCCAAACCCCATGATCTTGTCCTTGCGCTCAAGCATGGCCAGTGTGCCGCTGACGGCGTCTTCAGCCGAGGCAAAGCGCTCGATCATGGCCATGGCCGCCTCATTGGCGCCGCCATGCAAAGGGCCGCGCAAGGTGCCGATGGCGGCTGTGACGCAGGAATACAGATCCGACAACGTAGAAGCACACACCCGGGCGGTAAACGTCGACGCGTTGAATTCGTGCTCGGCGTAGAGGATCAGGGAAACGTTCATCACCTTGACGTGCAGCTCACTGGGTGACTTGCCCAGCAGCAACTGCAGGAAGTGAGCGCCCAGGGAAGGTTGGTCCGTGACACAGTCGATGCGCTCGCCTTCATGACTGAAGCGATACCAGTAGCACATGATCGCGGGAAACGCGGCCAGCAGGCGATCCGTGGCATCGTGTTGCTGATCGAAACTCAATTCAGGCTCAAGGGTGCCGAGCATCGACGCGCCGGTGCGCATCACATCCATCGGATGGGTGTCGGCTGGAATGCGCTCCAGCACTTCCTTCAACGCCTGGGGCAAGTCCCGCAGTTTTTTCAGCTTCGCCAGATAGCCGTCCAGCTGGGCCTGGGTTGGCAGCTCGCCATACAGCAGCAGGTAAGCGACTTCTTCGAACTGCGCCTCGGCGGCCAGTTCACGGACATCGTAACCCCGGTACGTCAAACCGGCCCCGGCCTGACCGACAGTAGACAGGGCCGTCTGTCCGGCAACCTGACCACGCAGGCCAGCGCCGCTCAATACTTTTGCTTCAGCCATTGCTTTCTCCAATTTTGAATTTGTTCGGGAATGGGCAATTCAGTCGGTGTGTTCGTCGAAGCAAGGCTTGCCCGCGAAGAACCCAATGGATTCAAGGCCACTCCGCGATCTGACAGGCCCTTTCGCGGGCAAGTCGGAACGCTGCCCGCTCGCGCCAACAATCAGCCTTTCTTCTGCGCAAACAACGCGTCCAGCTTCTGCTCGAAGACGTGGTAATCAATGGCGTCGTACAGCTCCATGCGTGTCTGCATGGTGTCGACCACGTTTTTCTGGGTGCCGTCGCGACGGATCGCGCCGTAGACGTTCTGCGCCGCCTTGTTCATGGCGCGGAATGCAGACAAAGGATAGAGCACCAGGGAAACATCGGCGCCGCGCAGCTCATCGACCGTAAACAGAGGGGTTGCGCCGAATTCGGTGATGTTGGCCAGGATCGGCGCTTTCACCCGCGCAGCAAACAACTTGTACATGTCCAGTTCGGTGATGGCTTCCGGGAACACCATGTCGGCGCCGGCTTCGATACAAGCGGCCGCCCGTTCCAGCGCCGATTCCAGCCCTTCCACCGCCAGTGCGTCAGTGCGCGCCATGATCACAAAGCTGTCATCGGTACGCGCATCAACGGCGGCCTTGATGCGATCGACCATCTCCTGTTGGGAAACGATTTCCTTGTTCGGGCGATGGCCGCAGCGCTTGGCGCCCACCTGATCTTCGATATGGATCGCCGCCGCGCCGAACTTGATCATCGAGCGCACGGTGCGCGCCACGTTGAAAGCCGACGAGCCGAAGCCTGTATCCACATCCACCAGCAGCGGCAGATCGCAAACATCCGTGATACGTCGCACATCGGTCAGTACGTCATCCAGCCCGGTGATACCTAAGTCAGGCACACCCAGGGAGCCGGCCGCCACGCCGCCGCCCGACAGGTAGATCGCCTTGAAACCCGCCCGTTTGGCCAGCAAGGCATGATTGGCGTTGATCGCGCCCACCACCTGCAATGGATGTTCACTGGCCACAGCGTCACGAAAACGCTGACCGGGAGTGCGCTTGTCGGAGTTCATTTTTCACCTCGGATGGGGGATTGGACGGCGCCCTGCTCTTGGGCTGTCTGTTCAAGCATATGACGCTCGATATTGCGTTTGGACGCGCCGATATGACGGCGCATCAGCAGTTCGGCCAGCTCGCCATCACGCTCGGCAATGGCGTCGAGAATGCGATGGTGTTCGGCAAAGGCCTGACGCGGACGGTTGGGCGTTGCGGAAAACTGAATACGGTACATACGCACCAGCTGATAAAGATCGCCGCAGAGCATCTGGGTCAACGTGCGGTTGCCGCTGCCCTGGATGATTCGATAATGAAAGTCGAAATCGCCTTCCTGCTGGTAATAGCCGACACCCGCCTGAAACGCCGCGTCGCATTCGTGGGTATCCAGCACCCGCCGCAGCTCATCAATTTCCTGAGCCGTCATGCGCTCGGCCGCCAGGCGACAGGCCATGCCTTCCAGGGATTCACGGATCTCATAGAGTTCGATCAGCTCGGCATGGCTCAGGGAAACCACCCGCGCACCCACATGGGGAATACGCACCAGGAGCCGCTGCCCTTCCAGACGATGGATAGCCTCACGCAGCGGACCACGACTGATGCCGTACGTACGCGCCAGCTCCGGCTCGGAAATCTTGCTGCCAGGCGCAATCTCGCCTTTGACGATCGCCGCCTGAATGCGGCGAAAAACGTTTTCGGACAGGGTTTCCGAATCGTCCGTAGCAGGAGAGGTCAGGCCAGCAGAGTCCAACATATTGTCGACACCTAAAGAGTAACTGACGCCAAAACTAGCCAGATATGGCGAGCAGGTCAAACAAAAAACGTCAATTGTCGACAATCGTCTAATACGCCGTATTTTTTAAACCCTGCCAGGACGGTGGGAGCGACGCTGGCCCGCCAACGCTCCAGCCCAAGGGAAAAGCGGTCGTCTGGCACAACCACTCGCGGGCAAGTCGGAACGCCGCCCACTCGCTTCAGCGCAATTGGATTCCAATCCGGACGCTAAGGCTAAAACCCTTCGTGCTAGAATGCCGCCCGCGCCTGATGGCCGTTAGTGGCACGATGCCAGCGAATTTTCCTCCCCAGATTGACGATCCTGCCTGCATCCTTTGTGCAGGCACGGCTCCGAGGATCGCTCCCAACGCACCAGGATTTATGAATTCCAAGCCTTTTCTTACCCTCTGCCTGTGCCTGTTCGCCGGTTCCGTTGTCGCTGGCGACAAAACGGTCTACGGTTTGAACGAATATGCCGAGCTCACCGGCATCGACCTGCAAGTCGCCGCCAAACTCGACACCGGCGCCAAGACCGCCTCCCTGAGTGCACGGGACATCAAGCACTTCAAGCGTAATGGCGAAAGCTGGGTCCGTTTTTATCTGGCCATCGATGCTGCCCACGCGCACCCCATCGAAAGGCCGTTGGCCAGGGTCAGCAAGATCAAGCGTCGCGCCGACGATCTTGATCCTGACGACGAACAAAAGTACACCGCCCGCCCGGTGATCAGCCTGGATGTGTGCATGGGCGCAGCTTTACGCAGCATAGAAGTGAACTTGACCGACCGAAGTGCTTTCCAATATCCACTTTTGATTGGCTCCGAGGCATTGAAGCGCTTCGATGCGCTGGTCGATCCCAGTCTTAAATACGCAGCAGGCCGCCCCGCCTGTGCAATAACCGCTCAAATCACCGAGTAACTCAATGCGCTCTCTTACACTCCATCTGAAAATCCTGATCGGTATCCTCGTCACCCTGGGCATAGCGATTACGGCCTATCAGATTCTGGTGCTGGGTATTCCAGTGACCGAGGACGAAACCGACGACCTGTGGAATATCGACGCCAAGGTGGAGTTCGTTGCCAACGCCAAGGAGCCGGTCAAGATCCAGATGTTCGTGCCGCCTCTGGCCCGGGACTACATCAGCCTCAATGAGAGTTTCATTTCCAATAATTACGGGGTGAGCGTCAACCGCGTCGACGGCAATCGCAAAGTCACCTGGTCGGCCCGGCGCGTGTCCGGCAACCAGACGCTTTACTACCGGCTGGTGCTGACCAAACGCTACGGCACCGAAAAGGCCAAGGTCAAAGGGCCCATCTTCCGCGACAGCATTGTTGTCGAAGGCCCGGAAAAAATCGCAGCCGAAGCCTTGCTCGCCCCTATCCGCCAGCACTCGGCGGATGTCGAGACGTTCATTACCGAAGCGATCAAACGGGTCAACAACCTGGCCGACGATAACGTCAAGTTGCTGCTGGCGGGCGACACTTCAAGCGCCAACAAGGCGCGGGTGACCGAGTTACTGTTGTCCATCGCTCACGTGCCACTGGAAAAGGTCCATACCATTCGCCTGGTGGCCGATCAGCCACAAAGCCCTGAACTGTGGCTGCGCAGTTTCAACGGCAAGGACTGGCTGTATTTCAACCCGGACACCGGCGAGCAAGGCTTGCCGGAGGACCGCCTGCAGTGGTGGACCGGTGAAGAAAACCTGATCACCGTCGACGGTGGCAAGAAGGCCACCGTCAGCTTCAGCCTCAATAACAGTGAAATGAACGCCATCCGCCTGGCCAAGCTGACCGACGCCAACACCGACGCCGACTTCCTTGAATACTCGCTGTATGGCTTGCCCCTGCAAACCCAGCAAACGTTCATGATCATGGTGATGATCCCCATCGGTGTGCTGGTGATCCTGATCCTGCGCAACCTGATCGGCCTGCAAACCCTGGGTACCTTTACCCCGGTGCTGATCGCCCTCGCGTTCCGGGAAACCCAGCTGGGGTTTGGCATCATCCTGTTTACGGTCATCACAGCGCTCGGGTTGTCCCTGCGTTCGTACCTGGAACACCTGAAGCTGCAAATGCTGCCGAGGCTGTCGGTGGTGCTGACCTTCGTCGTGGTGCTGATCGCAGCCATCAGCCTGTTCAGCCACAAGCTCGGGCTTGAACGCGGCCTTTCCGTGGCGCTGTTCCCGATGGTGATTCTGACCATGACCATCGAACGCCTGTCGATCACCTGGGAAGAACGCGGCGGCGGACACGCCATGAAAGTCGCCATCGGCACGCTGTTCGCGGCGTCGCTGGCCCACATCATCATGAGCGTGCCCGAGCTGACCTACTTCGTGTTCACCTTCCCGGCCGTGCTGTTGATTCTGGTGGGCTTCATGCTGGCCATGGGTCGCTATCGCGGTTATCGCCTGACCGAGCTGGTGCGCTTCAAGGCCTTCCTCAAGGAAGACAACAAATGATCGGCTGGTGGAAAACCTGGAAGGCGCTGGAGGCCAAGGGGATCATGGGCATCAACCGGCGTAACGCCGACTACGTGCTCAAGTACAACAAGCGCAGCCTCTACCCTGTCGTCGATGACAAGATCATCACCAAGGAACGGGCGATTGCGGCAGGCATTCACGTGCCGGAAATGTACGGGGTGATCTCCACCGAAAAGGAAATCGACAAGCTGGACGAGATCATCGGCGGACGCCGTGATTTCGTGGTCAAGCCTGCTCAGGGCGCGGGCGGCGATGGCATCCTGGTCATTGCCGACCGCTTTGAAGACCGCTATCGCACGGTTTCCGGCCGGATCATCAGCCATTCGGAGATCGAGCATCAGATCTCCAGCATTCTGACCGGCCTGTATTCACTGGGCGGCCATCGGGACAGAGCGCTGATCGAATACCGCGTCACCCCGGATCAGATCTTCAAGAGCATCAGCTACGAAGGTGTGCCGGACATTCGCATCATCGTGCTGATGGGCTATCCGGTGATGGCGATGTTGCGTTTGCCCACGCGTCAGTCCGGCGGCAAGGCCAACCTGCACCAAGGCGCCATCGGCGTCGGCGTTGATCTGGCCACCGGCATTACCCTCAAGGGCACCTGGCTCAACAACATCATCACCAAACACCCGGACACCACCCACGCGGTGGACGGTGTGCAGTTGCCCAACTGGGACGGCTTCATGAAGCTCGCTGCCGAATGCTATGAGCTATGCGGCCTGGGCTATATCGGCGTGGACATGGTCCTGGACCAGGAAAAAGGCCCGCTGATCCTGGAACTCAATGCCCGCCCCGGCCTGAATATCCAGATCGCCAATGACTGCGGGCTGACTCACCGCACCCATGCGGTAGAGGCGCGGCTGGAGCAACTGGCGCTGGATGGCACGATTGAGACGCCCGAAGCGCGGGTGCGGTTTGCGCAGGAGGTTTTTGGGCATGTGGCGACTGATCAGCCATAACCTGCCTGATGGGCCGAGTTATACCGAATAGGAACCGCGACGGATACTTTCCATTGGGATCTCTTCGATTTTGGTAACCCTATGAGTTCTACCCCCCATATCGCGTAGCCTTTTTGCTATTGGATTTCGGTAATCAAGACTGCTCGCGTGATTGTCCTCAAAGTCAATTCTCATGCGTCTAGTGAGGGTGTCTTCACCCGATGGCCCACCCTGAAAACCGAGGCGCCCGCCTGTATACGGTCGCTCCATACGGCGCCCATGCAGATAGTGATTCAGTTCAAGGGAAGTCTCTGGATCAAGGTCCCTCCCAACCGGTAAATAGCCAGGGTCAGGTGCGCTATAACTCGCTAGTGTTGTTGCCGAATCACCTTGAGAAGATCGAGCACTAGAAGCGACCGCGACCCGTGCTCCAATCTTCGCCCCAATAGCAACGCCACCTGCCGCACCTGCAACAATCCCCGACCCCAGACTCAACCACGCCAACCCTTCACTTAACCCCCCTTCTGTCATAGCGCTGCCAGCCCCACTTCCAACGGAAATCACAGTTGCAGCGATCGAGACTTTAGTCGCAACAGCCGCCACCGCACCGGCAGTAGCCGCGCTGACGCCCAAAGCTGCCGTCACAGGTGCCGCAATTCCCGCCGTCAACACAGTCGCGGCAACGCCAGCCACCAAGCCGACCCACCAAGGCATATGCCCATCCGGATCCAGATAATTCACCGGATCCCCCACGCAATACGCATAGGCATTCAAGCCGCCGTCATCAAACGGACTCAAGCTGTCGGGGCTGTGAAAGCGCATCAGTACCGGGTTGTAGGCACGATAGCCCTGCCCCAGCAGATACCAGCCCGTGGCGGACTCGCGCAGTTCGCCATTGAAGCCCGAGCCACTGGCCGCAGGGTCGGCCGAGCTTTGGTGGCCGTATGCGTTGTAAGTCAGATCGTTTGAACCATCCTGGCTGACCTCAGCCAGCACCGTCTTTTTTGCGTCGGTCACCAACAGTTGCGTACTGGCATTAGCGCCGCTTTGTTGTTCGGCCAACAGATGCTCACCCGCCCTGATAAAACTGCGTTGCTCATCACTCCGTAACTGACTGGCGAGTTGCCCGTCCCGATAAAAACGCTGTTCCTGGCCATCGGGGCTTTGGCTGTTGATCAAGTTGTCCAGAGCGTCGTAGCCGTAATCCGCCGCAGTGGTGTCGTCCATTGCACTGACACTGAGCAAGCGTCCCAACGCATCGTATTCCAGCGACCGTCCTGCTTCATCGACCGTCAGATTTCCATTCTCGTCGTAGACGAGTTCGATGCGCGGAGGATAATCCCCATGGCTGTTGCTGATGGCACTGAGCTGCACAGGATCCTCGCCGTTGTATTCGTACAGGGCGGTATTGCTGCCCCCGGCGAATACCGTCGTCACCTCGGTGAGGTTGTCCAGCGCATCAAACTTGAATGCCTGGCTCTGGATCTGTTTGTCCGCGGGGTCCACCGGCGCAAGCGGTCCGGTTGCGGTGTACAGCTCCAGCCGACCCCGAGGGTCATACTTGAACGTCTCGTCACGCAGCAGCGTGCCGCCTTCGCGCAAGGTACGTTGTTGCAGGTGGTCGGCAGCGTCATAGGCTTGAGCCAGTTGCTGCTCGACTCCACCCGGCAGAACAAAACTTCGCAGCACTTCGCGTCCGATGTCGTCGTATTCCAGAGTGACACGCAGGCTCTGACCTTGGGCGCTGTCAACCGTCTCGATACGTTCGGTCTGCCCCAAGGCGTTGTAACTGAAGGTCGAAGTCAGCGTGCCGGCACCGGTTCTTTCCAGGCGACCGCTCGTGTCGTAGGCCCAGGTCTGAGTGGCGCCCATCACATCGGTATAACTGAGCAGCAGGCCATCAAGGCTGTATTGATAGCGCATGGCGTACGCCTCGCCGCCCTGCACCCGACGCTCCTCCTTGAGTTCGCCACTGACAAAATAGTCGCGCTCCAGCGTCTCACCCTGCTCCTTGCCGCTCAACAGACGCGCATTTTTCGGGTCGTAGGTGTAATCGGCGGTGCTGCCCGGAAGTTTGCGCTGGATGGGTTGTTCGCCCAGTTGCGGCTGGTACAGATATTCGATGGCCTCCCCGCTCGCCGTGTACACCTTGTCCGGTTGCAGACGGCCTTCGATGAACTCAAAGCGCGTCACCCTGCCGCCAACGGTCGAGCCGATCATACGGTCCAGCCCGTCAAAGCGTTGCTCACCCAACAGCACGCCATCGACGCTGATGGAGACCGGCAAATCTTCCCGACTGTGGGTAACGTAGGCTCGTTCGATCTGCGCGTCGTCGGGCAGGCGATTGGCTATGAGCCGATCAAACCCGTCGTAGCCGAACTCGCGAGAATTCCCCAGGGCGTCCACCTGCCCAAACGTGCGACCAAGGCCATCGTAAACGTTGGTTTCCAGACTGATGCGCGTACCACTCAGATCCAGCCGCTCGATGGACTCCGGTTTGCCGAACAGGTTATTGCGGGTGACCGTTTTGCCCATGCCCGTCTGCCACTCGGTAGTGGTGCGTTTGACCGGATCTTCAACCTTGTGGTGCTCGATGCCATCCGGCCCGGTCACGCTGCGTTGCTCGCCCCAGTCATCGTATTGGTAGGTGGTGGTCAACGGCAGTTCCTGCAGGGTTCCGGCCATCGGCAGCCAGTCGGACGCCGTGTCCTCAATCAGCAGGCCCCGGCTGTCGTACCGGGCGCGGTAGGTGTGTCGGTATGCCTCGGGCTGTTTTTCGTCGGCACCCTGGCGCTGTTCCTCGATCACCCGGTTGGCGCCGTCCATTAGCGTGCGGGTCTTGATGCCCTTGACGTTGGTGACGGTCTGTTCGGCCTGCTGGTCGTCACGGGCGCTGAGCACGTAGGCGTAATGGCGGGTGGCGCTGAACTGCGGATCGTTGGGGGCCACGGTTTCTTCGGTGACCCGGCCTAGCGCGTCGTAGCGGTAGGCGATTTCCACGTCGTTGTCGTCGCGGTTGAGCAGCGGCTGGCCGTT